>NZ_NHSH01000088.1 GCF_016653315.1 Halochromatium roseum | reverse complement strand
GGGCGCCAGGGATGAACAGCAGCGTTCCCGACAGCGGCTCGGGATGCACGGCTGGACGGTGATGGCGGCCGTCATCGAAGATGCGCACCGGGACGGCCACACCCAGATCGCCAAGCAGCGACAGCTCGGTCGGTGACCAGTCGCGCCCATCGCCATAGACCGCCGACTCGGCGAAGATCAGCGGGCGTCTGGTGTTGATCAGGTGCTCGAGGAAGGCGGCCTCGCTGAGGCTGTCGGGGGCTTGATCACTCAGTTGCTCTCGCAGATAGGCGCCGGCCTGGGCCAGGCCTTGCTCGGCCAGTTGCTGGCGGTAGTCGGCCACAGCACGGGCGCTGTCTGGATGCAGCAGCCAGTGATAGGCGGGCTTTTGGATGGGGTCAATCATGGGCGGCCGGATCGGATAAGCGATAGCGATTTGAGCCAGGTGCGTCAAAGCCGACATGATGCCGCAGATTGCGCCGGTGATGCTGCAGAACGCGCCGACGCTGCAGCCCTAGCCTCTGCCAAGCCACCGTCACCGCTGTTCTCCCCTGCAACCGGAGTCTTGACCATGGCCCTGATCCTCTATCTGCACGGTTTTGCCAGCGGACCGAAGCCCAAGAGCCCCAAGATCGATCTCCTGCATGCAATCGGCCATGAGGTCCGTTGTCTGGCGACGCAGGGCGGCTATCGGCCCGAGGACTATCTGCATGCTGCCGAGGCAGCGCTGAGCATGTCGCCAGCGCCACAGCTGTTGGTCGGCAGTAGCCTGGGCGGGTTTTGGGCGCGTTACCTGGGTGCGCGGCACGGCCACTCCTGGATCGGTTTGAATCCAGCCCTGCGCCCGTCGGCAACACTGGCGCGTTATCAGGGCCGCTTGCAACGCTTTGATGTCGAGGCGAGCTTCGACTGGGCGCTGGAGGATGCCCTCGCCTATAGGGCGTATGAGGAGGAGCCGGTAGATCCGTCGGTGCCGGGTCTGATCGTGGTCGCGCAGGATGATGAGGTGGTCGACGCGCAGGAGACTCAGGCGTTGGCTGTTGGCAGTGAGAGGCTGGTGCTTCCGCGTGGTGGCCATGAGCTGGCGAATACCGAGGACTATGCCGAAACGCTGGCGGATTTCATCGCAAGGGTCAGCGAAAGACCCGACTGATGCTCAAGCTGCGCGGTCGTGCAAGAGCGTTGGCAGCGCTAGTGCGCCGAGCTGTCGAGCGCGATAGCGAGCGGACTGCTTGGGCATTGGCGCGGTTCTATCGAACAATGGCTGACCTCGCCAGCAGTCACTCGGGCGGCGTCCGTCTGGTTGCCAGGCATCCCTGCATCCCCTTCTGCATCAATCGATCAGCGGATCACAGCAGTCGGCGCTGACATCAGCGCTCCAAACGCCCAGCCTGAAAGTCCAACACCGCCTGATTGATCTCTTGACGACTGTTCATCACGAACGGCCCGTGCTGCACGATGGGTTCGTTCAGCGGACGGCCGGCGATCAACAGGGCGCGGGTCTCGCCCTCAGTCGCCTCGACCAACACGCCATCGCTGTCGGCAGGGTTGTCCAGGATCGCCATCTGCTTGCGCGGCACACGGTTCCCCGCAATCTTCAGCTCGCCGCGATAGACATAGACGAAGGCATTGCGATCGGCGGCCAAGGTTTGCGCAAAGTAGCCGCCCGGGCTCAGGTGGAGATCCAAGATCAGCGGCTCGGTCACCAGGCGCGTCACCGCCCCGCACAGGCCATGACTCTCACCGGCGATCAGCACCACCTCGGCACCGGCTTCGGTTGTAAAGCCTGGCAGCTCGGTGGCCTGGACGTCGCGATACCAGGGCGCTCGCAGCTTGTCGCGTGCTGGAAGATTCAGCCAGAGCTGAAAGCCCTCCATCAGCCCGGCTTGCTGCTCCGGGATCTCGGAGTGGATGAGGCCGCGACCGGCCGTCATCCATTGCACGCCGCCAGGCCCGACCCGTCCTTCGTGGCCGGCACTGTCGCGGTGACGCATGCGCCCGTTGATCATGTAGGTGACGGTCTCGAAACCGCGATGCGGATGCTCGGGGAAACCGGCGATGTAGTCATCGGCCTGATCGCTGTCGAAGTTGTCCAGCAGCAGAAAGGGATCAAGCCGCCGCTGCAAGGACTGGGTCAGCACCCGGGTGAGCTTGACGCCAGCGCCATCGCTGGTCGGCTGGCCAATGACCAATCGTTCGACGCCGCGCGAGCGCAGGACCGTCTCGACCGGGTGATCGGCGGATTGTTGTGTTGCTGTCATGGCAATCTCGATGAGGCCAACATGGTTGGGCTACAGCAGCAACCGCGCAACGGTCCCAGAATCTGCTGTCGATTCCAGCGAGAACACCCAATGATGCGCCGCGGCCACCCGCCGCACATAGGCCACGCCGAGGCCATTGCCGGTGTCTTTGGTCGAGAAGAACGGCTTGCCGATGCGCGCAAGCACCTCCGGCGGGATCGGCTCGCCACCATTGCGCACCTCGATCATCGGGCTCGCCGTGCCAGGCTGCCGAGCGGTGCGCAGGGACACCGGCTCGCCAGCTGCCACCGCTTCGCAGGCATTGACGACGAGGTTGATCAGGACCTCGCGCAGCTGCGTCGGATCGGCTTGGATCTCGGTCTCCGGCACTCCCAAGTCGACCTGCAGCCGCCGATCGGCAACGCTCGGCAGCGCCTGCAGCGACGGCAGCAGCGCGCGAATCAGCGCATCGAGCGCGACCGGCTCGGGTGAGACGGTGCGGCGGCCGGCATAGGCGAGCACGTCCTCGAGCAGCCGGCCGAGCCGATCGGACTCACGTTGCGCCAGGGTGAGCCGCTTGCTCGCCGCATCAGTGAGCGACTGCCTACCGAGATAATCCAGCGCCATGCGCAGGGTCGAGAGCGGATTGCGGATCTGGTGCACCATCATTGCCGCGAACTCGCCCATCTCGGCCAAGCGGGCGATAGCCGCCTCAGCGGTCTTTCGCTGGCTGACGTCGCGCAGCAGGGCGATGTAGCTCGGCGCCTGCGCCTCGCCGTGGGCACAGAGGCTGACCTCGCTGGGGAAGACCGAGCCGTCGCGACGACGATGCCGGCTCTCGAGCAGCTTGGGCTGGTCGATCTCGAGCTCGGCAAGGAGCTGCGCGAAGGTCTCTGGCGTCAGGCCGACATCGATCTCGAGCACCGAGCGGCCGACCAGTTCCTCCGCGCGCTGATAGCCGAGCATCTCGGCAGCCCGGCTGTTAGTGTCGAGGATGCGTCCATCACTGGCGACCAGGAAGAAGCCGTCGCCGGCGTTCTCGACGAAGGCGCGGAAGCGGGCTTCGCTGCGGCGTAAAGCCGCTTCGGCCGCCTTGCGCGCGGAGACGTCGCGCACCATGGCGACGATGCAGTCGCGGCCGTCGACCTGGACCACCGAGGCGGAGATCTCGGAGGGCAGCTGCAGGCCGTCCTTGCGCATACAGCTGAGCTCGTCGGTCCAGCCCTGGCCGCGCGCCTTGACGTCTTGGGCGAACTGGCGCAAGCGCTCCATCTCGTGCGGATGCACGCTGGAGACGCGCACGTCGCGGGTCAGCTCGGCCGGGTCGTAGCCGAGCATGCGCGAGGCCTGGGTATTGGCCTCGAGGATGCGATCGCGCTCGGGGTCGATCAGCAGGATCGCATCGTTGGCGTGGTCGAAGATCTTGCGCAGTGGGTGCGCCGGCTCAGCGGCCTGCTCCCGTGTGGGCAGCGCACTCGGTTCACTTGCTTCAGACATCCTGCCATCCTCCGCGAAAGATCAACCGCGCTGATCGGGTCTTGTTCGCTATCAGCGACTCAGCAACCCAATCGGAGTGTTCCCCATGTTCATTCGTCTCATGACTCAGGCGCGCAGCCTACTCGATGCCACAAGGCGCGTCGATTTCATCGCCCCGCTTCTGTTGCGGCTCTATCTGGCGCCGATCTTCTGGATGGCGGGGACCAAGAAGTTTGCCAGCTTCGACAGCACGGTGGCCTGGTTTGGTAATCCGGACTGGGGTTTAGGTCTGCCCTTTCCAACAGTGATGGCGTTCCTGGCGGCTTCAACCGAGACCGTTGGCGCGGTCTTATTGGTGTTTGGCCTTGGCGTGCGGCTGATCTCGGTGCCGTTGATCGTGACCATGCTCGTGGCCATGGTGACGGTGCACTGGCAGCACGGCTGGCTGGCGATCGCCGAGGGCAGTGGCTCGTTGTTCGCCAACGAGCGCACCATCGGCGCGGTTGAGCGGCTGGATCGGGCGAAGGACATCCTGCGCGAGCATGGCAATTATGAGTGGCTGACCGAGAACGGCAGCCTGGTGATCCTGAACAATGGCATCGAGTTTGCCGCGACCTACCTGATCATGCTGGTGGCGCTGTTGTTCATCGGCGCCGGGCGCTACCTGTCGGTCGATGATTGGATCGGGCGTTGGCTGGAGCGTCGCAGCGCACGGTCCCGCAAGACGGAGGCCAGGTTCGCAACCGCTCACGCCTGATCTCATCCGAACCCGCCATCCGACCCCGGCCAGCCAAGGAGCCATCGCATGACTCAACGCCTCAGTTCAGCACTCCCAGCCGTCTTTGCCGTCGTCGGTCTCGTCGCACTCAGTGCCAGTGTGCTGCTGGATGCGGCACCGACGGCACAACAACTCAACGGCTTTGACGTGCACAACAGCCTGGTCCCGGTCGCTGAGATCCATGCCGGTGGGCCGGATCGGGATGGCATCCCGGCGATCGATCAGCCGCGCTTTGTCGAGGCCGAGGCGGTGGATTTTCTTACGCGTGACGACGAGGTCCTGGGCCTGGTCCATCAAGGCGAGGCCCGCGCCTATCCGATCAAGATCATGGATTGGCATGAGATCGTCAATGACCGCATCGAGGGCGAGCCGATTGCGATCACCTATTGCCCGCTGTGCGGCTCAGGCATCGCGTTCCGCGCCGAGCAGGCGGGCCGCGAGCTCAGCTTCGGCGTCTCCGGACTGCTCTACAACAGCGATCTGCTACTCTACGACCGTCAGACCGAGAGCCTCTGGAGTCAGATCGCCAAACAGGCCATCGCCGGCCCCTTGGCCGGGACCAAGCTCACCGCCCTGCCCTTGACCCACACGACCTGGGGCGCCTGGCGTCGCACCCATCCGCAGACCCAGGTGCTGTCCACCGAGACCGGCCATCGCCACAACTATGATCGTGCCCCCTATGGCGGCTATAGCAGCCATGACGAGCTTTACTTTCCTGTGAGCGCGCGCTCCAAGCGTTATCACCCGAAGGAGCGCGTGCTTGGGGTTGAGGTGAATGGACAGTTCAAGGCCTATCCGTTCGCGGAGCTCTCGCAGACCGATGGCCGCGTGTCTGATCAGCTTGGCGGTGAGTCCATTGAGGTGCGCTTCGATTGGGCACAGCCCAGTGCGCGCGCCTTTGATGCTGAGGGCGACCCACTCCCGGCTACGACCCTGTTCTGGTTTGCTTGGTATGCCTTTCACCCCGAGACTGAGGTCTATCGGGCGAACTGAGCATCGGTGAACGGTGCGAATGCCTGAGATCGGCGCGCCTAGGCCCAGCAACGAGCGACGGATCAGTGGTGGAGGCGGCTAAAGCTCATGGCCCAGTGCCACCCCGGCAGATGACGCCTTTGGGTCATCGGAACGGCCAACAGGCTCAGCCAGATACCCCGACCAGCGCAGCCGCGTCTGTCCCTCGTGATCAACCATCTGCACCGAATCCCCGCGCGTGCGCCCCAGTCCAAGCAGGATCGCGCGCTCGTTGGTGACCGCGCGCAGCGGCACCTGAATCCGATCCGGCGAGAGCACCGGCATCCGATAACTGAGACAGAGCTTGCCATCGGTGAGCTTGAGGTCAGTGACCGGAAAGCCGGGGTCTGGATTGAGGATGCGCCAGGAGCCGAGACGCTCACGCCAGGCGCGTGGAACCGGCTCCTGCGGCACCTTCTCGCCGATGATGCGCTCACCTTGCGGGGTGTCGGCGATCATCACCTCGCGGCCTTCGATGCGACGCGTTTGCATGCGCAGCTCCCGGAGTCGGCGCAGGCTTGCGCTGCCCAGGCTCGCGGGCTCGGGCTCGTCACCGCGTTGATCCGATGGCGCAGCGCCAATCCAGCCCTGTGGATAGGGCATCAGGTCGAGCTGCTCGCCAGTCATACAGGCGCAGAGACTGTCCTGCTGTGGCTGGATCGCGATCAGACCAAGGTCGGTCGCAAAATGGCCTTCGGCCGGGAGCCTCTCGGTCGGCTCTGTGGCCGCGGTCGGCGTTGGTGGTGTCTTCGCCGCGGCGATAAAGAGGTCGGCCGGAATCGGCTCGGGCTCGAGCTTCATGGCATTGCTGAGGATCGCCTCGGCCAGCGGCTTGACCACGCGCTCGGCGTGCCCGGCATTGGCCAGGACCACCACGCCCAGACCCTGCTCCGGCAACAGCACCCACTCGGCGGTATAGCCCAGGCTATTGCCGCTGTGGCGCACCACGCGCGTGGCTCCCAGGATGCTCTGCTCCTCGAGGAAGACGCCGAGCCCGACGCTCAGGCCCAGGTCCAGCGCAACCTCGGCATTCTGCGGCTCGATCATCGCCTCGATCAGACTCGGCTCAATCACCTGCCGGCCCTCAAGCTCGCCGGCACAGAGCAGCGCGATGCTCAAGCGCGCCATGTCCGCGGCGCTGGTCTCCAAGCCCTGCGCCGGCAGATCGCGCAACGGCAGCGGCACAAAGCGATCGCCGTTGCGGTGGCCCATGGCCAAGGCGTCATCGAACGTCGGCTGCGCGGCAAAGCGGGTGTGCGCCAAGCCCAGCGGCTCGAACAGGGTCTGCTGGGCGTGCGCGGCGAAGGGTGTCTGCGTGACCACCTGCAGCAGATGGCCTAGCAGGCTGTAGCCGAGGTTGGAGTAGTTGAAGATCAGGTTCGGGGGGAAGGCGGCATACTCATCCCGCAAGCGTGTGCGTACCTCGGTGAAGGGCTCATCCGACCAGAGGCCCTTGTTCAGATCGGACGGTAGCCCGGAATGATGGCTCAGGAGCTGGCGGAGGGTGATCGGCTGCGCGGTCTGGTCGAAACGGGCCTTGAGACGAAAGCCCGGCAGCGCCGAGCCAACCGGCTGGTCGATGTCGATGGTTCCTTGGGCCTGCTGGGCCAGGACCAGCAAGGCGGTGATCGGTTTTGCCAAGGAGCTGGCGCGGTAGCGGGTCTGGGCCTGGGCCGGGCGTTGCTGCTCGGGGTCGGCGAGGCCGAAGCCCTCGAGCCAGAGGATGCGGTCGTGGCGCACCAGTGCCAGACTCAGGCCGGGAATGTGGTAGTCGGACTGCGCGGCACGGATCAAGGGTGCCAGCGCCTCGCGCAGGGGGTCCATCTCATCGACGATGAGGGCCTCCGTCTCGCCTTGGATTGGCACAGGCGCAGGTGTGGGTTCAGACTGGGGCTCGGCCGCAGCCATTGCACTTAGGGCCAGGAGCAGTAACAGGGCGGGTCGTCCCGGTGGCGTCATGTCGCGGTTGCCTAAAGTGCAGCAGCAATGCCTGCAGTGTAGACAGCGAAGACCACCCAATACAAACACCCAACACAAAGAACAACGCCGAGCTCCATCCTGGACTCAGCGTTGCTTGCACCGGCCTCAGAGACCGGCCGGCTGATTCGAGACGTTGGTCTCAGAAGCTGAGATCTGGGTTGCCTTCGGCAGACCCATCGATCTCAGGCGTCTGAACAGGTTGGGCAAGTGATGTGCATGCGCTCCAGCCCACCTCAGTCATCAGCCTCAGTCGCCTGCCAGGCACGATGCTGAAAAGGGGCGTCCAGCTCGGTGCCAGCGATGTGGTTGGTGTAGTTCGACAGGGTCTTCATACCGACCCCGAGCACCACCTCCAAGACCTGCTGCGCGTCGTAGCCGGCCTCCTGAAACGCGGCGACCTCTGCCTCATCGACCCAGCCCCGCGCCACGACCACTGCGGTGGTGAAGCGTCGCAGGGCCTCGAGTCGTGGATCAGGCAAGGGTTGGCCCGCCCGCAGCGCGTCGGTCACCGGCTTGGGCACATCCGCCATGTCCGCAAGCACGCTGTGCGCCCCCATACAATAGTCGCAGCGGTTCTCGCGGCTGACGCTCAGCAACACCACCTGTTGCTCCGCTGGCGAGAACGAGGTCTGCTCGAACAGCTCACCCAGGGCCAGGTAGCCCTTCAGCAGCGCTGGCGCGGTGGCCATCTTGCGCATCAGGTTGGGCAGCATGCCGAAATGGCGCTCGGCGTCGGTCAGTGCCGGCAGCGCATCCTTCGGCGCCGATTCAGTGTCGTGATTAGGAAAGTTGAAAGACATGGCGTTCTCCAAGGGTCCGTTAACAGGGTCACTCACCGTGAGTTTAGAGACCGGACCGGTTCAGACACGAGATCATTTCACTGCGCGTGGACACCGATCGCGAACCCAACCAGCGCCGTCAGAGGACGGACTGGCCACCGCCCAAGCCTCACCGCCCAAGCCCAAGCAAAAAGCCCGATTCCGACACCTGAGAGGACGACGCGATGACCCCACGCCTGCTCATCATCGAGGATGATCGCGCCCTTGGCGAGATGCTCGCGATGCACTTTGAGGACTTGGACTTCGCCGTGACCCATGCAGAGCGGGCTCAGGCAGGACTCGACCAGTTGCGCCAGGGGCGCTTCGATCTGGTGCTACTCGATCAGCAGCTCCCCGACGGGCTCGGCAGTGAGCTCATCGGCCCGTTGCTTGAGATCGACCCGCAGTTGCCGATCCTGATGATGACCGGCAAGCATGACCTGGAGCTAGCGATCGATGCGATCCAGCGCGGAGCCGCGGATTTCATACACAAGCCGATCAACACCGATAAGCTGACCCAGGCCGTGCAGCGCCTGCTGCGGGAGCGTGAGGCGCTCAGCCAGACCAGTGACAGCCCGCCTGCCGGCTCCTCTGAAGACGAGGCGCCGCGTGATCTGATCGGTCGCAGCAACGCCATGCTGGACGTCAGCAAGGCCATCGCGCGCAGTGCTCACACACAGGCGACGGTCTTGATCACTGGTGAGTCCGGCACCGGCAAAGAGGTGGTCGCACGGCTGATCCATCAGCACAGCGGCCGTGCCGGGGCCTTTATCGCGGTGAACTGCGCCGCCATCGTCGACACCCTGCTCGAGAGCGACCTGTTCGGCCATGAAAAGGGCGCGTTCACCGGCGCCCAGGCGCGCAAGCAGGGGCGCTTTGAGCAGGCCGCCGGCGGCACCCTGTTTCTCGATGAGATCGGCGAGCTGGCCCCCGCGCTGCAAGCCAAGCTGTTGCGCGTGTTACAGGAACACGTCTTCGAGCGCGTCGGCGGCCATGAGTCCATCCACACCGATGCGCGCATCATTGCCGCCACCAATCGGGATCTCCTTGCCGAGGCCGCTGCCGGGCGCTTTCGCGAGGATCTGGTCTACCGGCTGCAGGTGATCCAGATCCGCATGCCGCCGCTGCGCGAGCGCCGCGAGGACATTCCGCTGTTGGTGCAAGGGCTGCTCGCGCGCATCGCGGCTCGACTTGAGCGCCCAACACCGACCATCACCCCGGCCGCCCTGGCGCGACTGACCGAGGATGACTGGCCCGGCAACGTCCGCGAGCTGGAAAACCGATTGAGCCAAGCCCTGCTGCAGACCCACCATGCGCTGATCACCCCGGAGATGCTCGCGCTTGGCGGCGGCGGTATCGGTCAGCAAGGTCCGATCGGCGGGGATGCAGAGGCCACGCCCACCGGTCAGGCGAGCGGATCAGCGGGCGACCAGGCGTCAGTGCTGCGCAGCCTCGATGAGGTCGCCGCAGCGCATATTCAGCAGGTGCTCGATCATACCCAGGGGCACAAGGGACAGGCCTGCGAGATCCTTGGCATCTCCCGGCCGGCATTGGATCGCAAGATCGAGAAATACCAGCTGCGGGTCATGAAGCGCTAACGCTCATCGCTCAGTGTCACCACGGAGGCACGGGGTACACGGAGGGTGCGGATGTCTGTCTTTCTCTGTGCCCTTCGTGTCTCCGTGGTGACTTTATCTGCTGGGATCAGCCGCAGCTGCCATCCCGCGCGTTTCATCGACCCATTGCGGCAGCACGATCTCGACCCAGGTGCCCTGCTCTGCCGTCGACCGAATCGAAAGACGCCCACCATGTTGCTCGACCAGCCGCGCCACGATCGCCAGCCCAAGCCCGGTACCGCTGGCCTTGGTGCTAAAGAAGGGCTCGGTCAGACGTGGTAAGCGCTCCGCCGGGATCGGCTCACCGGTGTTGTGCACCGAGAGCCTGACCTCGTCCGCGTCGCTTTGCTTGACGTGCTCAGCAGTCCCAACAGTCTCGGCAGCCTCAGCGGTTTCGACGGTCCCAGCAGCACCAGCAGTATCAGCAGTACCAGCAGCCTCTGCAGTTTTGGCAGCCCCAGCAGTCTCGGCGGTTTTCGCGATCCGCCAGGTAACGACGCTGCCCACAGGCGCGGCCTCGCAGGCATTGTCGGTGAGGTTGGTCAGGATCTGGCGCAGTCGATCCGGATCAGCCAGCACCTGAAGCCCGACCGACGCCTGCTCGAGCCGGATCGAATGCCCAGGATGGCGCTCGGCCGCCATGGCGATCTGCTCCTCGAGCAGGGGCCGGAGCGCCACCGGGCGCGGGTCCAGGCTCAACGGCTTCGCATACAGCAGGATCTCCTCGAGCAGCCGGCGCGTGCGCTCGGCCTCACCCAGTGCCAGGTCCAAACGGCGCTTGGCCCGCGGCTCTGGGGTGCGCTCGGCCATGTAATTGAGGGCCATGGCGATGGTGCTCAATGGCGTGCGCAGCTCGTGCACGATGCCCGATGCGAACTCGCCAATGGCGGCGAGCCGCCCCTGCTCGGCCAGGCGCGCGGTGCGCCCAACCCCTTGGGTCAGCAGCTGACCGATGTTGCCAAGCAGTCGCTGACGGGCATCGCCGAACCCGGCGGGATCGCGGGTCGCAAATACCACCACCGCCGGGATCGGGGTCTGCGTTTGCGGGGTCAGCGGCAAGAAGATGGCGTCGCGCATGCCGAGCGCGACCAGATGGCGCAGCAGCTCATAGGCCGGATTGGCACTCGCGCGCTCGGCCATGGCCTGCACATGCAGGGGCGTCTCGTCGGCCAACACCCGCTCGAGCAGCGTGCCCTGCAGCCGGTACAGCCGCTGAGCGCCCGGCTGCGGCAGGCCGTCGAGCCAACTGGTCTCGACGCGGGCGCTAGCCCGGCGCTCGTCGATGAACACCAGGCCGCTCCAGTCGCAGCCCAGCAGCGGCCTGAATTCGGTGTTGAGCAGCCCCATCAGCTGATCCAGGTCCTGGCCCTGCTGCAGGGCGTGGATCAGCCGGTAGAGCAGGTCGAGCCGCTCGGAGAGCCGATTGAAGCTGCTGCTGAGATCCTGCAGCTCGGTGGTGCCGACCACCGGCAGCTGATAGCGGACGTCGCCATCGGCGACGCGCTGAAAGCCGGCCGTGGTGCGGCGCAGCGGCGCCAACACCTTCCACTGCAGCAGCCAGAGCAGGAGCACGGCGATCACCAGGGTGATACCCGCGGCCGCCAGGGTGCCTTGGATCATCAGCTGGTACTCGCGCGCGGACCAGCTGCGCAGGGCCTTGGCGAAGACCTCCACGGCGGCATTCAGACGGCTATGGTCTTCGATCACCTGCTCAGCGGCCCATTCCAGGCGCGGCTCGTCCGCGTCGTCACCGAGGGCGTCAAAGAGTGTCGCGCGCCAGGTCTCCCAGGTGTCTTCAAGTGCGGCAATCGCTGCTTCGGCCTCGAGGCCGAGGTGCGGCTGCAGCCAGGCCGGCATCGGCATGGGCATCGCGTCGCTGAAGTCGCCGCTCATGAAGGTGGCGACGATGCCATCGATGGTCTCGATCTGCGTCAGCAGGTCTTGGTAGTACAGGCGCACATCGCGGTAGTAGGTCGGATAGTCGCGCGGGGCGTTCTGCCAATAGTTCATCGCCTGGGCGTGCATCTGCTCGACCGCCAGCTCGAGCTGCCCGGCCCGGTTGACCAGCTCAATCGCACCCAATTGGCGTTGAAAGGCGCTGAGGGTGTAGAGGCTCGCCGCGCTCAGCAGCAGCCCGAGCGCGAGATAGGCTGCGGCGACTTGCAGACTCAGACTGGCGAGGTGCCGGGACAACGACATGGGTAAAGGCCTGGGTGATCGAGGTGGTCACTGATCCCGCGCCTCGGCTAAGCGAATACAGCCAGGCAGGCATCGACGCGGTGCTCTGAGGATCGTCGGCCATCGCGCCCGATGCGCTGTCCTCGGCCTGGCTCGAGGTTTCAGCATGCGGGTAACACGCCTGCTCCGCTGCGCCACAGAGGCTCAGCCGATCGTGGCATCGCCCGCACGTCATCTAAAAACCCCTGGACGACGTCTCTCGGCAGCCTCGCCAACATCCGCTGAAAGATTTCACCGACCACTGCGGTCTTTAACGAGTGATAGCCACTGGCCAAGGGCAAGCCGGCGAGCCGACCGCTGCGACTCGAGGCCACCACAAGGGCTATCAGCATACCAACCTTAGATTCTTTCGGAGTGTTTCCATGTCCAAGCAGATCATCACCTCAGCCGCCATGATCGCCGGTGCCACCCTCGTCGGCACCCTGAGCGTCGCCAATCTGGCCCAGGCCAGCGACAACCCCTTCGTCACCGAGCAACTCGACAGCGGCTATCTGCAGCTGGCCGAGGGCAGCTGCGGGGCTAAAGGCGACAGCGAGGGCAAGTGCGGCAATAAGGATGACGGCAAGGGCGAAGGCGAAGGCAAGTGCGGCGAGGGTAAGTGCGGCAATAAGGGCTGATCCCGCCCTGACCACCGCATAGACCCACGCCAGAAGCCAGCCATGAACATGACTCCCGACCCCGTTCATGGCGCCGGTCTCGGTCTGCGGCGCGCGTTCATCGCCGCCGCAGCCGAACAGCCTCCGCTGGAGGTCTCCTTCTGGGAGATCGCGCCGGAGAATTGGATCGCTGTTGGTGGCCGCTGGGGGCGGTTGCTGCGCGGCCTGACCGAGCGCCATCCCTTCGTCTGCCACGGCTTGTCCCTCTCGATCGGCTCACCCGCGCCGCTCGATGTGCCGTTCGTCAACCGCATCAAGACCTTTCTCGATGCACACCAGATCGCGGTCTACACCGAGCATCTGAGCTACTGCTCGGATGATGGACAGCTGTATGACCTGATGCCGATCCCGTTCACCGCCGAGGCGGTACAGCATGTCGCCCGGCGCATCCGTCAGGTGCAAGAGATCCTCGAGCGACGCATCGCCCTGGAGAACGTCTCCTATTACGCCGCACCAGGCCAAGAGATGCGCGAGATCGATTTCATCAACGCGGTGCTCGACGAAGCCGACTGTGACCTGCTGCTGGATGTGAACAACATCCTCGTCAACAGCATCAATCATCGCTACGACCCGATCGCCTTCCTTGATGCCCTGCCCGCCGAGCGCATCGTTTACGGCCATATCGCTGGGCATTACGAAGAGGCGCCGGACCTGCGCATCGATACCCATGGGGCCGATGTGATCGAGCCGGTGTGGGCGCTGTTGGAGCAGGCCTATGCGCGCTTTGGCGTCTTCCCGACCCTGCTCGAGCGGGATTTCAACATCCCGCCGCTCGCTGAGCTCACGGCCGAGGTGCAGCGGATCAGCGACATTCAGCGGCAATACACCGACCAGCTCGGAGCCCCGCGGGTCACTGCCAACGGACACCTTGCTCATGCCTGAGACCCATTCCCACTCACAGGCCGACGCTCAGGCCGACGCTCAGGCCAACGTTCAGGCCAACGTTCAGGCAGCGCCCGGATTCATGCAGATTCAGCAGGCCTTCACCGCTCATCTGCGCGACCCGCAGCAACCGCCGCCAGCGGGCATCGAGGATCGCCGTCTGCGGATCTATCGGGAGCTGATCTTCAACAATGTCGCGTCGCTGCTCGAGCAGGGCTTTCCGGTCCTCTACCAGTGTCTGGGTCGCGAGCGCTGGCGAGCGCTGATCCGCGGATTCTTGATCGCCCATCGCGCCGAGACGCCCCTGTTCCCGGAGCTGGGCCAGGAGCTGTTGGCCTATCTGAGCACAGCGGGGGCCTTGCGCCCTGAAGACCCGCCCTTTGTGCTGGAGCTTGCCCACTACGAGTGGGTCGAGACCGCCTTGATCTTCAGCGAGGCCGAGGCCGGACCCGCGCTCGCCGATCCGAACGGTGATCTGCTCGACGGCGTCCCGGTGGTCTCACCGCTGGCCTGGAACCTCAGCTACCGCTTCCCGGTGCATCGCATCAGCGCGGACTTCCAGCCGCACGCGCCGGACCCTGAGCCGACGCATCTGGTCGTGTACCGCACGCGACAGGAGCGCATCGCGTTTCTGAAGATCAACGTGGTGACCCAGCGACTGCTGGTGCTGCTGCGAGAACAGAGCCACCGGAGCGGACGGGATCTGCTCAACAGCATCGCGCTCGAGCTTCAGCATCCAAGGCCGGCGCAGCTGATCGAGGCCGGGCGCAGCCTGCTGGACGATCTGCGTGAGCGCCAGATTCTACTGGGCACGCGCCGACAGTAAACAGACCAACCGGAGCCCGTCATGCCCGATGCCTCCAGCACGCCCATTACGGACCCCGACCGTCGCCCCCGGATCGTTATCATTGGTGGCGGCTTCGCCGGTGCGACCGCGGCCAAGGCCCTTGAGCGGCACCTGCGCTCGGCCGAGATCCATCTGCTCTCGGCGGAGAACCATCTGACCTATAACCCACTGCTGCCGGAGGTGGTCGGGGCCTCGGTGCTGCCCGGTCATGTGGTCGCGCCCTTGCGCCAGATGGTGCGTCACGCCAAGGTCCACCAGGTCGAAGTTACCGGCATCGATACAGAGGCCCGCTGCGTCCATTTCCGCAACAGCTCCGAAACTGGCCGCCTCGACTACGATCATCTGGTGCTGGCCTGCGGCAGCCGGGCCAATCTGCACATGATCCCCGGCATGGCCGAGCACACGCTGCCGCTGAAGACCGTCGGCGATGCGCTCTATCTGCGCAATCGGGTCATCGCCCGGCTCGAGGACGCCGAGCTGACCGAGAACCCGACCTTGCGCCGCTGGCTGAAGACCTTCGTGGTCATCGGTGGCGGCTTCTCCGGGGTCGAGGTCGCCGGCGAGATCAGCGACTTTCTCACCGAGAGCCAACGTTGGTATCGGCAGTCGCAGCTCGAGCCCGCGCGCGTGGTGATCGTCCATGGGGGTCCACACTTGTTGCCGGAGCTGCCGGAGCGACTGGGCCGCTTTACCGAGCGCAAGCTGTCCCGGCATGGCGGGGTCGAGGTGCGGCTCGGGACCCGTAGTGAGGCTATTGATGCGCAGGGCGTGACGCTCAACAGAGGCAGCCGTATCGATGCCGGCACCATCGTCAGCACCATCGGCACCACGGCGAACCGGCTCATCGATGCTCTGCCTGCTGAGAAGCAGCGCGGTCGCTTGCGTGTCGAGGCCGATATGTCGGTGCCTGGTCTGCCGGGCGTCTGGGCGATCGGCGATTGTGCGGCGGTGCCGAACAGCCGCGAGGACGGCGCGTCCTGCCCACCGACGGCCCAGTTCGCGTTGCGCCAGGGACCGCAGCTCGCGGCCAACATCGCCCGGCGCGAGCGCGGCGAGCCGACCCGCGCGTTCGGCTACAAGCGCAAGGGCCTGATGTCGGCCATCGGTCATAACCGCGCCGTGGCTCGGGTCTATGGCATCAATCTGTCCGGGTTCATCCCCTGGCTGCTCTGGCGCGGCTTCTACCTGCTCTATATCCCGACCCTGGCGCGCAAGGCGCGGCTCTATCTGGAGTGGAACTGGGCGATGTTCTTCCCTCCTGATATCGCCCATCTGCGGTTTACGCGCACGGTCGAGGACAGCGGCGATGAGGTGTCCCAGGATCAGGGTGCCCAAGGCGTGACGGAACGCTCGCCAACCCCTGTTGCCGAGCGTGATTGACGCCGGAGTAATCGACGATCGTCTCGCTTGAGGCTAGGCCTCAGTCTGCCCGCTGACACAGCAGGCCATGCACGACGATTAAGGACTCTGTGCGCCAACGGCTGAGGAGCGCAGCATGTACGTGAGAGCAGGTACACCCTAATCTGACTAAGATGCCGTAGACTCTCTATCGCGAGCCGCTCGGCGGCCCTAACCACCTGGAATGGAGTCTCCATCCTAAGTCCATGTCGATCGAGCACGTCTTCGAGATTCCCTTCGTCGCCGCACTGGCACTCCAGGAAAAGCAAGTCCAGCAGAACTACCGTCCCATCATCGCGGTACACAAGTGGTTCGCGCGCCGCCCTGGCACGCTCTTCCGCGCACTGTTGCTTTCTGAGCTCGCAGACTGCTCGCTGCCGGAGAGCTTCTACCAGGCCCACGACTTTGCCGGCATCCAGATCGCCGATCCCTTTATGGGCGGTGGCACCCCCATCATCGAAGCAAACCGCATCGGCTGCGATGTTCAAGGCTTAGACATCAATCCGATGGCTGCCTGGATTGTCCGCGAGGAGATCGAGCATCTCGACCTCAGCGCATACGCAACCGCCGTCGAAAAGCTCAGTCAATCGCTGGATGCCGAAATCGGCGACCTGTACCGCACTGACTGTCCCCTCTACGGCGACAAGGCCGTGCCGGTGAAATACTTCCTCTGGGTCAAAGTGCTGGACTGCACAGCCTGCGGTCGGGCGATCGATCTATTTCCCGGGTATCTGATCGCAGAGAATAAGCGCCACCCGATGAACGTCTTGATCTGCCCAGACTGCGGCGACCTGAACGAGGTCGATGATCGTAAGCAACCCGGCGCTTGTCATCGCTGCGGTGCAACGCTGACAACCCAGGGACCAGCCCGGCGCAATCGCTGCAACTGCCCCGACTGTGGCCACACGAACAGCTATCCACGCTCGGAAACTGGCCCGCTTCGGCACCGGCTGTTCGCGATTGAGTATTACAACCCTGCTCGCAAGGGCCAACATCGCGGACGCTTCTTCAAGAAGCCAGACGGCCGGGATTTGGAGAAAGTCCAACGCGCCTCAGCCCGCTTCGAGGCGCTAGCGCCGGACTTTGTCCCAGACCAGCTGATCCCTCCCGGTGATGAGACCGGTCGCCTGCTGCGCTGGGGCTATCGCCAGTATCGCGAACTGTTCAATCCGCGTCAGCTGCTCGGTCTCGAACTGAGCTGCCGACATATTGCTGCCATCAGCAACGAGCGCCTGCGCCACGCGCTAGCCACCAACTTATCGGACCTGCTGCGTTACCAGAACATGCTCTGTCGCTACGACACCATGGCACTCAAGTCCCTGGACATCTTCTCTGTCCACGGCTTTCCGGTCGGCTTGGTCCAGTGTGAATCAAATATCCTCGGTATCCGCAACGGCAACGGTTCCGGCGTCGGTTCCGGCGGCTGGGTCAACATCACAGAAAAATACAGCAAGGCCAAGCGCTGGTGCGAGGCCCCGTTCGAGATTCGCCGGCAGGGCAGCCGTAAGGCCCAGGTACCCATCGGCGGGGAATGGGTCGGCGAGCAGCGCAACGGCAGCCGCAGCCGAGCTGTTAGCATTCGCTGCGCCAGTTCAACCACTGCTGAGTTCCCCACCAACAGCCTTGATGCCGTATTCACGGACCCGCCCTATTTCGGCAACGTCCAATACGCCGAGCTGATGGACTTCTGCTATGTCTGGCTGCGACGGCTCGTCGGTCGGGAGGCGGAAGGTTTCGACCGCAGCTCGACACACTCTGTCGACGAATTGACTGGTAATGTGACTCAAAAGCGCGATCTTGCCGGCTTCGCCGAAGGGCTCGCTGCCGTCTACCGCGGCATGGCCGAAGCCCTGAAGCCCGGTGCGCCGCTTGCCTTCACCTACCACCATAATCGGATTGAGGCCTACCTCGCCGTTGCGGCCGCACTGCTCGATGCGGGTCTCGTCTGCTCTGCGTCGCTACCCTGCCCGGCGGAAATGAGCGGCTCCATCCATATTCATGGCACCGGCTCCTCCATCATCGACACCGTCTTCGTCTGCCGCGCCACCGGCAATACCCGCCGCCGTTGGCTGTTCGAGACTGCTGTGGAGCTGAATGCCGTCATCGCCTCAGACATCGCCCAGCTCACCGAGGCCGGCCGCACACCAACGCTCGGCGATACCCGCTGCATCGCCTACGGCCACTTGACTCGGATGGCCATCTGGAATTTGCGCTCCAGCTGGGACCCGACGCTGCCAATGGCCGACAAGCTCGCCCGCGTCGCCGACGCCGTCCACACTTGGGGGGATTTGGACGAGATCGTTGCCAGCATCAAGACCCTAAAGATTGCGGAAACGACGCCACTGCCGTATCCGTTGGCATTAGCGGCCGAGCCAGAGGTCATGGATGCCGTATCCTTTTGAAACGCCGTTCGATGAGATTCAAACCAACCTCGATCAGTACGTCGACGAGGTCTTTGCCTGCCTCACCTCCGAGTTTCTGGTCATGCCGAAAGGCCCAGGATTCGTTGAGTTTGCCATCTTCGACACGGGCTACGAAGCGTTGAAACGTGCGACACGAAACTTCAATCAGGTCACTCCCGAGACCATCCTGCCGGCGGTCTACGAAACACCGATCACGTTGATCGTCCTCCGCTGCATACTCGGCTTCACCCCACCGGAATGGGCCTACTTTGCATCGCAGCACACCGGTATCGAGATCGGCCAAGGCGCGGCGCGAAGCATCGACCGAAAGATACGGATGAACCCAGCTGCGCCACTGCGACAGGCCGGTGGCGTCACAAACACGCGTATCAGCGCGCTTGTTGAAGCTGCCTGCCACATCCTTGCCTCGGGTGCGCCTCAAGTGCCAAGAGACCGTTTGCATCGAATCGATAAGCCAGACACCGCAGCCGGTCTCGACAGCGTCCGCAGCTTCGCCGAGCTTGGTGCACCCTACTCCTCCCTCCTCTACGAGCGTTTTCTCGGCCGCCCTTTCGCTGGACATCGTGACTCGATCAGCGAGCTCATCGGAAACATCGTCGAGAATGCCATCGAGGAGGTGCTGAGCCGAGAGGGCATCAGCTTCCGAAAAACCAAGCGCGCTGAGCGCCTGCCTGGCTTCGATCAAGCTCCAGACTTTGTGATCCCCAATGAGATCAATCCTCAAATCATCATTGAGGCCAAACTGACCGAAGACGACGGTACAGCACGCGACAAGGTCACTCGCGTTCAGCATCTCGGCGCGCTCAGCCTGCTCGGCCAACCGCCGGGTCAGCCCAGATTTGAGGTCGTTGCATGCATCGCCGGACGCGGCTTCGGTGTGCGCCGCGAAGACATGAAGAAGCTCTTACTCGCGACGCGAGGGAAGGTGTTTACGCTCCAAAACATGGACCAGCTCGTTGCTTGGACAAGATTGAGAGAGTTTCGGTCTCGGTAAACACAACCCACTTCCCTAGATGACATAGGCATGCCTGGCAATTAGCCAACGGACCTAACTCTCATGGCGCAGTGCCACCCCGGAAAATGAATCGCGTGAGATTCACGTTAACCGCAGTTGGCGTATGGCGTATCAGCCTCAGTCCGCCCGCCAAACCACCAGTTTCTCGATGCGCATCTCCTCGAAGCTATAGGGCATCCCGCCGGTACCCAGCCCCGATTGACGTAATCCGGCAAAGGGCATCCAGTCGGTGCGGAAGGCGGTGTGATCATTGATCATCACCGCTGAGGCCGCCAATCGGCTGGCCGCATGCCTCGCATACGCTAGCTCGCGCGTAAACACCGACGCCTGGAACGCAAACGGCAAGGCATTGGCCGCCTCAATCGCCGCATCGACCTCAACATAGGGATAGACACAGATCACCGGCCCGAACAGCTCCTGTGTGCTGACCTTGGCCGTCACCGGCGGGTCGAACAGCACCGTCGGCGCATAGCAGGTGCGCGAGAGCGGCTCGCCCCCGCAGAGCAAGGTTGCGCCCTGCCCGATCGCCTCGCGCACCCACTGATCCACGCGCTCGACCTCGGCCGGGCGAATCAGCGGTCCGATCGCGGTTTCGGCCAGGGTCGGATCATCGACCCGCATCTCGGCTGCGGTCTCGGCCAGTGCCTGTGCCAGCCTCAGTGCCTGATTCTGATGCACGTAGACGCGCTGCACTGAGACGCAGACCTGACCGGCATGATAGAGACCGCCCTTGGCCAACAAGGGCACGACATGCTGCAGATCGACGCCACGATCGACCAGCACCGGCGCCACGCCGCCATGCTCGAGCACGCAGCGCGCTCCGGGCGCGAGCCGCGAGCGCAGATGCCAGCCAACGCGCGCACTGCCGATGAAGCTCAGGAAGGCGACGCGGGGGTCGGTCGCCAGCGCCTCGGCGGTCATCGGCGAATCCGTCACCAAAGCCTGCGCCCAGGCCGGAGGCAGGCCGGCCTCGCGCAGCAGATCGATGAACCGCAGGCACGACAGCGGCGTGTCCTCAGCCGGCTTGACGATCACCGGACAGCCGGCTGCCACTGCGGGCGCCACCTGATGCACGATCAGGTTCAACGGATGGTTGAAGGCGCTGATCGCCACCACCGGGCCAATCGGCTCGTGGGTGCTGAAGGCCCAGCGCCCGGCACCAGCGGCGGTGGCCTGCATCGGCACCTCGTGCCCGCCGCTTTGGCGCGGCAGCTCCGCGCAGCAGCGCAGGCCATCGACCGCGCGCTCGGCCTCGACCCGTGCATCGGTCAGTGGTTTGCCGCCCTCACGCGCGATCAGAAGGGCCAGCTCCTCAATCCGGGTCGCCATCAGCTCAGCGGCCCGGCGCAGGATCGCCATGCGCTCAAAGTCGGGCAGCCAGCCGTCGCGCTGCCGGTAACAGGCATCGGCCACCGCGATCGCCTGCTCGACGCCTTGGCCATCAACAGTGTCGACGGTCGCGATCGCTTGCAGATTGAACGGATTGAGCACCTCGAGCGACCCGGCAGGCCTGACCTCGGTGGCGATGCGATGGGATTGATTCTGGTCTGTGTCTTCGGTCATCGGAAGGCTCCTGCTCGGCTCATTGCTCTGTTTAGCAGCTGTCGCCAGGCTGTCGCGGATGCTGGCCAGCCGCGACAAACCGCTGCTGGATAGGATTCAGATGCACCGGCCGACTCTGAAAGGCAAGGACATTAGGCGCATACCCGACGACCCCCGAGTGCTGCTCCGGCGGGCAGTGGCGCTCCGCTGACCGGGATCGTTGGCCCCTATAGGCTGCACCCGTACGTTGACAGACGAGCGATTCCTCGCCGGCGTATCCTTTCGGCTCGGCCAAACTACGCGAACCTGTCCGACAGTCACCCGTCGGTTAGCGCCCACCATCAGCAACAGGTACGGTCTCATGAGTCTTAGCGAACGACAATCCGCGTTGTGCCAGCAGAACACCACCGATTTTTCCGATCTGCGCGCCCTGTTCTTCAATTGCACGCTCAAGCATCCCGATCAGGCGTCGCACACAGCACTGTTGATGGGGACATCGGCCGAGATCATGCGCAAGAGCGGCATCGCGGTCGAGGAGATCCGCATGAGCGCGCACCACATCGCCTTCGGCGTCCAGCCCGACATGCGCGAGCATGGCTGGGAGCATGACGACTGGCCCGATCTGTGGCCCAAGGTCGAGGCCGCCGAGATCCTGGTCATCGGCACGCCGATCTGGCTCGGCGAGCAATCATCCCTCTGCCGCCTTCTGATCGAGCGTCTTTACGCCATGTCCGGGCTTCTGAACGATCACGGGCAATCCATCTTCTATGGCAAGACCGGGGGCGTGGTCGTCACCGGCAACGAAGACGGGATCAAGCATGTGGCAATGAACGTGCTCTATTCGCTGTCGCATCTCGGCTACGTCATCCCGCCGCAGGCCGATTGCGGCTGGCTCGGCGAGGCCGGGCCAGGGCCGAGCTATGGCGACGACGGCGCCGGCTTCGACAACGAGTTCACGCAACGCAATACCACGATCATGACCTGGAACCTGATGCATATGGCGCGGATGCTGAAAGACGCCGGTGGACTGCCCAACCACGGCAACGACCGCCGCGCCTGGTCGGCAGGCTGCCGGTTCGATTTCGAGAACCCCGAGCACCGTCGCTGAGCGGGCGAACCTGACCACCGCTGCTGTTTTGAGTTTGTGTCATTGGAGGGGGACCTTTCGCTCCTCGGCGGCATGCTCGATCTGAGGGGGACGTGTGATCTCAAGACGACCCCATAGATCGGCCGGCGGCGCGATCGGGCTGCTCGCCGCACTCACCGAGCCCGCAGCAGCAAGATCCGCTGCATGCCCTGGTTGCCCTGGTTGGCTCAAGGACTCGACCACGCGGCGCTTCGCCTCCGGATGGTGCTGATCCAAGCCGATCGTGCGTCCATCCGCCTGCACCAGATGGGCATGAAAGCGCCGCAGCTCACGCGGGCTGCGCACGCCGCAGGAATGGGCGATGATGCCGACCTCTTTGGAGAGATTCTGCACATAGGCCGCGACGCGCACGGCCTTGGTCGGCGCATGCAGGCCACGCTGGAACTTGCGCTGATGGGTGGTAATCCCGGTCGGGCAGGTGTTCTTGTTGCATTGCAACGCCTGGATGCAGCCAAGCGCAAACATGAACCCACGCGCCGAGGTAATAAAATCGGCACCGATACAGAGCGCCCAGGCGACATCGGCCGGGGTGATGAGCTTGCCGGAGGCGATCACCCGAATGCGCTCGCGCAGGCCGTACTCGTTGAGCTTATCGACCAGCATCGGCAGGCTGACACGCAACGGCAGGCCCATGTCGTCCATCAAGGGCATCGGCGCCGCGCCGGTACCCCCATCCGCAGCGTCAACCGTGATGAAATCCGGCGCCGAGGCCACACCGCGCGCATGCACCATGCCCAGCAGCTCATCGAGCCAACCATAGGCGCCAAGCACCACCTTGAAGCCGACCGGCTTGCCGGTGACCCGCCGCACCCGCTCGATGAGATCGAGCAGTTCGGCGGTATTGCCGACATCGGGATGGCGATTCGGGCTGATGCTATCGACCCCGACCGGAATGCCCCGGATCTCGGCGATCTCCGGCGTCACTTTGGCCGCCGGCAGGATGCCGCCCTTGCAGGGCTTGGCACCCTGACTGAGCTTGATCTCGAACATCCGCACCTGGGGATGGGCGGCGACCGCTTGCAGGCGCTCATCGCTGAGGTTGCCGGCTGAATCGCGCACGCCGTATTTCGCGGTGCCGATCTGAAACACCAGGTCGGTCCCTCTCTCCAGATGATAGCGAGAGAGCCCGCCCTCGCCGGTGTTGAGCCAGCAGCCAGCCTTGGCCGCCCCGCTCGCCAGGGCCTCCAGCGCCGGCTTGGAGATGGCGCCGTAGCTCATGCCGGAGATATGAAACAGCCCTGCGGTGGTATAGGGCTGCCGCGCAAAGGGGCCGATGGTGAGCGGCTGCGGCGGCACCGCATCCTCGCCCAGGGTCGGAAACGGGCAGTTGACGAAGATCACCTGCCCCGGCACCGTCAGGTTACGGGTCGAGCCGAAGGCGACCGTGTTATCGACATCCTTGGCCGCGCGATAGACCCAGTTGCGCTGCGCCCGGTTGAATGGCAGCTCCTCGCGGTCCATGGCAAAGAAGTACTGGCGGAAGAACTCGCCGAGACGCTCGAACAGGTAGCGAAAACGGCCGATGACCGGATAGTTGCGCCGGATCGCCTGCGACTTCTGGGTGCTGTCGACCAGATAGGCGTAGACGGCCCAGAGGGCCGCCAGGCCGATGACGAAGATGAACAGCGCCGACATCAGCTGCAGCGAGGTCAGCAGGAAGTCTTGGGTGGAATCGAATAGCGTCAGCATCGTCAGGACTCCTCTTAGACCGGGCACTGCAGCGCGGCGAGACAGCGGACAAAGAGCTCAGCGGCATGCATGGGGGGACTCCAAAGGTTGAAGGGGTCTCGCTAGCAGGCGAGACAGGCTGCCGGCCAGGGCTGTCCATCGGTGCCGGGGATCTGATCGCTGTAGCGCGCGAGGGTCTTCATGCCGATCCCGAGGATCACCTCAAGGACCTGCTGCCGGTCGTAGCCGGCCTGCTCCAGCGCGGCGACCGCGGCCTCATCGATGCGCCCGTGCGCCTTGGCCAGCGCGGCGGTGAACTGCCTGAGAGACTCCAGGCGTTGATCGGGAAGGCAGCCTCCTTCGCGCAACGCCTCGGTCATCTCCGGTGGCAAGTCCGTCATGTCCGCGAGCAGACCGTGGGCACCCATGCAGACGGCGCAGCGGCTCTCGCGACTGACGCTGAGCAGCACCACCTGCTGCTCCTCGCTCGAGAGTGAGGTCTTCTCCAACAAGGCGCCGAGGGCCAAATAGCTTTTCAGGGACGCCGGCGCTGCCTCGAGCGTGCGCAGCGGCTTGGGTAGTCGGCTGAAGCGGCGCTCGGCTTCGCTCAGCGCCGGCATGGCCGGCTTGGCAGGAATGGCAGGCAGGGCGTCCGGCAATTCCGCTTGAACATCCGGGTCCGGAATCAGCGAGGGCATGAGGTGCTCCTGGCATCGGTTGGGCGGATCACTGCGCCTTGAAGGCAAACGACTGGACAACCCGCGCCGGCGAGGCGAGGGGCTGGGCTCATTGAGCACTTGATTCATGGAGCGCGTGAGTCGTTGTTGAAGGCCGCTCGAGCAGGCTTGCCGCTCGCAACAAACAGCTGGTGGATACTGTGCAGATTGACCGGCTTTTTCAGATAGGCGTAGACATGCGGCGCCAGCCCTGGATCAGGCTGCAGATCATGGGCACCGCTCATCAGCACGATCGCGAGTCCCGGAGCGCACGCCGCCAGCTCGGCCGCTAGCGCACGGCCATCACCATCTGGCAAGCGGATATCGATCAGGGCTCCGCGCACCGGCTGTCGCGCGATGAGCGCTCGAGCCTCGGCGCAGTCGCCGGCGGCATGGATCTGATAGCCGAGGTCACTCAGCTCCCAGCTCAGCATCTGGCGCAGCGGTGCGTTGTCTTCGACCAGCAGCAATGGCATCGCTGGATCAAAGCCGCGCTGCGCCATGCCCAGCAAGCCGCGTCGGCCAAGGTCGCTCTGAACCCGATCCAAGGCGGCCATCATGAACGCTCGCCCAGCGCAGCGCGCAGCTTCTGCCGAGCCCGGAACAGCCGCGTGCCAGCCCCTGCGCAGCTGAGGCCAAGCCGCGCGGCGATCTCTTGCTGCGAATAGCCGTGTAGCACCTGCAGGATCAACGGCTCGCGATACTCCGCCGGCAGCGCCCGCAGCGCCCGGCGCAAGACAAAGGCGTCGGTGGAGGTGTCATAGTCCTGCGCAGGCTGCGTCGGCAGCTCCTCGGTCGGCATCGCGCTCTCGCGCGGTTGGATGCGCTCGAAGCGGCGCGCATTCTCGCGGCGTACGATGGTCTTCATCCAGCCCAAGGCAGCCGCTGGGTTCTGCAGCCGTGCGAACGAGCGCCAGGCCCGCAGCAGACTGTCCTGGACCAGGTCTTCAGCGATCTCTTTGTTACCGGAGAGCCGGTAGGCGTACTTGAAGAGGCTGTGCCGATGGGTCTCGGCGAGGGCCTCGAAGCTTGGCGCCTCGCTGGCGGTGGTCGATGGGGCGGAGGTCAGCGCGGCAGAAGCAGACATGGAAGGACTCCCGAAGTCGATGAGCAATCTGCCTGTCCTAGTGCAGCCGTCGTGCCAGCTTTTAATGCCTTGTTTTTGTTTGTCTTTCGAGAAAGCGAGCAAGACCAATAGAACGTTTCGTTAACACGTTCCGTTGCAACGCGGTATCGGTTCGCTGCAGTGCGGTCATCAGCTGTCGGTCATCGGTACGAAAGATCTGCTGCGCACGGCGGGTCTTCATCCGGTATTCCAAGCGCTATCCGCGTCGCGCAGCAGGCTCCACCCATGAACTGTCTCTCCTTTCGCCGCCAACTGTTGGTCGATCCGCAAGGACGACAAGCCGATCTCCAAGCCCATGCGGCGCAGTGCGCGCCTTGTGCGCGCGCGCTCAAGCGGGCGCTAGCCTTCGAGGCGAGCCTCAAGGCGGCATTGCTGCTGGATTATTCAGACGGTGATGACGACGACGCGCATCGCGAAGGCGAGTCCGATGACCGTGGCGATGCCGACCCGCAGGAGTCGGTCTACTGCGTGAACGGTTGCTGAGGCAGCCTCCTCTTCCTCGTCCCCGTCGAGAGATTCAGTGCCATGTCGACACAGCGACCGCCTCGCCTCCCGCTCGCCGGCCTGACCTCCTGTATTGGCCTCATCACCCTACTGAGTGGCACGCCCGTGCTGGCCGAGACGACGATCGAGGGCCGGATCAACGGCCTGCGCTGTGCCGAGGGCGGCCATGTCTGCCCGCTCGAGAATCTGGATGCCCATCTCTCATTCGAGCTGGAGTTGGTGCTGCAGTTGTCCGATGGCCAGTACTATTTCCTCTCCAACGTCCCGCGCGACACCAAGGTCCGTCATGTGCGCAAGCAGGTCAGGGTGATCGGCACGGTGATTGAGCCTCATCGATGGATCTCCGTCGACAGACTGCTCGTCGAGGATGGTGATGGCTACCGCGAGGTCTGGAGTCCGCAGGCGCAGCAGCAAGCCTTTGGGGATATCTATCACCGTGGCTGGGACGCCACGCCACCAGTCAGTGACCCGGTCAGCGAGCGGCGCTGATGCGGGTGCCCTTACCCGCCGATTGGATCGAGCTGTTGCAGCTGGCACGGCGGGCGGCGACCGATGTCCATGCCATCACGGACGCCGATATCGCGCGCCTGTGGTCGCTGGGACTGAGCGATGCCGCTGTGGTCGAGCTGGCCAGTGTGATCGAGCTGTTCATCGCGCTGAGCTTCTTTCTCGATCTGTTCGCGGTACCGCTGGATGAGCCGCCGAGCGCAGACTCTGACCGCAAAAACGACAGTTGAAATCTCCTCACGCCAGGTTCGGCCTTCAGACGCTCCGAGAGTGAACAACAACCTATTCGTAAGCCAGACCTTGTAGGCCCAGAGCACCGATTAGGCCTCGTCGTCGGACTCCCGGCGCCGGTGTTGGCCGAACAGGAGCCCAACGCAAAGCACCGCGACCACCCCGGAGACGCCGAGCTGGATGGTCAAGGCAAAGCCGCCGCTTTCCGACTGCCCCTTCTGCATCGCGGTTTACGCGACACAGCATTCAGCGAAACGGCGTCCGGTGCGAACAGCCCCCCACGTCAATGGTGCCAATACGCAGGAAGAAACAGGATCAACAGGGTAAAGATCTCCAGCCGCCCGGCAAGCATACCGAAGACGCCGAGCCATTTGACCACATCATCGACGCTTGCGAAGTTGGCAGCGACCTCACCCAGGCCGGGACCGAGCAGGTTGACGGTCGCGACCACGGCGCCGAAGGCCGATTCCAGGTCGAGTCCCGCTGCCATCATGGCGATGGTCAGCGCCAGGCAGACCGCCACATAGAGCACATAGAAGCCCCAGATCGAGAACAGCACGTCCTCCATGATCGGGCGATTGCCGACCTTGACGTTGATCAGCGCATGCGGATGGGCCAGCTGTTTGAGCTGGCGAATGCCGAGCTTGGCTAGGATCAGCACGCGCAACACCTTGATGCCGCCCGCAGTGGAGCCTCCGCAGCCGCCGGTGAAGGAGAGCACCACCAACAGCAGCGGGATATGCAGCGGCCAAAGACCGAAGGTGGCGGTGCCGAAACCGGTGCTGGTGAGGATCGAAGCAACCTGAAAGGAGCCATAGCGCCATGCCTCCGCGAGCGTCGCATAAGCCGTGGTCATGAACAGGCTGAGACTGATCAGCAGCGCACCGCCGACGAAGATTAGCAGGTAGACCAGCACCTCAGTGTCGCGCAGATAGGCGCCGAGATCGCGTTTATGCCAAGCCAGGAAGTGGACGGCGAAGTTGACTCCGCCGGCAACCATGAAGACGATCGCGATCAGCTCGATGGCGACGCTGTCGAAATAGGCGAGGCTCGCATCATGGGTTGAGAAACCGCCCGTCGCCACCGTGGTGAAGGCATGGCCAATGGCATCGAAGGGACTCATGCCAGCGACCCAAAAGCTCAGCGCGCAGGCTGCGGTCAGCGCGAAGTAGAGGGTCCAGAGCACACGCGCGGTCTCGGCGATGCGCGGGGTCGGCTTCTCGTGCTTGGCGACGCCGGAGGTCTCGGCCCGATAGAGCTGCATGCCACCGACACCGAGCAGCGGTAGGATTGCGACCGCGAGCACGATCACGCCCATGCCCCCGAGCCATTGGATCTGCTGGCGATGGTAGAGGATCGACCGCGGCAAGCGGTCGATGCCTTCGATCACCGTTGCCCCAGTGGTGGTGAATCCAGAGATGGATTCGAACACCGCATCGGTGATGCCCCAATCCAGGCCGAGGATGAACGGCAGCGCGCCCAGCATACCAAGCACCGCCCAGAACAGGGTGACGATCAAGAAGCCATCGCGCACCGAGAGCTGTTCACGCTCCCGCAGGTTTGGCAGCCAGAGAACCAGACCCGCGCTCGCGGTCAGCGCCAGGGACAGCGCAAAGGCCGGCCACTGTTCGTCGGCGTACCAGAATGAGACCAGGATAGAGGGTAAAAAGCTGATGCTATAGAGCAGCAACAAGATACCGAACAGGCGCACGATAGCTCGCCAGTGCATGCGGGGATCGTCTCCTAGGGTCGTGAATCAACGTCAACGCGGTTCGTGCATCGGGCTCTAGGCACGCCGCTAGAAAAAGGTCACGCCGACCTGGAACAGCTTCTCGACCTCGGCCACCCGCAGACGGTCCTGCAAGAAGAGAATCACATGATCCTCGGATTCGATGATCGTGTCGCGGTGGGCAATCAACACCTGATCGCCACGCACGATGGCGCCGATGCTGGCACCCTTGGGCAGATTGATCGCCTCAATTGCCCGTCCGACCACCTTCGACGAGCTTTGGTCCCCGTGAGCGATGGCTTCGATCGCCTCGGCGGCGCCGCGGCGCAACGAATGCACCATCACCACATCGCCGCGACGCACGTGCTTGAGTAGGGTGCCAATCGTAGCCTGTTGCGGTGAGATCGCGACATCGATCGGGCCACTCTGCACCAGGTCCACATAGGCCGCGCGGTTGATCAGCGCCATCGCCTTGCGTGCGCCGAGACGCTTCGCGAGCATGGCTGAGAGGATATTGGCCTCGTCGTCATCGGTGACGGCGCAGAAGACATCGGTGTCCTCGATATTCTCTTCCAACAACAGTTCCTCGTCGGCGGCATCGCCATGCAGCACGATGGTGCGCTCGAGCGACTCGGCGATCTGCTTGCAGCGCTCGAGATTGCTCTCGATCACCTTGACCCGGTAGTCATGCTCGGTGACCCGCGCGAGGCGGGTGCCGATGTTGCCGCCGCCGGCGAAGATCAGCCGCTTATAGGGCTTATCCAGTCGCCGCAGCTCGCCCATCACCGAGCGAATGTGCTTAGGCGCGGCGACGAAGAAGACCTCATCATCGGCCTCGATGACGGTATCGCCCTCGGGTTGAATGGCCCGATCCTGGCGGTAGATCGCCGCCACCCGCGCCTCGACATGCGGCATGTGATCGTAGAGGGCGCGCAGCTCTTGGCCGACTAATGAGCCACCGTAGTAGGCGCGCACCGCCACCAGCCGCACCCGACCATTGGCGAAATCGGTCACCTGCAACGCGCCGGGGGTTTGGATCAGGCGCAGGGTGTAGTCGGTCACCAGCTGCTCAGGGCTGATGGTGACGTCCACATGGAAGGCATCGCCGCCGAACAAGGCCTGATGATGATCGAGGAAGCCCTGAGCGCGCACCCGAGCGATCTTGGTCGGCGTATGAAACAGCGTGTAGGCGACCTGGCAGGCGACCATATTGGTTTCATCACTGTTGGTCACCGCGATGATCATCTCGGCATCCTCGCCACCCGCGCGCAGTAGCACATCCGGCTGAGCGCCATGCCCCTGCAGTGTACGCAGGTCAAAGCGGTCGGCGAGCTCGCGCAGACGCCGTGCGTCGGTATCGACCACGGTGATGTCGTTGGCCTCGCTGACCAGGTTCGCAGCCACCGAGGTGCCCACCTGGCCAGCGCCGAGGATGATGATCTTCATAGCGCTTTATGCATTCCTGATAGCCCAGGCCTCGTTCTGCTGCACCGGCCAGCGTCAATGGCCCCTGCCATCGAGAAAGCGATACCCAACACCAGGCTCGGTGCGGAGATAGCGGGGCTCATCGGTGTCTTCGCGAAGCTTCTGTCGGATGCGACCGATGAAGTTGCGCAGATAGTGTGTGTCATGGGTATGCGTCGGCCCCCAGATCTCACGCAGCAGCTGGGTTTGCGTGATGACCTGGCCGGGGTTCGAGACCAACAGCTTGAGGATGGCGAACTCTTTGCGCGTGAGATGCACATCGTCGCCCATCACGGACACCAAGCGTTTGACCAGATCGATACAGAGATAGCCGTCATCGTAAATCCCGGCATCGGGTTTCTCTGTCGCCCTAGGCAAGCGCAGCAAGTTACGCACGCGCGCTAAGAACTCCTGGATGCCGAACGGCTTGGTCACATAGTCATTCGCACCCGCGTCCAGCACGGCGACCTTGTCGCTCTCCGATGACCGGACCGACAGGATCATGACCGGCACGCTCGACCAGTGTCGTAGCTCACTCAGCACGGATTGGCCATCGGCATCGGGTAGGCCCAGGTCGAGCACGATCAAATCCGGCGTCTGGGTCGCCGCGAGCTCGAGCCCCTTCCCCGCCGTCTCCGCCTCGATGACCTGATATCCCTGGCTCTTGAGACTGATGCGCAGGAATCGACGGATCTGCTCCTCATCGTCGATGATGAGGATGCGCGTCGATGTCGGGTTTTCCGTCATGCGTGCTTTGTCATCACCAGAAATGCAGGATGAGACCTGAGAACAGTGCGCTTTATACTCACGCCTCTCAGCTCACTCCGCTTGTTCGCCGACGGGAGGCTCGATCAGCGGCAGATGGATGGCGATGCTGGTGCCCCGACCGCCCGGTCCTGGAAGCGCCTCGATGCGCCCGCCATGGGCGCCGATCATGCCGCTGCAGATGGCCAGCCCCAGTCCGCTGCCATGCTTGCCCCGATCGCCTTCGCCGCCGGTGAAGAACATATTGAATACCTGTTCGCGTTGATCGGGCGGAATGCCCGGTCCTTCATCCGCGACGGTGATCAGCAGCTCGGCGCCCTCCCGCGTTGCCGCCACCCGCACTTCGCCGCCATCAGGTGAGAATTTTGCCGCGTTTTCGATGACATTGACTAGCGCCTGCTCGATCAATGCCGGATGCACATAGAGCAGCGGCAGGCCCGGCTCGATGTTCCTGACCAGACGACACGGGCTCAGCAGCTCGCGGGTGCGGCGCAGCGCCGAGTTGAGGATATCGTCGATGCCGATCCAATCCCGCTCCAGTTTCAGTGTGCCATGTCCGAGCCGCGTCATGTCGAGCAGATTCTGGATGTAGCGGTTGAGCCGCTCGCCTTCACTGATGACAGAATCCAGCAGCTCTTGTCTGTCCTTGGTGGAGAGCGCTTCGTCCAACGAACGCAAGCTGCTGGCCGCGCCGATCATCGACGCCAGCGGGGTGCGCAAGTCGTGGGACACCGATGACAACAATGCCGAACGCAAGCGCTCGGTCTCTTCCGCGACCTTGGCCTGCTCCAGGGTGGTGGCCAGGCGGGTACGCGCCATGGCCATGGTCACCTGCGTGGTGAGAGCATCGATGGCGGCGAGTTGCTCACTCTGGAAGCCCTGGCTTGGTTGATGGACACCGAGCACACCGAAGCAGTCCTGGTCGATGGCCAGGGGCAGAAAGCGCCAATCGATCGCCGAGAGGGTTTGGGTTTGAAAGCCGCTCGGTTGCCGATGATCGAATGCCCATTGTGCCGCCGACCAGGCCTTGTCATTGAGCGCCAGCTCGTCCTGTGAGGAGGCCGCCTGTGCCAGCTGACCACCATCACTGGGTGCGAGCAGCACGACCGGAACGTGCAGATGCTCGGCGATGGCCAGGGTCGCCTCGCGATGGACCGTCGCGAGGTCGACCGCGGCCGCCAGTCGGCGGCTCAAGGACAGCAGCCGTTGCGTCTGTTCATTGGTGCCGCGCAGCGCGAGCACCTGGTGGCGCAGGCGACCGGCCAACTGGCCGCCGATCAAGCCCATGATCAGAAAAAAGCCGACGGTCACCAGCTCATGCGTGTGATGCATGGCAAAGGTGTAACGCGGCTCGGTAAAGAAGAAGTTGTAAGCGGCAGCGCTCAGGACTGCGGTGATCAGTGCCGGGCGCATGGCCGTGCGTACCGCGACCAGCAACACGGCGGTCAGGAAGACCAGCGACAAGCTGGGCAAGGGAACCAGCGGCTCGATGACAGCGGCCATCCCGGTCGCCGCTGCCACCACGGCCAGTAACAGGACATAGTCACGCGCGGGCTCAAGTCGCCGGAGCCAGCGCCGCCGACGGCGCACGCGGGCGGAACGTGAGGCGACGAAGGTGATCTCGAACTCCTCGGCCTGACGCAACAGGCGTTGACTCAAGGTCGAGCCAAACCATCCCGCCCAGGGTCGGTGCCGACTGCGCCCCACCACCAGCGTGGTGGCGTTGTGGTCGCGCGCGAAGGCGATCAACTCCTCCACGGGATCGTGGCCGCGCAGGGTCACGGGTTCGCCGCCTAAACGCGCGGCCAGCTCGAAGGTGCGCTCGACACCGGCCTGCTGTTCGGGGCCGATGTCACCGCGTTCGACGAACACGACGCTCCAGGGTGCCCGACGCCGCTCGGCGAGACGCCGGCCAAGACGCACTAGCTCGTCACCGTTACCGACGCCATCGACGGCAACAACGATGCGCGCGCGCACCGGCCAGGGTCCCGCGATCCCCTGCGTGCGCATGACCTCACGCACATCGCGGTCGATGCGCTCGGCCACCGTCTGCAAGGTCAGCTCGCGCAGGGCCGACAGATTGGTCGGACTGAAAAACCCATCGAGTGCCGCGCGGGCCTGTTCAGGGATGTAGACCTTGCCCTGCTTGAGTCGCTCGATCAGCTCGCGCGGCGTCAGATCCACCAGCACCAGGTCGCGCGCCTCGCCGAGCAGGGTGTCCGGAACCGTCTCGCGCATGCGCACGCCGGTGATGCGTGCGACGACATCGTTCAGACTCTCCAGGTGCTGGATATTGACCGTGGTCCAGACATCGATGTCGTGCTCTAGCAGTTCATCGATATCCTGATAACGGCGTGGGTGGCGGGTTCCCGGAATGTTGCGATGGGCCAGTTCGTCGATCAGCACCACGGCCGGCGCACGTTTGAGAATGGCATCCAGGTTCAGCTCCCGAAACTGTGCGCCCCGATACGCGACCGGCATCAGGGGAATGGACTCCAGTCCTTCGCACAGCGACTCGGTTTCCTGCCGGCCATGGCTCTCGATGATCCCGATGACGATATCGGCGCCCTCGCGCCGCGCCTCACGCGCGGCCTCCAGCATCTTGTAGGTCTTGCCGACGCCGGGGAAGGCGCCCAAGAATATCTTGAGAGCCCCGTGCCGCTCGCGCTTGATGGCCGATAGCAGGGCTTGGGGGTCGGGCCGATGATCCGCTGTCACCTTCATGGCGTTACGCCGGCCTCTACACCGAGGTCGGCAAGTGCCAGGTTCAACCGCAGCACATTGACCCGCGGCTGCCCCAGTACCCCAAGCACCGGAGACTCCACATGTGCCGCCACCAAGGCCGCAATGGCCGCGCGGGGCAGCCCGCGCGCGGCGGCGACCCGGTCGATCTGGAGTTCGGCCGCTTCCGGGCTGATGTGCGGGTCGATGCCCGACCCGGAGGCAGCGATGAGATCGACCGGGATCGCCGCCGGTTCCACGGCATTGGCGGCTGCGATCTCGCTTGAGCTGGCCCTGGCCCGCTCGCGCAACGCTGGGTTGCTGGATGCGAGGTTGGAACCGGAGACGCCAAAGGGATCATAGCCGGCAGCCGAGGGGCGGCCATGAAAATAGCCCGGCGCCTTGAACGGCTGACCGACCAGTGCCGAGCCGATCACCGTGCCATCGCGTTCGATGAGGCTGCCGGTGGACTGCCTGGGAAACAGGACGCCACTGATCGCCACGGTGAGCAGCGGGTAGAGGACACCGCAGAGCAGCATCAGCACCAGGGCGCCGCGCAGCGCCTGGAGCCAGCGTCCGATTGGGGTCGCGGAGACTGTCGGGGCAAAGGATGGGGCGTGATTCATCACCATCTCCTACATCACCAAACCAAGACCAAGATCGATGAGCTTGATCGCCGGGAACGGCAGCAACAGCCCGCCAAGCCCATAGATCAACAGGTTGCGGCGCAACAGCGCGTCGGCACTGAGCGGGCGGAGGCGCACCCCACGCAGCGCAAACGGGATCAGCGCCGGGATCACCAGGGCATTGAAGATCACCGCCGCCAGCACCGCCGTGGCCGGGCTGTTGAGCTGCATGATGTCGAGGGCCTGCATGGCCGGCACGCTGGCGATGAAGATGGCCGGTAGGATGGCAAAGTACTTGGCCACGTCGTTGGCCAGCGAGAAGGTGGTTAGCGCGCCACGGGTGACAAGCAACTGCTTGCCGATCTCCACCACCTCCAGCAGCTTGGTCGGATCGGAATCGAGATCCACCATGTTGCCCGCCTCCTTGGCGGCCTGGGTGCCGGAGTTCATCGCCAGCCCGAGATCCGCTTGGGCCAGGGCCGGCGCGTCGTTGGTGCCGTCGCCCATCATGGCGACTAGGCGTCCCTGGGCCTGTTCGCACCGGATGTACTCCAGCTTGTCTTCCGGCGTGGCCTCGGCGATGTAGTCCGCCACGCCAGCCTCGGCGGCGATGGCGGCGGCGGTCAGCGGATTGTCGCCGGTGATCAGCACCGTGCGGATGCCCATGGCGTGCAGGCGCTGGAAGCGTTCCTTGATGCCGGTCTTGATGATGTCGGACAGGGGCACGACGCCGAGCACCCGGTCGTCCTCCGCGACCACCAACGGCGTCGCGCCGCCTCGCGCCACGCGCTCCACCAGCGCGGTGGTCTCGTCGGGATAGGCGCCACCGTTCTCGGTGACGAAGCGGCGGATGGCATCCGGCGCACCCTTGCGGATACGCCGGCCGTCGGGCTGGTCGATGCCGGAGAGGCGGGTCTTGGCGGAAAACGCCAGGACGCGCGCCTCGGGGTCGGCCGCGACCGTCGCGCCGCGATCTCGCGCCAGCGCGACGATGGATTTGCCCTCCGGCGTGGGGTCGGCCAGCGAGGCGAGCATGGCCGCATCCCGCAGCCGCTCCGGCGCGACCTTGGTCAGCGGCAGGAAGTCGCTGGCCTGGCGGTCGCCGTGGGTGATGGTGCCGGTCTTGTCCAGCAGCAGGGTGTCGATGTTGCCGGCCACCTCCACCGCCTTGCCCGACTTGGCGACCAGGTTGGCGCGCATGGCCCGATCCATGCCGGCGATGCCGATGGCCGGCAGCAGCCCGCCGATGGTGGTGGGGATCAGGCAGACCAGCAGCGCGACCAAGACCGGCACCGAGACCTCGCCACCGACGAACAGGGCAAAAGGCACCAGGGTCGCCACCACGATCAGGAACACCATGGTGAGCGCGGCCAGCAGCACCGTGAGCGCGATCTCGTTGGGCGTCTTCTGCCGCTTGGCGCTCTCCACCAGCGCGATCATGCGATCGAGCAGTGACTGGCCCGACTCCACCGTCACTTCGACCAGGATGCTGTCGGTCAGCAGCTTGGTGCCGGCGCTGACGCCGCTGTTGTCGGTACCGGCCTCGCGCAGCACCGGCGCCGATTCGCCGGTGACCGCCGACTCGTTGATGCTGGCGGCCCCTTCGACGATCTCACCGTCGGCGGGAATCAGCTCTCCCGCCAGCACCCGCACCCAGTCGCCGCGACGCAGGGCCGTGGCCGGCACCTGCTCCTCATCGTCGCCCTGGCCAGAGCCATTCCCGAACCCCTTCCCCCGCACACGCCGGGCCACGAGCTGCTCTCGAGTGGAGCGCAGGCTCTCGGCTTGTGCCCGGCCCCGCGCCTCCGCCAGCGCCTCGGCCGCGTTGGCAAACAGCAGGGTGAACAGCAGCACGAGGCTGATCGCCAGATCGAAGCCCCAGGGACGACCGGCCAGCAGCGCGTCGCCCGTCAGCCACAGGGTCACCAGGGTGCCGACCCCGACCACGAACATCACGGGGTTGCGCGCCAGCCAGCGCGGGTCGAGCCGCCGCAGCGACTCGCCCGCCAAGCGGGCCAGGGTCTCGGCGGTGAGCAACTTGGATGCATTGCGTTGATGTTTCATCATGTTTTCTCCAATGCATCAGCTCGCCAACGACAGGAACTCGGCGAACGGGCCGAGGGCCAGGACCGGGAAGAAGCTGAGCAGCGCGAACATCAGGATCACCCCCAGGGTCAGCACGGCGAAGGTGGGCGTCTCCACGGCCAGGCTGCCCGAGGTGGTGGGCGCGACGCGCTTGCCCGCCAGGTGGGCGGCCAACGCCAGCGGTGCCAGGATGGGAATAAACCGCCCGAGGATCAGCGCCAGGGCGCAACTGATGTTCCACCAGGGCGTATCGTCGCCCAACCCCTCGAAGCCGGAACCGTTGTTAGCGAAGGCGGAGGTGTATTCGTAGAGCACCTGGCTCAGGCCATGGAAGCCCGGATTGGAGTTCTGAGCCAGGCCCGGAATCGCCACCGCCGTGGCGGTCAGTCCGAGGATCAGCAGCGGCTGGATCAAGAGCGCGATGCAGATCAGCTTGATCTCCTTGGCCTCCAGCGCGCGGCCATAGACCTCTGGTGAGCGACCTACCATCAGGCTGCCGAGAAAGACCGCGAGCAGCAGGAACAGCAGGAAGTTGATCAGCCCCACGCCGACGCCGCCAAAGGTGGCGTTGATGAACATATCCATCAGCGTCGCGGCGCCGCCCAGCGGGTTGAAGGAGTCGTGCATGCCGTTCACCGAGCCGTTGGAGGTCTGGGTGGTGAAGCTGCCCCAAAGCGCCGTGGCCGTCGCGCCGAAGCGCACCTCCTTGCCCTCCAAATTCGGACCCTCGGCCGCGAGGCCGGCAAAGGAGGCGTTGGGTTGGTTCTCCGACCAAATGTTGATGCCCGTCAGGACCACCGACATCGACAGCATCACGCCCATCACCAGGAGCGTCAGACGACGCCGGCCCGTCAGATAACCGGCCATGAACACCAAGGCCATCGGGATCAACACGATGGCGACGGTCTCGACGACATTGGACACCGGCGTCGGGTTCTCCAGCGGCACGGAGCTGTTCGGCCCATACCAGCCGCCGCCGTTGGTGCCCACCTGCTTGATCGCGACCATGGGCGCCACCGGGCCGACCGGGATACGCTGCTCGGCAAGCTCCGCGCTGGGATCGAGCGGGGTGGCGGTCTGGGCGCCTTCAAGCGTGTTGGGCACCCCCTGCCAGGCGAGCAGCAGCGCGGTGATGAAGGCTACCGGCAGCATCAGCCGGACAATGGCGCGGACCAGATCGGCATGAAAGTTGCCAACCGATACCGCGCCGTCGGTGGTCAATGCAGACGCTTCGCGCCGCGCAAAGGCCGTGCGCAGGATGGCCACCAGCGCCGCGATGCCTGCGGCCGGCGTGATCACCTGCAGGCTGACGATGGCGACCAGATGGGCGAAATAGGACAGTTGCGCCTGCCCCGAGTAGTGCTGCTGGTTGGTATTGGTGATGAAGGACGCCGTGGTATGCAGCGCCAGATCCCAGCTCATGCCCGCGATGCCGTCCGGATTCAGCGGCAGCCGCCCCTGCTGCATCAAAATCACCAGCACAAGGAGCGCAAGGACGACATGCAGCTTGAGCAGCGCCTTGCCGTAGGCTTTCCAGTGCATGGGCGCCAGCGGATCAACGCCGATGGCGCGGTAAAGGACCCACTCGACCGGCCCGAACAGCCGATCGAGCGCGGTCGGTCTGGGCGAATAGATCGTCGCCAAGTAGAGTCCCAACGGCCAGGCCAATAACAGTGCGACCGCGTAGATGAGCAGGACTTCATTCATAGCTGGTCCTCCCATTCCACGAACAGAAAACACAGCCCGAACAGGGCCAGGAGAATCAGTGCGCCGATGATGCCCATGGCTAAAACCTCTCTGGCCGCAGCAGGGCGACCGACAGATAGACGAGCAACGCCAGCACGACGAACAGCAGGATGGCGTACACGATGACCTCACACAGCGTTGTTAACCAAGGCGGGTAAGGTTAGAGAGCGCGGGCGTAACAGCGCTAGGCACCGACCGGGGAAGCGCGTAACAAAGGCATACTATTTTGTCGGAGCGCGTCGTCGTCGCTTTTGCAAGCGGGCGCCCAAGGACTAGAATCGCCGCCATTCTTGGAATCACGACCCGCATAGCCACGATGTCAACACAACAAAAGCGCAGCTTCGCGGTGATCGGCCTTGGCACCTTCGGCACCACGGTCGCCTCCGAGCTTGCGCGGTTCAATAATCACGTGCTGGGGATCGACATCCTGGAGCGAAACGTGGCCAACGTCGCCGAGACGCTGGCCGAGGCGTTGATCGCCGACGGGCGTGATGAACAGGCCCTGCGCGAGGCTGGCGTGGGTAATTACGACGTGGCGGTGGTGGCCATCGGCGAGGAACTGGAAGCCAACATCCTCTGCACCATGAACGTCAAGATGCTCGGTGTGCCCACTGTCTGGGTCAAGGCGATCAGCCGCACCCATCACCGCATCCTCAGCAAGTTGGGCGCCGATCGCGTGATCCAGCCCGAGCAGGAGATCGGCCGCCACATCGCGCAGATGCTGCACAACCCACTGGTGCGCGATTATGTCAGCCTTGGTAACGGCTTCCATGTGGTGGATTTTCGCGTGCCCGATGGGCTTGCCGGGAAACGGATCGATGCGCTGGGCTTGAGCGATGCGTTCGAGGTGCGCGTCCTCGGCCTGATGCGTGGCACGGAGTTCATTTCCTGCAAGCGCACGGAGGAGGAGCTGCAAGCTGACGACAAACTGCTGCTGCTGGGGCGCCGCGAGGACATGCGTCGCCTCGGTGACAGCCTCTGATCGGTGCGCCCACCGGCTCTCTGACAAGCGTTCTGATTCGGCCCATGCGCCTGAAATGGCTCCGCAAGGGCGGGAGGCTCCAGATTCCGCCACCCGCCATCCTCGCCTTGCTCTATGCGACGCTGATCGCCGTCGGAACCGGGCTATTGAAACTGCCGATCGCCACCCCGGCGCCGATCTCCTGGTCCGACGCGTTATTTACCGCCACCTCGGCAGTCACCGTCACCGGCCTGGTGGTGATCGATACCGGCAGCCAGCTCACGCTGTTCGGACAGGCCGTGGTCATGGTGCTGATCCAGCTCGGCGGGCTGGGGCTGATGACCTTCGCGGTGCTGGTGCTGACCATGCTTGGCCTGCCGCTGAGCATCTCCCACCGCATCTACCTGCGCGACGACCTCAACCAGACCTCGATCACCGACCTGCTAGCGCTGGTGCGCGGCATCATCCAAGTGGTGTTGGCCTGCGAGCTGCTCGGCGTGGCGCTGCTGGCCATCGTCTTCGTGCCCGAGTTCGGTTGGGCCAACGGGCTCTGGCAGGCACTGTTTCACACCGTCTCGGCCTTCAACAACGCCGGCTTCGCGCTGTTCCCGGATAGCCTGTCGCGCTGGGTCGCTGATCCGATCATCAACCTGGTGATTCCGGCGCTGTTCATCTTCGGCGGCCTCGGCTTCGTCGTCGTCACCGAGCTTTACGGCAAGCGCAGCTGGCGCCGTTTTTCGCTGCACACCAAGCTGATGATCGTCGGCACGCTGGGCCTGATCCTCTGGTCGGTGCTGCTCTTCGCCGTGCTGGAATGGACCAATCCGGCAACGCTGGGTGGTCTCGATGGCATCGGCGAGCGGCTCTGGGCCAGCTGGTTCCAGGGGGTGACGACGCGCACCGCTGGGTTCAACACGGTCGATATCGGTGGCCTTTATGACAGCACGGCGATGATGTTCATGTCGCTGATGGTGATCGGCGGCGGCAGCACATCGACGGCGGGCGGCATCAAGGTGACTAGCTTCATCGTGCTGCTGCTGGCCACCCTGGCCTTTTTCAAACGCCGCTCACAGCTTCACGTCTTTGGGCGCAGTCTGGGGGCTGAGGAGGTCATGAAGGTCCTGGCGCTGGCCATGGTGAGCCTGATGACAGTGCTGGTCGCTATCTTCCTGATCATGCTGACCTATGAGGGCGATTTCCTCGACGCCGCCTTCGAGGTCACCTCCGCGTTCGGCACGGTCGGTCTCTCGCGTGGCACCACGGGCGCGCTGGACGAGCTGGGACGGACGGTGATCATCGCGGTGATGTTCATCGGGCGCGTCGGCCCGCTGACGCTCGGCTTCTTCCTCGCCACGCGGGCCAAGGCTCGGGTCGCCTATCCGGCGAGCAAGGTATTTCTGGGATGAGCCCATCCCGCTCGCGCCGAACGCCCGCCTGCTGGTCCCTATGCTGGAGCCCAAGGACGAGGATGGACTGACCCACTGCGGGCAACGGGTGCCAGTGCTTGCCTGAGACGCAACCGTTCAGACCGGAGCCGCGCAGCTAGCACCCTCCACCGTCCGACCCAGGTGCAGCAGCTCGATGCGCTCGGGGCGCTCCAGCAGTTGGCTGGCGACCAGATAGCCGGCGGCGCTCCAGGTCTGGCGCCGGCGTGCCTGCTGACCGACCAGGCGGCCACGACGGCCGTCGTAATACTCCGGCCAGTCGTCTTGGACGAGGCGTCGTTCGGCATCGCTCATCGCACGCTCGACCAGCTCATCGGCACCGGTGCGCAGACCGACCAGGGCCAGCAGCCAGAGTAGCACTGGCCAGTTGCCGCCATTGTGGTAGGACCAGGGGCGGTTCTTCGGGTCGCAGCCGGTGAGCAGGCGCCAGTCCTGGCCCTCCAGCGCCGGGAAGCAGAGCTTGAGCGGCACCTGGCCGATCAGGTCGTCGTAGCGCTGCGCGATCAGCTGCATCAGCGCGGCGGTCTGCGCCTCGGTGGCCAGCCCGGCGGCGCAGGCGAGAAGATTGCCCTGAGCGAAATAGCGATAGTCGAGCCGGCCGGGGCCGACGTTGCCGAGCAGATAGCCGCCGGTCTCCGGCAGCCAGTCCATGAGCCAGTCGGGGATGGCGTCAGGATGGATATTGAATTTGTTGACCGCGGCCGGTCCGTATTCATCGATGCCGTAGCGGTAGATCTGGTTCAGCCGCTCGAGGTCGAGCCAATAGTAGGTGCGCACGTGATGGGCCAGATGCGGCAGGCGCTCGTGCAGGGCATCGCGATAGCGCGCGTTCGCCGGCTCATCGGCATCGAGCAGATCGGCGGCGGCACAGAGCGCGGCAAAGAACTGCGCCTGGATATCGATCGGATAGCCATAGACGCCCATGCGCCGGTCGATCATGAAGGAGCCGTCCGGCACCAGCATGGTCGGGAACATGTCGAAACGACTGGTCATGCTCAGATCGAGCACCAGGCGGATCGCTTCCTGCACCGACGGGTCCACGCGGAACGCCTGATCGCCGGTCACGCGCACGTAGGCCTGCAGGGTCAAGAGCCACCAGAAGCCGGAATCGACCGGCGCTACCCGGGCGATCGCCGCCTCGCCGAAGTCGCCGGTAAGCCGTTCGTCGACACCGTCCCCAGTGACCTTGAAGCTGGCCGGGATCAGCCCTTCGCCGGGCTTGAAGCAATCGAGCTGACGCTCATGGCTCTGCAGGCGCACGGCGGTGGTCAGAAAGTGGCGCACGATCTCGGGGCGGCCGTCGAGCAGGAAGGCAAAGGCGGAGATGGCGAAGTCGCGGGTGAAGACCTGGTCGTAGTTGAGCGCCTCGGTCTCGGGATCATGGGCGGCGACGGTTCCGACCGGCTGGCCGCGATAGGTGACCACGGATTCCTCGAGGAGTCGCCAAGCGCGCTGTCTGGCCTCGTGATTCATTGCTGCTCCTGTGGTCCGGTTGAACGGTGTCTGTGGGGAATCAGCGTGCGGGCGCCGAAGATCACCAGGACGCCGGGCTCGGCCTGGGGCAGCTCGGCGCGCGGTAGCTCGACATGGGTGGTGAGATCGATCTCGGCCGGCATCGGGTGGTCTTCGGGCCTCGGGTTGGGTGGATGTGATCAGTGGATCTGATCCGTTTGCCTCTTGGACCCGCGCGGCGCGGTATTCCTTTTAGTGCTCTTTATGAGCGCTCGATGGATGGCGAAAGAAGGCCGCCGCGAGGACGGTCATAACGGGTGATCTGCAGCAAACCTTCGCGGCCATCTCAGCCACCATGAATCTATCCCGGAATGACGCCATCATCATGCAAGAGACCCTCGATAGTGCCATTTCGTTTCTCAGCCGTTTCCGCAGCACCTTCACTTCAACGTTGCGCTGGCACCCGCTCGATCCGTTTTGGATCAACCTGCACAGCAACGCCCCGGCCCGACCATCAAGACGATGGCGACTCGCCAAGGGGTTGTTGATCCTGGCCAGCCTGGGCGCTGGGAGCAGTGCCGCTGCCAGCACCTGCGAGGCACCGGTTGCGGGTGCGGGTGCTCGGCTCCGGCGGTCCGGAGGCCCAGCAGGAGCGCGCCAGCGCGGGCTATCTGCTGTGGCTGGAGGGCAAGTCGCGGGTGCTGGTCGACCTCGGTGGCGGCAGTTTCGCGCGCTATGGGGCCAGCGGCGCGCGCTTTGCCGACCTCGAGCTGATCGCGCTCACGCATCTGCACGCCGACCATGCGACCGACCTGCCGGCGCTGCTGAAAAGCGGCTATTTCAGCCCGCGTAATCGGGCCTTGCCGATAGCCGGCCCAACCGGCGGCGGGGATTACCCGGATCTCGAGGGCTATCTGCAGGGGCTGTTCGCTGCAAAGACCGGGGCGTTCGGCTACCTCGCCGGTTATCTCGATGGCAGCGATGGGCTGGTCAGGCTGGAGCGCCACACGCTGGAGGCCGACAGCCGCGAGCCGATCCTGGTGCTTGAGACCGATGACTATCGGGTCAGTGCCATCGGCGTCAGCCATGGCCCGGTCCCGGCGCTGGCCTACCGCATCGACGTGGGCGATCAGCGCATCGTCTTCAGCGGGGATCTGAATGGCGATGATCCCTGGTTCGTCGACTTTGCGCGCGATGCCGATCTGTTGATCATGGACCATGCCGTGCCGGAGCAGGCAGGACAGGTCGCCGCACGGCTGCATGCCCTGCCCTCGGAGATTGCCGAGATCGCCAAGGCGGCCGAGGTCAAGCATCTGGTGCTGAGCCATCTGATGCGCCGCTCGGAGCGGGCACTGGATGACAGTCTGGCGCGGATTCGCGCTGTCTATCAGGGCGCGCTGAGCGTTGCCTCGGATCTGGACTGCTTCGGGCTCGAGCCGCGGGGCCGGTGATGCGATGACAGAGCTCCGTCCCGGGTCCAGAATGGCGTCTAGGCTGCCGAACGCAGTCTCGACGAACAGCCTTGTTAAACCTCCAAGCGCGGTCCCTGCTCGGCGGCAAAGGCACAGCCGCCCTGCCCGATGCGGATCTCGCCGGACGTTTCGGTCAATCCCTCGGCGTCGACCCAGGCGTCCATCTGCTCGAGCAGGCGCTGCAGGCGCAGTCCAAGCTCGGTGCGGTGGGAGTACGCAAAGCCGGTGACGCGCCAACTCAGCAGGGCGTGCGGTCGACCGGCATGCCCGAGCCCGGCCATGCGCTGTACCAGCTGCTCGATCAGTGCCTCGTCACCGAGTCGCTCGCGCAGCGCATTCACCACCGAGCGATCATCCCAGTCGGTCGCCGTCATCGGGAGCTGATGACGGAGCTCTGCGCCGATGAATCGGTACAGTGGCTCGCCAACCACCTGGCCGGTGAGCAGATCCTCGCGGGCCATTTGCCGATAGTCGGGCGTTGGGTCGGAGCCGGTGCGTCGCGCCAGCTGCTCAAGGGCCATCGCTTCGGCGCGATGACCGCTGGGCGCGAACCCGCAGAGCAGGTGATCCAGTGCATCATGGACCAAGACCGATGTGGGGATCGCGCCGCTGGCATCGCTGGTCGCGGCGATGATCTCGGGGTCATCAAGGTTGGCATCGAGCTTCCAACCACGCGCACCGAGGCCATCGGGCCAAGTCGCGCGATAGCTTACTGGGATGCTGACGACACTGCTCCCGATCCGCATCCATGCGGACGGCAGCAGGCGCAGATCACGGAGCGGGTAGTTGCAGGCATGCGCGTTCATCATAGGGATTGGACCTGCCGCGATGCCGGATCATTTCAAGCGACCGGCGTCGAATTGACTCCAGGGGCTCAAATCGCCACCCGTGAGGCGGCTGCACCGAAAGCAGGAGCATGCGCAGACTCAGCATCGAGAGGACTGACTGAATTGAAAGCCCGGTTGAAAGATTGACCAATTCGGTTGAAAGAACTCGGCCATCACACCGGTCTTAAGGGGTCAGTTCGTCGCAACCAACCTTGACCTGCGTGCGCAATCATCGACCAGGCTCGATCCGCTTGCGCAACCATCGCCCTCTGGCTGTCACCCCTTCTCGAGAGACCATCATGCAGAAGCAATCCTTTCCCCTGATCGCGCTAATCTCCTCCTCACTGCTTTTGGCGTCAGCCGCGCAAGCCGAGACCGCGACCGAGGCGCCCCTGCCCAGCTATCAACAGGCACTGGACGCCTTTCAGGCGGAACGCGCCAAGACCGGCAGACCCAAGCTCGATGCGGCCGATCGGGCCATCATGCAACGGGCCGCTGAGGATCTGGCGACTGCAATGCCAGAGCCGGGACTGGCGGTCGGCACTCAGGCGCCTGACTTCAGCCTGCCGAACGCCTTCGGTGAGCGCGTGCGGCTCTCCGATCTGCTCGCCGAAGGACCGGTGGTGCTGACCTTCTACCGCGGTGCCTGGTGTCCCTACTGCAATCTGCAGCTGCGCGCGCTGCAGCAATCCCTGCCCGAGATCGAGGCTCGCGGCGCGCAGCTCGTCGCGGTCACGCCGCAATTGCCGGACAAGTCCCGTGCGCAGGTCGAGGACGACGGCTATGCGTTTGAGGTGTTGAGCGACCTGGATGATCGTGTGATGCAAGCCTATGACCTCTACTTCGAGGTCCCTGCTGATCTGGATGCCGTCTACCGTGAGCGTCTCGGCTTGGACCTGGCTGAGTACAACGGCCCCGATCGGCGGGTGTTGCCGGTACCGGCAACCTTCGTGATCGATGGGGACGGCGTGATTCGCGCTGCGTTTGCCGACGTCGATTATCGCCAGCGCATGGAGCCGGCCGCAATCATTGCGGCATTGGAGCAGGTCGGCGATTAGCGGCGGAGACGAGCGCTCCATCCCGTCGCAGATGGGGAGTGCTGTGAGCCAGATCGCGCGGCATGAGGTGCAACTCCGGGCGCCTCACGCGCAGACAAGCCAGGCTGGCAGCGACCCTATTGTCTGTCATCCCAGTGGCGTTAATCGCAGCAGCGCATTGAGCCACTGCTCGGCTTCGCGCCAGGAGCGCCGGTCAGCCGTGGTCCAGGTCTCCAGCAGCGTCAGCTCGGGCACGCTGTCGAGCAGCTCGGCCAGCGCGGTCTCATTCAGGTCGGTGAAGTGACGGCCGCCGCTGTCGCGCTCGCCGTGTCCATACTTGAACGAGACGTAGAGCACACCCTCGGGGCGCAGCGCCCGCGCGAGACGTTGCAGCACAACGGGCAGCTCGGCCAGCGGCACATGCAGCAGGCTCGCGCAGGCCCAGATGCCATCGAAGCGCTCGCACCAGTCGATCGCCTGGAAGCGCTTCACCTCGACCGGCAGTCCTGTGTGTATCTCGGCCAGGCGCGCCAGCGGCGGTGACGGCTCAATGGCCGTGACGGCATAACCCTGCTCGCGAAACGCACGGGCATCGCGACCGGAACCGCAGCCAGCGTCGAGAATCGCCGCACCGGGCGCCAGCTTGGCCAGAAACGGCGAATAGAGCGGCGACATGTCGACGTCGACCGTCGCGGCGAAGAACGGCTCGGCATCGGCGTCATAGCGGGCGATGGTCAGATCGGTGGAGGTGGCTATGTCGGTCACGGGAAACCCTAGTGTCGGGCTGATAGGGGGATCGGCGCGCAGAGGTCTGCGCCAAGTCGCTGAAGACGATCCTGCTCGCTGGCACCAGGTGGTACCTGCTGGGGATTGGGGAAATCGGCGAGCTGATTGCGATACCTGCTCGGCATCCTGTACGCATTGCTCCGGGCGGAGCAAGGGGGAACGAGGTGAAAACGGCGGCAGATCCAGAGAGAGACGTCGTCAGGCGTCAGGCTCTGGGGCCGATGGCCCCAGACTGCAATCCTGACGTCAACGCCTCAAACCCTCTTAGAACGACAGATCCGGATTGCCCTCAGCTGCGCCATAGATGTTCGGACGCTCACCGCTGTCGGATGGCCCCTGGATACGGACATTGAACAGATCCGCGTTGCCATCGGCGAGGCCGTGATAGCGATCGATCTGGCTGCCGACGCCGGGCGGTGTGGCACTGACGCTAAAGCCGTCCTCGATGCCAGTCGGTTGGCTGGAGAGGTCCGGATGACCGGCGCTCAGGCCCTGGTAGACATCGGCGGCGCTGACACCAGCGGCAGCCAGGCTGAACAGGGTTGCGGTCAGTGTGGTGGTGATGGTTTTCATGCTGTGTTCCTCGTTGGACAGTGGGTTGGTAGACGTCCTGGCCGTTGCCGGGACTTGCCAGAGAGATTGCAGCCCCTGTGCCAACTTTGGAATCACTCCATGAAAGCCAATAAAAACAGTCGATTGACTGTTGCCACCAGCCTCTTGCACGAACGGGTTCCGCCTGCGAGCGCAATCGGAACGTCACGAACGATTCACACCATGCACGCTTGCGTTGAACGAATCGTGGTATCCAGCCGAGTCATGCGACTCACCCGTTCCATCCTGAGCGCGCTCTTGGTGCTCTGCGGCGCAACCGCTCTGGAGACGCATGCGGCGAATCTGCTGATGCTTCAGATCAGCGAGTCGAAGCAGCGATACCGCATCGAGGCGCGTTTTCTGGTCGATGCACCCTTGGCATTGGTGCATGGGCTGCTGACCGATTATGAGCAACTCTCCAGGCTCAGTCCGTCGATCCTCGAGAGCGAGGTGCTCGCTACGCCAACGCCGACGCAGGTGCGGGTCAGCACGCGCATTCGCGCCTGTGTCCTGATCCATTGTCAGACACTGAGACGGGTGGAAGATGTGCGCGAAAGCCCACGGCGCCAGGTCGCAGTGATCGTTCCCGAACAGAGTGATTTCGCCGCGGGACGCACTGAGTGGCGCCTGACACCGCAAGAGGATTCGGTTCGGGTCGACTATCGCGCCGAGCTTGAGCCCGGATTTCAGCTGTTTCCCCTGGTGGGACAAGCGTTGATGAAGGTTGGCCTGGAACGAGAGCTACGCGCCTTTCTCGGTCAGCTCCAGGCGCGCGCGGCATCGATGTGACTGGGGATCGAGGGCTCCCTTAAACCGAAGTGTTCGATTCGAGTCAACTGGACTCAGGGCAACCCTCGCCGTACCTCCTCCCAAACCTGATCGGCCGCTTGCTGCCCGATCTCACCCGCATCCAGCCCCTCAGCCCTCACCGCACTGCGCTCGGCCGCATCCGCCCGCGCCCCAGTGCTCAGCTCCGAGCCTGTTCCAGTCAGCGCCTCCAGATCAAGGTTCTCCGGCAGCGGAAACTGCCCGGCCTGGGTCAACAGCGCGATCCACTCCGACAGATCGATCCGCGACCAATCCAACCGCTCCAACTCCTGCAGCGACAATCCTCGGCAGTTCGGATGCTCAGGCTCCCCCCAGCTGCGACCCAACTGCGGATAGGCCTGCTCATTGATGATCCGTGCCAAGGGCGTATTGAAGCAGCAGAAGGCCTTCTGCTTCTCGATGCAGATCCCGAGGATATCGCTGTCGCAATAGCTGCCGACGTAATGGCAGGCCCGCAGCTCGCGCTGCACCCCCAACTCGAACTCCTCCTCCTCGCAGGTCCAGATGATGCGGATCAGGATCATCACCACGCTGTAGATCAGATAGGCGGTCATCGCCCAGGCCAGGGTGGTGCCGATCAACCCGCCAAGCTGGATGTTGCCCGCCTGCACGGTGCCGTTGACCACCGCCGATCCACCGCCCTCGACCGCAAACAGCGCATTGGCCGCCGCGTCGCCGAACACCTGCGCGGTCCAGTCCACGGTCTGGCGCAACAGTGCCTGCTTGGCCGCATCCAGCGAGAGCCTGGCGCCCGCTTCGCTGGTGGCTGCTGCAGTATTGCCGACCAGGTTGTTCGCCGCCGAGGTGATGGTCTCGGTCACCGCATCCCAGGTGTCGACCAGTGGATCGCGCAGCAGCTCCCAGCCACCGCGCAGGGTGCTGCCGGATTCGCTGGCCATGATCGCGGCGTCGATCTTGGTCATCGCCACGATCAGCTGGATGTAGTCGACCAGCGAGACGCCTGCGGGGGTCTCGCAGCAATCGACGATGCCACCGACGGCATGCTTGCACTCGGCCGGTTTGCCTTTGAAGATCTGACACTGACCGGGGCTCGTGCAGTCGCTGTCGCTGAGCACGTACTGCACGGTTTGGAGTGCTGCCGCGGCCTCGCCGAAGTCATCCGATTGCTCGAACGTCAGATCCAGACAGTCATTGCCCAGACAACGCACCGGCCCAGCGCAGTTCATCGCCGTCTCGCGGGTGATGTCCGGGATCTCGGCGGTGGTACCGCAGTCGTAACGTGACTCGGTGGCATAGCAGACCCCATAGCGATCGCGGGCACCGTCGATGCAGGTCGAGCGTGTAGTTCCGGCAAACGTGCGTGATCCCTTGACAGGGTAGTGACTAGGATGTCGCCGGTGCAAAGCCATCACCGGAGGCCCTCATGAACACCGCAACCGTCCCGCCATCGCCATCGCCATTGACCTTGGAAGCGCTCGCCGAACAGTTCGCGCACTGGCGCCAACACAAGCGACCCGGGGAGCGCATTCCCGAGTCACTCTGGAGCGCGGCGATCGCCCTGGTTGAACGCGATGGGTTGTCCCGGGTGACCCG
>NZ_NHSH01000087.1 GCF_016653315.1 Halochromatium roseum | reverse complement strand
GCATCCTGCTGAGTCTGACGCCGTTCTTCTTCCCGATCGTGATGCAGCTGCTCGGGCTGCTCACCGGCATGATCCAAGCCTACATCTTCGCCGTGCTGGCGATGGTCTACATCGCCTCGGCGAGCAGCGCCCAGCGGGCAGCCGACCTGGGCTCCGACCAGGGCTCCGATCAGGGCTCCGATCAGCAAGGCAAGCAGCAAAGCGACCAGCAAGGCAAACAGCAAGACGATCAGCAAAGCGATCAGGCACCCGAACAGACCGACCGCTCGACACAGGCTTAACCCCCCACAGCTTCATCATCAGGAGGTCTTATGGACAGTATCGCCCTCATTGGCATGGTGTCGGCACTCAGCGCTGGACTCACGATTGGCATCGGCGCGATCGGCCCGGCGCTCGGCGAAGGCCGCGCAGTGGCCCAGGCCCTGAGCGCCATGGCTCAGCAGCCCGATGAATCGGCCAACATCACGCGCACGCTCTTCGTCGGTCTGGCGATGATCGAGTCGACGGCGATCTATTGCTTCGTGGTCTCGATGATCCTGATCTTCGCCAATCCGTTCTGGGACCAGGTCATCGCCGGAGGCTGAGACCATGCAGATCGACTGGCTCACGGTCGCCGCGCAAGTGGTCAATTTCCTGATCCTGGTCTACTTGCTGAAGCGCTTTCTCTACCAACCGGTCACCGCGGCAATGGCGCGCCGCGAGCAGCGGATCGAGGATCGGCTGCAACAGAGCCGCGAGCGTGAGGCGCGGGCCGAGCAAGAGCGCGAACGCCTGCATCAGCGCCTTCAGCAGCTCGAGCAGCAGCGCGACAGGCTCATGCACGAGGCGCGCGAGCATGCCGAACAGGAGCGTCAACAGCTGCTCGATGAGGCCCGCGACGAGCGCGAGGCCAACCGCCAGCGTTGGCAACAGCAAGCCGAGGATGAGAAGGATCGGTTTCTCGAGGGTCTGCGGCGTGAGACCACAGCAGGCTTCGAGCAGCTGGCGCGCAAGGCCCTGACCGACTTGGCCGATGTCGAGCTGGAAGCGCAGATGGTGCATCAGCTCATCGCCAAGTTGGACGCGCTGGACGAGGACATGCGTCAACGGTTGGCGGATGCCTCGGCGAGCGAGCAGGTCCAGATCAACACCCGTTTTGCGCTGGCCGAGTCGCAGCGACGACAGCTCACCGAGGCGATCCAGCAACAGCTCGGCGAACAGCGCGACGTCGCTTATCAGGAGTCATCGCAGCTGCTGTGCGGGATCGAGCTCCGGGTCGGTGGCCAACGCCTTGGCTGGACCCTCGCCGACTATCTCGATCAGTTCGAGGCCCGCCTCGACAACGCCATCGGCGCGACACCCGCCTGAGGTTCAGCGCTTGGACAGCCTGGCGTTCAGCGCCGTCTTCAGCACAGTCACCAGTTGATGATTGCACGACCATCGCAACGAGCCAATCCATGCCATGCAGAGCCATGCCATGCAGAGCCATGCAATCAGTAACCGACCTTGAGCCACCTCAACGTTGCGGAGACCGCCTGATGCTCGAACGCACGCTCGAAGAGAGCTTTGATCGCGTCCGCGCCACCATCGAGAGGGTCGAGCTCCAACCCAAGCTCAGCGAGATCGGCACCCTGCTCGAGGTCGGCGGCGGCATCGCCCGGGTGCGCGGACTGCCGACGCTGGGCGCCGAAGCCCTGGTGCGCTTCCCCGACGGCGTGCTCGGTCTGGCCGTCAACCTCGACGAGCACGAGATCGGCATCGTCTTGCTCGATCAGGGGGATCGCCTGACGCCAGGGGCGCAGGTGCGAGCCACCGGACGCCAGGCCGACACCCCGGTCGGCGAGGCCTTGCTCGGACGCGTGATCGATGCCACCGGCCGCCCGCTCGATGACGGCGGGCCGCTGTCGACCACTGAGCGCTGGCCGGTGGAGCGACCGGCACCGGCGATCATGGAGCGCGCGCCGGTCTCCACCCCACTCGAGAGCGGGATCAAGGCGGTCGACGCGATGATCCCGATCGGCCGCGGCCAACGCGAGCTGATCGTCGGCGACCGCCAGAGCGGCAAGACCACCGTCGCCATCGACACCCTCATCAACCAGCGCGACAAGGATGTGCTCTGCATCTACTGCGCGATCGGCCAACGCGGCACCGCGGTGGCGCGCGCGGTCGACGCGCTGCGCGGCAGCGGCGCGCTCGCGCGGAGCATCGTGGTCAGTGCCTCCGGTGAGGATGCGCCCGGGCTGCAGTACATCACGCCCTACGCGGCGACGGCGATGGGCGAATACTTCATGCAACAGGGCCGCGATGTGCTGATCGTCTACGACGATCTGACCCGCCACGCCCGCGCCTATCGCGAGCTGTCGCTGTTGCTGCGCCGCCCACCAGGCCGTGAGGCCTACCCGGGCGACATCTTCTACATCCACTCGCGGCTGCTCGAGCGCGCCACGCACCTGCGCGAGGAGCTCGGCGGCGGCTCGCTCACCGCACTGCCGATCGTCGAGACCCAGGCCCAGGACATCTCTGCCTACATCCCCACCAACCTGATCTCGATCACCGATGGCCAGATCTATCTCTCGCCGACTCTCTTTCGCAAGGGGCTGCTGCCGGCCATCGATGTCGGGCGCTCGGTCTCGCGCGTCGGCGGCAAGACCCAGTATCCGACCTTTCGCCAAGTCGCTGGCGATCTGCGCCTCGCCTATACCCAGTTTGAGGAGCTCGAGACCTTCGCGCGCTTTGCGACCCGGCTCGACGAGCGCACCCGACAACGCATCGAGCGTGGACGGCGCGTCCGGCAGATCCTGCGTCAGCCGGCTGGGCAGCCCTTGCGCGCGAGCGAGCAGGTCGCGGTGCTGCTAGCGACCAACGAGGGTCACCTCGATGCGGTGCCGACCGAGCGCGTGGTCGAGGCCGAGCAACGCATCCGCGAGCAGGTGCGCGCCGCGCTGCCCGCGATCTGCGAGCGGATCGATGCCGGTGACGACCTGGACGAGCCGGACTGGGAACAGCTCGAGACGGCCGCCGCTGAGGCTGTCAGCGGGCTGACCGAGGACGATTGACCGCATGGAATCTCCCCAAGCCCTGCAGCAACGGATTCAGAGCCTTGGCGATCTGCAGCAGATCGTTCGCACCATGAAGGCGCTCTCGGCGGTCAGCATCCGCCAGTATGAGCGTGCAGCCGACACCTTGGCCGATTCCGAGCAGTGCATTCAGCTCGGCTTGCAGGTCGCGCTCCGCGACGGTCTTCAGGCCTTGCCTGATCGCAGCGCCAATGGGAGCAGTGCGGCAGCCGTCATCGTCTTTGGCACCGATCATGGACTCTGCGGCCGTTTCAATGAAGTCATTGCCGAGCAGGCGTTAGAACATGTGTCGGAGCAAGCATCGCAGCAAGCATCGGAGCAGGCATCGGAACAATCACCCGGCGAGCAGGCCCGCGGCGAGCAGGCCCCCGCGGCGATGCACTGGCTCGCCGTCGGCGAGCGCTTACTGCCGCTGCTGGATCAGCAGAGCCAACTTGAGTGGATGCAGGTGCCGAGCTCAGCGACCGGGATCACGGCTGTGGTGCAACGGGTGCTCTTGCGCGTCGATGACTGGCGGGCGCAGGGTGTCGACCGGGTCGAGCTGTTCCACAACCGCCCGAGCGGTCGCAGCGGCTATGCGCCGACGCGGCAGCAGCTGTTCCCGTTCGACCGAGAACGCTTTCAGCGCTTCGCCCAGCTCCCCTGGCCATCACGGCAGCTGCCGCAAGCGATGATGCCGCAACCTGCTCTGCTGCGGCATCTGCTGCGCCAGCACTACTTCTTCATGCTGTTTCGCGCCCTGGCCGAGTCGCTTGCCGCCGAGCACGGCGGTCGCCTGGCGGCGATGCAGGCCGCTGAGAAGAACATCGACGAACGGCTCGAGGAGGTCACCGGTCGCTTCCGCCGCGTGCGCCAAGAACAGATTACCAGCGAGCTGCTCGATGTGGTGTCCGGCTTCGAGGCGGTGTCCTGACAGGCGTGATCTTCCGTTGTCGGCGGCCACTTGCTGAGGTGCGGTGGCGCATTTGCCCCGCCGACGGGGAATAACCCCCGATGACTCCCGTGATCCCCAGCGTTGTCGCGCTGATCGTCAATGCTGGTGCTCGGTTTCTGCGCGGTCTCTCATCTCAATCTCTGCTCTTCATACTGCCATTGGCCAGAAACTTGCTGGCTTGCTCTGGTGCAGAGGCACGCAAACAGATCACCGCAACGCAGATGAATAGGATCTGAATGACGATTCAGCTCGCCTAAGCGACGCCATCTGCATCCAGTCTCGCTGATCCCTGCTCGAGGTCTCTATGGCAAGGCACCGCATCGGCACCTCCGGCTGGTCCTACGACCACTGGAATGGCCCCTTCTACCCAGATGATTTGCCCAGCAAGCGCCGCTTGCAGGCCTATGCGCAGACCTTCAACGGCGCAGAGATCAACAATAGCTTCTACCAGCTGCCCAGTGAGGACAGCCTCGCCGCCTGGCGCGACAGCGTACCGGATGACTTCTGCTTCGCGGTCAAGGCGAGCCGCTACATTACCCACATGAAGAAGCTAAAGGACCCAGCGCAGGGGCTGACACCGCTGCTCGAGCGCATGCGCATCCTGGGACCCAAACGCGGCCCGCTACTGTTTCAGCTGCCACCGAAATGGCGGTTCAATCCGGAGCGTTTAGAGCAATTCCTCGAAGCACTCAAAGGCGCCGGCGAGGATGCCGGCCATGATGCCGGCGGGGATAAAGGGCGCTGGGCCTTCGAGTTTCGTGATCAGCGCTGGATCAACGACGAGAGCTTGGCGCTGCTCGAACGCTTCAACGCCGCCTTCTGCATCTATGACCTCGACGGCTACGAGACCGCGCCGCATCTCACCGCCGACTTCGTCTATCTGCGTCTGCACGGACCCAACGGCCCCTATCGCGGCTGCTACTCAAACCAGGCGCTCGAGCGATGGGCCGAGACCTTGCAAGGCTGGGCCGATCAAGGCCTGGACACCTACTGCTGGTTCGACAATGACGAAGCCGGCCATGCGCCACGCAATGCCCAGACCCTGGCTCAGCTTCTCGGCTCGAATGGGTCTGCATACATCAGCGAATAGACGGAGACCGGTGAAGTGAGCAGCGAGCGACGGAAGGTCAGCGAGATCCGGGTCCTTAACGAATTCATCCCGCTGCTGCGCGAGCGTGGCGATGCGATAGCGCTGGTGGAGCTCGAGCGCGAGCAGCGCCGAGACTGGAGTGCCGCCTCACTGGCTGAGCAGGCGCAGGGCCTGGCCGCCGGACTTCGTAGCGCCGGGCTCGAGCCCGGCACGCGTGTCCTGCTCTATGCACCGAACTCGCCACAGTGGATCATCGCCTGTCTGGCCATCATCAGCGCCGGGGCCATCCCGGTGCCGGTCGATAGCCAGATCGGTGAGCGCGACCTGGCTCATATCGCCGCCAACAGCGGCGCGCGCTGGGCCTTGACCACCGAGCGGCTGGCCAACAAGCTGCAGCAGGCCGCCGAGTCGCAGCCAACGCTCGTCTTGCTCGATCGCGATAAGGGTAATGAGGAGCATGACACTGACAGCGCCGATCGCGTTGATGAGCGCAATCAGGGTGCGGATGCCAGCGGCGACGACGACGCCAACGGCGATGCCCGACCCGCTGGCGCCCATTCAATCGCCAGATTGCTGCGGGAGACGCCTGATGAGGCACCTGATGAGGCGACTGACACCGCCCGCGACCTCGGCGAGCAACCCGATCCATCCGCCGAAGCGGTCCTGTTCTACACCTCCGGCACCTCCGGGCCGCCCAAGGGCGTCCCGCTGACCCATCACAACCTGTTGTCGAACCTCAAGGCGATCCTGAGCCAGGACATCGTCGGTCCCAGCGATCGGCTGCTGCTACCGCTGCCGCTGCATCACGTCTATCCGTTCTCGCTCGGGATGCTGGGCCCGCTGGCGCTCGGGATCAGCATCATCCTGCCCTACTCGCTGACCGGCCCACAGCTGGTGCGCGCGCTGAAGGAAGGCGAGGCCACCGCGATGCTCGGCATCCCGCGGCTCTACTCGGCGCTGCTCGACGCCATCAATCGGCGCGTTGCCGGTGCCGGGCGCCTCGCCAGCGCCGCCTTCTCGGGTCTGCTGAGCGCGCTGGTCGTCCTGCGGCGGCAGACCGGCATCAATCTCGGCGCACCTTTGCTGGCACCGCTTCGCCGCCGAGTGGCGCCAAAACTGCGATTGCTCATCTCCGGTGGGGCCGCGCTTGAGGCCAAGACTGCCTGGCGGCTCGACGCGCTCGGCTGGCAGGTCGCAACCGGCTACGGGCTCACCGAGACCTCGCCGATCCTGACCTTCCTCGCCCCGCCCGGGAGACGCTTCGACAGCGCCGGGCGCGCCCTGCCCGGCGTCGAACTCCGCATTCAAGCGCAGCAGCCCGGCAGCGACAAGGATCGCGACGACGCTGCGAGCGGCGCAGAGACGCCAAGCTCCAGTCAGGCATCGGGCCAAGCGCAGGCAACAGAACAGACGCTGAACTCAGAGCACTCAAAGGCCGGTGAAGATGAGTCAGAGCCTGGTCAGGTGGGTGATCGGACACCAAGCCAAGACGGGATTCAGGCTCAAGGTGAGATCCAGGCCAAGGGGCCAAACATCTTCAGCGGCTATCTGGATCTCCCCGAGAAGAACGCCGAGGTCTTAAGCGACGACGGTTGGCTGCGCACCGGCGACCTGGGCCATCTCGATGAGCAGGGCTGGCTCCATATCAGCGGCCGGGCATCGGCGCGGATCGTGCTGGCTGGCGGCGAGAACATCGACCCCGAGCGCATCGAGGCGTGTCTCGAGCACTGTCCGTCGGTGCGCGAGATCGGGGTGCTCGGCCACGAAGGTCGGCTCGCCGCGGTCGTCGTCCCGGAGGCCGAGGCCGCGCGCGATCAGGACCAAGACCGTCTGCGACAGCAGATCAGCGACGAGATCACCGCTGCATCGCGCGAGCTGGCCAGCACCCAGCAGATCGACAGCCTGCGACTCGACCGCTCGCCACTGCCGCGCACCCGGCTCGGCAAGCTGCGCCGCCCTCGCCTCGCGGAGCGTTTCGAGGCGCTGTCCGAAGGGGCCGAGACCGCCCCCGAGCCGGGGCTGGCGCCATTCGACGATCTCACGCCAGAGGATCGCCAGCTGCTCGAGGACCCGGCCGCCAATCGCGTCTGGCACTGGCTCGGCGAGCGTTTCTCGGACCGCCCGATCACTCCGGATACCGATCTGAGCCTCGACCTCGGCGTCGACTCGCTGGCATGGGTAGATCTGACCCTGGATCTGCAGCAGCAGGCCGGCCTGGCGCTCGACGAGGAGGCCATCGGTCGCATCGAGCGCGTGCGCGATCTGCTGCAGGAGGCCATTGAGGCCGAGCAGACCGCAGTCACCGGAGCCACGCTCATTGAGCGCTTGCAAGATCCCGAAGCGCAGCTCAACGAGACCGAGCGACAGCGTTTATCCCCGCCGCCGGCGCCGTTACGCTGGCTCGCGACGCTCGTGCATGCACTGGTGCGCCCGATCCTGCGCGGGCTGTTTCGGTTGCAAGCGAGCGGGACCGAGCAAATCCCCACCTCGGGCGCCTGTCTGCTGACGCCCAACCACCTCAGTGCGGTCGATCCGGGAGCGATCTTGGCCGTGCTTGATCACGCGCGTCGCCGCACCACCTGCTGGGGTGGCGCGACCGCGATCATGTTCAACCGTCCCTGGATGCGGTTGCTGAGCCGCGGCATGCGGGTGCTGCCGGTGGACCCCTCCGGCAATCCGTTGACCAGCCTCGCGCTCGGTGCCGCAGCACTCAAGCGGGATTGCATGCTGATCTGGTTCCCCGAGGGCCAACGCTCACCAGACGGGGAGCTGCAGCCGTTTCGCTCCGGTATCGGTTCGCTGGCCCTCGCCAGCAAGGTGCCCATCCTGCCGGTGCATCTCAGCGGCACCCGCGAGGCACTGCCGCCCGGCTCGCTGCAGCTCCGCCCACGCCCGGTCGAGCTGCGCATCGGCGCCCCGGTCGACGCCGAGACGCTCGCGCAGGAAGGTCATGGTGAGGACGATGCCGAGCGCATCGCCCATGCGCTTCAGACGCGGGTCCGTGCCCTCGGCTCCGGCTCCAGCAGCGCCTAGACGGGGGGAAGTCTCCTTCGCGACAAGTACCCGTTATTCTTCTCCGGCTTCTTGGGTCGTTCAGTAGCTGTTCTGGCTTCCGTCCACCTTGTGCCTGCGCCTGGCTTTAAATCGGTTGGTTCCTGAGCAATGCCGCGGCGAAGAGACGGTCTTGCGCCAGAAGACCGCCAACGGCTCAAGGGCCTGGTCACCCATCGCGTCTGACGCTGGCTGCCACCCTCTTTCGCGCCCAACGTGGTGACCGCAACCAGGATCAGCCCCATACCCAGGATCTGTAGCCCGCTCAGGTCCTGGCTCAACAGGGCCACGCCGAACAGCGCAGCGGTGATCGGCTCCACCATGGCGACGATCGAGGCGACGGTCGGTGGCGTCGCCCTGAGTCCCAGGATATAGAGGATGAATGATAGCCCTGCGCCGAGCACGCCCAGCGTCGCGAAGAGCGGCCAACGCGTGGAGGTCAGCACGGCCGCCTTCTCGCCCGTCTCGCCGCCCCAGGCGAGCACGATGACGAGGAGCGCAAACGCGATCGAGAGGATGGCCTGTGGACTGCCGTGGGCCGCAGCCCGCTTGAAGCCGAAGATGAAGACCGCGTAGGACACCCCGGCCAACAGCCCCGTGACGATGCCGAGCAGCGTGATGTCGTACGCGCCAGTCTCGTAGACCCTCGTCAGGAGCAGGATGCCGAGCAGGACCAGGGCCATCGAAACCCACTTTGACGGCGTGGGTCGTTCCAGTTTCAGCGCGAAGGACAGAAGGTAGACGAACACCGGGGCACAATACATCAGCGTCGCCGCCACCGCGATGCTGCCTTCGGCGAGACTGGTGAGATAGAAGAAGAAGTTACCGGCCACCCCGAGACCGGCAACCACCGACCAGCCCCAGAGGCGGGGACGCGCCAGTCCGCTGCCACCCGGGCGCACGAGGAGCCAAGCGAGCACGAACAGAAGCCCGATCGCGCCGCGATAGAACGACACCACCGCCGGACCCCAACCCTCGGCCATCAGCATCCCACCGATCCCACCTGCAAGCCCCCAGCACAGCGCCGCCAGCGCCACGAAGGCCGTGCTCATGCGTGCCATCTGTCCTCCCGCTGTCTGGTACGACGATCATCGTCGGCAGTGGCCACTTGGCGAGTTCGCAAATACAGTCATGCGATGCCTCCGCCTGCTGGCCATGCAGATCACATGCCAACATTTGCCGGCTGTGAGGCGGTGTCCTGATAGCTGTGATCCCCCGTTGTGGGCGGTCACTTGCTGAGGTGCGGTGGCGCATTTCCCCCGCCGACGGGGAATATGCCCCGATGACGCCCGTGATCCCCAGCCTTGTCGCGCTGATCGTCAATGCTGGTGCTCGGGTTCTGCGCGGTCTCTCATCTCAATCTCTGCGCTTGATCCTGCCATTGGCCAGAAACTTGTGCATCTATGACCTCGATGGCTACGAGACCGCGCCGCATCTCACCGCCGACTTCGTCTATCTGCGTCTGCATGGACCCAACGGCCCCTATCGCGGCCGCTACTCCGATCAGGCGCTCGAGCGATGGGCCGAGACCTTGCAAGGCTGGGCCGATCGCGGCCTGGACACCTACTGCTGGTTCGACAATGACGAGGCCGGCCATGTGCCACGCAATCGCGCTGATGAGCGCAATTCAGGAGCGGGTCCGCGCCCTGGGTGCCGGCTCTGAAGACGCTTAGAGACTTGCGGCGGCGGCGCCCGAACCCGAGCCCAAGTCCGGGCCTGCTATGCTTGGGCACCCATTCCCATGCCGCCGGAGCCTCGCCCGCATGCGCTTTTTCAACACCGAAGGGCCGGTCCACTGCGCCCAACATTACTGCCTGCCGCCGCTCGTGCGCTGGGATCTGGATGAGATTCTCGGGCTCATCGAACGCCAGAAGTATTTCCTGCTGCATGCCCCGCGCCAGACCGGTAAGACGAGCTGCATGCTTGCGCTGATGGAGCATCTCAATCGCGAAGGCGTCTATCAGGCACTCTATGTCAACATCGAAACAGCCCAGACCGTGCGCGCTAAAGGTCTGGCGTGATGGGCGCCTCGATCCATTCGCGCAGGGCCTCAAGCAGCTCGATGGCTACCTGGCCGGCCTGGGCCTGGACAGCGGCTGGTTGATCATCTTCGACCGCCGCGGCGGCCAGCCGCCGATCGCCGAGCGCACCGGCGCCGAGGAGGTCAGCAGTCCGGCTGGGCGGCGCATCTGGGTGATCCGGGGGTGAGATCAGTCACCAAGAGAGCGCCTAGCAACGGCACAGTCGGCCATAGGCCAGGTGCTCTCCTGCTTCCTGCTCGGCGCTTCAGCCTGTCGGCAGACTCACTGCCGTCGGATCTGCCGCGGCTTGCCCTGCTCCGATCGCTGCATCCGGATGTGCAGCACGCCTAGGCGAAGACTTGCTTAGCAGCCGTCCATTTTCTACTTCCCGATTCTTGCCGGACAGTGGCGCTCAAATCGGGAAGCAGTTGGTGGACACTTTCTTACTCCATGACGAAGGTCACCTTCATATCGACGCGAAAGCCGGTGATCTTGCCGTCGTTGACGACGACCTTTTGCTCCTTGACCCAGGCCCCTTCGATGTTCTTGAGGCGCTTGCTGGCCTCTTCGATGCCGGTGCGAATCGCGCGCTCGAAGCTTTCGGTCGACTCGGCGGTGATCTCAATAATCTTGGCGACAGACATGGCTGGCTCCTCATCAGGTTGTGTCAGTTGCAGGATGTGCCGGGGTGACCGTGACGGAGACCACGGCACGCTCGCTGATAGCACGGTGCGTGCCAGCGTCCATCTGCTGAGGAGAATCTGTTGAGCCGGAAGCCATTCCGAAGCTGACCCGGAAGCGCACCCAGGCGCCATGGCTCGGTTGGCTCGATCGAGCACGCCAAGAACAAGAATGCGCACGGCTAGCCGCCGCTGCTAGTCGGCCCTGATCGCGTTTGCTCACCCCTGCCCATGTCAGCTCAGCCGCTCAGCAGCTCAAGCCTGGGAAAACACCTGGGATGGCGAATGATGACAGTCGTGGGGGTTTTAAACGTCTGTCGGGCGAAAACAACCACGCCGCTTCGCTGATAGGCCTCGTGCCGCTTCGCTGGCAGGCCTCGGTTCGACCGTCGTTCAGCGGTCGGCCCCGCTGCGGCCAGGGCCAAGGTCAGAGCAAGCCAACGATCACTCCGAGCGGGATGGCACCGATGACCAACCGACTCAGAAAAGTCACGAGTGGCATGCATTCTGCTTTAGTCGAGATAGCACAACGCGAGAGCGAGAGCGCGCATGGGGCTGATCCCTTTCAAAGGGACCAAGGCTCAAGGGGACCAAGGCAACCTAACGGGAGCCGAGCAGCCGATGCCGGCAGCCAGGCGCATCGCATTAACGCAACGTCATCGTGAACCTCACGTGAAACTCACGTGAACCTCATCATGGAGATCCGGGATGCCCGACGTCGTCACTCTGACCATGAACCCGGCGCTCGATCTGAGTAGCGAGACCGAGCAGCTGAAACCTGGGCAGAAGACACGCTGCAGTCTGCCGCGCCGCACGCCCGGCGGCGGCATCAATGTTGCCCGAGGGCTGCATCGGCTCGGCACCGATGTGCTCGCAGTCTATCCGTCCGGCGGAGCGACCGGCCAACGGCTCGATGGCCTGCTGGAGCAGGCCGGCATCCGCACCCAATCGCTGCCGATCGACGGCGACATCCGCGAGAATCTCTCCTTGGCAGAGCAGGCACCGCACCTCGAGTCACCCCGGGTCTTCCATCTGGTGTTTCCCGGTCCCCAGCTTGCCGAGCGCGACTGGCAAGCCGTTCCCGAGACGCTCGAGGCGATCGCTCCAGCGCCTCGTTATCTGGTGCTCAGTGGCAGTCTACCACCCGGCGTGCCCACGGACTTCTATGCCGAGGTGGCTCAACGCGTCTCGCAGCGTGGTATCCGGGTGGTGGTCGACACCGCGGCGCCAACGCTCGATGCCACCCTGCGCGCCCAGCCGCCGCTGTTCCTGATCAAGCCCAACCGTCACGAATGCCACCAGCTGTTCAAGGTCGAGCGCGAGGAGCCTGAGGCCTATCTCGCCGGCATGGAGGCGCTGCTCGACCAAGGGGCTGCTGAGGCCATCGTCGTCACCTTGGGCAGCCAAGGAGCAGTGCTCGCTAGCGATGGCCTGCGTCTGCACCTGCAGCCACCGTCGGTGCAAGGCCGAGCCCCGATGGGGGCTGGTGACAGTTTCGTCAGCGCCTTGATCCATCGCCTGACCCAAGACGGCACGCTGTCCGACGCAGCCCGCGATGGCGTTGCCGCCGCAGCGGCTGCGGTCAAGACGCGCGACGCCAATCTGTACCGCAAGCAAGACCTGGAACATCTGCGCTCACAGGTCCAGACCCATGAGCATCATCCGACCCCCAAGCAATCCTGAGCCCAAGCAATCCTAAGCCCATCTAATCCTGAGCCAACGCAATCCTGACCGGAGCCCACCCAATCCTGAGGAGTCAAGACCATGGCAAGAATCGCAATCAATGGACTCGGGCGCATCGGACGCGCCACCCTGAAGCTGGTGATGGAGGAGCCTAGCCTCGAGCTAGTCGGCATCAACGATCTGGCCGACCATGAGCAGCTCGCCTACCTGCTCCGCTACGATTCGGTCTACGGGCGCTCGACGCACGAGGTCGCCAGCCAAGACGGTCAACTGGTCATCGATGGCCAGCGCATCCCGCTGTCTAACCACGAGGACCCGTTGCTGTCACCCTGGAAGGATCTGGACGTCGATCTTGTCTTCGAGTGCACCGGCGCGTTCAGGAACCGGGACGCCCTGCAACGCCACCTTGAGGCCGGCGCCCGTAAGGTCATGCTCTACGCTCCAGCCAAGGACGAGAGCATCCCGATGATTGTCCCGGGCGTCAATGACGCCGGCACCGCGCCGATCTTCTCCTGCGCCAGCTGCACCACCAACTGCATCGCGCCAGTGACCGAGGTCATGCAGCGGCGCATCGGTGTCGCCAAGGCCATGATGACGACAGTGCATGCCTACACCTCGACTCAGGAGACGGTCGATGCGCCCTCCAAGCGCATGGAGCGCGGCCGTGCGGCGGCGATCAACCTGGTGCCCACCAGCACCGGCGCGGCCGAGGCCACCAACCGCGTGCTCGGGGAACATCAGATCGCGTTCGATGGACTCGCTGTGCGAGCGCCGGTTGCGGTGGGCTCGCTGGCAGACATCACCTTCGTCACCAGCCGGGCGACCTCGCGCGAGGAGGTCAACAAGGTCTTCATGGAGGAGTCGCTGAACCCCCGTTACTCGAAGGTGTTGTCGATCATCGAGGAGCCGATTGTCTCCTCCGACGTCATCCAGGACGCGCACGCCTCGATCGTCGACCTGGGCTTGACTCGGGTCGTTGACGATGACTTGGTCAAGGTCATGGCCTGGTATGACAACGAGTGGGGCTATGCCGCCCAAATGGTGCGCGAGGCAACCCGTCTCTACCAATGACCGCGTTCTACCGACAGCAGCCAGAGGGCGCGCTCGAGCACGTCGACAGCGATGCCGACCACGGCCTCTCCGAAGCCGAGGTGCGCGAGCGGCGCGAGCAGTATGGCCGCAATGCGCTGCGCCAGACGCGCTCGCGCCCGGCCTGGCGCATCCTGATCGATCAGCTCACCAGCATCGTCGTGCTGCTGTTGCTGGCGGCCTCTGGTGCAGCGCTGCTGTTCGGGCAGGTCATCGAGGCCATTGCCATTGGTGCCGCGATCCTGGTCAATACCATTATCGGCTTCGCGATGGAGCTGCGGGCGACGCGTGCGATGGAGGCCCTGCAGCGCATGGGCAAGACCCAGACGCGGGTGCTGCGTGAGGGCCACAGCCGCGAGATCCCGGCCGATGAGCTGGTACCCGGCGACATCGTGCTGCTCGATGCCGGCGACCTGGTGCCGGCCGATCTGCGCCTGCTCGAGGCGAATCGACTGCAATGCGATGAGGCCGCGCTGACCGGCGAGTCGGTGCCGGTCGACAAGCGGACCGAGGCGCTCGATTCCGCATCGGAAGAAGCGTCGGAGGACAAAGCGCCGGAAGACAAGGAAGACAAGGAAGCGGAGAAGACGAAAAAGGCCGACAAAGCGCCGCCGCTCGGCGAGCGCTACAACATGGCCTTCAAGGGCACCGCCGTGACCCAGGGCTCGGGCAGCGGCGTTGTCGTCGCCACCGGCATGGAGACCAAACTGGGCCACATCTCGGATCTGGTGGCACAGGCCGAGCAGTCGGCGACCCCATTGGAAAAGCGGCTTGACCGGCTCGGCCGACGTCTGGTCTGGCTGACGCTGGCGATTGCGGTGGTGGTCGCCGGCGCAGGGCTGATTGCCGGCAAGGAGCTGTTGGTGATGTTGGAGACGGCCATCGCACTGGCCATCGCCGCGGTCCCCGAAGGGCTGCCCGTGGTCGCGACCCTGGCCTTGGCCCAGGGCATGCGTCAGATGGCGCGGCGCAACGCGGTAGTGAAACGGCTCTCGGCGGTGGAGACGCTCGGTGCCGCGAGCCTGATCTTCACCGACAAGACCGGCACCCTCACCGAGAACCGGATGGTGCTGGCGCAGCTCGCCCTCGAGCAAGGCACACTGCGCTTCGAGCGCCCAGGCCAGACGACGACGCAAGCGACCGAAGGCCGCAGTCAAGACGAGAACAGGCGTCAAGACGAAGGCGGCCGTAGAGACGAAAGCCATCGTGAAGAAGGCAGCGGCGACGGCGACGCCAGAGCCGACGCGCGGATCACTCTCCACGGCGAGCCGCTAGACCTGGCGAATGAGCCGGCCGCGCGCGCCGCACTCGAGACCGGCGTCCTTTGCAACAACGCCGAGCTTGGAAGCCGAGCAATACCCGATGATTCCGATACGCGTGCTGGCGCTGGCGACAACGCCGATGTCCCCGCTGGCAAGACTGCAACAGCCGAGGCTGGTGGCGATGCCAAGGCCGACGCCGACGCCGACGCTGGCGACAACGCCAAAGCCGATTCCGACTCGGACTCCAACGCCGACACCGATGCCGTTTCCAACGCCACGGGCGACCCCACCGAGGTCTCCTTGCTGGAAGCCGCGGCACTCGCCGGCCTGCACCGCCATGAGCTGCTCGAGCGCTGGCCAGAGCAGCGCGAGATCAGCTTCGATCCCGACCTGAAGATGATGGCGACCGTCCATCAAGGCGATAACGGCTTCCGGATCGCCGTCAAAGGCGCGCCGGAGTCGGTGCTCGAGGTCTGCGACCAGGTCCTCACCGCGGACGGCGAGACCTCGCTCGATGACGAGGCGCGCGAACACTGGCAGCAACGCAGCGAGGCGCTTGCCGCTGACGGGCTGCGCGTGCTCGCACTGGCACAACGCCAAGCCGAGCGCGAGGACGAAGACCCCTATCAACGCCTGACCCTGATCGGCCTGGCCGGCCTCTACGATCCGCCCCGACGCGGCATCCAGGACGTGATCGCGGCTTGCCAGCAGGCCGGCATTCGCATCGTGATGGGCACCGGCGATCATGCCGCCACGGCGCAGGCCATCGCCGCCGAGATCGGCATCGCTGGCAGCGACGAGCCGGCGATCGAAGGCGCGCGGCTCGACGATCTCGAGCAGCTCGATGACGACGAGCGTCGCGAGCTGCTCGAGCGCTCGGTGTTCGCGCGCATCAGCCCCGAGGAGAAGCTGCAGCTGATCGGGCTCTATCAGGACGCCGGCTGGATCGTCGGCATGACCGGCGATGGGGTCAACGACGCGCCCGCCCTGAAGAAGGCCGACATCGGCATCGCCATGGGTCAGCGCGGCACCGAGGTCGCGCGCGAGGCCTCGGACATGGTGCTCAAGGACGACGCCTTCGCGACCCTGGTCGCGGCCATCGAGCACGGGCGGACCATCTTCAGCAACATCCGCCGTTTCATCGTCTATCTGCTCTCCGGCAATCTCGCCGAGATCATGGCGGTGGCGGCAGCGGCGCTGGTGGCGGCGCCCCTGCCCTTGCTGCCGCTGCAGATCCTCTACATCAATTTCGTCTCCGATGTGATGCCCGCGCTCGCGCTCGGCCTGAGTCCTGGCGAGCACGGCGTGATGCAGCAGCCACCACGCGCGCCCGACGAGCCCATCCTGATGCGCCGGCATTGGGGCGCTGTCGGTGGCTATGGGGCGTTGATCGCGGTCACGGTGCTGATTGCCTTCGCCATCGCGCTCGGGCCGATGCAGCTCGACACCGCCCATGCGGTGACCATCAGCTTCCTAACCTTCGGCTTTGCCCGGCTTTGGCATGTGCTGAACATGCGCGACACCGAGTCGCCGCTGCTGCTCAACGAGGTCACGCGCAATCCCTATGTCTGGATCGCGATCGCCATCGGCGTCGCGCTGCTGATCGTCGCGACCTACATCGCACCGCTGGCGGCGATCCTCTCGATCGAGATCCCAAGCATTGGCGAATGGCTGCTGATCCTCGGGTTCTCGCTGCTGCCGCTGATCCTGGTGCAGCTCGGTAAGCTGGTGGCGCATCGGCTGATCCGGCGTCGACACCCGTCACAAGTCGATCCATAGCACCAGTGCACCAGTCGCAATCAGGAACGGTGCAAGCATAGCTGGAGCACCCACAGGCCAGCCAAGCCCTTCCTGAGCTGGCCCCCTGCAACAGGTCTGCAACCTCTGCCAACAAGGAGCACATCGCACGATGCCCGCAAAACAGCCTCGACAACGCTCACGCTTACACCTGGCCCGCGCACACCATGCGGACGAGGTTCGCGCGCGACTCGCATCTGAGGGCGGTGGCGGGCACCTCGGCGACGCCGTGCTGGGTGCCATCGACGGCGGCATCACCAGCTTTGCGGTCGTCGCCGGCGCCGTCGGCGGCGGCTTCTCGAGCCTGGTGGTCATCATCCTGGGCGTCGCCAGCCTGCTCGCCGATGGCTTCAGCATGGCGGTGAGCAACTATCTCAGCACCAAGAGCGATGCCCAGGCCGCCGATCAGGCCCATCGTGAGGAGTTGCGGCACATCGAGGAGATCCCCCAGCATCAATGCTTGGAGCTGCGCGAGGTCTTCGCCGCTAAAGGCTTTGAGGGCGAGACGCTGGATCGCATCGTCGAGACCATCGCCGCCGACCCCGAGCTCTGGGCCAAGACCATCACCCAAGAGGAGTTCGGGCTGCAGCCAGGCGACACCGGCCAGCCGTTGCAGTCGGGTGCGGCGACCTTTGCCGCGTTCGTGCTGGTCGGCGCGATCCCGCTGATCCCGTTCGCGATACCCGTCCTCAGCCTCGACCAGGCCTTCATCGCCAGCATCGCCGCAACCTCGCTGGCGTTCCTGGGCGTCGGCATCACCAAAGGCTGGGCGTTGGATCAGTCCCGGTTCCGCTCCGGTCTCGAGACCCTACTCACCGGCGGCGGTGCCGCGGTGCTGGCCTACGGAGCGGGCACCCTGCTGCGGACCTGGCTCGGAACGGGCGCGGTCGCCTGATGGACAGCGCGATCGCTAGGAAACTGTCCATCAACTTCTTCCCGATTTGAGTGCCCATGGTGGGCGATTATCGGGAAGTAGAAAATGGGCAGCCACGAGGCAAGACGTCGCAGTCAGGCCGTGATCGGCAGCCCGGCGATTAGCGCGTTACCGCATTAGTGCGTTACCGCTTTAGCGCCCGGCGATGGCGGCTTCGAGCTCCGGCATTGCGACCGGCTTGACTAGGTGGCGGTCGATGCCGGCGCAGCGGGAGCGGCGGCGGTCCAGCTCCCGGCCGAAGCCGGTCACCGCAATCACCCGCAAGTCGGCGAAGCCCCTGAGCCTGCGCAGTCGCGTCGCCACCTCGTAGCCGTCGAGACCCGGCAGACCGATGTCGAGCACCACCACGTCGGGCCGATGGGATTCGGCCGCGCTGAGGCCACCGGGGCCGTCGCGCGCGAGCACCACATCATGCCCACGCTGCTCCAGCAGCCGCTTTAGACCGTTGCCGAAGTCCAGATTGTCCTCGATCAACAGGATGCGCTGCGACGGGTCCGGAGCGCTGTGCGCCGGAGCTTGCTGTGTCGGTGCTTGCTGCCCTGCCCCTTGCTGTCCTGGCCCTTGCTGCCTTGGCTCTTGCTGTCCTGCCCCTTGCTGTCCTGGCCCTTGCTGCGTTTGCAGGGAGCGATCAGCCCCGGCCACGGTCGACGGTGCTGTCTGCAGCGGCAGCAGCACCCGGAATTGACTGCCTTGGCCAGGCCCGTCGCTCTCGGCGTGGATCGAGCCGGCATGCATCTCGACCAGCGAGCGCGCCAGGGTGAGCCCCACCCCCAACCCGGAGCGCGAGGTCTGCGGCTCGCCGTCACGCTGCGGGGCCTGAAAGAAGGGCTCGAAGATGCGCGCTTGGGTCTCGGCGCTCATGCCGACGCCCTGATCGCGGATGCCGACCTCGGCCAAGCCATGGTGCGCGCGGGCGCTGAGCCGAATCTCGCTGTCCGCCGGCGAATAACGGCTGGCATTGACCAGCAGGTTGGCGAAGATCTGACGCAGCCGGGTGGCGTCGGCCAGCAGCGGCATGGGCTCATCGCTGATGTCGAGCGCGAGGCGTTGGCTGTTGGCCTCGAGCGTCGATTGGACCTGGACCACGACGTCCTGCAACGTGGTACTCAAATCCAGCGGCTCGCACTGCAGGCTGAGCTTGCGGCGGGCGATGCGCGAGATATCGGAGAGGTCGTCGAGCAGGCGCTTGATCTGCGTCGTTTGGGTGGCGATCACATCGAGGCAACGGGCCGCCTGCGGCACCTCGCACCGCAGCGAATCCAAGACCTCGCCACAGGTCATGATCGCCGCGAGCGGGTTGCGCAGCTCATGGCCCAGCGTGGCTAGGAACTCATCGCGCTGGGCCACATGCTCAGCACGCTCGTTGAGCAGATCCCGAATCCGGTATTGCTGGTGCCGCTCGCGCAGGGCCATCTTGACCGCATTGACAAAGACGGTGCTGTTCACAGGCCGCTCGATCAGCCGCACATGACCGTAGATGTCATAGTCGTCCAAGGCCTCGAGACTGGCCTTGGCGAGCCGCCGGGTGAGCACGATCAGCGGCAGCGACGACCACTCTTGCTGCTGCGCGAACCGCTCCCGGATGCAGACACCGGCATCACCGCGCAACGCCTCACCTGCGACCACCAGGGCCGCGGCAGACGCCGACAGTGCCGAGCACAGGGCGGCGGTATCGGCACAGAGATAAGGCTGCAGCCGCGCCTGGCGGAGGAAACGCTCACAGAGCGAGGCATCATTCGGGCTGGGTGCCAAGATCAGGATGCGCTCGGTACCGTTGGGGATGTGATCAGCCACGCGCATGACTCAGAGCAGCGGCTTGTCCTTACCGAGATACTCAGGCAGGCCCGTGAGCACACCGCGGAATTCGCTCAGCGGCTCGCCGACGATGACCCCACCGGTGCCGATCTTGTACTCGCGGATGGTGCGCTCGTGATCGCCATAGCGCTTCTTCATCACCGAGAGCGCGTAGCGAATCGCCCCGCCGGCCTCGAAGTAGCGCTGGGCGATGACAGTATCGGTCAGATAGCTCAGATCGACGGCGAGGCCTTCTTGCCGGTTCAGTGGGCTCGGTTGCGCCAGCGTGACCAAGGTCAACGCGCCCTGGGCGCTCAGGTAGCTCAGCAGGTCATGCACCTGCAGGTTGATCGAGGGGTCATTCGGCATCGCCTGCAGATAGCCGTTGAGGCTGTCGATAATGATGATCTGGGTCTTGTGACAGTCGACCTCACCGGCAAGCTCATGCGCAAGCTCCCCTGGCGCGACCTGGCCAGGGTCGATTTGGCGCAGCTTCAGCAGCTCCGAGTCCAGCGCCGAGTCGATCGCGAGTCCCTGGCTGAGGGCACGCTTGCGGAAGGTGGTCAAGGACTCATCGAAGGCATAGAGCGCAACCCGCTCGCCGCGCTCCGCTGCGGCCATGGCGAAGCTGCTGACTAAGGTCGATTTGCCACAGCCGGGCGGGCCGATGATGCCGACGCTGGTGCCGCGCTCGAGTCCACCGCCGAGCAGCGCATCAAGGGGTTCGCTGCCGCTCGAGATGAGTCCGTCGCGCGCTGGCGCCGACGCTCGACCCGGCTCAAGCCGCGGAAAGACGCTCAGCCCACCGGTCTCGATGCGCAGATCATGAAAGCCGCCGACATAGGGCTGGCCGCGCAGTTTCGGCAGCCAGAGCCAACGCCGACCCGGTCCGTAGTCATTGACCCGCTGCTCCATGCGGATGATGCCCCAGGCCAGACTGCGCGGGTGCAGTTCCACCGGTCCACTCGCCTCATCGGTGACCAGCAGGGTGGTACCAAGCTCGTCGGCCTTGCTGCGGAAGAGCTCGACGTGGCGCCGAAAAAACGAAGACTGATCGCTGTAGATCCGCAAGGCGGCCAGGGTGTCGAGGACGAGGCGCTGCGGTTTCAGATCATCCATCTCCGCAAGCGCCGCCTGAACTCGGTCATCGAGCGCGATCTCCGTGAGATCGAACAGCGCCGTGCTATGGATCTCGTCCGAGCTGATCAGGTCGCGCATCTGCAGGCCATCGATCGACCAACCGTGCGAATCGGCGATCACGGCAACCTCAGCCGGACTCTCGGCGAGGGTGATCAGCAGGCAACGCTCGCCGCGGCGCACACCCTCGAGCAAGAACTGGAGTCCGAAGGTGGTCTTGCCAGTACCCGGGTTGCCCTCGACGAAGTAGAGATGGCCCGGCCGGAGTCCGCCCTTCAGGACATCATCCAGCCCAGGAACACCGGAAGAGATCAACGCGTTTGACGTCGACATGCAGAGGCTCCTGATCTAATGACGAGCCAGCAGCGCCTCGCTGGCTGATTGACAATCATCGTGTTGAGGATCAGCAAAGGTGCCCGTGGATTGAGCCGCAAGCGAGCATTAATTTCAACATCAATCCAGGAAAAACACCACGTTTCCGCGTTGTCGCCTAGGCCAGCATGCACTGAGCCTGCGCCAAGAAGATCGTGCTCTGTTCTCGATCGTCATCGCGGCACCTTGATGATCATCTCAGATGATCACCTCGGATGGTCATCTCGCTCGGTCTTCATGTGTTGAGGGCGATATCCCCCGCGCCTGGTGTATTTCCACAACGCGATTCCCCACCGTTTGAGCAGACCAACACCGAAGGGACCAGCGACGGGTCGGTTGCCGGGCTTGCCTGTGGCCGCATCACCTTGGCATCGCACGGCTCAACCGTTGGCACAAGAGCTGCTTGCGATTGGGCAAACCCTTGATTCACCCCGTTTGTGCGCCCGTGACTAAACCCCTTAAAGAGAAGCCGCGTTGCGGCCTTCAGGGTGGCGGTGTTGGGCAAGCAAGATAACGGCCACCTTCGGCTGGAGACCCTAATGAACGACGGCAGGCTGATCGCTTGGCTTGATGATCTCGGCAACGATGATGTCGCCCTTGTGGGCGGCAAGAACGCCTCGCTCGGCGAGATGATTCGCCATCTCGGCGCCGAAGGCGTACGCGTGCCGGGCGGTTTTGCGACGACCGCGCAGGCCTATCGGCAATTCCTGGCCGAGAACGCGCTGGAGCCGCGCATCCGCGAGCTGGCCCAAGCCTTTGAGCAGGGTGAGCGCCCGCTCAGCGAAGTCGGCGAGCAGATCCGCGCCCTCTTCCTCGACGCCGAGATCCCGGCGGCCTTGGCCGATGCCGTTCGTCACGCTTACCAGGCGCTGGCGGAGCAGACCGGGCGCGATGAGCCCGATGTCGCGGTGCGCTCGAGCGCGACCGCCGAGGATCTGCCCGAGGCCAGCTTCGCCGGTCAACAGGAGACCTTCCTCAACATCCGCGGCGCCGATGCCCTGCTCAATGCCATCCGGCGCTGCTTCGCCTCGCTGTTCACCGATCGCGCCATCTCGTATCGCCAGGACAACGGCTTCGATCAGCTGCAGGTGGCGCTCTCGGTCGGGGTGCAGCAGATGGTGCGCGCCGACAGTGGCAGCTCCGGGGTGATGTTCAGCATCGACACCGACACCGGCTTCCCGCGGGCGGTGCTGATCAACGGCGCCTGGGGACTCGGCGAGACGGTGGTCCAGGGCATCGTCGATCCAGACGAATACCTGGTCTTCAAGCCGCTCTTGGATGATCCATCACTGAGGCCAATCATCGCCCGCCAGCCGGGTGGCAAGGCGCAGAAGATGGTCTATGCCGATAGCCAGGCCAATACCCAGGCCAATACCCAGACCGACAGCCAGGCCGGCATGAGCGCCGACACCCAGGCCGACACCAGCGCTGAAGACCCGACCCGGCTCGTGGAGACCAGCGAGGACGAGCAGCGGGCACTGGTGCTGAGCGACGACGAGGTCTTGTCGCTGGCACGCTGGGCGGTGACCATCGAGGACCACTATGGCAAACCCATGGACATGGAATGGGCCAAAGATGGCGAGACCGGCGAGCTGTTCATCGTCCAGGCGCGACCCGAGACCGTGCACTCGCAGCGCACCGAAGGCCTGCTCAAGACCTATCGGCTCGAGGCCAGCCGCGACGAGGCCGGCGAACCGCTGGTCAGTGGCACGGCAATTGGCGACGCCATCGCCGCTGGCAAGGTGTTCCGGCTCGATGACCCCGGCGAGAACGAGCGCTTCGAGGACGGCGGCGTGCTGGTCACCGAGATGACCGATCCGGACTGGGTGCCGATCATGCGCCGCGCCGCCGCCATCGTCACCGACCACGGCGGGCGCACCTCGCATGCTGCCATCGTCAGCCGCGAGCTGGGTCTGCCGGCGATCGTCGGCACCGGCCATGGCACCGAACGGCTCGCCGACGGCGACGAGGTCACGGTGTCCTGCGCCAGCGGCGAGACCGGGCGCGTCTATGCCGGGCGCATTCCGTTCGAGGCCGAGGAGATCAGCCTCGAGGACATCCCGAAGACAGGCGCCAAGATCATGCTGAACATGGCCAACCCGGCGGCCGCGCTGCGCTGGTGGCAGCTGCCGAGCGATGGCGTCGGCCTGGCCCGGATGGAGTTCATCGTCAATCAGCACATCAAGATCCACCCGATGGCGCTGATCCATCCGGAGGCGGTGGAGGATGAGGACGCGAACAAGCAGATCGCCGCGCTGACCGCTGGCTGGGACGACCCGCAGGCGTACTTCGTCGATCATCTGGCGCGTGGTATTGCCCGGATCGCGGCAGGCAGTCATCCGCAGCCGGTCATCGTGCGCATGAGCGACTTCAAGACTAACGAGTATGCGGATCTGATCGGCGGCCGCGCCTTCGAGCCGGTCGAGGCCAATCCGATGCTCGGCTGGCGGGGCGCCAGTCGCTATTACAGCGACGCGTACCGGGAGGGCTTCGCGCTGGAATGCCGGGCGATCCGTAAGGCCCGCGAAGAGCTTGGCTTTGACAACATCCTGGTGATGATCCCCTTCTGCCGCACACCGCTGGAAGCCGACCGGGTGCTCGAGGTCATGGCCGAAGAAGGCTTGCAGCGCGGCGAGCGCGGACTCGAGATCACTGTGATGTGCGAGATCCCGGCGAACGTGATTTTAGCCCGCGACTTCGCCGCCCGCTTCGATGGCTTCTCGATCGGCAGCAATGACCTGACTCAGCTCGTGCTCGGGGTCGATCGGGACTCCGACCGCCTAGCGCATCTGTTCGACGAGCGCAACGATGCGGTGCGCCAGATGATCAGCTCGGTGATCGGCGAGGCCCACGAGCGCGAGCGCAAGGTCGGGCTCTGCGGCCAGGCGCCGAGCGATCACCCGGACTTCGCCGCCTTCCTGGTGCGCGCCGGAATCGATTCGATCTCGGTCAACCCGGACAGCTTCCTCTCGGTCAAGCAAGCCGTCGCCGAGATCGAGCATGCAGGTTAAGTTGGACAAGGTGGGCGCCGCCCACTCGGGCGTCGCGGCGGCTCGTCGGATCGGCCAGCCGCCGTAGTCGCCACCCTAGTCGATGACGCCACTTTGGATCATCCGCGCGCGGCAGTCTCTGAGCTCGCGCTGCAGCGCGGCCAGCTCTCGCATCAGTCGTCCGGCGCTCAGCTCCGCCTGCACACGGGCGCGCTGTAGCTCGCTGAGACGATGGCGAACGGCCGAGACGGATTCGTCGAGTCGCTCCGCGCGGCACTGATCGAGCTGAACGACCTTGGCCTTTGATCCCGTCTGCAGCTGTCTGCCCGTCGCCTGATCGTCATTGGCGCCGCGCACGGCGGATGCGGTTTTTCTCATAATCTTGACTCCTCGAGCATCGGACGAATCGAATTCCCAGGGACGTTCAGCCCCGTGCCGCTGCGGATCAAGCAACTCTCGGTCCAACCCTGGACCCAACCGATTCGACCCATCACCCTTGGCCTCAGCATCCCTCAGACTAACCGACAAGAGCGGCAAATGAACCCGGTCTGGCTGATAACGCCCAACGGAGAACGCCAGCGATCACTAGACCCGCACTCAGGCGGCGACGGCCAGCGCCTCGCGCTCGATCTGCTGACCTGAGATCCGATGCTGCTTGATCAGCGCCGTCCAGAGGATTGTTGCCACATGGCCCTTGGAGACTCAGGTCACCGCTCGTCCGCCGAACGCCGCAGTTGCGCCTTGAGACGCTCAAGCTCGGCCAGAGCGACTTCCTTGGCGGCCCGTTCTTGCTCTTTGTCTGCGCGCTCTTGCTCAAGCTCCATCCGCGCCTGCTCGGCCGCCTGGCGCTCGCGCTCGGCCGCCTGACGCTCGCGCTCGGCCGCCTGACGCTCGCGCTCAGCGGTCTGTTGTGCCTGCACGGTCGCCTGGCGTTCGCGCTCGGCTGCCTGGCGCTCGCGCTCGGCCGCCTGGCGCTCGGCCTCGATCTCAGCCCGGCGCTCGTCCAGCTCTTGCTGGATACTCATCTGCTGGCGTAGATAATTCTGCCGTGCTTGGTATGCATGGTAGGCGCGGTCTTTCTCGGAAAAGCGTTCTAGGGTGCTCATCGCTTGCCTCATCTCGGGGGTCTGCATCCAAACGGGGAGCGCATCGCTATCGAGGCGGGCGCCTTCTTTGAAGAATTTGAGCCAACGCTCTTGCTCGGTATTGACCCGCTCGGCGTGGAATTTGTTCAGCTCTAAGAGCCAGATGCCGCCGTGCTCGATCAGACTGCAACCTTGGGCATCGCGCAGGCGGAAGTCGTGTAGGTAACCGTCGCGGTCGGGGAGCAGGTCTTCGGCGAGCAGCCAGATGGTATAGGTGGGCTTGAGCTTGCTGTAGGACTCGCCACTGCTGAGCTGCGAGCTGTAGAGGTCGGCCCACCCATAGCTGATACGAGCCGGCAGATCGCGATAGCTCAGCAGTTGGATCTCGATCTGGTGCAAGCCACCCTGGCCATCGCGGGCCTTGACGTCAACGATGCTGAGCTTATCGTCGAGGAATTCGCGCTCGTTGTAGGGGTTGAGGATCTCGACGCTGCTCACGGGCGCGGGCAGCTCCGATCAGCAACGCGCGATTGGATTCCGCACCGAGCAGGGCCTTGAAGACGCAGTCGATTTTGGGGTCGATGGGGTGGCGCATGCGTTTAGTCTAGCAGGGCACCGGAAACAGGGGCTACACTCGAAGCGGAGCAGGCGCGCGGTCTCCGGCGTCGCCGGTAGCTGCTCGGCACTCACCTGCACTCACTCGCACTCACCTGCACGCCCCGCACTCAGGCGGCGATGGCCAGCGCCTCGCGCTCGATCTGCTGACCTGAGATCCGGTGGCGCTCCATCAGATCCTCCGGCGAGCCGGAGCGCGGCTCGCCGCTGACGCCGAGCTGGAACACCCGACCGAGCCGGCCGACCTGCGCCGCAACCGCATCGCCGAGTCCGCCGTCGCGATGATGATCCTCGATCACCAACAGGGTCCCGGTCTCCTCGGCGGCCCGCTGCAGGGTCGCCACATCCAGCGGCTTCACCGAGTAGGCATCGATCACCCGCGTGCACATCCCCTGCTCACGGAGCCGTGCGCTCGCCTCCAGCGCAGTGTGGACCGTGATGCCGGCGGCCACCAGCGTGAGCCGGTCCTGGGTCGATTCGGCCAGGGTCTTGCTGCCGCCGATCTCGAAGCGCTCGTCTGAGCGATAGAGCACCGGCGTCTTACCGCGCGTGGTGCGCAGATAAACGATACCCTCATGCTCGAGTCCGGCCTCGGTCAAACGCTCGGCACTGACCGCATCGGCGGGATAGAGCACCGTGGTGCCATTGAGCGCGCGGAACATCGCGATGTCCTCGAGCCCCATCTGCGAGGGTCCGTCCTCGCCGATCGAGATGCCGGCATGGCTGCCACAGATCAGCATGCGCGGTTGTTGCGAATGGGCCGCCATGCGGATGATGTCGTGCGCCCGGGTGAGAAAGGCGGCGAAGGTGGCGACGCAAGGCCGCTTGCCGCTGGCGGAGAGACCGAGCGCCGCCCCGAGCATGTTCTGCTCAGCGATCTGCGCCTCGATGAAGCGCTCAGGATAGGTCTTGGCAAACTCCTGGGTCTTGGTCGAGTTCTTCACGTCGCCATCGAGCACCACAAGATCCGGGAACCGGCTACCGAGCTTCTGCAGTGCAGCGCCGAAGGCGGCGCGGGTCGCGACCTCCTCACCGAGCTCATACTCGACCTTGAGCGGCAGGCCGCTCTCTTGTTGCGCGCGCTCCGAGGCGACCTGGGCCATGGTCGCAACCGTCGGCTCAGCATGCGGCACCCGGCGCGGCTCCACCAACATCCGCAGGTCGGGCTCGTTGATCTCAGCGAGCGCCTCTGCCAGCTGATCCTCATCCAGGGCCTTGCCGTGCCAGCCTTCCGCGCCTTCGAGGAACGAGATGCCCTTGCCCTTGACGGTGCGGGCGATGATCGCCGTCGGTCCCGGCTGGCGAGCGGCCTTCAGCGCTGGCAGGATGGCACCGAAATCGTGGCCGTCGATCTCCAGCGTGCGCCAGCCGAAGGCGCGGAAGCGTCCAGCCAGCACCGAGGTGTCATGACCATAAGGGGCAGGACCGCTTTGCTCCAGGCCGTTGGCATCGACGATGGCAACGATCTGCTCCAGGTGCTGGTCAGCCGCGAACTGGGCGGCCTCCCAAACCGACCCCTCCGAGCACTCACCGTCGCCGAGCAGGCAGAACAGACGCGCACTGATGCCGTCCAGCCGGTCCGCCAAGGCCATGCCATTGACCGCGGAAAGACCCTGGCCCAAGGAGCCGGTCGCGACCGGAATCCAAGGGTTGCGCGGCGTCGGATGGCCCTCGAGGTCACTGTCGATCTGCCGCAGGGTCAGTGGATCGGTCTCGATGGCGCCGGCCTCCGACAGCGCTGCCCAGAGGATGGGTGCCGCATGGCCCTTGGAGAGCAGGAAGCGATCCTGATCGCGGGCACCGGGCGCGTTCGGGTCCCAGCGCATCTCGTGGAAGAACAGGGCCGTGACCAGATCAGCACAAGACAGCGCCGAGGTCGCATGGCCCGAGCCGGCGCGACTGGTCATGCGCAGCACCTCAGCACGCAGCCGGCTCGCCTCACCCACCAAGGGCGTCGCGCGCTCGGCCTCCTCTATGGACTCCTGCCTGTGCTCGATGCGCTCGGCGAGCCGTTGCATCAGCTGATCATAGGGGTCGATGAACTTCTGCACACCTTCGGCCACCAGCTGATGGGTGATGGCATCGAAGTCGATCTCAAGCCTGCGCTGCAGGCGCTCGAGCAGCTCCGCTGCCTCGACCATGCCGGGCGCTGAGCCTTCGATCCAGCCGTGGTCATCGACGGCCGCGGCGGTCGCCTCCGGCATCGTCGAGATGGTCTCCGGCAGGATCAGCGACTCAACGTAATGGGTGTCCGACAGGCTTGGGTCTTTGGTGCCGGTGCTGGCCCAGACCAACCGCTGCGGTCGCGCGCCGGCCTTGGCCAGGCGCTGCCAGCGCTCACTTTCACCGACCTCGCGATAACGGGCATAGGCGAACTGGGCGTTGGCGACGGCGGTGCGTCCGAGCAAGGCTTCGGCCTCGGCAACAATTCGCGCATCGACCTGCGGGTCGATGCGCTGGCGCAGCTCGCGGTCGACGGCGGTGTCGATCCGGCTCAGGAAGAAGCTGGCGACCGAGGCGACGCTGTGGAGATCCTTGCCGTCGCGCAGCCGCTGCTCCATCGCACGCAGATAGGTTTGCAGGGTCTCCTCGTAGGCATCGCGGCCGAACAGCAGGGTGATGTTGACGTTGATCCCATCGACCAATAGGGTCTCGACCGCATGCAGCCCCTGCGGCGTGCCCGGCACCTTGATGAACAGGTTCGGGCGACCGACTCGGTCCCACAGCTCGCGCGCCTGGCGCAGCGTCGCGAGCGGATCGTAGGCCAGGTGCGGCGAGACCTCGAGGCTGACGAAGCCATCGAGTCCGTCGGTTGCCTCATGGATCGGCATCAATAGGTCGCAGGCATCCCGGACATCGTCGGTGGCCAGCTGTTCGTAGACCGCCTCGGCGGCCACCGAGCCGTCGCGCGCAAGGGTCTCGACCGCAATCCCGATGCGATCGTCATAGCTTGGCGAGTCCGCCATGGCCTTGCGGAAGATGGCTGGATTGGAGGTGATCCCAGACAGGCCCTGCTCGCGGATGCGCGATTCGAGCTGGCCGTTGTCGAGCATGTCACGTGACAGGCTATCGAGCCAGAAGCGCTGGCCGTGATCGTTGAGCTTGGCGAGTTGCTGATTCGGCATGACGGAATCTCCTCAATGATTGGCACAGGGTGTCGCACTTAAGTGTCGCGCTTAAGTGTCACGCTTCTTGATCACACCGCGAGCGATGCGTGGTCCGGCCGCGCCCGACGGCTGCGAGTTGTAATCGTCGGCGCCCTTGTGGATCACCAGGGCGGCTCCGTCGCGATCAAAGAGCTGCTTGTCCATGTCTGAGACGCGGGTCATCACCTCGATCTCGAGCCGACCGTTGTCAGGGACGTGGATGTTGGGCATGTCACCGAGATGGGGGCCATCTTCGACCAGATAGCCATGGGCATTGGCCTCCTCGGCGGTGAGATGACCGCCCGCGGAATCAAAGGGCGGCTCGCAGGCACCGGTCTCGTGGATATGGAAGGCATGCACGCCCGCCGGTAGTCCACCGAGGCGCGCGTGCAATAACACGCCATTCGGGGTCTCGCTTAGCAGCACCGCGCCAACGGTGTTGCCGTTTTGGTCCTGCATCAGGCTCTCGCCCAAGGTCGGTTCAGCAGCGAGTGGCAGGCTCAGCGCGGCGCCGAGCAAGCCTGTCGGGACGGCAAGCCAAGTCTTGCGGCGGATACGCGGGATGGTGGAATGGGTGGAGGGCATCAGGAAGTCTCCGTGTCGGTTCGTGAATGCGGGCTACTCATCAGCCGCCTTTGCGGTCACGAACTGCACAGCAAACTTGATACCAGAACCAATCTCCCTCTAGGTTTAACAATTTCCCTGCCTATCCAGAGCGAAACCATCCCCGTAGCCATCGCTGATATCCACCATCGACGGGTGGTATTGGCCCACGACTGATCAGCCACGATGAGCTTAAAACCCAGATCCAATCTCGTGGTCGTTAGCTGGCCCGCTTTTTGCATTTCACTCTGGAGCAGGTTCGGCGCGGCATGGGTCGCGGGGCTCGCCCCCTTCGGCGTGCATTGACTGGTCACTCCCCTCACCCGTTCAATCAGAGATCATCACCATGATCGACGTCCACGAACACCCGAACAGCAACATCGTTGAGATAACAATCTCAGGCTCCGTCACCGCACAGGAGTTCGACAACGCGCTGGCAACCTTCAAGGCTGCCATCGAGCGTCACGGCCGCATCCGCGTACTGGAGACCGTTGGCGAGCTGGACACCCCACCGATCCCATGGAACAAGCTCTGGGATGACGTCAAATTCAGCTTCGAGCACCTGAGCGATATCACCCATGTCGCCGTGGTGGCCGATCAGGGCTGGATTGGCGCCTACGTCAACATGCTGAATCCGATGATGAAGGCCGAGCTCAAGCACTTCAAACGCCCCGAGCTGGAGGTCGCTCGGAGCTGGCTGGCCCAGGCGGTCTAGTCATTCAGGGCTAGTCGTTCAGGGATGGCGTCCCCTGACAGGGAGGCGCATCGACAAGGTAGGGACTCAGCGGTGCAAACACTCTAAACCTCCCTGACACTTTCAAAGATCTCGCGGGCCAAGTGCTCACGCGCCGCAGAGCGAAACGCGGTATCCGTCATCACGCGATTGAAGATCTCCTCGTTGCCCTCCATGCGCGCAATGAACAGCTCGTCGAGGGAGCGATCCAGGTAGGCGGCGAAGTTGGTGAAGTTGTTGGCGCGGGCAGCCTCGCTGATGGTCTCGTTCATCTCCGCGGAGGCGCGTATCTGGTCGAAGAACAGCTGATCGGCCTCGTTGAAGTCGGTGCCGAAGCGCTCGTTGAGGCGGTCGATCAGGCTCGACAGCGGCACGGCTTCGTCCTTGATGCCGCCGGTACCCACATCGGTCGGCCCCTTCAAGGGATAGGCCGCCCCCTCCCCCAGATCGATCGAGCCCTCGGTCATCTGCTGCAGACGGAAGAAGCGCAGCGCGACCTCGTCATCCAGCACGAAGGCTTGGCCGTCTCCGCGCGCTGGAAGCTTGGCGAGCAGATTTCGCACGAACGCATACAGCCGTTCGAGGTCGCTATCCTGGTAGGGGATAATCTGTGACAGGAAGGCGTAGAGGTTGCGGTAGGCCGTCAATTGACCGCGGAACTGCTCGCGGTCTTCGTCCTCTCGATCCTGGAAGCGTTGCACCACCGCATCGAGCACGGCATGCATCGCCTGATGGTCGCGCGCTGAGTGATCGCGCTTGGGCCGATACCAAATCGCGGCGAAGGCGCTGACATCCGCTGCCGTGAAGATGGCCCACTCGAGCAGCCGGTGTTGCAGCTCAGAGAGACGGTGCGGATCGGCGTTCTCGCCAATCGGTGTCGTCTCGTAGTAGGGCTTGAAGGCGCGATAGATGTCATCCTCCTGGTTGATGAAATCGAGCACGAAGGTGCGCGACTTGCCAGGCGCGATGCGATTGAGTCGGGACAGGGTCTGCACGGCTTGCACGCCGGACAGGCGCTTGACCACATACATCGTCTGCAGCAGCGGCTGATCGAAGCCGGTCTGGTATTTCTCGGCCACCAGCAGCACCCGGTAATCGTCGCGCTCGAAGGTCTCTGGCAGCTCGCGTTCGGCAAGTCCGTCGTTCATCGCCACCTCGGTATAGGACGCGCCAGGATCGTCCGGGTCCTCGACCGTGCCGGAGAAGGCCACCAGCGAACGAATGCCGCTGTAGCCCTGATCCTGGATGTAGCGATCGAAGGCGCGCTTGTATCGCACCGCGGCCAAGCGTGAGCCGGTCACGACCATCGCCTTGGCACGCCCGCCGAGCTCGTGCAGCACGAAACGCCGGAAATGCTCGACGATCACCGTGACGATCTGCGCGATGTTGACCGGATGCAGCTCCAAAAAGCCCGAGAGCGCCTTGGCGGCCTTGCGGCGCGGGACCTCGGGATCATCCTCGATCTGCTTGATCAGGCCATAGAAGCGCTGATAAGTGGTGTAGTGAGCGAGCACATCGAGGATGAAACCCTCTTCGATGGCTTGGCGCATGCTGTATTCATGGAAGGGTGGCGCGCCGGTCGGGCCAGGCTCATCGAATAGGGCGAGGGTCTTGAACTTGGGCGTCGCGGTGAAGGCGAAGAAGCTCAGGTTCGGCTGGCGGCCGCGTTTCAGCGCCTCGCGCAGGCTGGCGATCTTGGCCTCATTGGAGAGGTCGTTGTCTTCCTCCTCCTCGGCCTCCTCATCGAGAAACTGGGCGGCAATGACGGCCTCGATGCCATCCTTGTTGAGCATGCCCTTGAGCGCGACAGCGGTCTCGCCGCTCTGCGACGAATGCGCCTCATCGACGATGACCGCAAAGCGCTTGCCGACAGTGTCGATCTGCACGCCGGCCCCTTGCTTCTCCAGCGTTGAGAGCGCCTGCGCGATGAAGGGAAACTTCTGGATGGTGGTGATAACGATGGGCGTACCCTGAGACAGGGCGCGGGCGAGCTGTTGGCTGTCCTCGTCGATCTTCTCGACCACGCCTGTCTTGTGCTCGAACTGGTAGATGGTCGCCTGTAATTGCTGATCGAGCACCCGGCGGTCGGTGACCACGACGACCGAGTGGAAGACCTTTTCATCCTGTGCGTCGTGCAGGGTAGCGAGACGATGCGCCAGCCAGGCGATGGTGTTGGACTTGCCGGAGCCGGCCGAGTGTTTGATCAGGTAGTTGTGGCCCGAGCCATGGGCCTTGGCATGGGCAACCAGCGTGCGCACCGCGTCGCGCTGCTGATAGCGCGGAAAGATCAGGGTCTCCTTGCGCAAGCTGCGGGTGCCCTTGTCGGTCTTGATCAGCGTCTCCTTCACTTCCAGGTGCATAAAGCGCTGCAGGATCTCGAGCAGGCTGTCGGCTTGCAGCACCTCGTCCCAGAGGTAGTGCGTCTTCCAATGGCCCTCCACCGGTGGGTTGCCGGCACCCTGCGCATGGCCGCGGTTGAAGGGCAGGAAGTGCGTGTCCTTGCCGTTGAGTCGGGTCGTCATCCAGACCTCGTCCGGATCAACCGCGAAATGCACCAGGGCGCGCTTCTTGAACGCAAACAGCAGATCGCGCGCATCGCGCTCCTGTTGGTATTGCCGGATCGCATCGGCGGCGCGCTGGCCCGTCAGCGGATTCTTCAGCTCGGCGGTGGCAACCGGGAGACCGTTGACGGCGAGGGTCAGGTCGATGATGCAGCGGCGATGCTGGCCGTCGGGCCGCTTCAGCACGGAGGTGAAGCCGACTTGGCGCGTGATGGTCAGCCGGTTCTTCGCATATTGCGCCGCCGCCTCTGGGTTCATGCGCGTGTTGGGCTGGAAATAGGCCATGCGTAAGGTCTTGCCGTAGCACTTGAACCCATGGCGCAAGACGTGCAGCGTGCCTTTGAGGTCAAGCTCCTTGCTCAGACTGGAGAGGATGGTGGTGGCGGTCTTTGGGCCGAGCAGTGCCTCCAGCGCTGTCCACTTGGACGGTTGGCTGTCTTGCAGGAAGCCGGTGATGTCTTCAGGAAAGAGCGCGAGGGTTTCGTCGTAGGCGCTGTGGCTGCGGGCCAGATAGCCGCCGGAGCCGGTCAGCTCGGCCTCGATGGCAGTCTCAAAGGCGGCCTCATCATGCCCAGGCATCAGCTCTCCCTCGCAAAGTCATAACGCACCTGCAATGACTTCAACATGGCAAAGGCGTCGTGGAAACGCACGCCGAACTGATTGCACACATCGGGCAACAGGATGCGGCTACGCGCCTCGGGCCGGGGCTGCTCGTTGGTCGATGACGAAGTCGGCACTGGCGTCATGGCAGCTCCACGCCAAGACGGCGTGCGTACTCTTGGAAGGTGCCGCCATGCAACCCGGTCAAGTCATAGGCATCCTTGAACCCGATCCGCCCCTCCTTGGCCGCGCGCATGACCTGGATAGCAAACAGCCGGCCCACCCGCAGGTTCTGGCTGTTGTAGAAGCTGCCGCCCCCGATGCCCTGGGTTCTCTGCTTCTTCTCGCGCTGGACGTAAGCATCGTAGAAGTCGAAGAACGCCGCACGATCCGTCAGCCCTAGGTCCATGGCCCGGCGCCCGATCACGATGGGGCTAACCTTGAATGCGCTCGCGAGGGACTCGAAGGGCGACGCATCACGCTTCACCTGCGGCCACAGCGCTCGAAGCTCGGCCGCCGGGACGAGAAACTCAGCTGCGGCTTGGTCGCAAAAGGTCTCCACGCGACCGCCATCCGGAAAGATGCCGGGGAAACCGGACAGCCCCGCCCCTTCGGCACCGAGCCAGAGGTGAGCCAGTTCATGGGCCAGTGTGAACATCTGGGCCGACTTGGCATCCGCGCCGTTGACGAAGATCAGCGGGGCCAGGTCATCAGTCAGTGCCAAGCCACGGAACTCCTCGACGTTCAGCCGGCGGTGGGTGTCGTTGCCGACAATGCCGTTGATCACCGCAATGACCCCTTGCCCCTCGATGGCACCGCGCAGGGCGCTCACAGCCTCCAGCCAGGATCGCACCTGCGCCGCCCAACCGTCACCGAGTCCGAACAGCCGGCGCATCTCTTGCCCGATCGCCTCCGGGTCGTCCGACAAGCGGGCGCTGCCAACGAAAGCACGCGGCTCCGCATCGCAATCCAGCCGCTCCTCGCGCAGCCACGCCTGACGGCGCTGCATGGCGTAGATGGTGTCCAGAAGATCCGGACTGACTGCGCCCGGCTGCCGGTTGCGCAGCGTGCGGAAGTCCGAGATTGGCATCGGCAGGTCCGGCGGCTCTGGCAGGAACAGGAATCCGAAGGGTACGTGGGTGACCTTGGCGAATGCCTCCAGTTGGTTGAAGGTCGGCGACAAGTCGCCGCGCTCCCAGGCGGCGAGCTTCGGGAACCGACCGTTGAGGTCTTCGACGTGCAGACCGGCGCGCTCACGTGCCCAGCGCAGCAGGTCGGGACTGATGGATACCTGCGTCATTGCGGAACCTTGGTGTCGATGTTCAGCCTACTCAAATCAATCTAGCGCTCTAGCGTCTGACCCTGCACTTCGTCAAAATGATCGTCGCGAATGGAAGGATCGGCCTTCAGTTGCCGGTTTCTTTCGATATGCGGGTCGGGATTCGCGTTCTGCAGACCGATATCGCCAAAGCCATCGCTTTGGCATCCATTCTGGAGGATTGAGTCATGAGCGAGAAGATCCGCATTGCTGATCTGCCTGAGTTCGACATCACCGAGCACCTGGAAGACGATCAGGCCATCGCTGAGTATCTCACCATTGTCTTGGAGGAAAACGACCCGTCACTGTTGGCTGCAGCCATGGGCGATATCGTCCGCGCACGCGGCATGACCGAGATCGCCAAGGCGAGTGGCATCGCGCGCGAAACCCTCGACAAGGAATTGCGGCCCGAGTCGCAGCCGCGTTTCGATACCATCAACCGTGTCTGTCATGCGCTAGGCGTCAAGCTGGTGGCGCAGCGGATCGAGGCTTGATGTCCTGAGTCTGACGCCCATGAGAAGCCGGTACATCCCAAGGCAACGCTGTGGCTGGCCATGCCGGACCCTCGAATCGTTTTTCAGGCGCGTTATGGCTGCGGATTGAGGTGATGCGGAAAGGGTTGTATCCGCTCCAGAATAGTGCCCAACCGCTGGCGGGCTTTGGCCGCGTCATAATCAGCCTGTAGCCCCACCCAAAAACCGTCGCTCATGCCAAAGACACGCGACAGACGCAGCCCGGTATCGGCGCTGATCGTTTGGCGACCCGCGATAATGTCCTCGATCTGCGGATGCGGCACCCCGATCGCTTGCGCTAGGCGCTCGGAGCTGATGCCCAGTGGCTCCAGGAACTCGCGTGCCAACACTTCACCCGGCGGCACCGGGGCCAGATCGCCAGCGGCAACATCGGAGAAATCCATGCGGCTCAAGTCTTCCACGGCGATCGTCATTGTTGAATGCTCCCAGGGGTTTCCTTGTCGGCAAAGCTCCTGATCACCTTATGATGCCTATCGCTGGGGCATGTCGTCTTCACACAGCGTTCGGCTCGCAACCTGACCTGTGTCGTCAACTAACTCTTCGACGATACGACCATCGCGCCAAGCGACCAAGACACCTGTGCTCGCCCGAGCGCGTTGGCGCGCCTTGTCCGCAGCTCGCCGCATCGCTGTCAACGCCGCCTGAAAATCGTCTTTCTGGCTGATGTGCTCATCGCTGATGTTCGCCATAGCGGTTGCTCTGTTCCAGGAGTACGGGAGTGATGCCTGAACTGTCATACCTCGCCCAGGCATCGACGATGGGACGGTCGCGAGCGAGCAGGTTGGTATCGAGCCCGATCACGGTTGAACCAACGAGGCGGGATCGAGGTCGGCGGGCACTGCGGGGCGCTTGCTTTCAGCATGCCAAATCCGGTTGCTGGCGGCTCGCCGTCGGTTGGTTCAACGCGCATTTCTAGGTGGTCATCGACCAGGTCGAAGCGGACACGGCTGCCCTGGCCGATTCCCAGTCGTTGCCGCAGGTCTTGCGGGATCTGGACCTGCCCCAGTTCATTGACGGTCGCAGCTGGCATCAGTGGTCTCCTTGGCTCGGTGTCATGGTCGAGAAGAGCGGTTATGGCGGCATGCTAAAGCTCAGCGCAGTTCCGCGATTTTGCCAGTGACGGCGGCGGTGATAAGGGCGGAGCGGTATTCTTGAAGATACCGCACTGATTTGGCTACCTCTGCATCCAATGTCGCAATTGCCTCAAATTCATCATCAAGTCTAGCTACAATATCGGCTTGCTCACAGGGTGGTGGCCATGCAGTTCGCATTGGGTGAACTCGGTTTCGATTAACCGTCGGATTGGAAGAGCCGGTATCGAAACTCGTCAAATCGAGGATGTTTAGCATGTACCATGTGAATTTTGGATGATTGCCGCGAAACTCCCTCACATAGAGCGTCGTATCATGAGGCCAGAAGTCATTTTCGACATAATGCAGTTTTCCCGCAGAGCCTTTTCTGCCTACTATAACTCCCGGCCCATTACAGAGCGCTGTGTCATGAAAATAGTCGATCCCACCTGATGAAATGACAGGAAACGGGCCTTCAACTCGTTCATCCCTTGTAATATCTACGCCACGTTGAAGCTTGATCTTCTGACCCAATCCGCAGCAATCCCAATGGGCCGGAATGTCTCCGAGCCATTCAATACCGGAGGGTTTCATGGGGGCGTCGGGGTTGAGGCCCTTGGTGACGGCGCGGGTGATGAGGGCCTGGCGCTTCTCGGCTAGCCGGTCTAGAAGTGCACGCTTTTTCTCGATTAGCCCATCGATGCGTGCTGTTTTCTCGTCTAGGAAGCACGCGATTCGTTTCTGGGTGTCAATCGGTGGAAGGGCTAATGGAGCAGCCTTCACTTTCTCGGCCGTAAAATGCGGTATCGTGGCTACGTTACAAATCATCTCAACGTAGCCCGATATTTTTAGGAAGATAAACCAATAGTAAATGAATTCAGGTTTTATTCTAGCGTGATAATTTGGGCGGACACGATTGATTGCATTTTGAAAATAGTATTCGCCGTCTTCTGCAAAAATTGCAGCTCGTCCTGCATCACCACCCTCACTAATGAGAATATCTGCTCTTTCAAGACGAAAGCGATCAATCTCCTGCGGGCGTATCCACATAGATAATTTATGACTAAGATCCAGGCCACCTTTTCCGATATTAATCGCCCGAAGATAGGGCTTCAATTCATCTCGATCAGATGACGGATCGTTCTGTAGCATCTTGCCCAGTTGCACGTCGCAGTATTTTCCTACACTGGCCTTGAGCCATTCTTTAGGCATCGCGTCCAAAAGGTTCATGCAACAAAATCCTCCAGCAACCCAGCAATTTCCCCCGCCGTCTCATTCAATGTACGCGGCGTGTTGCGGTTGTGCAGCGGACGCTCAATCCGAATCAGGCAACCGATCTTAGTCATGACTCGTCCTTTCCGCCTTTACTTTTGCGTCCGGCCTTCTTCGCCGGTTGCTTTCGGGTGGCGTCGAGCAGTTTAGCGGACGCTTTCAAGTCCTCAATGTACCGCGTCTCAGCCTCGCCTTCAGCTGCAAGGCGACGGCGCTCGGCGAAGGCGTCGTATTGTTGGTTGGCGTGATCGATAGCATCCTGATGGCTGATCCGACCTGCACCTTCAAGCACGGGCAGCTCGGTATCGCTCAGGAACTTGTCGAGAAAAACCTCCCAGTCGCCCATTCGGATGTCCTGCCGCCGCTGAGCGCGAAACTCAGCCTGATCAAGGAACATGACGGTGATGCGGTTAAGGGTGTCGATTTCCTGGTTGCTCAGGTAGTTCTTGGCGGTGCCGACATCGCGCTTCTGTACTTGACGGCCTTTCCAGTTGGTTGCGCCCATGTTGGGCTTTTCGGCATTGGCCCGCTCGTGGATGATCTCGGCCGCCGTCAGGCCGGTAGCGGCGAAGTGCATCTTGTTCTGTACGGTGGCGAAAAAAAGCTGGGGTTCACGCTCGCCATCGCGGTAATCGCTGGCCAGCGCGAAGATATCGCGGATACGCTGATAAACCCGAGCCTCGCTGGCGCGGATGTCGCGGATGCGGGCAAGAAGCTCGTCGAAATAATCCACGGGGCCAGATGTGCCCTTGAGGCGTTCGTCGTCGAGCGTGAAGCCCTTGACCAGGTATTCGCTGAGGCGCGCGGTGGCCCACTGACGGAATTGCTTGCCGCGGGTCGAGCGCACACGGTAGCCGACGGCGAGGATCAACTCTAGGTTGTAGTGGTCTAGGAGGCGTTTGACCTGCCGCCTGCCTTCAGCTCGAACGATTAAGTATTTCTTAAGAGTTGCCTCTGGCCGCAGTTCGTTCTCTTCGTAAATGGCCGTGATGTGTTGGTTGATGTTGGGAACCGAGGTGCCGTACAGCTCGGCGATCTGGCGTTGGGTCAGCCAGACGGTTTCGCCTTCGAGCAGAACACGAATCGGCGCAGCGCCTTCGTCGGCGCGGTAGATCAGCAAGCCGCCATCGGGTCGGCTCTCCTGATGCTCACTCATATTTCTCCGTCCTCATTCTGAAGTCGTCAGACTCAGCCCCTTCAGCAGCTCAGCAATCTCCGCCTCAAGCCGGCTGATGTCCCCCTCGATCTCATCCAACGGACGCGGCGGCTTGTAGACATAGAAATGCCGGTTGATCGGGATCTCGTAGCCCACCTTGGTCTTGTCATAGTCCACCCAGGCATCGGGGACATGGGGCAAGACCTCGGACGCCATGTAGGCATCGATGGTCTCGCGGAATGCCTCAACCAGCCGGTCATTGGGCTTATCCGGGCCGAAGTCCATCGGCAGCGGGAGCGCAGTGCCGGGCGGGAGCGGGATGTTCTCGGTATCGCGCAGTTCGCTATCCGGCTCGGGTCGGCCCTTGCTGTCACGGCAAATCTCAGCATCAGGATCGCGTTTGCCGAGGGCGGCAAAGATGGCCTTCTTGATCGGGGCCGGGAGCTTGAGATCGGCAGCCTTGGCGGCGCGGGTCAGATCGGCCTCGAAGAGGGCGCGGTCCTTGTAGTGGCCCTTGCTTTCCAGCGTGGTCAGCATCTTGCGAATGGCCGCTTGCTGTTGTTGACCGGCTTCGATCTCGTCGTCGATCCGCGCTTGATCCTTGCGCTTCTTGCTGCTGGCCAGGTTGGCAAAGGCGGTCTGATCGTCGAGCGCGGCGATGCGCGCCGGGCTGGCCTCAAAGTTCATCCGCAGCGGGCGCTCCACGGTGATCTTGAGGTAGCCAAACTCGCGGTTCTCGAAGATGCGCGAGATGACACGGGGCTCCGTTTGGTCATTGCTCTGGAACTGGATCTCAGCGGGCGCGGTCTCGCCGTCTTGATGATGGCCGTAGACGCGGGTCAGGTGGGCAATCTGCGCCTCGGTGATCTCGTTGCGCTTGTTGTTGAGGCTCTTCTTCATCTTGCGGAAGAAGCGGGTGCCGTCGATCAGTTGCACCCGGCCTTGGCGCTCGGGCGGCTTGCGGTTGGTGACCAGCCAGACGTAGGTGAAGATGCCGGTGTTGTAGAACAGCTGGTCGGGTAGCGCGATGATGGCATCGAGCCAGTCGTTCTCGATGATCCAGCGGCGGATGTTGGATGGCCCCGAGCCAGCGTCGCCGGAGAACAGCGGCGAGCCGTTGAAGACGATGGCGATCTTGGAGCCAGGCCGCTCTTCATCACCGTCGGCGAAGGGGTGCATCTTCGCGATCATGTGCTGCAAGAACAGCAGCGAGCCGTCATTGATGGCCGGCAGCCCGGCACCGAAGCGGCCGGAGAAGCCTCGGTTCTGGTGCTCGCGCTCAACGATCTGCTTCTGGTCTTTCCATTCCACGCCGAAGGGCGGGTTGGCCATCATGTAGTGAAAGCGCTCGCCCTCGAAGCCGTCTCCCGTCTTGCCGTCGCCAAGGGTGTCGCCGAGTACGATATTGGCGGTGTCCTCGTCCTTGATCAGCAGGTCGGCGCAGCAGATGGCCCAGGCCTCGTCGTTGTATTCCTGCCCGTAGAGGGCGAGCAAGGCACGTTGGTTCTGGGAGAGGATCAGCTCTTCGGAGACCGAGAGCATGCCGCCGGTGGCGCAGGTTGGATCGTAGATGGTGCGATAGACGCCGGGTTTGTAGACATCTTCCTCGCCGGTGTAGATCAGATTGGCCATCAGCCGGATGACCTCGCGCGGCGTGAAATGGTCGCCGGCCTCCTCGTTGGCCTGCTCGTTGAAGCGCATCACCAGATGCTCGAACAGGTAGCCCATCTGCAGGTTGTCGATCCGACGCGGATGCAGATCGACCTCGGCCATGGCCTTGACGAGGGTGAAGAGGCGATTGCTGGCGTCGAGCTTTTCGATCTGGTCGGCAAACTTGAAGCGCTCGAAGATGGCGCGCGCGATCGGCGAGAAGCCGTTGATGTAGGCGACCAGGTTGGGCGCGATATTCTCGGAGTCGCCGAGCAGTCGCTCGAAGCTGTAGGGGCTGGTGTTGTAAAGCGGATGCTTGCGGCTCGGATCGGCGGCCTTGCCGAGCAGCTTATCCATGGCTGCTTCGGGCATCTGCTGGGCCTGGAGGGTCTGGTATCGCTCGAGCACGGCCTCCTTGGTCGGCGCCAGCACGCAGTCGAGCCGGCGCAGCACCACCATCGGCAGCATCACGAGACGGTACTGGGGCGGTCGGTAAGGTCCACGCAGGCGGTTGGCGATTTCCCAGATCTTGGCTTTGAGTGCTTCGTGGGCCTGGACGTTCACGGATGGTCTTGTGTCCCTATTGGTAGGCGTAGCGGTTGGCTGGGTTTGGGTCGGCTACAGAGACCTATTGCTTCGGCGCATTCTGGCTGTTCTCCAGATTGGAGCTAGGGTTCTGGCTGGAGGGCCGCTCGACCTCGCCCATATTATTCTTCGGGAATCGAAAATCTGGCAAACCACGGACCTCGCTGGGGCGCTCCTCGCCGCTATCCCACTGGCTACCCGGAAACTGTTGCTGGCCAGGCTCATCCTTGGTCCATTCGTCTCCAGGCACCCGGTCATCAGCGGCCTGCGCTGACAGCGCCAAGGGCGCAAGGACCAGCGAGGTTGCCAAAACGAGACTGCGCTGAGGTGTAAGGCAGATATGCATAGTGTCGTCTCCTGCCCGCGTTTACGTGGCATCAGATGAATTCAGTCGCTGCAGTCGTTGGTTCTGGTCCTAGGATTCGGCGGAGATTGGGTCATTGAAGGATAGCCGGAGCACGAAGGATGACCAGCTGAAAGATGACCAGCTATCGATCGGACGCAGGCAACAGGCAGCAATCTCTGGAGCGTTAAGGAAACGGCGGTGATCCGCCGGCATCCGGGCCAAGCACCAAGAGTTCGGGGTGACCTTGGCTGACGCGCTCCTCGATCCGCGGCGCTTCGGCATCTGGCAGATCTGCCAAGATCAAGAGCTCACCGCCTTGCAAGGCCTGCTGCTGGGCGGAGAGCGGGAGGTTGGCGCTGCGATTACGCCTTAGCCACCAGCCGCCGCCGATAGCGGCGCCGATGACAATCAGTGTCAGCAGTGCAAACGGCTGCAACGCCTGTAGCAGCAATAGGGAGACTGCCAACATGCCAGCGGCGCCGATGAGGGCACCACGGAGCAGCGCACTTGCATCGCTGCGCCAGCGTCTGGTCTTGACGGGAAGCCCGCTAGGGAGCTGCTGGCCGATCAGCGTAAAGGCCTCAGGATCGATGCCGTCGGCGATCAGCTCTTCAACCAGACGCCGGCCGTTCTGCGGATCGCGGGCGCGGATATAGATTCGGGTGGTCATCATCGTCCTCAAAGACTGACGGGGATGGATGGCCGCAGCGGTGCGACCGACCTGAAACAGCAGCAGGCGTCGCCAACGCAGATGCGCCACACTCACTGGTATCCAGAGGCGCTCTTGTACTTCTACGGATAGGGGAGCCTTCTGGCAGTTAGAGACCCTGCTGCCAGCTGGCCCCAAGGGCATCAACTCGCCCGGGGATCAGGGCGTCTCAGCACTGAGCAGCGGGCTTGGCGACATCGGGTCCTCGACCTCGCCGTTGATGATCTGACTCGCCGTGACCTGACGACCGTAATAGGCGTTGTTCGCATCCTCGTCCCAGAAGATGTCCGAGACGCTGGCGGCGAAGTCGCCATAGAGGCCCTCAGTGCCGGACCAGACGGCGACATCTGTGCCCTTGCCGATCGAGGTCTGCGTGCGCTCCGAATCCTCGACGACGGTGTAACCGGTATCCGAGTTGAGCGCGAAATTGTGCATTTGGCCAAAGCTCTCGAGCAGATCACCCGACATGATCATGAAGGCCACCTCTCCCGCCTCGGCGCCTACCGCGGCGCCAATCTGAACGGTGCCGATGTTGTAGAAGGCGGGTGCTGACCACCCGCCATCGTTCTTGGCGATGAGGATGCCCTGACCACCGGCACCACCGACGACCAGCGCCGCCCGCGCGTAATCCGGGACGACAAAGATCGCCTCGGCCTGCTCGAGCAGGTCGCTCGCCTGAGGGTCGGACTGGATCTTCTGAACAACATCCGCCGCCTCGCGAACCGTCTCTTTGGCGTTCTTCAGCTCGTCGGAGCTCGATCCTCCGGTTGCCGAGGCGCTGGCAGAGGGGTCATCCGATGTCATGCCTTCGGCCGCAAAGCCGTCGGCGGTCAGCAAGGACCCCGTCAGGATCAGTGATAGGGTCATGGCAGTTAATGGACTGATGCGATAGCTCATGAGGGACCTCCTAAGATGATCGATGACACAAGAGATGATGCTGGGGTGCTCGGCGCAGCCGGCGAATCCCTGAGCATCGCTTGCATCGGATGCATCGAACATGCCACTCGTCTCTGTGACCTGAGGGGAATCTGCAGCGGGCATCGCAGCGGAATGCCATCGCAATGGCATGCAGGGCATAGCGCCCTCTGCGCCTGGTACTCGACTTGCTTGCTAAGGCAACGACGCTGAGCGCTCTGCTGAGCGGTCTTCAGGGATCGCATCAGCGCAGACCTCATTGAGACCGAACGGACAGACCAGCCGAGTCCGTCGGCAGACCCGCTCGAACCTTGTTAGGAGGAATGGCTATGCAGACGCTAACGCGAGAGGAGCTTAAGGCGATGATCGACCACGGCGACGATGTCTTACTCGTCAATGTGCTCGACCCAGCGGCCTTCGCGCAGGCGCATATCCCTGATTCGCACAATGTGCCGGTGGCAGACAAAGGATTTGATGAGCGCATTCGAGCGCTCGGGGCGAACGAGGACAGCCGCATCGTGCTCTACTGCTCCAACTTCGACTGCAATGCCTCGCATGCAGCGGCCAAGCGGCTCGAGCAGGCGGGCTTCAACGACCTATATCGGTATGCAGGCGGGATCGAGGACTGGATGGACGCCGGCTACCCGGTCGAGGGCGAGGCCATCGCGACGAACGACGAAGCGGCTGGGGCATAGCCGCCATCAGCGGTGCAAATCACCCGATTCATGATCCATCGTTGAGCCCTGCGTTTGCCCATGTCTACCAATGACCCTGCCGAGACCGACCTCAACACTGCTCCCAACGATGCCGCGAAGACTGAGACCCCGGACGGCCGTTCGGCTGAGCGTCCAGATGAGACCGGACGGGGTCGCGGCATCGCCGGACAGATCGCGGCCTTCTTCATCGACTCGCCACTGACGCCCTTGCTGCTACTGGCGACGCTGGGGATCGGCATCCTTGGTCTGCTGACCACCCCGCGGCAGGAGGACCCGGACATCTCGGTGCCGATGGTCGATATCAGGCTGCGCTATCCGGGCGCCTCGTCCGGCCAGGTCGCCCGGCTGGCGGTGGAGCCGCTGGAGCGGATGATGAGCGAGCTGGATGCTGTCGAGCACGTCTATTCGGTCAGCCGTCGCGAGGAGGGGCTGGTGACGGTGCGCTTCGAGGTGGGCACCCCGATCGACCCCGCCGTGGTCGCGGTCCATGACACCATTGAATCCAATCTCGATCAGGTGCCGCCGGACCTGACCGAGTGGCTGGTGCAGCCGAAGACCATCGATGACGTGCCGGTGCTGACCCTGACCCTTTGGTCCGAGGAGATCGACGATGCCCGATTACGGATGCTCGGGCTGCAGCTGCTGCAGGAGCTCAAGCAGGTCGAGAACACCGGCAATGGCTTCGTCGTCGGCGGCCGCAAGCGCGAGATCGGCATCGAGCCGCAGCCGGAGCAGCTGCGTGGCTACGGGCTCAGTCTGGACCAGCTCGCCGAGACCATCCGCAGCGCCAATGCCGGGCGCGGCACCGGCAGCGTCGAGCAAGGTGCGACCCATCGCTCGGTCTCAGCCGGGCACGACCTTGAGGGCGCCCGCGAGATCGAGCGTCTGGTCGTCGATACCAAGGGCGGGCAGCCCGTCTACGTCAGCGACGTGGCCAGGGTCAATGCAGGCGCCGAGCGCGCCGACCGGGCGGTGTTCTTCTACACCGGCCCGAGCCATCCGGCAGATGACTCGGCTAACGGTGCCGGTGCGGTCACGATCGCCATCGCTAAACAGTCCGGCGCCAATGGCGTGACCGTGACCCATGACCTGTTGCAGCGGCTCGAGCAGCTCAAGGGGTCGATGATCCCGGAGCAGGTGCAGGTGGCGATCACCCGCAACTACGGTGAGACCGCCAATCGCAAGGTCAATGAGCTGCTGCTGTCGCTGGTCGGCGCTACGGCCGCTGTCGCGCTCTTGTCGCTGATCGCGATCGGTCTACGGCCGGCGTTGATCGTGTTGGCCGTGATCCCGGTGGTGATCCTGATGACGGTCTGGTCGGCCGGGGCACTCGGCTTCACGATCAACCGGGTCAGCCTATTCGCGCTGATCTTCTCGATCGGCATCCTGGTCGATGACGCCACCGTGGTGGTCGAGAACATCTTCCGGCGCTGGCTCGCCGAGGGCGCAACCGCGAAGGCCGTCGCCATCGACGCCGTCGGCGAGGTCGGCAATCCAACCATCATCGCCACCCTGACCGTCCTCGCAGCGCTGCTGCCGATGGGCTTCGTCACCGGGATGATGGGACCCTACATGCGACCGATCCCGATCCTAGGCTCGGTGGCGATGCTGTTCTCGCTGTTCGCGGCCTTCGTCTTCACGCCCTGGCTCGCCTACCGGCTGCGGCCGAAGCTCGCGGCGCTGGAGCGCTCTGCAAGTCGTGAGAAGCGCCTGCAGGGCTGGATCGATCGCGCCTACCGACCGCTGATCGAGCCCCTGATCGAGAGGCGGCCGGCGCGCTGGGCGTTCCTGATCGCCATCATCGTCGCCTTCGTCGTCGCCGTGGCCCTGCTGCCGCTAAAAGCGGTGACGGTGAAGATGCTGCCCTATGACAACAAGCCGGAGATCGATGTGGTCATCGACCTGCCCGAGGGCACCTCGCTGCCAACAACCGCCAATGCCGCCCATCAGCTCGCGCAGCGGCTGCGCAGCGTCCCCGAGGTACGCTCATTGCAAGCCTATGTTGGCACCGCAGCCCCGTTCGACTTCAACGGCTTGGTCCGGCATTACTACCTGCGCCAGGACCCCTGGCTGGCCGATATCCAGGTACGGCTGCTAGATAAAGAGGAGCGCGAGCGGAGTAGCCACGCCATCGCCCAGGCCGTGCGCGAGCAGCTCACACCGCTGGCCAAGGAGCACGACGCCCACATCAGCGTGGTGGAGATGCCGCCGGGGCCGCCAGTCCTGCAGACCCTGGTGGCGGAGGTCTATGCGCCATCGCCTGCAGGGCGGCGCGGCTTTGCCGAGGACCTGACCGAGATGTTCACAGCTGCCGACGGGGTGGTCGATGTGGATAGCCGGATGCAAGCACCACACAGCCGTTGGCACTTCCAGGTGGACAACGAGAAAGCGAGCCGCAACGGCGTCGATGTCGACAGCATCACCCGCAACCTGGCGATGGCAATGGGCGGCTACAGCCTCGGCGACATTGCGCAGGATCGCTCGCTGGAGCCGGTGAAGATCAAGCTCCAACTGCCGCTGGCCACTCGCACCCAACTCCATCGCCTCGGCGAGTTGCCGATCCCGGCCAGCAGCGGCGAGCGGCGCATGGTGCCATTGGCTGAACTCGGGCGCTTCATCGAGGTGCCGGCCGATCCGCTGATCTATCACAAGGACCTGCGACCGGTCGAGTACGTCACCGCCGGCATGGAGGGCCGCCTCGGGGCACCGATCTACGGCATGCTTCAGGTCGAGCAAGACCTCGAGGACTATGTCGCGCCGGATGGGACTAAGGCGCCGCGCGGCACCCTCACCGGCCCACCGAAACCCGGCACGACCGCCTTCGAATGGTCAGGCGAGTGGACCGTGACCTACAAGACCTTCCGTGACCTCGGCATCGCCTTCGGCGCGGCATTGGCGCTGATCTACTTGCTGCTGGTGGCTGAGTTCCGCAACTTCATCCATCCGGCCGTGATCATGGCGCCGATCCCACTGACGCTGATTGGCATCGTGCCGGGCCACTGGCTGCTCGGCGCCGAGTTCACTGCGACCTCGATGATCGGCTTCATCGCGCTGGCCGGCATCGAGGTGCGTAACTCGATCCTGCTGGTGGACTTCGCCCAGGACGCCGTGAACCGCGGCCTATCGGTGCGCGAGGCCGTGGTCGAGGCCGGTCGCACCCGGCTGCGGCCGGTCTGGGTCACCGACCTGACCATGATGGCCGGCGCCTTCGCGATCCTGTTCGATCCCATCTTTCAGGGCATGGCGATCTCGCTGCTGTTCGGACCGATCGTCGCGGTGCCGCTAACGCTGATCGTGGTGCCGCTGGGCTGCATCGCCACCGGCTGGGCCTTTGATGGGACCAGGCAGTCATCCAAGACCGCCGAACAGGAGGCTTAGGTCGATCTCAATCACCTCGAACGGCGGGATGCGTACCTTGGCTGCGGTCTCGTCCGGGCCTTCGACCGTGAACAGGGCGCGGTAGCCACCGTCATCCAGGGCATAGGCGATCAGCGCTCGGTCCTCGGGTGAGACAATCCAATAGAACGGAACGCCGGCACGTTGGAGGCGCAGAAAGTGGGTGACCGTGTCCTTGCCCTCATGGCCTGGGGAGAGGATCTCGCAGACCCAATCCGGCAACACCGTCATGACGCCGGCGGGACGCTCCGGCAGCCGCTCCTTGCGCCAGCCGGCCAGGTCGTGGCTGGGACAATGGTGCTCGTTGTAACGGACACTGATCTCGGGAACGATCCACCAACCGCCCGGCTGCCGTTGCGTGACGAGGGGGAATGATTGACCAATCAGCGCGGTTTGCGCCTGACCATGCTCGAAACGGCTCATCGGCCGCTGCACGATCTCGCCGTCGATCAGCTCAACGCGTTCGTCGCCAGGCCAGGCTAGCAGGTCTTCGATAGTGAGAAATCGCTGTGCTTCCATCAGGTGTTGCTCGCAAGTCAGCCACTGAGGGTCTTGATCACTGCATCCAGCTTAGCACTCGGCTGGATGCCCAGCATCAAGACGAATCGGCTCGCGGCCGCAACCAAGAGCGCCCTGCACCAATGAGCGCTTTCCCCTGCGAGTATTGTCCCTGCAAATCCTTTTTCTGAGAGTTCTACCGATGACTGATCCCTATCTCCTGTTCCATCTGAGCGACATCCATTTCGGGCTCGAGGACAATCGCGCCCTGGACTGGGTGAAGCAAGAGATTGCCGACAAGCAGCCTGACGCGGTGGCCATCACCGGTGATCTGACCATGCGTGCACGGCAGCACGAGTTCGATGCGGCCTGCGCCTGGATACGCGCGCTCGAGGCCCCGGTCACGGTCGAGGTGGGCAATCACGATCTGCCCTATTTCAACCCGATCCAGCGCTTCTTCGATCCGTACAAGCGGATTCGGGCCATCGCCGACAAGGTGGAGCTGCCAATCGATCTGCCAGGGCTTGCCATCGTGCCGCTCAAGACCGTCGCGCGCTGGCAGCCACGCCCGAACTGGTCGAAAGGCTGGGTGACCGAGGCGGCGTTGGAGCGATGCCTCGCGCGGCTCGATGCGCTACCCGAGGGGACACGCGCGCTGGTGACCGCCCATCACCCGCTGCGAGAAGCCGGCACCCAAGGCACCGCATTGACCAGACACGGCCAGAAGGCGATGACCGAGCTGGCCAAGCGCGAGGTGCTTGCCGTGCTCTCGGGCCATGTCCATGACGCCTTCGACCTCACCCAGGAGACGGTGCAGGGCTCGGTGCGGATGATCGGGGCCGGCACCCTATCGCGGCGGCTGCGCTCAACCCCGCCGAGCTTCAACGAGCTGCGCTGGGATGGCGAGCAGCTCGCCGTTTGTGTGCGCAATCTCGAGGGCTACGAGACACCGGAGATGATGATCAACGAGGTTCCCGAGGACGCAACGCCGCCGCGCAAGCCCGACGAGCCGGTCGCCCCGGTCGATGAGGTTCCGCGCACCGACCCGCCGGTGCATTGATCCTCGGTCAATGCCGAGCCAGCCGCACAACAGCCTCTAAGGCCGAGTTGCACAGATCGGCGCACTGTGCCGGCAATCGAGACGGGCCTTGGCTCCGCTTAAGGAATTCCTCAGGCCGCGATGTTACGCGGCTCGCCCTCGGCATAGGCTGCCAAGTTGTCGACCGTCGTCTCCAGGATGCGCTCAACCGCCTCCCGTGTATTGAAGGCGCTGTGCGGCGTGACAATCACATTGCGGAGATGGATCAGCACCTGCCCCGCCAGCAGGTTGTTAAGATCGTGGCGGCTCTCATAGACTGAGCGCAGAAGCTCCGCCTCCTCGCGCACCACGGGCTCCTCCGGCAGCACATCCAGGCCGGCCGCGGCGACCTTGCCCTCCACTAAGGCACGCGCCAACGCGCGGTGGTCAACGATGCTGCCGCGCGCTGTATTGATCAGAATGGCGCCATCGTGCATGCGGTCGAACTGCTCGCTCGAGATCATGTTCCGGGTCTTCTCATGGCCGGGAACATGTAGCGTGATCACATTCGAACCTGCAAGTAGTTGGTCCAGTGCGACATAGGTGAACCCCTGCTCGCGGGCCGCTCGCGAATCTGGCTTGACGTCGAAGGCCAACACCTCCATCCCAATGCCGCGGGCGATATCGATCACGGCACGGCCGATATCGCCGGTACCGACCACTCCGATCGTCTTTCCCCGCAGGTCAAATCCCTGTAGACCTTGCGCGGTGAAATCGCCGCGACGGGTGCGCTGAACCGCCTCCTCCATGCGGTGGCTGAGGGTCAATAACAGCGCGAAGACATGTTCGGCGACCGTCGTCTTGCCATAGTCCGGCACATTGGTCACCGTAACGCCGCGCTCGCGGCAGCGGTCCACATCGATGTAATCGACACCGGTCGAGCGTGATGCAATCACCTCGAGCTTGGGCATTTCTGCCAAGACGTCCCGGTCGATCGAGGAGTAGATAAAGGTGCTTACTGCTTCGGCATCCGCGTAGCGCGAGGCGTTTGCCGGGCGCAATGGCTCGCTGGTGAACTCGATCTCGTGCTCGCCGTCCAGACGATCGAAGGCTCCGGCTTCCCAGTTCTCGACATCAAAGACATAGATCTTCATGGTTCAGGCTCCGTTCGTACTGCGAGGCGATAGGCGTGCAAGCAACCGTGCGACTGGGCGCCAATCGCAGAATGGCTGTCGCGTTGATTCTTACCGAGAGGATTAGCGAACAGCGTGCCAGTGCGGACGGACCGCATTGCCTCGCCCAAACGGCCTAGCAGGCGGCCAAGTGGAAGCCCAGCGCCGCACAGTTCCCAACAGACGGCGGTCTTTATGCCCCACCTGCTGGGGCATTTGCGCGACCGGGAGGTTGGCGTGGCACGCGCAGCACCTTGAACAGCTCCATCACCAACAGGAGGGATGCGGCGATGCCGAGCAGCATGGCCCAATCCCATAGCGGCACCGGGCCAACCCCTAGCACATCGCTCAGCCCCGGGAGGTACATCGCGAGGATGTGCACAGCCTGTGCAGCGATCACCGTACCGATCAGTAGCAGGTTCCCTCGCAGCGGGATGCGGAACGCCGATCGCTCCTCGGAGCGGCAGTTGAAGATGTGCACGTTCTCAAAGAGCACCATCAACAGCAGCAGGCTGTTGCGGGCGTCGTGCTCATTCCAGCCCCAGACCTGCTGAAGCCAGTAAAAGACGCCAAAGGCAACCACGCCCATGTAGAGACCAGCGACCAGGGTCTGCTCGATCATGCGTTGGTCGAAGATGGGCTCGTCAGGGGGCCTGGGTGGACGCTTGAGCACACCTGGCTCGCCCTTCTCGAACGCCAGTGCAACATCTTGGATGCCGTTGGTGACCAGATTGAGCCACAACAGCTGTACGGCTCCCAACGGCAGTGGCATGTTCAACGCGAGCGCGAGGAAGAACAGCACGATCTCGGCGGCACCAGTGCTGATCAGTAGCCAGACCACCTTGCGCACGTTGGCGTAGGCGATGCGTCCCTGCTCGATACCGTTGACGATGGACGCGAAGTTGTCGTCGGTCAGGATCAAGTCGGCGGCGCGGCGCGCAACGTCGGTGCCGGCCCGTCCCATCGCGACCCCGATGTTGGCCTTGCGCAGGGCCGGTGCGTCGTTGACGCCGTCACCGGTCACAGCCACATAGTGACCTTGGTCCTGTAACGCCCCGACAATGGCGGTCTTCTGCTCGGGCTCAACGCGGGCATAGACTGGAGCGCGGCCCAGCCGTGAGCGGTCATCCCCGTTTCCACCGTCGTCGGCTAACGATCGTACCTCAGCGCCGGTCACGGCCTCGTCACTGTCTTCCGCGATCCCGATCTCACGGGCGATGCTCAGCCCGGTGGCTGGATGATCACCGGTGATCATGCGCACGCCAACGCCAGCCTCGTGGCAGCGGCGCACCGCATCGGGCACCTCTTGGCGCACAGGGTCGATCAGGCCAACCAGCCCGAGTAGATTGAGCCCTCCCAGCTCGCCCTCCTCGAGTCGCCGCGCCGCATCGGCCGCATCACCGTCGACGGCGCCGGCAGCCAGCGCCAGGACGCGGAAGCCACGACCACTCAAGTCATCAACTTGCGCTTGCAGCTCTTCGGCGTCAGCACAGAGCGGCAGCACGGCCTCGGCAGCGCCTTTCACATGCGCTTCTAGCCGCTCATCGCCCTGATTGAAGGTGGCGGCAAGGCGGCGCTTGGACTTGAACGGCACCCGAGCCTGCTCCGGATGATCGACTAACAGCTCATCACGGCTCAGCCCCAGACGCTGGCCGAGCACCAGGAATGCCACGTCAACGGTGTCGCCAATGGTCTCGACGTTGCCGTCGTCGGTCTCGCGCAGCTCGCCTTCGTTACAGAGCACGCCAGTGCTTGCCAGGCGGCGCACCGCCGCTTGCATTTCCTCATCGAGCTGGCCATTGCGGTCTTCCTCGCCTCCGTCCTCACGCCGCAGCGCATCGTCGTCCTCATCCTCGCCCGACTCCACTCGAATGCGGCCATCCCCCGGCAGCGCAATGCGCGTGATGGTGAGCTTGGTAGTGCTCTACATGTGTTTCTCACACGGCAAGCCCGAACTCATATCGATTGATAAAAAGCCCAATAACAGTATCGTGCATGACGTCGAGTTTGGAAAAACAGATGGTTTTCCGTGCCAGGCGTTTAATACGTGTTCTGAGCGTAAGATGCTTGCGTTCAATTTTTTGTGTATTGGCCTTACCAGTCACTTGCT
>NZ_NHSH01000086.1 GCF_016653315.1 Halochromatium roseum | reverse complement strand
GTCTGACCTTTCTGTCGCGGGGTGGCGACGGCGGCTTCGAGTCCATACTCGGCGCTGACGGCATTGTCCGCTCCCGAACCCTGCCCGGCTTTCAATTCCACATTCGCGACCTGCTCGGGCGCACCCCGTTGGAGGCGCTGCGCCACGACCCTCTCTACCAGGCCTTCGTCTATCCGCAGTGGCAGCAGGAAGAACAGGCCAGGCGGCGGGAAGAACAGGCCCGACAGCAGGCTGAGGCGGAGCGCGACGCCACCCGCATCGCCGCCGTCACCAAGCTGCAGGCGCTGGGTCTCGAGCCGGTACAGATCGCCGAAGCGCTTGATCTCGACCGCGCACTGGTTGCTGCCATCCTGGATGCGCGCTGAGAGACAACAGGGATTTGACTCTGAGGTGGCCCCGCAACCTTGAGACATTGGTTGCCGCTCGGCAAGTAACGCATCGTGAATAATGCTTGACCAGTCTTGGTATGGCCGAATTTGAGGTTATTGGTGAGCTTGTTGGCATTGATGTGATCGCGCGTGGTCCTGGTATTCGTGACCTGCCCAGGCTAAACCGTCAATACGGCAAAGGAAAGTGGCGCAAGTTGAAAGGCTATGCGCTGGTTCGTCTGCAGAATGGCCGCGAACGAATGGCTGAGCTTCATTGGTATGAGGCGCATGGTATTGGTAGACGAGAGATGAAACGCAAAGGCTACATAGAATGACCATGACTCAAGATCCTAACACTCTGGCAGCTTACGTCGTTTGCTTGGACAACGCTGACTATCCTGCCTCCCTCGAACGTCACAAGATCTACAAAGTCCTTCCCGATGAAGAAGCGGCGGCAGATGGTGACATACGAGTGATTGATGAGAGCGGCGAAGATTACCTTTATTCCGCAACGCGCTTTGTTCCGATTCAGGTTCCGTTGGCGGTCAAGAATTCTCTTGAAGAGGCTGCTTGATTCAAGCTGACTTTGATGACTGGGGGCGACGGTCCGAATCACGGCTTTGCGCCTGAGGCTAAAGCCCAAGGCAGCCGAGCGTTGGGTGCAAGCGATGAACCCGCTCGGCGACGCCCCGCCGCGCGAGATCCTTGAGGTGCGCAACGCGCTGGCGGCCTATGACCGATTTCCGTCCTGGCGACCGGAGATGGAGGCAGACCTGCTCGACGCGCATTGCATCTTGATAGCAGGGCTGATCGATGAGGCGGGTGTCTACCGGCGCGGGGGCGTTGGCGTCATGGCAGACGACGAAGTGATCCATCTGGCGCCCCCAGCGGCTCGAGTGCCTGGGCTGACAGCCGAGCTGTTACGTTGACTGGCTGCGACGGATGCTCATCCTCTCATTGCCAGCGCTGTGTTTCACTACGATTTCGAGTTTATCCACCCCTTCGCCGACGGCAACAGGCGCATGGGAAGGCTGTGGCAGAGCCTGATCCTGGCGTGCTGGAATCCGCTGTTTGCCGATCTGCCGGTGGAAAGCCTGATCTTCGAGCATCAGGGCGAGTATGACCAAGCCCTGCAAGAGAGCACCGAGCAAACCGATTCGGCGCCGTTCATCGTCTTCATGTTGCGGATGATCTTGGCGGCGATGACGACCGCGACCCCCCAAGTCACCCCCCAAGTCGGCAAGCTGCTACAGGTCATCGAAGGCGAGATGAGCCGAGAGGGGTTGCAAGTCGCGCTCCGACGACAAGATCGTAAATCCTTCCGCGAGCGCTACCTGCAGCCTGCGCTAGGCGCCGGCTTGATCGAGATGGCGATTCCAAACAAGCCCAAGAGCCGGCTTCAGCCCGATCGGCTGACCGATCGGGGACGTCAGTGGCTACTTGAACAAGGATTCGGCGGCTTGACGTAGGGGGTCTTCATCCTGCGTACTGTTCGGGACAGGAGACGCCGCAGGGTGCGGTGCGGGATCGAAATGCTCGCAAAAGTTGGCGCGGACCTGATCGGCGATCGGCTCGGCCAGCGGCTCGAGGCAATCATTGGGACGCCCGCGTTGATAGAGACGACAATTGCGGCAAGCGCGCGTCGCCTTGCCGCAGCTCAAGCAGTGATTCTCACGCCCGTAGTCGGCGCGCGTCAGATCAGTGCCGCAGTGCCAGCAATGGCCGATGATGTCGGCTGTCATAATCACCTCATCTGTTGGATGAACGCCGCTGCGCGCCAGTCGGGCTGGACCGCGACGCCGTGATCCATTCGCAAAGACACAGCATGTCCAAAAAGACACCTAAAAACAAACCCAAGCGCTCTAGCAAGCGCAAGACGAGTCCGCATCTGCGGCCTGAGCCCGCACAGCTGCGCGCCATCGAGCGTCTGCTGGAGGCCGAGGACTTTGCCAAGGCCATTGAGCGCGCGCGGCAGTTGGTGCAGCGTTTTCCTGATCATGGTGGCGCGCAAGGCCTCTTGATCGAGGCCTTGCGTCGCGGGCAGGGGGCACAATTTGCTGCCGTTGTCGTGCACGACTGGGCCGAGCGCCATCCCCAGAGTCTGTTCGCGCAAGAGCAACTGCTGGTCTATGCCACCGAGGGCCATTGCCTGATGCTGGCTGAACGCGTTGCCGAGCAGGTTCGCGCCCTCGGGGGCGAGGTGCCCTCCAGTTTTCCGCTCTCCGATGAGATCAAGACGGCGCTTTGCACCCTGGTTGACGGCACTCGCGCAGACGAAGCGGCGATGGTCCAATTCGATCGCGCCCGGCTCTGCATGAACGGCTTTGCCTTCAGCAAGGCGTTGCGGTATCTGGAAGACCTGGAGCTGACCAGCGCGCGCAATAATCGGATCACCTGCTTGTTTCATCTCGAGCGCATCGACGAGGCGCTCGCCCTCGCCCTAGAGGGCTGGCGTCGGGATGACGAGAATCTGTTCGCGCTCGGCTGGGCTGCGAGCCTGCGGCTGTACCTGGGGGATGTCGAAGGCGCCAGCGGTCTCTGCACCCGCTTGGCGATGATGACGGCACGACGGGCTGACGAGGCCTTGCCCCAGTTGATCGCGCTGCTCCTGCTGGATCAGCCCGAGGCTGCTTGGGCGGCTTACGAGCGCACGGTTGACGCACCCTGGTGGGAAGGGATTCAAGACCTGACGACGGCCCTCATGACCCATCTGGGCGCTTGCGCCGCGGCCCGTTGCGGTGAGCTCAAACCGGCGCGACGCTTGTGGCAGGAGATCGAACAGGCATCGCCCGGGTTTGCGCTGGCGGCGGAAAATCGCTTGGCTGCCGCCGATGTCGAGACCCTGCTTCCCGCCGCGATCGAGATGCACAACGCGATACCTGCTGGCCGCTTCAACGCCATGCGAAACCAGATGCAGGCGCAGCGGACCAGTCAAGCCGAAAAAACCCTCATCGGTCTGAGCGCCTCCAATGCCTATCTTCGGGCGCTTTATATCAATGGTAGTGAGCCGCTGCGCCAAGCCGTGAGTGTGGTCCTGATGTATCGGTTGCAGCAGCGCGACAACGCGGTCGCCGAGGTGCTGCGTGAGCTGGTACGCTTGCCGATCGGGACCTCAAACGATCGATTTAAGATGCTCAGGGTGCTGCGCGAGGCCGGCCAGCTCGGCGAGGATGAATTGATCGAGTTCTGGGACGGTGACACGCTGAGGGCGATCAAGCTCTTCGAGATGCAGGTGCATCGCGAGCCGACCGACAGTGGCTTGCCGGACGCGCTCGACGACCTGCTCGATGAGGCGCGTGATGACTATAACGATTTTCAATTCGAGGCCTGCGAGTCCAAGCTGCAGTCGATTCTGGCGTCGTTTCCCAATCATCCGCAGACGTTGCTGATGCTCGCCGCGATGCGCCACATGGCGCGTCGGCGCACCGAGGCGGAACAGTTGTTGCGGCAGGCCATCGAGGCCAATCCGGATTATCTGTTAGCCCGCTGCAATCTAGCGCGTGCGTTGATCATGCGGGGCGAGCTCGAGGCCGCCAGTGACCTGCTCGAGGGACACCGCGAGCAGCATCGTATCCATATCCTGGATCTGATCCAGCTTCATGGCGTACTGGCGATGCTCGAGAGCGCCCGCGGCGAGGACGAGGTGGCCGAATCACAGCTCAAGCTGGTCGAATCCTTCATCGAGGATGACCATGAGGCGGACCGACTCGAGGAGGTTCGGCGCTTGGTCAAGCGCGTTAAAGCCAAGCGCGAGGGCTTTTTCGGACGCGCGCTGCGGGCGTTGGTGCGGCGTTAGTCATCAAGGAAGTCGTTAGAGAAGTCGTCCTCACGCCGTTACGCGCCAGCCAAGCCTGACCAATCGAGCAACACCGTTGGCGTCCGGCTTTTCGGTTGCGAAGCTGACCAATCACCGGGGACAAATGCTCGCAAGTTGAGTCAGCGAGTGCAGGCCATTCAGCGTTCAGGGCCACAGCAGCCTGCTCTTGGCGCTGAGCAACAGCACAGCGGCCAACATTAGGGCGACGGCCAGCAGTAACAGCGCCAACTGGCGGCGCAGCCAGTCCTCGGCGCGCGTCAGCGTATCCAAGCCGGCCAAGCCATCGCCCTCGCGCGCAACCCACCAAGCGACCCAGGCCGCTTGCAGACTCGCTAGCCCTTGCAGCAGTCTACGGGCGAGACGCCACAGCCAACGGCCGCAGAAGGCCAATGGCCACCAGAGATCGCCGGCGGGAAGCCAGTCGCTCAGCCGCGGCGCGACTCGGCGCAGGCTCCAGCCGAGCGCGAGCGATAACAGCAGCCCGAGCCCCAGCGGCCAGAGCAGGGCCGGGAGCGCGCTGAGCGGAGGCCAGGCGAATCTGCCCGCGAGTCGGCCTGAGAGCACGCCTTCGATCCCGCCCGCGAGCCAGCTGAACCAGAGTGGCAGGCTGAGTGCGGCGAGGACGCTGATCAACCAGGCCAGCGGCATGGATGCGAGAAGACGTCGATCATCGGTTGCGGTCGGTGCATGCTGCAGCCCTTGCCTCCATTGCCGCCACAGCGTCTGCGCCATCAATAGCGTTGTGCCGACGGTCGCTAGACTCAGCCAGAAGGCCAGAGTCTCTTCCCCAGCAGCCTCGAGCGCCTTCTTGGTACCCCATTTGGCGATCAGGCCGGAGCCCAGGGCGCCGGCGAGCGATAGCGCTGGCAGGATCAGCAGCGTCCAGAGCAGCCAGGCAGGTAAGCGCGGCGGCTGCTCGCTGATGCCGACGCCGAGGAACAGCGCGCCCTTGCTCAAGCCGTGGTGAGCGGCGAAGAACAGCAGCAGCACGCTGAGCGCGGGCCAGCTGTCAGGCTTTAGCAGGCCGATCGCGACCAGGGCCGCAAGCATGCCCATCTGGCTGACGCTGGAATAGGCCAGCACCGCCTTTGGGTGGCGTTGCGCGACGCCCCACAAGGCTGCAGCAAAGGCGCCGACTAGACCAGCCACCAGCATCGCCAGTCCCAACCCGTGAAAGGATTGATCGACACCGGCCATACCCAGTGGCAGCGTGCTCAGCCAGCCGACCAGTCCGGCCTTGATCATCACGCCACTGAGCACGGCGCTGGCGGGCGTCGGTGCGACCGGATGCGCCAATGGCAGCCACAGGTGCAGACCGATCACCCCGGCCTTGACGCCGAAGCCGAGCCAGAGCAGCAGCCCCATCCAGAGGCCCATGTCCGCCGTCGCCAGGGTCGCGCGCAGCTCCGACAGGGTCAGCGCCGAGCCGGTGCCGGCGCCCCACAGCAGGCCAGCCAGGATCATCCCTTCCCCGAGCACAGCCATGACCAGATAGGCCAAGCCGCCGGTGCGCGCCTCGCGGCTGCCGTTGTGGATCACCAGCGGGTAGGCCGAGAAGGTCATCAGCGCAAAGCCGAGGTAGAAACTGGCAATATCCTCGGCGACGAGCAGCAGCAGATTGCCGCAGAGGGTCAGCGGCCAGAACAGCGCGAAGCGCAGCAGGCGCGAGCGGCTGTCCCGGTCGCCGGCCGCGGCCTGGGCCTGCTCGGCGGCGAAGTAGCCGCGTGCGTACCAGCCCGCCAGTCCCCACAGCAGGGCGCTGAAGGCCAGCAGCAAGCGGCGTTGGTCATCAAGCTCCCAGTAGCCTCCCAGCAGCCAGGCCTCCAGCCAGAGGCTGCCGTCTGGACCCAGCACGGCGAGCGCGAGCGCTGGCAAGGGCGCGCTGATCCAGAGCCAGTCCAGTGGCCGATGCAGGGATCGGCTCGAGGGCTGGCTTAGTGGCTGGTTTAGTGGCTGGTTTAGTGGCTGGTTTAGGGGCTGGTTTAGGGGCTGGTTTAGGGGGCGGCTCAGGTGAGGGCGCAGCTGGCCAAGGCTGATCGTCGCCCCGAGTGCGGCGCGCAGGCTCAGCAGCAGCGGCCACAGCAATGCTGCGAAGAGCAAAGGCGCGAGCGGCAGGCGCAGGAGAGGGAAGGGTGCAAGGCTCAGCTCGGTCATGGCATCAGATAGGTCTGCTCGACCACGCGGGTGGCCCACTGCAAGGGGCTGAACGGCAGTCCCGCCAGCATCCCGGCCAGCAGGCTCAGCAACGCCGTCGCCAGTGCCGGCAGCAGCAACCAGGCGCTGGTCTCGAGCCGACTCGGCGCACGCTCAGCCGGCCAGGTCCCAATCCCATGGGCTGGTCCAGGGCGGAACCAGAGGCGATTCAAGATGGGCAGGAAATAGGCCGCGTTGAGCAGGGTGCTGGCCACCAGCACCGCGATGACCCAGGGCATCTCGGCCTGCACCGCACCCATGCCCAGCATCCATTTGCTGATGAAGCCGACCAGCGGCGGCATGCCGATCATGCCGAGCGCGCCGATGGTGAAGGCCAAGCTGCTCAGCGGCATGCGCCGACCGACGCCATCGAGCTCATCGATACGGTGAATCCCTAACTCCTCGGCATAGTTGCCGGCGCAGAAGAACAGCGTGACCTTCATCAGCCCCTGATGCAGCAGATGCGCGAGCGCGGCGATGGTCCCGAGCGGCCCGAACAGCCCGATCCCGAGCACAATGTAGGAGACCTGGCTGACCGTGGAGTAGGCGAGGCGCGGTTTCAGCTCCTGCTGGGCCAGCGCGCGCAGCGAGCCGTAGACGATGGTGACCGAGGCGATCACCACCAGTCCATCGAGCACGCCTAAGGACGCGCTGAAACCGATCCCGTAGACATCGTAGACCAGCCGCACGATGCCGAAGGCGCCAGCCTTGACCACGGCCACCGCATGCAGCAGGGCGCTGACCGGCGCCGGGGCTACCATCGCCCGCGGTAGCCAGCCATGCAGCGGCACCAGCGCCGCCTTGACGCCGAAGCCGAGAGTCAGTAGCCAGAACAGGCCGATCAGCCAGGGGCGAGCCTCAGGACCCAGTGCGGCTAGGAGCTCGCGCTGACCGAAGCGCAGATCCCCAGCCAAGACCTGCAAGGCGACCATACCGATCATCAACACTAGACCGGCGCTGAGTGTATAGCGCAGGTAGACGGTGGCTGCGGCCAATGCCTGAGGCGTGCCGCGATGCGCCACCAGCGGATAGGTCGAGAGCGTCAGCAGCTCATAGAAGATCAGCAGGGTAAACAGGTTGCCGGCCAGGCTGATGCCCAGGGTGCTGGCAACGCAAAGGCTGAAGAAGCCGAAGAAGCGCCGACGATTGGGCGAGTCCTCGAGGTAGCCGATGGCATAGATGGTGGTAAATAGCCACAGCAGCGAGGACAGCCCGGCGAAGGTGAGTCCGAGTTCGTCCACCTGCAGGACAAAGCTCAGGCCCTCGACCACCGGAAACTCGACCGCGTAGACCTCGCCCGCGACCAGGCCCCGCGCCATCCAGATCACCAGCACCAGCTTGATCAGCGCGGCGGCGAGGTTGAGCGCGGTGCGGGTGCGCACGGCCTGTTCCGGCAGCATGAAGATCACCGCTGCGGTGAGCAGCGAGCTGGCCAGGGTCGCCAGCGGCAGCACGGCGCTCATGGCACTCGCGGCACTCATGACACCCCCGCTGGCCCCAGAAACGACAGCGGCCAGCCGGCCGCTAGGCCCAGTCCGATGGCGGCCAGCGCCAGCACCAAGGCGATCAGCTCCATCCCCAACGGCAGGCTGCGGAACGCCTGTTCAGGGGCGTCCTCGACGAAGGAACAGCGCAGCACCCGGAACACATAGATGGCGCTGAGCAGGCTGCCCAGCGCGAGCACGACCACCCAGAGCCATTGGCCCGATGCCAACGAGGCCTGCAGCCACAGCCACTTGGCGGTGAAGCCGGCGCTGGGCGGCAGCCCCATCAGGGTCACCGCCGCGAGTCCAAAGGTCATCAGCGAGAGCGGCAGCCGGCGGCTGGTCCCGGTCAGGCCCTCGAGCCGATGCGCTCCGGTGGAGAGCAGCAGGTTGCCGGCGGCCATGAACATCGCTGCCTTCGCCAAGGCATGCCCGGCCAACTGCAGCCAGGTCGCCTGCCAGGCCATCATCGCGACCGCGGCACTGGTCCCGGCTAGCAGCGGGAAGGCCAGCATCAGATAGCCCAATTGGCCGACGGTAGACCAGGCCACCAGCTGCTTAAGCCCGACGGCGCGCCAGGCCTGTATCCCGCCCCAGAGCACCGCCAGGCTGCCGAGCAGGCCAAGCGCCCAGGCGCCGGCGATGGCCTCCGGCAGCAGCGCGCGCCAGAGCAGCAGCAGGATGAAGAACGAGGCCTTGACCACCAGCGCGCCGTGGATCGCGCTGACCGGGGTCCAGGCGCTGCCATGCACGGGCGCTAGCCAACTATGCAGCGGAAAGATCGCCGCCTTCAGCAACAGCCCGCTGGCTAACAGCGCGACGGCGATCTGCGTCACCGGATCGGGTTGGGTGACCGCTGCCAGCCCCGCCATCCCCGCCAGGTCGAGTCGGCCCCAAGCGCCGAGCAGCAGTGCGACGCCGAGCAGCCAGGTCAGCGAGCCGACCAGCGCGAATAGCAGGTAGCGCAGGCCGGCAGTGAGCGCCTCGACACTGCCGGGAAGCAGCATCATGCCAACGGCGCAGAGCCCCATCAGCTCCAGGCCGGCGTAGAGCAGCAGCAGATCGGCCGCGATCCAGATCAGCCCGAGTCCCAGCGCCAGACCGCCCATCAGTGGCCAGAGCCAGGCATAGGCGCGCTGGCCGAGTGTGGTGGTGCGGACATAACCTGCGGCATAGAGGGCGCTGGCCAGCAGCAACAGCTGCGTCAGCAGCCACAACAACGCCGCCAGTCCGTCCAGGCGCCAGTGCAGTGTCAGCGGCCCGAGTGCCAGCTGTCCCGTCATCGGCCTGTCATTGAGCCCGAGCAGCAGCCAGAGTGCCAAAAGAGGCAGCGGCAGGGCGACGAGCAAGACCCATCCGCTATGGCGCGGCGGGCGCACCCAAGCCAGCAGACCAAGGGCCAGCGGCGCGAAGAGTAGCCAGAGCAGATGGAACGGCGTCGGGCTCATTGCGTTGAGGTTGATAGACCGGAGCCGAGGACGGCATTCAGCGTGACCTGACTAGCCTGTGCATGCAGGCGCAGCAACAACGCCGCGCCGAGCACCGAGCCGAGCAGTGCCACCACCAAGCCGATGAAGATCAACGCCCGGACCTCGGCGATTGGAACAGGCGCCGGCGCAGCAAGCCCGGCTAACAGCAGGAACACCCCGGAGCCAAGCAGGTTGAAGGCCAGCAGCCGGCGCAGCAGGTGGCGTTGAGCGCTGAAGGCCCAGAGCCCCAGGCCCATGATCAGCACGCCGGTGGCGGCCAATAGCGTGCTGATCGATGTTGGCAGTCTCAGCGCGTCGAGGCCGAGCAGCATCAGCAGCGCGATGCTGCTCAGACCCAGCCAGCCCAAGATCAGCAGCCAGCGCACGGGTGCGCTGAGGCGCGCTCGCCGCGGGGTTTTATCGACTGGCTCCAAGCGTGGCAGGGCTCCGCGACCACGCAGCGTCCAGAGCAATGTGCCACCGGTTAGCAGCGCGCCGAGCAGCGCCTCGGCCAGTGCCAGCCAAGGCGAGCCGAGCACCAGCCAGGCCAGTGACATGAGCAGCGCGAAGGCTACGAAGCCTTGGCAAGCGCGCCATAGGTTCCTTTGTAGAAGGCAGAAACCGGCCAGTAGCAGCAACAGAGACGCCAGCACCCAGGCTGCCGCTGGAGTGACGATCAACGGAGGCCCCTGGTGATCGGAGACTTGCGGGGGCTGACACGCGGCAACGCGTCATGCAGGTTCATGCGCGCTTACGAACGTCGGTGATGATGGTCGGCCATGAGCTTGATCATCAGGGTCGCAGGTCGATTTGATCGGCGTTCCTGTGGTCGAGCCCGCCAACGCGGACATAGATCAGGCAGCCGCAGTCAGAACAGGGCTGGTGCCGGCTGAGATGGGGGCTGCGTATCCAGGTGCCCTCTGGGTAGCGACCCTGCTCATCGGCGAATTCGCCTTCGAGCACGAAGATCTCTTCCCCACCCCAGTGGCTGTGCGGCTGAAACTGGGTGCCGGGCGCCCAGCGGACCAGCGCCACGCTCTCCGGGTAGCCGGGCTGGCTGTACAGCGGCCGGACGCTGAGGCCATCGACCAGACCGGGTCGCCAGCTGCTGGCGGCCTGGGTGTCCTCCACCAAGCGCGGGCGATCACTGCCAGGATATTGGCGCAAGCGCACCAACAGCGTGCAGCCGGGCTCGGAGCGCGGCGAATGCCGGCTGCCATCGGGATTCATCAAGAAGGTGCCGGCGGGGTAGTCACCCTGCTCGTCGGAGAAGACCCCGTCCAAGACCAGGATCTCTTCGCCCTCGGGATGACTGTGCTCGGCGAAGGCACCGCCAGGCGCGTAGCGGACCAGGCTGGTCACCGGCCCGAATTCGCCACCTTGCCGATAGAGCGGTTTGCGCCAGACGGTGCCGCTCGGGCTCGGCTCCCAGTCCAACTGCCGGGTGTCGACTATCACCCGTTGTGCAAGATCGGCATGAATGTCGGGCGGCTCGGGGAGCGGCGCTGAGTGCATCTTGGGTGCTGGGGTTTGCTGCTGCATGCTGCTAGGTGGTCGAAATGCGAGTCGTGACGGATGCGGATGGGTCATCAAGCGATCGTGGCTGAACGAGTGAAGCTCCCGCAGGCAACAGCTATCCTTGCTTATCTGCGCGACGGCCAATGATGATCTGGAGGTGGCAGAGGACCGATGAACAGTTCGCGCCGTTCTAGCGTCAGCGTGGTGTTGTTTGCCGAGGCTTCGGCTGTGGGGTCAGCGCTGTGATCGAGCGGTTGAGCGGACATGGCGCTCAGTCTCCATGATCTGGCGCATGTCTGCACCAATCGCCTCCAGGTCCGTGCGCAACAGCTCGGCATCGGAGCGTTGTGGCAAATAGCGCCGCGGATCGGGTGCCGGTGCAATATCGATGACGCTGCCTACGCCGCGTAAGAAGCGTTTGAGGGTATTGTTCATGCTGGTATCCAGGTGCTTACGCGCGCCAACACCACATGTTGTCTCCAGTCTGTAATCGAGACAGAGGGCGTGGATTTATTGAGTGTCGTTTCGATGTCTAAGACAGCAGTTTATCGCGCCTGTTCGCGCAAGCGCCATGGCTTGACGTTCATCGCCTTCATCCATGCCTGACCTGCCACCGTCGGGCCGATCAAGTACACTGCCAGGGCCTTTCAGGCGCCAACGCAAGCAACCCAATCCAACCAACAACGAAGCGCTTCCGATGCCCCATCTTGCCAACCAGATCGCCGCCATCCTGTCTGAGGTCCAGCATCCTGGCGAGTTCTATGCCAGCGGCACCTTAGATATGCATCCCTTCCAGCTCCAGGTCGAGGGACTCGGCCCGGTCGCCATGCCGTTGTTGCCAGCGCAGGCCGAGCAGCTGGTTGCGCTGGCGGAGCAAGCACCTTACGGCCGCGGGACGGAGACGCTGGTGGATACCGAAGTGCGCCGAACCTGGCAGATCGATGCCGCCAAGCTGCAGCTCAGCGGCCGGCGCTGGGCCGAGGATCTCGAGCGGGTGGTGCGCCAGGTCACCACCGGGTTAGGCGTGCATGGCCAGGTCGAGGCCGCGCTCTACAAGCTGCTGATCTACGATGCCGGCAGCTTCTTTGTCTCGCATCGCGATACCGAGAAGGCGCCCGGCATGTTTGCCACCCTGGTGATGGTGCTGCCCTCGCTCTACACCGGCGGCGAGCTGATCATCCGCCACAAGGCGCAAGAGGTGCGCCTGGATCTGCGCCGCGATGAGCCCTCGGAGGTCGCCTTCGCCGCCTTCTACGCCGACTGCCGGCATGAGGTGCAGCCGATCGCCTCTGGCCATCGCCTCGCGCTGGTCTACAACCTGATCCGTACCGATGGTGGCCCGCTGCCGCAGCCGCCGGATCATGACAGCCAGCGCGAGGAGTTGACGCAACAGCTGCGCGGCTGGCAGGGCGAGCCAGACAAACTGGTGCTGCCGCTGGAGCATGCCTATACCCCAGCGGAGCTGGGCTTTCACAGCCTCAAGGGCGCCGATGCCGCGGTCGCGAGCCTGGTGCTGGATGCCGCGCAAGCGGCCGACTGCGATCTGCACCTTGGGCTGGTCACCCTCTTTGAGCAGGGCAGCGCCGAGTACACCGGCGGTTGGTACGGCGGTGATGTGGATATGGAGGTGGGTGAGGTCTTCGAGGAAGGCCGCTATATCCATCAGTGGCGCGCGGCCAATGGGGAGCCGCTGGAGCTGGGCCATCTGGATTTTGATGACGATGAGGTCAGCCCGCCGGATGCCTTTGATGGCTTCGAGGACATCGAGCCCGATTTCGAGGAGGCCACCGGCAACGAAGGTGCCTCCTACGAGCGCAGCTACCAATGCGCGGCGCTGGTGCTCTGGCCGCGCGCGCATCGGTCGCTGGTGCTGGTTGATGCGGGACTGAGCGTCAGCCTGCCCTATCTGACTGATCTGGTCGAACGTTGGCGAGCGGCCGGTGCGGTCTCGGGCGACGAGGCCTGGCAGCAGGCACATGGGCTGGCGCTGGCGATTCGCGACGATTGGCCGCGCGAGCGTTGGCAGGCGCAGAATGCCAACAAGGCCGGCTACGGCGCGGCCTTGCTCAGCGCCTTGAGCGCGCTGGGTGATGCGTCCGCGGCGGCGGAGTTCGTGGTCGAGCGGATGGCGGCCGGTGCTTATGATCAGGCCGACAATGCCCAGCTTGTCGAACTGCTTGGTCGCGTGCCCGCCGCTCGCGCCGGCGAACTGCTGGCGATCCTGGTCAAGGGGAATGTCCGCGTTGCACCAGAGGCCTGTGCCGCGCTCTTGGCGCGCTGTGTCGAGCAGAACCTGCTGGATGCCGAGCAACTGCGGCCGGCGGCTGCCGCCCTGTTAGCCGGCTTGCCCGGTGCGCCACAGCCCGCAGCGGCACAGACCGTCGGGTCACGGCCCGGTGTTGGTGCTGATGATGGCGATGCGGCCGAGGTCATCCCGCAGTGGCGAGCCGCAAAGCCATCGCAACGGCTGGTCGCCGATACGCTGCGGGCCTTGGACCAGATCGACCCGAGTCTCGCCGAGCAGGCCCTAGCACGCTGTCTGTCTGATCCCGAGCGCTATCCGATGGACGCCATCCTGCTCGCGGCGGCCCTGAATCTGGCCGACTCAGCGGCGCTGATGCCCGCAGGCAGCGCATCCGCCGGTTTGCGCGAGGCGGTGCTCGCGCATCTCGAGCGACGCATCGCCGAGCCGCTGGAGCCGCCCGCCGATTGGCGGCGTGAGGCCGAGCTGCGTTGTCGTTGCCAGTATTGCCAAGACCTCAGCCGCTTTCTGGCCTCGCCGAGCGAGTCGACCTGGCAGCTCAAGGCCGTCCAAGACGCGAGGAGTCATGTCGAGCAGAGAATCCAGCTCGATCAGTGCGATCTGGATTGCCGCACCAACAAGCTGGGCCGTCCCTATACCCTGATCTGTACCAAGAACCAGGCCAGCTATGAGCGCCGTGTGCGACAGCGCGAGCAGGATCTTGCCGATCGCGCGCGCTTGACTCGGGCAGCCTAGCCGGCCTGCACCTGGCCGCGCCCGCTCATCCCAGCGTCACCCGGTTACGCCCTTGCTCCTTGCTCTTGTAGAGCGCGCGATCGGCGGCGCGGATCAATTCGACCTTGGTCGGCGGGTGGCCTGTTCCGTGCCAATGCGCGAGGCCGATGCTGATGGTGATCCGCAGCCGCGTTTCGCCAAAGTGGAACCGGGCCTGTTCGATCTCATGGCGCAGGCGCTCGGCGAATGACTGACTCTGCTCGGACTCCGACTCGGGCAAGATGACGAGGAATTCCTCGCCGCCATAGCGGGCAATCTTGTCGGAATCGCGGATCAGTGTCTGGCTCAGCCGAGCGAGCTGTATCAAGACCTGATCGCCGGCCTGGTGACCGTATTGATCGTTGAGCGCCTTGAAGTGATCGATGTCGAAGAGGACCAGTGTCAACGGGCGTTGATAGCGCGTGGCGCGCTCGAGTTCGGTATCGATCAACTCCTGCATATAGGCGTGATTGTAGAGCCCGGTGAGTCCATCCGTGCGCGAGAGCGAGAGCAGATGCTCCTCGCGCGCTAGGGTCGAGACAATCGGCCGCAGCGCCAGCACGGTGAGCAGATAGATGACCAGGGTGGCGCCAGCCGTGGTCACCAGTAACACCTGTATCTGCTGGTCGATGGGGGCATGGAATTGCTCGGCGTCAACGATCGAGACCAGGCTCCAGCGGTCCCCCTCGAGCGGTTGTTGGCGGATGATGAAGCGTGGGTCGGTCAGGTCGGATGCCAAAAACTGTCGCAGCGCTGTCTGGGCCTGATCCGTCGAAGCCTGATCCCTCTGAGCCTGATCATTCGGAGTCTGATCCCTCGAAGCCTGATTATTCCTCGAAGCCTGATGATTCCTTGAAGCCTGGTCATTCAGGGTTTGCTCAGCAGCGGCCTGGTCAGTCGTGGGCTGTTCAGTGACAGCTTGGTCATCAGCGGGCCGGTCGGTTGTTGCTTGGCGTGGCCAGTAGGTGATTTGACGCTCGCCGGAGATCAGCGCCAAGAGGTTGGCGGGATGGCTCTGTTCGTCGATGAACTGCTGCACCGCCTGATCGCTGATGATCAGGGTGTCGAAACCGATGCGCTCACCGCTGGCATCGAACAGCGGCGAGCAATAGACCAGCGCGCCGGTGCGCTTGGCGGCGTCGTTCGACAGTCGTTGCACCTGCTCGAGCGCGTCGTCCATGCAGGCCGCCGTCAGTGCCACGGGAACCGGTCTACCGACACCGAACAGGCGTTCGCCATCAGGGCCATGACGGGCGATGGCCAGCATGAGGTCGTTGGCGCGCAAGGCATCGGCGAGCTTCGGCTGACTGAAGTCGACCAGTGCCTGGCGGCTGATCTCGCCGCGTAGATAGGCGGCCTGTTTGAGGCGAATCGCGGTACGGCTTGCCGTCTGTCGCGCCAGATCTTCATGATGCCGCAGGATGCCCTGCAAGCGCCCGGCGCTGTTCTGCACCGCGAGATTCAGGCTCTGGGTGTGGGTTGCTCGGAGATACTCGATCAGCGGCCGCAGGCCGAAGAAGTAGAAACTGCCGATCAGCAACAGGCTGCTCAGGCCAACAACGACATAGATGTTGTAGATCTGGCCGCGGTGTTTGATGTTCATTGAGGGTGGTTGGCGCTGACGAGGGCTGTCTCTGCGCACGCGCGCTGGCGGCAAGCGCATGGAATCTGTGTTAGCAGCCGATTCGAGCGGCTTCGCTGGGGTTGGTTCAGGATCGTCGGGCCAGAGGCTGGCTCGCGCTGGTCGTTGTCTGCTGAGCACATGCGCGAGGTCCATGGAGGCACTGTCAGTGCGTCAAACAGAACATAGGATACGCCAGGAGTCTAACCTGATTTGGGGGCCGCAATCATTGACCTCGCGCGACGGCGCGAACCACAATCTCGCCGCTGCAACCGACGAAACCGAACGGGAGAGACATCATGGTGCAGTCGCGGCGCACCGCTTCACGCGGTTCGATGCGGGGACCTTCATGCAGTGGGGACAAGGCGCTCGCTGAGGCCGCCGGCCTCCATCGTGCCGGTCAGCTCGAACAGGCCGAGAAGGCCTACCGTCGCATCCTGCGGCGGCGTCCGACTGATGCCCGCGCCCTCTATTATCTGGGGATCGCGGTCCACCAACGCCGTCGGCCCAAGGAGGCGATTCGCCATTTTCGCGCCTCGTTGAAGGGTGATCCGAACAATCCCGAGGTGTATCGTTATCTGGGGTTGGCGCTGAAGGATACCGGCCAGCCAGCCGCGGCCGAGGGCGCCTATCGCGATGCGCTAGCGGTGGCGCCGAATAGCCCGGAGATCCTGGCCAATCTCGCCACCGTGCTCAAGGCGCAGGATCGGCAGGATGAGGCGCTCGAGGCCTTGGAGCGGGCGGTCAACCTGGCGCCCGACTCGGCCCCGATTCTCACCGCCTGTGGACACGCGCAGCGCGAGGCAGGTCGCCTGGATGAGGCTGAGGCGCTGCACCGCCGCGCGCTGGTGCAGCGCCCCGAGCACGTCCCTTCGCTGACCGGGCTTTCGGCGACGCTATGGCGCAAGGGGCGCGATGACGAAGCGGCCCAGACCGCGCGCCAGGCCATCGCGCAGGCCCCGCAATTGGCACAGGCGCATCTGATGCTGGGCAACGCCCTGCGCCGGCTGCAGCAGCCGCAAGAGGCGATGGCGGCGTTTCGGGCCGCGACGGACGTTGCGCCAGATGATCCGACCCCGCGTGTGGGCTTGGCGGAGGCGGCTCAGGATGCTGGAGCACTCGAGACCGCGTTGCAGGAAGGCCGCCGCGCGCTAGCGTTGCAGCCCGACGCAGAGTCCCTGCACACGGTCCATGGCCAAACCCTCTATGCGCTGCGTGCCGCTGGCAGCCTGGAGCAGGCCCGGCAAGAGGCCATCGCTTGGCTCAGCACCTACCCCGACAGCCCGACGGCTCAGCATCTGGCGCCGGCGCTGATGGACGCCGCGCCGCCCGAGCGGGCCAGCAGTCCCTATGTGCGGGCCACCTTCGACGCCTTCGCCGAGAGCTTCGATGACCGGCTCGGCGCCCTCGACTATGCCGGTCCGGCCCTGGTCGAGCGCCTGCTGCGCGCGGCACGTCCCGAGGGTGTGGACAGCCTGCTCGACCTCGGCTGCGGCACCGGGCTGGTCGCGCCGGTGGTGCGCCCACTGGCTCAGCGCCTGGAGGGCTTGGACCTGTCGCCCGAGATGCTCGCCCGCGCCGCCGAGCGCGATCTCTATGACGGCTTGCATGAGGCCGATGCCGAGAGCTTCTTGGCCACAGCGCAGGCGGACTGGGACGTCATCATCGCCGCCGATGTGCTGATCTACCTGGGCGCATTGGAACCGCTGGTTGCCGCTGTCGCCTCCGCGCTGCGGCCCGAAGGCCTGTTCATCGCCACCACGGAGGAGGCCGACGCTGAAGCCTGGGAACTCCAGCCGTCAGGACGCTATCGACACAGCCGGCGCTATCTGCGCCAGGTGCTCGATGCGGCGGGATTGGTCATCGACCAGCTCGAGACGGTGGTGCTGCGCCATGAAGGCGAGCGGCCCGTGGAGGCCTTGGCGGTGGTCGCACGGCGCGAGTATCGTGGATGAGTTACGCAAGGTTCACAACAAAGATGGCTGACGAGAACGACATACACTGATGAGATGAGATGAGATGAGTAGCGACGCGACGGTGACCATCGATGAACGGACTCAGACCGCTGTGCAAGCGTTCTTGCGCTTGGCATCGGTCCGCTACGAGATCGCTGGTGCGATCCTGTTTGGGAGTCGAGCGCGTGGCGATCAGCGGGAAGACAGTGATGCCGATCTCATGATTCTGTTGCGAGGCGCGCATCAGGGATTGCTTTCGACCAAACTGGACATGGCGGATCTTGCCTTCGACGTACTACTGGACACCGAGATCAATATCTCGCCGCTGCCGGTATGGCTCGACCAATGGGAACATCCTGAGACATTTTCCAATCCGGCCTTGCTGTATTCCATTGCCCGAGAGGGGATTCCGCTGTGACGACCGCGCTGACGGCGGAAGTCATGATGCGCAAGGCCGCGCAAGCCGTTGCTTCAGCTCGCCTGCTTCTCGAGTCTGGTGATGTCGACGGCGCTTGCAACAGGGCCTACTACGCCATGTTCGACGCCGCTCGAGCTGCCTTGCTGGCTGCCGATACAGGCCTACCACCACATATTGGTAAGACCCATCAAGGGCTCATCAATGCGTTTAGCCTGCACCTGATCAAACCTGGCATCCTGCCCAAAGAACTCGGCCGACAGCTGAAACGGGCGGAAGAGGCGCGACTGGTCGCGGATTACACCGGCGACATCATCGACGACGCCATCGGTCTTCAGAGCGTCGAAGCCGCTGAGGCATTTGTGTTCGCGATCCGCGAGCATTTTGCTCTCTGAGGTGGAGCGAGTGAATGGTCATTGTGGGCGCCGAATCCGCCAGCAGCGGTGGATATGCGGATGGCGGGCGAAGTCCTTGGGGATGGTCTGGGCGCTGATGTCCTTGATGTCCAGATCGCTCAGCGCCTCCTCGTCGAGCTTGAAGCGGCGCTTGTTGGTCGAGAAGATCAGCTCGCCATCGGGGGCGAGCAGGGCGATGGCGGAACGGATCAGTCTGACTTGATCGCGCTCCACCTCAAAGGTGCCGTCCATGCGCTTGGAGCTGGAGAAGGTCGGTGGATCGAGGAAGATCAACCCGAAGTGACCGCGGTAGGCGCGGGCTTGCTCCAGCCATTCCAGACAGTTGGCCTGGATCAGCTGATGGTCGTGGCCGGTGAAGCCGTTCAGGGCCAGGTTGCGCCGCGCCCAATCGAGGTAGGTCTTGGAGAGATCAACCGTGGTGGTCGAGCGGGCGCCACCTCGCGCGGCATGGCAGCTGGCGACGCCGGTGTAGCCGAACAGATTAAGCATGTTGCGATCAGCGGCCAGGTGGCCGATCAACCGCCGCGTCTCACGGTGATCAAGAAACAGGCCGGTATCCAGATAGTCCTCGAAGTTGATCAATAGGGTCAGGCCATCTTCGGCAACCTTGTGGAATTGGCCAGTCTGCGCCAGCCGCTCGTACTGGGCCTTGCCGCGCTGCGGCTGGCGGACTTTGAAGAACAGGTCGTGCTCCGGCACCTCGAGCACCTCGGCGATGACACCGATGCCTTCGCGCAGCCGCCGCCGCGCGGCCTTGGGATCGATGCCGAACGGGGCGGCGTATTCCTGCACCTGCACGAAGCGCCGCTCCGGGGTCGCCGGGTCGGCACTCTGGTAAAGATCGACCGCCAGCGCGTACTCGGGTAGATCGGCATCATAGAGTCGGTAGCAATGGATGCCCTCGCGCTCTAGCCATTTCCTGAGCGCCTTTTGATTCTTGCGCAGCCGGTTGGCCAACATCTCGGCGCCGGGTCCGCGCTCAGCGACGGGCAGCGGGCGCGGGCGGTCGGAGACATGGGCCTCGGGGCGGACCTCGAAGTGCAGCAGGCGGCATTCGATGGGGCCGTTGTAGAGGCTATGGAACCGGCGCGCGCGCAGCCCCATGCGCTTGCCGAGCTCCGGGTTGCCGGTCAGCACGGCAGTGCGCCAGCCCTCGAACTGGGAGCGTAGCAGCACCCCGAGCGACTGATAGAGGCCGGCGAGATCCTCGGCGCCGATGCGTTCGCCATAGGGCGGGTTGGTGATCAGCAGGCCGGGTATCGGCGTGGTATTTGATGCACGCTCGGATGAGGCGGCAGAGGGGATCGGCTGGGGGCTCCTGTGAGCGTTGCCCGCAGGGGGTCTCAGACCGATGTCAGTGTCCGTGCCAACGCGTGTTTCCACGCTGCCGCCGTTGCCGGCCTCGACGTCGGTGCCACTGCTGGCGCTCGAACTCGCGCTGCTGGCGTTGGTGTCCGCAATGGTGCCTGTGCCGGTCAGCGGATCGGAGCTTGAGTCTGGACTGAGGCCTGGGCTTGGATTCAGGCTTTGATCGAGGCTGAGGCTTGCCATCTGCGATCTGCCACTGGGCCGGCAATCCTCAAGCGCCTGTCGCTCGAACTGCACATGGCCGGCAAGCCCGGCATGCGAGGCGTTGGCATGCGCGGCCTTGATTGCGGCCGGATCGAGATCGCTGCCGCACAGTCGGGTGCTGCTGCGCGCGAGTCGATGCAGGCCGGTTGCGCGGCGCTCCTTGGCCTCGGCCAGGAGCGTCCTCCAGGCACTCCAGGCCGCCTGATCATGGCCGCGCCAGCCGCTGAAGCCCCAATAGGTGCGCCGCAGCCCGGGGGCGATGTCGGCAGCGATCAACGCGCCTTCGATCACTAGCGTGCCGATGCCGCAGAGTGGGTCGAGCAGCTCACCGCCGCCGGCGGCGATCTCGGGCCAGCCGGCGCGCAGCAGCAGCGCGGCGGCGAGGGTCTCTTTCAAGGGCGCGGCACCGCCTTGGAGACGCCAGCCGCGCCGGTGCAGGGCCTCGCCGGAGAGGTCGAGAAAGAGCACCGCCTGGTCGCGGAACAGGCGGCAGCGCAGCGCCAGATCGGGCTGGATCGGACGCACGCTCGGACGGCTGCCGCTGCGCTCGCGGATCTGATCGACGATGGCGTCCTTGATGCGCTGGGCGGCGAACTGGGTGTGCTCGATCTGCGAGCGGGCGCTGTCGACCGAGACCGCGAGGGTCTGCTCCGGGCCGAGGTGCTCGGACCAGTCGATCTCGCGGATGCCGGCGTAAAGGGCGTCCGGGTCTGGCGCGGCGAAGTCGCTGAGCGGCAGCAGCACGCGGCTGGCGACCCGCGACCAGAGGCAGACCCGATAGGCATCGGCCAGGCTGCCGGAGAACTGGACCCCGGCGCGGGTCTCGACGGCGGTCTCGATACCGAGGCCGCGTAGCTCGTCGGCGAGCAGGCTCTCGAGATTGCGCGCGGCGCTGGCGAAGAAGCGAAGCTCGCTCATGTGTCTGATGCTACGGAAGGTGTCGAAGAACGCGGCGTATCGTTGGCTGTGAGAGGTGCCGTTGCAGTTGGGGTTGCAGCAGCAGCTGAAGTGCTTGGCAACGGGCGCACCGAGTCTGGCAGCTGTGAGAGCAGCACCTCAGCAAACGCATCCAGCGCCTGCTGGCGCGGGAAGCTGCGCCGCGAGACTAGCGAGATGCGCCGATAGGCATCTGGCAGATGCAGCGGCCGCCGCACGATTGGGCTGTCCGGTGGATTCTCGCCGCTGCAGGCCAGTGCCGGCAGCAGCGTGCAGCCGAAACCGGCGCCGACTAGTTGCAGCAGGGTCTCGAGACTCGAGGCACGCAGATCGGCCATCTCGCCATTGCGTGGGCGCTCGGCCAGACGGCAGACCTCCATCACCTGATGGGTCAGGCAATGGCCATCGCTGAGCAGCAGCAGTTCGGTCTCTTCCAGATCGGCCTCGGTGATCTCGGCCTGATCGCCGAGCGGATGCTGCTGCGGATAGGCGAGCCAGAACGGCTCCTCGAACAGTGGCCGCGCGACCAGCTCCGGCTCGCTGACCGGGGTCGCCAGCAGCGCCGCATCCACCTCATGATGTTCCAGTCGCTTGAGCAAGGTCTCGGTGATCTCCTCGATCAACACTAGCTTGATCTGTGGCAGGCGCTCGCGCAGCGGCAACAGGATCAGCGGTAGCAGGTAGGGGCTTAGGGTTGGGATGGCGCCGATGCGCAGCGGCCCGGCGAGCGGGTCCTGATGGGCGCGCGCGACCTGCTCGATGGCATCGGCCTGTTCCATCAGCAGGCGTGCGTGCTGCAGGATCAGCTGACCGGTGGGGGTGATCTCCACCGAGCGGTTGGTGCGCTCGAAGATGGTCACGCCTAGCTCATGCTCGAGCTTGCGGATCTGGCCGCTCAGCGTCGGTTGACTGACGAACGAGCGCTCGGCGGCGCGGCCGAAGTGGCGGGTCTCGGCAAGGGCGAGGATGTACTTGATATCGCGGAGATTCATAATCGGGACAGTGCGGTGCCTTGGACTGCAGGCGACAAGGATACCCTGTGGCGGTGGAAGCCCGGCATCCCTGATGCGATGAGCTTGCTCGGCTGCCTCGGGGACGCCGGCTGCGATGCAATCAGTTGATCGCCCTGCGGGATAATGAAGGGATTTGCAGCACTCGACCACTGCTGACTTGCGACTTTAGCCTTATGTCCAGACAACCACTCCCCATCAGCATCCAGACCTTCCGCGAGATCCGCGAGGGTGACTATTGCTACGTCGACAAAACCGCCGCGGCCCAGGCGCTGGCGCAACAAGGCAAGGCCTATTTTCTCTCGCGCCCGCGCCGCTTCGGCAAGAGCCTGTTCGTCGATACGCTGAAGGAGCTGTTCGAGGGCAACGAGGCGTTGTTTCGCGGCCTGCATATCCATGACCAATGGGATTGGCATCAGCGCCATCCGGTGATCCTGCTCGACTTTGCCGCCGGTGTGCTCCAGAACCGTGCCGAGCTGGATCGGCGCATCCGGAAACTGCTCAAGGACAATGCCCTGCGACTCGGGATCGATGGCGACGGGCAGGATACTGACATCCCGGGCTGCTTCGCTGACCTGATCCGCCAGGCCCATGTCCAAAGCGGCCAACGCGCGGTGGTGCTGATCGACGAATACGACAAGCCGATCCTTGACAACATCGAGCATCCGGAGCGCGCCGCCGAGCTGCGCGATGGGCTGAAGAACCTCTACTCGGTGCTCAAGGCGCAGGATGCCCATCTGCGCTTCGTGTTTCTGACCGGAGTCAGCAAATTCAGCCGCGTGAGCCTATTCTCGGGGCTCAACCAACTGCGCGACATCACGCTCAGCGCCCCCTTTGCGACCATCTGCGGCTACACCCAGCAGGATCTCGAGACCACCTTCGCTGAGCATCTTGCCGGTGTCGATTGGGACGAGCTGCGTCGCTGGTACAACGGCTACGGTTTTCTCGGTGAGCCGGTCTATAACCCCTATGACATCCTGCTGTTCATCAGCGATGGCCACAGCTACCGCAACTACTGGTTCGAGACCGGCAGCCCGAGCTTCTTGATCAAGCTGTTTCAGCAGCGACGCTACTTCCTGCCGGATCTGGAACAGCTTGAGGTGGGCGAAGAGATCCTGGATTCCTTCGACGTCGAGCGGATCAATCCCGTGACGCTGCTGTTTCAGGCGGGGTATTTGACCGTGGCTTCGACCACGCAGCAGTGGGGTGAGCTGACCTTTCGGTTGCGCATCCCGAACAGCGAGGTGCGGCGCGCGCTGAACAACCAATTCATCGATGCCTATGCGGGCATCAGCGACACGCGCCTGAGCTATAAGCGGGGGCTCATCGAGGCCTTGGCGCAGGCCGACCTGCCGGCCCTCGTCGCCACCATCAAACGCCTGTTCGCCAGCATCCCCTGGCGCAACTTCACCGGCAACGATCTGCCCGAAGCCGAGGGCTACTATGCCAGCGTGCTCTATGCCTTCTTCGCCAGCCTGGATGCCGGGATCATCCCGGAGGATCTGACCAATCAAGGTCAGGTCGATCTGACCCTCAAGCTTGCCGGGTACATCTACGTCATCGAGATCAAGTTGGTGCGTGATGCGCGCGGCAAAGACGATCAGGAAGCAGCGCCTGCCATCAACCCAGCCCTGGCGCAGATCCAGGCGCGCGGTTACAGCCAGAAGTATCAGGATGCACCAGGGAAGGGTCTCTTTGAAGTCGGCCTCGTCTTCAGCAGCGCCGCGCGCAATCTGATCCAGGCCGACTGGCGGCGTATCCGCTGAAGATCGTTGATGGCGGAGGTGGGCTGTGAGGTTGTCCAAGTCATGTTTGATCCTTTCATAAAATGAAAGTATCTTGCATGAATGGAGACGCTGACCAAAACCATCCTGAGCGCCGGCTTGCAACAGCGAACGCTCTCCGAGGCACAGCTTGCGCGCCTGCTCGGGGGCAGCGCGCAACGTCGCTACAATCTGGTTAATCGTGCTTTGCACCGGGGTGAATTGCTGCGCCTGCGGCGTGGCCGCTATCGTCTCGCGAGTCGGGTTGCTAACGGCAGCTCGTATCCTGGCGGCGGTGCCTATCCTGGTAGCGGTGCGCATTCGTTTGTGTTGGTGCAAGGCTTGGTGCCTGGTGCCTATGTCTCTTTCGAGTCGGCACTGGCCTTTCATGGCTGGATTCCGGAGGCGGTGACGCTGGTCCAAGCGGTTACTCCAGATCGGCGCAGTCGTCAGTACCAGATCGATGAAGCCGGCCTGTTCCAATTCGCTCCATTGCCGTTGATCAAGGGGTTCATGCTGGAGGCTGTGGGCCGGGTCGTGCTTCAAGACCAAGCCGCCCTGGTTGCTCAACCGCTGCGGGCGCTGCTTGATCTCTTCTGCCTGCATCGCTGGGACTGGAGTAGCGCGCGCGCATGGCTCGGCGGGGCGCGGATCGATCTGGAGCCATTGGCCGCATTAGAAGTCGAGCGGCTGCAAGCACTGCGCCGCGTCTATCGGCATCGGCGGATGCAGCAGGTCATCGATGGCCTCAGCCGCTATCGACTGTCAGGGGAAGCAGAAGATGGACGGGTGCTCAGCCAGGGCGGTTGTCAGTGATCGACCTACTGCGTGAGCGCTTGCAGTCCCATGCCGCGACGGATGCGCACCGTGAGCAGCAAGCGTTGCGGGAGATCCTGCAAGAGGTTGCGCTCTACGGACTCTGGCGGGCAGGCTTCTTCGAGCAGGCGGCCTTTCAGGGAGGCACGGCCTTGCGCATCCTGCACGGCCTCAGGCGCTTTTCGGAAGATCTGGCTTTCATCTCGCGAACGCCTGCCCCTGACTTTCGCTGGGAGCCCTATCTCGCCACCATGGCCGATGTGCTGGCCGATTTCGGCATCCGCTGTGAGCTGCGCGACCGAAGCAGGATGACGCGAGCCGTGCGGGAGGCCATGATCAAGGACGATTTCCTCGGCCGCCAACTGGATCTCTCGTTTTACCGGGGAGGCTCCGGCAAGAAGCTGCGGGTCAAGTTGGAGCTGGATACCCGACCACCGGCAGGATCGGGCTTCGACTTTCAGTACCTGGATTTCCCGCTGGACTTCGAGCTCTGCGCTCAGGATTTACCGAGCAACTTCGCGCTCAAGCTGCACGCATTGCTGTGCCGGCCGTATGTGAAGGGCCGGGATTGGTTTGATTTTGCCTGGTATGTCGCGGGCCGAGTTGCCCCGAATCTGCCGCATCTGGAGGCGGCCTTGGCCCAAGTCGGCCCTTGGGCGCAGCAGCCTCCGCGCGTCGATCGGCAATGGCTGAAAGCGGCCTTGATGGCGCGCATTGCCGAGATCGACTGGCCCCAAGCGGCGCGTGATGTGGCCCCTTTTATCAGCGCGCCGGATCAGGCTAGCCTGAGTCTCTGGAGCGAGCGGTTCTTTGCCAGCAAAGTTGGCAAGCTCTTTCCCGAGGCGCCATAAGGCTCAGTGAGCCATGAGCCAGACCATGAGCCAGGCCATGAGCCAGGCCATGAGCCAAGCCATGAGCCAAGCCATGAGCCAGGCCATGAGCCATGAGTCTCGTGCATCGAGCGCCAGAGTGAGGCGAGTCTGGTAGTCTCTCCCCCAACTGATTCAGATCGGGTGCTGTTTGCCTGCACCCGCGCGTACAACGGGTTTTTCAAGCAGTGACTGACTACAAACACACCCTCAATCTGCCGCAGACCGGCTTCCCGATGAAGGCCAACCTAGCCCAGCGCGAGCCGGAGATGCTCAAGCACTGGCAGGCGATCGATGTCTACGCCCTGGTGCGCGCGGCGCGGGCCGAGGCGCGCGCGCGTGGCGAGACCTTCATCCTGCACGATGGGCCGCCCTATGCCAACGGCGAGATCCATATCGGCCACGCGGTCAATAAGGTATTGAAGGACATCATCGTCAAGTCGCGCACCCTCGATGGGTTGGACGCGCCCTATGTGCCGGGCTGGGATTGTCACGGTCTGCCGATCGAGCTGCAGGTCGAGCGCAAGAAGGGCAAGCCGGGGCAGAAGATCAGCGCCACCCAGTTTCGTCATGCCTGTCGCGACTATGCCGCGAAGCAGGTCGATGGCCAGCGCGCGGATTTCCAGCGCTTGGGTGTGTTGGGCGACTGGGCGCATCCTTACCTGACCATGGCGCCGCGCTTCGAGGCCGACATCGTGCGCGCGCTCGGGCGGATCATCGCCAACGGCCATCTGCAGAAGGGCTCCAAACCGGTGCACTGGTGCATCGACTGCGGCTCGGCGCTGGCCGAGGCTGAGGTTGAGTATGCCGACAAGGACTCGACCGCGATCGATGTGCGCTTTGCGGTGGCTGATCCCGAGGCGCTGCTGGCGCGTTGCCATCCCCAGCCAGAGGTGCCAGACGGCGAGGCGACGGGGGGCGATGCGAGCGCCGCTGGTATCGCGCAGACGGCGACTGTTGGCGTGGCTGCTGTTGCTGGCGTTGGCGGAGCAACGACTGGCGCCGCCGATGGGGCAATCGCCGGGCATGGCAGCGGGCCGATGTCGGTGGTGATCTGGACCACCACGCCCTGGACCTTGCCGGCCAACCAGGCCGTCGCCTTGAACCCCGAGCTTGAATACGCGCTGGTGCAGGTAGCCGAGGACGGGCCGAACGGTGCCGAGCGGCTGTTGGTCGCCGAGGGCCTGCTCAAGGACACCATGCTGCGCTGGGACATCGAGCATTATCGGGTCATCGCCTATGGCCGTGGCGATGCCTTCGAGGGTCTGATGCTCGCGCACCCGTTCTATGAGCGTCAGGTGCCGATCATCCTCGGCGAGCATGTCACCCTCGAGGCCGGCACTGGCGCGGTGCACACCGCGCCCGGTCATGGCCTGGAGGACTACATCGTCGGCCGCCGCTATGATCTGCCGGTCGACAATCCAGTCGGCGGCAACGGCCGCTTCCTCGACGGCACGCCGCTGTTTGCCGGCGAGAATGTCTTCGATGCCAATGAGCAGGTCATTGAGACCCTAAAGGCGAAGCAGGCACTGGTGCGCGAGCAGCGCTTCAGCCACAGCTACCCGCATTGCTGGCGGCACAAGACGCCGATCATCTTCCGCGCTACCCCGCAGTGGTTCATCAGCATGGAGCAGGCCGGCCTGCGCGAGTCCGCGCTGCGCGAGATCGGCCAGGTGCGCTGGATGCCGGATTGGGGCCAATCGCGCATCGACGGCATGGTGCGCAACCGACCGGACTGGTGCATCTCGCGCCAGCGCACCTGGGGCGTGCCGATCACACTGTTCGTCGACAAGGAGAGTGGCGAGCTGCATCCGCGCACGTCCGAACTGATCGAGCAGGTGGCCCAACGCATCGAGGTCAAGGGCATCGATGCCTGGTTCGAACTGCGCGCCGAGGAACTGCTGGGCGATGAGGAGGGCGCGCGCTACGAGAAGGTCCAGGACACCCTGGATGTCTGGTTCGATTCGGGCGTCACCCACGCCTGCGTGCTCGATCGCGGCGCCGATGCTGGCGTCACCGCTGCCGAATGGGCCGGACTGCGCCGCCCGGCCGATCTCTATCTCGAAGGCTCGGATCAACACCGGGGCTGGTTCCAGTCCTCTCTGCTGACCTCGGTGGCGATGCACGACCAGGCACCCTATCGCGCGGTGCTCACCCATGGCTTCACCGTGGATGAGAAGGGCGAGAAGATGTCCAAGTCCAAGGGCAACGTGGTGCGCCCGCAGGAGGTGATGAAGACCCTGGGCGCGGACATCATCCGGCTCTGGGTCGCCGCTGCTGATTATCGCGGCGAGATGCGCGTCTCCGATGAGATCCTCAAGCGCACCGCCGATGCCTACCGGCGCATCCGCAACACCGCGCGCTTCCTGCTCTCGAACCTCAATGGCTTCGACCCGGCCAAGGATCTGGTTCCCGCCGCCGAGATGATCGAACTCGACCGCTGGGCGGTGGACCGGGCGCTGCAACTGCAGCAGGAGTTCATCGCCGCCTATCAGGACTATCAGTTCCATCTGATCTACCACCGGCTGCACAACTTCTGCGTGGTCGACATGGGCGGCTTCTATCTGGACGTGATCAAGGACCGCCAGTACACCACCGGCGCCGACAGTCTGCCGCGGCGCTCCTGTCAGACCGCGATGTATCACATCATCGAGGCCATGAGCCGCTGGCTGGCGCCGATCCTCAGCTTCACCGCCGAGGAGATCTGGCAGCATCTGCCCGGCGAGCGTGACGAGACCCTCTTCACCGCCCGCTGGTATGACGGCCTATTCGCGCTCGACGCCGGCGACCCCTTTGATCGTGCGTTCTGGAGTCAGGTGCTGGCGGTGCGCACCGCCATCGGTCGCCAGCTCGAGGCCGCGCGCGCGCAAGGCCAGATCCGCGCCGCGCTCGATGCCGAGATCGATCTCTATTGCTCAGCGGAGCTGCAAGCCCTGCTCGGCCGCCTCGGCGATGAGCTGCGCTTCGTGCTGATCACCTCCGAGGCGCGGGTGCATGCGTTGGGCGAGCGGCCCGAAGACGCGCTCGATACCGATGTCGAGGGGCTCGCGGTGCGCATTCGCGCCAGCGCGCATCCGAAATGCGTGCGCTGCTGGCATCACCGCGCCGATGTTAGCGCTCAGGCCGCCCATCCCGAACTCTGCGGGCGTTGCGTGGAGAATATCGACGGCGAGGGGGAGGTACGGCGCTTTGCATAAACAGCAGCTCAAGAAACGAATCACCAATCATCCCGGGCAGTGCGATAGAAGATGAGTCCGACCGCCTTCAGAGAGGATGGCTATCGGTTTTTCTTCTTCTCAAGGGAGGAGGAACGCATGCATGTCCAGGTGATATCTGGTGAGGGTGAGGCAAAGTTCTGGTTAGAGCCAGAAATAGAGTTGGCGAAGAATCATCGCTATTCCAGAAAGCAGCTGAAACACATCGAGTCATTGATTGAGGTTCATCATGGTGAGCTCATTAGCGCATGGCGCCAACACTTCAGCGGTTGAGGTCACGAATATTTCTGGCCATGGTCTCTGGCTGCTTGCGCATGACAAAGAGCTTTTTTTGTCGTACGACCATTTTCCATGGTTTAAGGATCGAGCCGTGAAGCTGATCCTCAATGTCGAAGAGCTTGCTCAAGGTCATTTTTACTGGCCGGACCTCGATGTTGATTTAACGGAAGAGATCATTGAGCATCCCGAGCGTTTTCCACTCAAAGCAAAGGGTATATGATTTGGCAAACCAGCGGACGCTAATAACCAAGCGCCGATGTGCTTTCAGGTCACTCCGTGGCGTTGATCCTGGCCATTGATACAGGCCGCTGAATGATCCGGCAGGAAAACAACAACAATGACAGAACACGCGGCACCGGCTGATCTGATCTTCGTGCTCGAGGCCGACGGCACCATCGTCGACTTCTATCAGGCCGAGACCGGTGAGTTGTTCGTGCCGCCAGAGGTCTTCCTGGGCAAGACGCCGCAGGCGGTGCTGCCCGCGGAGATCGGCCCGGCGTTTGCTGACGCGCTTCGGCGCGCGCGCGAGGGTGAGCGTTGGGTGTCGTTCCAGTACGAGCTGCCAATGCCCGCGGGGCTGCATCGTTTCGAGGCGCGCTTTGGTGCGCTCGCCGCCTCTGGGCGCCATGTGGTGGCGGTGCGCGATATCACCCAGCAGGCCTCGGTCGAACAGCGTCTGCGTGAGCGCGAGTCGTTGCTCGAAACCATGTTCGGGCAGACCACCGATGCCATCGTGCTGGCCGAGCCCGAGACCGGGCGCATCCTCGAATTCAACGATGCCGCTTGCCAGGGGTTGGGCTACAGTCGCGCCGAGTTCGCCCGGTTCAGGGTCCGGGACTTCGAGGCCGAGCATGATCCGGAGACCATCGCCGACAATATCCGCGCCATCCTCGCCGGCGAGATCCGTGGCTTCGAGAGTCGGATGCGGCACAAGGACGGCTCGCTTCTGGATGTCAATCTCACCTTCCGGCTGGTCGAGCATGACGGCCGCCAGATGATCTCTGGGGTCTGGCAGGACATCACCGAGCGCAAGCGCCGGGAGCGCGAACTCGATGAATACCGGCTGCATCTCGAAGAGCTGGTCGCCTCAAGGACCATCGATCTGCAGGCCGCCAAGACCGCCGCGGAGAGCGCCAATCGCGCCAAGTCGGCGTTCCTCTCCAATATGAGCCATGAGATCCGCACGCCGATGAACGCGATCATCGGCTATGCCCATCTCATGCGTCGTGATCCGCTCACCCCTCGGCAGTCGCAGCAGCTCGAGAAGCTCTCGGCCTCGGCGCAGCATCTGTTACATATCATCAACGATGTGCTGGATCTGTCGAAGATCGAGGCCGACAAGATCCAACTCCAAGAAGACGACTTCGAACCGGCACGGATCATTGACCATGTCTGCGCCCTGGTGACGCCGACCCTGATCAACAAAGGCCTGGAGCTGCGCATCGATCTCGATCACTTGCCGTTGCGGGTGCGCGGCGACAGCACCCGGTTTGGGCAGATCATGCTGAATCTGCTCAGCAATGCGGCCAAGTTTACCGAGATGGGCGAGGTCTCGATCCAAGGCGTCCTGCTCGATGCGGGGCAGCCGGCGGCGCGCACTCATTCAACCGGGTCAACTGCGTCAACCGCGCCAACCGGACAGACGGCCAGACCCGACCAGACCGATCAGACCAGACGACCCGAAAAGCCCGAAAAGCCCGGACTGCCTGAAACGCCCAGACTGGGCGGAAAGACCGCGCAGACTGCGCTGCGGCTCGGCTTCGAGGTCTGCGACACGGGCATTGGCATGAGCGAGGAGCAGCGCTCGCGCCTGTTCCAGGCCTTCGAGCAGGCCGATGCCAGCACCACGCGGCGCTATGGCGGCACCGGCCTGGGGCTGGCGATCAGCAAGCGGCTGTGCGAGTTGATGGGCGGGCAGATCCGGGTGCGCAGCGAGCCGGGGCAGGGCAGTTGTTTTGCCGTCGAGATCCCGTTTCAGCCCGCTGCCTCAGCGCAATCAGAGGGGTCTCTGTTGGCGCGGCTGCAAGAGCGCCGCCTGCTGGTGGTCGATGATGATCCCGCGCATCGCGAGATCTTGGTGCAACTGCTCGAGACCTTTCAGGTGCGGGCGGAGGCGGTGGCCAGCGGCGCGCTCGGGCTGAGCGCGGTCCTCAAGGCCGACCGCCTTGGGCAGCCGTTCGATCTGGTGCTGGTCGATTGGCGCATGCCGGAGATGGACGGCATCGACACCGCGCAGAGTATCCAGGCGCTGCCACTGCGGCAGGTGCCGGGGTGCATCCTGGTGACCGCCTTTGGCGATGAGCTGCCGACGGATCTGGCGGCCTCAGCAGGGATCACCCAGGTGTTAGCCAAGCCGGTAACCGCCTCCAAGCTCTGCGATACCTTGCAATCCGCGCTGCAGGAGGCTCAGAACCAGATCCAGGCTCAGGCCCAGGCGAATGCAAAGGCGCAGCCGGATGCGATGCGCACATCCGGGGCCCATCCATCCCGGACCCATCCCGCCGCCGAGTCGATCTCCGCTGACATCCTGGTGGTCGAGGATCATGCGATTAATCAAGAGGTGACGCGCGAGCTGATCGAGGCGCTCGGGCATCGCGTCAGGATTGCCGCAGATGGTGCCGAGGCGGTTGCACAGGTGCGCGAGCACAATTTTGATCTGATCCTGATGGATATCCAGATGCCGGTGATGGATGGCTTGATGGCGGCGCGGGAGATTCGTCGCCTCCCCGGGTGTCAGCGGGTGCCGATCGTGGCCATGACGGCGAATGTGTTCGAGGCGGATCGGCAACGCTCGCTAGAGGCCGGTATGGATGCGCACATCGGCAAACCGATCGAGCCGGATGTGCTGGTCGCGACCCTGCAGCAGTGGTTGCCCCAAGGCCACTCGGCGACGCCGCTAGGCGCCTCGCCTGGCGCCGCGTCAACGATGAGGCCACATGAGCGGCCAAATGCATGGCCAAATGCATGGCCAAATGCATGGCCAAGTGCGTCCCAGCGCCCGCCTGCAGTGAATGATGCCTCCGCCGGTGCGGTGGCACGGATGCTGGCTGAGGTGCCTGGACTCAATGTCGAGCATGGACTGCGCCGGCTGCGTGGCGATAGTCGCCACTACAGTCGGCTGTTGCATCGCTTTGTTGACGATCACGGGCAGGATGCGGAGCGCCTGAGTCAGTGCTTGCAAACGGGTGATTGGGAGGCTATCACACCCTTAGCGCATGCGCTAAAGGGCGTTGCTGCCACCTTGGCGGCCGATCGCATTCGCTACCATGCCGCGGATATTGAGCAGGCCGCGCGTATGGGGCTCAATCCGGAGCGGTTGCGGGCGCCGATCGAGCAGTTGGGATTGGCGCTGCAGTCCTTCTGTGCCGCTGTCCATCGAGTGCCCCTGGATCGGTCTCCTGAACAAGGCTCGTGTGCGGTCGCCGCGGGGGCTGTGGCTGATGACCAATATCAGCAGCTCGTTGTTCAGCTTGATCGGCTAGCCTGTCTGCTGTCGAATGACGACACCGAGGCCAATCGCCTGTTTGCGGATGCGAGACCGCTATTGAGTGCGGCCTTCGGTGAACGACTGCATCGATTAGAGCAGCACATCGGCGACTTCGACTACGAGCAGGCATTGGCCCTACTGAGCGAGTTGCGTGCCCAACAGCGGGCAGACCGAGCCGAGCGGGCCGATCAAACCGAGCTTGACCCATCTGCAAATGGGCAGGCGGACAGGCCCTGAACATGGACGGTTTGACTGAACGTGGTGGTATCCATCCGCCCTGCCTGGTCGCTATCCAGTCCCCAGCTGTTAGGCTGGGATTGCCCGTGCACGACGAATGAGTCGCGGCAATCTCAGGGCCTGCGGAGCAATAACCCTGTGAAACCGATCAATCTCACCAGCATGGCGATCGTACTGTTCGTGGTGCTGTTGAGCCTGTTCGAGCTGATTGGCACACAGCTGTTTCAGTTTGAGGCCGAAGGCCATCGACAACGCGAGATCGAGCAGGTCAAGCGGCAGTTGGAACGGCGCACCGCGGCGCTCAAGGCGCGCATCTACGCCAATATCTATGCCGTCTCCGGCGTCAAATCACTGGTGGCGATGAATCCCGACTTGACGCAGGAGGATTTCAATCGCGCCATGGCGGTGCCGTTTCGTGAAAAACCGGATTTGCGCAATATCGGCCTTGCCAGGGAGATGGTCATTCGCCTCGTGTACCCGCTGCAGGGGAATGAAGCGGCGGTGGGCTTGGACTACAGAAAGCAGCCTGCTCAGATTACAGCCGTGCGCCGCGCGCTAGCGCTCAACAAGATCGTGCTCGCCGGCCCCCTCTCGCTGGTACAGGGCGGCCAGGGCGTGATTGCCCGCATTCCCATTCATGTCCCTGATCCGGCATCGGGACGGGAGCGATTTTGGGGGTTTGCGTCGGTGGTCATGGATCTGGAGTCGATCCTTGCTGGCGCTGGGATCATGGCGAATGATGGCGAACTGCGCATCAGCCTCAGAGGTCGCGATGCGCGCGGGCCGGAGGGTGAGGTGTTTTTTGGTGATGCCTCGGTGTTCGAGCGTGAGCCGGTCACCCAAACCATCGACCTGCCCGACGGTAGTTGGCAGTTGGGCGCCATCCCCGCAAACGGCTGGAGCGGCTACTCGGTCCTGAGCGCCCCGCTGATGTCGCTCTATCTTGCCGTCGTGTCGGCGATCCTGATCTTCGTCGCGCTGATCGTGTTCTTGCTCGCCAAGACCAGAAAGGCCACGGACACGCTCAAAAAAGAGCGCGATCTGTTTGCCGCGGGGCCCATCTTCACGATCGAATGGCGGGCTGAACCAAAAGGCCAATGGACGCTGGTTTATGTGTCCTCGAACGTCGAGCAGATCCTTGGTTACCGGACGGCGGACCTGCTGGATGCGGATTTCAGTTACCGCAGCCTGATCCATCCGGAGGATTCGCCCTCGATACTCGCTGATTTGCAAAACAACATTGAACAGGGCAGGGATCGTTTCGAGACAGCCTATCGGCTGCGGACCGGCAAGGGGCAGTTTCTGTGGCTATATGATTTTACCATTCTGGTGCGTGATCAAGCCGGTCGGGTCACCGCGATGCGCAGCTATCTCTATGATCAGAGCGCGCAAAAATCGGCCGAGGAGGCACTCCGCCTGGCCGAGGCCCGGCTCGAGAAGACCGCCTACGACTTGACTGAAAACATCCCGATCGGCACTTACACCATGGTGCAACCGGCCGCGGGTGGCATGGCCAATTTTGCCTTCATGAGCAGCCGGTTCCTGGAGTTGACCGGTCTCAGCCGCGCCGATGCGTCTTCCGATCCGTTGCGCGCCTTCGCCTGCGTGCATCCCGACGACTTTGATGACTGGGTCGCGCTCAATGCCAAGGCCTTTGCCGAGAAGGCGCCCTTTTTTGGCGAAACCAGACTACTGATTGATGGGCAGATCCGCTGGATCACCGCTGAATCCTTCCCCCGCGCCCTCGCCGATGGCAGCACGGTGTGGGAAGGTGTCCTCGCCGATATCACCGATCGCAAGCGTGCCGAAGCGGCCTTGACGGAAAGCTTGCGCCGTTTCAACGATCTCGTCGACCATGTTTCGGTCGGCGTCTATGTGTTTTGGCATCGCGGCGATGGCGGCGCGGATTTCGAGTATGTCAGCGATGGCTGGTGCGCGATGAATCAACTCTCCCGCGAGGCGGTGTTGGCTGATCAAACGGTTGCCATTGATGTCATCCATGCCGATGATCTGGAGGCATTCAAACGCTGTAATCAGCAGGCGATCGAGCAAAAAAGTCAGTTTCGCTGGGAGGGACGGGTGATCGTTGGCAGTGAGGTGCGCTATATGCTGATCGAATCGAGCCCACTGTTTTTTGATAATGGCGATAGTCGCTGGTTTGGCATCCAACAGGATATTAGCGAACGCAAAGAAGCCGAAGCGGTGTTGCGTGAGACCAATAATGCGTTGGAAAATGAGATTGTTAAACGGACGCTGGTCACCGAGGAGCTTAGGATCAAGACGGATCTGCTCGAGAAGCTCTCTAGGCAGGATGGTCTGACCGAGATCCCCAATCGTCGCCATTTCAATGAGCGGGCTAAAATGGAATGGCAGCGGGCGCAACGCGTCGGTTTGCCGCTATCGGTGATCATGATCGATATCGATCACTTCAAACAATACAACGACCGTTATGGTCATGCCGCTGGCGACGTCTGTCTCAAACAGGTGGCGAGCGTGCTGAAGTCATCTTGCGAGCGTCCGCTCGATCTGGTGGCGCGCTATGGTGGCGAGGAATTCATCGCCCTGTTGCCAGAAACCGATCACCAGGGCGCGCGCCATCTGGCCGAGCGGATGCGCGCGGCGGTGGAGGCCTTAGCCATCCCCCATGCTGGCTCCAGCCTTGCCAAGGTGGTCACCTTAAGTCTCGGCGTGGCGACGCACAATGATGGCCATGCCAAGGCCACTCTGAGCCAATTGCAAGCCCGTGCGGATCAAGCCCTGTACCGCGCCAAGCAGCAGGGGCGCAACCGGGTTGGGGTTGAGCCGGAGCCGGCCTCGACCGTGGCAGGCTGTTGATCGACGAGACGCTTCAGCGAAAGGTTGACCGGGTAAGGATTTTTCTGACTGCTCGAACGTGGGAATCCGCCCGATGACTGGGAGAGTCTGGTTGCCGCGAGCCGGTCAGATTGGTCGTCATCAGGGCCTTCAAGCGCGGTCTAGACGGCGCTCGAGTTCATCGAGGGCCTTGAGTGCCGTCTCGAAGTCGTAAGCCTCCGCGGCCTTGGCGATGGGCTTGAAGGCGCTGGCATGGGGCGTTGCCGAGAGTTGCTCATGCAACGCCGAGATCACCTCGAGCGCGCGGATATCGTCGGTCTCCATGAGACCTCGCAGCTGCTTGAGTGACGCGTTGAGGGCGGCTCGATCGATGCTGACGGCAGCGGAAGAAGCCGCGGAAGAAGCCGCGGAAGAGGCCGCGGAGGCGTCAGCCGTCGCAAGCGCCCGCAGCCCTGCAATCACCGGGTCCAGTGCCGCCAGTGTGTGTTTGAGCAAGGCCTGAATCCTCTCCTCGTCCTGCCCGCTGGCACAGGCCTGTTCGAGCGCCGCGGCGGCCTCGCGCACACCTTGGGCGCCGATGTTGGCAGCCACCCCCTTGAGCGTATGCGCGCAGCGGGTGTGCGCCTCTGGATCTTGCGCCCTGGCCGCCAGCGCGGCGGCGAAGTCGCCGGCGAAATCAGCTTGGGTCTCGGCGAAGCGCTGCAGCAGGCGCTGGTAGAGCGCCTGATTGTGTTGGGTGATGGCGAGGCCGGCGGCGGTATCAATGCCTGGTAGAGAAGAGTGAGGAGTGAGTGGAGAGGAGTGAGGAGTGAGTGAAGAGGTGGCTTTCTCACTCCTCTCCACTCGCTTCTCAACCTTGATCCAGCGCGCCATGGTGCCGAGCAGCTCGCGCACCTTCACCGGCTTGCCGATGTGATCGTTCATGCCGGCGGCGAGGGCCTTCTCGCGATCGCCGGTCATCACGTTGGCGGTCATCGCCAGGATCGGCAGGTCGCGGTAGCGCGGGTCTTGGCGGATGGCGCGGGTGGCGGCATAGCCGTCCATGATCGGCATCTGGCAATCCATCAGCACGCCATCGAAGCGCTGCTGTTCGAGCAGCGCCAGCGCCTCTTGGCCGTTGTTGGCCACTGCCGCGCTCATGCCGTTGGTGCTGAGCAGTTCCAAGGCCAGCTCCTGATTGATGGCGTTGTCCTCGACCAGCAGCAGATGGGCGCCGCGCAGCTTGGCCAGCGCCTCGTTGGTGGCCTCTTCCTGATCGGTGCCGCGTGAGTCCGCCACCGCCTCGCGGCCCATGGCGTTGAGGATGGCATCGAGCAGGCTCGAAGGCGTCACCGGCTTGGTCAAGAAGCCGGCCAGTTCCAGACCATTGGCGGCGTGCTGCGCCTCGTCGCGGCCATAGGCGGTGACCATGATCACCGTCGGCGCATGCGCGATCAGCTGGTCGGATTGGATCGCGCGGGTGGTGTCGAGGCCATCCATGTTGGGCATCTTCCAGTCCATCAGCACCAGGTCAAAGGCGCTCTGGCCGTCGACCTGCTCGAGGCGCGCGATGGCCTCGGCACCACTGGCGGCCTGCTCGACCTGGAAGCCGAAGGCGCCGAGCATCGACTGCAGCACCATGCGCGAGGTACTGTTGTCATCCACCACCAGCACCCGCAGCGTCTCGAGATCATCGATCTTCGGGCGTCGTTGCGAGCGTATTCCTCGTTGCTTGCCCAGGCGCACGGTGAAGTGGAAGCTGCTACCGACGCCCGGCGTGCTCTCGACCCAGATCTCGCCGCCCATCATCTGCGTCAGCCGCTTGCTGATCGCCAGCCCGAGACCGCTGCCGCCGTACTTACGGGTGGTCGAGCTATCGGCCTGACTGAACGACTGGAACAGCCGCTGCTGCTGCTCCGCGGTCATGCCGATGCCGCTGTCACGGACGCTGAAGCGCAGCCAAACTTGATCGGCCGCTTCTCGCTCCAGGCCGACACGGATCAGGATCTCGCCGCCGGGGTCGGTGAACTTGACCGCGTTGTTGCCGAGATTGATCAAGATCTGCCCGAGGCGCAGCGCATCACCGATCAGCGCCGTGGGGAGATCGGGCGGCAGCTCGAACAGCAACTCCAGACCCTTTTCCTCGGCCTTGATCCCGACCAGGTTGGCGAGGTTGTCCATCACGTCTTCCAGGCGGAAGTCAGTCGCCTCGATGTCGAGCTTGCCGGCCTCGATCTTGGAGAATTCGAGGATGTCGTTGATGATCCCGAGCAGCGCCTCGGCCGAGCGATGCGCCTTCTCGATGTAGTTGCGCTGGCGAGGGTTCAGCTCGGTCTGCAGCGCCAGATGCGACATGCCGAGGATGGCGTTCATCGGCGTGCGGATCTCATGGCTCATGTTGGCGAGGAACTCGGACTTGGCGCGGGTCGCCGCCTCGGCGGCATCGCGCGCCTGCGCCAAGGCCTCCTCGGCCAGCTTGCGCTCGGTGATGTCTTGCACGATGCCGCCCATGCGCTGGGCGCTGCCATCCGCGCCGAGGTAGGTTTGGCCAAGCGCGCTGATCCAGCGCTGCTCGCCGTCAGGGCGCTGTATGCGGTATTCGACCTGATAGGGGGCGCCGGCCTCGACCGAGGCGCGGACCATTGCATCGACGCCGGCACGATCCTCCGGATGCAGGGTCTCGAGGAACAGCTCATAAGAGGCCAGCCCCTCGATCTCGACGCCGAACAGGGCCTTGAAGGAATCCGACCAATAGAGTTCATTGGTGCTGATCTCCCACTCCCAGACGCCGATGTTGGCGCCCTCGATCGCCAGGCGCAGCCGCTCCTCGCTGCGCGCGAGTCGGTCCTCGAGCGCCTTGCGCTGGCTGATATCCTCAAAGAACGCGATGAACCATTCCTCGTCGCCTGCCCGTTGCAGGTAGATGGTGACCGAGGCCGGATAGAGGGAGCCGTCCTGGCGCCGATGCAGCGTTTCGATCTTCAGGCTGTCCTGGGTTTGACGCAGGCGCTCGGCGATCTGACGCAGATCATCTGGCGTGAATTCGGGATTGATGTCGCTCACGGTCAGCGACAGCAGCGCCTCGCGGCTGTAGCCGAACTGCGCGCAGCATTGATCATTCACGTAGATGAAGCGCCCGTTATCGGCGTTGTTCCAGGCGATGCCGATGCCGGCGCGATCCATCGCGCGTTGGGTATAGGCGAGTTGGTCGTTACTCGCCCGCAGCTCGGCGGTGCGCTCGGCGACCAGGGATTCGAGCTGGCGGCGGTGATGTTGCTCGCTCTCGCGGAAGCGGATCTTGTCCTCTTGCTGGCTGGTCACATCCAGGGTGATGCCGTCCCAGAGGGTGTTGCCGTCTTCGCCGCGCCGCGGGCGAGATTGAATCAACAGCCAACGTCGTCGGCCATCCGGATGGTCGAACGGCAGCAGCTGGGAGAAATCGCTCATCTCCGCCGCGCTCTTGGCGCCGGCCGCGGCGTTGCGCTCGCGCGCCTCCGCGGGTATGCGCGCGAACACGCAATCCGCGTCCGCCCGCAGTTGCTCGGCACTGAAGCCGAGGATGCGCTCGGTACCGGCGCTGGCGTAACAGAACTCCGGCTGGCCGTTGACAACCCGATATTGATAGACAAAGCCACTGGGCAGGTTGTCGCCGAGCGCGCGCAGTTGCGCCTCGCGCTCGAGCAAGGCCTGCTTGGCCTGTTCGGATTCGGCGCCGCGCTTGGCGACCGCGCGACGCAGCGAGATCACCCAGAGGCCGACCAGGAGCAGCGTCAGGCTGAGCGCGGCGATCGCCTTCAGGGCCAGTGCCGCATGCTGGCGATAGTCGGTCGGCTCCATCAGCCATTGCCGCCGCAGCGCCTCGATCTCGGCCGCGGGGATCGACGCCATGCCCTGTTCGACCAGGTCGAGGGTGGCCGCGGCGTCCTTGCGCGTCGCGCGGTGGAATTGCCCTTCGTAGAGCGCGAAGGCCTTGACCAACTGGCGATGGGCATCGAGCTGATAGAGGTAGAAGTTGGCCGGGTACTCATCCATGCAGAAGACCTTGATCCGCTGCGCCTTGGCGGCCTCGATCACCGCCCGGTAGTCCTGGTAGCGCACTAGGTTATGGATGCCGCGATTGGCCAGCCAGTCGATGCAGGCATCGCCTTCCATGACGCCAATCTGAAAACCGCGCAGGGTCTCGAGCTTGGTCAGCCCGCCGATCGAACGGTCGCGATAGATGGCCACCGGCAGGGTGGCGTAGGGCTCGGAAAAGGCATAGAGCGGCAGGCGTTGTGGGGTCTTATAGAGGTTCTCGATGACATCGGCCTCGCCATCGAGCAGGCGTTGCTGCGCCAGTTCCCATTGCAAGGGCTGCAAGTTCACCGGGATGCCGGTGGCCTGTGACCAGCGCTGCCAGAGGTCGGCCAGGTAGCCATCGGCCTCGCCCTCGGCGTTGATGAACAGATAGGGGGGGTAATTCTCGTCGCCGACCACTTGCAGGACGCGCGCTTGCGCGAACGCGGGGCCAGTGGAGAACGCGAGTAGCAGCAGACAGAGTGAAGTCAGGCGTCGCGGTGACAGCAGGTGTGGCAGCAATCGGCGTTGCGGCAATAGGTGCTGCAGCAACAGGCGTCGCGGCAGCAAGCGTGGCAGCAATCGGCACGACCACGGCAGCAGGATCAGCGGCGCCCAGTGCATATCGGCGCCAGCGCGTTGCGCTTGACGCTGTCTGGTCTTGTCACGCGGCATGGATGGCATTCTCAACCTCATCGAGCGCTTGCAGCGCTGTCTCGAAATCATAGGCCTCGAGCGCGGTGGCGAGCGGTTTTAGGACCTGACCAAGCTGGCTGGCGCCGAGCTGCTCGGTGAGGTTTCGCACGAGTCCGATGGCATCGGTATCGTCTTGCTCCAACAGGCTGCGCAGCTGCGCGAGCTCTTTGACCAAGGTGGCAGGGTCGAGAGCGGGCTGCGCCGTCGCATCAAGCGCAGCGGAGTCTGCCCCGATCCCGGCCCCAAAGGTCTCGGAACCAGTCCTGGCGCTCGGTGCAGGCGTCAGCGCCTCGAGCCCCGCCAGCACGGGCAGCAGCGCCGCGCGGGTATCGGCGACCAACGCTTGGATCTGCCCATCATCGGCACTCGCTTGACAGGCCGCCTCTAAGGCCGCCGCGGCTCGTCGCACCCCCTCGGCACCAATATTCGCCGCCACGCCCTTGAGGCTATGCGCGCAGCGGGTTGCGGCATCCGGGTCCTCTGCCCGAGCCGCCTGCGCCGCGGCAAAGTCCGCGGCAAAGTCTGCTTGCGTCTCGGCGAAGCGGCGCAGCAGGCGTCGGTAGAGCGTCTGATTGTGCTGCGTGATCGCTAGGCCAGCGGCGATGTTGATGCCTGGTAGAGAGGAGTGAGGAGTGAGTGGAGAAGAGTGAGGTGTGAGTGGAGAAGAGCGAGGAGTGAGTTGAGAGGAGTGAGGTGTGAGTGGAGAAGAGCGAGGAGTGAGTTGAGAGGAGTGAGGTGTGAGTGGGGACGTGGCGGCTTGCTGAGTGCTTGCATTCAGGCTCGCCACGGGCTTCGTGTCCATGGGCTTCGTCCCCTCAGACGTCGTCTCAGGGCTCATGAGGCTCTCTTCACTCCTCTCCCCGCTTCTCTCTTTACTCTCTTTCTCACTCTCTTTCTTACTCTCTTTCTCACTCCTCTCAACTCGCTTCTCGACCTCGATCCAACGCGCCATGGTGCTGAGCAGCTCGCGCACCTTCACCGGCTTGCCGATGTGATCGTTCATGCCTGCGGCGAGGGCCTTCTCGCGATCGCCTGTCATCACATTGGCGGTCATCGCGAGGATCGGCAGCCTCTTGTAACGTGGGTCTTGGCGGATCGCTCGGGTTGCTGCGTAGCCATCCATGATCGGCATCTGGCAGTCCATCAAGACGCCGTCGAAGCGCTCCTGCTCGAGCAGATCCAGCGCCTCCTGTCCGTTGTTCGCGACTGCTGCGGTCATGCCGTTGGTGATCAACAGCTCTAACGCCAGCTCCTGATTGATCGCATTATCCTCCACCAGCAGCAGATGCGCGCCGCGCAGCGCCGCCAGTGCCTCGCTGGTCGCCTCCTGCTGATCGGCCGCGCGCGAATCGGAGACCGCCTCGCGGCCCATGGCGTTGAGGATGGCGTCGAGCAGGCTTGAGGGGGTCACTGGCTTGGTCAGGAAGCCGGCCAGTTCCAGACCATCGGCCGCGCGCTGCGCCTCATCGCGCCCGTAGGCGGTGACCATGATCACCGTTGGCGCGCGCGCGATGAGCTGATCGGCCTGGATCGCCCGCGTGGTATCCAGCCCGTCCATGCCCGGCATCTTCCAATCCATCAGCACCAGATCAAAGGCGCCCTGGCCCTTGGCCTGCTCGAGGCGCTCGATCGCCTCGGCGCCACTGGCGGCCTGCTCGACCTGGAAGCCGAAGGCACTGAGCATCGACTGCAGCAGCTCGCGCGCGCTGCGATTGTCATCGACCACCAGCACCCGCAAGGCCTCCAGATCGTCGACTTTTAGGCGTCGCTGCGAGCGCACCCCGCGCTGCTTGCCCAGGCAGGCGGTGAAGTGGAAGCAGCTGCCGACGCCGGGGCTGCTTTCGACCCAGATCTCGCCGCCCATCATCGCCGTCAGCCGTTTGCTGATCGCCAGTCCCAGCCCGCTGCCGCCGTACTTGCGGGTGGTCGAGCTATCCGCCTGGGTGAAGGACTGGAACAGCCGCTGCTGCTGCTCCGGGGTCATGCCGATGCCGGTGTCGCGGACGCTGAAGTGCAGCCAGACGCGGGCCTCGTCTTCCTGGTCCAGGCCAACCCGGATCAGGATCTCGCCGCCGGGCTCGGTAAACTTGACCGCATTGTTGCTGAGATTGATCAGCACCTGGCCGAGGCGCAGTGCATCGCCCACCAGCGCTGTTGGCAGATCCGGCGGCAGCTCGAACAACAGCTCCAGGCCTTTCTCCTCGGCCTTGAGACCGATCAGGTTGGCGAGGTTGTCCATGACGTCCTCGAGCCGAAAGTCACGCACCTCGATGTCGAGCTTGCCAGCCTCGATCTTGGAGAAATCCAGGATGTCGTTGATGATGCCGAGCAGGGCCTCGGCCGAGCGATGCGCCTTCTCGATGTAGTTGCGCTGACGCGGGTTCAGCTCGGTCTGCAGGGCCAGATGCGACATGCCGAGGATGGCGTTCATCGGTGTGCGGATCTCATGGCTCATGTTGGCCAGGAACTCGGATTTTGCGCGGGTGGCGGCCTCGGCGGCATCGCGTGCCTGCGCCAACTCTTGCTGTGCGGCCTTGCGCTCGGTGAAGTCCATCAGCCAGCCGAGGATGCCCGGCTCGCCGTGGTAGTCGAGCTTGACGAAGCTGGCCAGCATGTAGCCGATGCTGCCGTCGTTGCGGTGCATCTCGACCTCGAAGTTGGTCACTTGGCCGTCGCGCTCCAGGCGCTCGAGCATCTGCCGGCGCTGTGAGAGGTCGGCGTAGATGTTGATGGCCGAGTCGCCAACCGAGAGTGAAAAGGCCTGCTGGAAGCTCGGATTGGCCAGGCGGATGGTGCCGCCAACCGTGATGGCCGCGCTCAACGGACTCGAGTCGAGGATGTTCTGCAGCTGCTGACGCTCGGCGATCAAGGCGTTTTGAGCACTGACGCGCTCGGCGATGTCCCTGAACACCAGCACGGCACCGATCTGTTGCCCAGCCTTGCGCATCGGCACCATCGCGTACTCGACCAGCAGCGCCGAGCCGTCTTGGCGCCACAGCAGGTCTTGCTCGATGCGGCGCCGTTGACCGTCGGCAAGGGTGCGATTCATCGGGCAGTCGGCCTCTGGGAACGGGTGGCCGTCGGCATCGCGATCGTGCAGGGTGGCATGCAGTGGCAGGCCGATCAGCGCCTCCGGTGCATAACCGAGCAGCTCGCCGGCGGCGCGGTTGCAGAAGCTGATGGTGCCTTCCAGATCCAGGCCCATGATGCCCTCACCGGCGGAGTCGAGGATCAGCGCATTACGCTCGCGCGCGGCCTCGCTCTCGGCCTCGGCGCGACGCAGGGCAGTGCGGTCGAAGGCGGCGCCGTCGATGCGGATTGGCCGGCCTTGCTGGTCCAGGCTGGTGCCGCCGCGGGCGGCGATGACGTGCTCGCTGCCATCGGGCCAGCACACCCGGTATTCGATCTCGAGCGGACGCTCGCCACGCAGGCTGGCGTCGAAATCGGCGAGGACCCAGGCGCGATCCTCGGGATGGATACGCTCAATCCAGCCCTCGAGCGTCGCCGGCTGGTCTTCCGGCAGACCGAGCAACTGCGCGACGCGTATGTCCCAACTCCAGCGGTTGCTCAGCAGATCACCGCTCCAAAGACCGACTTCAGCGGCATCCAGCGCGAGGTTGCGAGCGATCTCGGCCTCGCGCAGCGCCAGCGCGATCTGCTTGGTCGCGGTGAGATCCTGCGCGATGCCGACGAAGTGGGTGATCTGCCCGGTCTCGTCGGCGACCGGCGCGATCGACAGCGAGACCCAGTAGTGCTCGCCGTTCTTCTTGCGGTTGCACAGCTCGCCATGCCAGGTCTGGCCGCTGAGGATGGTCGACCACAGCTGCTCATAGGTCTCGGTCGGGGTGTTGTCGCTCTTGAGCAGGCGCGGATTCTCGCCGAGCGCTTCCTCGGCGCTGTAGCCGGTGATCTGGCTGAAGGTCGGGTTGATGTGCTCGATCGTGCCTTGGTGGTCGGTGACGATGATGCAGAGCGGGTTCTGCTCGACCGCCTGAACGTATTTGCGCAGGTCATGGGTGCGCTCCTCGACCAGTTCGTTGAGACGGCCGCGGGCGCGCTCGCCGAGCCAGATCAGGGCGACGATCAGCCCCAAAGCGAGCAGCACCACGCCGCCCAAGGCGCTGAGCAGTGGAGTGCGCAGGGCGCGATAGGGTTCCAGGGCTTCATCCAGATCCATCTCGGTGGCGATACCGAGCCCGAGCGTCTCGGACCAGCTCCAGACGCCGATCACCAGCACGCCGCGATAGTCGCGGTAACCTTGGGCGTCGATGCCATCCTCGGCCTGCAGCGCGGCCTGCGCCATCCGGGTCAGCGGCCAGGTCTCGGGTGCGTTGCTGGGCTGAAAGCCACGGGACAGATCGCCACCTGGGTCGGCAATGCGCAGGCCCGGGGTGACCTCGAATCCGGCTACTGGCGCTTGCTCGAAGCGCGAGGGGGTGAGCAGATGGCCGCGCGTATCGAACAGATAGGTCTCGCCGCTGCGGCCGAGCTGTCCGAACGCGGTAATCTGCCGCAGGGCTTGTTCCGGGGCCAAGCGCAGGCCGAGCAAGGCGCGCATCCCCTGAGCATCCTTGACCGGTGCGAGCAGAAACAGCGCTTGCGGCAGGCAGTCAGCGTCGGTCTTCTCCTGATTCGGCGCGCTGGGCGGGATGAACAGGCGTTCGCCGCTCAACAGCCGGGCGAAGTCGAACGGGTTGCAGCGGGCTATCGGATGGAGCTCGCCGAGCGATCCCGGCTTGGCGGCGGCCAGCACTCGGCCTTCGAGCGAGAGGAGAAACACATCCTCGGCGTTGCTGAGGTTGCGGTGCTCGGCTAGGCGCTCGCGCGCCAGCGTCAGTGCTGGGCTGTCGCGCAGCGGGGTCGGCGCCTCGGCGGCCGCGAGCAAGGCCCCGAGCAGTGGCTGCAGCTGTGGATCATGGGCGATGCGCTCGGTTTCGCGCTGGTGGCTATCGACCCACATCTGCATCGCCTGCTCTGTGGCGCGATTCATCGCCCAGAGCGTCTCGGCCTTGTCGGCGCGCAGGCGTTGATCGATCTGGCTCAATCCCTGTTGCGCCAGTGCCAGTGCCAGCGCTAGGAACAGGCCCGCCAGCGTCAGTGCCAACAGCATGAGGCCGCGCCGCTCGATCAGATGATCCTCGCTGCCGCGGCGCAGCCGTCGCAGCAGCGCCAGAGCGAGCGCGATGCTGACGCCAATGCTGATGGCCCAGGTGATGAAGGCGACCGGTGCGAGTGCGCCGACGCCAGTGCCGGCATCGGCAAGCGCGGCTGTAGGCGGGGTGATGGCGAGTGCTGAGGTGGCGAGCAGGCGGTGGAGGCGATGCGCCGGCCAACGGCGAGGAGAACCGGCCCCGCGATGCTCAGCGACCATGATGCGCGGGCAGGGTCACGCTGAAGCAGGTGCGCTCTTTCTCATTACTGACGAAGCTGATCGAGCCGCCGAGCACCTCGGCCATCAGCTTGGCGCTGTAGGTGCCGAGGCCCGAGCCGTCTTCCTTGCCGAAGGTGGCGCCTTTCTCGAACAGACGCTCGCGGATCTCGGTCGGCACCAAGGCCGGGTTCAGCACATGCACCTTGACCTGGCCAGCGCCATACTCGAAGCGGATGCGCACGCTGCCGCGGGCGGCGGTGGCCTCGATCGCATTACGCATCAGGTTGGCGAGGATGGTGTAGATCAGCAGCCGCTCGCCCGAGGCGACCAGCGCCTCCGGATGGTCGTGCTCTTGCAGCAACAGCTCGACCATGCCGGCGCGCGCCAGCGGCTGCAGGTCGCGCATCACCCGTTGCGCCAGGTCGACCAGGTTGACCGGCGCTAGCTTGGGTTCGTATTCGCCGCGTTCGATGCGCAGCAGCTCGACCGAGAAATTGACCAGCTCGCTGACGGTGAAGGCGGCTTGCTCGATCTTCTCGCGCAGCTCATTCTGCACCGGGGTTAGATAGCCCTGTTCGCCGAGTTCATCCGCGTAGCCAATGATGGCAGTGAGTGGATTGCGGATGTCGTGGCGCACCATGCGGTCGATGTCTTCCTGCAGGCGGATATGCGCGACAGTGAGATCGAGCTGCTCACGCAGCGCATCGGCGGCGTCCTTGAGCCGCAGTTGGGTCTCGATGCGGGCCTTGAGGATGAGCGGCTGAATGGGTTTGACAATATAGTCGTCGGCGCCCGCGGTGAGGCCGGCGGCGACCTCATCGTTGGTCCACTTGGCGCTGACAAAGATGACCGGGATCGAGGCCGTGCGCGGGTTTTGCTTGAGCTTGCCGAGCACCTCCATGCCGTCCATCTCCGGCATCATGATGTCGAGCAGGATCAGATCGGGCGGTGGCTGGGCGGCGGCCACCTTGAGGGCGATGCGGCCATTGATGGCGGCCTTGACGTTGTATTGCGGTTTCAGCGCCTCGGCGACGATCTCGATATTGTCGGGCTCGTCGTCGACGGTGAGGATGATGCGTTGGCGCGGACCAGATGGCGTCTCGAGCGCGCGACTGAGCGGATTGGCGGGCTTGCTGCCAGTCGGCAGGTGCATGGCGCTGGCGCCGTATTTGAGCGCGCCTCTGACGCGCTTGGCGAGTGACTCGGAGGTAAAGGGCTTGGCGACGAAGTCGGTGACGCCGGACTTGATCGCCTCGGCGACCCTGGTGCGCTCGTTCTCTCCGGTCACCATCAGGAACGGGAGCTTGGCGGTCTTCGGGTTGGCGCGAATCTGCCGCAGCAGTTCGAGCCCGTTCATCTTCGGCATGTGCCAGTCGGCCAGCACCATGTCGACACGCTGGCGCTTGAGCAGGTTGAGCGCTTCTTGGCCATCGGCGGCTGATGCGACGACCTCGAAGCCTTGGTCCTCGAGGGCATAGCGTAGGGTCTGCAGCATCGTCGGGATGTCGTCGACGATCAGTAACCGAGTCGGGATGTCATCCGGGATGTCATCGCTCATGGTGCATCCGCCTGTTTAAGCTGGAACGGCTTGGAGAGTGTATAGGCTGTGGCGAGCGGTCTAGGTCACCATGCCGTCTTCCGCATAGCGGCTGCGAATCGTCAGGATCTCTGGCATCGCCTCAAAGAACACCGGCACCAGATCTGGATCAAAATGGCTGCCTTGGCTGTCGCGGAACAGCTCGAGCGCGCGCTCGACCGGCCAGGCCGGCTTGTAGGGGCGCACCGAGGTCAGGGCATCGAAGACATCGGCGATGGCGACGATGCGCCCGACCTGCGGGATCTGCTCGCCAGCGAGGCCGTTCGGATAACCGCTGCCGTCCCACTTCTCGTGGTGCGTCAGGGCGACCACGCGCGCCATCTTGAGCAGTTCGGAGTCGCTGGCATCGCCGATGATGTCGGCGCCGATCTGTGCGTGGGTGCGCATCACGTCCCATTCCTCGGGTGTGAGCTTGCCAGGTTTCTGCAGGATGCTGTCAGGGATGCCGATCTTGCCGACATCGTGCATGGGCGCGGCATTCAACAGCAGGTCGACATTGCGCTCGTCCATGCCGATAGCGCGGCCAATGATGGCGGCATAATGGCTCATGCGGATGACGTGTAGGCCGGTCTCGTTGTCCTTGTATTCCGCCGCGCGTCCGAGCCGGCGGATGATCGCCAGCCGGGTCTCGTGCAGCTGCGCGGTCTGCTCGCGGACCTTGATGTCGAGGATGCGGTTCTGATCGTAGAGCGCGAGCTGGGTGTGCACCCGGGCTTGGACGATCGGTGGACTGATCGGCTTGGTGATGTAGTCGACAGCGCCTAGCTCGAGGCCGCGGATCTCGTCGTCGAGCGCGATCTTGGCGGTGATGAAGATGACCGGGATATGGCGCGTGCTGAGTTCGGACTTGAGCTGCTGGCAGACCTCGAAGCCATCCATGCCGGGCATCATGATGTCGAGCAGGATCATGTCGGGCGGTTCGCCGGAGCGGGCGATGCGCAAGGCGCGCTCGCCGCGGGTGGCGGCCTTGACGTTGTACGCGTCTTTCAGGCATTCGACCAGGAGGTCGATGTTGGCGGGCTCATCGTCGACGACGAGAATCGTTTGTTGATGCATCGCATCCCCATTTCTTCTGCTCTAAACCCTGACATCTTACAGCGCGGCCCCGGATGAGGAGGCGTCTGTTCCAGGGGTCGCTCAACCGGCTGCCTGAGTCAGGCCAGGCTGATCAACGATACCAGAGACGGCAGGATTCGTTTGTTGCGGCATTGCTCAATTTTAGCCTTTCCCGCTTGCGATCGGTGACTTCGGCACGGGATGCGGCGCTCAGGCAATCGCAATCACGAACGCGCTTCTTTGTCTCTCAAAAGCGATACATAATCTGATCACGTTGATGATGATCGAGTGACGATCTGGGGGATCGGTATGGCTCAGTCGACCATGCTCCATGTCCGGGTGGACGAGGACACCAAGGCGCAGGCTAGCGAGGCACTGGCGGCCATGGGCCTGACGGTATCCGACGCTGTGCGCATCTTGCTCAAGCGCGTGGTCAACGACCAAGCGTTCCCTTTGGAGCTGAAGGTACCCAACGCGCAGACCCGCGCGGCGATGGAGGAGGCGCGCCTGATGCGTCAGCATCGAAGCGCGCGTTTTCAGGCTGCTGATGCCTTGATCGATGACCTCGAAAAAGCCAGCCAGTCATAAGCGGGCCAAGCCGCCGAGGGCATGCGATGACACCAAGACCTTCCTTAAGGACTGGAGGCGTTTGTCGCACGCGGGCCGCTATGATCTCCAGCGCCTGAAGCAGGTGATGCTGTTGCTGATCGCAGACGATGCCCCGCTGGGACCCGAGTGGCTGGATCATCCGCTCAAGGGTGACTGGGCTGATCACCGGGAATGCCACATCGGTGGTGACTTCTTGTTGATCTACCAAGCGGATGACGACAGCATCCTGTTTGTCCGCGCGGGCACGCACTCCGAATTGTTCGAGGGATGACGCGGCGAATCGTTCGAGCCGGTTTATCGCTTCATCGGATCATCGCTGTTAGGTCGGCGCTTGGGTGGCGCGAAGCCGGCGTCGATGCGTTCGGTGCCGGCGCCCTCTGTGGAGCTGGGCTTGCGCCGTTTGCCAATGTTCTTACGGTCGCGGAGCCGTTGCTTTGGCTTAGGTGCTTCGGTCTTGGTGGCGCTTTTGGCGGTCGTGCGCGTGCGGCTGTTGCCGGTCGTGCTCGTGCGGCTGTTGCCGGTCTTGCCGCTGGATGTCTTGTCCGCCTGCTTGCCGGTTTTAACTGCCTTGCCTGCCTTGCTCGCGAGCTTGCCGCCGGCCTTGCGCCTTGGGTTGGGGCCTTTGAAATGGGCCTCGAGACCCGGCAACTGGCGCAGCGCGACCTCGAGGCCAAGCCAGCGGCTGATCGACGCCATCTTGTTCCATTCCGGCGCCGAGACCAGCGAGATGGCGATGCCGGCCCGGCCGGCGCGGCCGGTGCGCCCGGTGCGGTGCAGATAGTCCTCGCCACTGCGCGGGATGTCGAGATTGATCACGCGCTCGACGCCGGTCAGATCCAGTCCGCGCGCGGCGACATCGGAGGCGACCAGCACCGAGACCTGACCGCGCTCGAGCAGGCCCATCACCCGTTTGCGCTCGCGCTGATCCAGCTCGCCATGCAGCGCCGCCGCGCGCACCTGCTCGCCAACCAGGAAGGCGCCGATGGCCTCGGCGCGGGCGCGGGTGTTGGTGAACACCAGCGCCTTCTCATAGGTCTCGTGTTGCAGCAGCCAGAGTAGCAGGGCCTGTTTATGCGGCAGCTCGTCGCTGAGGATGATCTGATGGCTGATGTCCGGATGCGCGGCGCGGATGGCGTCGATCTCGATGACCAGCGGGTTGTTCAGCAGATGATCGGTGATCGGGCGCAGTCCGCCGTGCTTGAGCGTGGCCGAGAACAGCAGCGATTGGCGCGCTCGGTTGCTGGCGCCAATCAGGGTGATGACATCGGCGGCGAAGCCGAGGTCGAGCATGCGGTCGGCCTCGTCAAGCACCAGGAAGCGCAGTTGGGTCAGATCGGCCTCGCCGGTCTCGAGATGTTCGAGCAGCCGGCCGGGAGTGGCGATGACCAGGTCCGGGTTCTTGCGCAGCGCCGAGACCTGGCGGCCGCGATCCTCGCCGCCGACGATCACCGCCGCGGTCAGCCGGGTGCGGCTGCCGAGGCTCAGGAATTCGCTCTGGGTCTGGCTTGCCAGCTCGCGCGTCGGCACCAGCACCAGGGCGCGGATGCCGCCATCCGGCGCCGGCTCCTCGCTGAGACGCTGCAGGATTGGCAGCAGAAAGGCGCCGGTCTTGCCGGAGCCGGTGGCCGCCGAGGCGAGCAGGTCGCGCCCCTCGAGCACGGCGGGGATCACCCGCTGCTGTACCGGCGTCGGCTGCCGCCAGCCGGCGTTGGCGATGGCGCGCTGCAGCGGCTCGTCGAGATCGAAGGCGTCGAACGTATGGGTCATTGCGTTAAGGTTTGAAGGATGAAGGAATCCTTGTCGGTTCGCGCCCTGGAAAGGGACTCAATGCGCCGAGTGTGCCGAGACGTACTCGCGCAGCGCCGCATCGATGCGGGTCTGCCAACCCGGCCCACCGGCCTTGAAGTGCTCGAGCACCTCCGGGGAGAGCCGGATCGAGATGGCCTGCTTGGCCTGCCGGGCCTGTTTGGCTTCGGCGCGCACCTCAGGCCACGGGCGCAGTTCGGCGAGTTCCTCGTCGCTCAGCTCGCGGGCGTCTGGATCGGCGGCGATGCCTTCGCGAATGCGGGCGTCTTCCTCTTCGGTATTGAGCCGAAAGACGCGGCCGGATTTAGAGGTGATCGATGTAGGTTCGTTTTTCATGGTTCTCTGCGATGCGCAAGCTGATGATGCGATAGACGTCCTGATCCTCGGTGAACACCACGCAGTAGATCTGATGGCCGATCGGCGCAAAGCCGATCCAGCGCTGCTCGTCATAGGTCGCGCTGAGATCCTCACGCACCTGCGCGAACTCCCATTCCAAATCACCCGCCAGCGCCAAGGACACCCTGTGCTTGGCGAGGTTGCGGCGGTCCTTAGCGGGATCGAAGACGATGTTCATGTCCTTTAAGTGTATATACAGACTGCGCTTCCGGCAAGGTGGCTCAGTGTCCCATTCCCAACGGAGATGATGTCACCATGGCCATCCTATCCTGCTGCTGCTTCAGTACAGCGTGCCCATCGTGCGCCAGCCGAGCACCCGTGAAACCTTCGAATTCGTCGTGACCTTCTAAGAGTCCTGTCATGCTTGAGCGTTATTACAACCTGTCGGATCAATGGCCAGTCCTTCACCCTGCCGGTGGATCAGCGCCTGACGCGCGCCCCGGCGCCCGATACCGGTACGCTGATTTCCGAGCCGCACCTGTCCACCAGCGACGAGGCGCAGCGGATCGACACCACCCGCGCGCCGATTGTGAGCGTGACGCAGGTCACCATCACCTGCGAGGGCGCCGCGGCCGAGGTCGCCGCCAAGCAGAACGCCACCACCATTGGCGCGCTGAAGCGCCTGGGCAGCGCGGTCGAGTCAATGGCGATCCCTGATAGCGCGAATCCCGAGCGCCTGCTTTCCTTTAACCGCGGGCATTGGGGCGTCGAGGCCCATCACTGGATGCTCGACTGGAACTGGGACGAGGATCGCTGCACGATTCGCACCGGCCAGGGTCCAGAAAACATTTCCCGCCTGCGTCGGTTCGCGACCGGTTTGATCCAGGCAAAATCCAATGATTCTGTCTCGGCAACCATTGATAAGCTTGCCCGCAAGGTCCGCCGTGTCTTCGACGACCTGCGTATGACAGCGAAATCCAACCCCCGCGCTGCCCAAACAGCTCCCGTCGGCTAGAACGGATTTGCCGAGGCGGCTTTCGCGAGCGCGCTTGACAGCAAGGAGAACCTGGGATTCCTGTTTGCCACAGATTCGGAAGACCGACTGATTCAGTTGAATGTCTGGAACAGGTTGCGGAAACCGCGCCGATCTTGCATGCGATAGACGGTGAAGTCGGCATCGACGCTGGCAACCGTCGTGATCCGCCGCCGCTCGCAGAGGGCGACCAGGGAGGCGTCGGCGAAATCGGCGGGTCGGTCGTGGTATTGCTCCATCAGGGCGCGAATCCGTGGCAGGTCGTTCGCGGTCTCGGTATCGAGCAGCAGTGCCGATTCCGCCCAGAAGAGAAAGTCCCGCTGTGCCTGGGCGGCGAAATCCAGCATGTAGACCACCTCGGTGATCACCGGGAGGTTGGTGATCAGTGGTCCGGGCTGCGCCTTGATAAAGGCCAGCGCCGCCTGATGGAAACGATCGGAGCCGTCGAAGAGCGCGATCAAGGGACCGCTATCAACGACGATGCTTTGCATCCAAACGCTCCCGATTCAAGGTCTTGCGGTGTTGACTGCGGCCCGAATCGCCACTGGCGCAGCGGCCGAACAAGGACTCGCCGAGCTGATACGGGGTTGATGCTTCGGGTGAAGAACGGGCGAGCTTTTCTCGAATCGCCTCGCGCACGAAGCTAGACTGGGTGAGGCCGGTGCGCTGCAGATGCTGGCGCAGTGCGACCTCGGTTTCCTGATCGAGCCGGAGTGACAGAGCCATCGCTGGGTCTCCCTGTAATACAAAGCTGTCTTACAGATGAGTTTAGGCCCATTGGGTGACCCTGCCAAGCGGGTCGGGTCGCGGCCTTCAGCGGCCGACATGGCGGATCGCTGACGCCTTGCTCGGTCCAGGTCATCGATGACTTTGGCCGTTTGCCGAACGATGCCGCGGGCTGGCGGTTGGACCCTGGGTCGCCGAGTTCATAGCGCCATTTGGCCTTGGTGCTAGCGGCGAGGCGAGGCTAAGAGATGCCTTTTTGACCTTTAGCGCGCTAAACGATAGGGCTCGTTTTTGCGTTGCATAAGACCGAGATCCGCCAAGGTTGCGAGGGTCTCGGTGATCCTCAGATAAGCAGTTGACCTGCCGAGCCTCGAGCTCTGATAGTCTCGCGGCATCGTCCGCTGATGTTGTCCGTGATGCCTCGTCGTTCTCCTGATTCCTCCGCACCCGCATCCACTCCCGCTCGTGCGAGCCGCCGTGGCGCTCGCGGCTCGGCCTCATCGTCCGCCAAACCCAGCGCCAACGCGGCAAAGCCGAGTCGCTCAAGGTCGACCCGGCAGCGACCGAGGCTGTTCGGGATGCTGCGACGCCTTGGCGCCAAGCTGCGTGGTCTGGCCATCGGCCTCGGGCTGATCATGGCGATCTCGTTGGTGCCGCCATCGGTGACCGCCGACTGGCCCGTGCTAGCTCAGCGCGCCGCGGCGATTACCCGTGACATCCGCGTGCTGTTATTAGATGTCGGTGCCTTGGTGATCGAGCAGGGCGCCGACTGGCTCGGCGAGAACGGCAAGGCGCTGGCCGAGGAGGGTGGCGTGATGCTGGTCGATGCGTTGCGCGAGGCGCGCGAGCTGGATCTTGGCGTTCGACTGCCCCGCCTCGGCGATCTGCTGCCGGCGCCACAGGCGATCTTCGGTGATCTCCTTGGCGGTCTGCTGGTGGACTGGTGGCCACAGCCCTCCCTGCCCATCGGCGGCGGCGATCTGCCGCGGGTGGCGGCCAGTTTCAGCGAGGCCAAGGAGCTGCTCTACCAGCGCGTCTACCGTGGGCATCGGCTCACCGCCTACTGCGGCTGCACCTATAACAGCAAGCGCAAGATTGACCTCGAGAGTTGCGGGCTCGAGGGTTTCGCGGACAAGGCGCGCGCGCGATGGGTCGAGGCCGAGCATGTGTTTCCGGCGGCGCAATTTGGCAACTTCCGGCGCTGCTGGCGACAGCCCCGGGCCTATCGCGCCTGTCGCGACAAGCAGGGTGATCCGGTCTCGGGTCGGGAATGCTGCCTGCGCGTCGATGAGACCTTTATCGTTGCGCATAACGACCTGCAGAACCTGATTCCGGCGGTCGGGATGATCAACGGCGACCGGCGTGACTACAGCTGGGGCATGGCGCCGAGCGGCAAGCGTTATGGCCGCTGCGGTATCCGCATCGATGCCGCGGGACGACGAGCCCAGCCACCAGATGCCCTGCGTGGCGATATTGCCCGAATCATGCTGTACATGCGCGATACCTACGGATTGCGACTGTCAAGGCAGGATGAGCAGCTATACGCGGCCTGGAACGAGCTTGATCCAGTGGATGCCTGGGAGATGAAGCGCCAGCAGCGGATCGCCCGCTTGCAGGGGATGAAGAATCGCTATGTGGTGGGCGAGCAGGGGTTGTGACGCGCATGCTGGCCGCCTTTGCTTTATGATCCGAGACGTCTCAATGATCAGTCTTGTGAATCAACCCCCTACCGGAGCCGAGCGATGAACCCCTTGTCTCACATCGATCCGGATGATCCCTATCCGGAGAGCGACGGGCAGCCGATGGCCGACAACACCGAGCAGTATCAGTGGCTGGTGAAGATCAAGGAGAATCTGGAGATCCTGTACGCCGATGATCCGAACGTCTTCATCGCCGGTGACCTACTCTGGTATCCGGTGCCCGATCGGCGCGAGACCGGGCCGATCGCGCCCGATGTGTTCGTGGTCTTCGGTCGACCCAAGGGGCGACGGGGCTCCTATCGGCAGTGGGAAGAGGACGACATCGCGCCACAGGTCGCCTTCGAGATCCTCTCCCCGTCGAACAGCGTCAAGGAGATGGCCGACAAGCTGGGTTTCTATGATCGCTACGGTGTCGAGGAATACTACGTCTACGACCCGGATCGGCACACCCTCGGCATCTGGACCCGCCAAGGCGGCGATCGCTCTGTGTCCGTGTCCGCGGCTGCTTCGGAGGCCGCTGCCGCGTCCAAGTCCGCACTGGCGTCAGCGTTGGGTACAGCCTCATCCTCAGCGGCGGAGTCAGCGCCCAACTTCAAGCCGGTACTAGGCCGTCAGGAGCAGCGTCCAAGGCTCATCCGCCAATCACACATCCACGGCTGGACCAGCCCATTGCTCGGGGTGCGTTTCGCGATGACGCCCGAGACGCTGTTGCTGTTCTACCCCAACGGCCAGCCGTTCCTGACCTCGGTGGAGCTGGCTCGGCGCGCCGAGCAGGCTGTTGAGCGGGCGGAGCAGGCGACGCAACGTGCCGATCAGGCGACGCAACGTGCCGATCAGGAGGCGCAACGTGCCGATCAGGAGGCGATACGGGCCAAGCAAGAAGCGATGCGGGCCGATGCCGCACAGACCCGCGCCAAGCGTTTAGCAGAGCGCTTGCGCGCGCTTGGACTCGATCCCGATGAGTTAAACCCGTGAGGCCGACGAGATGGCCCCAGCCCGATCAGCATCAGCGAGCTGAGTGGTCGTCCTCACCTTCGGGTTGCAGAAGACCGAGATCCTCAAGGGTCTCAAAATAATGTTTCCCTGTAAGCACTTGATTTTGTTAATCAATCCTACGCGCTGACTTCTCTAACAAACCCGAGCAACCAAAATCTGCTCGTTTTCTGCCGTTTTCGGGCAAAACGCAGCTTTTTAGGCCTTTGCCTAGCAGCGTCTTAAGCCGTGCCGTGTCGCCTCACTCGAAGTCGCTCTTCTCGATCCGCTCGACGTAGAGCAGATCGGCCAAGCGCCTGAGGATGGAAGCGAAGCCGGGCTGATGGGTATGACCGATGACCAATTGTTGATGGTCGCCACAACCGATGCGCCCCGGCGAGACCGGGAAGAATTGAGCACTCGGATCGATGCCGCGAACCTCGGCGACCCGAGCCTCGTTAGCCGGGATGCAGAACTCATAGCTGAGGGCGCGTTTGCCGTCAGTTGGCCCGACAAGCCCCTGAGCATCAAGCGCCGACAGATCAATGGCGAGTACTGGAACCTGCTCGCGCTCCCGTGACCCATCCACCGGTCGATCGAACTCAAGGGTCACGCCCAAACGCGGTAGCATCAGGTTGCACAAAAGCAGACCTGAAAGACTGATAGCGAAGAAGCATCGACCAGGATGTCTGAAGTCAGAAGCCATGATGAGTACACATTACCTGATCGACTATGAAAGCATCCAGCCTAAGCAACTGGAGGGCTGGCTCGACGAGGAAACCAGTATCACCCTGTTCGTCGGCCCCCAGCAGCAACGGCTACCGATCGAGTTGGTGATGCGGATGCAGGCACTCGGCGGGCGTGGTCGCTACGTGAAGATCGAGCGTGCCGGCAAGAATGCGCTCGACTTCCATCTGGCCTTCTACCTCGGCGAGCTGGCGGCAGCTGATCGACAGGCCCGCTATCGCATCCTCTCCAAGGACAGCGGTTTCGACAGCTTGATCGCACATCTGCAGGCGCGCGGTCTCGATGTCGAGCGCCTGCGGGAGATCCCGGCAGAACGGGATAGTTCAGCGGCAGTCGCTGCCCTGCCAGCAGCGCCAGCCGATGGTGATGAAGGGTTCTATCCGTTGAACAAATAAATAGACGGACATAGCCTTTTGCGCTATTCTGTTATGCATGAAGCGCATCAAACTCAGTGCCTGGGCCAAGCAGCAAGGGATTGCGTACCGCACCGCGTGGAACTGGTACAAGGCGGGGAAACTGCCGGCCCCGGCGCACCAAACCGAGACCGGCACCATCCTGGTCGAGGTGACTGACGAGGCTCCGGCGGGCGGCACACGTGCCGTGCTCTACGCCCGCGTCTCCAGCCACGACCAGAAGCCCCAGCT
>NZ_NHSH01000085.1 GCF_016653315.1 Halochromatium roseum | reverse complement strand
CGTCTCGGCAACCATTGATAAGCTTGCCCGCAAGGTCCGCCGTGTCTTCGACTACCTGGGTATGACAGCGAACTCCAACCCCCGTGCTGCCCAAACAGCTCCCGTTGGCTAGAACGGATTTGCCGTGCCGGAGCCTTTGGAAGTGGTTGACCAAAGGGGCGGTTATTTAGTATTTTCGACGGTTTACCGCTGGGGCTTGGCGACTGGGCTCGTGACAACGCTCGCTCGGTCAAGCGGCTTCCATGATTTCCTGCGCCTGTCGGCGTGCGGTACCTTGTCAAGCCTTTCGCAGCCCCTCAGATACGGTCGCTGGGCCGGGCGTTGCGCGAGCCCCTGCTTGGCATATTTGACATCTCACCGGTCGCTGCGTCGGTGGCTGCGAGCGCGATCATGCGCATCCAGGCCGCCGAGTCGATCCGTACGGAGGACGCCTGCGTGCATTCTATTCTGGCCGATCGGCCTGCCCCCACAAAGACCGTTGAAACGGGCGTGCCTGACGGCGCTGGTGACAACGTCGCCACTGCGGCGCCCATGCTCAGCGGCGCTGAGATCACCATCCAGGCGCTGATCGACGAAGGGGTTGAATACGTCTTCGGTTATCCTGGCGGCGCTGTACTGCATATCTACGATGCGTTGTTTCAGCGTGGCGATGCGATCAAGCATGTCTTAGTGCGCCATGAGCAAGGAGCGACGCACGCGGCAGACGGCTACGCGCGCGCGACCGGTAAATGCGGCGTCTGCCTCGTGACCTCGGGGCCTGGAGCGACGAATGCGGTGACGGGCATCGCCACGGCGCATCTGGATTCGATCCCGATGGTGGTGATCACCGGGCAGGTGCCGACGCCGGTCATCGGTAGCGATGCCTTCCAGGAGGTCGATACCGTTGGTATCACGCGTCCCTGCGTGAAACACAATTTTCTGGTCAAGCGACTTGAGGATCTTGCCGAGACCATCCGCAAGGCCTTCTTCATTGCGCAGTCTGGCCGTCCCGGGCCGGTGGTCGTCGACATTCCAAAAGATGTCACTGATCCGAACATCAAGATTCCTTACGTCTATCCGCGCGACCTCAGCATCCGCTCCTACAATCCGGCGAAGCGGGGCCATCTCGGCCAGATTCGCAAGGCGGTCGAAGCCATGCTCGATGCCAAGCGGCCGATCTTCTACACCGGCGGCGGTGCGATCCTGGACGATGCCGCGGCACCGCTCACCGAATTGGTGCGCGCGCTCGGATTCCCGATCACCAGCACATTGATGGGGCTGGGCGCCTACCCGATGACCGACAAGCAGTTCGTCGGCATGCTCGGGATGCACGGCACCTATGAGGCCAATATGGCCATGCACGAGACCGATTGCCTGATCGCGATCGGCGCGCGCTTCGATGATCGCGTCACCGGTAAGATCGAACACTTCTGCCCGCATGCTGAGATCATCCATGTTGATGTCGACCCGTCCTCGATCTCGAAGAATGTGAAGGTGCAGGTGCCGATCGTTGGCCCGGTTGGCAGTGTCGTCACCGATATGCTCGGTGTCTTGCGCGAAAGCGGTGGACGGCCGGATCAGACCGCGCTCTCGGCCTGGTGGAAACAAATCGATGAGTGGCGCAGTATCGACTGCCTGCGCTACGACCGCTCAAGCCCGATGATCAAGCCGCAGTTTGCCGTCGAGACGCTCTACAAGGTGACCGATGGCGACCTGTTTCTGACCTCGGATGTCGGCCAGCATCAGATGTTCGCGGCCCAGTTCTATCCGTTCGACAAGCCGCGGCGTTGGATCAACTCGGGCGGACTCGGCACCATGGGCTTCGGCCTGCCGGCGGCCATGGGCGTACAGCTCGGTCATCCAGACGCGCAGGTGGCCTGTATCTCGGGCGAGGCCAGTATCCTGATGTGCATCCAGGAGATGGCGACCTGCAAGCAGTACAGTCTGCCGATCAAGGTCGTGCTGCTGAACAACGGCTACATGGGCATGGTGCGACAGTGGCAGGAGTTCTTCTACGAGAGCCGCTACGCACATTCCTATGTCGATGCCTTACCTGACTTCGTCGCCTTGGCGCAGAGCTTCGGCCATGTCGGCATGCGGGTTGAGAAGCCGGATCAACTCGAGGCGGCGATGCGCGAGGCCTTTGCGATGAAGGATCGGTTCGTGTTCCTCGATGTCATCGTCGATCCGTCCGAGAACGTCTATCCGATGATTTGTGCAGGCAAGGGCCATCACGAGATGGAACTGCCGCCGACCATGTCCGAGCGGGAGCTGGCCTAAGGCCTGAGAGCAGGTATGAGACACATCATTTCGATGCTGGTTGAGAACGAGTCGGGTGCGTTGTCGCGCATCGCTGGTCTGTTCTCGGCCCGCGGCTACAACATCGAATCCCTCACCGTCGCGGCGACCGATGAGCCCTCGCTCTCGCGCATGACCCTGGTGACGCGTGGCAATGACGATATCGTCGAGCAGATCAAGAAGCAGCTGAACAAGCTCATCGATGTCGTCAAGCTGCAAGACCTCTCCGAGGGCGAGCACATCGAGCGCGAGATGATGCTGATCAAGCTCAAGGCGGCAGGGCCAGACCGGGAGGAACTCAAGCGCCTGACCGAGATCTTCCGCGCCAAGATCATCGACGTCACCGAGGCAAGCTACATCGTCGAACTGACGGGGGCGTCGCGTAAGCTTGACGCCTTCATCGAGGCCGCGCCCGAGGGGCTGATTACCGAAGTCGTCCGCTCCGGGCCGACCGGTATCCTGCGGGGTGCCAAGGGCTTGACGCTCTGACAGCAATCCCAACAGGCGCATCAGGCACGACCCTGATGTCCCGCAACCGAGAAGCCACAGATGACGCAGAGTTGACCGAGTCGAAAGAGGGTCTTGGTTAGAGTCTCAAGGTCATTCTTCTCTGCGTTCATCTGCGAAATTTGCGGTTCAACAACGCTTTTCGGGCCCAAGGCCCATTGATTCAAAGGGGCTTACCGATCCAGGTGTCCTCAATCAACTTAGGAGCCATCATGGCCATCAATGTTTATTACGACAAAGACGCCGACCTTTCGCTAATTCAGGGCAAGCAGGTCGCGATCATCGGTTACGGCTCGCAAGGCCATGCCCACGCCAACAATCTCAAGGACTCTGGTGTCGATGTCGTTGTCGGCTTGCGCGCGGGGTCCAGCTCGGCCGCCAAGGCCGCGGACGCTGGGCTTGCGGTCAAGGACATTCCAGCAGCGGTCAGCGGTGCCGACGTGGTGATGATCCTGGCACCCGATGAGCACCAGGCCAAGCTCTATCGCGATCAGGTCGCACCGAACATCAAGCAGGGCGCGGCACTGGCCTTCGCGCATGGCTTCAATATCCACTTCGGCCAGATCGAGCCGCGCGCGGATCTGGACGTGATCATGATCGCGCCCAAGGGACCGGGTCATCTGGTGCGCTCCACCTACACCCAGGGCGGCGGCGTGCCGAGCTTGATCGCGGTGCATCAAGACGCCAGCGGTAAGGCGCGAGATATCGCGATGGCCTATGCCTCGGCCAACGGTGGCGGGCGCGCTGGCATCATCGAGACCAGCTTCCGCCAGGAGTGCGAGACCGATCTCTTTGGCGAGCAGGTGGTGCTCTGCGGCGGCCTCACCGCGCTGATCCAGATGGGTTTCGAGACCCTGGTCGAGGCCGGCTACGAGCCGGAGATGGCCTACTTCGAGTGTCTGCACGAGGTCAAGCTGATCGTCGACCTAATCTACGAGGGCGGCATCGCCAACATGCGCTACTCGATCAGCAACACCGCCGAATACGGCGACCTGACCCGCGGCCCGCGCATCATCACCGAGGAGACCCGCGAGGAGATGCGCAAGATCCTGCGCGAGATCCAGACCGGTCAGTTCGCCAAGGAGTTCACGCTCGAGAATCAGGCTGGCGCGCCGTCGATGAAGGCGATGCGCCGTCTCTCGCAGGAGCATCAGATCGAGCAGGTCGGCAGCCGTCTGCGCGAGATGATGCCCTGGATTCGCGAGAAGCAGTTGGTCGATAAGTCGCGGAACTAATCGCGACCCCCTGATCACAGACCCCGGTGCTGTAGCAGATTGTGCTGAGCGCCGGTGACAAAAAGGCCCCGGTTCGGGGCCTTTTTTCTGTTGGGCATCAAACCTACCGCAGCCTGCTAACGGATTTGTGACGGCTCATCGGTGCGCAGATAGGCCTCTTCTTCCGGCGTGAGATCGACCTCATCGAAGCCGGTGATCATCGGCATCACATGCTCGCGGAAGGAATGACCGGTGGTGAGCAGGTACACATGAATGAGCACGAAGGCGAGGATCGCGAAGGCGGCGGCGGTATGCACCAGCGCGATGTTCTCGAGCCAGACCGGGGCATTCGGCAGATTGCGCCAGGCGTAATAGGACAGATAAGCCAGGCCGCTGACCCAGATCGCGGGGAAGAGCACGATCTTCAGCACCAGATAGGCCAGGGCCTGCAGCGGATTGTGCTTACGCCAGTAGGCCTTGCGGTAAGGATGGCGCTCGCCCTTGAAGATGCCGTAGACGTAGAAGCGCAGCACACTCCAGAGGCCGCTGCCGGTCGGGATGAAGTGTCGCCAGGCGCCGGTGGTGAAGAGCCAGAACACGCTGAAGGCCCACAGCAGCAACAAGGCGAAGGCGGCCAGGGTATGCAGGGTCACCGCGTCCTCGAAGCTGAGCAGGCCATGGAAGCCGTGCAGCCCGAAGCCGCTGATCAGCAGCACCATGATCAGGGCCATCTGTGACCAGTGCCAGAAGCGTTCGAAGATGCTGAAGATCTTGACATGATGTAGGGCCATCAGTGTTGGTCTCCCTTCGGCGAGAAGATACGGATGCCACCGTGGATGAGGATGCCGCCGAAGATTCCAGCGACCAGGAGCGTGCCGAGGATATCGATCCAGCGGTTGCGGTCGCGGCCAGGTAGGTAGACGCCCTTGACCTCGGCGAGGCGGCTGTTCCTAGGCGTATGGCAGTCACCACAGGCTAGGGCCTGCTCCTTGGGTGCGACCATGTGCGTGATTGGCCACCAAGAGAGGGTCTCGATGAAGCCGTACTCGCCGGAGTAGTCGAGGCCGAAGTCGGCCATGCCCTTCTCGATCGCGGCGCCCATGTCGTAGTTGCCCCAGTAGGCGGCCTCGTCCTCGCCCCAGAGATGGGTGTAGACCAGGGTGCCATTGCCCTTGTCGTAGGGCTGCCAGGTGTGCATGCGCTTGAATGGCCAGATGCGTGAGCGCTCATCCCCGCGCGAGCCGCTGAAACCGTTGATCTCGATCGACTCGGCGTTCGGATCGAACCGGGTGTCGATGGTGGTGTAGCGCATCTGGCCATCGAACCAGGCGTACTCGGGGACGATGTTCTCGTCGTAGGTGAAGTTGCCCTTGATCGACTTATAGGTGTAGCGGTGGTCGCCGTTGCCCTGGATGTAGCCTTCCTCATGGTAGCCCTCGCCGTCGCGGGTCTTGCCGGCGGTGCGCCAATCCCAGTCGACCACGGTGGCCACCCCGCCACGCGCGAACTCAGGGATGTGGCAGGTCTGGCAGGCGATGCTCTGCACATGGTCATTGAGCTTGAAGGCGGCGATAGAGTCGACCGGGTGCGGCGCCAGCCCGTGGCAGGATTCACAGGTGGCGACATCGCTGCGCTGGCCGGGGAGCCCGGTGCCCTCGGTGTCCTTGGAGATGACGTTGTAGCGACTGCCGGCCCAGACGTGCTGGTTGGTGACATGGCAGGCGCTGCAGGCGAAGTTGAGTCCGTCGACGCCCATGTGCACGTCGAGGGTGCGGGGCGGTTTGATCAGCGCGGTCGAAAGATCGCCGTGTTTGACGTTGTCACCACCGCCGCCGTTGAAGTGACAGGTGCCGCAGTTGGCGCGCTGGGGTAGGTCGACGCTTTGCGCGGCGGCGACCAGGTCGAGCGGCGGCTTGCCCTCGAGCATCACCGAGCAGGCCGCATGGCCCTCGCTGTTCGGGGTCTTGTAGTAGGTGCCGGTGGTCTCGTGACAGACCAGGCAGTCGATCTTGGTCTCATCGGTGAAGTCGAAGGTTTCGTCCTTCCAGCCATAGCCGGCGTGGCACTGGGCGCACATGCCCTCGTTGCCACGCGAGTTGGTGCAGAAGTTATTGATCAGGTAGCGTTTGCCAAGCTGCTGACCGGTGTTCGGGTCAGTGTACGACCAGGTCCAATGGATGTTGCGCATGAAGTGCTCGCCGGTCTCGGTATGACAGCCGAGACAGGCCTGGGTCACCTCGGAGCCGTTGGCGAACGGTCCTTTCAGCTCCTTGAACTTGGTGTGATCGGCGGTACCGCCGCGTAATGGTCCGGAGATCTGTGGCCCTGAGGTCTCAGAGGCGGGTGGCGTTGGCCAGCCGCTGCGCTCGGCGCTGGCGTACTGGCCAACGAAGCTCAGCGTCAGGGCAAGCAGGCAGGTCGTGAGGAATCGGCCGAGCGTGCTGGCAGCGATGCGCCGATGCCGCATGGCCGCGCGTTCAGCGTGCCGCTGTCTGATGCAGGGTTCGCGCAAGCTGGGGAGACTGCGCATGGATTGCCCTCCGGTCGGTAATCGGTGCGAGTTCTAGAGGCATCATCGCCCCGAGTCTGAGCGATAAGACTGCGCCGAATGCGGCATTTCGTCCCTGATATGGCGCAAATCCCTGCGCTTGACCATCGTTATTATTGCCTTCGATCAATTTGTTAAAGGTGCCCCCATCAAAAAACCCGCCTTGCGGCGGGTTTGAGCCTAGCTCGCGCTGCGCGTTGCAGGGACGCAACAGGTGAGCACTCTGCGTCAGCTCACGTCGATCAACCGAGCTCGTCGGTGCCGATCTGCTTCATCAGGTTGAAGCTCTTGACGAAAGGCCCGGCCATACGCGGGTCTTTGATCATTGCCGAGTAGTCACCGGTCTTGAACTTGAGCTTACCGGTGGCGTAGGCGGTCCCCATGCCGACCATACCGATGCCTTTCTCGACCCATTTCAGCCAGTCTTTCATGTCGGCGCGCATGTCCCAATCGGGGCTCTCGCCTGACCAATCTCCAGCGCGTACACATATGCCGTTCTCGACTACGAAGACGCCTCGCGGGTCGGTCTCATCCTTGAATCCACAGGAGATAATGGAGTTGAAGCCGATCTCGGCGAGCTTGCCGCTGACCTCAGGATCGTTGTTCCATGCGTCTTTGAGATGGTTCATCCAGTCTGCGGAAAAGAGTTTGGCCATGATGAGTATCCTCCGTTATTCGGTGTCTGGGGCGGGGTTTTTTGGATGGTGAAGGTTACCGTAAAACAAGCGTTTCATCGTCCGCGGTGGCGATGTGCTATGTCCATTAGCCGAGCTTGTGGCGAGGTTCGCCTCGATTTCGGTGCTGCAGACGGAAACCTCGCCCGCCGGGATTCTACCAGCAAGCAGGCTCGGGTTGGGTTAATCCGTAAGGCTTGCGGCACCTTGGACAAACTGTGATCAACCGACGTCCAGTGTGATGCCGGCGGCGGCGAGACGCGCTCCCTCCTCCTCGAATTCCAGCCGTGTCAACGGGTGGTCATCAAGCCAATGCGTCGGAAAACGCAGTCGCAGGGTCTCGCCATCGGCCTCCAAATGGGGGTTCGGCTCGGCGCTGGCTGAGCGGCCGCGGTGCATCAGTACAGCCAGCCGCAGCAGGATCGTCAGTCGCCGGCCGCACTCGCGAACAGGGCGCGGCAAGGCCATGAAGATGTCGATCGGAAACTTGCGCCGATGGCCTAAGACCAAGGCCGCGAGCGCATCCTGCTCTTGGCGTGTGAAGCCCGAGAGATCAGCGTTGCGCAGCAAATAGGCGCCATGCTTCTGGTACTGGCTGTGCGAGACCGCGAGCCCAATCTCGTGCAACTCAGCGGCCCAGCCGAGCATCTTCGGATGATTGTCGTGGCTCAGCGCCCAGGACTCGCGCACTTGCGCGTAGAGCTCAAGGGCCGTGTCGCGGACCCGCCCGGCATGCTCAGGATCGGTATCGAAGCGGCGGCAGAGGGTCGCGACGGTGCGCTCGCGCACGTCCTCATGGTGAACGCGTCCCACCATCTCATAGATCAGCCCTTCGCGCAGCGCCTCGTCTGAGGCCCGCATCTTGTCGATCGCCAGGTTCTGAAACACCGCCCGTAGCACGGCGACACCGCCGGCAAAGACGGGTCGGCGTTCATCGCTCAGTCCCTTGAGTTCAAGTGCTGAGACCTTGCCACAGTCGATCATGGCCTCGCGCAGCTTGGCGAGTCCGTCGCCAGTGATGCCGTCATCGCTCCAGCCTTCGGCCGCCATCACCGCCGCGATGGCCTTGATGGTGCCTGAGCTTCCAGTCGCCGTAGTCCAGCCTGCTTGGCGAAACAGCTCGCGCACCGGGCGAATCTCCAGCGCGCAGGCCAGCTCGGCTCGATCCATCAGCTTGGCGCTGATCTTGTCGCCGGCGAAGTAGCGTCGCGAGATGCTGACACAGCCCATATGCAAGCTCTCGCGCAGCGTGGCGCTAAAACCCTGGCCGACGATCAGTTCGGTGCTGCCGCCGCCGATGTCGACTACCAGGCGTTTCTCGTCGCCGATGGCGAGTCCGTGCGCAACCCCTAAATAGACCAGGCGCGCCTCCTCACGTCCGGCAATGACCTCGATGGGGTGCTGAAGGACGGCTTCGGCGGCTTCCACGAAGTACGTTTCCGGGCGCAATTGTCGCAGGGTGTTGGTGCCGACGATGCGCACATTGTCCGGATCGACGCCGCGCAGGCGCTGACCGATACGCTCCAAGCAGGCCAGGGCGCGTTCGGCGACTTCGGGATCGAGGTACTTGTCTTCGGTCAGCCCCTCGCCGAGGCGCACCATCTCTTTGTAGCGATCGATGACCTGAAGGCTGCCGCCGTCGACGCGCGCGACCAGCAGATGGAACGAGTTCGAGCCCAGGTCCACGGCGGCAAAGCTGTCGGGTGGTGCTGAGGGCAGGTGCTCGGCGGCTGGGGCGACGGAAACGGCGGCGTCGGCCATGCGATCCTCGGTAGCGTTGGCGGCATCGGATACTGAGTATAGTCGCCTTTGGCGTCGGTAGGGGCGGGATGCTGGTGCGTCATGGCGCTGCGGGTCTGCGGGTCAGGGCGAACGACGCTCGCATCAAGGCGCTGGCTCGTCGCTGTGCGCTGAATCAGCAGGGAGTGCTGGCGGGCGACGCATCATGATCTCAATCGGCTCGGCCGAGCGCAGATGGATGTCGCGCTGCGGGAAGGCGATGCCGATTCTGGCCGCGCGGAACTTGTCGTCGATCGCCTGATGCAGCTCGGTCAGCACCAGCAGCCTGAACTCGAGGGTGTCGAGATAACAGCGCAGCACGAGGTTGAGCGCATTATCACCGAAGCCTTCAAAGGTGATCATGGGCGCTGGATCATCGAGGATCTTCGGATGCTCGGCGGCGACCTCGGTCAGCAGGGCAAGCGCCTTGCGTGTATCGCTGCCGTATTCGACGCCGACCGGAATCACCACCCGGTTCAGCTGATCGGTCAGGGTCCAGTTCAGCAAGCGCCCGGTAATGAACTCCTTATTGGGCACCAGCAGCTCCTGCTTATCCCAATTGCGGATGGTGGTGGCGCGGATCTGAATCCGGGTAACGGTGCCGGTGGTGTCGCCGATGGTCACCGTATCACCAACCCGCACCGGGCGCTCAAAGAGGATGATCAAGCCGCTGATGAAATTGGCTACGATCTCCTGCAGCCCGAAGCCGATACCGACGCTGAGCGCCGCCACCAGCCATTGCACTTGTGACCACTGCAGGCCGAGGGTGCTCACGATCAGCAGCAGACCCACCGCAGTAATCGTATAACGGGTCAAGGTGACCAGCGTATAGCGCCCGCTGGTGCTGACCTCGGTGTTCTTCAGCAGCAAGATTTCGAGCAGTGCCGGCAGGTTCTTAACTGCGATCAGCGCCGCTGTGGCGATCACCAGGATCAGTCCGAGATCAGCCAAGGTCACTGGCACCAGTTCCTTGGCGCCGTCAACCATGGCCGTATAGCTCCAGAGCGTGATCCCCTCGAACAGGTTCAGCGCGGGTAAGACATCCGACCAAATCACCCAAATGCCAACGGCCGCGATGATGGCGATGCTGCTGTTGAGCAGTTTCCGGGTCTGGCTATCGAGCGCGGCTAGGTCGACCGAGTCGTCCGTCAGCTCGACCCGCTGCGCGCCTTGTTGCAGCGCTTCACGCTGGGCCTCGCGCTGCGCGCGCCGCTCCAGCGCAGCCTCGAGCGCAAGGCCACGGCGGGTCAGGATCAGCCAGCGCACGATCAACTGATGCAGGACGACGAGTGCCAGGGCTAGCCAAAGCTGAGCGGCCACCGAAGCCAACAGGGTGCCCGCCGTGTAGACGTATCCGGCGAGCGCGAGGACGGCGAGTGCGCTTGGCATGAGCACCGAGAGCGGGTACCAGATGAACCGCAGCCGGTTGAGCAAGCCCTCTGGCTGCTCGGCAAGCAGCGCTTTGAAGACGCCGCGCTGCGGGTGGATCAGCCAGGCCGTGAGTGCCGCGAGTCCAAGGCAGAGCAGCACCAACGTGAGCCGGACCAGGGTGCCATCGAAGGCCGGATCTTGGGCGAAGGCAATGGTTTCAGCGGTGAAGCCGATCGGTAGCAGCAGCAGCGCGGCGATCTGGAATCCACGCCGCAGCTGGATGAGCGTCTCCGAGTCCCAGCGGAAGTGCCGTGCGGCGACGCCGCCGGGCATGCACAGCAGTCGAAATGCCCGCAGATAGTAGAACGGGAGCACGATCGCGAGCAGGCCGTTGCCAACGGCGAGGGTAAATGGATGCACCTGCGGGGCGATGCTCAGCTGCCATCCGAGCAGGGCACTGAGTAATGGCCAGGGCAACGCGACCAAGAGCGTCAGGCCGAGTGCGGAAACGGTGTAGATGAAGCGGTCGGTGCTGATGCGGCGCATCGGCTCGGCAGAGCTGCGAATTCGTCGACGTATCGATGGTCCGAGCACCAGTAGCCCAATGACAACCGCAACACCAAGCCAGAACAGGGCCGATGAAGCGGCGGTTTGGGCCAAGGTATCGACAACCTGTGCCCACTGCTCTGGGGCGGTCAACCACCAGACGGCTTTCGGTAGCGCCGCGAATGGCTGCTGCGTGATCGGGGTCGCGCTTCGCACCCACAGTAGGTTCTCGGCCAAGAAATCGCGGTATCGATTGACCAGATCGCTGTACTGGTCGGCAGTGAAGTCGAGGTCACCGAGCGCGCGTTGATAGCTTTCCTGCAGTCGCAACGCACGTTGCAACAGGTCACGCTGCCTCAGCAGTTGCTGCCTCAGCGGTGCCTCCAGCTGCGCTTGCTGCTCAGGTGTCAGGTCGCCGGCACCCTCCGGGGTTGCTTCGGCGAGCGCTTGAGCAACGGCAGTATCGATGTTCGCGAGCCCACGGAGCGCCTCGCTGAGGCGCAATTGGCTCAGCGTCAGCTCGGCGATTTTCTCGGCGCGGCGAGCGGCCTGTTCACGCAGGCTGCTCGCGTCCGGTAGATCGGTTCGCTCGTCGACCAGGATCTGCCCAACCGCTTGGCTCAGGCCCGCCGCACTGATGCGCGCTCGGGCGTCCTTGAGGTCTGTCTGGGTCTCGCGCAGCCGCTGCTCCAGCGCTGCCTGCTGCTCATCGAGCTGACTCAGCGCCTCAGTCACGGCGCTGATGGTGTTGCTGACCTCTCGGTTCTTCTCTGCGAGGTTGCGCAAAATCGGATCTGCATCGCCGAGCTCACGCGCAGCGGATTCGGTTTCTTGGCGTGCGCGCTCGGCCTCGATGGAGCGGAGTCGGTCTGCTTCATTCTCGAGATAGGCTCGACGCAGCCGCAGCCGCTGCAGTGCCGAGGTGCGTTGCTCGCGTTGGGCTTCGGCGAGCTGCCGGCGCGCGTCGGCGCTGAGGATCTGCTGGTCGAGCATCATCATCTCAGCGCGCAGTGCATCGCGCTCGGTCTCGAGATCCCAGAGGCGGGCTTGACGGGCCTCCTCGCTCTGCCCGTTGGGCTGGGGTCGCGTAATCTCCTCGTCGATCTGAGTCAGTTCCTGAGGCGCTTCGGTCAGGCGCCGGCGCACGTTATCGAGCTGTTCGGGTTGACCACTCAGGGTTTCGTTGAGCTTGCTCAATTGGGCTTCGATCGAGGCCGCTTCGGCCTGCTCGCGCGCCAGCCTTTGTTCGATCTCGGCGACGGTCACCGTTTCTGCAAGCTCAACCGGTGGGTCGCTCGGCGCCTTCAACGCGTCGAGCTCAGTGCGCAGCGCGGCCGCCTCGATCGGTGCCGTCTCCAGCGCCTCGAAGTAGCTCCTGGCTTGCGCTTGGAAACTGTTCAGCCGCTCCAAGTTGCTCAGCGTGCTGCGATAGTGCTCGGTGAGGTTTTTCTTGGCCTCTTCGGTCAGATCGGTGTTCTGCGCGAGCGCGTTGAGCTTGGCCTCGACCTGCTCGCGTGAGACCGTTGGCTGGACGCTCAGCGTGGCTCCTGGTTGCTGCTCGGCCTGAGCGCTGGCCGTTCCGATAGACAGCCCCGCGAGCTGAAGCAGTGCCGTGAGCAATAACAGCGCCGCGAGCCAACAGGCGGTCTTGGCCTGGCGAGGCGCGTGCCGATATCGAAGGCGTGATCGTTGGCTTGATCGTTGGCTTGATCGTTGGCTTGATCGTTGGCTTGATCGTTGGCGACGAACAGACGTCATAGGCTTACTTGAGCGTGCAATGGTCAGCGCTGCGCTAGGAGTGGCTTGATATAGATCTGCGAGTTACGTGCTTCGTTGTACTGACGCCGCCGCTCCTCGGGGAGATCTTCGATACTCCCTGGTAGAAAGCCGCGCTCGCGAAACCAGTGCGCCGTTTGAGTCGTGAGGACGAACAGCCGCTCGAGGCCATGCGCGCGCGCTTGAGCTTCCATGTGCGTGAGCAGCCGATCGCCACGGCCCCGGGCGCGATACGCCGGGTGCACGGCGACGCAGGCGAGTTCGCCGATCTGCGCATGCGGAAACTCGAGCAGCGAGGCGCAGGCGATGATGGTGCCGTCCATCTCGGTGACCTGAAAACGGTCGATCACCAGCTCCAGCTCTTCGGCCGAGCGAGGAACGAGGATGCCGGCGCGCTCCATGGGTTCCAGCAATCTGCGGATGCCGGGGATGTCGGTGCTCTGGGCGGCGCGCAGCCGTTCAAAAGGCTCGCCGGTCATCAGGGTGCCGGCGCCATCGCGTGTGAACAGCTCACGCAGCAGCGCCGAGGGGTCGTTGCGGCCAACCAGATGGACTCGTGCGACGCCGTGCTCACAGGCCTCGGCACCTGCTCGCAGCGCTTGCGCGAGGTCTTCGCCGAGCGTTTGGGTGTGGGGTTGCGCTTGGGCCTGTGTTTGGGTCTGGGCCAGCAGGGCCGCGACCTCAGCCCCGAGTAGGTGAGAGCGTATCTTGCGCGCTTGTGTTGTGGGGTCGTGCGCTTGAGTTGCAGATTCATCTGGGGTTGCGGCGGTAGGTCCGTCTACGAGCCCGTCACCTTCGACCAAGAAGATGAGCTTGTCGGCCTCGAGCGCGATCGCGACCGCGCGAGCGACGTCGGCGGCGGTGAGATTGAAGACCTCGCCGGTCGGCGAATAGCCGATCGGAGGGATGAGCGCGACCGCGCCCTGATCAAGCCGCTGGGTCAGCGACACACGGTCGATACGGCGCACTGCACCGGTGTGCTGATAGTCGACGCCGTTGAGCACCCCGATCGGTCGCGCAAAGACAAAGTTGCCCGAGGCCACCGGGATGCGGACCCCGGCCATCGGCGAGTTGGCGAGGCCAAAGGAGAGTAGGGCCTCGATCTCGACCCGCGCGGCGCCTGTCGCCTCCTTGACACAGGTGAGGGCGGCATCATCGGTGACGCGCAGCCCGTCGATGTACTGAAACGCGGTGCCGCGCTCCGCCAGACGGCGCTCGATCTGCGGTCGCGCGCCATGGACCAACACCAGCCGGATGCCCAGCCCATGCAATAGCGCGATGTCGTGCACCAGCTCCGGCAGGCGTGCGTCATCCAGCGCCTCACCGCCAAATGCGATGACGAAGGTGCGACCGCGATGGGCATGGATGTAAGGCGTACAGTGACGAAACCAGTCGAGAAAAGGGTCTCCGGTGTTTCGTTCAGGCGGGGCCTTGGGGCTCGCGCCTGATGCGCTGAAGCGGTCTGAGCTGAGGCTGGATGAGCTGGAACCAGCCGAGCTGGAACCAGCCGAGCGGAGATTGCTGGCCGGAGCCAGTTCTACCGCTGATCCAGGTGTCTGAGAAGCCATCACGATTCGATATCCTACCGGACTTGTTTTAACGTGAATCTCGCGCCATTCATCCACCGAGGTGGGCGGCGCCATGCGCCTAAGGTTGACCGTCTCAAGAAAGTCCCAGCTTGTTCAGCCGGTAGCGCAGCGAGCGCGTCGTCATGCCCAGTTGCTTGGCTACCGCGGTGCGATTCCAGTGCGTCGCGTCCAATGTCTCTAGAATCGCGCGACGCTCGATCTCATCGAGCTGATCGCCGAGCGGCTGCCGATCGATCTCCTCTGCTTGCACCGCCTTGGTTCGCGCCTGGATGGGGCGATCCGCCGGCAGGTACAGATCCTCGGGTTCCAGTTTGATGTCGTCGGCCAACGCTGTTGCGCGCTCGAGCAGATTTTGCAGCTCCCGCACGTTGCCTGGGAACGAATGCGCCGTGAGTCTGTTCAGGGCGGCGTCACTCAGCTGCCTTTTTGGTGTTGTGCTGGTCTCGGCGATCTGGCTGAGGATGTGATCAGCGAGCGGCGGAATATCCTCCGGGCGGCTGCGCAGCGGTGGCATCAGCAACTCGATGACATCGATGCGGTAGTAGAGGTCGCGGCGAAAGTTGCCGCGCTCGACCTCGTCATCGAGATTGCGGTGGCTGGCGCTGATGATGCGCACGTCGACCTCGATCTCGGTCTCGCTGCCGACGGGCCGGACGCTCTTTTGTTGGATCGCGCGCAGCAGCTTGACCTGCATCGGCAGCGGCAGATCGGCGATCTCGTCGAGGAACAGTGTGCCCCCCTGGGCGGCTTGGAACAGCCCGGCCTGATCGCTGACGGCACCGGTGAAACTGCCCTTACGATGACCGAATAGCTCAGTCTCCATCAGATCTGCAGGAATGGCACCGCAGTTGACCGGCACGAATGGATACTCGCGCCGCGGGCCTTGGAGATGGATCAGCCTGGCCGCGAGTTCCTTGCCGGTGCCACTCTCGCCGGTGATGAAGACCGGTGCCTGGTTGCGCGCCAGCTTGGCGATCAGCGCTCGGGTCTCGCGAATCGCCGCGGAGTCTCCGATCAGCGTTTGGCTCTGCTTGTCAGGTGTCGCCGAGGACGCTGGTGCGCCCAGCTTCAGCGCGGCCCCGATCAGGTTGCGCAAGACCTGCAGGTCGACCGGCTTGGAGACGAAGTCGAAAGCCCCAGCTTTCATCGCCGCGACGGCGGAATCCATGCTGCCGTAGGCGGTGAGCATGGCCACCGGCAGGTTCGGGTACTGTTTGGTGATGAGTCGCACCAGGTCGATGCCATTGCCGTCCGGTAGGCGCATGTCGGTCAGACAAAGGTCGAAGGCTTGCTGTTCCAGGTGGTGGTGGGCCTCGGCGAGGGTTTGCGCGCGCTGGGTGCCGACACCCATGCGCGCGCAGGTGATGGTCACCAGCTCGAGGATGTCTGGCTCGTCGTCGACGATGAGGAGATGCGCCTTGCTCATGACCTTAGGCGATTGCCGGAAAAGCTCGTATCGAATTGCGCAGTATCGAATTGCGCAGGATGTTCGTTTGCCTTCAAACAGCGTCATCGGCGGCAGCAATGGCGGGACTCGGTGACCGGTGACGCGACGCAGAAGGCGAGCGAAAGACCAGCAAGACGAGATGAGCGTTGACAGAAATAGCCTCCGCCAATGGGCGGCTCAGTCGTCGAAAATCAGGCTGAAGCAGCTGCCGCCTTGCGGGCCATCACTATACTCCAGCCGCGCCCCAATGGCTTCGGCAAGCGCCTGCGCGGCGTAGAGCCCGAGCCCAGTGCCGCTGGCGGCAGTGGTGAAGAACGGCTCGAAGATGGTCTGGCGCTGCTCAGCGCGAACCCCAGGTCCATGGTCGCAGAGGCGCATCTCGACGGTTTTGGCGTCTGGGTCTTGCTCAAGCGTCCAACGCATTCTGCAGTGTCCCTGCCGGTCTTTGCCGTGCTCGCGCGCGTTATCACTGAGGTTGTTGAAGATCTGGCGCAAATGGCGCGGATCGGACACAACCCAACAGGTTGCCTTGGGACATCCTAAGGCGAGTTCTTGGTGGGTCAGCTGGTGCTGGTCGCGGTATTCATCACAGGCCGCTTCGAGCCAGCTGTTGAGTGCGATGCGACGCAGCTCGGCGCGATGCCGATGGGAGAGTTCGAGCACACTGTTGACGGTCTCATCCAGGCGGCGCGCGTTACGGCGGATGATGTCGAGCAATGTCTGATCTTCCGGTCCCAGCTGCGGTGATTCAGCAAGCAGTTGGCTGGCATGGGTCACTGCCGAGAGTGGGTTGCGGATATTGTGGGCGATACTTGCTGAGAGCCGTCCGAGCGATGCCAGATTGACCTCCTGGGCCTGGCGCAGCAGCTCTTGTTCATCGCGAAGATAGATGAGGGCGCCGTGGGGTCGGTTCACGCCAAGCAGCTGCAGTGCTGGCCGTAGGTCGCGTTGGTTCAAGCGCAGACTGAGTCCGAATCCCGGCTCGCCAGCGAGGCTGCGCTCGAACCAGTCGAACAGCTCCGGTGCGACCCGTTTGAGCTCGACTCCTCGCTGCGCGCGCGGATCATTCAGCAGCCGCTGTGCGGCGGCGTTGAGGAGTCGGATGCGGCGCTCACCGTCGATCACCAGGACCCCTGTGCTGAGCTGCTGAATGACATAGTCATTGAGCTTGGAGAGGTCGGCGATATCGAGCTGGCGGCGCGCGGCGAGCCGCTCGATGGCGCGCAAGCGTTGTGAGAGCAGATGCGCGAGCACGGCGACCGAAAAGTAGACCAGCCCGAGCAGTCCCGCCTCCAAATAGCTGCCGTGAACCCTGTCTTGGTAGAGATCGGCGTAAAACTGTTGGCTGATCACCCCCAGCGAGGCGAGCGCGGCGAACAGCAGAGATTGCCGCCCCTCGAGTAGGATGGCACCCCAGATGACAGCAACAACGGGTAACAGCCCGAAGCCGGCCGCGATGCCGCCGCTGAGATGAATCAGAAGGATGGCGAAGGTGATATCCACATAGACGGCCAACTGAACCTGCTGATCGCGCCTTGGCCAACCGGCCAGCATCATGGGTCCACTCAGCAGGATCAGGGCGGTCTGCCATAGCAGTAGTCGACGGGCGTCCCAGGGATCAGTGACTTGCGGGAGCCAGCTCGCGGTATCGGCGAGCGAGAGTACCGACAGTAAGACCAGGACCAGCAGCAGCCGCGATAAAAACAGCCAGGGCAGGCTGTCGCGTCCATCGAAGCTGGGGCGTTCTGCCGGACCTTGGCGGGTCAGTCTGCGGGTGAAGCGAGGGCGCATGGGTCTCTCTACGACAGCATCGTGCTCGAGCATGGTGCTCGGGTCGGTGGGACCTGGCACTTGGTCGTTGCTCGCGAATCCCGCAGAATACGCGATCCTGCCGCGCAGCAGCGCGAGCCACTGGCGGCTGCGCTGTGATCATGCGGACAACACCTTTAAGCAACACCCTTAAGTTCGATTGAGTGCCGATGAACCTGCACGAGTATCAAGCCAAACAGCTGTTCACCCAATTTGGCATCCCGGTGCCTGCATCAAGCGTTGCCGAGACGCTGGATGAGATGCGTCTGGGCGCGACCTCGGTTGGCCTGCCGATGATGCTCAAGGCGCAGGTGCATGCGGGTGGCCGCGGCAAGGCCGGTGGCGTGCGCCGCTGCGCATCGGACGCTGAGCTCGAGCGCGCGGCGCGGGAACTGCTGGGCAAGCCTTTGGTGACCGCGCAGACGACGCCTGAGGGATTGCCCGTGTCGCGACTGCTGTTAGAGGCGCCGGTTGAGGTTGAGCGCGAGTTCTATCTGGCGCTTCTGGTGGATCGTGCTGCCGAGCGTATCCTGATCATGGCCTCGGCTGCTGGCGGTATGGACATCGAGCAGGTCGCGGCCAGTGATCCGGAGGCGCTGCTGGTCTCGCGCATCGAACCCGTGTTTGGGCTGCGGCCCTGGCAGAGTCGGCAGATCGGACTGCACTTTGGTCTGGAGCCCGATCAACAGCGCGCCTTTGCCAAGCTCTTGGGCAGCCTTTACCAGCTGTTCACCGAATGCGACGCGAGCCTGGTCGAGATCAACCCGCTGGTGCTGACGAGCGATGGCGAACTCATCGCGCTCGATGCCAAGATCGAGCTTGACGACAACGCTTTATATCGGCACCCGCAGCTGGCGGCGCTGCATGACCCGAGCCAGGAAGACGCGCGTGAGGTTGCAGCGCGTGCCGAGGGCTTGAGTTATATCAGCCTTGATGGCGACATTGGCTGTATGGTCAATGGCGCTGGTTTGGCGATGGCGACCATGGATCTGATTGCCTTGCATGGCGGCGCGCCGGCCAATTTCCTCGACGTTGGCGGCGGCGCGACTGCAGAGCGTGTCGCGCGGGCCTTCCAGTTGGTGCTGAGCGACGATAAGGTCGCCGCTGTCCTGGTAAACATCTTTGGTGGCATCGTGCGCTGTGATCTGATTGCCGAGGGTATCCTTGCGGCGGTCAAGGAGGTTGGGGTGACGGTGCCGGTGGTGGTGCGTCTAGAGGGCACCAACGCCGAGCTTGGGCTGCAGCGGCTGGCACAAAGCGATCTCGCGATCGAGACCGCGGCGACGCTGACGGATGCTGCGAACAAGGTTGTCGCTGCGGCGGCCGCGACGCGAGCCGGGCTCGAGGCCGAACTCCAGGCTGAGGTCGCTGCCGATCGGGCAGCTCATGCGCAGGCGAGCGTCGGAGAACAGTCATGAGTGTGTTGGTTGATGCATCGACGCGGGTTATCTGCCAGGGCTTCACTGGTCGCCAAGGCAGCTTCCACAGCGAGCAGGCCATGGCCTATGGCACTCGCATGGTTGGCGGCGTCACGCCGGGGAAGGGCGGTCAGCAGCATCTCGGGCTGCCGGTGTTCGATACGGTGCATGCCGCGGTGCGCGAGACCGGCGCCGAGGCAACCATGATCTATGTGCCAGCGGCCTATGCCGCCGATGCGATCCTGGAGGCAGCCGATGCGGGTATCCAGGTCATCGTCTGCATCACCGAGGGCATCCCGGTACTAGACATGCTCAAGGTGAAGGCGGCCCTAGCGCGCAGCCCATCGGTGCTGATCGGGCCGAATTGCCCCGGCGTCATCACCCCCGGTGCCTGCAAGATCGGCATCATGCCGGGCGCCATCCACAGGCCGGGGCGGGTTGGTATCGTCTCGCGTTCCGGTACGCTCACCTACGAGGCGGTTGAGCAAACCTCCGCCGAGGGGCTCGGCCAGAGCACCTGTATCGGCATCGGTGGCGATCCGATCCATGGTCTCGATTTCGTCGACTGTCTGGCACTGTTCGAGGATGATCCTGACACCGATGCGGTGCTGATGGTGGGGGAGATCGGCGGCGATGCCGAAGAGGCTGCTGCGGCCTTTGTGCAGCAGCGGATGACAAAGCCGGTTGTCGCTTACATTGCTGGCGTGACGGCCCCGCCCGGTAAGCGGATGGGTCACGCTGGGGCGATCGTCAGCGGTGGCGGCGGGACCGCTGAGGCCAAATACTCGGCGTTGCAGGCGGCTGGTGTGTTCATCGTACGCTCGCCCGCGCTGCTTGGACGCAGCGTCGCTGAGCAGTTAGCAAACCCAGCGCGTCGCTCATCCGGACGCTGAAGCACGTGTTGCCTAGTTGAGGCGCCCAGCGCTTCCGGTTACCAGTCGACTGAACTGGTTGACTTAACTGGTCGGCTTGTAGAACGACTTGCAGGTCGACAGATCGTCGCTATCGATGCAGGTTCTTGTCATGCCTGGAGAACCCTGCGTGCATCGGGATGGTCAATCCTCGGACAGGCTCTTATACTCACCCGCAACCCAGCCAAGAGGTTGAAAGGAGATTCGCATGAAGAAGGTCGAAGCCATCATCAAGCCGTTTAAGCTCGACGACGTCCGCGAGGCACTGTCACAGGCCGGCATCTCCGGCATGACCGCGATCGAAGTCAAGGGTTTTGGCCGCCAAAAGGGGCATACCGAACTCTATCGGGGCGCCGAGTACGTGGTCGATTTCTTACCGAAGGTCAAGGTCGAGCTGGTGGTGGCCGATGACCAGCTCGACGTCTGCGTCGAAGCCATCACCAAGGCCGCTCGCACCGGCAAGATCGGCGATGGCAAGATCTTTGTGAGCCCGGTCGATCGCGTCGTGCGCATCCGCACCGGTGAGGAGAACGAAGCCGCGATTTAACCTGAATCGAACGCGATTCATTCCCTCTCAACCAACCTACGAGCAGCGGTTGCCGGCCCAAGGGCCGGCCGCTCGGGATTGGATCAGTTCTCGTCTAGGCTCAGATAATCCCAGACCCGCCGTGCAAGACTGACCTCACCGGGCTCTGGGTCGTCGTTGATAAATCGACCCGCCTCTCGGTTCATCACTAGCACACGGCGTGCGTCCGTGGCGAGATCGTCCTTACCCAGTCTCTGATAGCCTTGGGCCATCAGCTCCAGTGCGTCCTCGACAGCGGTCGTTCGCTGGAAGCGCTCGACGACGTATTGGGCGCGGGCGACCGCCGCGACATAGGCACCGCGCTCCATGTAATAGCGCGCGACATGGAGTTCACCCTCAGCCAGATTGTTACGCAGGTGTAACATGCGCTGGCGCGCATCTGCGGCATATCTGCTGTCTGGATAAAGACGCACCAGTTCGGCGAAGTCGTTGAAGGCGTCCAGTGCCGAGCCAGGGTCGCGCTGAGCGGTATCGATCGGCACAAACCGGTCAAGGAAGCCGATGCTTCGGTTGTAGTTGACGATGCCCTTGAGGTAGTAGGCGTAGTCGACAAAGGGATTCTGCGGGTAGAGCTTGATGAAGCGGTCCGCGGCGGCGATCGCTTGCTCCGGCTCGTCGCCCTTGTAGTAGGCATAGGCGATATCGAGCTGGCCTTGCATCGCGTAACGACCAAACGGGTAGCGTGCATCGAGCTTCTTGTAGAGTTCGATGGCACGTTTGTAGTTGGCGGCGTCGAGTTCGCGCGCGGCCTTATTGTAGAGTTCGTTCGCCGACCAACCCTCGGTCTCATCGAACTCCTTGCCGAGGATGCCGCAACCGCTCAGTAGGGCGGCAGCGATGAGGGTTATCACTAGGGTTCGGATCATGTGGATGCCTGCCGATAATCGCCGAGAACGCCGTCGGCGTCACAATCTCGCCAGTATACTGAATCGCCGTGACTGTCACAGAACCAGCCCAAGCCATTAATCCGAATCCGCGTGCGCCTGCCGAGCTTGAGCTGCCCCGCTTGCAGCAGACTCGGCTAGAGGAGGCAGAGACACAGCAGTTGCGCTTGCAGCCCGAGCATGCCGGGCGGCGGCTTGATCAGGTGCTTGCTGAGTTGTTACCGGCGTTCTCGCGTAGCCGCCTGCAGGCTTGGATCGAACAAGGACGGGTGTTGCTCGACGGGCACAGATCGCGACCGAAGGAGCGCGTACGCGGGGCCGAGCAGGTGCTGGTCCAGCCGTTGCTCGAGCGCGTTGGAGATTGTCTGCCGCAGCCGATCCCGCTGCACATCGAGTTTGAAGATGAGCACCTGCTCGTGGTCAACAAACCGCCCGGTCTGGTCGTGCATCCGGCAGCTGGCCATCCCGATGGTACGCTGCAGAACGCGCTCTTGCACCATGCTCCAGGCCTCGCGGAACTGCCCAGATGCGGTATCGTCCACCGCCTGGATAAGGACACCACGGGGCTGATGGTCGTCGCGAGGAGCCTGCTCGCGCATCGCTCTCTGGTCGATCAGCTGAAGGCGCGTAGCGTTAAGCGCGATTATCGGGCCTTGGTGGTCGGTGCACCCAACCTCAACGGTCGAGTCGAGGCCCCGATCGGTCGCCATCCCACAAGACGCACGGCGATGGCGGTAGTGGCGGGTGGTCGGCCCGCGGTGAGCGATTATCGGGTGTTGGTGCGTTATCGTCGGCATAGCTTGGTCGCGGTGCAGCTACAGACCGGGCGCACGCATCAGATCCGGGTGCACATGGCGCATCTGGGCTTCCCTTTGATAGGCGATCCTGTTTACGGAACGAGGTCGCGCGCCGTTGCGGACGCCATTCGGCCGGAGTTGGCCGCCGCTTTAGGTGCATTTCCGCGCCAAGCGTTACATGCCATCGGGCTTGGCTTGATCCACCCGGCTAGCGGTGAGCCGATGCACTGGCAGATCCCAATGGCGGCGGATCTCGCCGCGCTCTGTGCGCTTTTGCAACAGGATGCGGATGGCGAAGCCCGATGACGCTGTTTTTCACGCCCGACTGGACAGCGCCTGCCAAGGTGCAGGCGATCAGCACGACGCGCCAAGGCGGTGTCAGCAAAGGGGCCTATGCGAGTCTGAATCTTGCCGAGCATGTCGGCGATGATCCGGTTGCGGTTCAGCGCAACAGGGCGCTGCTCTGCGAACAGGCGAGGGTGCCGGTTGAGCCCACCTGGCTGAACCAGATTCACGGCTGCGCTGTCTATGAGCACGGGGCGAGGGTGCAGACCGGGCGTGATGCCGATGCCTCGGTTGCGTTCGGTCCGGGCGCGGTCTGCGCGGTGATGACGGCAGACTGCTTGCCGGTCTTGCTCTGTGATGAGGCCGGTACGGTGGTCGCAGCGGCCCATGCGGGCTGGCGCGGGCTCGCCGCTGGTGTGATCGAGGCGACGGTGCAGCGCATGGGCCGCCCTGCTGCCCGATTACAGGCCTGGCTCGGACCTGCCATCGGACCGGCACATTTTGAGGTTGGCGACGAGGTGCGTGCGCGTTTTTGTGCGATTGATCGCAATGCCGAGGCCGCCTTTCGCGCCACGAAACCGGGCTACTGGCTCGCCGACTTGCCGATGCTCGCCAGGCAAAAGCTCGAGCGACTGGGTGTTGCAGCGATCAGCGGTGGCAGCGACTGCACCTATGCCGACCGCGACCGGTTCTTCTCGTACCGTCGCGATGGTGTTTGCGGGCGTATGGCAAGCCTGATATGGCTGTGCTAGTGGTGCCGTATGCAGCGGCTCGGTGGCGCTGCTTGTCGCTTCTGTCTGGAGTGGCAGCCAGGGCTGGAGCCGAAGCGAGTCAGCCTGTCCAACATCTGTTTGATTGATCTCGGCACGCCCTGCCGCTACTCTGTTTTCAATTCGATCATCGTACTCGATAAGCGCTAGATCATGAGCATAAGACGCGTTCACATCGCCGTAACCATAGAGGGCTTGATCCAAGCCTGCCGGAATCGTCGCTCGCCTAGCGGGGAGCCATCGCTTGGCCTTCCGCAGTGGCCGTGGCGACGCGCTACGGATGTGAGTCCTCTGGATGGCGTGCGTGCTGCCGCGAAGCGAAGAGGCCATCATCTTCGGTGGCGTCCCGCGATGAGCCTAGGCGCCGCGATCCTGATCACATTCGTCGCCTTTGGTGCCTTTGCCAAGACCCAAGAGGTCGGCCTCGCCGAGCTGTTCCCGGATGAGCGCCAAGCCCGCACCATGGTTGTCATCAACAAGGTGTTGGAACGCTTCCACTATCGCGACTTCCAGCTCAGCGATGCCTTCGCTGCTAATGTGATCGACAACTATTTCACCGATCTCGATCCAGGGCGGCTGTTCTTTCTGGAGCGCGATGTGGAACGCTTTAGTCGCACCGCGGGTCGCCTCGATGACGACCTCGCCAAGGGCAAGATCGACACGGCATTCGACATCTTTCGCGTCTATCGGATGCGGGTCGACTCGCGCATCGACTATGCGCTCGCGCTGCTGCAGCAGCCGTTCGATTTCACCCGTAAGGAAAGTTATCTGTTCAAGCGTGATGAGGCGGAATGGGCCACAAGCGAGGCTGAGCTGAACGAGATCTGGCGCAAGCGGGTGAAGAATGATTACCTGCTGCTCAAGCTGGCCGAGAAGACGGACGACGAGATCCGTGAGCAGCTCCGCGAGCGCTACACCGGCATCACCCGGCGTATCCATCAGTTCACGCCGGATGATGTCTATCAGGCCTTCGTCAACGCCTACACGCGCACGCTCGAGCCGCACACCAGCTACATGTCGCCGAGCACCTCGGAGAACTTTGACATCAGCATGCGGCTCTCGCTCGAGGGTATTGGCGCCGTTCTGCGGGCCGATAATGAGTACACCGTGATCCAGCGGACGATTCCGGGCGGCCCTGCACGCCAGTCTGGCCAGGTCCAGACCGGAGATCGAATCATCGGCGTCGGCCAGGGGCTCGATGGCGAGATGGTCGACGTAGTGGGCTGGCGGCTCCAGGATGTCGTGGACAAGATCCGCGGCCCGAAAGGCTCGGTCGTTCGGCTGCAGACGCTGCCAAAGTCCGAGGCCTCCGGCGGTCGCATGCGTGAGGTCTCGCTCGTGCGCAACGAGATCAAGCTCGAAGATCAGGCCGCGCAATATTTCGTCATCGACGAACTCGGTACTGAACCTGCGTTGCGCGTTGGCGTTATCGAGGTGCCGGCCTTTTATCGCGACTTTCGAGCCGAGTCGGCAGGCAAGCGGGATTTCCGTAGCACCACGCGTGATGTTCGCGCATTGCTCAATGATCTGAAGGCCGATGGCGTCGACGGACTGATCATCGACCTGCGCGGCAACGGTGGCGGCTCATTAACCGAAGCCTTGGAGCTGACCGGCCTGTTCATCGAGGAAGGACCCGTGGTGCAGGTCAAGGACTCGTTTGGAAAGGTCGAGGTCGAGGTTGATCCTGATCCGGCGATCGTCTATAGCGGCCCACTCGCAGTGCTGGTCGATCGCAACAGCGCCTCGGCTTCTGAGATCTTCGCTGGGGCGATCCAAGACTATGGTCGCGGCATCATCATTGGAGAGCCGACCTTCGGCAAAGGCACGGTGCAGACCCTGATCGATCTCGATCGTTATGTGCCGGGTGATGATACCCAGCTTGGGCGGTTACGGCTGACAATGGCCGAGTTCTATCGTATCAGCGGTGGCAGCACGCAGCTCAAAGGTGTCGAGCCTGACATCCGCTTCGAGCTTGGCCTACAGGGCATCGATCATGGCGAGCGCTCTCTCGACAACGCGCTTCCCTGGGGGCAAATTCGGCCGGCGCGGTTCGAAGCAAAGCCCCTGTTCGACCTCGACACCCTGAAACAGCGTTCGGCACAGCGCATCGTCAAAGACGATGGTTTCGGAATGCTGTTTGATCAGGCGCGTATCTTGAGCGAGATCGAGGCCCAGGACGAGGTCTCATTGAGTGCGAGCGAGCGGCGGGCCGAGTCCGATCGGCGCGATCAGGTTCTGAAGGAAAAGAAGGCCGGTTTCCTGCGCGCGCGGGGTATCGAGCCGGTTGACGAAGACGCCGATGAGGTGGACGAGGAGGCGCTCGAGAAGCAGCAAGAGGTGATCGACCGCATCCTGACCCAGGAGGCGGCGCGCATCTTGGCCGATATGATCGTTCTGCAAGGCGCTGATGAGCGGCTGCGTGCGGCGATGCGAGACTGAACGCCTTGATCTCTGAACAACGCTTGACGGCCGAGCTGCCGGCTCGGCGGCTGGAGATGGTGTCCGATCCCGCGATCCGCAGGCTGATGACTCGGGGTCTGGTCGGATTGGAGAAAGAGACTCTGCGTGTCACCCCCGACGGGCGCGTGTCGCTATCGCCGCATCCGCCGGCATTGGGCTCGGCCTTGACCCATCCGCATATCACGACCGACTTCTCCGAGGCCCTGCTGGAATTGGTGACGCCGGCGCTGTCCGATCCGCGGGCCGTGCTCGACTTCCTGCGCGATCTGCATCTGTTCGTCTACCAGCATATCGGCGATGAGCGGCTGTGGGCTGGGAGCATGCCTTGCGTGATCGGCGGCGGTACGGACATCCCGCTCGCCGAATACGGCACCTCCAATGCCGCGCAGATGAAGACCGCTTATCGGCGCGGTCTGGGCAACCGCTATGGCCGGGTGATGCAGATCATCGCCGGAGTGCACTTCAATTTTTCGCTGCCAGAGGCCTTCTGGGATTACGTTCATGCCGACTTTGCTGCTGACCGAAGCGCTGATCAAACCACGGTGCTCGGCACCCGCGACACGGCCTACATGGGCATGGTCCGCAACCTGCAGCGCTTAGGCTGGGTGGTGCCCTACCTGTTCGGCGCTTCGCCTGCGGTCTGCAAGAGCTTTGTCCAGGATGCGAATACAGATCTCGATGCGTTCGATGACAAAACGCTGTTCTACCCCTTCGCAACTTCATTGCGCATGGGTGATATTGGTTATCAAAACCGGCAGGAGGAAGGCACCGGGCTCAAGGCCAACTATGACACCCTCGATGCCTATACCCGCAGCCTCACTTGGGCGATCCGAACCCCCTGTCCACACTACGAACCGCTCGGGGTCAAGGTCAACGGGCGTTGGGAGCAGCTGAACGATCATGTGCTGCAGATCGAGAATGAATACTACAGCACCGTGCGTCCGAAGCAGCTGACCGACTGGATGGAGTTTCCGACTCTGGCGCTGCGGCGGCGGGGCATTCGGTATGTCGAGCTGCGCTCAGTGGACGTGAACCTCTTCGAGCCACTGGGTATCGAACTGGAGCAGATGCGGTTCCTGTCATTGTTCATGCTCTACTGCCTGTTGATGCCGAGCCCGACGATCTCGCCGCGCGAGCGGCGCTGGATCGACGCCAATGAGGTGCTGGCAGCGCACCGCGGACGCGAGCCGGGCTTGATGCTGCAGCGTGCGGACGGCCAGATCGCGCTGCGTGACTGGGGCCAGCAGGTGCTGAGCGCGATGGAGCCCTTGGCGGCGCTGATGGATGGCCAGGCTGGGGATCAGGATGGGAACCAGGTTAGGGGCGAGGTGAGTGCCGCACTCAAGGCGCAACAGTTGAAAATGGCCGAGCCGGAAGCGACGCCATCAGCGCGCGTGCTTGCTGAGATGCGGGCCAGCGGCGAGGGTTTTGCCGAGTTTGCGCGCCGTTTGACCGAGCGTCATCGCGACGGCTTCCGGCGACTCGAGCTGGACCCTGCTCGGGCAGCGCTGTTGCAGCAGATGGCGCTCGAATCACTTGACCGGCAGGCGCAGATCGAGGCCGGTGACGATTGCGACTTCGATACCTTCCTTGCGCGCTATTTCGCCCAGACCGAGTCTCAGCCGGTGGCGCTGCGCTCGCCGCTGGCGGAAGCGCCCGCCGTCCAAGCCGCCGCAACGGGCAAGGAGCCGGTCTAGCCGCGGCCGCCGCGCGAAGCCTGCCGCAGGACCCAGTCCATCGCGCGGCTTGGCAGCAAGCGGCGCAGCGTGCCCAGCAGATGGGTGGGAAAGGTCACGTAATAGCGCGGTTTCGGGCGTGGGCTCTCGAGCGCATGCAACAACTTGCGCAGCACCGCCTCGGGCGGCAGGGTGAAAGGCTGCGCAGCACCCTCCTTGCGCAGCCGCTCTTCCATCAGCCGATAGGTCTCTCGGTGTTGGCTGCTGCTGGCATCGATATGGCGCTGGTAGGCGCTAAAGGCGTTATCGCGAAAGCGGCTCAGGATCGGGCCGGGCTCGATCAGCACCACCTCAATGCCGCTGCCGCGCAGTTCCAAGCGCAAGGTGTCGGTGAGACCCTCGAGCGCAAACTTGCTAGCGACATAGGCACCGCGAAACGGCAGCGCCGCAAAGCCAAGCACCGAGCTGTTCTGCACGATACGTCCTTGGCCTTGGGCGCGCATCAATGGGATCACGCGCCGGGTCAGGTCGTGCCAACCGAACAGATTGGTCTCGAACTGCGCCCGCAGTGTCTCGGGAGTGAGATCCTCGACCGCGCCGGGCTGACCATAGGCGCCGTTGTTGAACAGCGCATCCAGGCGCTGATCGGTCAGCGCCAAGGCCTCTTGCAGCCCGGCAGCGATGCTATCGGGGTTGCTCAGGTCGAGCCGGACGGCGGTCAAGCCCTCCTCGGTCCGCAGTCGTTCGACATCGGCCGCTTGACGGGCGGATGCGATCACCCGCCAGCCACGTCTCGCCAACCCCTTTGCGCAGGTGAGGCCGATGCCACTCGAACAGCCTGTGATGAGGATGCTACGTTGATGGTCCATGATTGCAAGCTCCGTCATGTTCGGAAATGGGCGGATGCTGGTCTTCGCCGCTATGGCCCGAATGCAAGGCCGTATGCTGTGTCTTATTGCGCGGCTTTTGGCGTGCCGTATGGTTTGCCAGATGGTATGTCACATGGTTTGCGATATGGTATGCCAGATTGTCGGCTAAGGTCTGCTTGGCGTTTCCGCTGCCATTATCCGCCGGCGCGGTTGCGATGCCGCAGCCTCCGGTCCCGCAACCGCGCTGGCCGCCAAGCCCTGGGGTGTCCTTGCGAGCGCGGTTTATTTGGATCGCTCGTGTTTCAGTGGGGGCGCCTTGGCATCGAGCAATGGCTGACCGCCAATGCTGGCTGACGCCGATTGGCCGCAATGGCTTTCGGTACCTGCAGCACCTGATCTGGGGCTTGCCGTCCAGGAGCGGGCGGGGCGCGGCCGGCTGCTGACGATGACCGCCGATCATGGTGTCGCGGGATTGTTGCCCCGCATTGGATCTGGCTACTTCGCCAGACCTGTTGGCTCAGCGATTCGAACTGGCCTGGCGCGGCGAGAAGAACATGTTGTTCGAGCTGATTGCCGAGCGACAGGAGCCGAGCAATGGCCATGGGCCGGCAACGCTCCATGTCCCGGATTCAGTGCGCATGACGATATCGAGATGGCTGCCGAGCGCGAGCTGCGAGCCGAGGACCGAGTTGATTGGGTGAACGAGGTGAGGATCGACCTCGGCCGCCATGATCCTGCTGCGGCCGGTCCTTGGGTTCAACGCTTCGATCTGGGACTTGGCACGGCCGATAGTCGCCTCGGTGCGGCGATGGATGGCCACCAGTTGGACTTGGCGCTGAGTGCTGGGCGTCACGCCGTAGAGCGCGCCAAGCTCGATGGCGTGGCTTTGATCTGGGCTCAGGGGCATGGGATCGGTGCGGCAACGACCAACCAGGCCTGGCGGCAGCTACTGGCGCCTGCTTCTGTGGCTTGTGCTGAGGCGAGCCCGCAGTCAAATGGCGACGTTTTCTTCATGTCGGATGCGCTCGACCTTAGGCCGCTAGCGCAGGCCGAGGTAGCCTGCACCCAGTGCAGCTGGTGCGACGCTGTGGACGTCGATGCCTATCGTCTTCTCAGGCGTCATGCTGCTACGCTGGCTGATCCTTACTCAGCACTGCGCTGCCTCGGCGGTTTTGAACATGCAGCGCTGGTAGGGTCTGCGCTTGCGGCGGCTCAGCTCGGGCTCGCATGGCGAGCGTTGGGCGCGAGTGCGCGTCTCGCGCTGCTGCTGGCGCTGCGAATCAATCCGTCGGTAAGGCCTTGGCTGCAGCCGGTTTCCGCATTGAGTGGGTGTGGACCTGACCATTGCCGTTGTGCGTCTTGACGTCTGCATCTATCCAGATGTCTGGATCTTTATGCCGATCCCAGACAGATCCCAAACCCGCAAACGAAGATTGAGCGCGGCTTTTGTCTACAATACGCGCCCTTGTTGGCATCAATGGAGACCTGACACAGAGTCATGGGCGCGATTATCCCCGTTATTTCGCAAGAGCTTGGCTGTCATGCGCGGCAGGTACAGGCGGCCGTCGATCTGCTCGATGATGGTGCCACGGTGCCATTCATCGCGCGTTATCGGAAGGAGGCCACTGGCGGACTCGACGATATTCAATTGCGCCACCTGGCGCAGCGTTTGGTCTATCTGCGCGAGCTCGAGGAGCGCCGCGCAGCCGTGCTCGCCAGCATCGACGAGCAGGGCAAGCTGAGCGATGAACTGCGCGCCGATCTCGAAGCCGCCGAGACCAAGCAGCGACTCGAGGATCTGTATCTGCCGTTCAAGCCGAAGCGCCGAACCAAGGCGCAGATCGCGCGCGAGGCTGGCCTGGAGCCGCTGGCGGATGCGCTGCTCGCGGACCGGACGCAAGGCCCAGAACAGCAGGCTGCGGCCTATGTCGATGTGGGCAAGGGGGTTGCCGATGTCGGCGCAGCACTTGAAGGGGCGCGCCAGATCCTGATGGAGCGCTTTGCCGAGGATGCAGCGCTGGCCGGTCAGTTGCGCGAGCGGCTCTGGGAGCTTGGCATCCTGGTGTCACGGGTGATTGCCGGCAAGGAGACGGAGGGTGCCAAGTTCTCCGATTACTTCGACTACGCCGAGCCGATCGCCAAGGTGCCGTCGCATCGCGCGCTGGCGCTGTTTCGCGGCCGTAACCAAGGCATCTTGGCGCTGGAGCTGTTAGCCGGTGAGGGCGAGGACCCGGATGCGGCCTTCCGTGGTCGCATCGCCCAGCACTTCGGTATTCACGATCAGGGTCTGCCAGCGGATGCCTGGCTGATCGAGACGGTCCGCAAGACCTGGCGGATCAAGCTGATGACGCGTTTAGACCTGGATCTCAAGCAGCGTTTGCTGGAGGCTGCCGAGAGTGAGGCGATCCGCGTCTTCGCCAAGAATTTGAAGGCGTTGTTGCTGGCCGCACCAGCCGGCCGCTTACCGACCATCGGGCTCGATCCGGGGTTACGCACTGGGGTGAAGGTAGCGGTGGTGGATGCAACCGGACGTGTCGTCGATACCGCGACGCTGTATCCGCATGTGCCTAAGAATCAATGGGATGCATCGATCGCAGCACTGGCGAAGCTCGCTGCTACTCACGCTGTCAAGCTGATCAGTATCGGCAACGGCACCGCCTCGCGCGAGACCGATAAGCTGGCGCGGGAGCTGATCCGCCGCCATCCAGAGCTGGGTCTGCAGTCGCTGGTGGTGAGCGAGGCGGGCGCCTCGGTCTATTCGGCGTCTGAGTATGCGTCGCGTGAGCTGCCAGAGCTGGATGTGTCTCTGCGCGGGGCGGTGTCGATCGCGCGCCGGCTGCAGGACCCGCTCGCCGAATTGGTGAAGATCGAGCCGAAGGCGATCGGCGTCGGCCAATATCAGCACGATGTGAATCAGTCCGGGCTGGCACGTACCCTCGATGCCGTGGTTGAGGATTGCGTGAACGCGGTCGGCGTGGATCTGAACACGGCCTCGGCGCCCTTGTTGACACAGGTCTCGGGTCTGACGCAAACGCTGGCAGAGAACGTCGTGCGTTTCCGCGAGGAGCAGGGGGCCTTTCGTAGTCGTGCGCAGTTGAAGCAGGTGCCGCGCCTGGGCGAGAAGACCTTCCAGCAATGCGCGGGCTTTTTGCGCATCAGCGATGGCGATGAGCCGCTGGATGGCTCGGCGGTGCATCCGGAGGCCTATCCGGTGGTGCGGCGGATTCTCAACGAGGTTGGGCGGGATATTCGGGCCTTGATCGGTGATCGCGCGATCTTGAGCGGGCTGCAGCCGGCGCGGTTTGCCGATGAGCGTTTTGGCGAGCCGACGGTGCGCGACATCATCGCTGAGTTGGAAAAGCCGGGGCGTGATCCGCGTCCGGAGTTCAAGGCGGCGAGCTTTATGGAGGGGGTTGAGACGCTGTCGGATCTGCGCCCGGGGATGGTGTTGGAGGGCACGGTGACCAACGTGACCAATTTCGGTGCCTTTGTCGATATTGGGGTGCATCAGGATGGGCTGGTGCATATCTCGCGCTTAGCAGAGCGCTTTGTGAAGGACCCTTATGAGGTGGTGAGCACCGGGCAGTTGGTGAAGGTGAAGGTGTTGGAGGTGGATCTGCCGCGCAAGCGGGTGTCGCTGAGTATGCGTCTGGGGGATGCCCCAGAGGGTGAGGGCGAGGGCGGTGCTGGAAGGAGGCGTCCTGATGCCGGTGCCCGGCGTTCGGACTCCGGCGTTGGCCAGCGGGGTGCTGCTGGGGCTGATCGGCGTGGTGGGGCTGGGGTCAGGGTTGGTCGTCCTGGTGCTGGTGCTAGCGGTGATGGTCGCTCCGGCTCGGGGCCGAAGTCCGGGCGCGAGGAGGCCGCAGGGGCTAGCGGGGCGATGGCGGATGCCTTTGCCAAGGCTCGTCGGCGGTGACGGGTTGCTGAGGGCTCGGGTGCCTGGTGCAGGTCGAGTCGCTCGTGCCGGTACCGGGTAGCGCCCGACGGGGGACGCCGTGAATCCGTCCTTGGAGGCTCGACGATCGCCGTCCGGGCGATCGACGCCCCCGCCGGTCGCCACCCGATTCCGACACCGCTGGCCTTGTCGTTGTCGGTTTTGCCCATGAGCCTGTCTTTGGCTTTGCAGTTGTCATGCGGGCGTTATCGCTGTCGGGCTTCAGCGCACGAGCATGATCAGCACGATGACGAGACCGACCACGGCGGCGAGCGGTAGGATTGCCGCTTGCCAGTCGCCCTTTTCAGCCTTGGGTCCGTTCTCCTGCCAGGCCTTGTAGGCAGGCCAGAGGAAGAACAGCATCATGATCATGACGCCGGCGGCGGCGATCTTGAGGAAGAGTTCCATGGGGCCTCCGTTACCTTGGAGCGAGTGTTTCGTCGTTCGGGTGTGGCGACGCGCTAGGTGTCTTTGTGAGCGCTTGCCAACAAAAACCCCGGCCGGAGCCGGGGTCCTGTTCGCCACACTGGCTACCAATGATTAGATTGACGCCATCGTGAGTTAGTCATCGCCCATGATGCCCAGGATCTGGAGCAGGCTGATGAAGATGTTGAAGATGGCGAGGTAGATGCCGTAGGTCGCCATGATGTAGTTGGTCTCGGCACCGCTCTTGATCCGGCTGGTATCAAAGAGGATAAAGCCGCTCATCAGCAGGATGATCGCCGCTGACACGGCCAGCGCTAGGGCTGGCATGTTGAGGAAGATATTGGCGATCATGGCGACGACGGCGACCATCATGCCGGCGAAGAGGAAGCCGCCGAGGAAGCTGAAGTCACGCTTGCTGGTGAGCGCATAGCCGGACAGGCCGAGGAAGATCACAGCGGTGCCGCCGAAGGCAGTAGCGATGATGCTGGGGCCGTTCGGCAGTGCCATGTACATGCTCAGGATCGATCCGAGCCCAAAGCCGAGCATGCCAGTGATCAGGAAGATGACGCCGACGCCGCTGGCTGACTGGGCGGCGCGAGGCAGCACGAACATGCCAAGCAACATGGCGCCGATCACCGAGACCAGGTAGACCCAGGACGGCATGGCGAGCGCCATCGACAGCATGGCGGTGAAGGCGCTGAAGCCGAGGGTTGCGGCGAGCAGCAGGTAGGTGTTCTTCAGGACCTTGTTGGTCTCGAGCACCGAGCCGGCGCGCGCTGCCGGAATCTCTTGCTGTTTCGACAGGAAGGATTTGGGGTTAGCCATAGTGGTGATGTCTCCGTCTAGGACAAATACTCTGTACAGACTTGACGCTGTCAGACTGGATGGTTGAGTGATCGTTTCGCGAACCCGGAGACCTGTCGTCAGGCCCAAAGGTTTCTGACAGGATCACTTAGGATGTAAGCATACCGACAATGGGGTCATTCTTGCATCCTTGAGAGGCCGATAGCTGTGTATGTTTTGCGGTCTTTGCCGACGGAAACAAGTGGCCTTGCTGGTTGGTCAGCGCCTGATATCGATGTCCTTGGCTTAAGCGAGCATTATCATCTATCGCATAATGGCCCGTTGTTGAGGTATCCTATATCACTCGCTTGATCGTACTCGCTCAGCAACCCTGTTCAGGAGAGGTGGCAGAGCGGTTGAATGCACCGGTCTTGAAAACCGGCGACGGTTGATCCCGTCCGTGGGTTCGAATCCCACCCTCTCCGCCAACCATGCCGAAAAAGTCTTTCAAAGTCTGATACTTGCCGTTTCAGGTTAGGCCGATACCCACAAATCGGATTTTGCTAGGCGGCCCATTTCGTCAGTCTGACGCATTGCCGAGCGCCTAGTCGCCTGCCGCTGCAGCGCCGAATCGGCCAGACCCGGACCCTGAGTGCACCTGAGCTTTGCCGACGCCTGCCATCTGCAGCAACGCAACCGATGCGCGAAGCCTGATGGCTGGACTATGCCGATACTCGACAAGCGCCTCTAGCTCGGCAAGCGCCTTGCCTGCCAGCTCGTAAAGACTGGCCTGTAGCTCGCCGCGGACCTCACTGGTGATGGCCTCAAGCGCCGCCTGCCACTGCGGGAGCTTTCGCCAGCGTGAAACCGTTTCCGGCCTGATGCCGAGTTCGTGAGCAATGTCGACGCCGGGTAGTGCTCTACATGTGTTTCTCACACGGCAAGCCCGAACTCATATCGATTGATAAAAAGCCCAATAACAGTATCGTGCATGACGTCGAGTTTGGAAAAACAGATGGTTTTCCGTGCCAGGCGTTTAATACGTGTTCTGAGCGTAAGATGCTTGCGTTCAATTTTTTGTGTATTGGCCTTACCAGTCACTTGCT
>NZ_NHSH01000084.1 GCF_016653315.1 Halochromatium roseum | reverse complement strand
TTTCATTCAGACCGAGCTCTTCGGCGATCTGCAGGTTCGACTGGTTCATGTCCATCAAGTACAGAGAGGAAAACCACACCGACAGCGGCTGGTGGCGTCCCATGAAAATCGTCCCTGTCAGATCATCGAAGCGTTTCTCGCAGTTTCGACAGGTGTAGCGGCGACAGGCCCTGTGTCGGTGGTTGCGGCCACGCTTGACGACCTTGTTGGAACCACAACGTGGACAATCAACGACGTACGGCCAACGCATCCGTCGGACTTCGTCGTCGCATTTCTCTTCGTCGATCAAGTCGTTGAGGCGGCACATCGGAACAGCACGTGTTGAGACAGACGCCTGACCTTAGCATGTCCTCAAAACCCACAAAGAGCCAAAATAGTTACCGTTACCGCACCGGACTCCCGAGGAGATGTTCGACTCCGCGGCAGAGCCGCTTGTTTTTACGCGGGTCATCGATGCTTATCCCGAAGAGCCACGTCACGCAGGTCAGCGGCAAGGACTGAGCAGTTGCTCCTGCGCGCGGCATTCATCGAGACCCTCCACAGTCCATCCGTCCAAAATGGTTGCTCGCTTCTCGATAGTCCATTTCCGCCGCGACGCTCAGCTCGCGGGCCGCGTGATGTAGGCATTCCGCCCGGCCCAGTCGCGGGCGAATTGCCAAGCGGTGCGACCGCTGCGCGAGCCGCGCCTCAATGCCCACTGCAGTGCCTGCCGTTCAGTCTCGGCAGGGTCTGCGCTGGTTGCGCCGAGCTGCGCAAGCCAGTGCTGAACAACGCTGAGGTATTCGGCTTGGCTGAACGGGTAGAACGAGAGCCAGATGCCGAATCGATCTGAGAGCGAGATCTTCTCCTCGACCCCTTCGCCTTGATGGATCTCGCCGTCGATCATGCGCGCGTCCTGATTATCGCGCTGATACTCGGGCAGTAGGTGGCGGCGGTTGGAGGTGGCGTAGATCAGCAGATTGTCCGGTGGGGCGCTGAGTGAGCCGTCGAGCGCGGCCTTCAGTGCCTTGTAGCCGGACTCCGAGGCCTCGAATGAGAGATCGTCGCAGTAGAGGATGAAGCGCTCGCTGCGGCCGTCGATCTGCTCGATGATCTCGGGTAGGTCGGTGAGGTCGTCCTTGTCGACCTCGATCAGCCGCAGGCCTTGGTCTTGATAGGTCGTCAGCAGTGCCTTGATCAGCGACGACTTGCCGGTGCCGCGCGAGCCTGAGAGCAGCACATTGTTGGCGCCGGCGCCGGCGAGGAACTGCCGCGTGTTGCGGTCGATCTCAGCGCGCTGCGCATCGATGCCGAGCAGGTCCTCAAGCCGTAGCGGATGCGGCCGGCGGATCGGCTCCAGCCAGCCGCCGCCGCGTTGTCCCTGGGCGCCATCCTTGCGCCAGCGCCAGGCGACCGCGCTCCAGTCGGTCGCGGTCGGCGCCGGCAGCCAGGGCTCGACGCGGTCGAGCAGGGCGTCGATGCGGGACAGGAGTTGGTCGAGGTTGGCGCTCATGAGTCACCAAAGGGATTCAGGCTGTCACCAGCCGTGATCTGACTGCGCTATGGTCGTTCGCCGCGCTGATTAGAGCACCGAAAAGCTGCGCAGCACATTGGCGAGCTTTTCATCCTCACGAGCCAGCTCGCGCAACGCCTTCAGCAGGCGAGTCAGCAATGAGCCTTCTTCATGGCGCAGCTGCAGGTCGCGTTCCAGATCCTGCTCGAGCCTGGCGAGGCGGGATTCAAGCGGACGCAGCGCCGTGCGACGATCCCAAACGATGTAGCCGAACAGCGAGACGATCAGCAGGACCAACGCGGAGAACATGGTTAGCATCATCGCGAAGAGATTATCAAGGCGCTTTTCTACCGCGGCAAAGCGCTGATCCATGACGTTTTCCATGGCGGCAAAGCGCTGATCCATGGCGTTTTCCATGGCGGCAAAGCGCTGATCCATGGCGTTTTCCATGGCGGCAAAGCGCTGATCCATGGCGTTTTCCATGGCGCCAAAGCGCTGATCTATATCGTTTTTCATAGCGCCAAAGCGTTGGTCCATGTCTTTCTCCATGGCGGCAAAGCGCTGATCCATGCGTTGTTCCAATCCAGTCAATCGCCGCTCCAAGCTCGCTTGGCCGGCCTCCAGTCGAGTGAGCGACTCGATGATCTCGCGGTCCGAGATGCGCGGCGCGGTCTCGACCGCCAAGGCATCCAGGCTGGCGGCGAACAGCGCTGACGCACAACAAAAAGGTAACAGATGCCGCATCAGATCACCTCTGGGGGCGAGATTTTCCGTTCCATAAGACTAGCAGGCTTCAAAAAGACGCACAGGATTCTCACGCGATCCTCACGCGATCCTCAGTCGTCCTCACCGAGGATCGCGTGGTTTTCGAGCGGCTCGGGCATGCGGGAAGGGCGCCAGCGTCCTTGCGTGCGGCGTTTCCGCTACAGGCCGCGCCACAAGCCGCGCCTCATGCGCTCAACGGCCGATAACGAATGCGATGCGGCTGATCGGCATCGGTGCCCAAGCGCCGGTGACGATCCTCCTCATAGTCCGCATAGTTGCCCTCGAACCAGGTCACCTTGGAGTCGCCCTCAAAGGCAAGGATATGAGTCGCGATGCGATCCAGGAACCAGCGATCATGGCTGATCACCACCACACAGCCGGGGAAGTTGAGCACCGCCTCTTCCAGCGCGCGCAGGGTCTCGACATCCAGATCATTGGTCGGCTCATCGAGCAGCAGCAGATTGCCGCCGCTTTTTAACAGCTTGGCCAGATGCACCCGGTTGCGCTCACCGCCGGAGAGGTCACCAATGCGCTTCTGCTGATCCGAGCCCTTGAAGTTAAAGCGGCTGACATAGGCGCGCGAGGGCATCTCATACTTGCCGACCACCAGGATGTCCTGGCCATCCGAGATCTCCTCCCAGACCGTCTTCTTGCCATCAAGGGCATCGCGGCTCTGATCGACATAGGCGATCTCGACCGTCTCGCCGACGCGCATCTCGCCGCCGTCGGGCTGCTCCTGGCCGGTGATGATGCGGAACATCGTGGTCTTGCCGGCGCCGTTCGGGCCGATCACGCCGACGATGCCGCCCTTGGGCAGGTTGAACGAGAGATCGTCGTAGAGCAACCGATCGCCATAGGCCTTGCGCAGACCGTTGGCCTCGATCACCAGATCGCCGAGGCGCGGACCCGGTGGGATATAGATCTCGTTGGTCTCGTTGCGGCTCTGGAACTCCTGCGATTGCAGCTCCTCGAAGCGTGCCAAACGCGCCTTGCTCTTCGATTGGCGACCCTTGGGATTGGTGCGCACCCATTCCAGTTCGTGCTTCATCGCCTTGATGCGCGCCTGCTCGGACTTCTCTTCCTGCTCCAGACGTTTCTCCTTCTGCTCCAGCCAGCTCGAATAATTGCCCTGCCAGGGGATGCCATGGCCGCGGTCGAGCTCGAGAATCCAGCCGGCGACGTTATCGAGGAAGTAGCGATCATGGGTCACCGCCACCACGGTGCCGCTGTAGTCCTTGAGGAAGCGTTCCAGCCAAGCAACCGATTCGGCATCGAGATGGTTGGTCGGCTCGTCGAGCAGCAGCATATCCGGCTTCGACAGCAGCAGCCGGCAGAGCGCGACACGGCGGCGCTCGCCGCCAGAGAGCTTGCTCACCTCCGCGTCCCAGGGTGGCAGCCGCAGCGCGTCAGCGGCCTGATCCAGGGTGCGATCCAGGTTATGGCCATCGGTGGCCTCGATTAGATCTTCCAGCTCCGCCTGCTCCTTGGCCAGGGCATCGAAGTCCGCATCTTCTTCGGCATAGGCGGCATAGACCGCATCCAGCCGCTCCAGCGCCTGCTTGATCGGCGCCACCGCCTCCTCGACATTACCGCGCACGTCCTTCGACTCATCGAGCTGCGGCTCTTGCGACAGATAGCCGATCTTGATGCCTGGCTGCGGCCGCGCCTCGCCCTCGATCTCGGTGTCGATACCGGCCATGATGCGCAACAGCGTCGACTTACCGGCGCCATTGAGGCCGAGCACGCCGATCTTGGCGCCGGGGAAGAACGACAGCGAGATGTCGCGGAGGATCACGCGTTTCGGCGGCACGACCTTGCCGACGCGGTTCATGGTGTAGATGTATTGCGCCATCTCGTTTGATTCTTGGTTGGGTCTGAGCAAAGCCCGAGATTCTGCCCACTCTCCGCTAGAATGTCCAAGGCGACCGCTGCGGGCGGCATCAACAACAGCTGCGAGAGGCACTGAGGTGCGCAAACCACGCGGGCGGCTGCTGACTGCGTGCGAGCGCGTCGACAACAGCGACGAGAGGCTGCGGATGCGCGCAAACCGCACAAACCGCGCAGACGGCTGCTGACTGAGTACGAGCACGCCAACCACAGCTGCGAGAGGGCAGTGATGATTGAGGCCAGACAGATTCCAGCGATCGGCTTTGTCGCACCCAGCGGCAGCGGCAAGACCACCTTATTGCGCAAACTGGTCCCGCTGCTGCGCCAGCGCGGGCTGCGCATCGGCTATCTCAAGCACGCCCATCATGGCTTTGCGCTCGATCGGCCGGGTAAGGATAGCTACGAGGTGGCCGCCGCCGGTGCGCGCCAGGTGATGCTGGTCTCCGGCGAGCACTGGGCGCTGCTCAGTCGCACCAACGAACGCGCCGAGGATCATCCCGCCGGACTCGATAGCCTGCGTGCCCGTTTCGATGCCGAGAGTCTCGATCTGCTCCTGATCGAGGGCTTTCGCGCCGCAGCCGTGCCCAAGATCGAGGTGTTTCGCGCCGCCACCGGCAAGACGCCGCTTTATCCGGATGATCAGGGCATCGTCGCCGTGGTCAGCGATGATCCGCTGCCGGTCGCGCCGCATCCGAGGCAACTGCCGCTGTCGGAGTTGGGTGCCTTGGTCGAGTTCATCGCCGAGTTGACGCGCGCTGGTGCCGGGATCAGCGCTGATCCGCGTGCTGAGCTACTCGCGGCCATGCAACGCTGGCAGGGTGGCTGGGCCAATGCCGCCGCCTTTGGCAACGCCTCGGTGCGCGCGGGCGGGCGGTTTTGGATCACCCCGAGCGGTTGGATCAACCCAGACCCTTGGGTTAGGCCGAGCGGTTGGTTCAGCCCAAACGGCAGGTTCAGCCCAAACGGCCAGCCCGGCGATCTGAGCCAGACGGACGCGTTGATTGCCTGCGGGCTCGAAGCGCCGCTGCCGCAAGCGGTCGGCGCGGACGCTGAGTTGTCTGCGGATGCAGCCTTGTATCGCGAACTCTATCGCCAGCGGCCCGAGATCAATGCCATCCTGCGCACCCAGGGACCACAGGCGATCGCGCTCAGTTTGCGGCTAGGCCCGAGCCCGGCGCCAAACCAGAGCCCGGACTCCGGCTTCGTGTCCAATGACACATCGACCGCCAACGCGAACCGAATCTCAAATCAGGGCTTCTTCGAGCCGCTCGATGAGCAAGGCCGGCGCCTGTTTGGCCGGGTGCCAGTGTTGGCGCCACCTCAGCTCGCTGCGGCGCTTAATCAATATCCGCTCTGCCTAGTCGCGGGGCAGGGCGTCTATGCCGCGGCGGCAGACATCAACCAGGCCTATCGGCTCAGCCTGGCGCTGGAACTCTCCGCGCAGATTGCGCTGCTCGCGCAAGATCGAACATCGCTGGCGCCAGCGAACAACCCAGTGCGCAATCAGGTGCCGTGAGCACGGCCTTGGCAGCTCAAGGAGCCGATCCGCGTGGTCGACATCGGCACCAATCCCATCGATGGCACCCCCTATGCCAGCCTGCTCAAGCAGGGCGTGATCAGACTCACCGTCCGTCTCGATGACGTCGCCGAGATCACCCGCATCGACTGGCTCAAGGTCGACATCCTATTCGCCTTATATCAGAGCAAGGTGCAGTCAGTTAACGCTCAAAAGTGGTTGTAGAGAAGAGGAATGACGCGCGTCGTCAAGGTCCGAAGCGAGGTGGCCGACGCGGCGGAGATCAAGGGCGATGTGCTGATCCGCTTGGTGCAACTGGCGCTGCGCTGGATCTTCAGCGACCAGCCACTCGAGCATTTGGAGCGGTTGATCGCCTTGATCGACCAGATCGCCGACTGTGACACCGCGCTGCAGAGTCCGGAATCGCTGCTGCGATATGATGTCCATGTGATGTTTGAATGGTGGAGCTGAGGGGGATCGAACCCCTGACCTCCGCATTGCGAACGCGGCGCTCTCCCAGCTGAGCTACAGCCCCAATCTGAGGATGGTTGATGGTGTCGCCTTGGTTGCTGGTGATTGAGACGGCGACGACTCGGGCGGCGACATGCTTGAATGTTACCACTGCCGGCGTATCTTGTGAGCAGTCTGCTGTCAATTTTTGCCGTCGCTCGGAGCTGTTTGTGCTGGATTCAAAACCGCTGCTCTTCCCCTCTGATTTTCCGCCGATCCGGCGCCGTCGACTGACGACGCTACAAGTGAATCTCGGTTATCGGTGTAACCAGTCGTGCCTGCACTGCCATGTGGATGCAGGCCCTAAGCGCAGCGAGGAGATGAGCCTTGAGACGCTCGATGAACTGCTGGGCTTTCTGCGGCGTGGCGACCTGACCCTGTTGGATATCACCGGCGGTGCGCCGGAGTTGAATCAGGTGTTTCGGCCACTGGTGATCGCGGCGCGCGGGCTGGGTATGCGGGTGATGGATCGCTGTAATCTGACGATCCTAGAGGAGCCGGGGCAGGAGGATCTCGCCGACTTCTTGGCCGAGCATGAGGTCGAGGTGATCGCCTCCTTGCCCTGCTATCTGCAGGAAAATGTCGATGCGCAACGCGGATCTGGCACCTTTGAGGCCAGCCTGCGCGGTCTGCGCGCGCTGAATGCGCGCGGCTATGGTCGTTCTGACGGCCGCTTGTTGCTCAGCTTGGTCTACAATCCGACTGGTGCCAGCTTGCCGCCTTCACAGTGCGCGCTTGAGGCCGAGTACAAGCGCGAACTCAAGACCCGCTATGGGATCGAGTTCAACCGTCTGCTGACCTTGGCGAACATGCCGATCCGCCGCTTTGGCAGCTGGTTGCAATCGACGCGGCAGTTTGACGACTATCTGGGGCTGTTGAAGTCGGCGCATCAGGCGGCGAACCTGGAGGCGGTGATGTGCCGTGACCTGATCAGCGTCGACTGGCAGGGCTACATCTATGACTGCGACTTCAATCAGATGCTTGATCTGCCGCTGCGCCAAGGCGATGGCGACCTTCACCGTCTGAGTCCGGTTAGCCCGAACCCGGGTAGTCCGAACCAGCGCAAGCGACTACATCTCCGTGATCTGACCTCAGCGGAGCTGCTCAGAGAGCGTTCCATCCAGGTCGGTGAGCATTGTTACGGTTGTACCGCTGGGCAGGGCAGTAGTTGCGGCGGAGCGCTTGCCTAGGGCTTGCGCTGCGGCGCCGAATCCGAATTCGAATCGGACGTGACGCTCGGAGGAACCTGATTGTTGGACTTTGTCACGGCGTCGTCCCTTGGGCTCATTACCTTTGCCGCGATCGCCCTGTTTTATCATCATCATCTGTGGCAGTGGCTGCCCGATCAGACGACTCGCCAGCTGACGCTTGGCGGGCTGCTCGGTCTGGGGGCCGTTCAGGTGATGCTGCAGCCGGTCGAGATCGCCCCTGGGTTGTTGCTGGACGCACGGGTGTTGCTGATGGGATTTGCGGGCCTGTTGGCGGGCTGGCGCGGCGCTGCAGCCGCCCTGCTTGTGGCCATACCCGCGCGCCTGCTGATGGGTGGCCAAGGCGCCTTGATTGGCAGCCTGACCTTGACCCTTGCACCGTTGCTCGGCTTGATCTGGCGGTTCATCGAAGCGCGCTGGCGCCTGAAGCCACCATGGCGTCATCTGACCTTTGGGGTCGTCCTCTCGCTGGCCTTGGCGACCATCCTCTTGTTCCCCGAGCCGCAGCGAGGGCTGGTGTTGCGAGAGGCCTTGCCAATCCTTGTCGCGGTGAATCTGCTCGGCGCGCTCTTGGCGGGATGGATGGAGTGGCGCATCCAGAACACGGCCGCCCGCCGAGAACGTTTACGGAAAAGAGACGAGCAACGCTTCAAGGATCTGGCGCTGATCCTGGCAGACTGGATTTGGGAGACCGATGCCGACGGGCGCTATACCTATGTCTCCGACAAGGCGAAGGATTGTCTCGGCCTCGCGCCCGAGGCCTTACTCGGCAAGACGCCCTTCGAACTGATGCCGGCGGCGGAGGCAGCGCGGGCGAGCACGCGCTTTCAGGCGATCGCCGCTGAGAAGCAGTCATTCACCGACCAGGAAAACCTGGTCTGCCATCGCGATGGCTCCCTGCGTCACCTGCTGACCAGCGGTATGCCGATCCTTGGTGCAGACGGCGAACTCAAAGGCTATCGCGGATCAGGCAAGGACATCACCGAGCGCAAGCAGGCCGAGCTGGCGCTGCAGGCGGCCAAGGCCGAGGCCGAGTCGGCGAACCAGGCCAAGTCAGCGTTCTTGGCCAACATGAGCCACGAGATCCGCACGCCGATGAACGCCATCATCGGCATGACCCATCTGGCATTGCAGACCGCGCTCGATGAGCGCCAACGCAACTACATCGAGAAGGTCGGCCGCTCCGCTGATGCCCTGCTCGGTATCCTCAACGACATTTTGGACTTCTCTAAGATCGAGGCCGGCAAGCTCGCCATCGAGCGCATCGACTTCAGCCTCGAGGACGTTCTTGGCAACCTCTCGGCGGTCATCGGTCTCAAGGCCGAGGAGAAGGGTCTGGAGCTGATCTTCGACCTGCCCGCTGATCTCCCCGTCGCCCTGGTCGGCGATCCGCTGCGCCTGGGGCAGATCCTGACCAATCTCAGCAACAACGCGGTGAAGTTCACCGAGCGCGGCGAGATCGTCATCGGTGCTGAGGTGCTTTCACAGGACACCGAGACCTGTCGGCTACAGTTCTCCGTGCGCGATACTGGCGTTGGTCTCAGCGCCGAGCAACAGGGCAAGCTGTTTCAGTCGTTCAGTCAGGCCGATGCCTCTACCACGCGCCGCTTCGGCGGCACCGGGTTAGGGCTGGCGATCTCCAAACGCCTGACCGAGCTGATGGGCGGCGAGATCTGGGTCGAGAGCAGGCCCGGCGTCGGCAGCCGCTTCCAGTTCACTGCTCAGCTCGGCCTGCAGCAGGGCGAGCACGCGCGTCTGCCAATCGGTCTCAGCGAGCTGGGCGCGCTACGGTTGCTGGTGGTGGACGACAACGCGAGTGCCCGCGAGACGCTCTCGGCCATCCTCAGCAGCCTCGGGCTGCGCGTGGATGCCGCGGCCAGCGGCGAGGAGGCGCTGAGCCAATTGCGTAGGAGCGCGCCGGATGACCCTTACCGGCTGGTGCTGTTGGACTGGTGCATGCCTGGGCTCGACGGCGTAGCAACGGCGCGGGCCATCGAGCAGTGCCCCGATATCAGCCCGTTGCCGACCCTCCTCATGGTCACCGCCTACGGACGCGAGGAGGCCATGGTCGCCGCCAAAGGGCTCGACATCCGCGGCTTTTTGAACAAGCCCGCGACCCCTTCGGACCTGCTCGATGCCATCCTCCGCGCCCTCGGCCGCAGTGCAGCCGCGCAGTTACGGCCGCGCCACGATCGCGCTGCCGCCGCAGAGGATCTGCTCCGGCTGCGCGGGGCTAAGGTGCTGCTGGTAGAGGACAACGAGATCAACCAAGAGCTGGCGCTGGAACTCCTGACCAGCAACGGCCTCAGCGTCAAGGTCGCCAACCAGGGCGAGGAGGCCCTGGCGTTGCTCGAGCAGACGTCTTTCGACGGCGTTCTCATGGATTGCCAGATGCCGATCATGGATGGCTACGAAGCCACCCGTCGGTTGCGCCAAGACCCGCGCTTCAAAGATCTACCGATCCTGGCCATGACCGCCAACGCGATGGCCGGCGATCGCGAGAAGGTCCTCGCCGCTGGCATGAACGACCATATCGCCAAGCCGATCAATGTCGCCGAGTTCTTCTCGACTATGGCGCGATGGATCAAGCCGACGGCGCCGATCCGGACGGTGGCGAGTCAACCAGAGGCGAGCCAGCTGCTGGCATCAGAGGCGCAGCGGTCTGAGTGCGGGCCACCGCTAGAGAGCGGGCCAACGCCAACGCTAGATTCAAAGCGAAAATCAGAGCTGTCTGCGCTTTCAGCCTTGGAGGGCATCGATACCGCTGCCGGTCTCCAGCGCGCTCAAGGCAATCGTGGGCTCTACCTGAAGCTGCTGCGCAAGACTGCCCAGCGCCACGCTGACAGCCTCGATCAGTTCGACACTGCTGTGGCAGAGCGTGATTGGTCGTCGGCCCAGCGCATCATCCACAGTCTCAAGGGCGTGGCGGGTAATATCGGCGCTGATACACTGCAACGGGCTAGTGCTCGGCTCGAGGCGGAGGCCGCGGCACAACGGATCGACCCGCAGGCCAGAGCGGCGGTCGAACAGGCGCTCAACCAGGTGCTCAACGCCATCGCGACCCTACCCGAGCAGACTGCCGAATCAGGGATAGGATCGCCACAGGATGCACAGCCGTTGCAGACTGCGACCCCGGCTGCGACCCAGGCACAGCTCGGCCGAGTTCTTGCGGAACTGGCCGAGCTGATCGCCGGCTCCCATTACAATGCGGCGACTCGCCTCGAGGCCGCGCAGCCGTTGTTCATCGCTGCTGGTTTCCAGGACGAATTGCAGCAGCTGCAGCAGGCGCTAGAGGACTACGATTTCGAAACCGCGCAGACCCTGATGGAGCAACTGGGCGACCTGCTATCCCACAACCGGGACAGGCCCAATGACGGCTGATGGCGATATCAGGCAGATTGACCGAAACGACTGCGTTTTGCTCGCCGCAGCCGCGGCTTTGGTCGATTGACGCAAAGCCGAGCTGATGCGTTTCCCAAATGCCCGCATTTTGGTCTTTGCCAAGGCGCCTGTGCCTGGCCAGTGCAAGACGCGCCTGATCCCGGCGCTCGGTGCTGAGGGGGCGGCGCGACTCGCCGAAGCCCTCTTGTGCAACACTCTCGAGCGGGTCACCAATGCGCGCCTGGCACCCGTGGAGCTTTGGTGCGCGCCTGAGACGACGCCCCCACTGTTTATGCAGTTGGCCGAGCGCCTGCGGTTGCATTTGCACGCCCAGCGCGGCGCTGATCTAGGCGCCCGACTGCAAGCCGCCGCTGCGAGCGCTCTTGGGCGGGCGGAGCAGGTGCTGCTGATCGGCACCGACTGCCCAGACCTAGACGCCGACTATCTGCTGCAAGCACTGCAGGCGCTGATCAGGCAGAGGGCGGTGTTGGGGCCGGCAGAGGATGGCGGCTATGTGCTACTTGGCCTGCGCCGAGAGGCCTTGTCAGCGCTGCCCCTGCTGTTTACGAAGATGCCTTGGGGCACGGCCCAAGTTGCGCAGATTACCCGGGAGCGGATGCGCGATGCTGGACTGGTATGGACAGAATTAGCGAGCTTAGCTGACATCGACCAGCCGGAAGACTTGGTGTTCCTTGACCGCCTATTACGCCAATGAAAATCTCATACTCCATTTCCAGGGACCTGAGAGGCCAGCAGTTGTTTTGCCGCGCCCTGTGGTACAAGCCATTTCGGAAATGGCCTCAAGAGTTTGAGGCTTAGTAAAACCGCCGGAGCGGTTTCATCAAGGGGTGAGGTTCAGGCGGGTTGATGAAGGATCAGTTCGAGCACCAGCTTGGAGCCAAAGTAGGCGAGGATCAGGATGCCGAAACCGGTGAGGGTCCAGGAGATTGCCTTGCGACCGCGCCAGCCCCACAGACGCCGACCGAGCAGCAGCCCGCCGAACACCAGCCAGGCGACCACCGAGAGCACGGTTTTGTGCACTAGATGCTGTGCGAACATGTTCTCGAGGAACGCAAAGCCGCTCAGCAGCGCCAGGGTGAGTAGGAAGAAACCGATGCCGATCATCTCGAACATCATCTCTTCCATGGTCATCAGCGGCGGCAGCGCACGGACAAAGCCACCGGGCTTGCGCCCACGCAGATAGGCGTCCTGAATCCAGAGCAGCACGGCTTGTACGCTCGCCAGCGTGAGCAGACTGTAGGCCAGCATTGAGAGCAGGACGTGTAGCTTCAATACCCAGCTGGTGGACTCGCCGAGGAACGGCGTGCTCGGGTAGAGCATATCCAGCAGCACCGTGATGCCCGCGAGCGGCAGGACCACCAAGCCGAGATTCTCGATCGGCTTGGTCAGGCTTGACAGCAGCAGCGAGGCGACGACAGTCCAGGCCGCCAGAGACAGGGCATTGAAGAACGCTAGATTCAGCGTGTCATGGCTGAAGATGACGGTATACAGCAGCCAGGTGTGGAGGGTCAGCCCAGCGTAGGCGAGGCCGAGCGTGACGCCGCGCAGCTTGGCGGTGCTCGCATCCGGTTGGTGCGTGAACAGGCGCCAGCCGATGAGCGCGGCCGAGCCGAAGTAGGCGATCAGGGTTGCGATCGAGATGACGACGTTGTTCATAGTCTGCGATCATCGCACAAGCGAGACGGCCTGCAAACGACAGTCAGCCTGGCAACCGCTGCTTTCCGGAGACTCAATCGCGCTGCCTTGACGTAGGTTAACAAACCGCGGCCAGCAAGCGTTCTGATATTCGCGGAGCTGGCGCGCGTCAATCGATTGGGTCGAAATCAACCGGCCGTCGGTAAACAGGTCAATCCCCAAACAGGTCAATCCCTAAACAGGATCATACAGAGGCATCATGTTCGACAATCTTCAGGATCGCTTCGGCGAGGTGCTGAAGGGCCTGCGTGGTCAGGCTCGGCTCACCGAGGACAACATCAAGGAGACCCTGCGCGAGGTGCGCATGGCGCTGCTCGAGGCCGACGTCGCCTTGCCCGTGGTGCGCGGCTTCATCGAGCGCGTGCGTGAGAAGGCGCTTGGCGCCGAAGTGACCAAGAGCCTGACACCGGGGCAGGTGCTGATCAAGATCGTCAATGACGAGCTGGTCAGCCTCATGGGCGAGGCCAATGAGGGTCTCGACCTGCGCCAGCAACCACCGGCGGTGATCCTGCTCGCCGGTCTGCAAGGCTCGGGTAAGACCACCAGCGCCGGCAAGCTCGCGCGCTATCTCAAGCAGCGCCAGAAGAAGAGCGTGATGGTGGTGAGCTGCGATATCTATCGCCCCGCCGCCATCGATCAGCTGCGCACCGTCGCCGCTGAGGTCGATGCCGTCTTCTTCCCGAGCACCCTGCAGCAGCAGCCGGTCGAGATCGCCAAGGCCGCGCTGGATGCGGCACGCCGCCAAGGCCAGGACGTGCTCATTGTCGACAGCGCCGGACGGCTCGCGATCGATGAGCGCATGATGCAGGAGATCAAGGACTTGCATGCTGCGGTGACGCCGATCGAGACGCTGTTCGTGGTCGATAGCATGACCGGCCAGGATGCGGCCAAGACAGCGCGAGCCTTCCATGACGCGCTGCCGCTCACCGGCGTGGTGCTGACCAAGACCGATGGCGATGCTCGTGGTGGCGCCGCACTCTCGATCCGCGAGATCACCGGCAAGCCGATCAAGTTCTTGGGCGTCGGTGAGAAGAGCGATGCACTCGAACCCTTCCATCCTGACCGCATCGCGTCGCGCATCCTTGGTATGGGAGACGTGGTCTCGCTGGTCGAGGAGATGCAGCAAAAGTTCGATCATGAGAAGGCCGAAAAGCTGGCGAAAAAGATCAAGAAAGGCAAAGGCTTCGACCTCGTCGACTTTCGTGAGCAGCTCAAGCAGATGAGCGCCATGGGTGGCATGGCTGGGCTCATGGACAAGCTGCCGGGTGCGGGTCAGCTGCCTGAGCATATGAAGCGTCAGGTCAACGACAAGGAAGTGGTGAAGATGATCGCGATCGTCGACTCGATGACGCCGATGGAGCGGCAGCATCCACAGGTCATCAAAGGGTCGCGGCGGCGACGGATCGCCATTGGCTCGGGCACTCAGGTGCAGGATGTGAACAAGCTGCTGAAGCAATTCACCCAGATGCAGAAGGTGGTGAAGAAGATGAAGGGTGGCAACATGGCCAAGATGATGCGCCAGATGCAGGGTCAACTGCCGCCGGGGATGGGTGGCATGGGTGGGGGGGTGCCGCCGGGTGGTGGTTTTCCGCCTGGTGGCGGTTTTCCAATGTAGACCTGCTGTGGTGATACCTCACTGCCTAGCTCAAGCGCTGTTCGTGGGCGGTTCGCGTGACGGCTGCCGTTGCCTTGCTGGCGGCCAAGGTGAACGGAGTGGGTGCGGATGAGCATCCTCAGTGGGCTTGTTCAGAACGCCTCCCTGCTGCTTGCATTGGCGTTCGCGCACGGTCTCTTCGTCGCGCGTTTGCCGCGTGATCAAGGCTCAACCCAGGTCCTGATCGGGGTCCTGTTTGGATTGACTGCGCTGTTGGGGATGGTTTATCCGGTGGTCGTCGGTCCGTTGATCTTCGACGGGCGCACCGTCGTGATCGGCATCGCGGGGCTATTTGGAGGCCTACCGGCGGCGGCGATCTCTGGTCTCATCGCGAGCCTCTACCGCGGCTGGCTCGGTGGCCCTGGGGTTGGCATGGGGATCGCGACCATCGTCACCGCGGCCAGCTTTGGCACCCTGTTCTATCATCTGCGTCGCCTCGGTAAAGTCGAGATCAGCTTCGCCAGCCTATTGTTCTTCGGCTTGGCGTTGCATCTGGTCGCACTGGGCTGGGTCATCCTCTTGCCTGCCGCGCTGCGGGTACAGGTTCTCAGGGACGTCGCGCTGCCGTTTCTCGTCGTGTTGCCGGCGATTGGCGTGCTGCTCGGTTTGTTGCTGCGCGGGCAAGAGCAGCGGGTCGACGATGAGCGTGCCTTGCGCGAGAGCGAGTCCAGGTTGCAGGAAGCGCGCAGTTTCCTCTCGACCCTGGTGGCCACGATCCCAGACCTTGTCTGGCTGAAAGATCCCGATGGTGTCTACCTCGCGTGCAATCCGCGTTTCGAGCGGTTCTTTGGCGCCACCGAGGCTGAGATCAAAGGCCGACGCGATTCGGATTTCGTGCCTGCCGCAGAGGCGAAAGCCTTTCGCCAGCATGACCTTGACGCCATTGCTGCCGGTGGCTCAACCGTCAATCAAGAGACTCTGATCTTCGCCGATGATGGCCATCAGGAGCAGGTCGAGACGATCAAGACCCCGATGTTCGATGCCGAGGGGCGCTTGGTCGGTGTGCTCGGCATTGCCCGTGATATTGGCGCCCAGCTGCAGACGCTCGAGGCATTGAAACGCGAGCGCGATCGCATCCAAGAACTGCATGAGCGGATCGCGAAGATCGCCGCCCATGTTCCGGGCATGATCTACCAGTACCAACGTTGGCCGGATGGCCGCAGTGCCTTCCCGTTTGCCAGTGAAGGCATCAAGCTGATCTACGGCGTTGAGGCTGCGAGCGCCATGGAGGACGCGAGTCCGGTGTTTGAGGTGCTCCATCCCGAGGATCTCGAGCGCATCAAGGCATCGATCGAGCGTTCTGCCACCGAGCTGACAACCTGGCAAGAAACCTATCGGGTCAGGTTTGCCGATGGGCGCACGCTATGGCTAGAAGGAGAAGCCTCGCCGCAACGTCAACCGGATGGCAGCGTATTGTGGCACGGCTATATCCACGACGTGACCGATCGCAAGCAGGCAGAGGCGCAGCTTCGGCTCGCCGCCAGTGTCTTCGCCCACAGCCTCGAAGGCATTGTGATTACCGATGCCGATAATCGTCTCGTTGACGTCAATCCAAGCTTCACGCGTATCACGGGCTATGCTAGGGAGGAACTGCTCGGCCATAATCCGAAGATCCTGGCATCGGGTCAGCACGATGCCAAGTTCTACCAGCGCATGTGGGCGGCGATTAACGACGATGGATTCTGGCAGGGTGAGATCTGGAACCGGCGCAAAGACGCTGAGGTCTACCCGGAGCTGCTCTCGATCTCAGTCGTGCGTGACTCGGCCGGAGCCATACTGAATTATATCGGCGTCTTCTCCGATATCAGTCAGTTCAAGGCCCATGAGGCGGAGCTGAACCGCATCGCCCACTACGATCATCTCACCGGTTTGCCAAACCGGCGCCTGTTGACGGATCGGCTCGAGCATTCCATCGCCCATATTCGCCGCAAGGGTCGTGTGCTCGCGGTCTGTTATCTCGATCTTGACGGCTTCAAACCGATCAACGACCGCTACGGTCATGCTGTTGGCGATCGCTTTTTGGTCCAGGTTGCCAAGGCCTTGGGTCAGGTGGTGCGTGGCGAGGATACTGTCGCTCGCCTTGGCGGTGACGAGTTCGTTCTGCTACTCACCGATCTGGCTCAACCAGAGGACTGCTTCGGATTGCTAAACCGCGTCCTCGCCGCGGTTAGTGAGCCGATCAAGGTCGGAGAACTGATGCACAGCGTTTCTGCAAGCATTGGCGTCACGCTCTGCCCACCAGATATTGTCGACCCAGACACCTTGCTGAGGCATGCCGATCAGGCCATGTATCAGGCCAAGGAGGAAGGTAAGAACACCTACCACCTCTACGATGCTCAGCAGGATCAGCTGCTGCAGGTGCGCCGGCAGAAGCTCGAGCGGATCGGCTTGGCCCTACAACAAGATGAGCTGGTCCTGCATTTCCAGCCCCAGGTGAATATGATCAGCCGCGAGGTGATCCGCGCTGAGGCCTTGGTGCGCTGGCAACATCCCGAGCAAGGCTTGTTGATGCCGGCCGCCTTCTTGCCCGATATCGAGGGGACCGAGCTTGAGGTGAAGCTCGATGAGTGGGTCATCGAGCAGGTGCTAAAGCAGCTCGAGGCCTGGAAGCGCGAGGGGTTGAGCTTCTCGGTCAGTCTCAATATCGGCGCCCGTCATCTGTTGCGGCCGGACTTCGCCGCACGGCTCGAGGAGCGGCTGCGCGCGCATCCTGACGTCGCCGGAGAAGACCTGGAGCTGGAGATCCTGGAGACCGCGACACTCAGCGATTTCGATCAGGCGCAACGCGTCTTAGCGGCTTGTCGTGCGTTTGGGGTGCGCTTTGCCCTTGATGATTTCGGCACCGGCTACTCGTCGCTGGCCTATTTTCGCGCCTTGCCGGTCGATGTGTTGAAGATCGATCAAAGTTTCGTGCGTGACATGCTGCATGACCTAGGCGATAAGGAGATCGTCGAAAGCGTCGTGCAGTTATCTCATGCCTTCAACCGGCCAGTGATCGCCGAAGGGGTCGAGACCTGGGCACATGCGGCCATGTTGACCTGGCTTGGTTGTCATTTCGGTCAGGGCTATGGGATCGCGCGGCCGATGCCGGCGGAAGCGCTTCCGGGATGGATCTCTCGCTGGTCGGCTGGAGCCATGTGGAGTGATTTCGAGGTAACATCAGAGCGCGACGATCTGCCGCTGATGCTCGCGGCGCAGAATCATCGGTATTGGCTGCAGGGCTTTGTGCGGCAGCTTATGCATGCAGCGCCTAGCCAACGCGCTGATCTGAGACCTGATGATCGGGATTTCGGTCGTTGGTACGCCGGCCCTGGCCGACGTCGTTACAAGACCTTTGCCGAGTTCCAGCCGATTGGTGTCAAATATGACCGAATGCAGGCGGTTGCGGCCGATCTCCTTGGCCGTATTGATCGCGGTGAAACTCAGCCAACCGAAGACAGTGTGCAGGTCTTGCGGAAGGCGAGCGACGACCTGCTGACCGAGATCGGGCGGCTCATCCATCGTGTGACGCCGAGCGTTCGACCACCAAGCGCAGCGAGTTAACGCTCATCACTGAGAAACTGTCCATCAACTTCTTGCCGATTTTAAGGCAAGTGTTGGGCGATCATCGTGAAGTAGAAAATGGACAGCTACTGAGTGCCACGCTGGATGATCAAGCGCTGGCTGCGCTTGGGCTTGGCGCAACCGCTTTCAGTGTGACTTCAGACGCTGTCTTGGTGCCGCAGCGCGACCTGCATCACATCGATGCGATCGTCCAGGAAGCCGGCCTCGCAGTAAGAGAGATAGTAGCGCCACATGCGGATGAAGCGTTCGTCGTAGCCTAATGCGCGTACCTCGGTCTCGCGCTCGAGGAAACGCCGATGCCACGCCCGCAGGGTGCGTGCGTAGTCCTTGCCATAGAAGCTGCGCTCTGTGATCTCGAGTCCGGCCCCCTGTGCCGCCGCGTCGAAGCGGCCGACTGTCGGCAGCATGCCGCCTGGAAAGATGTAGTGCTGGATGAAATCTGGACTGGCTTTGTAGTCTTCGAAGATATCGTCGGAGATCGTGATCACCTGCAGCGCCGCCGTACCACCTGGGCGCAGACGTTCTCGCAGCGTCTCCATGTAGGTTGGCCAGTATTCTTCTCCAACGGCCTCGAACATCTCGATCGAGACGATGTGATCGAAGGTTTCGGTGACATCGCGATAGTCCTGCAGCCGCAGCTCGACTTGGGCGGCGAGTGGGCTGCCACTGAAGCGCGACTTGGCCCAGGCTAGCTGTTCTTCCGAGAGCGTGATGCCGGTGAGCTGAAGCCCTTGCTCAGCGGCTGCTTCGGCCATCGCGCCCCAGCCGCAGCCGATCTCCAGCAGGTGTTGGCCGGGCTTGGCGTCGAGCATCGCGAGCAGGCGCTGATATTTAAGTCGTTGCGCCTGCACGAGGGTTTGGTCGTCGTCGTCATTCAGCGCAGCGGTCTGACTCGGCGCCGAGCTTGGCCCCTTATAGGTGGCGCTGGCGTCGGCACTATAGAGGTCATCAGCGTCATAGACCTCACCAGCGTCGGCGCTATAGACTGCGCTGGAGTAGGTCATGCTCGGGTCGAGCCAGAGCTGGTAGAAATCGTTGCCGAGATCGTAATGATAGGCGATGTTGCGCCGGCTGCCGGTGCGGGTATTGCTGCGCCGCTGATGACGCCGCGGCGACAATAACCGGTGCAGTGGGCCGCCGCGTTGGCGCTCGCGCCAGCGATGTTCGTTGACCGCGAGCAGGTGCAATAGCGCGGTTGGATTCGTGCTGTCCCAATCGCCTGCCATCCAGCTCTCACCGAGCCCGAGATGGCCTTTGGTCGCCAACCGCCGCGCCATCCGCACCGGGCGCCGAATATCGATCTGCGCCTGCGGCCCCTCGCGCTCGCTGTCGAGCAGGTAACTGCGGCCGCCGAGCCGGAGCCGCAGTTGGCCAGCGGCGATGCGGTCGAACAGCCTGGTGATCGGCCAGATCACCGGCTTCAGCAGGGTGCGCAGAACCGGTCCAAACAACGGCTGCTGGAGCCGGGGTAGGGCGGCGGCCTCGGCCGTCTTGTCGCTTGCCATCAGGTCACCTTTGGATGGGCAGAATCGGGTTTTGGAACATAGCGCGCTCCGCGCAGCCAGATCTTCAAGGCCTGCCAATGGATGGCGAGCATGACCTTGAAACTCATCAACGGGGTGCGCCGCAACGCCCGCCACAGGGCGCGGTTGCTGAGTGGCTCGCCAGCGCCGGACTGGGTCGCGACCAGCTCAAGGCGGCCGTCCTGGTGGAACTGGCGGATAAAGACGCCGATCTTCTTGTCAGGCTCGGCGAGCCGGAATCGATACTCGCCCGCCACCTCCATCAGGGGCGAGACATAGAAGCATTTCGAGGCCCTGTCGCGTACTGGCCAGGCCAGCGGCTTGCCGCCGTTGGCAAGCAGGTAGAAGTGCGAGTCGCCAAAGGTGTTGCTGACCTCGGCCAAAACCGCACGGAGCTGGCCGTCAGCGTGCTCGCAGTACCAGAGGCTGAGCGGGTTGAAGCCGTAGCCAAGCACCCGCGGCATGCACAGCAGGCGGATGCGCCCGCCCGCGAGCTCGATGCCGTGCTCGCGCAGCAGTTGGTCGGCCCAGGGCCGCAATGCTGAGCCATCGCGTGGGCCATGGTCTTCGGCCGCGAAGCGCAAGAGGCCAAAGCCCTTACGGGTGCGCAGCAATGACGGCACGCGGTCGAGCGCATCCAAGTCCAACAGCAGGCTGAAGACCTTGTAGGTAAAGCGATATTGCACCGGGAACAGGCGCCGGTGCATCACCTGGGTGAAGTAGATGCGATGCGGGTTCTCGCTCATCGGCTTGACTCCGCCGTTGTCAGCATCGAGGTGTCAACACCGAAGCGATCGGCCATCGCGACCGCTGAGGCCAGCGCATCCTCATGGAAGCCATAGCCGAAGTAGCTACCGCAGAACCAGATGCGGTCTTGTCCCTGTAATTCAGCCAGCCGCGGCTGCGCATCCATCGCTGCTTGGTCGAAGACCGGGTGATCGTAACTCATCTCGGCGATGATCTGCTCCTCGGCCGGCGCTCGCAGGGGATTCAGTGAGACCAGATAGTCCTTGCTGGTCTTCAGTCCCTGTAGTCGGTTCATCCAATAGGTCACCGAGACTGCGCGCGAGCCGTCCTGATCCACTTGCGAAAGATAATTCCAGGATGACCAGACCTGTCGGCGCTCTGGCATCAGGCCGATGTCGGTATGCAGATAAGTCGGGTTTGGCTGATAGCGGAAACAACCCAATAGCGTCTGTTCGGCGGCGCTCGGCTGGTCTAGCAGCGCCAGTGCCTGATCGGCATGGCAGGCCAGCACGACATCGTCGAACATCAGATGATCACCGGATGCCAGACTGACCTCGACCCCCTGCTCGGTCCGTCGAACCGACTGAGCCGCGTCGAGGCGCACCTGCTCCGGCCCGATCGCTTCCAGAAAGCGATCCACATAGCGTGCACTGCCGCCGGTGACCGAGCGCCAGAGCGGCCGATCGATCAGGTTCAGCAGGCCATGATTATTGAAGAAGCGCGCCAGGCTTTCTGCCGGGAAATCCAACATGGTGCGCGTTGGGCAAGACCAGATCGCGGCTGCCATCGGCAGTAGGAAGTGGTCGCGAAAGCTGTCGCTCATGCGCTCGCGCCTGAGGATCTCGCCAACGCTGAGCCCATCGAAGCCGCCGTCGCGCAGCATGGCCTTACAGCGCCAATTGAAGCGAACCAGGTCCGCAACCATGCGCAGGAAGCTCGGGCTGACCAGGTTGCGGCGTTGGGCGAATAAGGTATTTAGACTATCGCCTGAATATTCGATCTCGCCGGGGCCGATCGAGGCCGAGAACGACATATCGCTCTCGCGCGTCGCGACACCGAGCACATCGAACAGCTGCGTCAGCAGCGGATAGTTGGCAATGTTGTAGACGATGAAGCCCGTGTCGACGGCGAGTGGCTGCCCATCATCGTCGACGTCGACGGTGTGGGTGTGTCCACCAACATAGTCATTGCGCTCGATCAGCGTGACTTGGTGGTGTCGACCGAGGAGCCAGGTTGCGGCCAAACCGGCAATACCGCTGCCGATGACGGCGATCTTCTTTCGCATGCGTTGGTTATCTTCGTGATGTCCGACAGGCTGCCGGCATGAAATCTGGACAGGTCCAGCATTTTCAATGCCTACTCGTTGTTTGTACTGAGGGTGACAAGGTGATCTGTTTGTCAGGCGCGCACGATGTCCGCGCCAGTTGCAAGGGTATCGATGATGATGCTCGCCGACAATCCTGGGGCTAGGAACCAGACCGTTGAAGTCTTGACGCGCTGAGCGCGCATCGCTTAACCAAGTGCGCGCAGAATCCTTGACTCAAGCCACCCGGTGGAGAAGCCCATGCCGCGCGCGGCGATAAAGCCCACGTGGCCGCCATGCGTCGAGAGCTCAAGCCGGATTCCGGGTCCAAGTTCGTGCTCAAAGGGAACCGTGCTCCGAAACATGAAGGGATCATCGGCGGCGTGGATGATCAGGGTGGGCGTGTGGATCTGACCCAGATAACCGCGACAGCTCGCGCGCTGATAGTAGTCGAAGACGCCAGCGAAGCCATTCAGCGGCGCCGTGATCTGATCGTCGAACTGGTTGAAGTCCTGGATCTGATCCAGATCGACGCTGAGTGGTGATGACCGCTGCGCGAACTTTTGCCGATAGCTGGCCTTGAGGCGGCTGACCAGATAGCCGCGGTAGAGGCGGGCGAAGCCGAGCTCGAGCCGCAGCATCGCGTCGCGCAGCACGAAGGGCACCGAGACCGCGATGGCACGCTCGAGTAACGGGTCGTCGGACTCGCCCAGATATTTGAGCAGAAGATTGCCGCCGAGCGAAAAGCCGATCGCGGCTAGTAGTGGTCCTGCAGGGTCTTTGGCCAAGGCTTCGAGCACGGCGCGTAGATCTTCAGTAGCGCCGGAGTGGTACGAGCGCGCGAATCGGTTCGGCTCGCCGCTGGCGCCACGCAGGTGCATGAACACGGGTTGGAAGCTGTTTTGCGCAAGCCGATCGACGAGGCGAGCCGCGTAGTGTGAATCGAGCCCGCCTTCGAGCCCATGGATGATGAGCACGCGCGGTCCCGCTTGGGCGGTGCTCATCGAGAGGTCGATGAAGTCTCCGTCTGCAAGCTCGATACGACGCCGTTCGAGGAGGATCTGCGTGTGTTTGCCAGCGCTGCCGGTTCTTCCCGAGTGGCTGGGAAGGCTGAGGTGCATCATCAGCTTAGGCCAGAGCGTTTGCAGATGGGGGTTCTTCAGCCACCAGGGCGGGCGGAACTCGCTGGCAATGATTTTGCCTTTGTTCATAGCGACTCTAGAGGGACGGACTCCGAAGGGGTATGTTCAGTGAGGGCCAGGCTCCGAGAGCGCGGCTTAGGGTCCGCCGCGCTCAATGAGGCTATCATGCTGGCCCTGTGCGACAGTGTGGCCACGCTCTAGCTGTGACTTCTCGCGCGATCGTGTTTAGTGCTGACGGTCATCAATTCAGTGTTCAGGTATTTCCTGACATTGTGGCCGATCGGGGCGCTCGCCTATACTCGCGCCATCGTGCGGCTGATCACGCTCCCTGAGGTCGCGCCTCCTCTCCAACGGAAATGACCGGAGATTAGAATGAAACCGCTCCGCAGGGCTCCAAGCCCGCTCGCGTTGCTTTGCACGCTCGCGCTTCCGGCGCTCCTACTGGCCACCCAGGCTCAGGCCGAAGATCTGTTGCAGATCTATGATCTTGCGGCGAGTAGTGATCCGTCATTACGCGAGGCCGAGCAAAACTTCTATGCGACACGTGAGGTCAAGCCGCAGGCGAAGGCGCTCTTGTTGCCGAATTTCGGCATCAGCGGGAGCGTCGAATACAACAATGTCGAATCGCGGGGGAGCAATCCGACGCAAGGCAGTTTTACCCGTAACGACAGCTTCGATCGCAGCAATCTCTCCGCTGTTGTCTCGCAATCGGTCTACAACCGTGGCGATTGGATGCGCCTGAGCCAGGCCGACGACACCATCGCCCAGGCCGAGGCTCAGTATCAGAGCGCCGAGATCGATCTGATGGTGCGCACCACGGATGCCTATTTCGCCGTTCTCAGGGCCTCTGATCTGGTGCGAGTACAAGAGGCCCTGGTCGCCGCTGACGAGCGCCAGTTGGAGCAGTCCAAACAACGCTTTGAAGTGGGGCTCGTCGCGATCACCGACGTCAACGATAACCAAGCCGCATTCGACCGCTCGCGTGCCAACCTGATCACGGCCGAGAATGATCTGAACAACGCCTGGGAGGCGCTGCGCCGCATTGTTGGTCCGATCCAGGTGCCGTTGGCGAGGCTCGGTGACCGCCTTCCCTTGGCGCCGCCCGAACCCAACGATATCAATATTTGGGCCGAGACCGCGTTGGCCAACAACTTCGACATCGCAGCGGCCAAGGCGGCTGCCGAGGCGGCGCGCAAAAACATCGAGATCCAGCGCTCGGGCTACTATCCAAGCGTGGGCATGCAGGCCGGATATGACCTATCTCGTACCGGCCAGGAGTTTGGCACCGACACCGACTCCGGCTTCATCGGCCTCAATGTCAATATCCCGCTCTACCAGGGTGGGGCGGTCGCCTCATCGACCCGCCAAGCTGGACATCAGTTTCGCGCCGCGCAAGATCGGCTCGACCAGCAGCGCCGCGCGGTGGCCAACCAGGTCAAAGACGCCTTTCGCGGCATCCTCTCAAGCATCAGCGACGTCAAGGCACGGCAAGCGGCGATCGTCTCAGCGCGTAGCTCGTTGGAATCGACCGAGGCTGGGCTCGAGGTCGGCACCCGTACCCAGGTTGATGTGCTGAATGCGCAGCGAAACCTCTTCGAGGCCGAGTTCAACTATCTCTCTGCGCGTTATGATTACATCCTCAACGGGATCAGGCTGCATCAGGCCACCAGTACCCTGTCCCGTGACGTCTTGGCCAAGGGCAATGCCTGGCTCACCGACCAGGACATGGTTGCCCCTCCAGCTTATTAATCAACGATTGGCAGTCGATCACCGTGTCAGGCAATAGCTTCGGGCGCTCGTTCGTCGTCACCAGTTTCGGCGAGAGCCACGGCCCGGCGATCGGCGGCATCGTCGATGGCTGTCCGCCTGGGCTGCCGCTGAGCGAGGCCGATCTGCAAGGCGATCTGGATCGCCGCGCACCCGGCAAGTCGCGCCATACCACCCAGCGGCGTGAGTCGGATCAAGTCCGCATCCTCTCGGGCGTGTTCGAGGGCGAGACCACGGGTGCGCCGATCGGCTTGCTGATCGAGAACCAGGACCAGCGCTCCAAGGACTACTCCGAGATCGCGGCGCGGTTTCGGCCGGGCCATGCCGATTACAGCTACACCATGAAATATGGTCGCCGCGACTATCGCGGTGGCGGGCGCTCATCGGCGCGTGAGACCGCCATCCGCGTCGCCGCCGGTGGGGTTGCCAAGGTTGTATTGCGGCGCTTGGCGCAGATCGAGGTGCACGGGTTTCTTTCGCAACTCGGACCGATCAAGCTGCCGGTTCCAGGGGATGCGGCCTTTTCCTGGGAGCAGGTCGAGCAGAATCCGTTCTTCTGTGGCGGCGCGGCCGAGGTTGCGCAGCTCGAGGCCTACATGGATGAGCTGAGAAAGTCTGGCGATTCGATCGGCGCTGAGGTCAGCGTCATCGCCACCGGCCTGCCGCCCGGTCTGGGCGAGCCGATCTTCGACCGCCTTGATGCCGACATCGCCCATGCCCTGATGAGCATCAATGCCGTCAAAGGGGTCGAGATTGGCGCTGGCTTCGCGAGTGTCGCACAGCGCGGCACTGAGCATCGGGACGAGATGACCCCGGCGGGTTTCCTCTCCAACAACGCCGGCGGTGTGCTCGGCGGTATCTCGACAGGACAAGACATCGTCGCTCGCCTCGCCCTGAAGCCAACCTCGAGCATCCGCCTCGCCGGTCGCACGGTCGACATCACCGGTGCTGCGACCGAGGTCATCACCAAGGGTCGGCATGATCCCTGCGTTGGTATTCGGGCGACGCCGATCGCCGAGGCGATGTTGGCGCTGGTGCTGGCCGACCACCTGCTGCGGCATCGCGCACAGAACATGCAGGTGGTTCCGCCGCTGGCGCCGATCCCCGCGCAAGCGCCATAAACCGGCCCTCGCGTCTGGCTGAGCCGATGCCTTACGCGCGTCTGTCGAGCTACTACTTCTTCCATTTCGCCGCACTCGGCGCCCTCGTTCCGTTCTGGGGCCCCTATCTGCTCGATCGCGGGTTCGAGCCGGTTGCCATCGGTGTGCTCATGGCGATCTTGATGGCCACCAAGATCGTCGCCCCCAACCTGTTCGGTAGCTTGGCGGATTGGCGCGGTCAGCGCATGCGCATCGTGCGCCTTGGGGCGCTCCTGGCACTCCTGAGCTTCACCGCGGTGTTCTGGGCTGATGGCTTTTGGCCCATGGCGCTGACCATGGCGATCTGGAGCTTCTTCTGGAATGGGCCGCTGCCGCTGATCGAGGCGGTGACCTTCAACCATCTCGGCACTCGGGTCAGTCGTTACGCGCAGGTGCGGGTTTGGGGTAGCATCGGCTTTATTCTGATCGTCCTAGCGGTTGGCTGGTGGCAGCAGCAGGCAGGCTCCGGCGTAGTTCCGATCGCGGTGCTGCTGCTGTTTGGCGGCATCCTGCTCAGTGTCATGCTGGTGCCGGATTGCCCACACGCCCATGTCGCCGCTGAGCCTCTTTCCTTGCGGCGCCTGTTAGGGCGGCGCGAGGTGCTGTTCTTTCTCGCCGCCTGCCTGTTGATGCAGGCGAGCCATGGCGCCTATTACGCCTTCTATTCGATCTATCTCGAGGCTGAAGGCTATTCAGACAGTGCCGTCGGCGCGCTCTGGGCCTTCGGTGTGTTCATCGAGGTGTTGGCCTTCTTGCGGATGCACCGGTTGTTGGAGCGCTTCAGTGCTCGCGCGCTGATCTTGTGGAGTCTGGCGCTCGCGGTGCTGCGCTGGCTGCTGATTGGTCTGTTCGTCGACATCCTGGCCTTGCAGATTGCCGCTCAGGCGCTCCATGCTGCCAGCTTTGGCGTCTTTCACGCCTCGGCTATCCACCTGACGCACCGCTATTTCCCGGGCGTGACCCAGGCCCGCGGCCAGGCCCTCTATAACAGCATCAGCTTTGGTGTCGGCGGTGCGCTCGGCAGTCTGACCAGCGGACTGCTCTGGTCGGTGGTTGGTGCCAGCTGGACCTACAGCGTCGCGGCAGGGTTTGCGGCGCTCGGCTTCGTCGCCGCAGCATCCAGCAAGTGCCGAGGACCAGCACCGACTGGATGCTGAGCCGTCGGTTACAGGTCGCCGTTGGCGCCTGCGGTCATGATCGACTCGATGTTGTCACGCACCAGTTCGGCCTTCTCCATCAGCTCCGGCGGCAGATTGGCGCCCGGGATGATCTTGCCGAGATCCAGCGTCACCAGCCAGGCCTTGCCCTCGGTGTCTTCGATCAGTGCGATGCGGCAGGGCAGATAGGCGGCGAAGTCCGGGTTGAACTGCAGCATCTCGTTGGCGATACGGGCATCGCAGAACTGGTAGATGCCGATGCGTCCAGACTCGATGTCCATGGCCTCCAGTTCTTTAGAGAGCGGCAGTTCTGCGACCAATTTGAAGTTCAACGCGTTGGCGCGAAGCTTCATCGAATCGACGGCATCGTCCATCGATACATCCTCGGCCAGCGGCATCTTCAGCACGGTGTCTGAGATGCTGATCGTCTGAGCGCTCGCGGTGATGCTGGTCAGCGCGAAGAAGGAGGCGAGGAAGAAGGCGAGAAAGAAAGTGAGAAATGGAAGTTTCAACAACGGCTTGGAACGCATCTTTAGGAAATCTCCCCTCGGAGCCGAGCCCTAGGTAGCGGCATCGGTCTCTTGTGTGTTGTGAGCCCAGCGATGGTGAGCTGGTCTGTCTTGAGCCGGTGGTCCGATGCAGATCGGTCCGGCACCAGCCATTGTGACCTGTCTCCGGTCGATCTGCCAAATCAGCGCTGGGCTGTGACTGAAGTGACGCCCGGCGTATACTCCAGGCCGCGTCAGACAGAGAATGATCCCAGGCCCATGAGTCTGGGGCGGACGGACAAGCACTCGAATGATTTGAGAGAGAGGGGCAGCACGATGGAGCATAGCCATGGTGCACTGATCGAGCGGGTCGAGGCGCTGGGGATGGCGGCAGTTGCCTTCTCGGGAGGCGCCGATAGCACCTTACTGCTTGCGTTGCTGCGCAAGCATCTTGGTCGTCAGCAGGTGATCGCGCTAACCGCGGTCACCCCCTATATGGTGCGGCAAGAGATCGGCGATGCGGTGGCGCTGGCAGCCAGGCTTGATGTTCGTCATGAGCTGGTCGAGATGCCGATGCCGGTTGGTATGGAGGTCAACCCGACCGATCGCTGCTATCGATGTAAGCGTTCCATGTATGCGCAGCTCCTGCAGAGCGCGGCCGACTTCGGCTTTTCCGAACTCGTCGATGGCAGCAACACCGATGACGCCGATGAGCAGCGTCCCGGTTTGCGCGCCTTGCGGGAACTCGGTATTCGCAGCCCGTTTATCGAGCTTGGCATCGACAAGGCCGCGGTGCGGCAGATCGCCCGCGAGATCGACCTGCCAACCTGGTATAAGCCGACTAACGCCTGCCTGCTGACCCGCATCGGGTTCAATGTTCGGTTTACGATGGAGCAGCTGCAGCGGATCGAGGAGGCCGAGCGCTTCCTACTCGAGCTGGGCTACACCTGGGTGCGGGTTCGCTGCCATGGCGAGCTCGCCCGCATCGAGGTGGCACCGGTGCAGCGCGAGCGACTGCTCACTGATGCGGCGACGGTCATCGAGGGCATTCAGCGCTTCGGCTTTCGTTACGTCACCATGGACCTGGCCGGCTATCAAACCGGCAGCATGAGCGATTAGCCGTCCCGCAATCAGGCATGATCAGTCGCAGGCGATCCGTGAACGCGATCAGTGACCTCAACATCAGTCACACTCAATCGAGCCGGTAGTGTTTCTCGACCGGGGCGGTGATCTCCCAACGGCAGCTCATCCCCGCGGGGAAGGTGATCAGGTCGCCGCGCTTGAAATGTGCGGGCTCGCCGCCCTCTGGGGTCACGCTGAAGGTGCCGCGAACGACATAGCAGGTCTCGCGCTGGTGATAGGTCCAGTCGAACGAGGATGGCTCCTTCTTCCAGACTGGCCAGCCCTCGATGCCGAGGACCTCGAGCTTGGCCGGTGGCGGGTTGTGCTCGCAGAGGATCGATTCTTCGGACATGGTTGACTCCTAGCTTGTTTAGGGGACTGACTGCCCCGCATCCTAAAGAGTGGTGTTAAATCTTGCAGCGACAAATGACCGACCTGATGAGCATGGATCTCGATGGCTTGGCCGCTGAGCTTGGCCGCCGTTTGCAAGCGAGCGGCGATCGATTGGTCACCGCCGAATCCTGCACCGGTGGCTGGATTGCCAAGTGCATCACTGACATCGCGGGCAGCAGCGCCTGGCTCGAGCGTGGTTTCGTGACCTACAGCAACGAGGCTAAGCAAGAGATGCTCGGCGTTGGCACGGACACCCTAGCGCAACAAGGCGCGGTCAGCGAGGCGGTGGTGCGCGAGATGGCCAGTGGCGCGCTGACGCGCAGCCGGGCAACCCTGGCCGTTGCCGTCAGTGGCATTGCTGGCCCCGGCGGTGGCACGCCGGCGAAGCCGATCGGCACGGTCTGCTTCAGCTGGGCCCGAGCGGGCCAGGTCGAGGCCGAGACGCAGGTCTTTGCTGGCGATCGCGACCAGGTGCGGCGGCAGTCGGTCGCGCACGCGCTGCGGGTGCTGATCACCGATTGGACTCGTGATTGAGCACCGAGATGAGCACTGATTCCAGCGGGTGTGGCATCCGCTGCACTGTGGGATAATCCCGCGAAACAGCGCGTCGACCAAGCGAGGGCGGCGTCTCTAACCTGGTGGGGGATGACCAATGGATGAAAATCGCAAGAAGGCGCTGGCGGCCGCGTTGGGCCAGATCGAGAAACAGTTCGGCAAGGGCTCGGTGATGCGCATGGGCGATGCTGGCGCCATTCCGAACATCGAGGCCGTCTCGACCGGGTCCTTGGGCCTTGATATCGCGCTTGGTATCGGCGGTCTGCCGCGTGGGCGCGTGATCGAAATCTACGGGCCTGAATCATCGGGCAAGACCACGCTGACGCTGCATGCGGTGGCCGAGGCCCAGCGTGCCGGCGGCACCGCGGCCTTTGTCGACGCCGAGCACGCGCTCGACCCGACCTATGCCGAGAAGCTCGGTGTGAACATGGACGAGCTGCTCGTCTCGCAGCCAGACACGGGTGAGCAGGCGCTGGAGATCACCGATATGCTGGTGCGCTCCGGCGCGGTCGACATGGTGGTCATCGACTCGGTGGCAGCGCTGACGCCGAAAGCCGAGATCGAGGGTGAGATGGGCGACTCGCATGTCGGCCTGCAGGCGCGCCTGATGTCGCAGGCGTTGCGCAAGCTGACCGCCAATATCAAGCGCTCGAACGCCATCGTTATCTTCATCAACCAGATCCGGATGAAGATCGGCGTGATGTTCGGCTCGCCGGAGACGACTTCTGGCGGCAACGCACTCAAGTTCTACGCGTCGGTACGGCTCGATATCCGCCGCATCGGCTCGATCAAGCGCGGCGCCGAGGTGGTTGGCAACGAAACCCGAGTGAAGGTGGTCAAGAACAAGGTGGCGCCACCGTTCCGCGAGGTCCTGTTCGATATCCTCTACGGTGAGGGCATCTCGCGCGAGGGCGAGATGATCGATCTGGGCGTCGGTGCCAACATTATTGATAAGTCCGGGGCTTGGTACAGCTACGACGGCAATCGGATCGGCCAAGGCAAGGACAACGTGCGCAACTTCCTGAAAGAGAATCCGGAGATCGCCGCCGAGATCGATGCCAAGGTTCGCGAGGCGCTGCTACCAAAGCCAAAGCCGGCCCAGGCCGAGGATGAGCCCGACGCGGCGATGCCGCCGACGAGCGCAGCTGTTGGCAGAGCTGCCGATGTGAAAGATGCAAAGGATTCAAAGGACGTCAAGGGCGCAAAGGATGCGACGGTCGCCGCCGATGGGTGATCCTGCCCCCGCAACGCCGCTGCCGGCGGGCGCGCTGCGCGACGAGATTCACAGTCGCGCGCTCAAGCTCCTCACCACGCGCGAGCACAGCCGCTTGGAGCTCGCGCGCAAGCTCCGGCAGCGAGGCTACCCAGCCCCCGAGATCGAGGCGGTCATCGATGCGCTGGTGGCTGACGACCTGCTGAGCGAAGAGCGTCTCATCGCCGCCTATGTTGCCGAGCGGCTGGCCAAGGGCTTCGGTCCGGTGCGGATCCGCTATGAGCTGCGCGAGAAGGGGCTTTCAGACGAAAAGATCCAGCCTTACCTCGAGCTTGAAGAAGAAACCCTTGTCGAGTGTCTCAGCATGGCCTACCGAAAGCGCTTCGGCGACGAGGCCATCGGCGATCGACGCGAGCAGGCCAAGCGATCTCGCTTCCTCGAGTATCGTGGTTTCCCACGTGATTTGATCGCCCGCTTTCTGATCCTGCTTTCTGACCCTTATGAAGAGCCCAATATAAAGAGCCCACTATGAAGAGCAGTGCCGAGCTTCGTCAGGCCTTTCTCGATTACTTCGCCGAGCGCGACCATGCGCCGGTCGAGAGCAGCCCGCTGGTGCCTGGGAACGACCCGACCTTGCTGTTTACCAACGCCGGCATGGTGCAGTTCAAGGACGTCTTTCTCGGCCGCGAAAAGCGTTCCTACAGCCGGGCTGTCAGCTCCCAGCGCTGTGTGCGCGCGGGCGGCAAGCACAATGATCTGGAGAATGTCGGCTACACCGCCCGCCATCACACCTTCTTCGAGATGCTCGGCAACTTCAGCTTTGGCGACTACTTCAAGCGCGAGGCGATCGGCTTCGCCTGGGAGTTCTTGACCAAGACGCTAAAGATGCCGGCCGAGCGGCTCTGGATCACCGTCTACACCGATGACGACGAAGCCGCCCGTATCTGGCTCGACGAGATCGGAGCCGACCCGGCGCGCTTCTCGCGCTGCGGCGAGAAAGACAACTTCTGGTCCATGGGTGAGACCGGTCCCTGCGGCCCTTGCTCAGAGATCTTCTACGACCATGGCCCGGAGATTCCAGGTGGTCCGCCCGGCTCGCCGGACGAAGACGGCGATCGCTACGTCGAGATCTGGAATCTGGTCTTCATGCAGTTCGATCGCGATGCCAACGGCGAGCTGCATCCGTTGCCGCGCCCCTCGGTCGACACCGGCATGGGACTCGAGCGGCTGGCCGCGGTGATGCAGGGCGTGCACAGCAACTACGAGATCGACCTCTTTCAGGCGCTGATCCGCGCCGCCGCCGAGGTCACCGGCTGTACCGATCTCGGCAACAAATCGCTGCGTGTCATTGCGGACCATATTCGCTCGGCCGCCTTCCTGATCATCGATGGGGTCACACCGGGTAACGAAGGCCGCGGCTATGTGCAGCGGCGGATTATCCGTCGCGCCATCCGCCACGGCTATCAGTTGGGGCAGACGGCGCCGTTCTTCTGGCGCCTGGTCGAGCCGCTCGCCGAACAGATGGGCGATGCCTACCCCGAGCTGCGCGAGAAACGCGCCCATGTCGAACGCGTCCTGCGCACCGAGGAGGAGCGTTTCGCCGATACTCTAGAGCAGGGGCTTCGGATCTTCGATGAGATCGTCGCTCAGTTGGAAGGCACCGAGATCCCGGGCGAGGCGGTCTTTCGCCTGTACGACACCTATGGCTTCCCGGCTGATCTGACTGCGGATATCGCCCGTGAGCGCGCCCTGACCCTCGACATGGCTGGTTTCGAACGAGCCATGTCAGCGCAGAAGGAGCGCGCTCGCGCGGCCAGCCACTTCGGCGCTGGCGCGGTGATTCAGCTCGATATCGAAGGTGAGACTGATTTCACCGGCTATGAGGGCCTTGTCGATCAGGCCACGGTCATCATCTGCTATCAGGACGGTGAGCCGCAGGATCACATCAAGGCTGGACAAGAAGCGCTGCTGGTGCTCGACGTGACGCCTTTCTATGCCGAGGCTGGCGGCCAGGTCGGCGACCGCGGCACCTTAACCACCGAGACCGCGCGCTTCGAGGTCCAGGATACCCAGAAGCAGGGCGGGGTGATCTGCCATATCGGGCGCTTGCTCGAGGGCGAGCTGACGGTTGGCGATCGTGTCGATGCCCGCGTCGACCGTGCCCGGCGGCGCGCGATCGCGCTCCATCACTCCGCGACGCATCTGTTGCATGCAGCGTTGCGCCAGATCTTGGGTGACCATGTACAGCAACGCGGCTCGTTGGTCGGACCCGAGCGGCTGCGCTTCGATTTCACTCATTTCGAGCCGGTCACGCGCGAGCAACTGCGCGAGATCGAACGGCTGGTGAATCGCGAGGTGCGTGAGAACCATACGGTCGAGACCCGCATCATGGGGCTCGAGGATGCCAAGGCCTCGGGCGCGATGGCCCTGTTCGGCGAGAAGTATGCTGAGCAGGTGCGGGTGCTGCGGATGGGGGATTTCTCGACCGAGCTCTGCGGTGGCACCCATGTGCGCGCGGTCGGCGATATCGGGCTGTTCAAGATCGTCTCTGAGACCGGTATCAGTGCCGGCGTGCGGCGTATCGAGGCGGTCGCCGGTGATGTCGCGCTGAGCTGGGTCGAGGAAGAAGAGGAGCGACTGGCGCGCATCGCCGCACTGGTGAAGGGCGCCGCGACCGACGCTGACGACAAGGTCGCCTTGCTGGTCGAGCGCTCACGCCGGCTGGAGAAGGAGCTCGAGCAGCTCAAGGCCAAGCTCGCGAGCGCGGCCGGCAGCGAGCTGACGGATGCGGTGATCGAGATCGATGGGGTGAAGGTGCTCGCGGCGCGGCTCGATGGCGTCGATCCGAAGTCACTGCGCGACACGCTTGATCAGCTGAAGAACAAGCTTGGTTCTGGGATCGTCTTGCTCGCCACTGAGAGTGACGGTAAGGTCAACCTGATCGCCGGCGTGACCAAGGATCTTGTCGCCCGGTTCAAGGCTGGCGACCTGGTCAAGGCGGCGGCCGAGAAGGTCGGTGGTCGCGGCGGCGGGCGGCCTGATATGGCGCAGGCCGGTGGCACTGATCCAGCGGGCATCCCCGCCGCGCTGGATCTGGTCGGCAGCTGGGTGAAAGAGCGAGCAGCAGCTTGAGCGGTTTTTGTGAACGTTCATACTGCCTTAGTAAACGGTCTATCGCGGTGTCTATCAACGTCTTGCCGATTTGCGAACCGCTGTTAGGCGATCATCGGGAAGTAGAAAATGGACAGCAACGGGGTCCAATCGCAACAGTGAGGGCGCGAGTCGATCGATGTCGTTAATCGTTCAAAAATATGGCGGCACCTCAGTGGGCTCGGTGGAGCGCATCCAGGCCGTCGCCGAGCGTGTCAAGCGCACCCGAGACCAGGGGCATCAGGTGGTCGTGGTCGTATCAGCGATGTCTGGCGAGACCGATCGCCTGATCGGCCTGGCGCGCGCCATCCAGCCGCAGCCGGTGCCGCGCGAGCTGGATGTGTTGATCTCCACTGGTGAGCAGGTGACGATCGCATTGCTGTCGATGGCGCTGGAGGCCGCCGGCTGTCCTGCTCGCTCCTACACCGGCTCGCAGGTGCAGATTCGCACCGATAGCGCCCACAACAAGGCGCGGATTAGCGATATCGACGGCGCGCGCGTCTGCAGCGATCTCGACGCCGGCCGCGTGGTGGTGGTCGCGGGTTTTCAGGGCATCGATCGCGAGGGCAATATCACCACGCTCGGCCGTGGTGGCTCCGATACCTCCGCGGTGGCGATGGCTGCCGCGCTCAAGGCCGATGAATGTCAGATCTATACCGATGTCGATGGTGTCTACACCACCGATCCGCGCATCGAGCCGCGCGCGCGTAAGCTTGACCGCATCACCTTCGAGGAGATGCTCGAGATGGCGAGCCTGGGCTCGAAGGTGTTGCAGATACGCGCGGTCGAGTTCGCCGGTAAGTACCAGGTACCCTTGCGAGTGCTCTCAAGCTTCCAAGACGGGGAGGGCACACTGATCAGCTTCGAGGAGGAGAACGTGGAAGACGCCAAGATCGCCGGTATTGCCTTCGCTAAGGACGAAGCGAAGCTCACCGTGCTGGGGGTGCCGGATCAGCCTGGTATTGCACACAAGATCCTCGGCCCAATCTCTGCGGCTAACGTGGAAGTCGATATGATCGTGCAGAACGTCGGCTCTGATGGGGCAACGACGGACTTCACCTTCACCGTCAACCGCAACGACTACGAGACCGCGCTGCGGGTGTTGCAAGAGACGGCTGAGCAGCTCTCGGCGCGCGAGGTCACCGGCGATCAAAAGATCGTCAAGCTCAGCCTGGTCGGCGTTGGCATGCGCTCTCATGCGGGCATTGCCAGCCGCATGTTCGAGGCCTTAGCCCATGAAGGCATCAACATCCGCATGATCTCGACCTCCGAGATCAAGATCTCAGTCGTGATCGACGAGAAATATCTCGAGCTCGGCGTCCGTGCCCTGCATGATGCCTTCGGGCTCGACAAACCCTAGGGTAACTATTGATGCATTGCACTAGGACCTACTGCTAAACTCTGCACCTGAGTGGCTTGACCCAGGCACCCGCAGCAGCGGAGCCTGGGCTCAAGGTATTGGTAATCAGGCTGCGAGACCTAAAAATACAAAGGGAACCGCGGCTCGGCTTTAAAAAAGGACATAAAGGATAGACCGCTATGTTGATACTGACCCGCCGCGTTGGCGAAACCCTGATGATTGGCGATGAAGTAACCGTCACGGTGCTCGGCGTCAAAGGTAATCAGGTTCGCATTGGTGTGAATGCTCCGCGCGAGGTTGCAGTGCATCGCGAAGAGATCTACGAACGCATCAAGCGCGAACAGGCTCAGGGGCTCTCTGAGCAGCATGTCGCAGACGACCGAGGGCTCGACGACTAGTCGATCCCGTGGTATGTCTGAGATATCCGCCTGGCACGCCGGTCTGCATTAGACCTAGATGATCGGGGCGGTTCCTTTGCCCCGAAACATCAGCATCGCCACACAAATCAACGCAAACAGGCTAAAGTTTGCTATAATTTTTCTTGTCCGGAGAGATGGCCGAGTGGCTGAAGGCGCTCCCCTGCTAAGGGAGTATGGGTTAATAGCTCATCGAGGGTTCGAATCCCTCTCTCTCCGCCAATACTGCAAATAAATTGTAGTAAGTCCAATTACTTATAATTTATCATAAAAATTGGTCCCCCATCTAGTCCCCCACTTGACTGTCGCTACGCTACCGGTTTTCCTGGCTTAGCGTTGCAGAAGCTGCGCCCGAGCCGTCTTGCGGCTAACCCACTCCGGGCTTGATTGAACAAGCTGGCTGAAAGACCACAGACGTGGTGCTCCAAAGTGACAGATCCCCGCGTTCGGCACCCCGATAGGGTGGACCGGTGTGGACATTTTGAATGCCCCTTTGTCACTCGTTGGCGTTGGATGCACATAAGCATGCAGCTGGCGACGGCTCATCCTGTGCTTGACGCGCAGCCCGCAACTGCGCGAAATCGCGCTTCAGCGCCGTCATCTCGGCTTTCAAGTGCTTCCGATAAAAACGCTGGTCTTTCTTGATCGTCTCCTCAAGCGAGTCACGGATCTCGTCCCTGAGCTGATCCAGCTCGGCGCTCAGTGCTTGCGCCTCCTGAGCCTCGGGCAAGCGTCGTTCGATGGCCCGGATCTCCTCAAGCAGGCCTGAGCGCTCAACGAGTCTGATCCACTGGTTCAGCCGTTCCGCCTGCTCCAACGGGATGACCCAGCGGCGAGACTCCGGACCCCACAGGGCGCTCGGAAACGACCGCTTGAACGCGTCTCGGCGTGCAATCATCAGCCGCGCCGAACGCGCACTGCTCAGTGGCTTGATGATCGAGCCCGACGCCGTCCCGCGCGTTGCGGATCTGGTATCCCCGGCCGACTTTAGCAACGACGGTCACGGCAAGGTGTTCGCCGCGATCCTGGCACTGAGCGATGATGACATTGCAGCCGAGCCGGAAACGCTGATGAACGCGCTCAAGGATCGCCGTCACCGCGAGCTGATCGTCTCGCTGTTCGCCGATGCCACCACGGCGGCCAATGCGACGCACTATGCCAAGCTCATCAAGTCTGCCGGCACCAGACGGCGCCTGCGCGCCTTGGGTAGCCGCCTGGCCGAACAGGAAGACAGCAGAGACCCTGCTGAACTGATCGCGCGAGCACAGGCCGAATTGGACGCACTACTCGCTGATGGACCGCGGATCCAGACCCGACCACCGCCGCGCCGCGTGCTGATCCCGTCCGATGTGGAGATCGCCCGCGCGACGCTCTCGCCGCGCTGCATCGTGGATCGCTACCTCTATGCCGATGTGGCGCAAGTGGTCGCCCCCGGCGGCACTGGCAAGACCACCCTGCTGCTCTACGAGGCGGCGACGATCTCACTCGGCGCGCCGCTCTGGGGTCTGAGGATCGAGCAACCCGGTTGGACGCTGTTCGTGACAGCTGAGGACCGCCGCGAGCGTCTCCTAGCCCGCCTGCGCGAGATCGTCGCCGCCCTCAAGCTGTCCGAGCCCCAGCGCCGCCGCGTGTTCGACAGCGTCATCTTTTGGGATATCTGTGGCTCCAGTCTGAAACTCGCGCAGTTGATCCAGGGCAATGTGGTGCTCACACGTCTCGCCGATGACCTAGGCCGCGCCTATCGCGATGACCGCCCGGCAGTGGTCACCTTCGACCCGCTGGTGTCATTCGGCGCCAGTGAGAACGCCGTGAACGACAACGAACAGGCCCTGATCACCTCCGCTCGGCGCATTGTGCGCACCTTGGATTGTTGCGTGCGTTTCGTTCACCACATCGGCAAGGCGAATGCTCGCGCTGCGACCCTGCACCAGTACAGTGGTCGAGGGGGATCGGCACTGGCCGATGGCTCGCGCATGACCTTCGTGCTCCAAGCCTGGAATCCCGATGACGAGGTGCACCTGCGCGATCATGATCGACGCCCTAGATACCACCTCGGGCCATGCCAGAGCCTGCCATGCCTTGACAGGTTTGGGTAAACTCTACAACGTACACAGCGTAACAAGCGCCTCTATATTCTCGGCTAATCTGCCAGAGGGTCGTGAGCGGAAACCTATGCCGCGTTGGTGCGGACCATGATGCGCAACCAGCCAGCATTGCCGTTCTACCTGAGTTCCGGCCGGTCGTCGCCAGTCGTATTGATGCGATGCGCTTAACTCTGATACCAAGGAAACTGCAATGTCCTCAACCCTGACCATCGAGCTGCCCGTCGCCGGACTGCCCTCGGCTGCCGAGTTGCCGGCTAACTTTGCCGACGAAGCGCGTTTTTTGCTCGCCGTTAAGCTTTTTGAGCAAGGCCGCATCTCATCGGGAAAAGCCGGCCGACTGTGCGGTATGGGGCGCGTCGAGTTTTTGCTGGCGGCGAGCCGATCAGGTGTACCGGTGGTCGATTTACAGGGCGATGACCTAGTCAACGAGTTCGCCTGATGCTTGCCGGGCGTGCTGTGATCAATGCTGGTCCGCTGGTCGCGCTGTCGCTCGCAGGGCGATTAGACCTGTTGCCGGCCTTGTTTAGCGAATTCTGGATTCCGCAGCGGGTCTTTGATGAAGTGACCGTCGCCGGGATGGGGCGGCCAGGCGCGGAAACCCTGGCCGGCGCCCGCTGGGCCGCCCATGTCCGGTCATCGGCCGAAGCGGACCCGTTGCTGGTTGCCGAGCTCGATCCCGGCGAAGCGGCCGTGATCACGCTGGCTCGCAGCCTAGCACCCTGCCTGGCGATCATCGACGAAAAACGTGGGCGCAAGATCGCGCACTCAATCTATGGGCTACCGGTCAAAGGAACGGCCGGGCTCTTTGTCGAAGCCCATCGGCGCGGCTTGCTCGCTGAGGAGCTGCGGGACACCTTGCTTGACCTGAAAAGTGCTGGCTATTTCCTCTCCGATACGGTGATTGATGCCGCCTGCGCTGCCGCCCATAGCCATTGATGCAGCATGGTCTCCTGCGTCATTGACCCGCTTTTGTTGAGCCATCAGTTGCTTGCTGCTGTGGGTGAGGGTCGACCAGGTTATCTGCCGCGCCTTTGCCGCACCATTGCGCCCACTCAGCCATCATCTTTAGCCGCTTGGTGAAGAGATCGCCACGCGCATAGGCGGCCTCCGCCTTGTTCTCGATGACGTGGGCAAGCGCCATCTCGCAGACTTCTCTTGGGAATGACGACACTTCGCCCGCCCAATCATCGAAACGATGACCGGAACCCATGTGGTACATCGTTGCCACGGTCGCCGCCGACGCCATAGCCGAGTCCGCGCATGACCTGCAGCATCGCCATGTTGCTGAGCGGACGACCCTGCCGAGCGCCTGTGAAAATGTACGGGTTGCCCGAGATACGCGAGACGCGCTCTAGGACTGCCAGCGCCGCTGGACTGAGCGGTACCCTGTGCGGACGCTTCGCCTTCATCCGCGGCGCCGGTATGAGCCATTCAGCGGCTTCGAGGTCGACCTCTGACTCCCCCCAAACACGATTGTCGCTACGCTATCAGTTTTCTGTCTTAGCGTCTGCTCTCCACCTCGGCATGAGAGTGCAAGCCGACCAAGCCGGCGCGGCACGTCCTTGGCTGGCTAGCGCCACAACAACGACTCAGTCTTGATACCGCCAAAGACTAGCAATGTCCACTGAAGAGGCCATTGCGGTTGCTCGCCGGCGTTTGGCGAGTGTCAGCGACTGGTTGGTAGTGCTCTAGACGTGGTTTATCCGTAAAATCTGTAGAATAATATCGATATTTGCTTTTTATAAGGTTATTGTATGGCCGAGATCTCAGTGCTATGCCCGCAATGCGGTTCGGATCACGTCAAAA
>NZ_NHSH01000083.1 GCF_016653315.1 Halochromatium roseum | reverse complement strand
AGCCCCCAGCCCCCAGCCCCAAGGGGTTGCTCTTGGTCTAATGCGCGATCTTTGGTGCACTGAGATCTGCTCCGCAGATTTCGCTCCTATGCGCTCGAGCCTGCAGCGCCGGGCCCTGGATGCTCGCCGCGAAAGGTCTCGATCAATAGGATCACGACGCCGACGCTGATCGCGCTGTCAGCAACGTTGAAGGCTGGCCAGGGATTGAAGAGGCGCATGGGGATCAGGGGCAGATAGACCTGAATGAAGTCGACCACATGTCCGAAGACGATACGATCGATCAGGTTACCGATGGCGCCTCCGATGATCAGCGCCAAGCCAGAGGCCAGTAGCCAGGTGCCGGACTGTAGCCTGACCAACCAAGTCACCAGGACGACTATGACCAGGAGCGCGAAGCCAGCAAGCAGCCAGCGTTGCCAGCCGCCGGCGTCGGCGAGAAAGCTGAAGGCGGCGCCACGGTTGAACATGAGGGTCAGATTCAGGTTGGGCAGCAGTTCGAGCACTTGGTAGGGGGCGAGCATGCTGAGCACCAGCCACTTGCTGGCCTGGTCCAAGAGGATCACGACAACGGAGAGCCATAGCCAGTTTTTCATCGGGAGCGAGCGATCTTGTGCGCGAAAAGCCCCCTTTTCAGGGGCAGGAATTCAGGGTGCGATTTGAAAACCGAGGCCTGAGACTGTTAGGGTACGAAGGTTTTTGCATGGCCTTAGACTCGATTGAGGCCCGCAATCCATCCTTATCGGAGCGGACAAAATGCGAGATCTTTACAAGACCGACTACGAGGTCGGACAAGACAATATCAGAACCTGGGGCATGGATATGCACAACCCAGTCTTCATCATTTCCAGCATCTTGGTGCTGCTGTTCGTGATCGGCACCCTGATCTTCCCCAGCGAGGCCAAGCAGGCGTTCGATGGCTCCAAGGGCTGGTCGATCGACAATTTCGATTGGCTGTTCCTGGTCGCCGGCAACAGCTTCGTGCTCTTTTGCCTGCTGCTGATCGTGCTGCCGGTGGGCAGTATCCGCCTTGGTGGGGTTGATGCGAAACCGGAGTTCTCGCTGCTATCCTGGTTCGCGATGCTGTTCGCGGCTGGCATGGGCATCGGGCTGATGTTCTGGAGCGTGGCCGAGCCCGCCGCCTACTTTAGCGATTGGTGGGGGACGCCGCTCGGGGTTGCGCCGCGCACGCCTGAAGGCGCTGACCTGGCAATGGGCGCCACCATGTTCCACTGGGGCCTACATCCTTGGGCCATCTACGCCGTTGTGGCGCTTTCGCTGGCCTTCTTCAGCTATAACAAGGGGCTGCCGCTGACCATCCGATCAGCCTTCTATCCGTTCATCAAGGATCGTTCCTGGGGCTGGTTCGGGCACGTCATCGATGTCGTCGCGGTGATGGCGACCATCTTTGGTCTGGCAACCTCCTTAGGCTTCGGCGCGCAACAGGCTGCTGGCGGGCTCAGCTATCTGTTCGGGATCGACGGCGGTATCAATACCCAGATCGCGATCATTATTGGCGTGACCTCGATTGCGATCATTTCAGTGGTGCGCGGGCTGGATGGTGGCGTCAAGCTGCTCAGCAACATCAACATGTTGCTGGCACTGGCGCTGCTGCTCTTCGTGATTGCGGTCGGCGCTGGGCTTGGCATCTTCAGTGAGATGGCGCGCACCGCTGGCGCCTATGCTGAGAACATCATCCCGCTGAGTAACTGGATTGGGCGTGAGGATGAGAAGTTCTACAACGGCTGGACGGTGTTCTACTGGGCCTGGTGGATCTCCTGGTCGCCGTTCGTTGGCATGTTCATCGCCCGCGTCTCCAAGGGGCGTACGGTGCGTCAATTCCTGGTCGCGGTGTTGCTGGTTCCAACCGTCGTGACTGTGGTTTGGATGAGCGCTTTCGGCGGTGCTGGAATCGATCAAATGCAGGCTGGCGTCGGCGAACTCGCTGATGGGGTCGGCGAGGTCTCGCTGGCGTTATTCCAGATGTTGGCTAACCTGCCTTGGGCCATGTGGACGTCGTCTCTCGCGATCGTGCTCGTGTTGGTGTTTTTTGTCACCTCTTCAGACTCCGGCTCCCTGGTGATCGATAGCATCACCGCCGGCGGTAAGCTCGATGCGCCGGTGCCGCAGCGTATCTTCTGGGCGACGATGGAAGGGCTGATCGCGGGTGCATTGTTGTTCGGGGGCGGCGCCGATGCGCTGGGTGCCTTGCAAGCGGCGGCAATCACCGTGGGGCTGCCGTTCACGCTGGTGCTGTTGGCGATGTGTGTCGCGCTCTACATGGGACTGAGCCATGAACGGCGCTACGTGCTTGGTGAAGGCCGCAGCGCCAAACGCGATTCGGCAGCAGCCGAAAGTAGCGCCTAGCGCGCTTTTGCGAGTCGGCTAGCTTCAGTCTGGCTGGTGCTGGCTGAACCATCAGGGAGCAAGGCGCGGTCAAGACCGCGCCTTGCTCGTTCTGGCTCGCCTCAATCAGCGAAGATCTCATCGAAGAAGCGCTGCATCCGCTGCCAGGAGCGGGCATCGGCCTGCGGATCATGCTGCAGGTTCTCGAGGCCATAGTCGCCGGCGTTCGGATTGGTGAAGCCGTGGCGCGCGCCGCCGTAGATATCCATCTCCCAGTTGGCGCCCGCTTCTTCAAGCTTGTTCTGGAAGTTGCTGACGACCTCGGGCGCGACGAAGCTATCGGCCTGACCGTGCAGGATCAGGATCTCAGGCTTGATCTTGCCAATACTTTCTTCAGGGGCGGCAGGAAACGAGCCGTGAAAACTGACGATGCCGTCGAGATCAGCGCCGCCATAGGCCATCTGCAGGACGGTGCCGCCGCCAAAGCAGTAGCCGATCGCAGCAATCTGCTCCGCATCCACATCAGCAGCCGCCTTGAGCTGCGCCAGGCCCGCATTGGCACGCTGACGCCAGAGTTCGGGGTCGACGGTGACCGCTTGCATCCACTCCCTAGCCTGAGCAGGCTGGTCGGTGACCTGATCGTTGCCGTACATATCGGCCGCGAAGGCGACATAGCCCAATTCAGCGAGCATGCGTGCGCGCTGTTTGGCGTAATCGTTGAGGCCCCACCATTCATGGATGACGAGGATGCCGGGGCGATCACCTTGGATCGCATCGTCCCAGTACAGATAGCCGGTGAGCGGGATGCCTTCGTCCTCGTAGCTGATGGCCTTGGTTTGCACCTCGGCTTGAGCAGCGCCGGCAGTGAGGCCGATAACAAGGCTGATGGCAAGACTGACAGCAAGCCCCGGGACAGGGCCGGCGGCGAGCCTAGGCAACAGGTGGGCGAGATGATGATTCGGGCGCATGCAGGATCTCCTGAGTGGTTTCGGGGTGCAATGAATGCGTGCGGGCAGCCAACTCCAGGGCGAGTGTTTGGCTGCCGACGCCGTCGCTGCGACCATAGACGCATCAGCGACTGGGCGACAAGCGGTGAGCGCGGGTGGGGGGTTAGGCGCTCAACTCGGTTTTCATTGGGGTGGTGGCAGGGTAGACTCAAGCTCCCGCAGCGGATGAATCCTGCAGAACCATCGGCGGCAGATCGAAGCGTCCGTGCGCTGCCTGCACCTCAGCCCGCTTGAGCGAGCCGCGGCGCGGCCCAAGTCAAAACCGCGACTAGGCTTCCAACTTCCCCATCCCGAACGCAGTATCGCGATGAACGACACCCAGCTCTTATCCGGTTCCGAGCGCGATATCGCACTCTTCGCCACCTTGCTTGGAGAGGTGCTGCGCGAACACAGCCGCAAGCGCGTGCTCGTGGTGGTGGAGCGCTTGCGCGAGGGCTTTTTGGCGCTGCGCGAGCAGGACGACCCCGAACTGCGCGCCAAGCTGATGAAACGCATCAATGGCCTCGACCCGCAGACCTTGGCCGAGGTGATCCGCGCCTACACCATCTATTTCAGCCTGGCACATCTGGTCGAGGATGTGCATGCCTATCTGAACCGGCGCTCGCTGATCAGCGCTGGTGGTCGGCTCTGGCGCGGTTCGTTCGACCACACCCTGCGCCAGTTCCATGCCGATGGCGTCGATGCGGCAGGGCTGCAGCGGTTGCTGAATGAGCTTGCCTATCTGCCGGTCTTCACTGCTCACCCCACCGAGGCCAAGCGGCGCACCACGCTGGAGACGCATCGACGCATCTTCTTGGCTGCCCTCGACCTGCACCGGCACAAGCTCAACGAAGAAGAACAGCAAGACCGCCTGGGCCAGATCCTGAGTGAGATCCAGGTGCTCTGGAAGACCGACGAGGTGCGGGTGCACAAGCCACAGGTGACCGATGAGGTGCGCCAAGGGCTGTACTTCTTCCGCGAGTCGCTGTTCGAAACCGTGCCGCAGGTCTACCGCAACCTGGAGCGTGCGGTTCGGCGTCTGTACGGCAGCAACAGCGGCGTGTTGGTGCCGAGCTTCATCGGCTTTGGCTCCTGGATCGGCGGTGATCGCGATGGCAATCCCTACGTGAAGCCCGAGACCACCGAGCTGGCGGTGCGCATGCATTGCGAGCTGGTGCTCGAGCATTACATCGCGCGGGTGCGACGATTGACCCGCATCCTCAGCCATTCGAGCCTGCTGGTGCAGCCCTCGACGCCGTTCCTCGATGCCCTCGACGATGATGAGGATTACTGGCTGCACACCATGCGCCAGACCCATCGGCGCTATTTCCACGAGCCCTATCGACGCAAGCTGTTCATCGTCCGCCATCGGCTGGAGACGACGCTGGCGCGGGTGCGAGCGCGGATCGATGATGACCAAAGCCCGGAGATCCTGCCCGAAGGCTATGCGCACGAGGGCGAGCTGCTCGACGACCTCTACCTGATCCGCGACTCGCTAATCAGCCATGGCGATGCGAATGCCGCTGATGGCGAGCTGAAGGATCTGCTGCGCCTGGTCGAGACCTTTGGCTTCCATCTGGTGCATCTCGACGTGCGCCAGGAGTCGACGCGCCACACCGAAGCGGTGATCGAGCTGTTTGCGCGTCAGCCCGGTGCACCGCTCTATCAGGCCTTCAGCGAGGAGCAGAAGCTGCTGGCCTTGGCCGAGGCGATCGGCCATCCGCATCCCTTCCATGTCGATAAGGGCACACTGACGCCGGAAACGCGCGAGACGCTTGAGGTGTTCGAGTCGATGGCGCGGATGCGTGCTGAGATCAGCGAGCAGGTCTTCGGCGCCTATGTGATCTCGATGACGCACAGTGCCAGCCATGTGATGGAAGTGATGCTGCTGGCGCGCCTGGCCGGGCTCGCCGGACAGACCCCGGATGGTTGGTTCTGCCATCTGCGCATCTCGCCGCTGTTCGAGACCATCGAAGACCTGGCGCATATCGACTCCGTGATGTCGGCGCTGTTCGACAACCCGACCTATGCGGCGCTGCTCAAGGCCTCCGGGAATCTGCAGGAGGTGATGCTCGGCTACTCGGACTCCTGTAAGGACGGCGGCATCCTGGCCTCGGCCTGGAACCTCTATGAGGCGCAGGAGAAGATCATTGCGCTGGCCGAGGGGCGCGGCGTCAAGTGCCGGCTCTTCCATGGTCGCGGCGGGACCATCGGTCGCGGTGGTGGACCGACCCATGAGGCGATCCTGTCGCAGCCGGAAGACACCGTGCATGGGCAGATCAAATTCACTGAGCAGGGTGAGGTGCTCTCCTACCGCTATGCCAACCCGGAAACGGCTCTCTATGAGTTGACCATGGGGATCAGCGGCCTGATGAAGGCCAGCCGCTGCGTGATCGAGCCGCCGATCAAGCCGCGCAAGGATTATCTCGGCATCATGGAAGAGCTGGCGCGGCTCGGTGAGGCCCATTATCGGGGCCTAATCTGCGATACACCGGGGCTGCTGGACTATTTCTATGAGGCGACCCCAGTCGACGCGATCGCGCTGCTCAACATCGGCTCGCGGCCCTCGCATCGGAAGAAGGCGGATCGCTCGCTGGGCTCGATCCGCGCCATCCCCTGGGTCTTCGGTTGGGCCCAAGCACGACATACCCTACCGGCTTGGTTTGGCATCGGCAGCGCGATCGAGCAATGGCGACAAGGGGATCTGGAGCGCTTAGCCAAGCTGCAGCGGATGTATCAGGAATGGCCGTTCTTCCGCGCCATCTTGAGCAACACCCAGATGTCGCTGTTCAAGGCCGAGATGCAGATCGCCCATGAATACGCCCAGTTGATGCCGGATCAGGCGCGCGCGGAGTCGATCTACCGGGCGATCGCCGATGAATATCAACGCACCTTGACGCAAGTGCTGAATGTAGCCGGCCTGCATGCGGTGATGGAGGAGACGCCCGAGCTGCAGCTCTCGCTGGCGCGACGCAACAGCTATCTCGACCCCTTGAACCATATCCAGATCACCCTGCTCGAGCGCTATCGCAACGAGCCGAACGAGGAGGCGCGCAAGGAGTGGCTCGATCCGTTGTTGCGTTCGATCAACGCCATTGCCGCTGGCATGCGCAACACCGGTTGATGGCTCTGCTCAATGTGCTCGTTTCACGCTGACCAGGCTCACAAGCTAAGATTGCAGGAGCCGCATGAGCAGAACCGTCACCGCGGTCGCGAGCAGGAGCAGGTCCGCCAGCAGCGGCGCTATCAGCCGTTCTATTGCGAGGAGAACATCTGGTGGCTCTGCGCCGAACCGCCGCTAGGCGTCCATATCGAGCTGGTGATCTTTGTCGCGAGTCTCTCTGGGATCTGCCCGATCGCGGAGCAGCAGGCTGGCGCGGCCGATGGCGTTGCTTGGTGGGATTACCATTGTATTGCGCTCGATCAGAAGCGGCGCATCTGGGATCTGGATACTCAGTTGCCGCAACCGGTGGCGGCGCGTATCTGGATCGCGCGCAGCTTCCCTCAGGCGGCCGCATGGCCGGCCCCGCTGCGGCCTCTGTTTCGGCTGGTCCCCAGTGCAGACTATCTGCGGGATTTTTCCAGTGATCGGCGTCACATGCGGGACGCTGCTGGACACTGGCTCCAGCCACCGCCGCCCTGGCCCTGTATTGGGGTTGGAGACAGCGCTGATGCCAAGGCCAGTACAAGGACGGATACGAAGGGGGATCTGAGGTCCTATCGAGATTTAAGCGCGTCTGATGGGCCGGGGATTGTGATTGATCTTGATGCATTTTTAGCGATCTATTGCGCAGATGAGGGTGCCGTCCATGGTCCAAGAATCACGTAAAATCTATCAGTTGAAGGTCACGCTCAAGCAGACTAAGCCGCCGATCTGGCGACGCGTCCTCGTGCTGAACAGAACCCCGCTTGCAGACTTGCATGAGATCCTGCAGACCCTGATGGGGTGGACGGATTCTCATCTGCACCAATTCATCGTAGAGGGTCAATACTATGGCGCACCAAGCCCTTATGATGATTTTATGGAGATGGCGGACGAGCGACAATATCGGCTTGATCAACTCCTAAAGAAGGAAAAGGCGTCAATGATCTACGAGTATGATTTTGGCGATGGCTGGAATCACAAGATCACGTTGGAGAAGATCCTGCCTTTCGACCAGGCGCAACGATTGCCGCAGTGCCTCAAAGGCAAGGGGGCTTGTCCGCCCGAGGATGTTGGCGGGGTCTGGGGTTATTACGCATTTCTCGATGCCTTGGCCAATCCCGAGCATCCCGAGCACGATGAATTGAAGGAGTGGATTGGTGGCGATTTCGATCCCGATGAGCTTGATCTGGACGATATCAATTCGCGACTCTTTTTTCAGCAGATGGATAGCGCGCAAGTCTGATTGCGAGCCTTGCTGTCATGGCGGCGCCGAGTGCTCATTCCTGGGGGCTCATCATGGCTGCGCATTGAGTGGCGACTTCGGTCTTGGTCCTTGGTCTGCTTGCGAAGGCCGCGTTTATTGATGGCTTCAATCTAAGTTTATCTCTGTCATCTGCAGTTTCTAGGATCAGCCAAGCCCTAGGATCAACCAAGCATAGTGGTCAATCATCATGTCTGAGCTGCTCTATAAGGCAAACCCTTCGATCTGGCGCTCGCACCCCTTTGGCGCCCTCGTTGCCTGGATGCTGATACTCTTGGGGGCAGTCATCGCCTTCACCGGGGCGATCCCTTTCCTGCCTGAGCCGACGCAGCCGATTCAATTGCCAGAGGGCTTCGACCTGCGCTGGGTGGGTTATGGTCTGCTGGCGATTGGCTGCTTCCAACTGCTGCGCTGGTGGCTGGCCACGCTGATGGATCAGCTCGAGATCTATGAGCGCGAGCTGGTCTGGACTCATGGTCTGCTGAGCAAGGAGTACACCGAGATCAACATGGGCTCGGTGCGCACGGTGCGCATTGGGCAGTCGTTGTTCCAGCGTATCGTTGGTGCTGGCGACCTGCAGATCTTTACCGCTGGTGATGAGCCAGAGCTGACCATCCGCGGGCTGCCGCGGCCGCAGGAGATTCGTCAGCACATCAAGGGATACAGCGCTGGTGATGAATAGCCTGTCGCAGTCCCCTTGCGCTTTGCTTACGGCCCCCACGATGCCGCTCATGATAGACTCAGACGCTCTCATGGCCCTGGTGATGGCGCCGATTGCTTTTCTGAGGCTCGCTCATCATCCCGCGGCCGATGGCTGCCGATTAGGCTTGCCACCTGACTGGCCAATGTGGCGACTCATCGCTGCTGTCCTGGCCTTGTTGAGCTTCGGCACGGCCTTTGCTGACACCGGCGCGCTGGATCGGATCAAGGCCGCGCAGACCATCCGCATTGCCTACTCGCCAACGGCCTATCCGATCTCGTTCAAGGATACCGAAGGGGTTCCGCGCGGCTATTCAGTGGATCTCTGTCGGCACATCGTGACCAGCGTGCAGCAGGCGCTCGGTCTCGACGCACTCGAGATCGCCTGGATCGAGGGTAATACGCCGCGCCGAGTAGCCGCCGTTGCCAATGGCGAGGCCGACATTGAATGCGGTACGACCACCATGAGCCTGGCTCGGCAGCGTCAGGTCGATTTCTCCAATGTCGTCTTCGTCGAGTCTGGCGGGATCTTGGTGAAGAGCGATCGCGGTTTGCGCGGACTTGCCGACCTCGCCGGTCGTAAGGTCGGTGTGGTGCCGGAGACGACGACTGAGCGCCGCTTGCGCCCAGCGCTGAGCGAGCAGGGTATCGAGCTTGAACTGCTGCCGATCCGCGATGTTAAGGATGGGCGTGATCGGCTGATGGCGGATGAGCTGGACGCGGTTGCCGGCGATCGCTTGTTGTTGATCGGCCAGGTTGCGGATACCGGCAAGGCCGAGGACTTCGCGTTCGTGGATGCGAATTTTTCGGTCGAGCCCTATGCGTTTGCGTTGCCGCGCAACGATGCCGATTTCCGGCTGGAGGTCAACCGCGGGCTTGCTGAAGTCTATCGCAGCGGTGAGATCGATCAGATTTTCCAGCGTTGGTTTGGCGAGGACTCGGCGCCGACGCAACTGCTCGAAACCATCTATTTCATCTATGGGTTTGGCGACTGATCCTGAGCCGTTTCGCATGTGACCACGGGCCGTTGATTGACGTGAATCTTGAGCGATTCATTGCCCGGATGGCGCCGCGCCATGAGCGGGCCATGAGCGGGCCATGAGCGGGCCATGAGCGGGCCATGAGCGGGCCATGAGCGGGCCATGAGCGTTAGCTGGGGCGCAGCGATTCAGCTCAGCCTCAGCTCAGCGGCTTTGTACTGAGCCGCCTCCAGGTATCGCACGACCTGATCGGTGGGCCGCAGCTGATTGCGCAGCTTCTGCACCCGCTCAACGCTCGATCCCGCTTTGACGAACGCGACGATCTCCGCTGCCGGACAAGGCTTGCAGAAGTAATAGCCCTGTACGATGTCACAGCCGGCGTTGATCAGATAAAGCACCTGCTGCTCGGTCTCTACGCCCTCGGCGACGGCCTCTTTGCCCATGCTCTTGGCCATCCCGATGATGGTGCGGACCATCGCCCAATCACGCTCGTGCTCGACGATGTCGAGTACGAATTTGCGATCGATCTTCAGCGTGCTGAAGGGCAGATGCTTGAGGCGCGAGAGTGAAGACTCACCAGTGCCGAAGTCATCGATCGAGAGTTCGAAGCCCGCACCGACCAGATGTTGCCAAAACTCGGTGATCTCCGGCTCGTCGCGCATCGCGGCCTCAAGGATCTCGAACTCTAGGTCGTGTGGGTCGATTCCCGACTCGCGCACGGTTTGTAGCAACATCTTCTCGAGCAATGACGGTTGGAAGAAGCCGACATCAAGATTGATCGATATCCGCCCGATATTCAGCCCCTCGGCTTGCCACTGCTTGCACTGGCGGCAGGCCTCCTGGAGCACCCATTCGGTGATCGGCTGCATCAGCCCCGTCTCTTGCGCAACAGCCAAGAAGCGACCAGGGCTGAGCAGTCCGTCGGTGGGGTGCTGCCAACGTACCAGCGCCTCAAGGCCAACAACACGTCCGTCAATCAACGAGACCTTGGGCTGATAATGCACGCGGAACTGGCGCTTCCTGAGCGCATTGCGCAACGCTAACTCCAGTTCGAAGCGGCTATTGGCATCATCATCGAGGGCAGCGGTGAAATACCGATAGCCATTGCGCCCCTGTTCTTTGGCCTGCAATAAGGCGGCATTCGCACGTTTGATCAAGGTGGCGCTGTCCTGCCCATCCTTGGGAAACAGCGAAATGCCGATGCTGGCGCTGACGTTAATCCGCTTACCCGCAATCTTGATGGGGTGACGAAAGGCGGCGAGCAGCGCATGTGCTGTGTGTGATGGGGCTGCCGGGTGCTCCAAGCTGCGCATCATGAGTCCAAATTCATCGCCTCCGCAGCGCGCTGCACAGTCGGTTGGCCCGAGGAGCTGTTGTATACGAACAGCAATCTTCTTCAACGCTTGGTCGCCAGCGGCATGCCCGAGTGAGTCATTGATCCGCTTAAAACGGTCAATGTTGCAGAGCAACAAGGCAAACTGGCTCGCAGACGCCTGCGCTTGACTGAGCTCTTCTTCGAGTGTCTCCAAAAAGGCATTGCGGTTATAGAGACCGGTGATTTGGTCGAAGTAAGCCAGCTCATGCAGCCGCGCTTCTTTGGCGCGGAACTCGGAGATGTCGTTGAAGACGCCAACAAAGCCGACAATCTCTCCTGACGGGTCTCGTACTGCATTGATCTTGAGCCATTCAGGAAATTCCTTGCCGTTTTTGCGCCGATTCCAGAGTTCGCCCTCCCAATGTCCCTGAGTGAGTAGCTCGTGCCACAGCCTTTGATAGAACGCCTTGTCCTGACGGCCTGAGGCGAAGATGCTCGGATTCTTGCCGAGAACCTCCTCTTCGCGATAACCGGTAATGCGTGTCAGGGCCGCGTTGACGGCCTGGATGCTGGCTCGCTGATCGGTGACGCAGACCGCCTCGGCGAGATGACGGAAGGCGACGTCGGCGGTCTGCAGCTTTTCCTTCGCCGCTTTTTCTTCGCGCAGATCTCGGAATAGCACCACCGAGCCGCTGAGCTCACCTTCGACGTGCAGCGGCGAAGCCACGACACTCACCGGCAGTCGCTGCCCATCGCGACGGCGAAAGACCTCGTTATCGCTGCGGTATACCTCGCCGCGCAAGGGTGTCTGCTGCACTGGGCATTCTGAGGCTGAGATATCGTCGGACCCGCCGTGCTGGTGGAACAACTCATGTGCGCTTTGTCGGCTGAGCTGGTCTTGCGAATAGCCGAGTAGCTCGGATGCGGCCTGATTCGAATACAGGATGCGGCCATCACGATCCATCACATAGAGTCCCTCGGCCATGTGATCGCCGATGGTGCGAAGGCTCTGGCGCGAGTTGATCCAGCGCCTTAATGTCAGCACCAAGAAGCCGAGCACCAGCGTGACGATGAGGAACAGACCGATAAACCAGTCGCGTTGTCCGACGTATTCCGGCGTTTCGAGATAGGACACGAATGAGGCCGCGATCTGGCCTTGGCTGTCACGGACCGGGAGTACGAGCACGGCCCAACATGGGCTGAGTCCAATGCAGGTATTGCGTGCGAAAGGCTCACCGCGTTCCATCGCCAGCTGGATAGCCTGATCTGAGGCCAGCTTGAGATCAAGGTCGGCCACCCATGGCTGCTTCGGTTCGACCAAGGTTGCATCGCGGAGCGAGCTGGTATCGTCCTCGACGAGGTAATCCGGGTGGAGCGGGACCGTCTCGAACAGTGCGAGCGCGCTGGGATGAGCGATTTTCTGCATGAGGTCGCGCCTCAGCAGGAGTCGGTTGGCGGATTGCCGGCTGGTCTGATCGCTGCCGGACGCAGTGTCGCTCAAGCGTTGAGCGGCCCTGCGCAGCGCATCGAACGAGAGGCTGTAGTCGACGACGCCGATGAACTGATCATCCTGGAATAATGGATAGGCATACCGGTAGCCGGGATAGACGCGGCCGTTCTCGAATCCTTGTGCGGCCTGCTGATTGGCAATGACTTCGGCCAGGATCGGGCGTTGCGCGGCAATGCGATCATCATAGAGATCGGGACGGTTGAAGCGCAGGAACGAGCGCCCGTCTGGCTCGACGAATTGCAGCACCCGCAGGTCCTGTGAGCGCAGCAGGTCATAGGTCGGCGCTAGAGCGCGATACAGGCTTCCACGTAGCGCGCGCCGCTCCTCAACCGAGGCCGAGGCGGCTTGCGCAAGCAGTGTGCGCACGGCCGGAACGTCGACGGACTGCAGGTTCAGGAGCCTGATCAGCCGCGCATAATCTTTGACGATATCCTCATAGCTGCGTTGGAGCTCGCTCCGATACAGCGTCAGCAGGTGGGTCGTCTCATTGCGAAAGACCATCCACAGCGTCCAGGCAAGGAGGGACTCCGCGAGCAAGAAGACCAGCAGCGCGATGACGCTCGCCCGCTTGATCCGTCGCAGAGACCACAGCTTCATGGCCGTTGAATAGCCTGTGATTGCGCTTCTGCCCGTGGCGGCATGGGTGCCACTACTTCCGCTGGTCTTCCCGATGCTTGCTGCAGCGAAGTGATACGCTTCTCAGGTGTCATGGGCGTTTCCGGAAGCGGTGCACCTGAAATTGGCGCATCTGGAATTGGTGCGCCTGTAATTGGCGCACCTGGAATCGGCCAAGGCAGGTAGCTCAACGCATCCGTAACCGCCGCGTAGTCACACTCTCTGGGCGCGACAATCCCGTGCCGGATCTGCGGCCCCCATGCGGCTGTCAGTTGCGCTAGGGCTGGCTTGTGCTCCAAGTCCTCTAGGCTTGCCAGCACTTGTTGTAGTCGCGCAACCATCGCGGCCGACAAGGTGGCGGTGTTGGCGACCAACGAGAAACCTGGCCAGTGTTGACTCTCGGCGATCGGTTCCAGATTCAGATGTGCATAGCGCTGGGCGATTGCCGTCTTGACGCCCGCCACATCAAAACGGCCTCGAACGACGCCTAGCGCTGCTTTGGCGTGGTTTCCGGCATAGGTGAACTGATTGGTATCGCCATCGAGGCGCCGGCCAGCAGCGCGCAGCATCTCCGAGACCGCCAGCCAGCCGCAGGTCGAGTAGGGCTGCGTGAGCCCGATGCGCTTGCCCTGGATTTCAGATGGAAACAGACTGTCATCAGCGTAGGCCACCAAGGAGCAGGTGTAATGTGGGGCGCCATCGGCTTCACGGAAGCAGCCCAAGGGCTGGGCATGGCTGTGATCGCGCTGCAGGATGGCGAGCGGCAAGGGGCCAAGGTAGGCCAGGTCGATCTCACCTTCATGGAAGGCGGTGAGCAAATCGCCATAGTCACGGAAATGGGTCCACTGAATCGACACCTCGGCCTGTTCGGTCAGGAAGTCAATCAGTCCGCCGATCTGCTCGTGGATGATCTTTGGGTCTTCGAGCGGAAGCGGCGCGAAGCGCAGCGGTTGTGCTGCAGCCATCAGCGGCAGCAGCCAACACAGGAGACCGATAACGAGGAGGACTCGAAGCCGCGACGAATGACAGTTCCCATCTGAGCGCATGACTTAGCTCGCCTGCTGTTTTCAGTCGCTTTTCCTGTAATTAGCAGATACTTATCTGCTTATTGTAGAAAAGCATCCGGGCAAGCTGGAGGCTAGTCCAGGCAAGGTGGATTGGCAAGGCGCCCTGCGTTAGAGGCGATCGCGGGATTGAGTTACGGCAGGATCAGTGTGCATTCTGAAACTGTAAGGCTGCCAACCGAGCGTATAGGCCGCCGTCGGCAAGGAGCTGCTCATGTCGGCCGCTGGCGACGATGCGGCCTTGATCCAAGACCAGGATGCGGTCGGCATTGCGGACCGTCGCCAATCGGTGCGCGATGACGATACTGGTGCGTCCTTGCATCAAGTGCTCAAGGGCGTCCTGGACCAGGCGCTCGCTCTCGGCGTCGAGCGCGCTGGTGGCCTCGTCGAGCAGCAGCACGGCGGGGTCGCGAAGGATCGCCCGCGTGATGGCGATGCGCTGGCGCTCGCCGCCGGAGAGGCGCACGCCGCGTTCACCGAGGAAGGTTCGATAGCCGTCTGGTAACCGCTGGATGAACTCATGCGCGTGCGCGGCTCGGGCCGCGGCCTCAACGGCCGCTTCATCGGCGTCCAGTCCATAGCGGATGTTCTCGATGGCATCAGCGCCGAAGATCACCGGGTCTTGCGGGACGATGACGATCTGGCGGCGAAAGTCGGCCGGCTCCATCGCGCGCAGATCGATACCGTCGAGCCGCAGTACCCCCTGCTGCGGATCATAAAAGCGCAGCAAGAGGTGGAACAGCGTCGACTTGCCGGCCCCGGACGGACCGACCAGCGCGACCTGTTCGCCAGGTGCGATCTCGAGATCAATCTCGGCGAGGGCGGGATGCTCGGGGCGTGATGGATAGGTAAAGCTCAGGCGCTCGGCGCTGACCTGACCCCGAACCGGCATTGGCAGCGGTTGCGGGTGAGCGGGCGGGGTGATCGCTGGCTCGGTCTCGAGGAGTTCCATCAAGCGCTCAGCGGCGCCCGCGCCACGCAGCAGCTGGCCTGCGATATCCGATAAGGCGCCAACGTTGCCGGCGACCAGGATGGCGTAGAACAGGAAGGCCGAGAGTTCGCCGCCGGTGAGCCGCCCAGCCAGCACCTCGCGGCCGCCAAACCAGAGCACGACGCCGATGGCGCCGAAGGTCAGCAGGGTCACCAGGGTGCTCAACAGCGCGCTGGCCAGCGAGCGCTGCATCGCCGTACCGAAGGCCTCCTCGACCCGCTCTGCGTAGCGGGCGCGATCGATCGGCTCGTGACAGAAGGCCTGTACCGTGCGAATCCCGTGCAGGCTTTCGTCGACATAGGCGCCGACATCGCCGATCCGATCCTGACTGAGCCGCGACAACCGGCGCACCCGATGGCCAAGTACCCAGGCTGGGATCAGTACCAGCGGAACGCCGAGCAGGACCAGCTTGGTGAGTTGTGGGCTGGTGATCGCGAGCATGATCAGGCTGCCGACCGTGAGCAGCGCACTGCGCAGACCCATGGCAAAGGTCGAGCCGACCACGGTCTGCAATAGCGCGGTATCACTCGTCAGCCGTGAGATGACCTCGCCGGTGCGGGTGGTCTCGAAGAAGCCGACGTTGAGCGCCAAGGCACGCTCGAACACGGCTCGGCGCACATCGGCGACGATCCGCTCGCCGAGCCAATTCAGCAGCCAGCTACGCAGCCCGACGGCGCCGCTCAACAGCACCACGACCAGCAAGAACAGCAGCAAGGCTCGGTTCAGTGAGGCCGGTGAGCCATTGGCCAGGCCGCTATCGACCACATGGCGAATCACCTGCCCAAAGGCCAACAGCGCGCCAGCGGCGAACAGCAGGGCGGCAACGGCCAGCAGCAAACGGCCGAGATAGGGACGCCCGAAGCCAAGCAAGCGGACGAGTGGTCGCAAACGCCGACTCCGCGGCCGATCGAGAGCGTCGGCTGACGATGAGGAGGATCGCATGAGGTGCTATCTATGGCTCGAGGCAGTGCCCTGCGCTGTCGGCGCGAGCCATGCACTCGGATCAAGGGAGGCCGCCGCGGCCTCTAGCTAGCGCTGATTATCGGACGCGGCGGGCGAGGTCAGACTGCGGAGGTGCGGGAGCTAAGCGTGCAATCGTGGCCCCTGCGCTAACGCTGACCCGGAATTAGGTTCGGAGAAGATCGTAGAGCCTATCCTTGAGCAGCAAACGTTCTTTCTTAAGCTCCTCGATGGTCTCGTCGGCAACGGGCGTGCCGAGTTCCTCGAGCTTGCGAACCTTCGCATCCAGGGTGTCATAAGAATCCATGAGCTCGGCAAAGGCAGAATTGCTGGCGCGCATCTCGTCAATCTTGCCTTCGAGCTCCGGAAACTCATGCATCACATCGTGAATTTCTCCAAGCATCGGCTTGTGAACCTCCGGAACGGCACCGCTTCGATAGCGGCGCGGATGTCTTTATTAAATGGGTGATGGACGGTCCAGCGCGCGGCGTTTGCCTGCGCGTTGAAGACCCTCCGTGGAATTGTAAACCAGCGGTCATGAACTGCCCTAGGCTGGGGCGGAAAAACCTGATCTGAGTTAGCAAAATAGCAGGAATTTTGGTCAAGTTTTGCGAGACTTTCGCTAGGTTATCGGTTGCTAGGCTAGTTTGTGCCAGCATCCATCGCCTTGATTACCGCGTCGGTGAGGTCGCCATCTTCGTCGAGATAGACGATGCCGGCTTGGTTCGCCTCGAAGACCGCGTCGATCTTGCGTTTCTTGGCGACGCTAATGACCGCATCGCGGGCGGGCTTGAGGATCTTCTGGCCCTCCTGCTGCTGGGCCTGCGCAAGCTGCTGCTGGATCTTTGCGAAGTCCTGTTCGAACTGCTTGATTCGCGACATGATCTCTTCCTCGGTCTTTTCCACTTGAGTGGTGCTCATCAGGGGTTTGTCGCGCTCGAGCTTCTGTTGCAGCTGACGGATGGCCGCCTCTTCTTCGGCGAAGGCCCGTTGCTCGTCACCGAACCGCTCTTGCAGATTGGCCTGGGCCGTCTTACCGAGCTGGCTCTCTTCCAAGACCCGCTGCATATCGACATAGCCGATCTCGCTGGCCAAGGTTGAGGTGGATATCGCCAATGGCAGTGCGATCAACAGGGCGAAGAAGGCAAAACGATGATTCATGGCTGAGTTCCTCAGGGCTGGACTGATTGGGCCTCCTATCATGTTGGTAGCATGTTGGAAGCCCTGGCTGTGGCGCGTGATTGTATACCGCTTGTCGCGCAACGAGTGTTTCGACGCTTTGCATTGCGTTCGCCCTGCGTTCGACCTGCGTTCAGGGATGAGTCTGGCGCTCGCGCTCAGCGCAGCCATCCGGCCCGGATTTGGCCGAGCGGCGACCGGATGGCGCGGAAACCGGTCGTAGGCGTTACAATCCGAGGTTACTTGATATCTTGCTGCTGACGGGCCCCGGGCTCGCGGTGCCGGAGGTTAGAACGCATGGCGGGCTCCCTACAGGATCAACTGGTCAAGGCCGGGCTGGCGACCGAGCAGCAGGCCCGGAGCACCAAGTCGAAGAAGCGTAAGCAGAAGCGCTCTGGAGTCCAGCCTCCCGATGCCGTTCAGCGCCAGCAGGCGGCTGAGGCAGCCGCTGAGAAGCGCAAGCGCGACCAGGAGCTGAATCGCCAGCGCGACGAGGAGGCGAAGCGCAAGGCTGAGCAGATCGCGCTGTGGCAGCTGGTGCGCGACAATCGGATCGCACGCTCGGGGGCCGATACCGCCTACAATTTCACCGATGGCAAGGCCTTGAAGCGGCTCTACGTCAGCGCTGCTCAACATCGCGATCTGGTTGCCGGAGGCCTGGCCATCGTGCGCCATGACGATTTCTACGAGCTGGTTCCGGCGGCCGTCGCCGAACGTCTCGCGAGCGCCGAGCCGGCATTGGTGCTGGTGCATAATCAGCCAGAGTCCGAGGACGGCGATGACGAGTACGCCGACTACAAGGTGCCTGATGACTTGATGTGGTGATCGCATCTTGCTGATCCCGTCTTGGTGGTCCCATCACCTTCTGGAGCTAAAGCCCGATGGCGGAAACGACTGAGAAGCGTCTCGCGTTGCTGATCGATGCCGACAACGCGCAGGCATCGGTCATCGATGGCCTGCTTGAGGAGGTTGCGAACTACGGCACCGCGCAGGTCAAGCGTATCTACGGCGATTGGACCCGCCCGAATCTCGGCGGCTGGAAAGACGTGCTGTTGCGGCACAGCATCCAGCCGCGCCAGCAGTTCGCCTACACCAAGGGCAAGAACGCGACCGATGCGGCGATGGTCATCGATGCGATGGACCTGTTGCATAGCGGCGGTTTCGACGGCTTTTGTCTGGTCTCGAGCGACAGCGACTTCACGCCGCTGGCGGCCCGAATTCGTGAGTCAGGACTGCGCGTCTATGGGTTTGGCGAGCAGAAGACGCCAGACGCCTTCGTTGCTGCCTGCGATAAGTTCATCTTCACCGAACTGCTCAAGGGTGAGGGTGCTGCGACCAAGTCGCCGAAGCGACTCGGTACCAAGGAGCTGCGCGCCGATGCGCGGCTGGTGACGCTGATGCGGCGCGCGGTTGAGGATACGGCCGACGATGATGGCTGGGCCGAACTCTCGAGCGTCGGCAATACCATCAACAAGCGCGCGCCGCAGTTCGATCAGCGCAGTTACGGCTACGCCAAGCTCAGCGAGCTGATCAAGGCAACCAAGCTGTTCGAGGTGCAGGCGCGGCTGATCGGCGACGGGCCGAGCAAGCACTACTATATCCGCGACGCGCGCGCGGCCGAGGGCGATTGAGTCGGCGCGAGCAGTCGAAAATCCGAGCAATCGACATCCTGAGCAGTTATCGGCCAAGGTCGATAACTCGAGCAGGCGACAGCCCGGCTTGGCTGCCCTTCGCGGCTGTCCACTTTCTACTCGCCGATGATTGCTTTGGCGTGGTCCTCAAATCGGGAAGAAGTTGATGGACCGTTTCTTGGTTCCGTGCTGATGATATTGATCGATACCCACTGCCATCTCGATGTCGACGCATTCGATGCCGATCGTGCCGAGGTCTTGGCCGCCGCGCGAGCGGTTGGGGTGAAGTCGATCATCGTCCCGGGGATCGATGCCGCGGGCTGGGATAAGCTGCTGGGGCTTTGCGCGAGCGACGCTGAACTCTATCCGGCGCTTGGGCTGCATCCGGTCTATCTGGAGCGGCACGCAGAGGGCGATCTCGCCGCACTCGAGCAGCGTCTGGCTACCGCTAAGCCGGTCGCGATCGGCGAGATCGGGCTCGATTTTCATGCTAAGGATGCCGATCGCGATCGGCAGTTGGCGCTCTGTCGTGCCCAGCTCAGGATCGCTCGTGAGGCACGACTGCCGGTGCTCCTGCATGTGCGCAAGGCGCATGAGGAGATGCTGCGGCTGCTGACTGAGACGCCGGTGATTGGAGGCACGGCGCATGCGTTCAATGGCAGCCTGCAGCAGGCGCAGCGCTATATCGACCTCGGCTTCTGTATTGGTTTCGGCGGCATGCTCACCTTCGAGCGCTCGCGCCGCCTGCGCCGTTTGGCCACCGAGCTACCGCTCGAGGCGATCGTACTCGAGACCGATGCGCCTGATCTGACGGTCGCCTCGCACCAATATCAACGTAACAGTCCGGCTTATCTGCCCGAGGTCGCGCAGACCTTGGCGGCGGTGCGCGCTGAGGAGCCTATTCGGGTTGCTGCGCAAACGACCGCCAACGCGCGCCGACTCCTAGTCGGCTGATTTGATGTCAGAGGATGAGACGCTGGCGACGACTGGCGCACCGGCAGGGCTCTCCGAGCGCACGCGCATCCTGATCGGCGATCAGGGGGTCGAGCGCCTGCGCGCCGCGCGGGTGTTGGTCGCCGGGCTCGGTGGTGTCGGCTCCTATGCGGCTGAGGCGCTGGCGCGTGCCGGCGTTGGCGAGCTGATCCTGGCCGACTGCGATACGGTGGCTGCATCCAATATCAACCGCCAGCTTTGTGCGCTGCACAGCACGCTAGGGGCACACAAGACCGAGGTGATGCATGGGCGCATCCTCGATATCAATCCGCTCTGCAAGGTGACGTTGATGCAAGCGTTTCTCGCTGCCGATGAACTGCCATCGCTGATTGCTGATGGTGGCTACGATCAGGTCGTCGATGCGATCGACAGTCTGAGTAGTAAGCTAGCGCTGCTTGGAGCCGCGCTTGATTCGAGCACGTCAGTCGTCAGCAGCATGGGGGCAGGCGGCCGACTTGACCCGGCCCGAATTCGCATCGGCGACCTGATGGATAGCAACGGCTGCCCGCTAGCGCGTAAGCTGCGCCAGCAACTGCGTAGACGCGGTTACGGCCGAGGCATCGCCGCAGTCTGGTCAGATGAGCCGCCGCGTCCTCCACTTGCGCCTGAGCCTATGTCGCGAGGTCGAGCGCGGGCTGTCAACGGCACTATCAGCTATCTACCTGGACTCTTCGGCTTGACCCTGGCTGGGTTGTGCGTGCAGCGGCTTGTGCAAGTCGAGGAGCCTGGTTGATGCAAAGCGTGCACAACCTTAGCAACTGTCCATCAATTTCTTCCCGATTTGAGGGCCAGATTTGAGGGCCAGGGTCAGGTAAGCATCGGGAAGTAGAACATGGGCAGCCACTTACATAACAGCGCACAAGGATACAGCGGCAATGATCTGGCTTGTTGGTCTAACCCGCTGGGCTAATCCGCTGGTCTAATCCGTTGCTGGGTCGGGCCCCGGGATCACTCCCTGATGCCGAGTTCGCGCTCGATCTCCTCACCAGCACGGAGACTGAGTTCGACGCGTCGGTTGCGGGCCCGTTGCTCGGCCGTGTCGTTCGGCTCCAGAGGGCGGGTTTCGGCATGCCCGAGGACGATCAGGCGCCACGGCTCAAGGTTTGGGTTCCTCAGGAGAACATTCGTCACCGCGGCAGCGCGCATCGCCGAGAGATCCCAGTTGCTTTCGAATCGCTGGCTGTTGATCGGGACATTATCGGTATGGCCGTCGACTGCGATATAGCCCGGCATCTCACTCAATTCGCTCGAGAGCGCCTCAAGCAAGCTCTCAAAGGAACCGCTGATCTCGGCCGATCCCGACGGAAAACTCCCTTTCTCATCGATGCGGATGATGATATCCAGCCCATCGCGCTCGACGGCCACATTGCCGCCCGTCTCCACCTCGCGAATCGTGCTGTTGAGTCGTTCCTGAAGCTCGGCGAGCCGCTCAGCGACACGGGAGTCGATCTCGCCTGAGGCGAGCGTGGGTTTTTCAACACTGGTTTTTTGGCGAATCTCCTCGAACGGGATCGGCTCAACGCGACCCGGTGTAAACTCCCGCATGATTGGGCTGGTGCCCATCGGGATCGCCTCTACTGGGACGTCCCGTTGCACACCAAAGGCCTTGGCGAGTTCGCCGGCGAGACGTTTGAAGCGGATGGCATCGATCTCGGCGAAGGTGAGCATGAGCACGAAGAAGCAAAGCAGCAGCGTCATCAGGTCGGCATAGGTCACCATCCAGGGTGGTATCTTGGTGCATTTGACGCGCTTCTTAGGCATTACCGGCCTCGTCGCTTGTCTCCGCCGCCTGAGACGCATCGGCGTCGTCACGCTTCTCCCTGCGCTCTTGGGACAGGTAGGTCATCAGCATCTGCTCGACAATCCGGGGGTTGCGGCCCTGTTGGATGGCGAGCAGGGCGTCGGTCCAGAGCGATTGCAATTGTTCTTGCTGCAGGGTTCGGAGTTCTAGCTTCTCGGCAATCGGGGTCGCAATCACGTTGGCAATCAGCACGCCGTAGAGGGTGGTCAGCAGGGCGACTGCCATCGCTGGCCCGATCGATGACGGGTCCTCCATATTGGAGAGCATATCGACCAGGCCGATCAGGGTTCCGATCATGCCCATTGCGGGTGCAACCTCGGCAAGCAGCGTGAACGCACGGGCACCTGAGCGATTGCGCTCCAGGGTCAGCAAGCGCTCTTTGTCGAGCACTTCCCTGAGCATGTCCGGTGCGTATCCATCGGCCAGCATCTGCAGCCCTTGGGCGAGGAATGTCGAGTCGGTTTCATGGTCCTCGAGCGCAAGGAGGCCGCTCTTGCGTGCGACCTTGGCGATATCGAGCATCTCGTCGATGGTCGATTCAACGTCCGGTAAGCTGGACTTAAACGCCTTGATGGCCGCTTTCAATGCATTGCGTGCCTCCGAAAAGCTCATCTGCGAGAGCACGATCAGGATGCTGCCGCCAATAACGATGAGCAGGCTCACTGGATTGACGAAGACCAGCGGCGAACTTCCAAGCGATATTGCCGCTACGATCATGATCGTGGCGCCGAGCATCCCGATAATGGTCGCCAAGTCCATGTGTTAGCCTCTTAGGTCAACTGCCCGAACGGTGTGTACTACTGAGTGAGATGAGCGCCGGAGTGCATAGAAGCACTGCCCGCGGTGGACCATGATAACCCTTTTTCGTCGGCTTCAAGGGTAGGAAAGATGTCGCAAGCTAGCCCTCTATAGTTGAGCCGAAGGAGATGTGTTTAATATCACGCTGAGGTGGAGAGGGTCGCCCGAACCCACTCCCCGTGGGGAGTGGGCTCGGCCTAACACTCATGGCGCGGCGCCACCCATGGAACATGAATCGCGTGAGATTCAGGTTAACGGGCTCAGCTCACTTTGATCTCGATCTGCTCGCCCGTCTTCGGGTCGGCGAGATGCACGGCGCAGGCAATGCAGGGGTCGAACGAGTGGATGGTACGCAAGATCTCGAGTGGCTGATGCGCATCATGCAGCTGGGTGTTGTCGGCCAGCGCGGCCTCATAAGCCCCCGGAATGCCAGCGGGATCGCGCGGTCCGGCGTTCCAGGTCGAGGGCACCACGGCCTGATAGTTGGCGATCTTCTCGTTCTCGATCACGATCCAGTGCCCAAGCGCGCCGCGTGGGGCCTCCATGTAGCCGGCACCGCGCGCCCGCTTCGGCCAGCTGGAAGGCTCCCAGAGTGCGTCATTGAAGGTCTGGGTGTCGCCCGCGCGGATGTTGACGGTTAAGGCGTCATACCAGGTCTGCATCGCATCGGCGACGATCTTCGATTCCAGCGTGCGGGCGGCGGTGCGCCCGAGTGTCGAGAACAGCCCCTCGACGGGTAGGCCCAAGGTGGTGAGTGAATAGTCGACCAGCTCCTTGGCCTGGGGGTGTGCGGGTGCGCTGCTGTCAGCATAGAGCAGCAACATACGCGCGAGCGGCCCGACCTCGACCGAGTGGTTATTCCAGCGCGGCGATTTGAGCCAAGAATAGCCGTCGTCGACATTGAGCTGCTTGTACGGCGGCTTGGGGCCGCCACGGTCGTCATAGTCCAGCTTGGTCTCGCCCTGGTAGGGATGCAGGCCGGCCTGCTTGCCGTCCTTGTAGTCGTACCAGGCGTGGGCCACGAACTCTTGGATCTCGCCCTCGGCATGCAGATCGACCGGATGGATGCTGCTGAGGTCGCGGTTGAGGATGGCGCCGCGTGGGAATAGGAGGTCCGACAGGTCGCTGCTGTCGACACTGGAACCGCTGTAGGGCAGATCGCCGTAGCAGAGGAAGTTACCGAGGCCCTCGCCCTTCTGCGCCCAATCCTTGTAGAAGCCGGCGATGGCCAGGGTATCCGGAATATAGACCTGCTCGACGAAGGCCTGCATGGACTTGATGATGTCCTGCACCTGAGACAGCTTCTTCGAGTTGATCGCCGAGTCTGAATTCAGATCGATCGGCGAGCCGACGCCGCCGACGATGAAGTTCGGATGCGGGTTCTTGCCGCCGAAGATGGCATGCAGACGAGCCACGTCGCGCTGCCAGGCCAGCGCTTCCAGATAGTGCGCGACCGCCATCAGATTGGCCTCGGGCGGCAGCTTGTAGGCCGGATGGCCCCAGTAGCCGTTGGCGAAGATGCCGAGCTGGCCACCGTCGACGAAGGTCTTGAGCCGCTTCTGGATGTCGCTGAAGTAGCCGGGTGAGGACTTTGCCCAACTGCTGGTGCCGAGATCCGCCGCGGTCTTGGCGCTGATCTGCTGCGCCAGCTGCGAGGTTGCGGCTGGGTCGGCGCTGAGCGCCGAGACCACGTCCACCCAATCCAGCGCATGCAGATGATAGAAGTGCATCACATGGTCATGGATGTACTGGGCGCCGATCATCAGGTTGCGGATCAGCTGCGCGTTCGGCGGGATCGGATAGTTCAGCGCATCCTCGACTGAGCGTACCGAGGCAATGCCGTGCACCAGTGTGCAGACGCCACAGATGCGCTGTGCGTAGGCCCAGGCGTCCCGCGGGTCGCGCCCGCGCAGGATGATCTCGAGTCCGCGCACCATGGTGCCGGACGAGTAGGCCTTGGCAATATCCTGCCCGTTCATCTCCGCCTCGATGCGCAGATGACCCTCGATGCGGGTAATGGGGTCGACGACGACGCGCTCGCTCATGATTCTTCAGCCTTCTTATTCTCGACCTCTTTCTCGACCAGATGATCGGCGATGATCTCGGTCAGCCCGACCACGGGGATGTCCATGTTGAACTCCTCTAGGCCCTCTTCGAGCTGGGTGCGGCAGGTGGCGCACATGGTCACCATGCGCTCGGGCTCGACCTCCTCGATCTGTGCCTTCTTGCGCTTGAACGCGGCCAGCTTCAGCGGCTCGGCACGCTCGTTGGAGCTGACGCCACCGCCGGCGCCACAGCACCACTGGAATTCGCCGTGCTCTTTGAGGTCGACGAAGTTGCTTGCGACCAGATCCATCAGGCTACGTTGCTGCTGGACGACGCCGCTCTTGCGGGCCAGGTTGCAAGGGTCGTGCATCGACAGGCGGTCCATCTCCTTGCCCTCGGTCTTGATGCGGCCGTCGGCGCGCAGCTGATCGAGCACCTCGATGATGTGGTAGACCTTGAACGGATAGGCGCGCTTGATCGCGTTCGGGCCTTCCCAGCGGATCGCCGTGTAGGCATGGCCGCACTCGGGGCTGATGACGTTCTTGACCTGCAACTGCTCAGCGGCATCGACGACGCGCTGCACCAGGGTGGCGGCGATGTCCTTGGAGCCGATCTGGATACCGGCGTTGGTGGCCTCGAAGCAGGTCTGGCTCAGGGTCCAGCTGACGCCGGCGTGGTCGAAGATCTTGGTGATGGCTTCGAGATACTCGGGGAAGTTGATGATCTCCATCGACGACAGCAGCACCAGATAATCGGCGCCCTGCTTGTCGATCGGCACCTCGAGTCCGCTGGAGGTCTCGACATGCTTGATCTGCACATCCAGTGTCTTCCACTGCAGGCCCATCGGGCTGCCGGTGTTCACCGCGCGCACTGAGGCAGCGACCAGGCCCTCGGGTGAATGGCCGGAGGCAACCATGCCCTCGCGCGCCTTGCGGATCATGTAATGGATATCGTTGCCGACCGGGCAGACCATCGAGCAGCGTCCGCACATGCTGCAGGAGTCATAGAGCAGCGGCTCCCATTCCTCAAGCATCGCGTCGGTGATCAGCGGCTTCGGCTCGCGCCCAAGCTTGGCGTCGAGGCGATCTTTGACGGTCTTCTTCAGCTTGCCCCAGAGGGTGAATTCCTGCTCCCAGAGCAGCCGCATCGGCTCCAGTTTGTGGATCGGCGTGTACTTCGGGTCGCCGGTCTCGACGAAGAATGGGCAGGCTTGGGCGCAGAGGCCGCAGTGCACGCAGCTCGAGAAGAAGGCCGCCACCGGTGCGTCGATCTCCTCGCGCCAGGCATTGAGTCCGCGCTCGACGGAAAATGAGTGGGCACCATGGGTCATGATTGAATCCCCTTGCGGCCGAAGATGGCGCCGTTGTAGTAACGCGCGACAAAGGCGGTGAAGATGTGCGTGAGCTTGGTGAAGGGCAGCACGATGAGAAAGATCTCAGCACTCAGGATATGCATGCCCAACGCCAGTGGATACGGATTGATCAGCCGGTGATAGGCGAGATAGCCGGTCAGCACCGGTAGGAAGGTGACCGCCCAGATCAGATAGTCCTGCGGCGTGCTCAGAAAGCGCTTCACCGGATGGGTCAGCCGATGAATGAGGACGGCGACCAGGCCGAGCAGCGTGATGGCGGTGACCGCGTCAACCACCGGGTTCGGCAGCCCTGGCCAGCTGACCCCGAGCGTGCTCTTGATCAGCTCGATGTGTGGGATGAACAGCAGCAAGGCGATGACGAAGCCGACGTGCCAGAGGGTACCGACCACCACATCGAAGGTCGAGCGCTGGAAGGTGCCCGGGTCCGGGTTGAAGCGCCGGTACATGGTCTTCAGGCCCGGAATGACCTCGTTGCCGCGCGCCGCGGCATAGTTATGGGCGCGGCCGAGTGCGAAGATCTCGAACAGCCGGATCAGGATGCCGAGCGCGAAGATTGCGATCGCAAGACTGAACAGCGGCCCCTTGGTCAGGAGGAGGAAATCCATCGGCGTCATCAGAGTTTCTCCTCTAATTGATCGGCGGTGACCTTGTCGTGATGCTTGGCGGCCTGCTTACCCTGGTTACGACTCATCAGGCCCGCGCCGACGCCGACCGCGGCGCCGACAGCGCCCGCGGTGAGCAAGACATCACCGGGTGAGCCGGTCGGCACCGAGAGCGCCTTGTAGAAGCCGCCAGCATCCCAGAAATCTGGCTCGGAGCAGCCGAGGCAGGGATAGCCCGCCTCGACCGGCCAGCTGGCGCCGCCGTTCCACTTCATGGTCGCGCAGGCGTTGTAGGTCATGGGTCCCTTGCAGCCGAGCCGGTACAGGCACCAGCCGGCCTTGGCTCCCTCGTCGTCGAAGGATTCGGCAAACTTGCCCTTGTCGTAGAACGGCCGACGATAGCAGCGATCGTGGATCGACTGGCCGAAGAAGGCGCGCGGGCGGCCATATTCGTCGAGTTCGGGAATGGTGCCGAAGGTGAGGAACTGCGCTAGCACGCCGGTGATGACCATGGGCACGGGCGGGCAGCCGGAGACGTTGATCACTGGCTTGTCCTTGACCAGGTCCTGCACCGAGACGGCGCCGGTCGGGTTGGGGTCGGCCTTCGGCAGACCGCCGAAGGCCGCACAGGTACCGACCGCAACCACCGCAGCGGCGCCATCGATGGTATCCATCAGCATGTCGTAGTTGCTGATGCCGGCGATGGTCGAATAGCCAGGGTTGGCCTTGGGGCCGGGCAGGGAGCCGTCGACCACCACCAGATACTCGCCGGCGTTGCTGTTCATCGCCTGCTCGCGGGCGTGCTCGGCGGCATCGCCAGCGGCTGCTTGCAGAGTGTGATGATAGTCGAGCGAGATCACATCGAAGATCAGGTTCTCGACCGTGGGTGAGAAGCTGCGGGTCAGGGATTCCGTGCAGCCGGTGCATTCTTGAAAGGAGAGCCAGATGACGGACGGCCGGCGCGCTTTCTCGAGCGCCTGTGCTATTGCTGGCGCCATGCTGGGTGGCAACGCCATCATCGACGCTGTTGCGGCGCAGAATTTGAGGAATCCACGGCGTGACACCCCGTGCTGGCGCAGGCTCTCGCCTAAGGTCTTCGATGTGGCCATCGTTGCTCCTGCCATTGCTGGAAGATCGGCGGTCAGTGGCGGGACTCAGCCGCCGGATCGGCCGCGGTTGCCGACGCCAGTGCGGCGTCGAGTGCGGTCAATGAGTCGGTGATGTCGGCGCGCTGGGTGCGCAGCATCTGCGGGATCTCGTCGACCTCGATCTGCAGCGCGATGCGCTCGCCCTCGACATTGGCGTAGTCGAGCACCCAGACCCCAGGGAAGCGAGTCTCCCAGACGCGGGTGGGACCGAGGGCGTCGATGGTGGCCTCGACCTCGCCACGGCCGAGCAGTGCCATCAAGTGCTCTTCGTCGCCGGGGCCGAAGGGCATGGCGGCGAGATCAATGCGGGTCGGCTCAGCGCTCTCAGCGAACCGAGCCAGCGCATGACGGATCTCATTGAGGATCGGCAGCGCGTTGCCGAATTGCTGCGGCTCGGCTTCGGGCTGCTCGATGCGTATGGGAATGTTGGCGAGCTGCGCCATCAGGCTCCTCCATCGGTTGATGCTTATGTTAGGCAGAGCTTATTCGGCCGTGTTTGACCTATGGCATCCTTTGTCGCAACAGGGCTAATAACCCTGTTGTTTCCTGCGAAATCTCATGGCCTTGAGGAGAGAAGTGAGTGGAGAGGAGTGAGGAGAGAGTGAAGAGGGAGGCTGGAATCCAGCATGACTCACTCCTCATCTTCAGATTCGCGCCAGCGTCGCAGTAGATCCTGGATCAGGGCGATGGCCTGAGGCACGGCTGCGGCCACCGGCGGGGTGAGTTGATCCCCCCAATCGACCTCTTGCGGCTCAATGCCGATCAAGGCGCGTTGGCTGGGCAGCGTGTCCGTGAGTCGCGCGATATCGAAGAGATCGGCAAGGCTGACCTCGTGCACGCTCTTTGCGTGTGTGCTGAGCTGGCGGTCCATGGCCTCGCCTTCGAACAGGCGCACGGTGCCCGCTGGATCGCCCATCGCGGCGGCATCGACCACGATCAACCGCGCCGCGTCGCCAATCGGGCCTGCCAAGGTGAAGCTGAGCGTGCCGCCGTCATAGAGGTTGAGATCGGGGTCGGTTGCGGCGATCGGCTGCAAGGCCTGCAAGACAACCGCGCCGACGGCTTCATCGGTGAGCAGGATGTTGCCAAGTCCGAGGATCAAGGTACCTGTGGCGGGCATGTTGGCGGCTCCTGTCGTTGGTCTGTTGGGCACTCCGGTCGTCAGCGAGTGCGTGAAATGGGCGTATCGGCTCGGGGATCGGCTCGGGCATTGATGTAAGCCGCTTGCGATGGTCCCTGCCCGCGGCTTAGCCTCAACGCATTGCGACATGATGATGGGAGCGGTTCCATGTGCATGGGTATTCCGATGCAGATTCTCGAGATCAATGGATTCGGCGCGCGCTGTGAGGCCAAGGGGATCGAGCGCGAGGTGAGCCTGTTGATGCTCGACCCGGAGGAGCTGGAGGTCGGGGATTTCGTCGTCATCCACCTTGGCCATGCGATCGAGAAGATCTCAGCGGAGCGTGCCGCTGACGCCTGGTCGGTGTATGACGAGATGCTTGCGGCCGAGGCCACTGCCGCCGGGGCTGAGCAGCGGTGACGGCAGTGAGAGCCGCTAGCGAGATCAATCCGCGCTGACGAACTCGCTGGCAATCTCGTACTGCCGTTTGACCTCATCGAGGTGGGCGTTGCCTTCGCCTTCGACCAACTCGCAGTTGTTGGCCATCCGTGCATGCATGGCCGCCTTCCAGGCCCGGTTGGTCTTGTTGTCCGGGAGCATGCTGTCTGGTGTCAGCGCAGCGGCAACAGCAGCGGCAACGAAATGATCGCCTTGAGCGAGCCAGTCGGTGTCTTTGCCGCAGTCGGTATAGGTCTTGGTCGACCAGGCCTTGGCGCCGCGATAGGCGTCTTCGAGTTCCGACTCAGAGGCATCGGTACGCAGTCCGATCTCGATAGCCCGCTTCACCCGTTCATCGCGGCTCAGGTGGATAAGGCTCTGCGCAAACCGTAAGCCGAGCAGGCGTTGTTGCTCGACGGAGAGCTGCTCGAGCAGATCACGAAGCGCTTTGTCGTTACTGATGGTCGCCATGAGAGGTCAGTCTCCTAATGTTCTTGCCATCGCCTACTATCTTGCCTCGACTAACTACACCGCATTGACGTGAATCACAAGCCCATGAAGCGAACCGTCTTCTTCGTCTCCGAGAGCACCGGCATCACCGCCGAGACCCTCGGTCATAGTCTCCTCTCGCAATTCGACAACGTCGATTTCGAGCAGGTCTACATGCCGTATATCAACACCGAGGCGCGCGCGCGTGCCCTAACGCAGCGACTGCATGAGGCTGCGGAGCGCGACGGTGCCCGCCCTTTGGTGTTCTCGACCATGCTCGATGCCAAGATCGCCGCGATCCTAAAAGAAGGAGATTGCTTTCACTTGGAGCTATTCGAGCAGTTTGTCGAGCCGCTCAGTCAGGAACTGGGTGTTTCGCCCAGCCGCGAGTCTGGGCGCAGCCATGCGATCACCAAGCCCAGCATGTATACCAAGCGCATCGAGGCGATCAACTTTGCCATGAGCAACGACGACGGCATGCGTCCGGACAACTTCCGCCACGCGGACGTGGTCTTGGTCGGGGTCTCGCGCTCTGGCAAGACGCCGACCTGTCTCTATCTGGCGATCCACTACGGTCTGCGCGCGGCCAATCATCCCCTCACCGAGGACGATTTCGAGCGTGAGGCCCTACCGCCCGAGGTCTGTGCCGTGAAAGACAAGGTGTTCGGCCTCACTATCGAGGCGCGGCGGTTACATCTGATCCGTGAGGAACGCCGGCCGGGCAGCGAGTATGCGTCACTGGCACGCTGTCGCAACGATATCCGTCTGGCGCATGAGATGCTGGGCCGGCTCGGGGTGCCGGTGCTGGATACCACTAGCCAGTCGATCGAGGAGATCTCGGCGCAGGTGCTGCGGGGTCTGCGAAATGCTGGCCAGCACTGACGCGGCCATTGAGATCAGACTGCCGAGCGTCGATAATGCCGCGCTTTCATCGAAGCCTTGCTCAGCAGCTGACCGCTGGCGCCGAGACGTAGACGCGCATGTGGAGCTGAGGCAGGTTGGCCGACTTGCGCGGGTCCGTGACAGGTCTTAAGCGGCGCGCATAAGTGGGCACTGGCAGAAGCCCTGCACTGAGCCCCCTGAATCGACATTACCCGGAAGCGACTGTATGAAGCTCGGTATTCCAAGAGAGACGCTCGCCGGCGAACGGCGCGTCGCGACCACGCCCGAGGTGGCGAAGAAACTCGTCGCCAAGGGCTTCGAAGTGCTGGTTGAGGCTGGCGCTGGTGTGGCTGCACATTACACGGATGCGGCCTACACCGAGGCCGGGGCCCAGGTCGTCGAGCGCGATGCCTGTTTCTCAGCTGACATTGTGCTCAAGGTGCGACGGCCGAGTGACGATGAGGCGCGAGCGGTGGGTTCTGGCGCTGTCTACATCAGCCTGGTTGAGGGCTGCGGCGATGATCCGCTACTCTCGCGCATGGTTGAGCATGGCGTGCAGGTGCTGGCGATGGAGCGGATGCCGCGGATCTCACGCGCGCAGTCGATGGACGCCCTCTCGTCGCAGAGCAATATCGCCGGCTATCGCGCGGTGATCGAAGCGGCGTCTCACTACGGGCGCTTCTTCCCGATGATGATGACCTCGGCCGGGTCGGCCAAACCGGCGCGCTTGGTGGTGCTCGGGGCTGGTGTGGCTGGCTTGCAGGCGATCGCGACGGCACGCCGGCTCGGCGCTGACGTGCTCGCCTACGACGTGCGCCCAGAGACCAAGGAGCAGATCGCCTCGCTGGGTGCCAAGCCGATTGAGCTGGATCTTGGCGAGAGTGGCGCGGGCGAGGGCGGCTACGCGAAGGAGTTGTCAGACGAGGCCAAGGCCCGCCAGCAGCAATTGCTCGGGGAGGAGTTGGCCAAAGCGCATGTCATCATCACCACCGCTCTGATCCCCTGCCGGCCGGCACCAGAGCTGATCACCACCGAGGTGGTCGAGCGGATGCGAACCGGCTCGGTTATCGTCGACCTTGCGGCGGCCAATGGTGGCAACTGCAAGCTCTCGGAGCCTGATCAGGTCATTGACCATCAAGGCGTGATCATCGTTGGTCATACCAACTATCCGTCGATGGTTCCGGCCGACGCGAGCGCCTTTTATGCCAAGAACCTCTCAAACCTCCTTGAGATCATGGTCGACGCGACCGACAAGGGCCTGGTGCTCAAGGATCTGACCCAAGACGAGATCACCGCGGCAATGCTCATCGCGCGCTGAGCGCTGTTCGCATCACCGCATCACCGAGGCCGCGGACCTCGGCGTCGAGGTTGCCCAAACGTGCTCGGCTGCTGGACCGCGCCGCTGCCATTCACCTTTCACATCGGAGTCTACCGGATGCCTGAATCCATCCTCGCGCTCTATGTCTTCGTGCTCGCCTGCTTCATCGGCTACTACGTGGTCTGGGGCGTGACGCCATCGCTGCACACGCCGCTGGTGGCGCTGACTAATGCTATCTCCGGTATCGTACTGGTCGGCGCCTTGCTGGTCACCGGGCTGGAAGAAGCCGGTATCGCCGCCTCTTTCTTCGGCTTTCTCGCGGTGCTGCTCGCTAGCATCAACGTCTTCGGTGGGTTTCTGGTCACGCATCGCATGTTGTCGATGTTCAAGAAGAAGAAACGGGGCTAATCAGCGATGGAACTGCCACTCTCTCCAACCACTCAAGCGCTGGCCTATCTGGTCTCGGCGATCCTCTTCATCTTCGCCCTCAAGGGGCTGACGCATCCGTCCACCGCGCGTCGCGGCAACCTGTTCGGCATGCTCGGCATGGCGATCGCGATCGGCGCGACCCTGGCGGGTGCCGAGGTGCAAGGCTACTGGTTGATCGGTTTTGCTGGCGCCATTGGCGCGGTGATCGGCATTGTCGTGGCCATGCGCATCCAGATGACGGCGATGCCGCAATTGGTCGCCGCGTTGCATAGCTTTGTCGGCATGGCCGCGGTCCTGGTCGCCATCGGCACCTTCATCAACCGCGCCCAGGCCGACACGCTGAATGCCCTGCTCATGGGCGAACTCTCGGCCGGCATCGTCATTGGTGCGATCACCTTCACCGGCTCGGTGATCGCCTTTGCCAAGTTGCAGGGGATCATGTCCGGGGCGCCGATCAAGTTCTTCGGACAGCATGCGCTGAATGCCCTGATCGCCATCACCACCATCGCCCTGGCGGTGCATTTCGCCCATACCGGTAGCTGGGTTTCGCTGGTGTTGATGACGCTGCTGGCGTTTGCCCTCGGCGGCACCCTGATCATCCCGATCGGCGGCGCCGACATGCCGGTGATCATCTCGATGCTGAACAGCTACTCGGGCTGGGCGGCGGCGGCGACCGGCTTCACGCTGCATAACAACCTGCTGATCATCGTCGGCGCGCTGGTTGGCTTCTCCGGTGCCATCCTCTCGTTCATCATGTGCCGGGCGATGAACCGCAGCATCATCAACGTGATCTTCGGCGGCTTCGGCACCGACAGCAGTGGTGGTGAGAGCGCAGGCTCAGTGGCCGCCGAGAAGGGCGTCAAGTCGGCCTCGGTCGAGGATGCGGTCTATTGGATGGAGGATGCCAACCGCGTCATCGTGGTGCCCGGTTACGGCATGGCGGTGGCCCAGGCGCAGCATGCGCTGAAGGAGATGATGGAGCTGCTACAGGCGCGTGATGTGGAGGTCAAGTTCGCGATCCATCCGGTCGCCGGGCGCATGCCGGGCCACATGAACGTGCTGCTGGCCGAGGCCGACATCCCCTACGATCAGGTCCTGGAGATGGACGAGATCAACCCGGACTTCCCGAGCACTGATGTGGTGCTGGTGGTGGGCGCGAACGATGTCGTCAACCCAGCCGCGAAGGAAGACAAGACCAGCCCGATCTACGGCATGCCGATCCTTGATGCCGGTAAGGCGCGGCAGGTCTATTTCCTCAAGCGCTCCATGCGTCCGGGCTACTCAGGTGTTGATAACCTGCTGTTCTATCAAGACAACACCTCGCTGATCTTTGGCGATGCCAAGGATACGATCGAAGGCATTGTCTCGGCGCTGAAGGGCGGCGGGCACTGAGCTGACTGGGCTTAAGCCGGAGACCGGGGGCTGCCTTACAAAGGCGGTTCTCCGGGCTCCATCCCGTTGAAGCTCAGCGAATCGCTGTCCATCGCCGCGCGGGATCTGGCTCAGCCCTTGAGCTTGGCCTTGAGCAGGTCGTTGACCTGCTGCGGATTCGCCTTGCCCTGGCTCTGCTTCATCACCTGGCCGACGAAGAAGCCGAAGACCTTTTCCTTGCCAGCCCGATATTGCTCCACCTGCGCGGGATTGGCGGCGATGATCGCATCGATCATCTGCTCGATGGCACCACTGTCGGTGATCTGCTTCAGGCCCTTGGCCTCGATCACCTGGTCGGCGTCGCCTTCACCGGCCCAGATCGCCTCGAACACCTGCTTGGCGATCTTGCCGGAGAGGGTGTTGTCTTGAATGCGTTTGAGTAGCCCGGCGAGCTGCTCGCTGCTGACTGGGCTGTCGCTGATCTCGAGCCCGGCCTTGTTCAGCGCCGCGGCGAGGCTGCCGTTGATCCAGTTCGCGGTGAGTTTGGCATCGCCGGTGAGCGCGACCACCGTCTCGAAGTAGGCCGCCGTGGCGCGGCTGCTGGTGAGCTGCACGGCATCCGCGTCGCCGATGCCGTAGGCGTCGCGGAAGCGTTGCCGCATCGCATCGGGCAGCTCGGGGAGCTCGGCGGTGGCCGCCTCGACAAAGGACTCGTCGAGTTCGACCGGCAACAGGTCTGGATCGGGGAAGTAGCGGTAGTCGTTGGCCTCCTCCTTGCTGCGCATCGAGCGCGTCTCGTCCTTGTCGGCATCATAGAGCCGGGTCTCTTGTACCACGCTGCCGCCGTCCTCGAGCAGCTCGATCTGACGCTCGATCTCGAATTCGATCGCCTTCTGTAGGAAGCGGAACGAGTTGATGTTCTTGATCTCGGCACGGGTGCCGAAGGGGGCACCGGGGCGATGCACCGAGACATTGGCATCGACCCGAAACGAGCCCTCCTGCATGTTGCCGTCGCTGATGCCGATCCAGCGCACTAGCTGATGGATCTTGCGCGCGTAGGCCACGGCCTCTTCGGCCGAGCGTAGATCGGGTTCGGAGACGATCTCCAAGAGCGGCGTGCCGGCGCGGTTGAGGTCGATCCCCGTGAGCCCGCCGCCGGCGCCCGAGAAGGTTTCATGCAGTGACTTACCGGCATCTTCTTCAAGATGCGCGCGGGTGACACCGATGGTCCGCTGCGTACCATCGTCGAGAACGATCTCGAGTTTGCCTTTGCCGACGATCGGCAGCTCGTACTGGCTGATCTGGTAGCCCTTGGGCAGATCCGGGTAGAAGTAGTTCTTGCGCGCAAACACCGAGCGCGGCGCGATCTCAGCCCCGATCGCGCGCCCGAACTGCACCGCCCGCTGCACCGCGCCTAGGTTCAGCACCGGCAGCACCCCCGGCAGGCCGAGATCGATCGCGCAGGCCTGGGTATTCGGCTCCGCACCAAAGGCGGTCGAGGCGCCGGAAAAGATCTTCGATTCAGTCGCGAGCTGGGTATGGATCTCCAGCCCGATCACGGGTTCCCATTGCATGCGGATTCGGTTCTCGTTGGGGGCTTGCCGCGCTGTTGCCGCGCTCTTGCCACGGAACGGGGCGGCCGGCGTCTGGTTGCGGATGACGCTGCATTCTAGCCCAAGACGACTGATAAGCTCGCAACTGAGAAGCTCGCGACAGGAAAGCCAGCGTATGAAAAGCCAGACGCAAGGCCCCTGGTTTCGCTTGCCCTAGATCAAATCGCCTCGGTCGCGCCGCGGCGTAGTATCAGTGGCTCTGACGACTCAAGACGCGCAAGGTCAGGGTGTAGTGGCGTCAACGCATGGGGCACTGCGGCAACGACAAGAAGTGGGGACAACTCTCCAGCCTGCTGCAAGACCAGCCGGAGCTGTTCACCGCCGACGGCCGCCGCCGCAAGCTGATCCTGTTCACCGAGCACAAGGACACGCTCAATTACCCCATCGCCCGCATCCAAGACCTGCTCGGCAACCCGCAAGCGGTGCGCAGCATCTCCGGCGCGACCAACCGCGATGAGCGCCGGAAGATCCAAGAGGAGTTCCGCAACGACCCCGAGGTGACGGTCCTGGTCGCCACCGACGCCGCTGGCGAAGGCGTCAACCTGCAGAACGCCAACCTGATGGTCAACTACGACCTGCCCTGGAACCCCAACCGCCTCGAGCAGCGCTTCGGGCGCATCCACCGCATCGGTCAGACCGAGGTCTGCCACCTGTGGAACATCGTCGCCCAGGGCACCCGCGAGGGCGAGGTGTTCCAGAAGCTGTTCGACAAGATCGAGGTCGAGCGCGCCGCCCTCGGCGGCAAGGTCTTCGACGTGCTCGGCGAGGCCTTCGACAACGTCTCGCTGAAAGACCTGCTGGTCGAAGCCATCCGCTACGGCGATGACCCCGAGGTCAAGGCGCGTATGGATCAGGTGATCGAGGGCGCACTCGACGCCGAGCATCTGAAGGCGATCCTGCGCCGCAACGCCCTGGTCGAGCAGCAGATGGGCCTGGAAGACCTCTATGCGGTCAAGGAGGAGATGGAAAAGGCCGAGGCGCGCAAGCTACAGCCCTACTTCATCCGCGCCTTCTTCACCGAGGCCTTCGCCCAGCTCGGTGGTGAGCTACGACCCCGCGAGGCCGGCCGCTACGAGGTCAAGCATGTGCCGGCGCTGATCCGCGAGCGGGACCGCGTCATCGGCGAGACCCGCACCCCGGTGCTGAAGAAGTACGAGCGCATCGGCTTCGAGAAGCAGCAGGTTCGCCAACCGGGCAAACCCATGGCGGACCTGATCCACCCCGCGCACCCGCTGATGCACGCCTGCATCGACCTGATCCTGCAGGCCCACCGGCCCAAGCTCAAGCAGGGCGCGGTGCTGGTCGATCCGACCGATGAGAGCTTAGAGCCCAAGGTGCTGTTCATGATCGAGCACGGCCTGCGCGAGAGCAGCGCCGATGCTCAGGGCCAGCAGCGCCTCGCCTCGCGCCGCTTGCAGTTCGTGCAACTCGACGCGCAAGGCCAAGCGACCCGCGCCGGCTGGGCACCGCATCTGGATCTCGTGCCGCTCGACCCGGCAGATCAGGCGCTGATCAGCGATATTCTGCAAGCCCCTTGGCTCAACGCCAACCTTGAGGCCCTTGCGCTCAGCCATGCCTCTCAGCACCTGGTGCCCAAACACTACGCCGAGGTCAAAGCCCGCCGCGAGCGCCAAGCCGACAAGCAACTGAAGGCGGTGCATGAACGCCTGATCAAGGAGATCAGCCACTGGTCCGACCGCTACATGAAGCTGACCGACGACGTCAAAGCCGGCAAGCAGCCGCGGATGCAGCCGGAGATGGCCAAGCGCCGGGTCGATGAGCTGAGCGCGCGGCTGCAGCAGCGCGCCGCCGAGCTGACCGCGATGAAGACGGTCGTCTCCAGCACCCCGGTGGTGATGGCTGGCGCGCTGGTGATCCCGCAAGGGCTGCTCGCCGCGCGCAAAGGCGAGACCCCGCCCGCAGCGGATGCCCAGGCCGATGCCGAGGCGCGCGCCCGCATCGAGCGGATCGCCATGCAAGCGGTCAGCGCCGCGGAGACCGCGCTCGGCCATCAGGTCAAGGACGTCAGCGCCGAGAAATGCGGTTGGGATCTCACTGCCCGCCCGCCGCCAAAGCCGGATGGCTCGTTACCGCCCGATCGCCACATCGAGGTCAAGGGTCGCGCCAAGGGCCAGAGCACCATCACCGTCAGCCGCAACGAGATCCTCTACGGGCTGAACCAGGCCGAGCAGTTCATCCTTGCGATCGTCATCGTCGATGGCGAGCAGACCGAGGGGCCGTTCTACCTGCGCAATCCGTTCAGTAGTGAGCCTGACTTTGGGGTCGCCAGTATCAACTACCGTTTGGATGAGCTACTGGCGCGGGCAGTTGCCGCAGATGCGCTAGCATGACCAGATCGCCAATCAGTCAGCAACGCCCGATGTCTGCACCGATGACACATCCTGATTTTGCAACGATCTTGGAGCCTTTCGGCGATGGCGCGGAAGACTTCTTCCTGGCCGCCAGCCTATATCACGCCGGCAAGGTGAGCTTTGGGACAGCCGCGGCCTTGTCCGGTCTGGGCTATGAGGAATTCCACTACAGACTCAAGGAGCACTTCGGCTACGGATTTCGAATTGAGGACGACACCGCGCGCGAGGATCTCAGCTTGGGCTTTGAGCTTGGCGACTCGTTCAATACCCTTGAGACGGGACAACACCAATCTTTTTGAGCAAGTCAACTACCCCGGCCTAAAGGCCGGAGCTTGTGAAAGCAAGCTCGGTTGACCAGGGCAAGCGGTGAAAACCCGCTCCGTGCATCACAGGTCGTGAAGACCCACTCCGGGATGCTTCCTCAGTCCCGGACCCTGGAAGATCAGGATCATGCTGGCGCAAGGTAAAACGCCGAATGTGCTGATCGCTGCCGCGAGGCGGGAGCCGGTGGTGCACATGCCCGAGGGGAGCGAGTCGCAAGGCTCTGTCACCAGGCCCGTAAGGGCGCTGATTTTGGAGAACCGTATGGCCGTCTTTGTTTTGGACAAGAAAAAGCACCCACTGATGCCCTGCTCAGAGAAGCGGGCGCGGCTGTTGTTGGAACGCGGGCGGGCTGTGGTGGTGCGGCTGCACCCCTTCACCATCCGGCTGAAAGACCGCCTCGGCGGCGAGACCCAACCGCTGCGCTTGCAGCTTGATCCGGGCAGCCGGACCACAGGCATAGCATTGGTGCGCGAAGACGAGACCCTCGACCCCGACACGGGCGAGGTGCGCCGTGAGGCGCATGTGGTGTGGCTGGGTGAACTCACCCATCGCGGCGCTCAGATTCGTGACAGGCTGGCATCGCGCCGCGCCTCTCGGCGTCGCCGCCGCACACAGAACTTGCGGCATCGCGCCCCGCGCTTCCTCAATCGCACCAAGCCCCAAGGCTGGCTCGCGCCGAGTCTGCGCCATCGCCTGGACACCACCCTGAGCTGGGTGGCGCGCTTACAGCGTCTCGCACCGATCACCAGCCTCCATCAAGAGTTAGTGCGCTTCGACACCCAAGCGATGCAGAATCCCGAAATCAGCGGCATCGACTACCAACAAGGCGAACTCGCTGGCTACGAAGTGCGCGAATACCTGTTGGAGAAATGGCACCGCACCTGCGCCTATTGCGGCGCCCAGGGCGTCCCCCTCCAGATCGAACACATCCAGCCCAAGAGCCGGGGCGGCTCGAATCGGGTCAGCAACCTGACCCTGGCTTGTGCCCCCTGTAACGAACGGAAGGGCAGCCAGCCAATCGAGCATTTTCTCAAGGACAAACCAACGGTGCTGCACCGCATCCAGGCGCAGGCCAAGACGCCACTCAGGGATGCCGCTGCTGTGAATGCCACCCGCTGGGCGCTGTTTGAGCGACTCAAGGCCACAGGTTTACCCGTGGCAAGCAGCTCCGGCGCTCAGACCAAGTACAACCGCCAGCGCCTCGGGATTCCCAAGACCCATGCGCTCGATGCCGTCTGTGTCGGGCCGCTTGAGGCGCTGCATGGATGGAACAGACCGACGCTGGCCATCAAGGCCACGTGGCGGGGAAGCTATCAGCGTACCCGACTCGATCGCTTCGGCTTCCCGCGCGGCTACCTCACCCGGCGCAAGCGCATCCACGGCGTCCAGACCGGGGATCGGGTCGTTGCCGAGGTGCCGAGTGGCAAGCACGCCGGAAACCATGTGGGACGGGTCGCGGTGCGCAAGACAGGCTCCTTCAACATCCAGACCGCGCGCGGCGTGGTCCAAGGGATTTCACACCGCCATTGCCGCGTGGTGCAACGCGCCGACGGTTATGGCTATGCTATTCACCCAACGTTAACGGAGGAAGCGAGACGGGTTGCCTAACCGCGCTGCGCGCGGTGCGCTTTCCCTCCCCGCCCTGAAGGGCGGGGTTTCTCGCGCAAGACTGATGACAAATCTTAGCGTGCACATTCCTGATCAGGCTGCAACTGCACTGGCTGGATTAGCCAGATCGAGTGGCCAGACTCCAGAACAACTGATTGCAGCCCTCGTGGAACATTATTTGGAAGACGCCGAGGATCTTGCCGATGCGTTAGAGGCGCTGGCAGATGATGAAGCACCGATTCCGCTGGAGCAGGTGAAGCGCGAACTGGAGCTTTGAGATGCCCTGGCAGATTGCCCTAAAGCCGCGCGCCAAGCGTGAGCTGGCAAAGCTTGATCGCCCAGTGCAACAGCGGTTGGTGTCATTCATGGCGCGACTGACCGAGCATGATGACCCACGCGAGTTGGGCCGGGTGCTGCAAGGTCCGCGTCAACTCTATCGGTACCGCGTCGGCGATTATCGCCTGATCGCACAGATCCAGGACCAAACGCTGCTGGTGCTGGTGGTCAAGATCGGCCACCGGCGCGAGGTCTACCGCGATCTCCCGCGCCCATGAATCCCTCCCGTACTGACCACTCGCATTAGAAACCCAAGCGTCACAATCCATGCCCATCAAATCGCCAAAAAAGCTGATCGAGGTCGCCCTGCCGCTCGACGACATCAACGTCGCCTCGGCGCGCGAGAAGTCGATCCGCCACGGGCATCCGAGCACCCTGCATCTATGGTGGGCAAGGCGACCGCTGGCAGCAGCACGGGCGGTGATCTTCGCGCAGATGGTCAACGACCCCGGCTATCAGCAGGACGGCGGCTTCAAATACGGCGTCAACAAGCAAGAGGCGGAGATCAAGCGCGAGAAGCTCTTTGCCATCATCCGCGACCTGGTCAAGTGGGAGAACACCAACAACGAGGCGGTGCTCGAGCGCGCCCGCGCGACCATCCGCAGGCCGCCGAGCTGTTCAATCCAGACAAGCTCCCCGCCTTCCATGATCCGTTCGCCGGCGGTGGTGCGCTGCCGCTGGAGGCGCAGCGGCTCGGCCTGGAGGCCTACGCCAGCGACCTGAACCCGGTCGCGGTGATGATCAACAAGGCGATGATCGAGATCCCGCCCAAGTTTGCCGGGCGTGCGCCGGTGGGGCCGATCCCCGAAGGCGAGAAGCAACAGAGCTTTCCGCGCGAGTGGCCTGGAGCAACGGGGCTGGCCGAGGACGTGCGCCGCTATGGGCACTGGATGCGTGAGGAGGCCTTCAAGCGCATCGGGCATCTCTATCCCAAGGTCGAGATCACGCCGGAGATGGTCGCCGAGCGGCCTGACCTGAAGGCTTACGAGGGGCAGGAGTTGACGGTAATCGCCTGGCTCTGGGCGCGGACGGTGAAGAGCCCGAATCCGGCGTTTAGTCATGTCGATGTGCCGTTGGCCTCGAGCTTTGTGCTGTCGAGCAAGAAGGGCAAAGAGGCTTGGGTGGAGCCTGTGGTTGATGGGGATCGCTATCGGTTTGAGGTGCGGGTTGGGACGCCGCCGGATGGGGCGAAGAGCGGGACGAAGCTCTCCCGCGGAGCGAACTTTCGCTGCGTGCTCTCAGGTACGCCGCTTGAGGGTAAATACATTAAGGCCGAAGGTAAGGCGGGTCGCATGCAGGCTCGGTTGATGGCCGTTGTCGCTGAAGGGAAGAGAGGGAGGGTTTATCTCTCGCCAACGCAAGACATGGAAGGTTGCGCGGACTTGCCAGACCCAATCTGGAAGCCAGAGACCGCTCTGCCGGATGATCCGCGAAATTTCTGGACCGTCGACTATGGGCTAACAACCTACGGCGATCTTTTCACCCCACGCCAGCTTGTCGCCCTGACGACCTTCTCCGATCTCGTGCAAGAGGCGCGCGAGAAAGCAATTTCCGATGCCGAAGCGGCTGGCATGGCGGATGATGGCTTGGGGATTGATCAACTTGGAAAGGGTGCGACAGCTTATGGGGATGCGTTAGCAACCTATTCGGGATTTGCAATCAGTCGAAGCGCTGATCGAGGCTCGACGATCTGTTCTTGGGATTCAAGCCCAAAAATGGAGGCGCTACGAAATACCTTTGGCAGACAAGCAATCCCAATGAGTAACTTCTCAATAAGTCATGGCAACCGGGAGTCGCTGCTGCGTTACCATGGCGACCAGACACTCTCATCCTGACCCCGACAAGTCCCTGCCTGAACCGCTGTGATCGAACTCCCACTCATTCCCG
>NZ_NHSH01000082.1 GCF_016653315.1 Halochromatium roseum | reverse complement strand
GTGAGATCTAGGTGAAATCTTGGTGAGGCCTAGGGAAGGCTATGGGGATTGCGTGCCACTCGGCGCCATTGGCTTGGTCGTCAAGATCCGCTCAGTCATCGGCTCCTGCGCTGCGAGTGTCGGCTTTCGGCAGTGTCAGTGTCATTGCGAAGCCGAGCACGAAGAAGACGACGATGACGCCCATACCGACACGCTGGCTGCCGGCGAGCCAGGTGACCCAGCCGACCAGGAAGGGCCCGGCGAAGGCGGTCGCTTTGCCCGAGAAGGCGAACAGACCAAACAGCTCGGCGCGCAGCTCGGCCGGGGCGACGCGCCCGAGATAGGAGCGAGCAGCGGCCTGGGCTGGACCGACGAAGAGGCCGAGCATCCCGCCCAGGACCCAGAACAGCGTTTGGCTGCGCACGAACAGGATCGCGCTGCCGAGCAGGATCAAGCCGCCCAACGCTAGCAGGATCGTCGTGCGTGGTCCCTGCCAGTCATCGAGCCAGGCAAACAGCCCGGCGCCGAGCGCTGCGGTGATATTGAGCAGTATGCCGAAGGTCAGCACCTCTTGCTCGTTCATCGCGAAGGTGCCGACGGCATAGACACCGCCCAGTGCGAACAGCGTTGCAAGGCCGTCCACATACAGCATCCGTGCGATCAGGAAACGCAGGATCACGCGGTAGCGTCGGACCTGGCGTAGCGTTTCGGCGAGTTGGCGCACACCGTCGCGGGCCGCTCGTGGCAGCGGTTTTCGTGGAACGCCGGATTCCATCCGAACCCTCAGCAACAGCGGCAGCGCGAAGACCAGCAACCAAGCTGCGGCCAATAGGAAGGTGGCGCGCACGTGCTGGGCTTGATCACGCGGCAGCTGCAGCCAGGCGTCCTCGCGGACGAAACCGAACAGCGCCAGCGCCAAACAGGCGACACCGCCGACATAGCCCAACCCCCAGCCCCAGCCGGACCAGCGCCCGATGCGCTCGGGCGGGGCGAGCACGGGCAGCATGGCGTTGTAGAGCACGCCGGCCAGCTCCGAGGCGACAATGCCGAGGCCGAGCAGTACCAGGGCCAGCGCGACATAGGACGGATCGGGTCGGACAAACCACAGGAATCCGGTCGCGGTGACGGCAACCAGGGTGAGCAGGGTGAACAGCGCCTTGCGCGGTCCCCCTTGATCCGCTGCGGCGCCAAGGATGGGGCCAATCAGCGCAACGAGCAGCCCGGCGGCGGCCACGGCATTGCCCCAAAGGGTCGTACCCTGCGTTGGGTCGGCGGCGACCTGATCGGTGAAATAGGCGGCGAAGACGAAGGTGACGATCAGCGTCGCAAAGGCATTGCTGGCCCAGTCATAGAAGGCCCAGGCCAGCAGCGCCGAGCGCGATTCATGGCGCTCGCCTCGTTGGTTGGTGGGTTGATCGTTGGTCATCTCGTCGCGTTGGTGCCAGTGGCCTGTTAGGTCCGGATCAGGTATGGATCAGATTCGGGTCAGGCCCGGATCAGGTTCGGACGGATTAGGCTGGGTGCTATCCACCATCGGTTGGGTGATTTGCCCGGCAACCGATGGCATGCGGACCCCTCAGCTCAGCTGCGCGATCAGGGCCTGACAGAACATCGGCAGATCGCCAGGATGCCGGCTCGAGATCAGCGGGCCATCGACGACCACCGCTTCGTCCTCCCACTCGGCACCGGCGTTGCGCAGATCATCCTTGATCGACGGTGCCGAGGTGACGCGTCGGCCGCTCACGATCTCCGCCGAGATCGGCACCCAGCCGGCATGACAGATGAAGGCGATGGGCCGCTCCAAGGCTGCGACGCCTCGCACCAGCTCGAGCAGCGGCTGGTCGCGACGCATCCGATCGGGCGCATAGCCGCCTGGGATGATCAGCGCATCGAACTCATCCGCGCGGACTGAGCCGGTAGCCTCTTCGGCGTCAGCGGTCAGGCCATGCTTGCCCCGATAGGTCGTTATCGCAGTGCCGATGAGCCGGATCTGCGCACCCGCCTCGCGCATCCGAATCAGCGGATACCACAGCTCCAGGTCTTCGAAGAGATTCTCGACTAGAACCCCAATGGTCCGGTTGTTGAGCTCGTTTGCCATGCGTCCTCCAGTGAAGGGTCAGTTTGGCGAAGGAAGAGTTTGGCGAGAAAAATGCACGGATGATGCCAAACCCTCTGAACCTATCAGTCCAGTCCAAGGAGCCACTCTCTATGGATGCCACTTCGATCGGGCCGGCATTGCTGTTGACGCTGCTTGCCGGCCTCGCTACTGCGATTGGCAGTGTGATCGCCTTCTTTGCCCCTCGTGCCAATATCCGCTTCCTCGGGGTCGCGCTCGGGTTCTCGGCGGGGGTGATGATCTACGTCTCCTTCGTCGAGCTGCTGCCGTCCGGCGTGGATGCACTCGAGGAGATCAGCAGCGCACCGCAAACCATAGCCGTTGTCGCCTTGTTCGTCGGCATGCTGCTGGTTGCCGTCATCGACCGCTCGGTTCCGCTCGGCTACAACCCGCATGAGATGCGCTCTCCCAACACGCTGGACTCTCCTGGCACGAGGAGTTCTCCAGGCACGCAGGGCCCTTCTAGCAGCGGGGTAAACGCGGAGGCTTCTGGCAATGCAGAAACCGACAGCAAGGGAAACGAGGCGGTTGGCGCCGAGCCGCTGATGAACGTCGGTCTGCTCACCGCGGCGGTCATCACGCTGCACAACCTGCCTGAAGGTTTGGCGACCTTGCTGACCTCGATGCAGGATATCCATCTCGGGATACCGGTCGCGCTTGCGGTGGGTATCCACAATATCCCTGAAGGGATCGCGGTCTCGGTGCCGGTCTACTACGCGACTGGCAGCCGCTGGCAGGCGTTCGGCTGGTCCGCGTTGTCGGGGCTCTCGGAGCCGATCGGCGCGCTGCTCGGCCTGCTGTTGTTGTCGGGCTTTTGGTCCCAGGCCCTGCTCGGTCTCTCACTGGCGGCCGTCGCCGGGATCATGATCTTCATCTCCTTCGACGTGCTGCTGCCATCGGCCGAGACCTATGGTGAGCACCATCCAACGGTGTATGCGCTGGTCGCTGGCATGGCGGTGATGGCGCTTAGTCTGCTGCTGCTCTGAGCCCCGGCTGATCCTGATCCCAGGCTGATCCTGATCCGTCGGCAATCGCCTAAAGGAGGTCGCGCTCGATGCGATGATCCCAGTTGCGCGAATAGATCCGCTTGCCGTCCTCCCAGGCATCGAGCTCGGCGCTCAGGTAGAAGAATCGGCTGTCTGAGGTCAGCAGAGTGCGTGTCCGCGTGTGGATACTCCAGTCGCCCCGCGTCAGCGAGCGCTCCCAGAGGGCCTCTCCGCGGGGCGAATCGTACTCGTCGCCACGAGAGCTGTACCACTCGAGTGCCTTTTTGGTTTCGGTCAGATCCGGCCCCGAGAGATGGCGACAGCCGTTGTCGTTGATGACCTCCAGTGTCGAGACATCGGTCTCCAGATCGCGGATCACCCGCCAGCTGTGTTGACCGGGGCTCAGCATTTGGCTCGGCGATGGCGCCGTACCCTCGGCGGGACCGAAGTGACCAATTTCCGCGTCATGGCTGGCTGGTGGCCGGGCCGGAAGGGTGAGTATGCTGCTGCCCGGGTAGACAGTCAGACCGACCGATTCCGGGGCCGGCCAGGCCATCGGCCAATAGGAGGTCGAGAGCGCGATGCGCACACGGTGGCCGGGCGGGAACGCATAGCCGACATCGTTGAGCGCTACCTGGACGCGATACCGTTTGCACGGCTCCAGCGGTGTCGGCGCATCGCTGGAATCGCGGTGGGTCAGGTTGAGCAGACCGAAGGTGACGCGCGTTGCCTTGTTGTCGGGGGCGATGTCGGAGAGCCGCACCGCCACCATGGCGACCGGGCATTCCGCCGACAGCTCAAGCAGGAGGCTTGGACTCCCCAGGATCTCAAGCGGCTCATCGAGCGGTGCCGAATCGTAGACGAGGGCGCCGCCGTCCTCCTGGCGCTGGTCGTGGGGGAGATCGGGCGATGCCGCATAGGAGCACCATTTGCCGGCGAAGAGTCCGAGCCCGAGCGGTGAGTGCAGGTATTGCGAGGCCTCATGGGCCTTAGGATCAGCCTTCTGTTCAGACTCCCGTTCGGACTCCCGATGGGTGGTTTGCGGGTCGCCTTCCGGGTTGGATTGCTGGTTACCTTCCGGGTTGGCTCCAATCTGGCGCTCCTCGGACTCGGTGAGCAGTCGATGCGGGGCCAATTGCAGCCTCAACGGCTGGATGCGCGCTGAGGGCCAGCTGCGTTCTCCAACCCAGCGCCCCGGGCGCTCCTCGTAGCGGGTGGTGGGTGGGACGCTGTCCTGCAGCCAGGCCCGCAGCATCGGCTCCTCCATCACGCCGGTGTCGAGGCCCTTGAGCCAATGGTCCCACCAGCGCAGGGCCTCCTGCAGGAAGCCGATGGCCGGACCGGGCACGCCGAGATGGGGATACTTGTGCGACCAAGGACCGACCACGCCGAGGCGCGGCACCTCGAGCTTCGCGAGCATCCGGAAGACGGCATTGCTGTAGCCATCGGCCCAACCGCTGACCAGCATCACCGGGCAGCGAAGCGCGCTGTAGTCCTCGCAGATCGACGCGTGGCGCCAATAGGCGTCGCGACGCTGATGGCGCAGCCAGTGCTCCAGCCACAGGCCGCTGTGCTCCAGGCGCTGCAGCCAGGTCTCGCGCCAGCTCGGCCCGACCAGCGCCGGGTCGGGTGGCAGCGCATTGTAGGCGAACATGGTCGAGGCCCAGGACAGATTGTCGCCGAGCAGGCAGCCGCCCATGTGATGGACGTCGTCGGCATAGCGGTCGTCGCTCGAGGCCACGCTGATCACGGCCTTCAGGGCCGGCGGCTGCAACGCGGCGAGCTGCAGCCCATTGAAGCCGCCCCATGAGATGCCGATCATCCCGACCTTGCCGTCACACCAGCGCTGCTCCGCGATCCAGCGGATCACCTCAAGGCCGTCGTCGAGTTCCTGCTGCAGGTACTCGTCCTGCAACAAGCCTTCGGAGTCGCCGCTGCCGCGCAGGTCGACACGCACCGCGGCGTAGCCATGTCCGGCGAAGTAGGGATGCAGGGTCTCGTCGCGCAGCCGGATCGAATCGCGCTTGCGGTAGGGGATGTACTCCAGGATCGCGGGCACCGGGCGTTGCTCGGCATCCTCGGGCATCCAGATGCGGGCGGACAGACGCATGCCGTCCGCCATCTCGATCCAGATAGGCTCGCGATCGATGATCGGGTTGGGGAGCTCCGTGACCGTTTGCAATGGAACCTCCTCGCCGTGAACAGGCTGCTGGCTTCTATTGGCTGAACTCTATCGGCTAAGCTTTGGCTATCGGCTGAGCTTGAGCGGCATGGCGTCGACGATCTGCTCGTATTGTCCAAGCAGTTCGTGCTGATCATGGGCCGCGATGAAGATGTGAGCGAGCTCGTAGCTATAGCTGTCCTGCTCGAACAGCTCTGAGAGACGCATGCCTGGCTTGATCAGGAGCTCAATGCAGCTCCCCGGATGGTCCTGTTCGATCTGACGCAGTGCTGCCTCGCTCGGAACCTGCTCGACAAGGGCATCCTCGAACGCGCGTAGATGAAACTTCGCCGCGCAGCCGAACGGCCCTTGGCGACGCAGCACGCAGGGCTCCTCGCCGAGCGCGAGCTCGACGCCGACCTGATGATTGGGCCGCCCATCGACCTGCCTGTACAGGTATCCGTGTGACTGCGAGAAACGCGGATTGACCTCCAGCAGTGAGAGCGCATCGGTGCCCTCGTCGTAGAAGTACTCGATGTTGAAGGCCGCCTGGTCATAGCCGATGGCTTCCATCACCCTGACCGATGCCTCGCGCATCCGAGCCTTCACCCGGTTGGGTAGCCGCGACGGGTACTGATAACGCTGGAAGGACATCCCGTTCGGGTAGTTGATCGAATCGACCACGCCATAGATGTTCGCCTTGCCGCGATAGACATAGCCGGAGACGGTGCACTGGCGGCCCTTGAGGGGCGCTTCGGCGATGCAATAACGCCCACTGATCGGTGCGATCGCGCTCGGCAGGCTGACCTGAGACAAGAAGGCATCGAAGGCCTCGGCGATAGGGCCGATGCCCTCGCGGATCTGACTGAGCGCATCCTCCAGCTCGCGCCGATCATGGACGCGGAAGCTGAGCAGCGAATTGGTGCTCTTAATGGGCTTGACCCAGAACGGGAAGTCGGGGTCGAGCTGATCCGCCGCCTTGGCGTCAAAGGGGTCGACCGCGGCAAAGCGGGGCACCATCTCTGGGACCAGCCTCTGCTGCTCGAGCCGGCCCCAATATTTGTGCTCACAGCAGGCGACACTCTCGACCGAGGGTGAGGGCAGGCCGAATTCGCGGCACAACACCGCCACGGCTGATGTGACCGGGAAATCCCAGTAGCCAATGATGGCATCGATCCGCCCGTCGAAGCGTGCGAGCTGGTCTCGGGCCTGGTCAAGGACGGATTGGAACGGGAAGGTCCCGTGCGCCTTGACCTCGTCGACGGTCATCAGCGGGTGGAAGCGATAATTGTCGGCATTGCGAATGGCGCGGAGCTGGCGCAGATTGAAGTCGTCGATGCCGAGCACGAACAGGTTGCGCTCCATTGTGATCCTCTCCCAATCGCGGTTCTTGTGATCCGAAGCGGCCTCACAGCGGCGTCGAAGCGGCAGCCGAGAGGTCGGCCATGGTCGTCTGTCAATCCTGCTATTGCTCGTAGACGAGCTGCTCCGGCTGCACACCCAGGCTTTGCAGCTGATCGTTGATCGCTTCGACAAACGCATCGGGTCCGCAGACATAGAACATCCCATCGAAGGTCGAGAGCTGGGATTTCAGGAAGTCGACGTCGATGCGCTGGCCCTGATGTCCAGGCTCGTGCTCGCGAGTAAAGGTCAGCACGCAGTCATCACCCAGGTAATGCTTGAGCTCCTTCTCGCAGATCACATCGCGCTCGGTTTTGTTGGTCAGCAACAGCGTGTGGCCGTCTAAGGCATCATCAGCCGCGAGTTGGCGCAAGATCCCAAGGAAGGGGGTCAGGCCGGTGCCGGCGGCGATGAAGGTGCCCGGACCCTGGTAGGTGATGCTGCCGAAGGCGTCGCTGAGCTTGAGCTGGGCGCCGGGCTTCAGGGCGTGCAGGGACATGGTCATGCCGTCGCCCTCGGGATAGCGTTTGGTGGTGAATTCCAAGAGCTGATCATTGGGCAGCGAGGTTGGCGTGAAGGGGCGGCCCTCTTCGCGCCATTCATCATTGTCGATATGAACCTCGACACCTTGTCCTGGCTGCCAGTCGAGCCCCTCCGGTCGCGTCAGCAGCAGACGCTGGACGTCGTGGGTGACAAACTCGGTCATCAATAGGGTTGCGTCATGGGACATCGGCAGCTCCTTCGACAGCGACTAAGAGGTGAGCGGTAGATCAGATGAGTGGTCGATCAGATGAGCGGTAGATCAGATGAGTGGTAGATCAGATGAGTGGTCGATCATCGGGAGAACCGCGATGACGCGACCGACGGCGCCGACCGGACAGAAAAGCCGCAGGCCACGCATCTCGCGGTTGAATGAAAGCGAGCAAACCTGATGCCACAAAGTTGGCATGAAGGTTTGTCGTGCTTGCGGGGCAGGCGGCTCGGTGCGGCGACAGGGTCCTGCGTTGAACCTGAACCCCTCTTGGTGGCAATCCACCAGCGAGGCCCGCACCTATATGGAGAATCAGGAGGCGCCCGAAGGGCAGGGAACGACTCAGGTGCCGCGTTGAAGCAGTCTCAGGTCCCTTGCTGAAGCAGCCTCTGGTGGATTGAGAGGCTGGTTGGTCGAGAGGGATGCAGTGGACGGCCTGCCGTCTGCTCGCCGGCGGGCCTCATTGACGAAACAGTGACGGATCAGTGAGCAGGCGCCTCGGAATCTTCCTCTTGCTTTGAGGCATGCGTCGTACCGGGAGCACCAGAGAGGGCACTGAGCCACTCCATCGGCAGCGGGAAGACGACGGTGGTGGCGCGATCGCTGGACATGTCAGCGAGGGTCTGCAGGTAGCGCAGCTGCAGCGCCTGCGGCTGCGTGGAGATGACCTCCGCCGCGCCGCGCAGCCGCTCCGAGGCTTGCATCTCGCCCTCGGCATTGATTACCTTGGCGCGACGGTTACGCTCGGCCTCGGCTTGACGGGCGATCGCGCGGATCATGTTCTCGTTCAGATCCACATGCTTGATCTCGACATTGACCACCTTGATGCCCCAGGCGTCGGTCTGATCGTCGAGGATGGTCTGGATGTCGCGGTTGAGCTGCTCGCGCTCCGAGAGTAGCTCGTCGAGGTCGTGCTGGCCGAGCACCGAGCGCAGCGTCGTCTGCGCCAACTGACTGGTGGCCATTTGGAAATCCTCGACCTGGATCACCGCCTTGTCGGACTCGACCACCTTGAAATAGAGCACGGCGTTGACGCGCACGGTGACGTTGTCCTTGGTGATCAGGTCTTGTTCCGGGACATCCATGGTGACCACCCGCAGGTCGATCCGAACGACTTTCTGGATACCGGGAACGATGAGGATGAGCCCAGGGCCCTTGACCGCCTGGAAGCGACCGAGGAAGAAGACCACGCCACGCTGATACTCGGGCAGGATGCGGATCGCCGCACCCAGGAACAGGATGATCAGGCCCAGGGGGAGGAGGTAGGTCAGGAATGCGCTATAGGCCATGGGTGACTCCGTCGAGTGTCGAGTGTCGAGTGGACAGGTAAGTGATTGAGTTGAAGAGTGATTAGGTCGATGAGCGATGAGGTGATGACTGTTCGAGCGCGGAGGAGGCGGGCGCCACTTCGAGCTTGAGGCCGTTGACGGCGAGCACGCGCACCGCCTCGCCGCGTCGAACCGGTGACGGGCTGCTGGCCTGCCAGAGCTCGCCCTCGAGATGGACTTGGCCAGTGTTGTTCGACGCCCCGCCGAAGTCCGCGCGTGCCTCGCCCGTCTTTCCGACCAAATGCTCGGCACCGACCGCGGATGGCTTGCTGCGCAGGCCGATGAAGCGACCGATGACCCAGATCGACAGGGCGGCGCTCAAGCCAGCGGTGATGCCGATCACCGGCCAGGAGACGGCGGCCCCTTCGTCATCCATCAGGATCACCGAGCCGAACAGGAAGGCGGCGAACCCGCCGATGCCGAGCGCACCGAAGCTCGGCGCCAGGGCCTCGCCGACCATCAGCAGCACGCCCAGCAGGATCAGGCCAACGCCGGCGTAATTGACCGGAAGCGCCTGCAGCGCATAGAGCGCGAGTAGCAGGCTGATCGCACCGATGATGCCCGGAAACAGGGTGCCCGGATTCGAGAGCTCGAAGATGATCCCGTAGATGCCGATCAGCAGCAGGATGTAGGCGACATTCGGGTTGGCGATCACGGACAGCAGATCGATGCGCCAGTCGGGCTCGAGCTCGCGCAGCTCGAGGCCAGCGGTCTCGAGCACCTGCTCGCCGGTGGCGGTCTGTACGCGGCGTCCGTCGATGCGCTTGAGCAGGGTGGGGATGTCCTCTGCGACCAGGTCGATGACGTCACGCTCGGCGGCAGCGCCGGATGCCAGGCTGACCGAGGCGCGCACCGCCTCTTCGGCCCAGTCGGCATTGCGGCCGCGCAGCTCGGCCAGACCGCGGATGTAGGCGACGGCGTCGTTGACTAGCTTGCGCTCCTTGGCGTTGGCGGCACTGCTGTCGCTACGGTCGCTACGGTCTTCGCGGGTCGGGAAACGCTCGCCAAGCCCGGGCAGATCGCCTCCACCGACCTGAATCGGCGTTGCTGCGCCCAGGTTGGTTGCTGGTGCCATGGCGGCGATCTGGCTGGCGTAGAGGATATAGGTGCCGGCGCTGGCCGCTCGGGCGCCGGGCGGAGCGACGAAGCTGGCCACCGGCACGGGCGAGGCGAGGATCGCCTTGATGATGCGGCGCATCGCCTGATCCAGACCGCCCGGGGTGTCCATGCGCAGGACGACGATCTCAGCGTCGGTCTGCGCGGCCTGCTCAAGGCCAGTGACCACCAGCTCGCCAGTGGCGGCACCAATGGCGCCGTCGATCGGGATGACCAGTGCTTCGCGCGCCTCGGCCGCCTCGGGCATGGCGGCCATCAGAGATCCGGTCGCGATCATCAGCGCCAACATCAGAATGGCGATGAGCGAGCGAATCGACGTTCCCAAGATTGAAGGTAATGTCATTCGGAATGCTGTCTCGACTACAGATCTCGGCTGTAGCCTCGACTAAAGCGAGTTTCGTGCCGGGCGAGTTTCGTGCCGGTCTGCGGACAGCTGTCGATGGGCCGTCGGGGTCCAGTGCTCGCTGGCTGGGGCATTTCGACCGCCGCTGGTTCAATGTACCCGCGGCGATATCGATAACCGGGATGCAGAAGCCCCTTCGGCCTCGCTCCCGGCGTTTCGGCTGTCTGCGAGGGTATCGCGGAGCCTTTGGCTGGCGCCGCGGTGCGTCATCCTAGATTGGCATGATGGCTTGGCATGATGGCTTGGCATGATGGCTTGGCACGATGACTGCTTTGACATGGGTTGTGTCTTTATTCCTCAAGAGGAGAGAAATCCATGTTCGCAGCCGATTCGATCGTGATCCTAGAAGAGAACGGCGGCGAGACCGCTTCCTAAGCAGCTGCCGATGTTCGGACAACCGATCATTATGCGCTCCTGGAAAACCTATTCTCTTTTGCTAATCGGCTTAGTGCTGGCTGTCGGGCTTGGCTTGACGCTGCTGGGTTTGGCGCTCAGGAATTTCCTGATCGAGCTCTGGTGGTTCGAGTCACTGGGTTATGCGTTCTATTTTTGGCAGCGTCTGCTGTATCGCTATCTGGTCTTCGCCGGTGGCGTGGGGCTCTTCTTCGCGCTGTTCTTTGCCAATTTCTGGATTGGCAGCAAATACCTCGGCGCGCCGCGTCCGAGCGAGACGGCATCCGAAGCCAACCGCAACCATCCCTCTCCCCGACTTTATCGGCGCTTCCAGACGCGCTCGCTGGTCTTTTACCTGCCGCTGACGCTCACCCTGGCGGTGATCGTTGCGCTACCACTGTTCTTCTATTGGGAAGAGGCCTTACTGTTCCTGCTGGCCCCCGAGGCTGGCATCCAAGATCCGGTCTTCGGTCATGACATCCGGTTCTATCTCTTTTCGCTACCCTTTTTCAGGCTGCTCTACAGCGAGGTCATGCTCGCGCTCGGGGTGGTGCTGCTTGGGCTCGGCCTCCTGTATGGGCTCGAGCACCGGGTGATGCCCAGAGCGCGAGGAGGATGGCGGCGCGGAGCCCGGCTGCATCTGAGCCTGATCCTGTTGCTCCTGATCCTGATGGGGAGCGTCTATTTCCTTGGCGATGCCTACATGCTGCTCTACACCGACGCCCATCTGCCGTTGTTCCATGGGCCGGGCTACGAGGAGATGACGGTGACCTTGCCGCTCATCGGTGGCGCAGCACTGCTGGGGCTCATCGCTGGTGCACTGCTGCTGATGGTGCTCAATACCGGCAAAGGCAAGCGGCTCTTCGCGGGCACATCGCTGCTGTTACTCGTCGTGATCGGATTGCGTCATACGCCTTATCTCAAGGAGCGGGTGGGTGAGTTCGTGGTTGAGCCGGCCGAGATGACGCGCGAGACACCCTTCATCGAGCACAATATCCAGGCAACCTTGGCCGCCTATGGATTACAAGCGGTGGAGACGCGCACCTATCCTATCCACGAGGAGGGGTGGGAGAAGATCACACCCGAGATCAGCCTCAGCCTGCGCAACATCCCGATCTGGGATGACGACAAGCTATTGCCTGTCTATCGCGAGCTGCAGGAGATTCAGCCCTATTATGCGTTCGACAGGGTCAGCGTTGGCCGCTATGAGGTCGAAGAGACCTATCGCCAGGTGTTTCTCGCCGCCCGCCACATTGATCTCGAAAAGCTCGGCGAGGCACGTCAGACCTGGGTCAACCTCTGGCTTCGGTACACGCACGGCTATGGCGTGGTCATGACCCCGGCGGCACAGCCGGCGGATGAGCCGATCGAGTGGCTGATCCAGGGCATTCCGCCGGAGTCGGTTGCGGGGCTGTCTGTCGACCAGCCGGCGATCTACTATGGACCGACCGATTTGCATCCGGTGATGGCGCCGAATGCGACCCATGAGCTCGATTACGCCGCATCCGGCGAGACCAAGCTCGCCGACTATGCGGGCAGCGGTGGCGTGCCGGTCAGCAGCCTGTTTCGCAGGCTGGTCTTCTCGCTGTACTTTGGCGAGCGCAATATCCTGTACACCACGCAGATGACCGACGCGAGCCGGCTGTTGTTCCGGCGTGATATCCGCGAGCGCATCAAGACCCTGACGCCGGATCTGATGCTCGGTCCGGAGCCTTATCTTGCGCTTGCCAATGGTCGGCTCTACTGGATTCAGGATGCCATGACCGCCTCCAAGTGGTATCCCTACGCCAAGGCCTATGCTGGCGATGTCGAGCACTTTGAGCGCCCGTTCAATTACATCCGCAATTCGATCAAGGTGGTGGTGGATGCCTACAATGGCAGCGTCGACTACTATCTCGCTGATCCGTCCGACCCGATTGCCGCCGCGCAGGCGCGCCTCTATCCTGGGCTCTTCAAGCCGTTGGACGCGATGCCGCCGGCACTCAAACAGCATCTGCGCTATCCAAAGAGCCTGTTCGACGTGCAAATGGACATCTACACGCGCTACCATCAGACCGATCCGGAGACCTTCTACAACCAGGAGGATGCCTGGGAGCGGCCCCCCGATCAGTGGCGCGAGGACCTCGAGCGGATGCGCTCGCATTACCTCACCCTCAATCTGATTGACCCCGATCGCTTCGAGTACAGCCTGTTCGCGCCGATGACGCCGCTCGGTCAGCCGAATATGCGGGCGCTGGCCGTTGCTGGGAACGATGGCGAAAGTTATGGCCGGATCATCGTCTACCGCTTCCCGAAGGGCGCCTTGGTCTATGGGCCCGAGCAGGTGAATGCCTTCATCAAGCAGGACCCAGAGATCTCCCAAGAACTGAGCCTTTGGCGTCGGCAAGGCTCACAGGTGATGCACGGTCGTCTGATCGTGGTGCCGGTCGAGGGTGTGGTGACCTACATCCAAGGCATCTTTCTGCAAACGGCTTCGGCGTCACCGCTGCCCCAGCTCGCCCAGATCATCGTTAGCCAAGGGCCGCTGGTGGTCATGACCTCCTCGCTTGAAGAGGGATTCCGAGCGCTGCACGAACTGATCAAAGAGACGCGGGAGCAAGAGCCCGTGCAAAAGGTGTCGCCGCGTGATGAGCCGCCGGAGGTCACGCAGCTGGGCCCCTCAGGAACGAATGGGCATCATTGAGCGTGGGTATTTTGCACCCGCTCTGGTTCCTATCACCCAATCGATCTGGGGTTGACAGCGATGGATCAGGGACTTTGATGCGGCACTGATCTTGCGGTGATTCGTTTTGGCAACGGCGTTTATCAAAGGGCGCCTGAGCGCGGGCCATTCGCTCGCGATCTGCATTCAAGACGAGGAGCAGCAATCAATGAGTACGTTATCGAATCAAACCTGGCCGTCGCCGCGCGAGCGCAGCGGGTTCGACAGCCTCCGCGGTCTCGGTCGGGAAGGCCCGCACTTGCTGAAGGTATTGGCCGCGCAGGCAGACGTTGAGCTGGACGGTCATCGACCCTGGGATATCCGCGTGCACGCCCCGGCCTTCTACGACCGGGTCCTGAGCGCCGGCTCGCTCGGTCTCGGTGAGTCCTATATGGATCAGCAATGGGATGCACCGGCGCTTGATGAGACCTTTAGCCGTTTGCTCGGTCATGGCATCGAGGAGAGACTGCACGGCGCCGCTGGACTCGGTCTGCGCTTGCGTCTCGCGCTGCTCGTGCTGCGTGCGCGCTTGTTGAATCTGCAGAGCCAGAAGCGGGCCTTCCAGGTCGGCGAGCAGCACTACGATGTCGGCAACGACCTCTATGAGGCCATGCTCGACCCGACCATGAGCTACAGCTGCGGCTATTGGGCCGAGGCCGAGGATCTGGAAAGCGCCCAGCGCGCGAAGCTGGATCTGATCTGCCGCAAGCTTGAGCTGGAGCCCGGCGAGCGAGTGCTCGACATCGGCTGTGGCTGGGGTGGCTTGGCAGAATACATTGCGCGTCATTATGACGTGCAGGTGGTCGGGCTGACCGTCTCGCGCGAGCAGGCGCAGTTGGCACGGCAGCGCTGCGCCGGGCTGCCGGTTGATATCCGGCTCCAGGATTACCGGGAGCTGGACGGTCGCTTCGACAAGATCGTCTCGGTGGGCATGTTCGAGCACGTTGGCCGTAAGAACGACGCTGCCTTCTTTGACACCGCGGCGCAGCTGCTGAAGGAGGACGGGCTGTTCCTGCTCCATACCATCGGCACCAGCGACGTCAATCCGGTCAATGATCCCTGGATCGACCGCTACATCTTCCCCAATGGCGAGCTGCCCAACGCCGAGCGACTCGCCCAGGCGCTGCGACCGCGCTTCGTGCTCGAGGATTGGCATGCGTTCGGACCGGACTATGACCGGACCCTGATGGCCTGGTGGGCGAACGTCGAGCAGGCCTGGCCGGCGCTTGCAAACGCCGGCTACGATGAGCGCTTCCGGCGCATGTGGAAGTACTATCTACATTGCTCGGCGGGGTTCTTCCGTTCACGTAGGGGCCATCTCTGGCAGCTGGTGCTGAGCCATACGGGCGGGCGCAGCGACACCTATCGGGCGCCGCGTTGAGCCGCGGGCTCCATCTCAGGCGCGTACTTGCCGATGCTCGCGAGCGCGTTGAGCTTGGCCCGCTGTAGCAGGGCCTCACTGGCCTGCTCGGCCTTTGAGGCATCACCGCGCCAGGTCTCGAGCACCTGATTCTGCAGCGCGCGTGCGTACGAGAAGGTGAGGCGCCAGGGCAGCGACCGCTGGGCCGCCATCTGATTCATTGCGTTCAGATGCTGGGTCGCTTGCACGTCGTCCTGGCCGCCGGACAAGAAGGCGACGCCGGGCAGGGCGGCCGGCACCGTCTGTTGTAGGCAGCGCAAGGTCGCTTCGGCGACCTGCTCGACGCCAGAGCGCTGCGGACACTCGGTTCCGGAGATCACCATACTCGGCTTCAGGATCATGCCTTCGAGCTGGACGCCTTGCCGGTAGATCTGCTCGAATACCTGGCGCTGGGTCTCGACGGTGACCTCGTAGCTGGTCTCGATCGTATGGGCGCCATTGATCAGCACCTCGGGCTCGACGATCGGCACCAGGTCTGCCTCCTGACACAAGGCGGCGTAACGCGCGAGCGCATGGGCATTGGCCTCGATGCAGGCGCGGCTCGGTTTCTCCTCGGCGATGGTGATCACCGCACGCCATTTACAAAACTGGGCACCGAATCCCACATACTCCTCGAGTCGCTCGCGCAGCCCGTCCAAGCCTTCGGTCACCTTCTCGCCAGCGTTCAGCGCGAGCGCTTTGGCGCCGGTATCGACCTTGATCCCGGGTATGATCCCTTGGCGCTTCACCAGCTCAGGAAAAGGCTCGCCCTCGGCCGTCGACTGGCGGATGGTCTCGTCGTAGAGGATGGCGCTGCTGATGGACTCGCCGAGCCCGGGCGTATTGAGCAGGATCGTCCGATAGGCAATCCGGTTATCTTCGGTATTCTCGACACCAACCGTCTGCAGTCGCTTGCCGATGGTGGACGTGCTCTCGTCCATGGCCAAGATGCCCTGACCGGGCTCGACCATGGCTTCAGCGGTTTGGCTTAGGGCGTTCAATGTCATCGTTGCACCTCTATTGGGTATCGCGGGTTGAGAAAAGTTGAATCGGAAGCCTGCAAGCTTCAAACCATGATGGACCAGAAGAAACTGAGCGACGAATTCAACCGCTGCGGCTCGAACAGAGAGTGTGCCTTTGCCAGAGAGCATGCCTTTGCGCGGTGCGTTCAGGACGGCGATGGAAGGCGGGATGGCGATCAGATCGTTGCGTGCGCGACAAGCTGGGGGCAAATCCCCCATTAGCGGTTCAAATGACCCGAGTGTCTGCACTACGCGGAGCAACCGAAGTGAGCATCGGCAAACGCGTAGCGCGCCAAAGACCGCATAGGCGATGGCTCGGTGAACAATCTCGGGTGCCGCTCCAGGCTTGCTGGCTGGATTTGCACGCCTAGGTTGAACAGCGCTTGACGTGACTTGGATCGAAAAATGCTCATCCCCTTGGCGATCACCACTTGGATCAAATGAAGAGAAAGCGGGAAGACATCATGGCAGCAAACGACCAACCCTCCGAGATCGGCCTCATCGGCCTGGCGGTGATGGGCCAGAACCTGGCGCTCAACATCGCCGACCACGGCTTTCGCATCTCGGTCTACAACCGCACCACCGAGAAGATGGAGGCCTTCGTCGACAGCCATCCAGACACGCCTGGCGGCCTGGTTGGTTGCGCAACGCTCGAGGCGTTGGTGGCCTCGTTGAAGCGGCCGCGCAAGCTCATCGTCATGGTCAAGGCCGGCAGCGGCACCGACGCCGTCATCGAACAGCTCGCACCATTGCTCGACGAGGGCGACATCCTCATCGATGGCGGCAACAGCAAGTGGACCGACACCATCGCGCGCGAGCAGCGGCTCGCCGAGCGCGGCTTGCGCTTCATCGGCAGCGGCATCTCCGGCGGCGAGGAGGGCGCGCGCTTTGGGCCCTCGCTGATGCCCGGCGGCCAAGAGGATGCCTGGAAGGCGCTGGAGCCGGTGTGGACGGCGATCGCCGCCAAAGTCGATCCCGACACGGGCAAGCCGCTGCTCGGCGCCAAGCCCGGCAAGCCGATCGAAGGTGGCGAGCCCTGTACCGCCTACATCGGCCCGGACGGCGCTGGTCACTACGTCAAGATGATGCACAACGGCATCGAGTACGGCGACATGCAGATGATCTGCGAGGCCTATGACCTGATGCAGCGCCTCGCTGGCATGCGTCCGGCCGAGATCGGCCAGACCTTTGCGCGCTGGAACGAGGGCGTGCTCGACTCCTATCTGGTCGAGATCACCGCCGATGTACTGCAGCAGACCGACCCGGTCACCGGCGAGCCCTTCGTCGACGTCGTCCTCGATGCGGCTGGCCAGAAGGGCACCGGCAAGTGGACCAGCATCAACGCCCTCGACATGGGCGTACCGGCACCGACGATCGCCGAGGCGGTCTTCGCCCGCTGCATCAGCGCCTTCAAGGAGGAGCGTGTCGAGGCTACCAAGATCCTTGCCGGTCCCGACTCTGACCCCGAATCTGATCCGGCAAGAGAGCAGGTGGCTGAGGAGGAGCGGGAGGCCTTACTGGAGGCCATCCACGACGCCCTCTATTGCGCCAAGATCTGTTCCTACGCGCAGGGCTTTCAGCTCATGCGCGCGGCTCAGGCCGAGTACGGCTGGACGCTCGATTTCGGCGAGATCGCGGGAATCTGGCGCGGCGGCTGCATCATCCGCGCAGACTTCCTACAGAAGATCACTGAGGCCTATCGGTATGAGCCCGAGCTGGCCAATCTGCTGCTTGCCCCGCATTTCAAAGAGGCCATCGACCGCGCCCAGCCCCACTGGCGCAAGGTCGTCGCGCTGGCGGCCCAGCAGGGCGTGCCAGCGCCAACCTTCGCGGCATCGCTGGCCTATTACGACAGCTATCGCTCGGCACGCCTGCCGCAGAACCTGCTCCAGGCCCAGCGCGATTACTTTGGCGCCCACACCTATGAACGGGTTGATCAACCCCGTGGGCGCTTCTTCCACATCGACTGGCCCGATCCGGAGCGTCCGCAGCGTGAGGCTTGATATCGTCAGATTTGGCTGTGATGTGATTGTGCTTGCTGTGTAGCGGCTGTGGATTTAGGACGACATCGATGCCGACCTCGGCAGCGGTGTCCAATACGTCGCTTGAAGACGCAGGATTCGTTCATCGCCGGCGGTCACGGTGACGCCAGAGATCGATGCAGTTCATTCTGCGCTCAGCTGATGCGCTTCGCCATCGTCGTCGAGCGACACCACCGCAGCGTGATCTGCTTGATCCCACCGCCAGTCGTCTTGGGGGACACCGTCGAGCAGCACCTGCTCGGGTTGTTGAGCCAAGTGTAATCGCAGCACGAGTTGGCGGGGATGCGGCTGCCAGCCGCCTTGGCGCGGTCCAATCATGAGCGTCGGTCCCGCGTGTTCGGTTGTCACCGTTAACGCGGTTTCGGCTTGCGTGTCATTGCCATCGTCTTCGCCATCGCCGGCGTCTTCGATCAGCGTCCAAGAGCCACTCTGTCCCTCATCTGGATAGACCTCGAGTGTCAGCTCGGTCAGCGGCTCGAGCGTCGATTGTCGTCTCGGCCCAAGCGTCAAGCAACTGCCGCCGCGGACCAGAATCGGCATGCGACCCGGCGGTGCCGGTAGCAGACAGCGTCGATTCATGGCATTGGCATTGGCATTAGCGCCAACATCGGCGGCGCGCGCTGTAGGCGTACCGCTGTCAATCCGCCTGCCGGTATGGAAGTCGTACCATGCGCCAGGCGGCAGGAGAACCTCCCGCTCGCTGACGCCCGGCTCGCAGACCGGTGCGATCATCAGCAGCGGACCAACCATCAACTGGTCTTCGATCTCGTGCAGCTCGGTCGCCTGCGGGAAGTCGTAGAGCAATGGTCGCAGGATCGGCTCGCCAGTGCGGTGGGCACGGTGCGCCAAGGTGTAGAGATAGGGTAAGAACTGGTAACGGCGCTCGATCGCGATCCGCGCGACGGCCTCGATCTCATCGCCGAATGCCCAGGGCTCCTGCGGCGGGCTGCCGTAGTAGGCATGGGCGCGCATGAATGGGTAGAAGGCGCCCAGCTCGATCCAGCGGGCGAAGAGTTCGCCGTCGCAAGCGCCGTAGAAGCCGCCGATATCAACGCCGACATGCGGCGAGCCGCTGAGCCCCATGCTCGCGAGCTGCGGTAGGCTGGTGCGCAGATCCTCCCAGCTGGAGGCGTTGTCGCCCATCCAGCTGACGGCCCAGCGTTGGGCGCCGATGCTGGCGGATCGCGTCAGTACCCAGGGTCGGCGTTGTGGACGGAGCCGCTGCAGGCCCTCATAGGTGGCCCGTGCCATCAGGGTTCCATAGAGATTGTGGGCCTCGGCGTGGCAGGTCTCGGCGTCGTCACCCTGTCTGGCATCCAGTGGAATCGCCAGCGCGGTGGAGCCTGGGACCTCGAAGGGGCGATCGACGATCGCAGGCTCGTTCATGTCGCACCAGATGCCATCAACCCCGGCAGCGAGCAGACCCGCGTTTAGATCGCCCCACCAGCGGCGCGTGCTCGTGCGGCAGAAGTCCGGAAACAGCGATGCGCCGGGCCACACATAACCGGTGAACAGCTTGCCATCCGGGCGGCGGATGAAATGGTCGCCGCGCAGTCCGGTCTCCAAAACCGGGTAACTGGAGCCGATGCGGCCATCCGGTCGCTCGGAGCGAGGATGGCCGAATCCTGGGGCTTCAAGATTGCCAAGATGGTTGAGGTTAGCGCCCTCGATCTCAGGCTCGTATTTGACCCCCGGGTCGATGATGGTGATCGCTTGGATGTCTTGCCGATGCAGGGCTTCGACGGTGGCGCGCGGGCTCGAAAAGCGCTTGCGGTCCCAGCTGAAGACGCGAAAGCCGTCCATGTAATCGATGTCGAGATGAATCGCGTCGATCGGGATGCGACGACCGCGGAACTCGTTGGCGATCGCACGGATCTCGGCGTCGCTGCGGTAGCCCCAGCGCGATTGGTGATAGCCGAGTGCCCAGAGCGGCGGCAGGGCCGGCCGACCGGACAGTCTGGTGATCTGCTCGATCACGGCGGCCGGGGTTGGGCCGGCGAAGAGATAGTAGTCAAGCTCGCCGCCCAGGCTGAAGAGACCCAGCGCGTCGGGCCGCTCGGCACCGAGGTCGAAGTGGCTGTACCCGCTCGAGCCGAGCATCAGTCCCCAGGCGAGGCCGGGCCGCAGCGCGAGCAGTACCGGGTGCGATTGGTAGAGGCAACCGTCGACCACGCCCAGTCCTGGCGAGTGAATGTCCGTGGTCCAATGCGCCAGCCGTTGGCCGCGTCGGTTCAGCGCCCCGAAGCGCTGACCGCAGCCGAACAGGCCCTCCTGCGGGTCCAGTGCCTTCTGCAGCCAGAGCCCGGTGGTCGCGAGACCGGTCGACCAGCCGCTGTTGGCTTGCCGGCTGGTGGTCGGTGCGGTTGCTGGTGAGACGCTCGGGGTAGCGGCGGGCGCGGCGGTCGATGCAGCAGCTGACACGACGCTCGGGGCGGTAGCTGGTGCGACGGTCGAGGCGACAGCTGGTGCGAGCGCTGGGGCCAGAGTCGGGATCTTGTGGCGCTCGACGGGACGCCAGCGCACCGGGGCGAGATCGCTGGCATAGACGGCGCCGTCGGCGTTGCCGAGCGAGAGGGCGCCCGTATCGAGATCAAGCCTGGCCCGCATCGCACCGGTCTCGAGATGCAGGGCATGCGCTCGCTCCTCAACCGAGAGTCGGCCGCCGACAAGCGATCGAGACGCATCCTGCCAGCTGTGGCTGGTCGCAAGCCGACCAGCGGGCGCAACCCGGATGCGCAGGATATCGTCCGCGATGGCATCGATGCGGGTCAGCGCCTGCGCGTGCTCGGCGATGATCGACCCTGGCCCCGCCTGCCAATGGCAGACGCGACCAGGTGTCAGCTCGGCATGGTCCGGCATCTCAGCGATCGGTCGTTAGGGCCGCATCATGTTGCGATGCTGCATTTGGGCGCTCTCGAACTCCTCCTTGTCGATCTGGCCGTCGCCATTTTGATCGATCTCTTCAAAGGCGGGCGCGTTGGCGAGGTTGCGCATCTGATAGCCCTGTTGCGAGCGTTCTTTGATGCGCTTGGCCCGGCCTGTCTCGAATTCATCCTTGCTGAGCATGCCGTCGCCATCGGCATCGAAGGACGCGAACGTCGGCATCTGTCCGCCCATCCGGCCCATGCCAGGCCCCATTCCCTGTCCTGGTCCCATCCCGCGTCCCTGTCCGGCACCGCCCATGCCGCCCGCGCCCAGACCAGCGCCTGGTCCCATACCGCCACGGCTGCCCATGCGTTGGGCTCGAAAGTCCGCAAACTCCTCGACGGTGAGCTGGCCATCGCCGTCCTGGTCGATGTCGCTGAACTCGGGCGCATTGGTGATTCCGCGCATCGGCGCGCCGGCTTCGGAGCGGGCTGCACGGCGCTCGGAGCGCGCCTGGTCGAATTCCTCTTCGGTCACGATGCCGTCATCGTTGCGGTCGAGTTCGGTGAATCTCATCGGATCGCGCATGCCGGCTCCCGGTGGTGCGCCGTCCTGGGCAAGCACTGGGGCGAGCGCGGACAGGCTCAGCGCCGAGGTCAAGGTCAAGCTGAGTGTGGTGGCTTTGGTGAATCTCATGGCTATCTCCATCGTTGGTTGGGTTGAGGCTGACCGGCTGCGGTTGCCGCACTGACTGGCCGCGCTGACTGGCTCAGTGTGAGCCATCGTCCGTCTGAGCCATCGCCGGACGCATGCTGTGATGCAACTATGAAGCCGATTCTGCGGCCTGGCCTTAAGATTCTGCAGTGCGGCCTCAACAGTGCGACATCAAAGCGGACAGCCTGTCGGTCTCGAGACCTGCCGCGAGCTCTCGGCGCTCATCAGATGCCATCGCTCGCCTTCGCTCGCGGGCTGAGTGTCGGCATCCGATTGGATTCGGCCGCCTCAATCCGCCTTCAGCTGCTCACCTCCCTCGCTGTGCTCGAAGCGTTGCTCGAGCTTGGGGAGCTGCTGGTGGCTGGTGATCAGGATGACCTCGTCGCCCGGTTTGAGCACCTTAACCTCGTCGGCTAAGTAGAACGCCTCATTGCGGTAGAGGCACAGGACATGGGTGCGGTCTGGCAGATCAAGCTCCTCGATCCGACCTTTCTCGCTGTCTTCGACGGTGAGGCTGAAGATCGCCGCGTCCCCACGGATCGCCGAGGAGAGCTCTAGCGATTTTCCGCCCGCGAGCATCTGCTTCAGGTGCGTGGCGACCGCCCGGTTAGGCATGATGCTGTCCTCAAGCCCGAGCTCATCGGCGATATGCTGGAACTGCGGATCATTCACGCGTGGCACCACTCGAGCGAACCCGAGCGAGCGACCGATGAGGCCGGCCAGGATGTTGGTCTGGTCGCTTTCCATTAGGCAGAAGAGGACATCGGTGTTCTCCGGCTCGGCGTCGCGCAGCACATCCGGCATGGTCCCGTCGCCGTGGACGAATCCGGCATCGAAGCGCTCAGAGAGGTCGTTGATGCGGTTGCGATCGCGCTCGATGATGATCACCTGGTGACCATCCTCGAGCAGCAGCTCGGCCGTGGAGAGGGTCAGCGAATTGCTACCGATAAATGCGGCTCTCATGGTGTTGGCGCTCAGGTTAAGGATCTGCCCTTTGTCTGCGTCGCGCTTCGTGCTCGATAGGAGGCGCTCAAGTTGGCATCAAGTCGGCAAGCGGTTGATGAACACCGGTTACCCGATTAAGGGTTGCGTTTACGCGCGAGCCAGGTCGGTGGATACAGCACCACCAGCAGCGCCACCACCTCCACGCGTCCAAACAGCATATCGGCGCAGAGCACCAGCTTCAGCACCGGGTGCAGCTCGGCGCTGGTGAGTCCAGCCGAGAGACCGGCGTTGGCGGTGGCCGAGACCACCTCGAACAGGCTAGCGAGCGGCGGCTGGCCAAGAGCTAGAAAGGCGAGCCAGGAGGTCAGCAGCACCATCGCCCACAAGGCCATCAGCTGCAAGGTTGCGGTGACCATCGACGGCGCGATGCGCGTGCCGCCGACCTGCGCCTGCAGCACGGCGCGCTCGGCGATCGCGGTGCGGCGCAAGGCCAGCTGCACCAGTCGCATGATGATCAGCAGCCGAATCAGCTTGATCCCGCCGGCCGTCGATCCGGTGCAGCCGCCGATGCTCATTGAGGTCATCAGCACCAGCTGCGAGGCCGCTGGCAGGTCGCCGACCTCGGTGGTACTGAAGCCGGTATCGGTCTGCGCCGAGACCCCCAGCGAAAAGCCCTGACCCAAGGCCTGCAGCCAGGGCAAGCCGCTCGTCAGCGCTGCGATGACGCTGAGCAGCAGCGCGGTGATCAGGATGGCGCCGAGCAGCGCGATCAGCTCCGGCTCCTGCTCGAGCGCGCGCAGGCCGCGGTGAGGCAGCCGTGCATACAGTGGGAGACTCACCGCCGAGGCAACGGTGATCAGCGAGAGCGTCGCGACCGTGGCGCCAGGTAATCCGGCGAGGCTCTGGTCGGACGGGGCGAAGCCGCCGGTAGCGACCGCAGGGAGCGCGTACAGCAAGGCCTCGAGCGGCGCCAGGCCAGTCATCCAGACGGCGGTAATCGCGATCAGGGTCAGCGCAAGATAGACCGCCGAGACACGCCGGGCATGACCGCGAGCACCGGCGTCGGTGAGCCGCTCCCCGGTAGTTTCGAGCAGCCGGCGCGCACTGGCGTGATGGCGCATGATCAGCGCGACGGCAAGCACGGCGATCCCGAGCCCGCCGTACCATTGCATCCAGGCGCGCAGGAACAGCACGGCCGGATCGGCCTGATCGAGGCCGCGCAGCACCGTCAGCCCGGTGGTGGTGACGCCGGATGTCGCTTCGAGCAAGGCGTCGATCCCGCCGAGACCCGCGGCCATCAAGGGCCAGACCATGACCAGCGCGGCGATCAGGAAGGCCAGTCCGGTGACGGCGAGCGCCTCGTTCCATTGGATATCGCTGTCCTCAGCGCGCAGCGGTCGCAGCCGCGAGACCCGCCAACCCAAGACGAGCAGCGCGGCGGCGGTTGCCGTCAGGCGCAAGGCCAGTTCGGTGCTCGCGTGGCTCCAGGCCACGAGCGCAGGGGGGAGCGAGAGCGCGGCGAGGACGAGCAGCAGGCGGCCCAAGGTCCCCAGCACGACTGGCAGCCGGGCGGCCCGCATCAAGCTGCTTGCTGCGCGTTCGGTCATGGCGCCTCGGCGTCCAGGTGGTTTTCAATGACGTTATCGGTATTGGGCGTCTTGGTCGTGCTGCCGTGCTGACTGAGACGGCTGCTGCTGATCGAGAGGCTCCTAAGTCTTCGCCTCGGCATGCTGCTTGGCAAGCGCATCGGCGAGCGCGGAGCGGGGGGCGCTGCGTTTGGCGAGCAGAAGATAGAGCACCGGCACCAGGAACAGCGTCAGCAGCGTGGCGGCGAGCACGCCGCCGAGGATCGCCAGTCCGATGATGCGCCGCGTCTCGGCGCCGGGGCCGAAGGCCAGCGCCAGGGGTAGGGCACCGAACAGGGTCGCGATCGAGGTCATCAGGATCGGCCGGAAGCGGATGCGCGCGGCGCCTTCAAGCGCGGGGCGCAGGTCTTCACCGCGATCGCGCAGCTGATTGATGAACTCGACCAGCAGGATCGCGTTCTTGGCCATGATGCCGACCACCAGGATGAAGCCGATCTGGCTGTAGAGGTTGATCGAGCCGCCGGCGATGAGCAGGGCCAGCAAGGCCCCGAATAACGCCAATGGCACACCCGCGAGCAACACGATAGGCTGGATGAAGCTCTCGAACTGCGCCGCCAGCACCAAGAACACGATGGTCAGCGCGAGTAGGAAGGCGAGCTGAAAGGCGCGACCGGAGCGTTGATAGTCCTGACTCACGCCGAGCCATTTGATCTGCACATCGTCGGGCAGCAGGGGGCGGGCGCGCTCGGCGAGTGCGTCGAGCACCTCGCCCAGCGCGGCGCCGCCGGCGAGCGAGCCCTGGAGGGTGACCGCCGGCAGCCGATCGACCCGCAGGCGCTCGGCCGCGCGGCCGACCAGCTCTGTTTTGATGAGCCCGGACAAGGCCACCAGCGCGCCATCCTCGGCCCGTACATAGACCTCGCCGAGGTCATCAGGGGACATTCGGTCCGCGCGCCGCGCGCGCACCATCACCTCATAGGTCTCGGCGGCGATCGAGAAGTCGGTGATGTCCTCACCGCCCATCAGGATCTGCAGCGTGCGTCCGATATCGGCTGGCGAGATGCCGAGTGCCGCGGCGCGGTCGCGGTCGACCTGGATGCGCAGCTGCGGATTGGTGGGCTGGAAGTCGAGGCGCGCCTGGGCGATGCCCGGAACCTGGCGCGCCTCTTTCAAGACCTCCTGCGCCAAGCGATGCGCTTCCTCCAAGTTAGGACCCGTGATGGCCATCTGCACCGGTTGCTGGAAGCCTTCGCCGCCGAGGCTGGGCGGATTGACCGCAAACGCCTGAGCGCCGGTGATCCCGGCCAGCTTGGGCAGCAGTTGGCGCGTCACGGCAAACTGGCTCTGCTCACGTTGGCTCCAAGGCTTGAGCTTGAGGATGACGATGCCGCTGTTGACCGGGCCCTGGCCAGCACTGCGCGGCGCGACCAACGAGATCACATGTTCGGCGGGTCCGCTTTCTCCAGAGCCATCCTCGTCGGTCAATGGCAGCAGCACCGCTTCGATCCGCTCGAGGATCGCGACCATGGCGTCGAGCGTCGTGCCCTCCGGGGCCGCCACCGGGATGAACACGGCGCCGCGATCCTCGCGGGGCGAGAGCTCACGCGGCAGCTCGCGATAGAGCCAGACGGTGGCAGCGAGCAGCAGCAGCGCTAAGATCACCACCAGCCAACGCGCCGCGAGCACGCCCTTGAGCAGGCGCAGATAGCCTCGGCTCAGGGACTCGAACAGGCCACCGACGCGCCGGCGCAGCGGGCTGGCCTCGATGCGCTCGGCGTCGATCAGCTTCGAGGCGACGGTCACCCCGATGGTCAGCGCGATCAGACTCGAGAGGCCGAGCGCGCCGCCGAGCCCGGCCGCAAACTCACTAAACAAGCGACCCGAATCGCCGGTGAGGAAGGCCAGTGGGGTGATCACCGCAAGCAGCACCACCGTCGTGGCGATGACCGCGAACGCCACCTCACCGGCGCCGAGGTCGGCCGCCAATAGCCGGGGCTTGCCTTGCTCCGAGAAGCGAAACACGTTCTCGCCGACGACAATCGCATCGTCGACCAGCATGCCGATGGCCAGGATCAACGCCAGTAGGGTCAGGACATTGATCGAGTAGCCGAGCGCCCAGAGCAGGATGAAGGCGCCAATGACCGAGGCCGGAATGGTCGCCGCCGGCACCAGCGTCGCCCGCCAGGAGCCGAGCGCGACGAAGACCACTAAAATGACCAGGGCAATGGTCAGCAAGAGGGTATTCAGGATCTGGCGGATCGAGGCCTCGACGAAGGTTGCGGCATCGTAGGGGATGTTGACCGAGACGCTGTCGGGAATGCGGGCGGAGAGGGCCTCGAGCTCGGCGCGGACCTCGGCCGAGATGGCAACCAGATTCGAGCCCGACTGGCGCACGACGCCCAGGCCGATGGCGTCCTTGCCGTTGAGCCGCACCGCGGTGCGGTAGCTCTCAGGACCGTACTCGATCTCGGCGACCTCGGCGAGGCGGATCTCGGCGCCGTCGCGCTCGGCGATGATCAGCTCGCGGTAGGCCTGTGGGCGCTCCAGCTCGGTCATGGTGCGCAGCGTCAGCTCGCGGGTGTCGCTAATCAACCGCCCGGCCGGTAGCTCGAGATTGCGGGCGCGCAAGGCCTGCTCGACATCCAGTACGGTGAGCTGATGGGCGGCTAGGCGCTGCAGATCCAGATGGATACGCATCGCGTAGCGGCGCTCGCCGCCGAACAGGACTTGGGCGACGCCGGGCACGGTCGAGAGCTGATCGACCAGCACCCGGTCGGCGAGATCGGAGAGTGCGAGCCGGTCCAGCTCGTCACTGGTGAGCGTGACCCACATCACCACCTGGGCCTGCAGCGATTGCTGGCTGATCTCGGGGTCCTCGGCCTCGTCCGGCAGCTCGTTGCGCACGGTCGAGATGCGATCGCGCACGTCGGCCGCGGCAAGATCTAGATCGCGATTCAGCGAGAACTCGACCTCGATGCGCGCCCGCCCGTCGCGCGAGCTGGCGCGGATCTGACGCACGCCGTCGATGCCGCTCACCGCCTCCTCGATCGGCTCGGTGATCTCGCGTTCGACCACCTCGGCGGCGGCGCCCGGATAGACGATGGTCGCGGTGATGGTCGGGTCGTCGACGTCTGGGTATTCGCGCACAGGCAGATTGAGCACGGCGGCAAGCCCGATGACGATGACCAGCAGCGACACGACGGTGGCGACCACCGGCCGGGTGACGGCGAGGGTGGTGAGCTTCATGGGCTATCACCCTTGGCCGTTTGTCCCGAGTCGGACGCAGAGCCAGCGGAGAAGCCGGACGATGAATCAGGCGGCTCGGCAAGCTCGTCTGGTCCGCGCTTGCTGGCCTGTGACTGCGTGTTTGGCCGCTTCCGGTCGTCCCCGATGTGAACCGCGATGCCATCGCGCAGACGCTGCAGGCCCTCGACGACCACTCGCTCATCGGCGCTGACACCGCGGGTGATCTCGACCCAGCCGTCTCGGCGGATGCCGGTCTGCACCGGCTGCCGGCGGACGCGCGCCTGGCTGGCGGCGTCCTTGGTGTCGACGACAAACAGGTGGTTCGTTGGTCCCTGCGCGATCACCGCGGCCTCCGGCACCCGGAGGATCTCGCGGCGGTCGGTGACCAGCTCGGCGGTCATGAACAGGCCCGGCTTGAGCTGATGATCGGCGTTGTCGAAGGTGGCCTCGAGCGCCAGGGTTCGGGTGTCCTCAGCGACCTCGGGTGCGACGAAGGTGACTCGGCCCTCGAAGCGCTGCTGCGGGTAGGCAGGAGTGGTGGCGATGACCTGCTGTCCGGTCTCGATCTTCGCCAGCTCCTTGCCGGGCACGTCGAGCAGCAGGTCCAAGGGCGCGGTGCGGCTGAGCGATGCGATGGCCATGCCAGGCTCGAGCAGGGCGCCGGGGCTGATGAGCCTGCGGCCGATCAGCCCGTCGAACGGCGCCTCGATGATCCGGTCGGCGAGGTCTTCGCTGCTGACTTGCAATGCCGCGCGCGCCTCGCTAGCGGTCGCGCGGGCCTGCTCGAGCTCGGTCTCGGAGACAAAGGAATCGGCAGCGAGCGTTTCAAACCGCTCCAACTGCCGCGCCGTCTGCGCGACGCGTGCGGAGGCCTCGCGCACCGCCGCCTGGGCGCGCTTGCGCTCGAGCAGGACCAGCGCCTGGTGCTTGCTGACCTCGCTGCCTTCGTCGAAGTGCACCGCCTCTACGCGTCCGCGGGAGCGCGCGGTGAGGGTTAGCGTCTCGGCTGCTTTAAGGGTGCCGGTTGCCTGAATGCGCGCTTCGATCTCGGCTTGCTCAACGGGGGCGACCTTGACCACTGGCGCGGGTTGCTGCTGCGCTGTCTCTGTTGACGCAGGCGACTCGATCAACGCGAGGAGGGCCGCTCGGTTCCACCAGCCAAGTGCGAGGATGACCGCAAGTCCTAGCAGCCTGTCGGACTTTGCTACCGCCGCCCGCTTGCCGACTTGGTAGACTGTCGTCCCGCTTCAGGACAAACGCCGATGCCCAACTTCCGCTCCATCGATCGCGACCGCCCGTTAGAGCTGCCCCTGTCGTTACAGGACTGGCTGCCCGCGGGTCATCTGGCGCGCTACATCGTCGAGGTGGTGGAAGCGCTGGATCTGAGCCCCCTGATCCAAGCGTACGCCGGACGCGGGAGCTTGCCCTATCACCCAGCGATGATGCTCTCGCTGTTGATCTACGGCTACGCCACGGGCTGTTACTCCAGTCGCAAGATCGAGTTGGCCACGTTTGATTCGGTGGCCTTTCGCTTCATCGCCTGCAATCAGCACCCCGATCATGACACCCTGGCGACCTTTCGGAAGCGCTTCCGGGTGGAATTCGAGGCGGTGTTCGTGCAAGTGCTGGAGGTTGCGCACGCGCATCAGTTCAGTCGCTTCGGCCAGGTGAGCCTGGATGGGACGAAGATTCACGCCAACGCCAGCCGCCACAGCGCCCTGTCATACGGGCATGCCGAGGCCATCGAGGCGCAACTCAAAGGCGAAGTCCAGGAGTTGCTGGCCTTGGCCGAGCAGGCCGATGGGCGCAACGTTGCCGAAGGGATGAGCATCCCCGAGGAATTGCAGCGCCGCGAAGCACGTCTGGCCGCGATCGCCGAGGCCAAGCGCCAAATCGAGGCACGCGCCGCCGAGCGCTTCGCCCGGGAGCAGGCCGCCTACGAGGCCAAGCTTGCCGCGCGCGCGGCCAAGGCCGCGGCCCGTGGGCGCAAGCCCGGTGGCAAGGCCCCTAAGGCGCCCTCGCCCGAGCCCCGCGCCGAGGACCAGATCAACCTCACCGATGCAGAATCGCGCATCATGCACGTCGCCGGTGGCGGTTTCGAGCAGTGCTACAACGCCCAGGCCGTCGTCGATACCGCGTCCATGCTCGTGATGGTGGCGCAGGTGACCCAAGCGGGCAATGACAAGGAGCAGGTCGCCCCCCTGATCGAAGGCGTGCAGGCCCTGCCCGAGGGGCTCAACCACCCCGAGGACGTTATCGCCGACAACGGCTATTTCAGTGAGCACAACGTCGAGGTCTGCGAGGCCGCTGGAATCGCACCGTTGATCGCCATGAAGCGCGATGAACATCACCCCCATTGGTCAGAGCGCTTCAGCGAGCCCGCCGCGGTGACGCTCGAAGCGACCCCGGTCGAACGCATGGCGCATCGACTCAAGAGCCGCGTCGGGCGGGCCGCCTATGCGCTGCGCAAGCAGACCGTCGAGCCGGTGTTTGGGATCATCAAATCCGTGATGGGATTTCGTCAGTTCCTGACCCGTGGGCTGCAGAACGTCCAAGGCGAATGGACCCTGGTGTGCCTGGCGTGGAATCTCAAACGCATGGCCGTGCTGCGCCTAGCATAAGGAAAATACCGAGAAAAACAGCGTTTTTTGCCAAAATAGCGTCATTTTTCGACCCTGAAGGGGATCAGAAGGCGATTCTGTTCGTTAAGTCCGACAGGCTGCTAGGCCTAGCAGGATGAGCAGGTTCCTCTTGATCGTTGTCACCTCAGTCTCCTCTGCTAGCAATATTCGTCGATCGATCGCAGCCTTCGCCCGATCGCAACCTCCGCTGTCGCAACTTGCGTGCCTGTCTGCGCTTGGTTTCCGGCCGCAGCACCGGCGAACGCGTGCATAACCGGCTGGCGTGCCGCTGCCGCGCATCGGCGAGTGACCGATGTGCTCAATCAGCATGCAAGCGCATTTGCAACCCTGGCAGCAAGGGTGGCAAGGTACCCAGGGCTCGAACCAGGATGGGTCATTTCAACCAGTCTACGGTTGATATCAGCCGATTGTGCAGACAGGTGAGGCGCCCGGCGCGCTCCACCTGGCGCTATGACTCAGTGCGCGAGTGCGGCATCGAAGTTGCATCTTATCGACGGCAACACCTGCATCGACCGGGAGCTTCTTGATGACACTGATCAACGCCATGCGCACTGACTTTCCGGTGGTCGACCCGGAATGCACATTGGCCGCAGCGGCGAGCCGATTCGGCGAGACGGGATACTGTAGCTTGGCGGTGGTTGACCAAGGTCGCTTGATCGGTGTCCTCGACTCGCTGGATGTCGCTGCGCGGGCCGTCAACGGGGAGCTTGATCCGACGCGCGCACTCGTCCGCCACTTGATGCGCGGCGAGCCGGTCAGCTGTGGCCCCGAGACCCGGCTCGACGACGCGCGGCGTTTAATGCTGTCCAAGCGCGTGAATACGCTCTTTGTGGTCGAGTCGGGACCACGACTGGTGGGTGTCATCGACCTGATTGGGCTGTTGGAAGCCGCTGAATCCACGTCCAGCCCCGGTCCCGAGTTGGAATGGCATCAGCGCGTCCGCGGTGAGACTTGATCGATGATTCGCGATGGAGAACAGGAACGGAGAACAGGAATAATGGCGAACAAGCACCCTGGTCAACGCGCAGCATGCAAAGGATTCACTGATGGCTGATTCCCTACTCATTCTCGAAGACGAGGACGCCCTCGCACAGGAGTTCGAACGCCATTTTTCCGGCCAGGGCTGGGATATCGAGGTCGCTGGCCGGTTGTCGAGCGCCCGGGATCTCCTGACCAGCCGCAAGCTCGAGCCCTTGGTGATCCTGGCCGACATGAGTCTGCCGGATGGCAATGCGCTCGATCTGATGGAGACCCTGCGCGCGCAGAAGATCCCCGGCGAATGGATCCTGCTGACCGGCTATGGCAGCGTACCGGACTCGGTGCGCGCCCTGCACCTCGGCGCCTATGATTTCCTCGAGAAGCCCTGTCCACTCTCCCGCCTCGATCTCGTCGTCGCCGGTGCCCGGCGCAGCGCGCTGGCCCAGCGCCGTCTGCACACCCAAACCCGCGACAGCCGCCGGCGCTATGCACCAAGCGCCTATCTCGGCGGTAGCAAGACCACCGAGGAGACGCGCCGCCTGATCGCGCGGCTCGCCGAGGTGCCGTTCAGCGCTCTGATCATCGGCGGTGAGACCGGCACCGGTAAAGGCCTGGTGGCGCGCATCCTCCACCACGGCGGTCCGCGCGCCGAGGGTCCCATGGTCGAGGTCAACTGCGCGGCGCTGCCCCGCGAACTGCTCGAATCCGAGCTCTTCGGCCACGAGGCCGGCGCCTTCACCGGCGCCAAGGGCCGCCATCGCGGCTATCTGGAACAGGCGCACGAAGGCACCCTGTTCCTCGATGAGATCGCCGAGATGGAGCTCGATCTGCAGACCAAGCTCTTGACCGTGCTCGAGGACCGGCGTCTGCGCCGGCTCGGCGGCGAACGCTTGATCGAGGTCGATGTGCAGATCATCGCCGCGAGTAATCAGCGTCTCGAGGAGCGCGTGCGCAGCGGCGACTTTCGCAGCGACCTGTTCCATCGCCTCTCGGTGTTCCGTCTCGACCTGCCACCGCTGCGCGAGCGCCTCGAGGATCTCGAGCAACTGGTGCCGGTGTTGATCGACGAATACAACGCCCGCTCTGGCCGCCAAGTGTGTGAAGTGCCGCCGGCGGTCTACGAGCAGATGCGCGGCTACCACTGGCCGGGCAACGTGCGCGAGCTGCGCAATGTGGTAGAGCGCGCCGTGTTGCTGGCGCGCGACAGCGTCTTCCCCATCGAATGGCTACAGCTTGGCCAAGGGGTGGCGGCCGCACCGGGCAGCGGGCCGAGCATCGAGGGCGATCGGTTGATGATCCCGCTCGATGGCAGTCTGTCGCTCGATGAGATGGACCGCTACATCATCCGCACCGCGCTCGAGCGCAGCGGTTACAACGTCACCGCCGCCGCCCGCGCCCTCGGCACCACGCGCGAGACGCTGCGCTATCGCTGCCAGAAATATGGATTGACAAGCGAGGCATCGGAGCCACCGTCTGCGGCGGCACCGAGCCCTGACTGAAGCGGTTGCCCAAAGACATCAAATGCCCCGCACTTGGTTGATAAGCCCCGCATCAACGCGCGGGCCAAGCGCTGGGAGACCGAGGAAAGGGAAGGGTGCAAAGCGCGGGGAGGCGGTGGACGCGGAAGATGCGCCGAGTTCGGAGGTAGGCATGGTGGTTGCATTCAGTGTCATACCCTTTTAACGCACTGAGGAGATTGATCATGAACACCTGGTTACAACGCATCGCGCTCCTGTCCATCGCCTTGGGTCTGAGCGGCGTCGGTGTGGCGGCCGCTGCGGAAACTGCCGCGGAAAACCAGCTGAGCGGTGAGGAGATCCCAATCGATCAAGGCACCTACCGCGGCACCCCTTGGGTCAGCGGTGGCGTCGGGGAATCGGCCCGCGAGGCGTTGATGCGTGAGTATGACGATTACAATCTGAAGCTCGAGTTCGCGGTTGCCGAGGGCAACTATCTGGCGGATGTCGCGGTCAGCTTGACCACGCCCGATGGCGTGCCGGTATTGCGAGCCTTTTCCCCCGGCCCTTGGTTGATGGCCAAGCTCCCAGCCGGCCGTTATGAGGTGGCTGTGAACGGCTTCGAGAAGACCTTTGTGCGCGAGGTGACTGTCCCCGCGCAAGGCCTGGAGACGGTGATCTTCAACGGTTGGACCAAAGCCGGTGTGGCGGAAGCGACGCCCGGTCCGAGCTATTGAGCAGGCATCCTTGCGCCGGTTTGCCTTCGCCAGCGCCGATACGCCGGCGTCCCAGCCCGTGAGTGAGCAGTGAGCCCGCAGCAGCTGTCGCTCCCAGTGACAATGTTGCTGTTTGGGTGTGGTGCGCTGGTCATTGCCGTCGCCGGCGCGCGGCTGGCCGCCATCGCTGACCGGCTGTCGGATCTCACAGGCCTCGGCGAGGCGGTGTTCGGCGCCGTGCTGTTGGGGGCGACGACCTCGCTACCGGGGACGGTGGTGTCGATCACCACGGCGCTCGCCGGTCGTGCTGACCTGGCGGTGGGCAATGCCGTCGGCGGGATTGCGGCCCAGACCGCGTTCCTCGTCGTCGCCGACCTGGTCTACCGTGACGCGAACCTCGAGCACGCAGCGGCCTCGGTCACCAACCTGATCAATGGGGCTCTGCTCTGCGCCTTGCTCGCCCTGCCGTTGCTGGCGGCGACGGCGCCTGAGGTCGCGTTCTTCGGCGTGCATCCAGTCTCCGTCGTGGTGCTGGTGCTCTACGTCTTCGGCCTCAAGCTCGCCTCGGCGACTAACAAGGCTCCCGGTTGGACCCCAGTGCAGACCGCCAACACGCGCGAGGACATCCCGGCCGAAGCCCAGCGCAGTGCCCGTGGCGCTTGGCGGGTGTGGATGCACTTTTTGCTCTTTGCCGCGATCGTTGCGGTGGCCGGCTGGGTGGTTGGCGTCAGCGGGATTGCACTGGTGCGCCATACGGGGCTCTCGGAGACCCTGGTCGGCAGCCTGTTCACCGCCGTGGCGACCTCGTTGCCGGAGCTGGTGACCGCGATCGCTGCGGTGCGCCAAGGCGCCTTGACCCTTGCCGTTGGGGGAATCATCGGCGGCAATACCTTCGACGTCCTGTTCCTGGTGTTCGCTGATGTCGCCTATCGTGAGGGCTCGATCTACCATGCGATCAGCGAACAGCCGCTGTTCATCATCAGTCTGACCCTATTGCTGACCGCCATTCTGTTGTTGGGTCTGATCCGCCGGGAGCGCAGCGGTGTCGCCAACATCGGTTTCGAGAGCGTGGCCGTGCTGGTGTGCTACCTCGCTGGCCTAGCGATCCTGGTGCGCTGGTGACCGGCAGACACACCGCCGTGGCGATGAACGGCGCGCCCATCAGCGTCGGCAGGATCAGATAGAAGCGCCGATCGCGCAGCACCTGCGCCCGGGTCCAAGGCGCGGGCTCATCGGCTGAGTCGACCTTGAGGCTGAGACGCACCGGGAAGTGACGCCCAAGCAGCCCGAGCAAGACCCCAGTCAGCAGGATCAGCAGCCCGGCGATCAGCCACCAGGTCGTGCGCCAGCCCAGCGCAGCGGCCAGCGCAACCACCAGGATTGGCGCGATGGCCTCAGCGACAGCTGATGCACCAGTGGGTCAGGGCTGCGGCATCAGGTGATTTCTGGCCAACGCCCGATGATGCTCAGCGACGAACGACGGCTGCGACCTCAGCGATCGCGGCCGCTGCGCCACCGAGCGCGAAGGCTGTCTCAGCAAACCCTCCATCGGCATCGAGATAACCCAAACTGAGCCGGCCCTCGCAGGCCTGCAGCGCAGCGATGGGACCGGTTGGCGCATCCAACCCATCGGCCTGCTCGAGCACAAAGGAGACATACTGCGCGCTGGCATGATAGAGCGAGGAGGGCGGCTCACCGCTGCGTTCCGCGAGCTGGTGCGTCACCGCCTCGCGCGAGCGGCGCGGGGCCTCATCCCCGCACCACCAAGAGAGGCTCGCTGACGCGTCCAGCGCCGCAGCCGTCGCGGACGGCAGAAAGGTCACCCAGACCCGCGACTCATCCAGGATCTGCACGGCCTCTGCCGCGAGGTCATCGTCGTCGGTACCGAGCCACAGACCCTCGCCCCCGGCCTGTTCTCCACCGGTCTGCTCGACAGTCAGCCGCCAGAACAGGCGCTGATCCTCAGCCTGGGCGGCGTCACCCTGGCGATCAGTGGCTGCGCCCATCCCGGCATTAAGCAGATCGTCGAGCGCGGCCGGCCACGTTTGCCTGTGACATAAACATTTGGTCGAACACCAACCACAATGCTTCCGGTCTACGGGCATGCGGCAACGGTTTAGAGCCGGCTAGTCTCGATCGCACGCACCTCCTTGCCGGCCGCGAGGCCAAGAAAGCCGCGCGTGATGACTTGGGTGCCGGGCTCGAGGCCGTCGACAATCTCGACCTGGTCCGTGATCCGGAGGCCGATATCAACCGGCTGGCGTTGGGCCTTGCCCGCTTCATCGATGATCCAGACGAAGGGGCCATCCCGGTCCTGGCGCAGGGCGCGGAAGGGGACCATCAGACGCGGAATCCCTCGGCTCTCGAACCGGACGCGGACGAACTGTCCATCGCGCGCCCCGGCTGGGATCTGCTCGAAGGTGATCTCGACCATGGCCTGGCGGCCAGTTTCGGAGAGCGTGGGGTGGATGCGCAGGATGCGACCTGGCACGACCAACCCGCCGAGCGCGTCGATGCGGATCTGGACCGGATCACCAATGCTGAGCTGCGGCAGCACCAGCTCCGAGACCAGCACCTCGGCGATCAATGATGCGGGGTCGGCGATGCTGAGCAGGTGGGTGTTCTTGGTGACAAAATCGCCGGGCTCGGCGAGCCGCGCGGTGACCAGGCCGGCGAACGGGGCGCTGATCTCGGTGAAGGCCAGCCGTGTTTCCAAAACGCGCACCTGGGCCTCGGCGACGGCGACCGCAGTGCGGGCCTGCGCGATCTCATCCTCCGAGGCGCCGCCGCGTCCGGCGAGTCCCTCGAGGCGCTTGAGGTCTAACCGCTCTTGGGCGGCGGTGGCGCGGGCCGCATCCAGCTCGGCGCGCAGCAGATCATCTTCGAGTCGGATCAGTGTCTGCCGCTGCGCGACCGCATCGCCCTCGAAGACCTGGAACTCGGTGATACGGCCCTCTTCCTGGCTGTGCAGTCTGACGAGACGGCGCAAACGCAGGCTACCGGGGCACTCGTGTGGCACCGAGACCAAGGCGCGCTCGGTGCTGATGGTTGTGACCAGATGTTCGGTCGTGGGTCGCGCTGACTTGGTGCTTCCGGCGTCGGTGGAGGATGTTGATTCAAACGGTGAATCACCACAGCCTGCGATCAGTAGCGGCAGCCAGAGCAGAGCGGGCGGAAGCCAAGTTTGGGTCAGCCCGAGCCATCCGCTGCGACAGCGATCCCGGCCTGGCACCTTATGAGCGCGCCTCACGCGCCTTGGTGCGTGATGTCGACGGCGTTGACCTGGGTGACTGGAGCGCTGCTCGAGTCGCCCTCGGCGTCGCGATACTCGTAGTGCTTGATTCGACGCCGGATGTTGCGCTGAATGATGATGCCGAGCACCTTCCACTCCAGCCCCGTCAGCTCGATCTCGGGGAAACGCTCGTTCAGCGCGAGCAGCCATTCGCGCCCCTGGTCGTCACGCCGATACTGGCGGAACCAGCGCACGCCCTCGACCTCGACGAACACATACATGCCGCTGCGGCATTGCTCGGTCGGCTCGACGATCACCACGCACTTGTCTGGGAACTCCGGTTCCATATCCGGCCCGAGCACCTGCAATGCATAGGGCTCGTGCATACTGCAGCCGGTGCCTTCCAGCATGGGTTCTGACATCATGAGACCTCATCTAATGTTACAAGCAGAGGGCTGCGTGAGCGCAGCCGGCTGAGGGTTGATCGCTTTCGCGGCTGCTGGCGAAGTCCGTCAACAATCCAGGCCAGTGCTTACAAGGTAGGATTGAGCGCGGCGAGGTCAATGTTTAGTGCAAGCCTTGCATGCGCGGGTGCTGATCTTGAGCGCGCCCGCTATCCCTGTCCGCGCGATCTGGCCTTGACCGTCGGCTGATCCCAAAAAGAGCACTGGAATGGCAGATTTCGCCGACGAGTGCAGAGGCTTCAATCGGCTGCGACCAAACGCTTCGACCAAACCCAACTTCACCGGCTCAGTGACCTTATAACCTCGCCCGACTCATCTCTCCCAAACCGCATCACCCATGATTCGAATCCATGCTGCCACCGAGCGCGTCCACTCAGACCGGCGTGATCGTCACAACCTGCGCGGTATCTTGCCCTATCTGGCCGAGTTTCGCGGTCGCGCACTGCTGGCGTTAGCCTGCCTGATCTGCGCTAAGCTCGCCAACGTCGGCGTGCCTATCGTACTCAAGAACATCGTTGATGCCTTCGAGCAGGCGCGCGAGCAGATCCTGGTGCTGCCGATTGGCCTGTTGTTGGCCTATGGCGCGCTGAAGCTGAGCAGCTCGCTGTTCAACGAGCTGCGTGACGTGGTCTTCGCTCGGGTGCGCTTCCGCGCCATGCGACGCCTGTCGACGCGAGTGCTGACGCATCTCCATCAGCTTTCGCTGAGCTATCATCTCGGCCGTCAGAGTGGGGCGGTGAGTCGGGATCTGGAGCGCGGCACGCGCTCGATCGCGACCATTCTCAACTACTTGGTGTTCAGCGTGATCCCGGTGCTGGTCGAGTTCACGCTGGTCGCCGTCGTGCTGCTGACCAAGTACGAGCTGATCTTTACGCTGGTGACCTTTGGCACCGTGGCGGTGTACATCGGCTTCACCTTCGCGATTACCGAGTGGCGTATGGACTACCGCCGGCAGATGAATGTGCTCGATTCGCGCGCCAATACCCACGCCTTCGACAGCTTGCTCAACTACGAGACCGTTAAATACTTCGGGAACGAGCGACTCGAACTCGAGCGCTATGACAACACTCTCGCCCAGTGGGAGGACGTTGCGGTCAAGAGCCAGTCTTCGATGTCGCTGCTCAACTTCGGCCAGGGCAGCATCATCGCCATCGGCGTTACGGTGATCATGGCCTATGCCGCCCAAGGCGTGGTCAACGGCAACATGAGCATCGGTGACCTGGTGTTGGTCAACGCCTTCATGTTGCAACTGTTCATTCCGCTTGGCTTCTTGGGTATCGTCTATCGGCAGATCAAATATGCACTGGCCGACATGGATCTGGTATTCAAGCTGCTCGAGCGCACGCCGGAGATTACCGATGCCCCGGCTGCACCGCCGCTGGTGTTGAACAAGGGCGCTGTCCGCTTTGAGCAGGTCGGTTTCCACTATCAGCCGGAGCGGATGATCCTGCAAGCGGTCGATTTTCGCATCGACCCGGGTGAAAAGGTCGCCGTGGTCGGCCATAGCGGCGCTGGCAAATCGACTTTGGCACGGTTGTTGTTTCGTTTCTACGACCCGCAGCAGGGACGGATCTTGATCGACGATCAGGATATCCGCGGGGTTCTGCAAGACAGCCTGCGCGCGGCGATCGGCGTTGTTCCCCAGGACACGGTGCTGTTCAACGACAGCATCCGCTACAACATCGCCTATGGCCGCACCGACGCCAAAGAGGACGAGGTCCGGCGTGCGGCCGAGCTGGCCCACATCGCTGATTTCATCGCTAGGCTGCCGGAGGGTTGGGAGACGGTCGTCGGCGAGCGCGGGCTGAAACTGTCCGGTGGTGAGAAGCAGCGCGTCGCCATCGCCCGTGCCATCCTCAAGCGGCCACGCATCCTGATCTTCGATGAGGCCACTTCGTCGCTGGACAGCCGCACCGAACAGGCTATACAGCAGACACTGGCCGAGGTCTCGGAGGATCACACCACGCTGGTGATCGCACATCGGCTTTCGACCGTGGTCGACGCCGATCGCATCCTGGTGATGGATCAAGGGCGTGTCATCGAACAGGGTGCACATCGCAGCTTACTGTCCCAAGGCGGTACCTATGCGGCGATGTGGGAGTTGCAACAGCGCGAGCGTGAGGCGGATCGACAGGAGTCGGGATCGTGACCTTGCCCTTTAAGCCGGTCTTGCATGATGCCGTGGCGGCCTCGAGCGGTGGTGCTCGGGCCGCGCGCGCCGAGGCCGCGCATCGGGCGCGACAGATTCTGGTCTCAGCGCGGCTCGCCTGGCCCTTGGCGACGGTGGCCTTGGCGCTGCTTGGCGCACTTGGCCTGTTGCTGGTCAATATCGCCGCGCCTGGGCAGACCTGGCCCAAGTGGTTTTGCCTCGGTTTTCTGAGCGCTGGGCTTGCGGCTGCGCTGTTGGCCGCTGTGCGTCTCAAGACGCAGCTGCTGATGCCCCTAGTCAGCCTCGAAGATACCGTGGCTCGGGTCTGTCAGGGCGAGCCGGGCGCGAGTCGGTCGCTGTCGAACGTTGGTGTGCTGGATGCTATGGCGCGCGACATCGGCGCGTTGAACGCTGAGCTGACCGATCTCTACGAAGACATGGACACGCGCGTCGCGCGGCAAACTATGCGCTTGGCACAGAAGACCGCGTCGCTGAAGATCCTCTATGATGTCGCCGCTGAGATCGCACGCGCCGAGAGTCTGGATGCGCTGTTGCTGCGTTTTCTGCGCACCTTAAAGGAGATGGTCAACGGTCGCGCCGCAACCGCACGGCTGGTGGCGCCCGATGGCAGCCCACGGCTGGTCGGCTCGATCGGGCTGGACGATGGCCTAGTGCGTGAGCAGGATATGGCGCCGGTCGATCTTTGTCTTTGCGGCACCGTGCTCTGCGCTGGCGAGATCGTCTGCGACAATGACCTGCGCTACTGTTCGCGGGTCTATGGCCGGCGGATGTTCGATAGCGATGAACTCGAGGTGGTGACGGTCCCGCTCAAGCACCACGATGAGCTGCTTGGCGCTTACTCGATCTTCATCGAGCGCTCTGGGATCAGCCGCCGCGAGGATATCCTCGACCTGCTTGCGACCATTGGCCAGCATATCGGCGTGGCGATTGCCAAGTATCGTTCCGATCATGAGGCCCAGCGACTTTCGATCTTGGAAGAGCGCAGCTCGCTTGCGCATGAGCTGCATGATTCGCTGGCGCAGACCCTGGCCAGCCTGCGTCTGCAGGTGCGGATGTTGGCGGATGCGCTAGACGGACATGCGATTCCGGACGAGGCACAGGCCGACCTGACGCGAATTCGTAACGGGATTGACGAGGCCCACGGCGAGCTGCGCGAGCTGCTCGGGAGCTTCCGCGCGCCCTTGGATCGGCGCGGGCTGATCCCGACCCTGCAAGACATCACGCGCCGTTTTGGTCAGCGCACCGGCATTCATGCCGCCTTTCAGATGGGATGTCGTCCATTCGACCTCTCGGCCGCCGAGGAACTGCAGATCATGCGGATTGTCCAGGAAACCTTGACCAACGTGCGCAAGCATGCACAGGCGCAGACGGTTCGGGTGCTACTGACCCGTGAACAGACCGGCGAGTATGTGCTGCTGATCGAGGACGATGGCATTGGATTTAGCACCCCAAGGCGCAGCGGTCATCCGGGTGAGCATATCGGACTATCAATCCTCGAGGAACGCGCCCGGCGGATCGGTGCAGCGCTGAATATCGAAAGTGAGCCCGGCGAGGGCACGCGCATCGAGCTGGTCTTCAATCCCACGGCGCGCGGTGGCGCGACCGAGCAGGTCAGCTGATGCGCGTCTTGCTGATCGATGACCATGCGTTGTTTCGCATCGGCTTGCTCGAGCTACTCGAACGGCGCGGGATCGAGGTGATCGATGCGGTTGGCGACAGCGATGTCGGGCTGCGGCTGGCCCGGGACTGCGCCCCGGATGTGGTGCTGATGGATCTACGGATGCCGGGTGAGAACGGGATCGACCTGGTGCGCAAGATGCAGCGCGAGGGCATCAAGCGCCGGGTGGCGATGCTGACCACCAGCACCGATGAGCGTGACGTCGTGGAGGCACTCCAAGCGGGTGTGAACGGCTATCTGCTCAAAGACATGGAACCAGACGACCTGGTCGCCGCCTTGCAAGGGATCATCGCCGGACAGACCATCGTCGCGCCCGAACTCACCAGCGCCTTGGCGCGAGCGGTGCGGCAGGAAACAGCGGCGGCAGAAGAGTCTGCGGTCACCTTCTCAGACCTGACGCCACGCGAGATGGAGATCCTTTGCCACCTGGCGGGTGGCCAGAGCAACAAGGTCATCGGCAACGAGCTGGGGATCTCCGAGGGTACCGTGAAGCTGCACGTGAAATCGATCCTGCGCAAACTGAAGATGCGCTCCCGCGTCGAGGCCGCGGTGCTCGCGGTTGAGCAGGGGCTCTGCGACCGAGAATAAACGGCGCTAATCACAGCATCACAGAATCAAGAATTTGGAATCACTGAATAAGGTATTCATGAAGAATTTTCTCGAACTGATCAGCCACTGTCTCACCGATGTTCGCGAGATCATGCCCTGGGATCTCGAGGAGCGGCTCGAGGCCAATCCTGATCTCTTGATCCTCGATGTCAGGGAGCCGAGCGAATTTGATGCCATGCACATTGCCGGTTCGTTGAACGTGCCGCGCGGTATTCTGGAGTCGGCCTGCGAGTGGGACTATGAGGAGACCGAGCCGGAGCTGGTGCGAGCACGCGAGCGCGAGATCGTCGTTGTCTGCCGCTCCGGTAATCGCAGCATCCTTGCCGCGCATGCGATGCAGGTACTCGGTTACAGCAATGTCGTCTCGCTGCAGAGCGGGGTGCGTGGTTGGAAGGACTATGAGCAACCCTTGGTCGATGGTGAGGGCAAGGACGTCGATCTCGATGAGGCCGACGTCTACTTTACCCCCAAGCTGCGCCCAGATCAGCATCGACCCGCCGCCGAGCGCGGTTGAAGCGAGCGCTTATGAAGCAGCATCAGCAGCATCGCTAAGGGCTGGCGAGATAGCCAAGCGTGCCTTGGTCGAACGGTCGCCCAGCGATGCCGAGTCGAGCCAGCCCATCGTCGCTGCAGGTATTCCCGGCCAGCAGCATACGAAGCTGATCGCGGGTCACCGGGAACCAGCTGAAGCGGCCAAGAACTGCCGCCACCGGCTCGAGCACCAGCGCTGGCGCTGGCAACATCAGCTTCGACTTCCCGCTGGCGGTCGCCAAGGCCTTCAGAATCTCCTTCCAGCTTGGGCTGTCGGGTCCGCAGAGCGCATAGGTCTGTCCGATCGCGTCCTCGCGCGTCAGCGCGGTTGCGAAGGCGGCGGCGACATCCTCGACATGGACTGGTGCGAGTCGAAAGCCGCCTGCACCCAGCGGTGAAAGGCCAGCGAAGAAGAGGGGCGCTGGCACTGGGCTATCGATCAGCTCGGCCTTGAGCTGGGTGCAGAACTCCATGCGGCCACGCGGCGGGCCGAAGATCACCGAGGGACGGAAGATAGTCCATTGCAGGGTTGAGTGCTTGAGACGCTCTTCGGCGGCCAGCTTGGTGGTTTGATAAGGGGTCTGGTCCTCTGGCGCAGCGGCATCGACGCCGTTCGCGCTCATCAACAGAAAACGCTTGACCCCAAGCTCCTCGGCGATCTCGATGCTGCGCTCAGCACCGCGCCGCTGCATCGCGTCAAAGGTGATGCCCTGCTGTGGCAGCTCGCGCAAGATGCCAATCAGGTAGATCGCGGCCTCGGTGCCACTCAGGCAGTCGCGCATGTCGGCCTCGTTGGCGACATCGCCGGGCACAGCGATGCAATTAGGATGAGCGTTCAGCTTGTGCTCGCTGCCAGGCCGCGTCAGTACGCGCAGCTCGTGGTCGGCGTGCAACAAGGCATCGATGATGTAGCTGCCGACGAAGCCGGTGCCGCCGATGATTCCAATCTTCATCATGGGTCTCCGAGAGGAAAGGGTTGAGAGAGGGTCTGGGCAGGCGGGCTTGAGTGATCACAGATGCCCCTGGTGCGCTACTGTGCTTGCCATGGAGGCGCTACCCAAACGCAAGGCTAGATGCCGGTGAATCTCTGTTGCAATTCCCGGTGTCTAGATAATGTATGGTCTTTCGAGCTAATTAGCGAGGCTTGTAAAGGTCATGAAGAGTCAAGATTCTCCCTGATCTTGCATTACTCACATCGACTCGGAGGCCTGAAATGGCAAATAACAGCTTGGTCATCGGCGGCAGCTCTGGCATCGGCGCGGCGCTGGTCGCGTCCCTCGTCGAGCATGGTCATCAGGTCACACATCTCTCGAGAGAGCCGGAGAAGGCTCCAGACGTCGTCTCGGCGCGTGGCGTGCGTTGGGATGCGCTCAGCGAGCCGTTTCCCCGCGACGCGCTACCAGAACGGCTTGATAGCTTGGTCTATTGTCCGGGCAGCATCCGTCTGAAACCCTTTGGTCGACTCCGTGAACAGGAGTTCCGCGATGATCTCGAGCTCAACTTAATGGGGGCTGTGCGTGCCCTGCAGGGCTCATACGAGGCGCTCAAGCGCAGCGATCAGGCCTCGGTGGTGCTGTTCAGCACCGTGGCTGTCGGCACCGGCATGCCCTTTCACGCCTCGGTTGCGGCCGCGAAAGGGGCGGTCGAAGGGTTGATGCGGTCGCTTGCCGCCGAATGGGCACCCGAGATTCGGGTCAATGCGATCGCCCCCACCATCACTGACACGCCCTTGGCAGGCCGCCTGCTAAATACTGAAGACAAGCAGCAGGCAGCCGCGGATCGGCATCCCTTGAAGCGCATCGGCTCGGCGAAGGAGTTGGCTGAGGTTGCGCGCTGGTTACTGACCGACGCAAAACTGGTGACCGGCCAGGTTGTTAGGGTTGATGCGGGGCTGTCTTCACTGCGGATGCTTTGAGAACGGCGATGGAAGCGCGGATGTGGATAGCGCTAGGTGCTCGCAGCGGGGAGTGAGGTGGTGGTGACGGAGGCTGTTCGCTGAGGTCGCCGTGCGCCGAGTCGGCGTAGCTTCGATTTGAGGCTCGAAAATGCGGACTTAATCGATTCTTCGGCCTTCTTCTGCGCCTCGCGGACGATGATCTGTTGCCGCTCGGGTGAGGTGACGACGAGCTCGAAGCGGACGCGGTGGCCGTTGAGCTGGTCGAACTCTTCGGCGATACGTGCCCCGATCTCGTAGTCGCGGCCAGGGAAGCTGGCTTGAATCGCCTGTGCCTGCTGATTGATCAGGCGCTTGATGCGATTGTCCAACGCAAGAAAGTCTCCAGAAATTCTAACGCTCATTCACTACCTCATTGCATGTGACCAGTGCAGTGCTCGCTGTTGCGATAGGTTGCATTGGTCGCCAAGCCCGGTTCTGGCGATGAGATCGCTCTGCGGTTGGGCTCTGGCTTCGACGGGGATCCGATCAATTGGCTACGGGTCCGCTCGGGCGTGGCTACGCTCTTCATGGAACTGCTCATCACAGAGGACTGCGGTACCAATGGGCTCTGAATACGGCAGCTGGCGCACTCAGCATTACGATACCCTGCGCATCCTGGAGTGGCCTTCGGTCTTCTCGACTTCCTGAGTCCGGTAGTGCCGGTTCAGCGGACAATACTGGCTCGGGTGGAGCGATGTTGCCGGAGGTGTCACCAAAGTGATGAGTCCTTTTGGGGGCCGGTACCGCGAAGGGGGTGGGGCGGCGGCGCGTTTAGACCTCTCCATTAAGGCTAAGACAATACCACAAAGTTGGCGTTTACACACCTGAATTTCTAGTGCTCGCTCGACACTTTGGTCAATGTCCGATGCTTCGTAATCCCATAATTTTCATCTGGTGTTGATAGGGTATTAGGAGCGAACTTTGCGCTCGACCGGGGCTCGAAGTCAGCGAGCTTCAGTGAAGCTCTCTGACTCCTTGTCGTGTTCCCCCGCCGTTGGCGGGGTTTTTTTTGCTCAGGGCTTGTGTATCCGGCTTAGGGGTTGTGTAAGGATTGTTCCAACTCGACAATCCGCTGCTTGAGTTCGGCAAGCTCGGCCCGCCAGCCCTTCATCGTCTTGATCAGCGCTGGTAGCTGTGTGAGCGCGGCGAGCTCGCGCAGGGTTTGTTTCATCGGTCGAGCCGGGGTGCCGAAGACGGTCGCCCCGTCTGGAACGTCTTTGGTCACGCCCGCTTGCCCGCCGATGCGGGCGCCGGCACCGATCTCAAGATGGTCGGAGATGGCGACCTGGCCGGCGACGATGGTGCCAGTGCCGAGGCGGCTGCTACCAGCAACGCCAGACTGGCTGACCAGGATGACCTGTGCGCCGATGTCGGTGTTGTGGGCGATCTGAACCAGATTGTCGATCTTGGTGCCGCAGCGGATGCGGGTCTCGCCGAGGGTGGCACGATCCACGCAGCTGTTGCAGCCGATGTCGACCTCGTCTTCAATGACGACGCGCCCGAGCTGCGGAACCTTGCGATGCTTGCTGCCGTCCCAGACGAAGCCGAAACCATCACCGCCGATGACGCAGCCTGAGTGCAGGATGCAGCGAGCGCCCAGCTCGCAGTCGCGGTGGATGGTGACATTGGCCTCAAGGTTACAGTCGGCACCAATGCTGACCTTGGCCTCGATGACACTGCCAGGGCCGATGATCGAGCGCGGCCCGATGCTGACCTCTGCGCCGACCACCGCATTCGGGCCAATCGAGACCTCTTCCTCAATCTGGGCGCTGGGGTCGACAACGGCGCTAGGATGGATGCCTGCGGTGGTTGGCCGCGGAACGAAGCGCTCGGCGATGCTGAAGAAACGCTCTCTTGGGCGCGTGGTCCGAAGCAGTTCCGGGCCATCGATCGCTGGAAAGTCAGGCGGAACGATAACGGCACCGGCTCGGCTGCTGCTCACCGCCTCGGCCTGATCTTTGTGCTCGGCGAAGCACAGATCGCTGGGTCCAGCGAGGGCCAGGCTGTTGACGCCGGTAAAGCCGCTGATCCTGGCCCGGTATGCTGGGCGGGATTGGTTCGGCGCTGCGTTCGCCGCGGCGGCATCGACATCGGCTCGGCTAGCGTTTGTTGCAGCGGCGGGCGGAGCCTTGGTTGCAACGGCCGGTGGGGCGATCTCGAGGAGTTCGCAGAGCTGAGCGAAATCGAGGACCATGATGAGTTCCTTTGTCTGTGGATCAAGCTGTCTGTGGATCAAGCGAAGGCCGACTGCGGCCCCAGATGAGACCTGAGATAACAGCAGATGCCCGAGGGCGATACCATCACCAAGCTGGCGCGGTTTCTGGATCAGGCATTGGCCGGGCAACCGATCCAGGCGCTACGGTTGCATCCGGCGTTTGGTGCCTCTGCCGGACCGGCACAGGTCGAGCGCGTCAGCGCTCAGGGTAAGCATCTCTATATTGCCTTGGACAATGCTCGACTGCTACGCAGTCACCTGGGACTTTACGGCAGTTGGCATCGTTACCGCTCCGGGGAGCCTTGGCAGCGGCCGCGGCGGCAGGCCTCGATCCTGATCCAAGCCTTGGATTGGGACTATGTGTGCTTCAACGCCAAGCAGGCCGAGTGGCTCGAGCAAGGGGGCTTCCGGCTGGCAGATCAACAACATCGGCTTGGCATCGATCTCATCAGCGAGCCGATCGAGCCAGCAGCGCTGCTGGCTCGTGCTCGGCAACTGCTCTCGCCGACGACGCTGTTGGTTGATGTGCTCTTGGATCAGCGCTTGGCGGCCGGGATCGGCAACGTCTATAAGTCTGAGCTTCTTTTTCTTGAGCACCATTCCCCGTTCGCAACCTTGGATAGCCTCAGTGATGAGGCCTTGGTTGGGATCTATCGGCATGCAGCCGAGCTGCTCAAGGCCAATCTTGGCGGTGGTCCGCGTACAACGCGTTTTGCACAAGATCGCCGCGCCCATCTGTGGGTCTACGGCCGCCGCGGTCTGCCTTGCCTGCGCTGCGATCTGCCGATAAGGCGCGCCATTCTTGGCGCACAGCCGCGTTCGACCTACTGGTGTGAAAACTGCCAGTCGCAGGATTCGGCGTGCTTGCAGCCGGTATGAACTGCAATTTGGATTGAGCCGCAAGTTCGATGAAGAACAGGCGTTCATATCCAACGAGATCGTCCCATGACAGCTTGCGCCGCAGACCCCCGGTCATTCAAAGAGATCGTGGAACGCCTTGGCGAAGCGCTTGTAAGCGTCCCAGCCGTCCTTGTCCATCACCTGGTCGATGATCCAGCGGTTTTCTTCTTCGCGCCCCATGAGTTGCTGGATCTCGAAGCCGAGGTGGCGCAGGAAGGGGTAGGTCGGGCCTTCGTCGTCGAGCTGGAACTCGGCGTACTCCTCGGAGCGCGCATTCAGCCGGCTCAGGAAGGGCGAGCCGTAGTCGCCGGGGCCGAGCAGGTCTTGGCTATTGTCCTGCACATGCTCGATCAATTTCTTTGCGAAGGCCGTGATCAGCTCGCGCCGTTGCGCGTCGTCGAGCAGGCCATGACTGAGCCGATCGGCGATCTGGATCATGAAGACCAGGTATTCCTGGATCACCTCCAGTCGCTGGGCGTCGTCGCGATAGACGAAGCGCTCGCAGTGCAGCGAGATCGCCTTGTCGACGGCGATTCGCCAAGCGATGAAGGCCAGTGCCCCGCCGATCTCGTCGAGCGAGCGCTGATGCTCGTCATTCCACCAGTGACTCTTGATGCGTAACGCCATGCATGACTCCAGGTTGTGCTCGGAGGCTTGATGAGCCACCGAGTTTCGACTTTATTTCTGACTGTTTTGCTGGGTAAAATCGACCTAAAATGAGACCTAAATGAAGGCAAAGCGGGGCCAGCTCAAGCGTCCTTTCAGAGGACAGGAGATGGGTCTTGATTCTATCTGCGCATTGGCAGAACTTGGGTACTGCGATGTTTGCCCTCCACCAAGGACGAGCTGGCGATGTTGCCGGTGCAATCCGCGAGTTGGTCTCGGCGCAGCATCTTCGAACCTAGCCGGCCAGCTGTGCTATCGGCTGATCGCTCATGGTCTGCGGCGCTCGAGTGAGCCACGTTCGACGCTCGGCGCGATGCAGGTTGCTTTTGATCCGCCCAGCTCAGCTGTACACTCTCTAGATTATCCATTTCCACCGTTAGAGGTCTCCGTGGTCGCCCCGCAGCCGAGTTTCCGCCGTATCGAGCGGCTTCCGCCCTATGTCTTCAATATTGTCAATGAGTTGAAGGCTGCGGCACGAGCACGAGGAGAGGACATCATCGACTTCGGGATGGGCAATCCCGATCAGCCGACGCCGCAGCATATCGTCGACAAGCTGGTCGAGGCCTCGCAGCGACGCGATACGCATCGCTATTCGGTCTCGCGTGGCATCCCGCGACTGCGCCGCGCGATCGCGCGTTGGTACCTGGATCGCTTCGATGTCGAGCTGGACCCCGGTAGCGAGGCGATCGTGACGATTGGCTCGAAGGAAGGGTTGGCGCATCTCGCGCTGGCGACCATGGGTGCAGGCGACACCGTGCTGGTGCCGAATCCAGCCTATCCGATCCATCCCTACGGCTTCATCATCGCTGGCGCCGATGTGCGTCACGTGCGACTGACCCCGGAGGTCGACTTCTTCGAGGAGCTGCGCCGCGCGATTCTCGACTCCTGGCCGCGACCGAAGATGTTGGTGCTGAATTTTCCCGGTAATCCCACCACCCAGTGCGTGGATCTGGCGTTCTTCGAGCAGGTGGTCGAGATTGCCCGCGAGCACGGCATCTGGGTGGTGCACGACATCGCCTATGCGGATATCGTCTTCGACGGCTACAAGGCACCCTCGATCCTGCAGATTCCGGGGGCAAAGGAGATCGCGGTCGAGTTCTTCTCGATGTCGAAGAGCTACAACATGCCAGGCTGGCGGATCGGCTTCATGTGCGGCAATCCGCAGCTGATTGCGGCCCTGGCGCGGATCAAGTCGTACCTCGATTACGGCACCTTCACGCCGATCCAGGTTGCGGCCATCCATGCCTTGGAGTCGCCGCAGGATTGCGTCGCCGAGATCCGCGATATGTATCAGGGCCGTCGCGATTGTCTCTGCGATGGCTTGAACGAGGCCGGCTGGGCGGTCGAGCGCCCGAAGGCGACCATGTTCGTCTGGGCGCGCATCCCGGAGGCCTATCGCGAGATGGGCTCGCTGGAGTTCTCGAAGAAGCTGCTGCGTGATGCCAAGGTTGCGGTCTCTCCGGGCGTCGGCTTTGGCGACTATGGCGATGACCATGTGCGCTTCAGCCTGATCGAGAACGAGCATCGAACCCGCCAGGCGGTTCGCGGCATCAAGCAGATGTTCCGTGAGGATGCGCGCGCTGGCTCGACGCCACCCTAACATCATGCGCGGCGGTGTCGCCGCGATCAGCGATAAGCACGAGGAGAACCTATGGAACCGGTCAAGATCGGTCTGCTGGGCTTGGGCACCGTTGGCGGCGGTAGTGTCACCGTCCTGACGCGTAACGCCGATGAGATCGCGCGCCGCGCCGGGCGTGCCATTCAGATCACGCACGCTGCTGCGCGTCAGTATGATCCAGCGCGGATCCAGGGGCTCGAGCAGATCGAGCGCATTAGTGATGATGCCTTTGCGGTCGTCGATGATCCTGAAGTCGAGATCGTCATCGAGCTGATCGGTGGCTACTCGCCGGCGCGTGAGTTGGTACTGAAGGCGATCGAGAATGGCAAGCATGTGGTCACCGCCAACAAGGCACTGATTGCGATGCATGGCAACGAGATCTTCGCCGCGGCCCAGGCCAAGGGCGTGATGGTCGGGTTTGAGGCCGCGGTCGCCGGCGGTATCCCGATCATCAAGGCGGTGCGCGAGGGCCTGGCTGCGAATCGGATCGAGTGGATCGCTGGCATCATCAATGGCACCGGCAACTTCATCCTTACCGAGATGCGCGATAAGGGCCGCGACTTTGCGGATGTGCTGGCGGAGGCGCAGCGGCTCGGCTATGCCGAGGCGGACCCGACCTTCGATGTCGAAGGCATCGACGCGGCGCATAAGCTGACCATCCTCGCCTCACTGGCCTTTGGGATACCGCTGCAGTTCGACAAGACCTTCACCGAGGGCATCTCGCAGATCGAGCCGCAGGATGTCGCCTTTGCCGCTGAACTGGGCTATCGCATCAAGCATCTCGGGATCACGCGCCGCACCACCGCCGGCATCGAGATGCGCGTGCATCCGACGCTCATCCCGCATCGGCGGTTGATCGCCAATGTCGATGGGGTGATGAACGCGGTGCTGGTCAAGGGCGATGCGGTTGGACCGACGCTCTATTACGGGGCTGGAGCCGGCGCGTTGCCGACGGCCTCAGCGGTCGTCGCCGACGTGGTCGACCTGGTGCGTGCGCTGACCACCGACCCGACCAACCGGGTGCCGCACCTCGCCTTCCAGCCTGGTGAGCTGGCCGATACCCCAGTGCTGCCAATCGATGCCGTTGAGACCGCCTACTATCTGCGCATCACCGCACTGGATCGTCCCGGCGTGATGGCGAGCATCGCTGGCATCTTGAGCGAGGAGGGGATCAGCATCGAGGCGATCAAGCAGAAGGAGCCGGCGGAGGGCGAGAGCACGGTGCCCTTGATCCTGCTCACCCACCGCATCGAAGAGGCAGCGATGAACCGTGCCATCGCCCGCATCGAGGCCTTTGATGGGATCTCTGGCAAGGTGGTGCGCATCCGCATGGAAGGACTCGAGGGCTGAGTCCCTTGCTCGACTGGCCTCGCAACCCAACATAGCCGTCACAAGCAGAACCGGGCCGCAATGGCCCACCGACAAGCGAGCAGTCAAGACGATGGAAATCGAAGCAGTAGCACAGTTGATCCGCAATGGCCTTCCTGGGTCTGAGGTTGAGGTGACGGGTGACGGGAGTCACTTCGAGGCGGTTGTGGTCAGCGACGCTTTTAGTGGTCTGACCCCGATTAAGAAGCAGCGGTTAGTCATGGATACCGTGAAGGCGCAGATCGCCTCCGGCGAACTCCATGCGCTGTCGATCAAGACCCTGACGCCGGAACAGCGTTTGGGGTGAACTGGAAAGCGACAGGCGAAAGAGACAGGCGAAAGAGACAGGCGAAAGAGACAGGCGAAAGAGATAGGCGAAAGAGACAGGTAAGGTGAAGGCCGAAGGCGGTCCGGCCGTGCTGTGAGCCAGGGTGGCTGGTTCAGCGCTGCCTTAGGTCTCAGCTCGGGCTGCCGTGGCGAGATGATTGGCCTGACGATGGTGCTTGAGCCGAGCCGCGCTCAGGGCATGTTCTGACGGGAAGTGGCAGCTGAATTCGGTTCCCTGGCCTAGCTCACTGGCAACCACGAGTCGTGCTTGATGCCGGCTGAGGACATGCTTGACGATGGCGAGTCCGAGCCCGGTGCCGCCAGACTCTCGCGAGCGTGCCTTGTCCACCCGATAGAAGCGTTCGGTCAGCCGTGGGATATGCTTCGGGGCGATCCCGGGGCCGTTATCGGCCACGGTCAACACCGGACCACTCGCCGTTCGTGACCAACTCAGCCGGATGTGGCTGCCGGGCGGGGTGTGCTTGACCGCGTTGAACAGGATGTTGGAGAACGCGCTGCGTAGCTCAGAATCCTTCCCGAGCAGCATCAGGTCGTGATCGATCTTGATCTGGAACTGATGGCGGCCGCCGCTGAGCGCAGAGGCATCCGCGACGATCTGCTCTAACTCCTCGGGCACATCGACCGGATGAACCTCCAAGGCCTGCTCGTCCATCTCCAACCGCGACAGGGTCAGCAGGTCTTCGATGATGCTGCGCATACGCTCGGCCTGATGTTGCATCCGGTTGAGTGGCCGGCGATGACCGACAGGGGTCTGGGCGGAATCGGCGAGAGTCTCTAAGAACCCGGTGATCACCGTCAGCGGCGTGCGCAGCTCGTGTGAGGCGTTGGCGACGAAGTCACGCCGGATCAGGTTCAGATGGAAGACCTTGGTGATATCGCGACCCACTACCAAACGCTGTTTTTTGCGTTCGCCGAAGGGGGCGACGCGGATGCTGAGCATGACGGAGCGGTTGTGGGCGGGTGCGACCTCAAGCGGCCGGGCGTACTCGCCAGCGACGATGTAACTGGAAAGCTCCGGGTGCTCGAAGACCTCAGACAAGGCCCTGCCATCGTCGCGTGGCCAATGCACGTCCATCAACACCTGAGCCGCGGGGTTGGCCCATTCGATACGGCGGTTCTTGTCCAGGACCACTAAGGCGTCAGGCACCGAATTGGCCGCTTCGCGAAAGCGGCGAAAGAAGCGCAGCTGACGCTTACGGCCCTTGCGGCCGCGCTGCTGGTATTGGCCAATGGCGCGATAGATGTCGCCCCAGATGCCGCTTGGGAAAGGCGGGACGAGGCGATGCTGGCGTCGAATCAAGCGCGCCAGTCGAAACAGGTTCCAGGCATGCCGTGCGAGGAGCGGGCAGAGGGCGATGAGCAGCGCTTCCGCCCAGCCGAGGCCGAGACCGATGAGTAGGGCAGAGCCAAGTCCGGCGGCGAACAGGAGCCCAAGCTCGTACCTTGCACCGTTGCTCATTGCGCGGTTGCCTTTACTTGTCCGAGAACCGGTAACCGACCCCGCGAACGGTTTGCAGCAGGTGCTCATGGCCGGTCTTCTCGAGTGCCTTGCGCAGGCGGCGAACATGGACATCGACTGTGCGTTCTTCGACGTAGACCTGGTCGCCCCAGACCTGATCGAGCAGCTGTGAGCGATTAAAGGCGCGGTCGGCGTGGGTCATAAAGAAATGCAACAGACGATATTCGGTTGGGGCGATATCGATCGCAATGCCGTTGGCGCTGACGCGATGACTGATATTGTCGATGATCAGGCCGCCGATCTCGGTCTGATCACTGACCTCATCTGGCTTGCTGCGGCGCAAGACCGCGTTCACCCGTGCCACCATCTCGCGCGGCGAGAAGGGCTTGGTGATGTAATCGTCGGCGCCGGTATCTAGGCCCTTGACCCGGTCCTCCTCCTCGCCGCGCGCGCTGACCATGATAATCGGGATGTTGCGCGACTTGGGGTTCTGTTTGAGCTGCGCGGCGAGCTCGAGTCCGGAGCGTCCCGGCAGCATCCAATCGAGCAGCACTAGGTCAGGCCCTTCGGCGAGTAGCTTGCGCGCATCATCGGCATGGCCGGCCTCGAGCACCCGGAATCCGCCTTCCTCGAGCGCAAAGCGCATCACCTCGCGGATATCGGGCTCGTCGTCGACGATCATTACGGTTGGCATAAGCAGTGTCCCGCGGCTTTCACTTCGATCGATGCGGCGCATTCTATGTCCACGTGATGACGGTAGCGTTACCGTGTCGGCTGCAAATCTCAGTGCCTCTCGGCGGTCAGCCCCGAATTCGATGTCTTGCGCGTCAAGTCAGGCGCGCAAACGGGCGCTCTGCGCGATTTAGCCGCCCGCTGTCGCCTTTGGCCTTTGCTTCAAGTGGTCGCCTGGTAATATTCTGTGATCTTGGTTGTTCTGCCTCTAGGTTCAGATATTGAGCGCTGACGATCCGAACGATGACGTGGGCGAGGTGATCCGACGCCCGATGTTCCAAGGCAAGATTATCGACGTCGGTATCGAGCGTGTGCGCCTGCCGAATGGTCGTCGTGTCGATCTCGAAGTCATCCGCCACCCCGGCGGTGCGGCTGCGGTGGCGATCGACGATCGGCGTCGCGTCTGCCTGCTCAGGCAATATCGATACGTCGCCGGGGGCTGGTTGTGGGAACTCCCTGCCGGCAAGCTTGACCCTGGCGAAGGCCCGGCCGCAACCGCTGAGCGTGAGCTGGCGGAGGAGGCGGGGCTGGTGGCGGCGACCTGGGATTCGCTCGGCCATTTGCATAGCTCGCCTGGCGTGTTTGCCGAGGTGATCCATCTCTTCTTGGCGCGCGGCCTGAGCGAGGTCGATCTCGGGCATGGTGCTGATGAGGTGATCGAGGTGCACTGGGTCGCGCTCGATCAGGTGCTCGAATGGTGTCTCAACGGCACCATCACAGACGCTAAGACGCTGGTCGGGCTCTATCGAGCAGCGGCCTTTCTCCGCCACGGCAGCGAGCAGCCGATGGACGGCCCGGTGGCGGTGGTGGTTGAGTGAACCTGGGCTCAGTGCCGCGCCGGTAAGTGCTGGCCGTAGCGCTCCATCAGATAGCACAGGCAGTCTTGGCGAATCACTGTCGCGTCAGCGGTGAGCATTGACGGCATCGCCGGCTCGCGCAGTTTCAGCTCGCCTTCCTCGGTGCTGAAGTAGCGGTTGGTGACGAGGCGGCCATGCTCATCTCGAGCCTCGAGATGACCACCCTCTCGAACGCGCGCAAAGGCAGTTCCAGCGGGTAGCTCGCGGAAGTTGAACCGCTCGAGTTCTGGCGAGAGCACCAGTTGCGCCTGGTGCGGAGGAAAGCCGAAGCTGATCTGCTCCGGGATCGTCACCCGGGCGACGGTGTGAAAGAGGTCGATATCTTGGACCGGTAGGGCGTGCTCAGGCAGCTCTGAGAGGTGCAGGCAGGCGTCGATAAACTCCCGGGCGTGCTCAATACCGTGCCGGTCACCGACTCGCCCACATTCAAGGGTGACGGCAGGGCAGAGTTTGGCCATGGCTTGGGACTGCACGCCGGTCGGCCGAACAAAATAGACCACCGTGCGTGAGAACAAACGCGCGAGATGCAGATATCGGTTGTCGATGCGGTTGACGCAGGCGTAGTGCGGATTGGTGCCGGTATTGTTGTGCAGGTCAATGCTTGCGAAGATCCCGCGCTGCGCCATCCGCGCCACCACCTCGGCCATCAGCTGTTGGGTCGGTGATGGCGGCTGCTCAGTCCCCGGCCAGACGCGGTTGAAATCAGGCTGGTCGGGCAAATGTCGTGCATTGGCTGCCGCGGCATGGACATTGCCGATAAACAGGCTCATCGCTCGCGGCAGGCGCAATTGGCCGTGGCGCTCGAGGCATTGACTCAGCATCAGTCGCACCGCGTCCCAACCGACTGGCTCATTGCCGTGCATCAGCACTGAGACGAACAGAGGCGGTTTGCGCTCGCCATCAAGATGGATCAGCGTTGGCCCCTTGAGTTGGGAGATCAGCTCGGCGCTGTTAAGCTCGACCAACCCTTCTGGGAGTCGGTCTAACTCGGTCAAGAGGATTGGGGTCTCTGTCATGCGATGGCAGATCCTGTTACCGTGAAACAAGCGTTTCATCGTTCGGGTGTGGCGATGAGCTTTGGACGTTACCCTGAAACAAGCGCTTCATCATCCGGAGTGGTAACGCGCTATGGACGTTATTCGCCTTGATTCAGTCGTGGCGGGCATCGTCACCCTGGCTGCCCCCTCCAGGTCGATACTCTAGCATCGACCAGGGATTCTTTCTTCGCGCGCGCTTGGGCATCTGATGTCGGTTTGATCAGCGCGGTCCAAAGCCCTGGTTGGAGCCCGGCATGGGCTCAGCGGCAGCGCTACACCGTTGTTAATGTGAGATTTTAATTATGCTCTGGTTGATTCTCGGACTGATCTTGTTTCTCGGCGTACACTCAGTGTCGATCATCGATGCCGACTGGCGCAATCGAACCGCTGGCCGATTGGGGGAGGTGCCTTGGAAGGCCATCTATGGGCTGATCTCGTTGCTCGGCCTTTATCTCATTGTCATGGGGTATGGGCAGGCGCGCATCGCGGTTGATCCCATCGTCCTCTACCAGCCGCCGGTTTGGATGCGGCACATCACGCTGCTGCTGATGGTGCCGGTGTTCGTGCTGCTGCTTGCCGCCTATCTTCCTGGCCGTATCCAGCGGACGACCAAGCACCCGATGCTGCTGGCCACTAAGATCTGGGCCCTGGCTCACCTGCTCGCCAACGGCACCCTGGCCGACCTGCTGCTGTTCGGCGGCTTCCTGGCCTGGGCCGTGGTAGATCGCATCTCCTTGAAACATCGCGCGCCGGTTCCGGTGCCGGCAGCGCCTGATGGACGGTTCAACGACTGGATCGCGCTCGCTGCGGGCCTTGCGCTCTATGTGCTGTTCTTGCTCTGGGCGCACAAAGCGCTGTTTGGGGTTGCACCGATCGGTTGACCGATTGGTTGACCGGTCGATGGGCGGGCGGTGTCGGTTTGCGTCTTCAATTCGCCGCGGCCGGCGGCCAGCTAGCGGCCAGCTAGCGGCCAGCTAAAAGTTGTGGATCAGAAAGTCGTCGATTGCTCAGCGCGCCCGTAACTTATCCCACAGATGCAGGATGCTTAAGAGCGGATAGCGCAGGGTCATGCGCGGCCCTGCGTAGCGCATGACCTCGACGATACGCGGGCGCAGGCTTTTGCTATAGCAGTGCACAGTGCATTGATTGCAGGGTTGCTTCAACTCGCCAAACACGCAGTTGTCGAGTCGCTGATGGGCATAGCGCAGGAGTTCGTCGCACTCATCACAGCGTTGGCTCGAAACGCCGCGAGCAGCATGATGATCCTGGCAATAGAGGTTGAGCATCGCCGTGATGGTGCGCTTCTCGCGTCGGATACGACGGCCACTGTTGGCCGGCCGCATGCGCGCGCGCGGGCTGTGCTTGGTCGCTGTGCTTGGGTCTTGGACGGGCATCTGCATGCGGTTATTATCGAAAAACCGCACCAAATCGGTTTGATAATTGTCAATTAACTGTGACACTCGCTGTCACTGACAATCGAGCTCATTTGGTAATCCTGCTGGTAGTCCTGCGCGAGATCTCTGCACCGATGTACAACGTCGTCATACTGGCCTGTGTTTGGCTATTACTGCTTGCGGGCTGTGCCTCACAGCCCTATCCCCCACTGCCGTCGGATGTGCCACGGCTCAGCGCTGATGGCGGGGCGAGCCAATCGGTGCCCAGGTCGGCACTGGACAAGGGCGATCTCAGTGCCAGCGCGGAAGCGTCCACCGCGGGCGCGCGGGCACGTGAGCAGCAGTCAGCTGTTGCGGCGTCGGCCTCAGCACCTGTCTCTCAGGTCGTCAATCCGCTTCCACCAGACCCGGCCAGCTTAGCCAGCGCCGAAAAGCGCCAGCTCGACATCCGTTTGGCGGAGCAGCGCTTCAACTACTTCGAGGATGATCAGCTGGTTTGGACCGGGCCGATCTCATCCGGGACTCCAGAGCATCCAACCCCCAGGGGCAAGTACCTTGTGCAGTCGAAGGACATCAACAAGCGCTCGGGTAGCTACACGAATTTCTTCGACCGGCCGACGCCGATGCCCTATTCGCTGCAGTTCACCGGCCCTTACTTTGTGCACGAAGGCTACGTGACCGGCCAACCCGAGTCCCATGGCTGCGTGCGTTTGCGGCATGAGGACGCGAGGTTCGTTTACTCGAGGATGCGGGTCGGTGATCGCATCGTTGTCGCCGATTGAGCGTTGACCGAGGTCTGTGTCTATACTGCGCGAAACTTTAACATTCACCCCAACATTCACCCCAGCAAGCGGTCGCCACTGAGGTGTTGATCGCCCGGATGCCATCATGTTTTGGACCAATGTCTTTCTTGTTCTCGCCTTCGTCGCGATGATCGCGGGTTTCGTTTGGCTCTTTCGCGATGGCGAGGGCCCAGCCCCACAACCGGCCATCATGCGCAAGCCTGATCCCAAATCCGCGCCGTCTCCAGACGACGCTAGGGCGGCGGATTCGGCATCAGATGAACACAACGGTTGAACAAGGGTTGAGCCGAGAGGTTGCTGCCGTTGCTCGCCGTGCCTTGTGCTCTGCCTTAACCGCCAGGGCCTTGACCTTCAGGCAACCAACCTTGAGCCACTGAACCGCGTTGGCTGGATTGGCTCAGGTCTCATTGCGAGCCAGCGCAGGGGCAGGCGAAGACCACCAGATGGTCGGCCTCGAGGCGAATGCCGATGCGCTCTCCGACCGCATGGCGATGATGGCTTGGTACCAAGCAGAGGACCTCTGAGCCGCTATCGAGTTGCAGAGTGTAGAGGAACTCTGCGCCCCTGAATGCGCGCTCGACGATGGTCGCCCGGCGCGGGCTGGATTCGTCGTACAGGACGTCATCCGGGCGAATCAGCACCTCAGCGGCGATGTCGGTATCGAGTCCATGGGGCTGCGCGCTGCTGATGCGGCCGAGTTCGGTACGCACCTGATGCGCATCGAGCACCCGCGCCGGGAGCAGGGCGCCCTGACCAATAAAGTCGGCGACAAAGCGATCGGCCGGCTCGTGGTAGAGCCCGAAACCGGTGCCCCATTGGTGCACGGTCCCTGCATTCAGCACCCCGATCATGTCCGCCATGGCGAAGGCCTCGAGCTGATCGTGGGTCACCAGAATGGCGGTCACCCCTTCGCGTTTCAGCATCGCCCGCACCTCGCGGGCCAACTGCTCGCGCAGTTCGGCGTCCATGCTCGAGAAGGGCTCATCGAGAAGCAGGATGTCGGGGCGAGGGGCCATGGCTCGCGCAAGCGCGACTCGCTGCTGCATGCCGCCTGAGAGTTCATGTGGGAACAGGTCTGCGGCTTGACTCAGACCAACCAGCTCCAGCAACTCGCTGACGCGCTCGCGGCGTTGTGGGCTGCTCATCGAGCGTAGACCAAAGCCGATATTGCGTGCTACCGAGAGGTGCGGGAACAGGGCGAAGTCTTGGAACACCATGCCGATATGCCGGCGCTCAGGCGGCAGCATCCAACCGGGCTGTGCGACGCGCTGGCCGCGGATCAGGATCTCGCCCTGGGTGATCGGCTCGAAACCGGCGATGGCGCGCAACAGCGTGGTCTTGCCGCAACCGCTGGGGCCGAGGAGGCAGCCGATGGTGCCGGTCTCGAGCACAAAGCTGACGTTGCGCACGACGGTGGTCTCGCCGTAAGCGATATCCACCTCGCGAACCGCTAAGCGAACGGGTGGGCTCGGCTGCATGCGCTCTGTCATTTCTGGAAGTTGCGCGGCGCCTGTGTGATTTGCTGCTAGTGAGGGCATCTGGGGTCAAGTTCTGCGACGATCACTCATGACTGGGCTAAGACGGCTGGGCCAAGATGGGGGTCGAACAGGTGGCTCAGGATCGGCACCGATCGAATTGGCGGCAAGGATTGGTGGCTCAAACACTGGCACGCGAGCGGGTGATTGAGCGGCTCAGGATGATAACCGGGATCAGCCCGGCGACGACGATGGTCAGTGCCGCCGGACCGGAGTCGGCCAGGCGCTCATCGGAGGCCAGCTCATAGGCGCGGACCGCCAGGGTATTGAAATTGAACGGGCGCAGGATCAGCGTCGCCGGTAACTCTTTCAGTACATCGACGAAGACTAACAGCAGCGCCGTGAGCAGGCTGCCTTGGAGCATCGGCATGTGGATGTGGCGCAGCACCTGAGCCGGCCGCAGACCCATTGAGCGCCCAGCCTCATCCATTGAGGGGCGGATCTTTGCCAATCCGGACTCAACTGTTTGCAACGAGACGGCCAGGAAGCGAACCAGATAGGCAAAGATCAGCGCCACCAACGACCCGCTCAGCAACAGGCCGGTGGAGACACCGAAGGTCGCTCGCATCCAGCTATCGACGCTGTTGTCGACCCAAGCGAAGGGGATCATGACGCCGACCGCGATTACGGTGCCAGGCACCGCGTAGCCCATCCCGGCCGTGCGCACCGCAGCGCGGACCAGCCGTGTCGGCAGCAGGCGGCGGCCGTAGCCGAGCAGCAGCGCGAGCGCGAGCGCGAGCAGGGCAGCCCCGGCGGCGAGCCCGAGACTGTTGAGGGCGAGACGGGCGAATTCAGCATCCAGGCGCTGATCGACGACGGTGATCGACCAAACCGTCAGCTGGCCAGCGGGCAGCAGAAAGCCAAGGCTGAGCGGCGCCATGCAAAAGCCGAAGGCGGCGAGAGCGCGCCACCCGGTCAGCTCGAGCCGTCGGATGGATTGCCGGCGCTGGCCGGTGTCGTGGTAACGCGCCTGCCCGCGAGAGGTCTGCTCAAGCAGGATCAGCGCGAAGACGAAGCCGAGCAGGAGCGCGGAGAGCTGGGCAGCGGCGGCCGGATTGCCGAGACCGAACCAGGTGCGGAAGATGCCAGTGGTGAAGGTCGAGACGCCAAAATATTCGACCGTGCCATAGTCCGCGAGCGTCTCCATCAACGCCAGCGAGAGGCCGGCGACGATGGCCGGCCGGGCCAGCGGCAGCGCGACTGTGAAAAAGGTCCGCCAAGGGCCATTGCCGAGGGTGCGGCTGACATCGAGCACGCAGAGTGACTGACTCAAGAACGCAGCCCGCGACAACAAATAGACGTACGGATAGAGGACCAGCGACAGCATCACCGCAGCGCCGGGCAACGAGCGAATCTGCGGAAACCAATAATCGCCCCAACCCCAGCCAGTCAGATCGCGGATCAGGGTCTGCACCGGGCCAGCGAAGTCGAGCATGCCGGTGTAGGTGTAGGCGATGATATAGGCCGGCATCGCCATCGGCAGCAGCAGCGCCCACTCGAACAGACCACGGCCAGGGAACCGGCACATGCTCGTCAGCCAGGCGGTGCCAACGCCGCCGATAACGGTGCCGACGCTGACGCCGAGCATGAGTAGCAGTGAATTCGAGACGTAGTCGACCAACACGGTGTCGACTAGGTGCCGCCAAACCTCGCCGGCTGGCACGAAGACGAAGCCGACGACGACCAAGATGGGAAGCGCCAGCAGCATGGCCACCAGCACCACCAAGCCGGGCCAAGGGCGGAGCCGAGCACGGGTCATGAAGGCGAGGCGCCCGGGGTGGGCGGACAGAGAGGCAGTCATGGAGGCGGAGCGGAAGCAGGCTGAAGCGAGGGCGAATGGCGAGTTCCCGACCCGGTCGGGAGGGTGCTCCATCATAAGCCGGATCGATGCTTGAGGCATCAGCCTTCGCTTAGGGCAGACGCTTTTTGACGTGAATCTCAGGCTGATGTGAATCTCACGTGATTCGTTTTCCGGGGTGGCGCCGCGCCATGAGTACGAGGCGGGGTCTCATTCGACCGGCGCCAGCCCAAGCGACCCGTGACGGGTTACACAGAGCGTGAGACGGGTAACGCAAGGGTGGCGCATGGCTATCGAAAGGACGCTTTTCGGCAGAGGGTGGCTACTTCCAGCCAGCGCGATCCATCAGCATGAGCGCCGCGCCGTTGAGTTCGCCGAGCTCGATCAGGTCGAGATCGTCGGCCTCAAAGCTCCCCCATTCGGCGAGCACGGGGCTGATCTCGACCCCCTCGCGGACCGGGTATTCGCCATTGACCTCGGCGTACCAGGCCTGGGATTCAGGGCTGACGAGGTATTCGATCAGCTTGACCGCAGCGTCTTTGTTGCTCGCCGCGGCGGTGAGGGCCGCGCCACTGACATTAACATGGGTGCCGCGGCCGTCACCGGCGCCAGGCTGATTGGGCCAGAAGACGGCGACCTTTTCGGCGGGCTCCTTCTCGCCTGGGTCGTCGGACTTCAACATCCCGGCCAGGTAGTAGGTGTTGGCGATTGCGATATCGCATTGACCCGCGGCGGCCGCCTTGATTTGGTCACGATCTCCGCCTTTGGGTGGCCGCGCCATGTTAGCGACAATCGCCTCGGCCCAGGCTTGTGCGGCCTCGGTGCCGTCGGCGGCGATGATCGAGGCCACCAACGACTGGTTGTAGACGTTACTCGATGAGCGGATGCAGATGCGGCCTTTCCACTGTTCATCGGCCAGCGCCTCGTAAGTCGAGAGTTCAGACGGCTCGACCTTGCCCTTCACGTACATGATGGGGCGCGCGCGCAGCGAGAGTCCGGTCCAATGACCGTTCGGGTCGCGGTAGGTCGCGGGCACGGCGGCCTCGACCACCTCGGAGCTAAAGGACTGCGTGAGCCCGCCTGCCTTGGCGCGGTGGAGGTTGCCGGCGTCGACGGTCAGCAAGATGTCGGCGGGGCTGTTTGGGCCTTCGTTCTTCAGGCGCTGAAGGAGGGCGTCAGCCTTGCCCGTGACCAGGTTGACGGTGATCCCGGTCTCCTCGGTGAAGCGCTCAAGGAGGGGTTTGATCAAGGCTTCCTTGCGTGCTGAGTAGAGATTGACTTCGTCGTCGGCAGCGGCAAGCGCTGGCGTAATGGCGATCGCTAGGCAAATCGCGGCGAACGATGCACGCAAGGACAGCAGGTGGGTGCGAGAACGGATCGGTATCATAGGTCGAACAGGCTCCAAGTGGTGGGATCGCCAAGTGGTGGGATCGAAAATACTGTGATCGTAGTCAGTGGCGTTGGCCCGAAGGTCGGGACGCCAGAGCCTAGTTTGTGTGCACCGAGCAGAGATAGCAAGAGGGATGAGAATAATTGCGATTAAGTTGCCGAGGCGAATGAATGTACGCTGATGCTTGAAAGTACCGTCCCTCGTAATGATCTCTGCGGCCGAGCAGCCCGTTTCGCGCGGCCAGATTTCAACAAAACGATGGCCAAGGGTCTTGAAACCCTGCATTGTCGTCGTACTATAACCTAGTAAACTACTCAGGTATCGGAGCGGACACCCATGAGTGCTATCCCAGCAGAGGCCATTACGGCCGAGAGCAAGGCCGACACCGTCGGCCAGTACGACGATCTCGTCAACGCCGGCTATGAGCACGGATTTGTCACCGAGATCGAGTCTGACACTCTGCCACCCGGCCTTGACGAGGGCGTGGTTCGGGCGATCTCGGCGCGCAAGGGCGAGCCCGAGTGGATGACCGAGTGGCGCCTGGCGGCCTATCGTAAGTGGCTCGATATGCCGACCCCAACCTGGGCCGCGGTGCACTACCCACCGATCGACTACCAGGCGATCTCTTACTTCTCGGCACCGAAGAAAAAGGAGGGTCCCAAGAGTCTCGACGAGGTCGATCCCATCCTGTTGGAGACCTACCAGAAGCTCGGTATCCCGATCGAAGAGCAAAAGGCGCTCGCTGGCATCGCCGTCGATGCGGTGTTCGATAGCGTCTCGGTGGCGACCACCTTCCGCGAGAAGTTGCACGAGGCCGGCGTCATCTTCTGCTCCATCTCGGAGGCGGTACAAGAGTATCCCGAGCTGGTGCAGAAATACCTCGGCACCGTGGTGCCGCCGACCGATAACTTCTACACCGGGCTCAACTCAGCGGTGTTCACCGATGGCACTTTCGTCTATGTGCCGAAGAACACCCGCTGCCCGATGGAGCTGAGCACCTACTTCCGCATCAACACGGCGAATACGGGGCAATTCGAGCGCACGCTGATCGTCGCTGACGAGGGCAGCTATGTCAGCTACCTTGAAGGCTGTACCGCACCGCAGCGCGACGAGAATCAGCTGCACGCGGCCGTGGTTGAGCTGATCGCCCTTGATGACGCCGAGATCAAGTATTCGACGGTACAGAACTGGTATCCGGGCGACGAGGATGGCAAGGGTGGGATCTACAACTTCGTCACCAAGCGCGGCGACTGCCGTGGCCACCGATCGAAGATCAGCTGGACCCAGGTCGAGACCGGCTCGGCCATCACCTGGAAATATCCGAGCTGCATCCTGCGTGGCGACGATTCAGTCGGCGAGTTCTACTCGGTGGCGGTAACCAAGGGCCGGCAGCAGGCCGATACCGGCACCAAGATGATCCACCTGGGCAAGAACACCAGCTCGACCATCGTCAGCAAGGGCATTAGCGCGCAGCATGGCCAGCAGGCCTACCGTGGGCTGGTTCGCATCGCCGCGCGCGCTGAAGGGGCTCGTAACCATACGCAGTGCGATTCCCTGCTGATCGGGGATAAATCGAGTGCGCACACCTTTCCGTACATCGAAGTCAAGAACTCCAGCGCGAAGATGGAGCATGAGGCGACGACCTCGAAGATCAGCGACGACCAACTATTCTATTGCCGCTCGCGTGGGCTTTCAGAAGAGGACGCGGTCTCGATGATCGTCAACGGCTTCTGCAAAGAGGTCTTCAATGAGCTGCCCATGGAGTTTGCGGTCGAGGCCCAGAAGCTGCTCAGCATCAGTCTCGAAGGCGCAGTTGGCTGATGACGGACCCGCGGGCATTTAGTTACCCGGCGTTAGCTGTGGCATGACCCTCTGCGCATGCCTATAACCGCAGGGCATTGGGCTGCCCCAAGCGCCGGCAACCAAGATCGATCCCATCAAGGCCGAGTAAAGGCCAAGTAAAGAACACGAGGGCGTGAGTGAGTGCGAAAACGTTCGCCGCTGCGCCCACCATGACTTAGGAGCATCAGCATGTTATCTGTGAAGGGCCTGAAGGCGACTGTCGGTGACAAAGAGATTCTGCGTGGCCTCGACCTCGAGGTCGGGCCTGGCGAGGTTCATGCGATCATGGGGCCGAATGGCTCGGGCAAGAGCACCTTTGCGCATGTCCTCTCGGGTCGCGAAGGCTATGAGGTGACCGCCGGTAGCGCCAAGCTCGACGGCACTGACCTGTTCGAGCTTGATCCCGAAGAACGTGCTCGCCTGGGCCTGTTCCTGGCGTTTCAGTACCCGGTTGAACTGCCCGGTGTCAATAACATGTACTTCCTCAAGGCGGCGTTGAATGCGATCCGCAAATCGCGCGGCGAGGACGAACTCGACGCGGTCTCCTTCATGCGCTTGATGAAGGAGAAGCTGAAGGTGCTGCACCTAGACGACAGTCTGCTCAAGCGTCCGGTCAATTTCGGCTTCTCCGGCGGCGAGAAGAAGCGTAACGAGATCTTCCAGATGGCCATGCTCGAGCCAAAGCTGGCGATCTTGGACGAGACCGACTCGGGCCTCGATATCGATGCCTTACGCATCGTCGCCGACGGCGTCAACGCGCTGCGCAGCCCAGAGCGCTCGATGATCGTCGTCACCCATTATCAGCGTCTGCTCGATTACATTGAGCCTGACTATGTCCATGTACTCGCCAAGGGCCAGATCATCCGCTCCGGCGGCAAGGAGCTGGCGCTCGAGCTCGAGGAGAAAGGCTACGGCTGGATCGTTGATGGGGAGGCAGCATGAGCGCAGCAGCGAATAGCAGTCGACAGCAGACCGAGGCCGCGGAGGCCTTTGCGGGCTGGCTTCAGGGCCTCAGTGGCGGTGCCGCAGTCGACGCCACCAGCTCCGGCACCGCGCAGGACTGGCTCGCCGCTGAGCGTCAGCAGGCCGCAGAGCGTGTGCGCGCCCAGGCGGTTCCAACCGGCAAGTCCGAGAGTTGGCGCTACACCGGGCTGCGCTCGTTGATCGATCAGGGCTTCGTCCAGGTTGACGAATCCTTGACAGCGCTGACGCCGGATGACATCGAAGAGATCCTCGTGCCGGGGCTTGATGCCCATCGTGCCGTGCTGGTGAATGGGCGCTACTCCGAGGCGCTGTCTGATCTCGGGACGCTGCCGCGGGGCGTGCGCGTTGGTAGCTTGCAGCGCATGATCGAGTCTGACCCTGACGCACTCCAAGGTGTTCTGACACGGATTGCGGGCGAGGGCAGCCACCTCTTCGCCTCGCTGAATACCGCCGCGATGCAGGACGGTCTGGTCTTGTTGCTCGAGCGGGGCGCGCTGCTTGAGCGGCCGATTGAGGTCATTCACCTGTCGGTTGGGATGGAGGAGCCACGGGTGGCTCAGCCCAGACACCTGATCAGTCTCGGCGACGGTGCCCAGGCACAGGTCATCGAGCGCTACGTGAGCCTTGGTGACGCGCTGTACTGCACCAATTCCGTCCTTGAGCTGTCACTCGGCCGCGATGCCCTGCTGAAGCATGCGCGGGTGCAGCAGGAGAGCCCGAATGCCTTTCATATTACCGGGCTCTACCTGAGCCAGGATGCCAATAGCCACTATGCTGGCGTCAATATTGGCCTCGGTGGCACTTGGGCGCGCACGGATCTGGTCACCCGCTTCAGTGGCGAGCACGCCGAGTGCGATCTGCAGGGGCTCTACCTAGCCGGTGATAAGCAGTTGATCGACTACCACATGGACGTCCGCCATGGTCTGCCGAATTGCAGCAGCCGCGAGCGCTTCAAGGGCATTCTCTATGGCAAGGGCAGGGCGGTCTTCGACGGCCTGGTCTATGTGGCGCGTGATGCGCAAAAGACCGATGCCGCGATGTCGAATCGCAACCTGATCCTGTCGGCGAATGCTGAGGTTGATACCAAGCCACAGCTCGAGATCTATGCCGACGATGTCAAGTGTAGTCATGGCACGACGGTCGGCCAGATCGAGCCCGAGATGCTGTTCTACCTGCGCTCGCGGGGCATCTCGGCATCGCTCGCAAGGCGCATGCTCTGCCTCGGTTTCGCTGGGGAGATCATCGAAGCCCTCGGTCCCGAGGCGTTGCGCGACTACGTGACCGAGCAGGTTGGCGAGCGGCTCGAACGGGCGCCGCTGGATTAAGCGCAGATATAGTCTTTTGCAGTCGAGGTAACGCTCTGATGAACAGGTTAGCGAGATTCGCCGGCTTCGGCTCCGACGATCATGGAATGGTTGATCGGGACGACCTGGTGGCAGCCGAGGCTGCTGCAGGCGACAACGCGGTGGCTGAGGCAGCCCAGGCCCTTGATGATCCCGAGTCGCTGCGAGAGCCGATCATTGCCGCACTACGCCAGGTCCATGATCCCGAGATCCCGGTCAACATCTACGACCTGGGCTTGATCTACAAGATCGACATCGCCCATAACGGCGATGTCGATGTCGACATGACCCTCACCGCGCCTGCCTGCCCGGTGGCTGGGCTGATGCCGGTGATGGTGAAGGACGCCGTGAAGACGGTCGAGGGAGTTGGGGAAGTTGCCGTGGAACTGGTTTGGGACCCGCCATGGAGTCCAGACACCATGTCTGACGAGGCCAAGCTCAGCCTCGGGATGTTCTGAGTGGTGAATGGTGAGGTGCCGCGCTTGATTGCGGCTCGAATGGAGCAGAAATTGATGAGCCGTTACCTACGATAATTTGCGCTCTGTGGCAACTTCATCGGATGCGTTGGCGGACTCCTGGCTATCGCTGGAGTCAGCGTCGCTACTGTTCCCATTGTCACCGGAGTTGCCAGAGTTGCTCTTGTGGTCGTTGTTGGAGGGCTCGCGTGAGAGCGGAGGCTGCTTCGCCATGGCTGCTGGCTGCTGCGCTGGCGTTTGGTCCGATCGTGGTTCCTGCGCCACATCGGGCGGGATATGCACGGCCGGCAGGCTGTCTTTGAAGGCCTCGCCATAGATCTCCCAGATGGTGATGAAGAGCGAGGCGATAAGCGGGCCAATCAAGAGTCCAGCCATGCCGAACATGAACAGGCCGCCGAGGGTGCCGAAGAAGATCATCAGCTCGTGCATGTCAGTGTGCTTTCCGACCAGCACAGGACGTAGCAGATTGTCGATGCTGCCCACCACCAGGACGCAGAACAGGATCAGTCCGATGCCTGCACCAAACGAGCCTTGAGCGATCAAGACGATTGAGGCGGGAACCCAGACCAGTGCTGAGCCGATCCCCGGGATGATCGACAGCACCGCCATCACCGTCCCCCAAAAGACCGCATTCGGCACCCCCGCGATCGCAAACGCGATGCCTGCCAGCGCACCCTGCAGGATGCCGATGAGCAAGGTCCCGACCACCATCGCCTGGGTCACCGAGGTGAACTTGTGCAGCATCAGGCGTTCGTCACGATCCTGCAGCGGCAGGTAATACAGGATCGCGTTGACGACCTTGCTGCCATCGATCAGGAAGAAGAACAGGGTGTAGAAAAAAACGATGGTGACGAACAGAAACTGCACCGTCCCAAGTGCGATGGTTGAGATCTGGCTGACCAGGAGCTTGCCGAGCGCCTCGACCGCGCCGGCAATCTGGGTGGTCACCTGATCCTCATACGGGATCATTTGCTCGTAGAAGGGGATCTTCTCAAGCACTTCTTGGAAGCTCGCCGGCTCTTTGAGAAAGTTCACCACGATCGGCGTGAGTGATTGGCTGACGTTGACGGCCTGGCCAATGAAGACCAGCGTCAAGATCACGATCGGTATCAGCACCACGACCAGCAGCAATAGCAGACTGATCAGCGAGGCCAGGTATCGCCGACCGCCGAACCAGTGCGTCAGCCGCGTATAGATCGGATGCGTCATCGCCGCGAAGACTGCGGCCATGAAGATCGCCACCAGAAATTGCTGGATCATGGTCAGGAACAGCAGCGAGATCACTGCGACCAGGGCCAACAATACGCCTTTGTTGATCGTTTCCTGCTTCATTGGGTGGTCCTAAGAATACTTGACTATTTTCATGGAGAACGATTCCTGTTCGCGAGACCATGCTAGGTCATTCGATGAGCAGCGGTCTTGGGGGCTCAGCACTGAGCAGCGTGCGGCCCTGAGAGGATCTGCGTCACGAGCTGGCCAGACTGACCAGCGAACTGGCGGGCAAGGTGGATTGAGAACCGTTGCCGACTTCAGCGAACAGCATCAATTAGCTCACAGCATCAAATAGGTTTAACAATCGATGGACAAGTTTACTCGCAATTACAGCATTGTTTTGGGCGTCGTCGTGGTCGCTCTGCTTGCCTGGTGGATCAACTCGAGCTGGCAACCGCAGGTGTGGGAGATCAATGATGTCCTCGATGCCGACCCCGAGCTCGCCGACTATCCCTACCAATTCCGCGTCAAGCGCTTCGAGAATGGCGTCGCGGTCATCTCAACCCCGCGAAACTTTCAGGTTCCGGCGATTCGCTTTCTCGAGGTGATCCATCCTGAACTCGCCGGGTTGGCGCAAGATGACCCGAAGATGATCGCGGCGCAGCAGGGCCTGATCGATCATCAGAAACGCACCCAAGGGCTGGTGCTCGCGCAGCCGGGCGTCGATCGCGTCGATTGGGAGCTTGATGTGCAATGGTTGTCAGACCATGGCGTGCAAGTGGGGGGCAACTAACGCCCGAGCGGCCATGGCAACAGGCCGGCTGGCAGCATTTTGGAACCTCGATCGGAGAGTTCGCAACCTTTCGGGACCCTAATCACCTGAGAGGCTCAGCCCGTGGGTCCCGATGCAGGCGTGTCGCTCGGCCTGATCGCCTCGCCTATTGCGATTTGACTTAGCTTTCCGCATCTTTGCCGGATGCAGACAATTAGCAGCAATTGGTTCGATCGGATCGTACTCGATCTGGGGCGGCAGCTTCGGCTGTCCTATCTGCCTCCGCTGATGATCTATGCCGCTGCCGGTATTCAGGGGCTCACGGCCATCGTCGGCACCTTCTTCGTCAAAGATTATCTCGGCCTGTCCGCCGAGTTTCTGGCCGCGCTCGGTTTTTGGGCGATGCTGCCTTGGTCTTTGAAGATGCCCCTCGGTCACCTGGTCGACCTGATCTGGCGCTGGAAGGCGATTCTCGTCTATCTGGGTGCCAGTTTGATTGCGGCGAGCCTGCTGATGATGTTGGCTCTGCTGAGTCGACCAGACGCGATGGCCACGCTGATGCCGATCGAGAGCTGGTTCGTCCTCAGCGTGCTATTAGCACCCTTGGGCTATGTCGTTCAGGACGTGGTCGCAGACGCGATGACGGTCGAGGCTGTGCCGACCTTGGACGAGCAGGGCCAGCCCATCGATGCCGAGCAGCGTCGCTTGATGCACACCACAATGCAGACGCTGGGGCGAGTCGCCATCATCGGTGGCGGCGTCGCGGTGGCCTTGCTGAACGTGTGGCTGTTCCGCGATGTCGGCGCCATGGACCAGGCCGCACAGCTGGCGACCTACATCGATATCTACGCGCTGGCGCTGCTGATCCCCGTCGTTTCCGTCTCTGGGGTCGTCCTCGGCAGCCTGCTCAAGCGGCGCGAACTGAACCGGCTTCGGGCGCTTGGTGCAACCGAGGCCGCAGCGCGGCTCGTCCATGGCGGCGCCGAACCGACCAAGCCTAATCTTTGGATCCTCGGCGGCAGCCTGGTGTTTGTGCTCTTTACACTGGCGGTCGGGCTTGGTGATGTCCCGAACAACAAAGAGATCGTGTTTATCGGCTCGCTTGGGATCATCAGTTTCCTCATCTGGCGGCTGCTTCGGGAACTCACGCCCGAGGCCGGGCGGGTGCTGCTCGGCACCGCGATCATCATCTTTGTCTTCCGCGCCGTTCCCAGCCCGGGGGCCGGCAACACCTGGTGGATGATCGATGACCTCGGTTTCGATCAGCAGTTCATCTCGGTGCTGTCCCTGGTCGGCAGTAGCATGGCGCTGACCGCCATGTTCATCTTCCGCCGCTTCATGGCCGATCACTCCATCGTCTCTATCATCGCCTTGCTCACCATCCTCAGCACCTTGCTCTCGCTGCCGAACCTGGCCCTCTACTACGGCTTCCACGAATGGACTGCGGCGCACACGGCAGGGATCGTTGACGCTCGCTTCATCGCGCTGATCGACACCGCGCTGGAGTCGCCGCTCGGTCAGGTCGCGATGATCCCGATGCTGGCCTGGATCGCCAACTCCGCCCCGGCGCACCTGAAGGCGACCTTTTTCGCGGTGATGGCCTCGTTCACCAATTTGGCGCTCTCGGCGGGCCAGCTCGGAACCAAGTATCTGAATCAGATCTATGTGGTGACGCGCGAGGTTCGGGTCGATGGCGCAGTGACGGTGCCAGCCGACTACTCGGAGTTGGGCTGGCTGCTGTGGACGGTGATGGCGCTCGGGCTTGTGCTGCCTTTTGCCGCGATCATGTTCGTTCGCTTATCGAGGCTCCGCAGCGCCTGAAGCAGGAACCGATCCGTTCCGTACCGAGCGAGCAGGTGCTTTACCTGTAAACCTTTGATGACGCAAATGTGCGCAGATTAAAAGACGATAAAACTAGTTCTCTCAATTAGCGCGGTCAGGGTATAGCTCGGCGACGCTGAGGATCTCGGCAAAAAATGGCAGCTGCCCGAGTGGAGTGAGCGCCGCATCGGCGTTCCACTCCACATGCACCCGCTCGCCGAAGGTGCTGACGACCATCGGGCCTTCCGGGCCTTCGGCTGCAACCAGCGCTCGGTAGTCGGATTCGGGGGCTTTTGTGACGCACCCGCAGGGTGAAGAGAAAGATGTTCTTCGGAGTCTATCCTTCGGATGATATGGAGACCGCATGCAACGGCTCGATTGATCTCTTGCTCGGTTGGAGCGGCGGTGGATTAGGGCGACCCGCCGCCGCGCTTGCATCCGAAGACGCTGGTCAAACGCTCAGATCAGTCCTCGCCAGTCCCTTGTGCTGTTCCAGGCAGCGTCCAGGCGTTGGTGTCGGAGATGAAGTCGTCGATCCACCACACTCGGCGCGCCACCGGGTCCGACTCCTCAGTATCGGCTTCCACGTCGAGCTGCGCCCACACGCCATACATGAACTCGCCGCTTGGATTCGCCTCGAGGCTGGCCTCGCTCCCCTCCACGCCGGGACGGCCCTCGTCGACCTGGTCGAACTCGTTGCAGAAGCCGCTGCTGATGAGTTCCGGCGGCACGTCTGTCACTTCATGTGGATCGCTCGGGTAGCAGACGTTAAGGTCGGTCTCCTCGGCCCAGACCTGATAGTCGTCACCGAATGCCACTGCCCGGCTATAGAACAGATCCAGTGGCTCTGGCTCTCCTAACGCGGTGGTGGTGTTATCACCGGTCTCGTAGACGATGAAGAAGCGCGAGGGGTCGCGAAGGTCTTCGCCCTCAGGATCGCGGATACCCACGCCGAAGGGATCGGCCGTGATGGTCTGCATTGTCGGTGCATATCTTGGATCTAGGGTCGTGGTGGCCATCGACTTCAGCTGGGTCACGTTGCGTGCCTGTTCTGAGGCACCGGGTTCGTACTGGTTGCAGACCCGTGGCTCGACGATGTCGCCGCTACCGGTGTCGGCGGAGCGGAAGGTTTCGCAAGTGACCGTACCAGCACCGTCGTACTGGTCATTGTCCCAGTGTTTGTAGTTGGCGGGCAGGGTGGTCCAAGTCGCACCGCCGTCGAAGGAGCGTCGAATGTAAAGCTCATACCGGTCGTTGCCTACAGCATTGAGCCGCCAGTTGGGCGACCAAGCGTACAGCAGCATCACGAAGTCGCCATCGAGGAAGCCGCGATGACCTTTTGCGACGTCGAGGGGGTTGTACCAGGACTGGTCGGCCAAGGTACCGATAGCGCCTTTATTGTCGTTTGGGTCTTCTCTACCGTCGGTCGAGCAGTCCAAGGTGGCCCCGCTCACTGTGCTGAACTCGGCTGGGCACTGGTGCCAGGTCAAGACCTTGGTGGTGTTGGCATCGACGTCGGCTCCCTGTAACACCGGATTTGTGTCGCTTTTGCCGAAGGTGGTGCTGCCTTCCCAGTTCACGTTCGGGCAGGCGACCCTGTTGTCAGGCTCGCCTTGTGAGTCTGTGCAGGTGTCCGGGATGAAGCCCGACAGGTTGATGGCCGAGTCCATGCACAGGCCGTCCGGGTAATAGGCGTTCTCCGGCTTGCCGTTTTGCTTGCCGCGGCCGTACTTCCACTCGTTGCAGTCCATGTTGCGAAAGGCGTAGGGGTTGCCGTCTTTTGGCTTCCAGTTTTTGACCTTGAACAGGATTCGGCGTGCCATGACGTCGGCTGGGCCACCTTGATTCATGATGCCCTGTTTCCAGGAGGGCAAGGCCACGAGGCGGGATTTGGACTTGAGGGCCTTATCGATATCCTGTGCTAGCAAGCCGCTATCCTGATCGAGCAAGCTGCCGCGACGGGCGATCTCAGTGTTCCATATCTCGTAGTTGTAGTCGCCGAAGTCCCAGAAGCTGGCCGTATTGGCGACCGGATAGAACTCACCCCTGGTCCAGTCCACTTCCGGCTGGTTTAGCTGGTTGCCGTGGCCGCCCAGGTTGGCGAGCAGGCTGTCGAGATCTAACTTGCTGCTGAAGTTGCCGTCATTGTCGCCGGTCAGTTCCATGTTGAAGCTGTAGTACCAGAGGTTCTTGCCCTCGTCGAAGGCGATGCAGGTGTCGCTTTCCTCGGGGTCGCATGTGTCGCTGGTCTCTGAATCAAAGCCGAAAGCACCGAGGCCTTTGGACTCTTCGGCCTCGAATACCACGAAGGCGCTGTCGACAATGTCGTCTTTGTCGCTGTCATAGCCGAACAGGCCGAGACGCGGGCGGGTTGCTGCGATGTTGCCCACGAGGGGTAGGCCGTACTCGGTGACGCAGATGTCGGATAGCCTGCCCTGCCGACCTGTCGGAATCTGCACCGTGTCGGCACACATGTCCACCATGCCGTAGTCGAGTGGATTCAGACCGCCGACCTGCTCGTCGTAGATCGCCGAGCCGTTGCAGTACGGCTGCGGGTTGGTGACATTGCAGCGGGCGTTGTCGGTGATCCGCATAGGCATCGAGAAAGGGATGCCGACTTGGGGCTTTTGAGTGATGGTCGTTTCTCCTGCGGTCAGGTTCTCGTACTCTGCTAACGGGATAATGGCCCCTCCCGTATCATCAGTTGGGTCTTCGACCAAATCGAAGTGCTCCCAATTCAGGTAGGCATACCAGACATCGGTCTGACTATTGGCGACGGCGCCGCTCCAGCCTTCGCCTGGGCCCTCGCCCTGTCCGCCGCGCAGGCCTTCCGGATCCTCCTGCCAGGTGATGGCGCAGCCGGCGCCGGCCACGCACTTGGCCTCGACGCGGTTCACGTCGCGCCTGCCGGAGGTGAGGCGCTCAGCTTTGAACCAGCGCATGTAGCTCTGCTCGTTCGCCCCCGTGCGCGGATCATCGCCCTGGACGAGCACGCCGCGAGCCGTCCAGAGACAGGCGAATGGGACGACACCGACCGCCTGATTCTGCTCGAACTTGTCTTTACTGTAATCCACGGAACTCTGCTGGCCGCCAACGCCGAACATGTCGATGAGGTACAGATCATCAGGCGAAGGTTTCGTGGGGTTGATGGGGTCCATGCCGAGGTCGATCCCCATAGAGTTGGCGACGGCGAGAAGCTTAGTCGGATTGCTGGGCAGGGAATAGTTCGGCGAACCCCCGCTGCAATAGCGGCTCGGCCAGACAGCGAGTGTCTTGTTGCCGGCGGTGGCTTGGAAGACATTGATGACGTCGCCCGGATAGGCGTACTCGGTATTTGCGAATAGCGGTACATCGTCGCGTATCACATTGCTTGAAGTCAGGTCCGCAGACTCGGAGAGATTGGTCACCTTGTAAGTCAGACCGTCGTCCAAGCTCACCGCTCCGTAGACCTCGCGCTTGCCGTGGCCGACGAAGCCGACGCCTTCGACGCCCTCGGACGGGCCGTAGATGTAGACGCCGACCAATGGCTTGGCGGTTTCACGCGTCTCCACTAAAACGTCGTCGATATTGTTGTACTCGATCGGCGCGACCGTGCCGTCGGCTGCCTGCATTGGCACATAAAACTTCATCATGTCGATGAAGGCATGCTCGGCCTCGGGGATATAGCCGGCGGGAACCGAAGGTGCATTACCCGGTGCCGGCGCCATGCTCTTTCTTACCAAGGCGCCGTCGTCGGCGAAGGCGACGCCCAACGCAAACATTCCACTTGCTGCCCATGTGACAGTCCATGCTGCGCTTGATTGCGATTGCATACTCTTCCGCCCCCTGGTGGGTTATTGGAAGAGTGAGCGTACGTGCAGCGAGTTCGCAGCAGGATCGGCTCGTCTCATGACTCCGGCTGGCGAAATACCTGATTCGAGAAGGTGTGCAACACCTATGCCTCGTCAGGTTTTGCCTGATTCCGCGCTAAATCCGCTCTCGGGTGCCAGCGAGGCTCATTGTGGGTTTTGAGGACATGCTTCCGGCTGTAATAACGTCTCGAGGAGTGCCCCCAGCAAGGCTCGTCCCCGTTGTCTGACGTTGTGCACGAATTCGAAGAACCCGAGGTACAGAGGGA
>NZ_NHSH01000081.1 GCF_016653315.1 Halochromatium roseum | reverse complement strand
TGGCACGGTTAACCGATCCGGACATCGAGCGGTTCACGCCGTATCGACAGGTGAAGGCGATCCTGCAAGCGCGGACTGAGCGCCTCCGGTTGAGACTGCCCAACCCGGACTCCAGTTGCTCGCCCGCCAGGGCGCTATCAACGGAGAGCGAATCACCGAAAAACCACCATGAGCAACTTTGTTTAGGTTTTTAGGAGCAGGTCTTCCGATGCAATTCCCTTACGGCTTGAGCGACTTCGGCACCCTGCGACGGGACGGCTACTGGTACCAGGATCGCAGTGACCGCATCGCGCAGCTCGAGGCCGCCGGCCGTCAGCTGATCTTTCTGCGCCCACGGCGCTTCGGCAAGAGCCTGCTGCTGTCGATGCTCGAGCACTACTACGATCTCAAGCGCGCCGATGAGTTTGAGGTGCTGTTCGGTGATCTCGCCATCGGCCGGGCGCCGACCCCGCTGCACAACCAGTTCTACATTATGAAGTGGGACTTCTCACTGGTGCCCGCGCATGGCGAGGTCGGCGATATCGAACGGGCCGTGCATGATCATCTCAACGACTGCGTCAAGGCCTTTATCGCGCACTACCGCGAGCAGTTGCCAAGCCCGATCGAGATCCATCCCGACAACGCCCTGTCCTCCTGGCGCTCCCTGCTCGTCGCGGTGCAGCAAACCCCGCATAAGCTCTACCTCCTGATCGACGAATACGACAACTTCGCCAACGAGGTCTTGATGGCCCGGCGCGACGGTAGCCAGTCGCGCTATGAGGTCTTGCTCTACGGCGAGGGACTGCTCAAGACTGTCCTCAAAGCCGTCAAGGCCGCCGCCGGCGGCATGGGACTGGACCGGGTCTTCATCACTGGCGTCTCACCCATTGTCCTTAGCGACATGACCAGAGGTTACAACGTCGGCGAAGACATCTACTTGCTGCCCCAGTTCAACGACCTCTGCGGCTTCACCGAGCCTGAAGTCGTCGCCGTCTTGCAACAACTGGCCGGGCAGGCCGAGGAGGGCGGGCAGGTCGGACAGGGCGGCGACGGATGGCCCGATCAGACGTCACCCGATCAGGCGCTACAAACTATGCGCACCGCCTACAACGGCTATCGTTTCAGCGAAGAGGCCAGCGAGAGCCTCTACAACCCGACTCTGAGCCTGTACTTTTTCAAGGCGCTCGCCACGCAGGGCCACGCGCCCCGTCGTCTGCTCGATGAAAACCTGGCCATGGATCGCAACAAGCTGATCTATATCGCCCAATTGCCGGGTGGCGAAGCCTTGTTGATCGACGCCCTGAGCGGCGATGACCGCGTGACCATCCCTGAGCTGGTTCAGCGCTTCGGTGTCGCCGACGTGCTTGCCGCGGTCAAGGATCAGCCGTTCATGGCCTCGCTGCTGTACTTCTTCGGCATCCTCACCCTGGCTGGCGAAGGCCTACTCGGCAAACTCAAGCTGCGCATCCCCAACTTGGTCACTCGCGCGCTCTATGTCGAGCGCCTGCGCGCGCGCTGGCTACCCGCTGAACAGGGACGCGCGCAGGGACAGCAAGCCGCCGAGGCGTTCTATCTGCGGGCCGATCTGGCGCCGCTGTGCGACTTCATCGAGCAACGTTATTTCGCCGTGCTCTCCAATCGTGACTATCGCTGGAGCAACGAGCTGTTGGTCAAGTTCGCCTTCCTGACCCTGCTGTTCGAGGATCGGCTCTACCTGGTCGTCTCCGAGCTCGAGACCGAGCGCGGTTATGCTGATCTGGCGTTGATCCTGCGCCCGGAGATGCGCCGCTTTGCCGCCTTGGATCTGCTGCTCGAATTCAAGTACCTGAGCTTGAAAGACCTCGGTCTGACTGGCGAGCAGGCGCGGGCCGAAGCGCGCGAGGCGCTAGTCGAACGGCCAGCGGTGGCCGCCAAGCTCGATGAGGCCGAAGTGCAGGTGCGCGCCTATGGCGCTACCTTGCGCGAGCGCCATGGTCTGCAACAGCTGCATGCCTTCGCCATCGTCGCGCTGGGTTTTGAGCGGCTGGTCTGGCGGGTGGTGCCCTGAATCGGCTGCATGCCCCTTGGTGACTTGGGTGTGCTCGGACAGCAGGGCGCGGCTATCTGCCTCGGAGAATTCCCCAGACGCTAGGACTCGGCCTTGATATTCAAGGCGCTGCCGCCGGTGAGATCGGTGGCACCTCGGAGCGGGCGTGCACTCACAACGCCGCGATCCGCTCCCGCTGCTGGCTCAGGTTATCAAGCGCGGCCTGTTGCTCGGCGACGCGCTCGCGTTCCTTGTCGACCACCGCCGCCGGGGCCTTGTCGACGAAGTTAGGATTGGCGAGCTTGCCCTCGATGCGCTCGATGTCGGCCTTGAGTTTGGCGATCTCTTTGTCGAGCCGCTTGAGTTCGGCGTCCTTGTCGATCAGACCGGCCATCGGGATCAGGATCTTCATTGCGCCGACCAAGGCAATGGCGGATTCGGGCGCTTCGGTTTCGTCATCGAGCAAGCGGATCGACTCGGTGCGGGCGAGGAAGTCGAGATAGGGGCGGGCCTGTTCGAGCCATTGCAGGTCGCGTTCATGGGCGTTGGCGATCAGCACCGGGAGCTGTTTTGAGGGTGCGATGTTCATCTCACCTTTGATGCGGCGCACGCCGAGGATGAACTGTTGCACCCAACGGATTTCGGCCTCGGCCTCGACATCCTCGAGGGCGTTGTCCGGGATCGGGTAGGGTGCGAGCATGATGGTCTCGTGCTGATCGCTAGGCTTGAAACTGCCTGTCGTGCTGATCGGCGCGCTACTCGCTCTGGCTCCCGATGCCCCTCCCGATGCCCCTACCTGGGTTCCGCCGTCATGTTGATCGCTGCCCTGTGTGCCATCGGCACGATGGCTGTTGTCGACATGGCGGAGGGCGGCCAGCGGCCGCACCTTCTGCCAGATCTCCTCGGTGATGAAAGGCATGAAGGGATGGGTGAGGCGTAACAGACCTTCAAGCGTCTGCACCAGGGTCCAACGGGTTCCCCGTTTGGCGGCCTCGGAAGCGGTCTCGCTGGTCAGGACTGGCTTGCAGAGTTCGAGATACCAGTCGCAGAACTCGCTCCAGGTGAATTCATAGATGGCCTGAGCGGCGAGGTCGAAGCGGTAGCCGTCCAGCGCTTCACGCACCACGCCGATAGTCTTGTTCAAGCGACTCCGAATCCATCGGTCGGCGGCGCTCAGCTCCAGCGCTGGGGCGGCGATCAACCCGCTGCCGCAATCTTCCCCCTCGGTGTTCATCAGCACATAGCGTGAGGCATTCCAGAGCTTATTGCAGAAGTTGCGATAGCCCTCGACGCGGCCGAGGTCGAGCTTGATGTCGCGGCCGGTGGTGGCGAGCGCGGCGAAGGTGAATCTCAGTGCGTCGGTGCCGAAGGCGGGGATGCCCTGGGGGAATTCCTTGCGCGTCTGCTTGGCAATCTTGTCGGCGAGCTGCGGCTGCATCATGCCCTTGGTGCGCTTGGCAACCAGGGGCTCAAGCTCAATGCCGTCGATCAGATCAATGGGGTCAAGCACGTTGCCCTTGGACTTCGACATCTTATTGCCTTGGGCATCGCGCACCAAGCCATGGATGTAGACGTCGCGGAACGGCACATCGCCCATGAACTTGAGTCCCATCATGATCATCCGGGCGACCCAGAAGAAGATGATGTCGAAGCCGGTGACCAGTACCGAGGTCGGGTAGAAGGTGGCAAGGCGGTCGAGCTGTGTCTGCTGCTGGCCGCCCGGCTCTTGCTGCTTGTTCGCCTCCTGCTGGCTGTCCTGTGCCTGCTGACTGTGTTGCGTCTGCTGGCTGCCCTGTCTCTGCTGGTTGTTCTGCGTTAGCTCGGCAGTGTGCTCAGGCGGCCAGCCGAGCGTACTAAAGGGCCAGAGTGCGGAGCTGAACCAGGTGTCGAGGATGTCTTCGTCTTGGCGCAGCGCGTAATCCGCGCTCAGCCTGTGCTTGTCGCGCACTTCGTCCTCGGAGCGGCCGACGTAGATGTTGCCTTGGTCGTCGTACCAGGCCGGGATGCGATGGCCCCACCAGAGCTGGCGGCTGATGCACCAGTCTTGGATATTGCGCATCCATTCAAAATAGGTGTTCTTCCAGTTGTCCGGAACGAAGCGGATCTGACCCTTTTCGACCGCTTCGATGGCGGGCTTGGCCAGCGGCTCGATGCGTACATACCACTGATCGGTCAGGTAGGGTTCGACCACGGCCCCGGAGCGGTCGCCGCGCGGCACCGGCAGCCGGTGATCGCGCTCCTGCACCAGCAGCCCCTGCGCCTCGAGATCGGCGAGGATGCGCGCGCGCGCCTGATAGCGATCGAGACCGACATAGGCGCTCGGGATCAGCTCGCCTTCCTCGGGCGTGTTGGCGCGGATCGCGGCGTCGACGGTGAACAGATTGATCAGGCCGCCGTGCGGCTGATCGGCGATCGGGCTCTCGTCGCGATGACGTAGCCAGACCGCATGGTCATTGAAATCATGCGCCGGGGTGATCTTCACGCAGCCGGTGCCGAGTTCCGGGTCGGCATGCTCATCGGCGATGATCGGGATGCGCCGCCCGGTCAGCGGCAGCTCCACGGTCTCGCCGATCAGGTGCCTGTAGCGCTCATCCTCGGGGTTCACCGCCACCGCGCAGTCGCCGAGCATGGTCTCCGGGCGAGTGGTAGAGACGATCATCGCGCCGGTGCCGTTGCTCAGTGGGTACTTGAGATCCCACATGTGTCCGGCCTCTTCCTCGGCGATCACCTCCAGATCCGAGATCGCGGTGTGCAGCACCGGGTCCCAGTTCACCAGCCGCTTGCCGCGGTAGATCAAGCCCTCCTCGAACAGCCGCACGAAGACCTCGATCACGGCTTTGGACAGCCCTTGGTCCATGGTGAAGCGCTCATGCCGCCAGTCGAGCGAGGAGCCGAGCCGACGCAGCTGCTGGGTGATGGTGCCGCCGGATTCGGCCTTCCACTCCCAGATGCGCTCGATGAAGGCCTCGCGGCCAAGGTCATGGCGGCTCTGACCCTGCGCCTCAAGCTGGCGCTCGACCACCATCTGGGTGGCGATGCCGGCGTGGTCGGTGCCCGGCTGCCAGAGGGTCGGCTCGCCGCGCATGCGGTGGTAGCGCACCAGTGCGTCCATGATCGCGTTGTTGAAGCCGTGGCCCATGTGCAGGCTGCCGGTGACGTTTGGCGGCGGGATCATGATGCAGAAGGGCGGCGCGGCGGCGCTTTGGCCCTCGACGCTCGTCTCGCCGCGACCTTCACTTCCGCGTTCACGGTTACCGCGTCGCTCACCGCCACCGCCGTGGACATCGGACTTGGCTCCAGCGCCTAGGTCTGGTGCAAACCAGCCGGCTTGCTCCCAGTGCTGATACCAGAGGGTTTCAATGGTTTTGGGGTCGTAGGTCTTGTCCAACATGGCGGGAATCCTGCGCGTCTTGATGTGGCGCTGATGCGGTGTCGATGTCTTTGCCGGCCCTGGTTGCACGACGAGGGTGATCAGGTCTGGAGTGAAGGCCTGCAGTATAAACGGCTCGAGGCCCCGAGTCGGGGTTCACGCTGCTACAGCCGTTCCTGTTGATGAAGGCTGATGAGCGCTGATGAGCGCTGATGAGCGATAAAGTGCACGAAAAATATCAGGACTTGCAGGCTCAGTCTGTGCGCAAGTCTGTGTGAATGGCTATCGGAGGCTGTCGCTGGTGGTGAAGAGGCTTAAGATAGGCAATTTTTTCCAAAGGGGTCAGAGTAAAATCATTTTTTCAATGGTGTCTGACTCCCTTATGTCATCCAACATCAGAATATGGCATGTTACTCTGCGACCAATTGATTTCGGACACTTCCCAACTGCAGCTGTGCTGGTTCAAATACACAGCATTGATAACCCCGACCCTCCACATTCCCCTAACCCGAGGACTGAAAACATGACCGAGACGACCAAATGGGTATTTGCCTTCGACGAAGGCGATGGCAAGAACAAAAAGCTGCTCGGCGGCAAGGGTGCCAACCTCTGTGAGATGACGCAGATTGGCCTCAACGTCCCGCCCGGCTTCGTCATCACCACCGAGGCCTGCCTGGCGTATCTGGAGACGCCTGATCGGCAACTGCCGGCCGGCGTGATGGATGAGGTGCAGGCGCAGATGGCGGCGCTTGAGCGTAAGACCGGCAAGGGCTTCGGTAACCCTGATAATCCGCTGCTGGTCTCGGTGCGCTCGGGCTCGGCGATGTCGATGCCGGGCATGATGGATACCATCCTAAACCTGGGCCTGAACGCGGAAACACTGCAAGGCGAGATCAAGGCCACTGGCGATGAGCGCTTTGGCTACGACTCTTATCGGCGTTTCATCCAGCTGTTCGGCAAGGTGGCGCTCGGCGTCTCTGACGAGGCCTTCGACCATGAGTTCAACATCGTCAAGGAGGCCGCGCACGCCAAGCAAGACGTCGACCTCTCGGCGACTGATCTCAAGGAGATGAGTGAGCGCTTCTTAAAGGTGGTTGAGGAGCACACCGGCAAGCCGTTCCCCTCTGACCCCATGGTTCAGCTCGAGATCGCGGTCAAGGCGGTCTTCAACAGCTGGATGGGGCGCCGCGCGGTTGACTACCGCAACCAGTTCCATATCACGCCCGAGATGGCCAATGGCACCGCGGTGAACATCTGCACCATGGTGTTCGGCAACCGCGGTAACGACTCGGCCACCGGGGTCGGATTCACCCGTAACCCCGGCACGGGCGAGAACAAGCTCTACGGCGAGTACCTGATCAATGCCCAGGGTGAGGACGTGGTCGCCGGTATCCGCACCCCGAAGCCGCTCGATCGGCTGACGGTCGAGATGCCGCAGATGGCCGAGGAGTTGGCCGAGCTGCGCGCGAAGCTCGAGACGCATTACCGCGAGGTGCAAGACTTCGAGTTCACCATTGAGCGCGGTGTGCTCTATTGCCTGCAAACGCGCAACGGCAAGATGAACGCGCATGGCATGGTGCGCACCTCAGTGGAGATGGAGCAAGAGGGCCTGATCAGCAAGGAACAGGCGCTGCAGCGTATCGAGCCGCTGAGTCTAGAGCAGATGCTATTCCCGCGTCTGGACCCAAACTCGAAGGTGGAGCCGGTCGCTCAAGGCCTGCCAGCCTCACCGGGCGCCGCGGCCGGTATTGCGGTGTTCGATGCCGATCGCGCCCATCAGCTCGGCCATGAACTAGGCCAGAAGGTGATCCTGGTGCGTGAGGAGACCAAGCCTGAGGATATCCATGGCTTCTTCGCCTCCGAGGGCATCCTGACCGCACGCGGCGGTAAGACCTCGCATGCGGCGGTGGTGGCGCGCGGCATGGGCAAGCCCTGTGTTGCGGGTGCTGAGGGCATCAGTGTCGATGTTTCGCGGCGCGAGGCGATCGTTGGTGCGACCAGCTTCAAAGAAGGCGACACCATCACCATCGATGGCTCCTCAGGCCGCGTCTATCTCGGTGAGATCGCGACCGTCGAGCCTGACTTCACGCCTGAGCTCTCGACCTTGCTGCAATGGGCCGACGAGGTCGCGCGGCTGAAGGTGATGGCCAACGCCGATACCCCTGAGGATGCCCGTAACGCCCGCAAGTATGGCGCGGTCGGTATCGGCTTAGCGCGCACCGAGCGCATGTTCAACGCCACCGATCGTCTGCCGTTGGTGATCGAGATGATCGTCGCGGAGACCCCAGAAAAGCGCGATGAGGCGCTTGAGGCCTTGCTACCGCTGCAGCGGCAGGACTTCCGCGAGCTGTTTGAGGTGATGGCACCGAATCCGGTGACCATTCGGCTGCTCGATCCGCCGATCCATGAGTTCCTGCCGGATGAGCATCAGCTCGAGCAAGACCTGGCCGATTTGCGGGCACTCGCCGGCGCGACCCGTGGCATGACCGCGTTGGCCGGCTCGATGGGCCTGCTGCATACGCCCGATAAGGCGCGCGACGAGTTCGACGCGGTGCGCCGGGTGATGGATCCGATGATGGTCGAGGAGGCGATCGCGAAGAAGGAGGCGATGCTGAAGAAGGTGCGTGCGCTGCACGAGACCAACCCGATGCTTGGCCATCGCGGTGTGCGCTTAGGGATCTCCTTCCCAGAGATCTATAAGATGCAGGTGCGCGCGATCCTGGAGGCGGCGGCCGAATGTGCCCAGGCCGGTATCGACATCCAGCCGCAGATCAAGGTGCCGCAGGTCTGTACGGTGCAGGAGCTGAAGCGCGTGAAGGCCTATGTCGATGAGGCCCATGCCGAGGTGCAGGCCAAGCATGGCCAGCCGGTCAAGTTCAAGTTCGGTACCATGATCGAGGTGGTGCGCGCCTGCATGCGTGCCGAGTCCTTGGCCGCCGAGGCCGAATTCTTCTCCTTCGGCACTAATGACCTGACTCAGGCCGTGTTCTCATTCTCGCGCGAGGATGCCGAAAACAAGTTCCTGCCGCTCTACAACCAATCGAATGTCCTGCAAGACAATCCGTTCGAGGTCCTAGACGAGAAGGGCGTTGGCAAGCTGATGCAACTGGCCGTGGATTGGGGCCGCAGTGTGCGCGCCGATCTCCATGTCGGCATCTGCGGTGAGCATGGTGGCCATCCGGCGTCGATCTCGTTCTGCGACCAGGCGGGGCTCGACTATGTCAGTTGCTCGGGTCCGCGCGTGCCGGTTGCGCGCTTGGCAGCCGCACAGGCGGCGTTGAAGCACCGGCCACAGTAGTCGTTTCCTGCTCAAGGCGGTGGTCGGGCCGGGCTTGTGCCGGCCGATCGTCACGCCTTGAGGGCTCGGCTGAAGCGATTCGGCGGGCCCTTTTTTATGTCCGCTGCTTTTATGTCCGCTGCTTGACCTTGTTGCCTGGCCTGGCCTTGCGCCTTGCCTGATCTGGTCTGGCTTATGCGCGTTTCTGGGGACTCAGCGCCGCCGGTGTTGACTGCTGAGGCTGATGAGCAAGATGAGGATGAAGAGAGCAAACAGGAGTCCGACAAGCAGATCCATCCCTCCGGGTAGCAGCTCGATGCTCGGTGAGAGTGCAAAGTAGATGAAAAACAGGGCTGCAAAGAGCAGTATCACGAGCGCTAGCGGCCGGAAAAAATTCGAGAAGCGTGACCAGATCAACATCGTCGTCATCCTCGAGTCTCTGTCATCAGGGTGTTTAGCATCGCCCACCGCTGATTAAGCCTTCTCAAGCGGCAGGCTGATGGCGACGGCCTCTTTGGCTGCGCGGGGATCAAAAGCGAGATCCAGCAGCCGATCAGCGATGAAGGCGGGTGAGCTAAAGCCCTCGTTGGCTTTGAGGTCGAGGAATTTTTGCACGCGAGGAAACTGCTCCGGCGAGCAGTTGCGGATCATTGCCTGCATGTCGGTGTCGATAATGCCGGGCGCCACCGCGTGTACGCGCAGTCCACTGTCGGCCTCTTCGAGCGCGATCGACTCGCTCATCCGATCCACGGCCGCCTTGCCGGCGCAGTAGGCGGACCAGCCAGCATAGGCATTGCGTGCAGCACCTGAGCTGATGTTCAGCAGCACCCCATCGCCGCCGCGCTGGCGCAGATGGCGAATGAAGGCGCGGCTGCCATTGAACACGCCGACCACGTTGACCTGGATATGGCGGGCGAATTCAGCAGGGTCGTTATCACGCAGTGGGCCGATGGGCGCTAGCAGCCCAGCATTGTTGATCCAGAGATGAATGTGACCAAAGCGCGCGACGGCCGTATCACAGAGCTGTTGCATGGCCGCTGCGTCGGTGACATCGGCAGCGACGCTGAGGATCTTGTCGGGGGCACCTTCGAGCTTGGGCTGGCTTCGGGCGCAGACCGCGACCCGCAGGCCGTGCTCGAGGAAACGTTCGGCAAGGCCGGCGCCGAGGCCGCGGCTGGCGCCGGTGATCAGGGCGACCTTATTGGAGAGATCGATCATTCAAGGAGCCTTTTCGGTTTAACGTGAATCTCACGCGATTCATTGTCCGGGGTGGTGCTGCGCTATGCGCCTGAGGCGGAGTGGATCAACCGCGTCTCAGCGCGGTTCGCCATCAGACTCAGCTGGGCTCGTCAGCCAGCCCTGCAGCGCGTCGACCAGTGCTTGCGCCTGGGCTCGGCTGGAGATGTTGAACTTTGACTGCTGCCGGTACTCGCCACCGCGCTTCTGGTAGCGCCGGATGGTGTAACGTTCGGGTCCGTAGACCTCCTTGGCCCGATCCCAGTCTTGGTAGCGAAAGAGCACAGTGGCCCAACTGCCCTTGGACAGGATGACCTTATCAAGCTCCTTGACCGTCTCAAGGTCTCCCTCGGTGTAGGTCACGGTCAGATCTTCCACCTTTTCGGCCATGCTGGGCTCCTTGTCGTTGGTTCTCTGGTTATCGAGTGTGGTCAGTGCACGGGGTATCCCAGCACTGCTGTGCCTGATCGTTGATGGCTATGTCGATCATGGCGCTGATCATCACGCCGATCATCGCGGCGATGGCGGATGCGCTTTGCTTGGCGCCAGGCTGCGCTGCAGCATCTGCTCCAATCTGTGCTTGAGATAGGTTGGCATCTCAGCATCAGCGCTCAGCCCCATACTGTTCGAGCAGGGTGACCAGGGTCGGCTCGCCTTGCTCCTCGGCGATGTCGAGGGCGGTTTTGCCGCTACTGTCGGTCAGATTAACCTTGGCGCCCGCGCTGATCAGCTGCTTGGCGAGCTTCAGATTAGCAGCAGCGACGGCAAGATGCAGCGGTGTCTGGCCTTTGGAGTTGGCGGCATTGAGATTGACGCCACGGGCCGAGAGCAGCTCGATGCTATCGCGGTCGAGGGCCTGCGCGTTGGCCAGGTCCAGCAGCAAGGCCTGCAGGTCATCGTCAGCACCCCGTTCCAACAGCAACTGTGCTGCCTGGATCTTGCCGTTGGCTAGTGCGACATGCAGCGGCGTGCGGCCGAGCGCATCGCGGGCATCGATGCGTGCACCATGGCTGAGTAACTCGCGCGCGATGACGACACGACCCTGGCTGACAGCGACATGCAGGGGATAATCGCCATCGGGACCGGGCTGATTGATGTCTGTCTTCCAGAACAGATGCCGCTTGATCTGATCTAGGTCACCGGAATGCACTGCTCGGTACAGATTGACCGTCGGCTGTGGCGGCTCGTCGCACCCCGTCAAAAGGCCGATGAGGGCGAGCGCGATGACCAAGGCGCGAAGCAACGACCGAGGCAACGACATAGGATGATGGATGGCGGACTCAGCTGGAACGAGCGAACAGCGGATGTTAAGCCGCGACTCCGAGATCGGACAAGGCGTTGTTGTTCGCTGACTCAGCTTTAGCATGACGCTCCGTTGGTGCTCGTGATAGCGTAATCGGACCATGTTTACCAAGCTCCTATTCACCGCCACCGTCATTCTGGTGGCCTGGCTAGTCGTCCGCAACCGCTGGCGGGCTGATGACGATGAGCGCCCGCGCCTGGGGGTCGAGTCCGGCGCTGAGCCGGGTGCTCGATCTCCCCAGCGCTCAGCGGCCTTGGGGCCGCTGATGCCGCGAGGTGCCGTCAAGCTCGCCGCCTATGGGGTGGTGATCCTGATGTTGGTTGGCACGGCACTCTATCTGTTTCAAGATTGGCAGCATGCGCGCGAGATCGTTCAGCTGCAGGTGGTGAATGTCTACAGCGGCCAGGTTGAGCATTATGAGGCGCAACGCAGTGATATCTCGCAACGTAGCTTTGTCACCCTCGACGGGCGCCGAATACAGATCGCTGAGATGGAGCGTCTGATCCAGATCGAGCGCTAGTGAGGACCAGCAGGAAAAGACAACGTCCGGTGACGGCTATGCCCTAAAGTGATTCGCCGAGCTGGTGGGTATTGGGTTGGCGGCTGACGACGTGGATCAGGAATAGGCATCGCCTGCAGCGGGCCATGCGAGTGCTTGCTAGAATACAGTCCTTGTCTTACCGAGTAAGAATCTGGAGCGGCGATGTCAACTGTGACGATATCCGACAAGGGCCAAGTCGTCATACCCGCCGCCATTCGCCGGCGGCTTGGTCTCGAGCCAGGCAGCAAGCTCGATTTCGAGCTGGAAGGCGATAGCATTCGGGTCCGGCCACTGAGATCGATCCCCCGATCGCGGACCGAGGATGGCTACGGACTCCTGCTGTGCGAACGGCCCGGCGAGCGGCGGTTAGCGGATTTCGATGTCGCCAATGCGATGCGCGAACAAGCGCAACAGGCTGCGGAATGATAGCCCTTGATACCAACATCCTGGCGCGCTTTTACGTGGATGATCCTGGCGATCCTGAAGCGGCCAAACAGCGTCCCATCGCCCGGCGCATCCTGATGGACAGTCCGAGTCTGTTCGTCCCGCTCACGGTGACGCTCGAGCTCGAATGGGTCTTGCTAACCTGCCCCAAGCCGACGAGCGCCCTGGAGCGACAGCGCTCCAGTCTGAGCTCGGCAGTATCCATGTTCTGTTTCCGCCATGACCGACCCTGAATCAACCACACCCGAGCCTGAGCAGGCGACCCCAACAACGCCTCGAGCACTGCCTGAAGGTCTCGAGCCTCTGGACCTGCTCAAACACTTTCCAGCGTGCTTCGACTTAGCCCAACCGCGGCCGCTCAAGCTCAAGGTCCATAAGGACATGCTCAAGCGACTCGCCACTGAGCTGATCCCGGTAGAAGGCACAACCAAGAGCCAACGGGAAACCGCCAAATGGGTGCTGAGCCGCATGCTCAAGCAAGCGCTGACCCACTACTGCAGTCAGCCAGCCTATCTGGAAACGATGCGCGAGGGGATGCCCCGCATCGACCTCGACGGAACAGCCGCCGGTGAGGTCAACACGCGCGAGTCGGAGCGAGCCGCAGCACAGCTGCGCGGTGAGATCAAACCGCCCAAGTCGCCGTCGTCAAAGCCACCGACTCCGCCTGCCCCCAAACTCCCCAAAGATGCCCCACTGACGGAGGACGCCATCGTGCCCGGTCGCCTCGAACTCACCCTGAAGTTCAACCAACTGCCCAAGGCGGTACAGATCAAGGACGGCATGAAGATCGGCATCCAGACCGACAACGCGCTGGTGGTCGCCACGCTGCGCCCGAAGGCATGGAAGAAGCTGACCAAGGCCAACACGGACTGGCCGCAGTGGGTCGCGGCACTGAGTGGCAAGCTCGGCGCCCAGGTGCCGACGGACAAAGGGCCAGCGATCATCCTGCAGGAGCCGAACCTGCAGGTGTTCGAGAAGAAGGCGAAGCCGGCGACGCCAGCTTGAGGAACCACAGATGAAAACGACCGCTGGGTACGAGAAGAGGTTATGGGCGTTTACCCCCGTTCGCTTGCGCAATGCTGCTCGGGCTGGGGGTCACCGCTGAGGCATCGGACTGGTACAGACGCGCTGCCTTGGGTGTTGAGCAGTCCAACCATGCGTATCGCTGAGCGCCTGAGACCGGGTTGGCGCATCATGGCCGGCTTGATCCTGCTGCTCGCCACAGCTGGATCGGGCAGGGCCGCGCCGCTTGCAACCGACTGCCGCTCGGTGACCTGGGAAGCCGTGAACTATAGCGTCTGCTATGCCGATCCAGCCAGGGATCGGATTATGCTCTTCAACCAGGACCCGCACGGCGTGCCTTATGGCGGCTTCGATCGGTTGGTGGCACAGCTGCGCACAGAGCGGCTCATGCTCGTGTTCGCGGTGAATGGAGGCATGTATGACCATGCGCTCGCGCCGGTGGGCCTTGCTGTCGAGAACGGGGTACAGCTCAAGGCGGCCAACACCAACACCGGCTTCGGCAATTTCCACCTGCTCCCGAACGGGGTGTTTGCCGTCGGTGACCGACAGGCCGTGGTCCGCGAGACCAAGGCCTATCTCCAGTCCCGCTTTCCGGCTGACTTCGCGACCCAGTCCGGTCCGATGCTGGTCATCGATGGCCAGCTTCACCCGCGCTTTTTGCCCCGCAGCGACAGTCTGAAAATCCGCAATGGCGTGGGCATCACGGACACGGGGCAGGTGGTGTTCGCACTCTCTGAACAACGGGTACGATTCTACGATTTCGCCCGTTTCTTCCGCGACGGGCTCGGCTGCGACAATGCGCTCTACCTCGACGGCTCGGTCTCGAGCCTCTACGCCCAAGGGCTTGGGCGAAATGATCACCGGCATCCGCTAGGACCGATCCTTGGCGTCGTCCGCCCGCTGCCAGACTAAGTGGATTGGCAGCGATCAAGGCATCGCTCATTGCGCGCCTGACGGCAGATTCGCCCGCAAGTCCGCCAGCTCCCGCCGTAGCGCCGAGAGTTCCTCCAGCACCCGGTCGGTATCGGCGTGCATGCTGACCTCGAATGCTTCTCGCTCATGCAGATGCTCGGCCTCGTGCATGGTCTGCATGGTGTCGACGATGATGCCGATGAATAGATTCAGCATGGTGAAGGTGGCGATGAGGATGAACGGGATGAAGAACAGCCAGGCCAGCGGATAGGCCTCCATCACCGGGCGCACAATGCCCATCGACCAACTCTCCATGGTCATGATCTGGAACAGGGTATACATCGATGCACCGATGCTGCCGAACCACTCCGGGAAGCGCTCGCCGTAGAGATTGGTCGCCATCACCGCGAAGACGTAGAACAGCAGCAGCATCAAGCCGGCGATCGAGCTGATGCCGGGGATCGCCTTGAGCAAGGCATCGACGATGAAGCGCAACTGCGGCACTGTGGACACCAGTCGCAATACCCGCAGCACGCGCAACGCGCGCAACACCGCCAGCGGCCCACCGGCCGGCACCAGGGCGATGCCGACGACGATGAAGTCGAAGACATACCAGGGATTGCGGAAGAAGCGCCCGCCAAAGGCGAACAGCTTGATGGCGATCTCGAGCACGAAGACCGTCAACACCAGTCCATCGGCCAGCCGCAGCAGCGGACCGATGGCGTCGGTGACCGTCGCCGAGGTCTCCAGGCCGAGGGTGATGGCGTTGAAGATGATCAGGCCAATGATCAGCCGCTGAATCGGCGCCGATTCGATCCAGACGCCGAGGCGCTGACGCGACGACGAGAACGAGGACATCGGGAGGTACTCCAGAACACGGAAGGGGGAGGAAAGGGAGGAAAACAGGGCATCGGATCATAACATAACCGATTCGTTATGCTATGTTATGAGCATCCGTCAACCGCCAGGGACCACTCATGCCCCGCACTGGTGTCACCCGTGAGCAAGTGCTGCAGGCTGCCGATGGCCTTGCGGCCGAGGGTGTGCATCCGACCGTGCAGGCGGTGCGTGCGCGCTTGGGCGGCGGCTCGCCGAATCGGATCACCCCCTGGCTCGCTGAGTGGCGTGCGGCGCAACCTAAGCTGCAGGTCGACGATCCCCCCGAAATCCCCCGATCCATCGATCACGCCATCCGCCATCTCTGGGCGCTCGCCTGGCAACAGGCACAGGCGCAACTGACCCGCGAGCGCCAAGCACTTACCGGCAAGCAGCAGGCGCTCGAGCGCGAACGCGATCGGCTCAGCGAAGAGGTCGCCCGGCTGCAGGCCGAGGCCGCGCGTGAGCAGGACACGCAGCGCCAAGCGAAACAGACCCTGGCGCTCAGCGGGCAGACGCTCCGTGCCCTTGAACATCGCCTTGACGAAGAGCGCCTGGCCCGCCAGCAGGCCGAGCAACAGCTTGCTGAGCTGCGCATCGAGCTCGCCACCCTGCGTGAGCGCGCGTCTCAGCAGGAACAGCTGACCCAGCTGATCGAGACCATTCGCGGTCAGCCGCAACCCACCGAGCATTGATCACTGCGACCCACACCGGAGCCTCGCCATGTCGACAGCCGCACCCCAGTACCAGCCCCGCTATCCCCGCGCCCGCCTGTCACCGGCCAAGGATGAGCTGCTGGCGATCGAGATCACCCGCGAGTCGGTCGAGTGCCGCGACATCCAACCGCTGCTCGGCAAGCTCGAGCTGCTCAGCGAGGACGCGCCCAGCGCCTTGCACTGGGAGGGCAGGCTGACCTTCTACTTCGGCGGCTGGGACCGCGACCCGCACGAGACCGCCGAGATCCCCGAGATCCGCGCCTATTTCGCCGCGCTGACCGCCGAATGGCCCTATTGGCTGCACTTCGCCGAGAAGACCGGCGACAGCATCCCGCATGTGCTGCGCCTGCTCTGCCGGGGTCATGTCGAGCGGCGCCAACAGGGAATCGTTGGCTGGCAGTTCGATGACCCGAGCGAGATCAGCCGCGTGTTGCTGCAGCTGTTCGATCAGATGAACGAACTCTACGATCGCCTGGAGCTGCCCGAGGAGAACAACCAGCGCATCACCGAGGAGGTGGCGCAATTGATTGAGGCGTCGTTACAGGCCTGAGATCATTACCCGAATGCTCGAAGCCCTGCTGCTGATTCTCCTCTGCCAACTGCTTGGCGAGACCTTGGTCCAACTGGCCGCGCTGCCAATCCCTGGACCAGTGCTCGGGATGCTCCTGCTGCTCGGCTGGCTGTTCCTGCACGGTGGCGTTGCCGATGAGGTCGGACGCACCGCCGATACACTGCTCGCCCACCTGTCGCTGCTGTTCGTGCCCGCCGGCGTCGGCGTCATGCTGCATTGGGAGCGGGTGCGGGAACACTGGCAAGCGCTCGCGCTGGCCCTCGTCCTCGGCACCCTGATCACCCTGGTGGTCACCGCGCTGACGATGGCCGGCATGCGTCGCCTCATGGCTTGGTGGCGGAGACCGAGCGGTGGCTGACGCGCGCTTGAGTGACATCTGGGTCTATCTCGCTGCCTTGCCGCTGCTGTGGCTGACCGCGACCCTGACCTGCTACCTGATCGCGTTGCGCCTCTATCGCCTGGCCGGCAGCACGCCGCTGCTCAATCCGGTGATGGTCGCCATCGCCCTGCTGATCGGCCTGCTCTGGCTCACCGACACCCCCTATCCGATCTACTTCGAGGGGGCTCAGTTCATCCACTTCCTGCTCGGCCCGGCCACCGTGGCCCTCGCCATCCCGCTCTATCGCCAACGTCATCGGTTGCGTGCGCTCGCGCTGCCGATCCTGGTCGCCTTGCCGGTCGGGGTCGCCACGGCCGGCCTCAGCGCGATCGGCCTCGCGGCGCTGTTCGGCGCCGAGCCTGCGATCCTGCTGTCTCTGGCACCGAAATCCGTGACCGCGCCGGTGGCCATGGGCATCAGCGAGAAGATCGGCGGCATCCCGACCCTGACCGCGGTGCTGGTGATCAGCACCGGCGTGGTCGGGGCGGTGTTCGGCACCGCCGTGCTGCGCCTGCTGCGCTGCCAAGACCCGGCGGTGCAGGGCTTTGCGCTCGGCCTCAGCGCCCATGGTCTTGGGACCGCCCGGGCGTTTCAGGTCGATGCCACCATGGGTGCCTTCGCTGGACTGGCGATGGCGCTCTCGGCCTTTGCCACGGCGCTGTTGTTGCCGCCCTTGCTCGGTTGGATCGGGTCGGGCTGAGCGATCGGTCAGCCAACAGCCGCCTGCGCCCGCAACCTGTCACTCGCCTCGATGATGACGCTGCCGGTCGGCACGCCGATGTCCTCGGCGATCACCGGACATTTGGCCTGCAGACCGTCAAATCGGCTCGTGCTCCAGTGGTCGTGATCGCCTGCCAGGCTGGATTGGTGAGGTCGCGCGCTCCGGTGTCCGCCGATAGCCGTTGTCAGGCTCGATATTTGCCCCTCGGTGGCCGGTGCTTGCCCTGACTAGCTGGTTTATGAAGCATTCGGGCTAGCAGCGATAGCCACAGGGTTTTACCGAATCGCCGCCGGCGCAGGAAAATCAATTGCCGACCTGTCTGCTCAATCAGTGGAAGACGGTCGCTGCGATCGATGTAGAGATAGCCCTCTTTGATCAGCGCGCGATAATCGGCGAGGCCGTAGGGAAACGCAATCGTCATGGCTGCTCCGTGGTTCGTTGTTCCAGTAAGAGGTTCCAGTAAGAGTTTGCAGTAAGAGTTTGCAGTAAGAGGACGGTTTCGATCGGTTCAAGCAGATGGTCGGAGGGCTTTAATGATCCGCTGCAGATCCTGCCAACCCTTGGCCTTCTCGGCCGGGCTGCGTAGGTAATATGACGGGTGATAGGTGACGATCAGCGGGATCGGCGCGGCGCCTTGGCCGGGCTGGTACTGATGCGGCTTGCCGCGCAGGCGACCGACGGCTTCGGTGTTGCCGAGCAGGTTGTTGGCGGAGACGGCGCCGAGGCTGACGATGAGCTTGGGCTGGATCAGCGCGATCTGGCGTTCCAGATAGGGGCGGCAGGCGTTGGCCTCGTCAGGCTCTGGATTGCGGTTACCCGGTGGCCGGCATTTGACGATGTTGGCGATGTAGACCTGCTCGCGGGTCAGCCCGACCGCGGCGAGCATCTTGTTCAGCAGCTGGCCGGCGCGGCCGACGAAGGGCTCGCCCTGTCGGTCCTCATCTTGGCCGGGGCCTTCACCGACGAAGAGCAATTCGGCCTGGCGGTCACCGGTGCCAAAGACGGTCTTGGTGCGGGTCTGGCAGAGCTTGCAGCGGCGGCATTCGGCGACGCTGGCTGCGAGCGCCTCCCAGTCGAGGTTGGCGATGGTGTGCTGTTCGGCGGCTAAGTCAGGAGCCGGCATACTGGCACCTGGATCGAGATCCTGCGCGATGTCTGGAAGCTCTGACTCGCTTGGCCAAGGCAGTTGCTCGTAATCGCTCCAAGGTGGTGGCTCGTCGAGCCAGGGCGGAGGCTGGCTGGATTCGGCAGAGGATGACGAGAATGCTGTCGAAGCCGGAGCCGCTGTCGGTTGCTGGAGCGGCACTGCGGTTTGCGCAGCAGGCTGCGAGAGCGTTGATAGGGCTGAGGCTGGCGGACTGGCCGGCGGCACGGTGCTCGCTGTTGCGGGCCGGGTCGCTGCTTGCCGGCTGGCGCTTGCGCTCACGGCGGGTGACGAACCTGTCGCTGTTGCTGCCTTCCCGTCTCTTGCCTTGCGGGCTGCTGAGGCGCGCGCAATGGCTTGCAAGGCTGCTTGGGCGCCGGTCGCACTCGTCGCTGTTGCCGGGTTTGTGGTCGATGTCGGACTTGGCTTGCGACCCTGATCTGGACCCAGTTGCGACTCGGTCCCGGGCGCTGGGTGCTGGGTAAGCGCCGGCTGCGGCGCGTTATGCGCGAGCACGACCGGTGCTGGCGTTGCAAGCGACTCGCCAGCGATACGCGGCTGCCAGACCTGGATACCCATGGCCTTCAGATAGTACAGGCGGTGGGATTCATCCATGACAACGCCGGTCTTGAGTTTGCAGCGCTTGAAATTGCCGCTCGTGTATGGGTTGCTCATGACAGCGATGCTCATGACGGCGATGCTCATGACGGCGAAGCTCATGGCAGTGCCGCGAGGAGCAGCCAAGCAGCCCTGGGTCTGGTTGCGAGGCAGGCTGTCGAGCAGATCGACCCTGCAAGCCTGGTCGCAACGTGAACTCATCCTTGAACTCTAGCTTGAGTTCGGGTTCGGACCCTGACCCTGACCCGGCAAGCACCAGCCTCATCTCGCGCACAGCCTCAGACATCTCCGGTCTGCGGATGGGCGCGCTCAGCAACGGTGCTGAGCTTGTTCAGCGCGTTCAGATAGGCCTTGGCGGAGGCGATGACGATGTCGGTGTCGGCGCCGGCGCCGTTGACCACGCGTCCGCCCTTCTCGAGCCGGACCGTGACCTCACCCTGCGCATCGGTGCCGCTGGTGATCGCGTTGACCGAATACAGCTTGAGCGTGCTGCCGCTGTTCACGATCGATTCGATGGCGCGGAAGGTGGCATCGACCGGACCGCCGCCAATTGCGGTGCCGGGCTCCTCCTCGCCGTCGACACTCAGGACCAGTTCAGCGCGTGGGGTTTCGCCGGTCTCGGAGCAGACCCTCAGCGAGATCAGCTTGACGCGTTCGTTGGCGCTGGTGAGCGTGGTGTCGGTGACCAGTGCTTGCAGGTCTTCATCGAAGATCTCGTGCTTCTTGTCGGCGAGATCCTTGAAGCGGCGGAAGGCCTCGTTCAGCTCTTCGACTGTGCCCAACTGGATACCGATCTCCTCAAGGCGGGCGCGGAAGGCATTGCGGCCCGAGTGCTTGCCGAGCACCATCCGGTTCTGCTGCCAGCCGACATCCTCGGCGCGCATGATCTCGTAGGTCTCGCGATGCTTGAGCACGCCGTCCTGGTGGATGCCGGACTCATGGGCGAAGGCGTTGGCGCCGACGATGGCCTTGTTCGGTTGCACCGGGAAGCCGGTGATGCCAGAGACCAGCCGCGAGCAGTTGACGATCTGGGTGGTGTCGAGCCGGGTGTCGCAGTCGAAGCTGTCCTGGCGGGTGCGCACCGTCATCACGACCTCTTCCAGCGCGGCGTTGCCGGCGCGCTCGCCGAGGCCGTTGATGGTGCACTCGACCTGACGCGCGCCGTGCTGTACCGCGGCGAGCGAGTTGGCGACGGCGAGGCCAAGGTCGTTGTGGCAGTGCACCGAGAAGATCGCCTTGTCGGCATTCGGGATGCGCTCGCGGAGCTGGCCGATGAGGCTGCCGAATTGATGCGGCACGGCATAGCCGACGGTGTCTGGGATGTTGATGGTGCGCGCGCCGGCGTCGATCACCGCTTCGAGGATGCGACACAGGAAGTCGATCTCGGAGCGGCCGGCGTCCTCGGGCGAGAACTCGACATCGTCGCAGTATTGGCGCGCGCGCTTGACCGCATGGATCGCCTGCTCGACCACCTGATCCGGGCTCATCTTGAGCTTCTTCTCCATGTGGATCGGCGAGGTGGCGATGAAGGTGTGGATGCGCCCGGCGTTGGCGTCCTTGAGCGCCTCGCCAGCGCGGTCGATGTCGCGATCGAGCGCGCGGGCGAGGCCGCAGACGGTGCTGTCCTTGATGGCGCGGGCGACCGCTTGCACCGCCTCGAAGTCGCCGTTGCTGGCGGCGGGGAAGCCGGCCTCGATGACGTCGACCCGCAGTCGTTCCAGAGCGGTGGCGATGCGCACCTTCTCGTCGCGGGTCATCGAGGCGCCCGGACTCTGCTCGCCGTCGCGCAGCGTGGTATCGAAGATGATCAAATGCTCTTTGTCGGTCATGATGGGTCTCAGTCGGGTCGGGTCGGATCAAGTGAACTCGGCGCGAGTCAGAATGCTGCCGCTTGCGCTAGGACCATAGTCATTGCGTCGGCTCGAGACAATCGGCGACAACCTTGTTCGGCGATTCTATGTTCGACGATTTTAACCGCACCCGGCAGCATTGCCGATGCTGTTATGGTTCGCACTGACTCGGTCACGCTTGCAGGACGGCCCGGCTGGGTATGGCCTTCTCTCGGTGCAGTTTGGCGCAACTTGTGCTGGGCTTTGCGCTAAGCTCTACCAGCGCCGGGTCTGCTTGCCTGGCATCTTATCGCGACTTGACCAACACACTGGCTGCGTTCCATGAACGACTTGCACGATCTTGAAGTGGTCCTGCGCTCGGAGACGCCGATCCTGATGATCGAGTCGTTGGAAGAGCCGCGACTGCTGGAACTGCTTGGCGAGATCGGATTGCGGCTGCAGTTGCCGGTGTACTGCTGGACTCTGACCGATGGACTTCGGCCGCTAGGCGGTCGGGCGGTGCCGAGCGGGGCGCAGGCTGATCCGCCTGATCTGTTGCGCCATATCAAGGCGACCCTGCGCCCTGGTCTCTATTTATTGCTGGATTTTCATCCATTTCTGGAGCATCCGCTGCATGTGCGGCTGCTGAAAGAGATTGCCCAGGGCTTCAATGAGTCGGCGCCGCGGCGCTTGGTGCTGGTCAGTCATGCGTTGGAGAGTCCGCCGGAACTCAGACATCTTTGTGCGCGCTTCGAACTGCGGCTGCCCGATCGGCAGCGGCTGCTGGCATTGATCCGCGAAGAGGCGCAGCGCTGGCAGTACGCTGATCCGAAGCGTAGCTTCCGCGCGAGCCGCAGTGCGGTTGAGCAGCTGTCGCGTAACCTTCTGGGCGTGGCCGAGTCCGATGCGCGCCGGTTGATTCGCAATGCCATCATCAAGGATGGCGCGATCACTGAATCGGATGTCACCGAGGTTACCCGGGCCAAGTACCAACTGCTGAGTCCAGAGGGTGCGGTCTCGTTCGAGTACGATACCGCGAGCTTTGCCGAGGTTGCCGGTCTCGAGCGGCTCAAGGCCTGGGTCGATCTGCGCCGCGGGCCCTTCTTGGCCGCGGAGCAAGGGGCCGATTGTCCAAAGGGTGTGATGCTGCTTGGGGTGCAAGGCGGCGGCAAGAGCCTGGCCGCAAAGGCGGTGGCTGGGCGCTTTGGGGTACCGTTGTTACGGCTCGATTTTGGTCGGCTCTATGACAAGTATATCGGTGAGACCGAGCGTAAACTCCGCGATGCGCTTCGCACTGCCGATGTGATGGCGCCCTGTGTGCTCTGGTGTGATGAGATCGAGAAGGGGTTAGCGGTTGATTCCGGTGCTGAGGGGCCAGGACGGCGTCTGCTCGGTTCGCTATTGACCTGGATGGCGGAGCGCAAGACGGCTGTCTTTCTGGTCGCGACTGCAAACGATATCGCACAACTGCCACCCGAGCTGTTGCGAAAAGGGCGTCTCGATGAGATCTTCTTTATCGATCTGCCAGAACCCGAGGTGCGTCGCGAGATCTTTATGATCCATCTGCACAAGCGCGGTCTGGACCCGAGCGGCTTTAGTCTGGATGATCTGGCGGCAGCGAGTGAGGGATTTACCGGCGCTGGGATTGAGCAGGCCATTGTCTCGGCCATCTATGCGGCTCGCGCCAGCAATCAGGAGCCGAGCACGGAGTCAATCCGCGGCCAGTTGGGCGCGACGCAGCCGCTTGCGGTGGTGATGGAAGCGCAGATCGCTGGGCTTCGGCAGTGGGCGCGAGGGCGTACCGTAGCCGCTTAAGCTGGCCGGCCTTAGCTGGGTCGTGTTGATCTGGACTGCGCCGAGCTGAGTTGCACAAAGCTGGGCCGGAGTCAGGGTCGGATCGATGCTCGGGTTAAGATTGTGCCAGGTGCAACCTTTTTGATGCAGGTTTCTTCGAGTCGAGAGTCACGATGGAATATAAGGATTACTACAAGATCCTAGGGGTCTCGCGCGACGCTAAAGCGGATGAGATCAAGGCGGCTTATCGCAAGCTTGCGCGCAAGTATCATCCGGATGTCAGTAAGGAGCCGGATGCCGAGGCGCGCTTCAAAGAGGTCAATGAGGCCAATGAGGTCCTGAAAGACGCCGAGAAACGAGCGCAGTACGATGCGCTCGGCAGCGGTTGGCATGCGGGAGACAATTTCCGTCCACCCCCGGGCGCGCGGCGCAGTGATCATTTCTCGGATGAGGAGGCGGCTCAGTTCAGCGACTTCTTCTCCAGCATTTTTGGTGGTATGGGCGGTGGCCGCAGCAGCCGGTCCAGCGGATTCGGTGGTCCCGGTATGCATGCTGATCCCTTTAGCGGACGTGGTCGCGATCAGACCGCGCGCATCCGCATCTCGCTCGAAGAGGCCTTCAAGGGTGGAACCCGGCAGCTGCGGCTCGAAGTGCCGGAGATCGATGCGCAGGGGCAGGTGAAGATGCGTGCTCGCACCCTGAATGTGCGCATTCCGGCGGGCGTGACCGAGGGGCAGCAGATCCGTCTTGCTGGGCAAGGCGGGGCGGGGCTCGGTGGCGCTGGTCAGGCTGGCTCGGCGGGCGATCTCTTCCTCGAGGTCGAATTTGAGCCGCATTCCCTGTTTCGCAGCGAAGGCAAAGAAATCCATCTGAAGCTGCCCATCGCACCCTGGGAGGCCGCGCGCGGCGCGACGGTGCCGGTGCCGACGCTTGGTGGGACCGTGAGTCTGAAGATTCCGGCCGGCTCGCAAAGTGGTCAGCGTTTACGGTTGAAGGGGCGGGGTTTGCCAGGCAAGCCGGCTGGGGATGCCTTTGTCCAGCTCGAGATCACCAATCCGCCCGCCGACACTGACGACGCGCGGGCCGCGTTCGATGCATTGGCCGAGCGCTTCAAGTCTTTCAATCCGCGAGCAAAGCTGGGGGTCTGAGCCATGGCTGAAACGATCATCACAGTCGAAGGCGTGATCCTAGACGAGCGCACGGTGGTGACCCTGACCGAGCTGACCCGTGTCTGTGGTGTGAGTCTCGATCAGGTGCGCTTGATGGTCAGCGAGGGGATGCTGCATCCGCTGGGACGGGCGCCTGAACATTGGCGCTTTACCGGGGTCGAGGTCCGGCGCACTCGACGGGCGCTGCGCCTGCAGCAGGATCTGGAGCTGAATCTGGCCGGTGTGGCGCTGGCCTTGGATCTGCTTGACGAAGTCGAGCATCTGCGGAGCCGGGTGCGTTGTCTCGAGCAGCAGCTCGGCGCGCTTTCTGATGCTGAAGGTCCGGGCTGAGTGAGCGGTCGCGAGGCGGGCGATTGGCTCGGCTGCGGGTGGGTTGGCGAACGGCTCGGGCTTCGTGTTCGGTGGCCAACCTGCTGGGTTGTGGCACGCGCTGTGCTCGCCGTTACGCTAGGCCTTATGGCGAGCTTGGGCTTGAGTTCGGCGCAAGCGAGCCAGGCGCCGGTCTCTCAGGTGCGAGTCGTCGCGCGTTTTCCGCATGATCCTAATGCCTTTACCCAAGGTCTGGTGATCACCGATGGTGAGCTCTACGAAGGCACCGGCGGTTATGGGGAGTCCGTGTTGCGGCGTGTTGACCTCAAGACGGGGCGGGTGCTAGCGCAGGTCGAGCTCTCTGATCGTTGGTTCGGCGAGGGCATCACCGACTGGCAGGATGAACTTATTCAGCTGACCTGGCGTGCGGGTGTTGGCCTGCGTTACGACAAGGCAACGCTTGAGCCGCTTGGTCGGTTCTCGATCAGGGGTGAAGGTTGGGGGCTGACGCATGACGGTCGGCATTGGATCATGAGTGATGGCAGCGCTGAGCTGCGCTTTCTCGATCCCGCTGATGGTCGTGAGTTGCGCCGACTGCGAGTGATGGACGGCCCCAAACCGGTGCGGCGGCTGAATGAGCTTGAATATGTCGGTGGTGAGGTCTGGGCCAACCTCTGGTACGAGGATCGGTTGGTGCGGATCGATCCCGCCACCGGGCAGGTGCTCGGCTATGTCGATCTCGGTGGTCTTTGGCCCGATGATCAACCACGCCGGCATGATCAGGTCCTGAACGGCATCGCCGTTGATCCGCAGACCGGTGACCTCTTTGTAACCGGCAAGCGCTGGCCTTGGCTTTATCAAATCGAGGTCGTCGAAAGCGCCACCGACTGAGCCGGATCTCGACTCTGTTGAGTCCGAAACATGCGGGGCGCGCAATGATGCACTAGAATCCCGCCAGGCTTAACGGAATCCGCCAGGGTTTTCCGTGCGCCGATCCGCCATTACTGCCTGTTTGATCATCCGGTTACCTCAGTATGTCCGATACAGCCCACGGCTCGCCCAGCGCCTCCGAGACCAGCTTTCCACTGCTCTCGACCATTGATGACCCTGATGATCTGCGGCTGTTGCCCGCGAGCGATCTGAAACAGCTGGCGGCAGAGCTGCGCGGCTTCCTGATCGAGAGTGTCTCCCGCACCGGTGGTCATTTGGCTGCTGGCCTAGGTGTGGTTGAACTGAGCATCGGTTTGCACTACGTCTTCGACACGCCGCATGACCGTGTGGTTTGGGACGTTGGCCATCAGGCCTATCCGCATAAGATCCTGACCGGCCGACGCGAGCGGATGGCGCGGATGCGGATGCAGGGCGGGCTTTCAGGATTTCCGAAGCGCGCTGAGAGCCCCTATGACACCTTCGGTGTGGGGCATTCCAGTACCTCGATCAGCGCCGCGCTGGGAATGGCGATTGCCGCCAAACAGAAGGGCGAGCAGCGCCAGATTATCGCCGTGATCGGCGATGGCGCGCTGAGTGCCGGCATGGCCTTCGAGGCCTTGAATCACGGTGGGCCGCTCGATCCGGATCTGCTGATCATCCTCAACGACAATGAGATGTCGATCTCGCCGCCGGTGGGTGCCATCAGTAGCCATCTGGCTAGGCTGCTGTCTGGCGGCCTCTACACCAAGATGCGTGAAGGGAGTAAGACCGCGTTGCGGGGGATGCCGCAGTTGCGCGAGCTGGTTGGCCGCTGGGAAGAGCATGTGAAAGGCATGGTGATGCCGAGCACCTTGTTCGAGGAGCTCGGCTTTAACTATATCGGCCCGGTGGATGGGCACGACATGGATGCCGTGGTCGCGACCCTGCGTAACATGAAGAAGATGCCTGGGCCACGGCTGCTGCACCTGATCACCCAGAAGGGCCACGGCTATGAGCCGGCGGAGCATGCGCCGACCACCTATCACGGCGTGACGCCCTTTGATCTGAAGACCGGCGCGGTGCCGAAAAAGGGCGGCGCTAAGAGCTATACCCAGATCTTTGGTGACTGGCTCTGTGACCGCGCCGAGGCCGATTCGCGATTGCTCGCCATCACCCCGGCGATGCGCGAGGGTTCGGGCATGGTGCGCTTCTCTGAGCGTTTCCCGGAGCGCTACTTTGATGTCGGCATTGCCGAACAGCACGCGGTGACGCTGGCCGCGGGCATGGCCTGTGAGGCGATGAAGCCGGTAGTGGCGATCTATTCGACCTTCCTGCAACGTGGCTACGATCAGCTGGTGCACGATGTCTGTCTGCAGGGGCTGGATGTGACCTTTGCGGTCGATCGTGCTGGGCTGGTCGGGGCGGATGGCCCGACGCATGCAGGTGCCTTCGACTACAGCTATACGCGGCCGCTGCCACATATTGTCATCATGGCGCCTGCTGATGAGCATGAATGCTGGTGGATGCTCGAGACCGCTTATGCCTACGACGGCCCAGCGATGGTGCGCTATCCGCGCGGCACTGGTCCTGGGGTTGCCGTCGACAAGACCGGTGGCGCGCTGCTGCCGATCGGCAAGGGCGAGGTTCGGCGCGAGGGACAGGATGTGGCGTTGCTGGCCTTTGGCAGTCGGGTGGCCGCCGCTGAGGTGGTCGGCGAGCGCTTGAATGCGACCGTGGTCAACATGCGCTTTGTGAAGCCGCTGGATGATCTGCTGATTCTGCAGATGGCCGAGCGTCATCAACTGCTGGTGACGGTGGAGGAGAACGCGGTCGCCGGTGGTGCCGGCTCGGCGGTATCAGAGCTGTTGGCCGAGCAGGGCGTATTGGTGCGCTGTCTGCATCTTGGCCTGCCGGATCGCTGCCAGGAGCAGGCCAGTCATGTGCAGCAGCTCGCCGCTTGTGGACTGGATGATGCCGGCATCGAGGAAGCGGTGCGCGCAGAGATGCGCGACCTGGGGCTGGAGCAGACGCGACTGAAAGACGCGAGTGCTGGCTGAGCTGACATGAGCCTCATCATCGAGCCGATTCGAGCCTTCGACGACAACTACATCTGGCTACTGCATCGGCCTGGCCATCCGTCTTGTGCGGTGGTCGATCCCGGCGCGGCTCGGCCGGTGATCGAGCGCCTGCAACGCGAGGGGTTGCGTTTGGATGCGATTCTGATCACGCATCATCATGGCGATCATATCGGCGGTGTGGCGGATCTGCGGCGGCTGTGGCCGCAGGCCGAGGTCTTTGGGCCAGCGGATCACCGCATCACCGGGGTGACGCAGGTGGTGGGTGATGGGGATCGCATTAATCTGGCTGGGCTCAAGCTTGAGTTCGAGGTGATGGCGGTTCCGGGGCACACTTCGACGCACATCGCCTATCTCGATGACGCGCATCTGTTCTGCGGCGATACCCTGTTTGCGGCTGGTTGTGGACGCGTCTTTGATGGCACCTTCGAGCAGCTTGCGGCTTCGTTGCGACGGATTGCGGCCTTGCCGGCGCAGACCTGCTGCTACTGTGCGCATGAATATACCTTGGCCAATCTCGGTTTCGCGCGCTGGGTCGAGCCTGAGAGCACGGCTGTCACGGCAGCAATCGCCGCCGCTGAGCAACAGCGTGCGCTGGATCAGCCAACCGTGCCGACGACCCTGGCCGAGGAGTTCGCGGTGAATCCCTTTTTGCGGACTGCGGAGCCTGTGGTGATTGCCGCCGCAGAGCACTTCGCCGGTGCGCCGCTGGACGGACAGGCGCAAGTCTTTACCGCGCTACGTCGCTGGAAAGATGAGCGCTATGACTGACGCTGAGCGCATAGGCGCTCGGTGGCAGCAGATCTGCGTGGACCTGCTGCGCTCATGGGGCACCGCGCTATCGTGAAACAAGGGCGGCAGCGTTACGGCTGGCTAGCGGCGCTCATAGCGCTGTTGTCTGGGGCCCTGATGGTGCTGTCTTTCGCGCCGTTCGGCCTCTACCCGCTGGCGGTGGTGTCTCTGCTCGGGTTCTATCTGGTGCTGCGCGGCCGTGATGGTGCCGGCGCCTTTGGCCTTGGCTGGCTGTTTGGGCTAGCACTGTTTGGTGCTGGGGTTGCCTGGGTGCGGATCAGCCTGAACGAGTTCGGCAACATGCCGGCGCCGGTCGCCAACCTGCTGATGCTCCTGTTCGTGGCGGTCATGGCCCTCTACTACGGCCTGACAGCCTGGCTGATCCGTTTGATTGAGCATCGGCTGGCGGCCGATGCCATGCCGCGATGGGCAGGACCGCTGCTGCTGCTGCCGTCGATCTGGGTCCTGATGGAGTGGGTGCGCGGTTGGCTGTTCACCGGCTTTCCCTGGTTGTTTGCGGGCAATGGACAACTCGACGGCCCCCTGGCTGGACTGGCGCCGGTGCTCGGTGTCCATGGGTTGAGCCTGGCGGTTGCCGTTTCCGCGGGGCTGCTCTGGGGGTTGTTGCGCTGGGGCGGAGAGGCGCGCTGGCGGGCAGCGGCGGGGTTCTTGCTGACCTGGGTCTGCGCCGGCATGCTTTGGCAGATCGAGTGGACGCGGCCGGCTCCGAATGCGGAGCAGCGCCCGATTCGGGTGACCGTGATTCAGGGTAACGTGGAGCAGGCGGTGAAGTGGGATGCGGATGGACTGCTGCCGACCTTGGATATCTATCTAACGTTCACCAAGGCGCACCTGGAGAGCGACCTGATCATCTGGCCGGAGACCGCGATTCCGGAGTTTTTCGACCGCGTCGAGGAGCCGCTGCTGAAGCCGCTCGGCGTGACCGCGCGCGAGACCGGCACCGAGGTCGTTATCGGGCTGCCCGTGATGGAGCCCGATGGTCGCTACTACAACGCCTTGGTCAGCCTCGGCAGCAGTAAAGATCGGTACTTCAAGCGCCATTTGGTGCCGTTCGGTGAGTTTTTGCCGTTCAAGGCCCAGTTGCGGCCACTGATCGATTGGTTTGAGGTGCCGATGTCGGATTTCAGCCGCGGCGATGCGGCGCGCCCGTTGCTGCAGGTTGGGGTCTGGCCGGTCGGGGTTTCGATCTGCTACGAAGATGTGTTTCCGGATGAGGTCCGACAGGCGCTACCGGAGGCGGCGTTTCTGATCAATGTGAGTAATGACGCCTGGTTTGGTGATTCGCTGGCACCACATCAGCATCTGCAGTTCGCGCGCTTACGGGCGTTGGAGACTGGTCGTTGGCTGATCAGGGCGACCAATACCGGGGTCTCGGCGATCATCGATTCGCACGGTCAGGTGCGCGATCAGCTGCCACTCTTCGAGCGTGCGGCACTGACGGGAACCTTAGAGGCGCGCGTCGGATCGACCCCTTTCGTGCGCTTTGGCAGTCAGGTTCCGCTCAGTATGGCGGCGCTGATGTTGCTCGCTGGGCTGGTGTTGGCGCTGCGGGTACGTCTACAGTCGCGAAACTCGGCAGAGCGAATTCCTGAGTAGTGGTTCATTTTCTCTGTACCGATGATTGTCGGATAATGGCACGCGAGGCGGGACGGTTGATCGGTGTTTTCTTAAGAGTGGAGCTGTGAAGGCTCACCCTGAGCCCGCCTGCTTGGTTTCAAGGGCTAACAGCGCTGATTCGCCGCCCGCCTATCAGGTCCTGCTGCGATTCCCTAAGTGCTGCTGCATGGCTATCATGCTCGGCCTCAATTGCTGCTTCGGACGCATCGCTGTGCTGGTCATCATCAACTTCTTTATCGATCTCGCACTGCTGCGACGGGCGCCGCAGGACCTGCCCGCGTCGCCTGCGCTGTTGCTGTTGGTGCTGCTCGTTGGTCTTGGTGCGGGCTCCTTGCTGGCGATCACCGCAGGTGTCGATCTTGGCGATGGCCTGTTGCAAAGCCTGTTGGATCTGGCGCTGACGCTGGGGGCCTTGTCGCTGGCGCTCAGGCTGGTCGAGCGCCAGCAGCGTTTCCTGCAGACGGCGACGGCGTTGGTGGGCGTGGATACCTTGATCACCTTGCTGGCCTTGTTGCCGGTTGGGATGGCGCGTCCGGTCGACAGTGAGAGCGGCTTGCTGGCGCTGGCCGGCGTGTTATTTCTGCTACTCGTGGTCTGGAGTGTGCTGGCGGTTGGTCATATCCTGCGCCACGCCTTCAGCCTATCCCTGTTGCAGGGTGCAGCGATTGCCATCGGCTTCGATCTGCTCTCGTTTGTGATCGTTGGTGGCGTGATCGATGGCGCCCGCTGACGGCTGATTCAGGATTCGACCTTCGATGCATCTCCATATCCTTGGTATTTGCGGTACCTTCATGGGCGGGCTTGCGCTGATTGCCCGCGCGCTCGGCCATCGGGTGACTGGTTCCGATGCCAATGTCTACCCGCCGATGAGCACCCAGCTCGAGGCCGCTGGTATCGACCTGATGCAAGGCTATGCCGCTGAGCATCTGCAGCCAACGCCGGATCTGGTGATCGTCGGTAACGCGATGAAGCGTGGGCTGCCGGTAGTCGAGGCGATGCTCGATCGCAATCTGTCCTACAACTCTGGACCGCAGTGGCTGGCCGAGCAGGGCCTGCGCGGCCGACATGTGCTGGCGGTGGCGGGAACCCATGGCAAGACCACGACGGCGAGCATGCTGGCCTGGATTTTGGAGGCTGCCGGGGTTAAACCGGGTTTCCTGATTGGCGGCGTACCGCTGGATTTTGGTCTCTCGGCGCGGCTTGGCGACGGGCCATACTTCGTGATCGAGGCGGACGAGTACGACACCGCTTTCTTCGATAAGCGCTCCAAGTTCGTTCATTACCGCCCACGAACGCTGGTACTGAACAATCTCGAGTTTGATCACGCTGACATCTTTGACGATCTCGCGCAGATCCAGCGGCAGTTTCATCATTTGGTTCGGACCGTCCCCGGCACCGGCAGGGTGATCCATCCGCAGCAGGATGTGGCGCTTGCCGAGGTCTTGGACATGGGCTGCTGGACGCCTTGTGTCTCGACTGGGATTGCGGCCGCAAGCTCCGAGGATGAGGACCCCGAGGTCCACCATCGCGCGGCTTTGGGCTGGTCCGGCTGCGATTGGCAGGCCGAGCTGTGCGCTAGCGATGGCTCGGCGTTTCGTCTCTCTTTCCAAGGGCAGCCGCAGGGGCGGCTCGAGTGGTCGCAGATCGGGCTGCATAATGTACAGAATGCCCTCTCGGCCATTGCCGCGGCGCAGCACATTGGTATCGCGCCCGAGCAGGCGATCACAGCCCTGTCGCGTTTTCAGGGTGTAAAGCGGCGGATGGAGCTGCGCGGAACCGAGGCCGGTGTGCGCGTCTATGACGATTTCGCCCATCATCCAACAGCGATCGCGAGCACCTTGGCTGGGCTGCGGCGGCAAGTGGGGCAGGCGCGGATCATCGCGGTGTTGGAGCCGCGCTCGAATACCATGCGCATGGGATCGCATACCGGGGCGTTGGCAGGGTCATTGGATGTGGCGGATCGCGTCGTCGTTTATAGCCCGCCAGATTTGGCCTGGGATGCGGCCTCGGCGCTGGCCCCTCTCGGTGATCGTTTGAGCCTCTGCACGGAGCTCGATCAGATCTTGGCCGCTGCCACGGCCGAGCTGCGCTCAGGGGATCATGTGTTGGTCATGAGCAACGGTGGGTTTGGGGGCATCCATCAGCGAATCCTCAAGCGCCTTGCATCCTCGGCGGCTGGCGATTGAGCGTTTGCGCATCGGTGCACAGCGACGCTTCTCCGAAATCCGTCTTCGATAACGCCACTGCCTGAGTCTCGCATGACCCAACCGACCCTACCCCGCTGGAAGCAGACCATCGCCATCGCACTGACCGGAGCCTCGGGGACGGGCTATGGGCTACGCGTGTTAAAGGGCTTGATCGACGCCGAGGTGCGCGTCTATTTGTTGATCTCGCAGGCGGCGCAGGTGGTGTTGCGCATGGAGGCGGGGCTCGAGGTGCCGAGCCGACCAAAAGAGGCCGAGCGCTTCTTCTGCGATTATCTGGGGGCGCAGGAGGGCCAGCTCAGCGTGTTTGGTCGCCAGCAATGGACGGCGCCGGTGGCCAGCGGAACCAATCCTCCAGACGCGATGGCGATCGTTCCCTGCACCACCGGAACCCTGGCCAACATTGCTGCCGGCCTGAGCGAAGATTTGATCGATCGCGCAGCCGATGTGACGATGAAGGAAGGCCGTAAGCTGATCTTGGTGGTGCGCGAGACCCCCTTCACGACCATCCATCTCGAGAACATGCTGCGCTTGGCGCGTGCTGGGGTGGTGATCATGCCCGCGAATCCGGGTTTCTATTTCAATCCACAGAGTGTCGATGAGGTGATCGATTTCATGGCTGCTCGCGTGCTTGATCATCTGGGTGTTCCGCACCGCCTCTCGGCACGCTGGGGCGCGGAACCCTGAAAGGCCGTTCGGGAAGGTTCAGCACCATTCGGGTCGGCCTTCTCGGCCATCGCCTTAGCCGCAGCGATTTGGATTGCTTGCTAGCAACTCGCTGTTCGGTGGCTCGCCCTTGCCGGCTTACTTGTCCGTGAGTAAATCAAGCTCTTTTGGCGCTAGCAAGGTCGGCGCACCCATCTCCATGCTCATCTCCGGCGATTGCGCTAGGTCGGTCAGCCAATGCGCTTGGCCGCTTGCGTCAACTGGAACGGTGATTGGTAATGCCAGCAGATGAACGATCTGCTCCTTGATCACTTCGGTGATGTTGCCGGCCCAGATGGGCGCGCCAGAAGTAAGCTGGACCTGCGTGCCCCAGAGCCGCAGCACCAGGCGTCTCCCATCCGGTAGATCCTTAACCAGTATCAGATCATCGTGATGTCCATCGTGAACATGCGGGACGACCGGCAGCTCCGCGAGCGTTAACGACGGTGAGAGCAGCTTGATTGCATTACTCCAACTGAGCTTCTCGGCGGGCGCCCAACCTTGCCCGGCAAGGATCTGGGAGAGGCGATTGAGCGGGCCGGCGTACTGGACATCGAAGGGACGCTGATTGCGGTGCCAGAGATCTTCGCGGTGCCTGGCGATGGGCAGATCCTGGCGCGTACGCCATTCGGTCAGGGTCAGCGTGATGAGCGGCCGAGTTGGTTGGTGACGCGCGATGTCGAGCGGTTGCTGTGTCAGCGTGGCGGCGGTGAAGGCCGCGCTGGCGGCGATCAGGGTGACGAGGACGAGACCAGCGACCTGTTCGGACGGTTCAGTATGGCGCCGAAAGGCGAGCCCGAGGGCAGCGATCCAAAGCAACCCGAGGGCGATGCTGGCGATGATATCCGTGAGCCAGGCTGCGCCGACATAGAGCCGCGCGAGGGCGACGGCGGTAATCAGGGCGGCAGCGAGGGCGTATGGCGTCCAACGCCAGCGAGGCGCGAGGGGACGCGAGACTGAGAGTGCGAGAAAACCGTAGAGCACGGTTGCGCTCAAGACCTGTCCACTGGGGAATGACCAGGGCCAGCGCAGATCGAGCCCGAGCTCGGGCCTTGGGATGCGCACCAGCCAGCCTAGCGTTGGCGTGACCAACAGCGTGAAGGCAAGCGCCGCGAGCCAGTATTCCAACGCGCGCTGCTGGCCGCTAAGGCTCAGGTAGACGAGGATCGCGATGACCAGCGGGATGGTGACCACTGGCTCGCCGAGGCGGCTCAGTCCGGCCATGAGCTGGTCGGCGAGCGGTGTATGCAGGCTTTGTCCGAGGTCGAGCGCGAACTGATTGATGCGCATATCCTGCGCGCCGAAGAGGTCGGCGCTCAGCGACATGCCCAGCAGGGCGACCGCGGCGACGAGCGCGAGTGCGAGCGCAGTGAGGGTGGCAGCATCCGGATGATCAGGGTCGGCGAGCGCTTGCGCGGTGCGACCGAACACTGGGTGCAGGTTGCTCCAGCGCAGCAGTGTTTGCACCCCGTGCGAGGCGTGCGGACTGAGCAGGAAGAACAGTCGCCAAGCCAACCAGGCCGCCGCCCAGAGCAGTGAAAGCAGGATCATGATGAGGATGGCGAGGTGCGTGGCGGCCTCGGCGGCGAGCTTGAGGGAGGCACCGAAGACAATTCCTGGCGCCAGATAGGCCGGCCCCCAAGCAATCGCGGAGCTGATATTGGCCGCGGCGAAGCGTGTCCGCGGCATCTGCATCATGCCAGCGACCATCGGGATGATGGCTCGACCTGGACCCACGAAACGACCAAAGGCGACGCTCATGGCGCCGTGCTTCTCGAAGAAGACGATGCCACGATCGAGGGGTTTCGGATGTCGGCTGAAGGGCCAGTGCGCCCGAATCTGGTCGCGGTAGCGGTAGCCAATCCAAAAGCTCAGGCTATCGCCGCTGATGGCGCCAACAATGGCCAGGCTGACGGTGGGCCAAAAGGCGAGTTCGCCGGATGCGATCAGCGCGCCGGCGCCGAATAGGATCATCACGCCCGGCACGACGACGCCGATGACGGCGACTGACTCCGCGAAGGAGACCAAGAAGACGATCAGGTAGGCCCAGGCCGGGTTTGTGCCGATCCAGCTGAGGAGTTGGTTGAGTGAAGCCTCCATGGCGCATCAGACGCCGAGCATCAGACAGCTGTTGCGCGAGGAGGGCTTATTGGCAGCAGTGCTCATGTCAGTAGCGCTCATTGCAAGCAGCGCTACTGGCCTGGCCTGAGGCTGACGCGGTTGGCTCAGCGTGCGAGGTCAGCGAAGGCCTTGCTGGCGGCCTCTAGCGTTGCATCGATTTCGGCATCGCCATGGGCGCCAGAGACAAACCCTGCCTCGAAGGCCGAGGGCGCAAGATAGACGCCCTGATCGAGCATGGCATGGAAGAACCGGCGGAACTGCTCCTGATCGCAAGCGGTGGCCTGGGCGTAATTGGTGACCGGGCCGTCGTCGGTGAAGAAGAGGCCGAACATGGCGCCGGCGCGGTTGGTGCTGAGGCCAATGCCGGCCGCGCGTGCTTGCGCTTCCAAGCCGTTGGTCAGGCGCTCGGTTTGGGCTGCAACTCGGTCATGAAAGCCGGGCTCGCCGATCAGTTCGAGGGTTTTGAGGCCCGCGGTCATCGCAATCGGATTGCCGGACAAGGTGCCGGCTTGATAGACCGGTCCGAGTGGGGAGATGTGCTCCATGATGGCGCGTTTCCCGCCGAAGGCGCCGACCGGCATACCGCCGCCGATGATCTTGCCGAGTGCGGTCAGGTCCGGGGTGATGCCGAAGTGCTCCTGGGCGCCGCCCAGGGCGACTCGGAATCCGGTCATGACCTCGTCGAAGATCAGCACCGCGCCGTGCTCATCGCAGACCTCGCGCAGTCCCTCAAGGAACCCGGGCACGGGCGGGATGCAGTTCATATTGCCGGCCACGGGCTCGACGATGATGCAGGCAATCTGATTGCCGATATCGGCGAAGGTCTGGCGCACCTGATCGATAGCGTTGTAGCTCAGGGTGATGGTCAGCTCGGCGAGGGCGGCGGGAACGCCGGGTGAGCTAGGCTCCCCCAGGGTGAGCATGCCAGAGCCGGCCTTGACCAACAGGGAGTCGACATGGCCGTGGTAGCAGCCTTCGAATTTGATCACCTTGTCGCGGCCGGTATAGCCACGTGCGAGCCGGATTGCGCTCATGGTGGCCTCGGTGCCGGAGCTGGTCATGCGGACGAGGTCCATGCTCGGTACCAGCTCGCAGACCTTATCGGCCATCAGTGTTTCGAGTTCGGTGGGGGCGCCGAACGACAGTCCCATGGCGACACGCTCGGTGACTGCGGCGAGGATTTCGGGATGGGCATGGCCGAGGATCATCGGGCCCCAGGAGCCGACATAGTCGATGTAGCGCTTACCATCGGCGTCGGTGACGAAGGCGCCAGAGGCTGATTCGAAGAACACCGGGTCCCCGCCGACGCCGCGGAAGGCACGCACCGGCGAGTTGACACCGCCAGGGATGTGTCGTTGTGCCGCGGTGAAGAGGTCGTGGGATCGGGACATCAGTTCGCTCCTGAATAGGGTCTGAAACAAGGGTGGCAGGCGTTGCAGTGGTTCTGTTGTTGCCTGTGAGCGGCGCGCTTGAGCTAGTCGATCGGTCTTGCAGCGAGCAGCAGCGGGCGACAGCTGGCGAGAATAGGCCATTTTCTGGCGACCTGGCGCTGATGGCAACCACCATGTGGCCGGCGTCCTGGTGCCGCGTTGAAAATCGAGGCCTCAACCCTGATTGCTACACGGTTAAGCAAGAAACGAGCATCCGTAGAGGGGCGGACTGAGGATAATGAAGCAATATATCTGTGTGATTTGTGGGCTGATCTATGACGAGGCAGAAGGCTGGCCCGAGGACGGGATTGCCCCGGGAACGGCATGGGATGACGTGCCTTTGACCTGGAAATGCCCGGAATGCGGTGCGGGAAAGGAGGATTTTGAGATGGTGGAGATCTGACAGCGTTCGTTGCAGACGGCCTCAGCGCCTGGCAATGGGGTCCTAGCCTGCTGTACATTGCAGGGTTTCCAGCGATCTTGAAGCAGAGCATCATCATGCAAAACCTCATCACTGAGACTGATCTCTCCATGACCCCCACAGCACAAGCCAAACTGGCTGAGCTCTTCAAGGATGTTGACGATGCGATCCAGGGTGTTCGTGTCTATGCGGCCTCCGGTGGCTGCAGTGGCGTCAGCTTTGGCATGACCTTTACCGATGTGGTCAACCCGAATGACGGTATCAGGGATTTCGACAGCTACAAGGTCGTGGTCGATGACGGGACCTTGGAGCATATCCGTGGCGTCGAGATCGACTTCGTCGACCCTGGCGATGGTAATGCGACCTTCGTCTTTAACAATCTTCCATCAGTCGGTGGCGGCTGCGGCAGCTGTGGCTCGGCTGGTGGCAGCTGTGGCTGAGCCAGGATTGCTGATCGCGCTTGGGGGTACTGACGAATGATTAAGGTCGGTATCGTCGGGGGGACCGGTTATACCGGCTCTGAGCTGCTGCGGTTGCTGGTGAGGCACGAGCAGGTTGAGATCACCGCAGTGACGTCGCGGTCTGATGCCGGAACCGGTGTTGCCGAATTCCATCCCGCGTTGCGTGGCGAGATCGATCTCGCCTTTACAACGCCCGAGGCGGCCGGGCTTGCGGACTGCGATTTGGTCTTCTTCGCGACCCCGAACGGAACGGCGATGAGCGAGGCTGCGGCGTTGCTCGACGCTGGCGTGTGCGTGATCGACTTGGCTGCGGATTTTCGCCTGAAGGATTTGGATGTCTGGCAACGCTGGTATGGCATGACACACGCGGCGCCCGACTTGGTTGAGGTGGCGGTATACGGCTTGCCCGAGGTCAATCGTGAGGCCATCGCGACGGCGCGCCTGGTCGCCAATCCTGGTTGCTATCCGACGGCTGTCACGCTTGGCTTGCTGCCGTTGCTGGAGGCTGGAGTCGTTGATGCCGCGCGCTTGATTGCGGACGTTAAGTCTGGCGTGAGTGGCGCCGGCCGAAAGCCATCGACCGCACTGCTCTTGGCCGAGTGCGGAGAGAGTTTTAAGGCCTACAGCGTCGGCGGGCATCGCCACCAGCCGGAGATCTGCGAGAATCTGCGGCACGCCGTCGGGGTGGATGTTGGGCTGACGTTCGTGCCGCATCTGGTGCCGATGGTGCGGGGTATCGAGGCGAGCTTGTACGCAACGCTTCAGCAGTCTGGTCTGGACTTGCAGTCGTTATTCGAGACCCGTTATCGCAACGAGCCTTTCGTCGATGTGCTGCCAACGGGCTGTTCCGTCGAGACGCGTTCTGTGCGGGGCACCAATCTCTGTCGGCTTTCGGTATTGGAGCCGCAAGGAGCAGGGGTCGTGGTGGTACAGTCGGTGATCGATAATCTGGTCAAGGGCGCCGCGGGGCAGGCGGTACAGAATATGAACATCATGTTCGGGTGGGACGAGGCCACCGGCTTGGCATTGTCTGCATTGGCACCCTAGGATCTCGGTGGCCAGTAACCAGCGGGTCGGCAACCTCGGCAACGATCGCGAGTCTCACGGTTACCGCAACCTGAGGGCTCAGCGCTCAAGGCGTCGGTTTCGAGTGCTGATCACCCTCGGTTGGCTGCTGGTGATCGGATTAACCTTTGCGTTTGGCTACTGGCTTGGTCGTGACGATGCGGTCAAGGCCCTCGCTGGTGTTGGCGCGCTGCAAGCGGAAGTGGGTCACTTGTCGGAGGAGGTTGCTCGGGCGCGCGAGGAGCGTGTGCGTCTGGAGCGCGCCCATCAGATGGATCGCGAGGCGAAGCGGCAGGCGCAGGCGTCGCTCGCTGATCTGCAGCGAGAGCGCCTTGACCTGATCAAGCGCGTCTCTTATCTGCAGCGCTTGGTGCGTGACGATCAGGCGGGGATCGTCGAGGTTAAGGAGTTACTGCTGCGTGAGGGCTCGGAACCGGGTAGCGTCCGCTTCGAGATGCTGCTCAGTCAGCTTGTGCCGCAGGAAGAACGGACACGTGGACGAGTCAGTGTCAGCGTTGTGCTCTCTCGCGATGGCGAGCAAGAAACGCTGTCGTTAGATGCACTACCTGGGTCGTCACCAGCCGAGGTGCTCATTGACTTTGAACATTTTCAGGCCATTTCGGGGGAGATCGTGTTGCCTGAAGGGGCCGAGTTCGAGCAGTTCATCGTTGACATTCAGCCCGAGGGCGCATCGATGGCTCGATCTTCTGAGGGCTTTTTGTGGCCAGATGAGCCGGGCGATGCCTGTTCGCCAAGCCCGCTGGTCGAGCCGACCGAACGTGTTGAGCCTGAAGCGGTTGAATGAACTGGCCTGAGGCCCCCACTCTCTGGCACACTAAGACAGAGTAATTTACTGAGGTATTGAACAATGACAGAAGCCGTTGCCCTCGATGCGCCACTGGTCTTCACCTCACAGGCCGCGGCGAAGGTTGCGACCTTGATTGAACAGGAGGACTCACCTGGGCTGATGCTCCGAGTCTACATCCAGGGGGGTGGCTGCTCAGGATTCCAGTATGGTTTCACCTTTGACGAGTCGGTTCAGGATGGAGATACCGAGATCGAGACGGATGGCGTTAAGCTGCTCGTCGACCCGATGAGTCTGCAATACCTCACTGGTGCTGAGATCGACTATACCGAAGGCTTGCAAGGAGCACAGTTCGTGATCCGCAATCCGAACGCGACGACGACCTGCGGCTGCGGTTCATCGTTTGGCGTCTGAAATCAGGTTTGGCTTGCGGCTGATGCGAGCGCTGTTCCCGCCTGGTTCGGATGTGGCGATTTGACCCTGCGGGTGTTTCGAGCTTACACAGGATACGCATCGAACGATGCTATCAGATGGATATCCCTTCAGGTGTCGTCGGGACACAACTGGGTGTGATGACCTATCGCCGATGACGCCACCAGGAAGGCAGGGGAGGAGAGGAGCAAGGAATGACGAGATTTGGCCCTAATCGTCGCTTCTCTCATGACCAAGCCGTGCCAACAACTTTCTCATTTTGGATTGAAAATCAGTCTGTTGGCTTGCTGGTCATTGGTCTTGATCGGTCTCGCTAGGCGGGTTATGGGATGATCATAGCTTCGGATTCGACTTAGAATCTTCTGGCCTTAGCTGTCGTCCTCTTGCGCCGAGCTTGGGCTCTGGCCAGGAATCTTGAGTGGGATGACGTCGCGTCCTGATGAGGCCTTGGTTGCTGCGGGAGCGGTTGCTTCGGGTGCCGTCGGGCCTTGGGTGAAAACGATATACCCGACGATCGCCGACGCGATGAGGAGCAGGATCAATGCTACGAGTGTGCTCGGAAAGCGCCGACGTTTTCTGAAGGTCAAGCTCCCGCTGCCTTTGTAGTCTCGCATGATTTGGCCCCAGTTGCGTTTTCGAAGGGTTTCTCTCTCAGACGCTCAAGTGTAGAGAACGCGGAGTTGGGGCGGAAGGGGTTGTCGGGATGATACCCAGCTGACAGTGCAAATTTTATGAGGCTGTCTCCTTAGAGGGTGCTGCCAGCTGCTCACCGGTGCCCAACCTCCACTCGCCTAGCCGCGGCCCTAGATTCCGTGGCAGACTTTCAGGACATTTCTTCACTTTCTGCCTAAGCCTATTTTGGGGCCGGGGCACAACCGCGGTTGTCTAGCTGAATGTCCGACTCCTTCGATCAACTCGTGCATGGCACTGATGAGGTGCTGACTGACCAAGCTCTCCGAAAAAAGCTCGCTCTAGGGCGGCCCTTGCGGATCAAGGCAGGATTCGATCCTACTGCCCCTGACCTTCACCTTGGACATCTGGTGCTGCTCAACAAGCTGCGCCAATTCCAAGACCTAGGGCATCGTGTGCTCTTCTTGATCGGCGATTTTACCGGCATGATCGGTGATCCGACCGGCAAGAATGTGACCCGCAAACCGCTATCACGTGAGGAGGTCGTGGCCAATGCCGAGACCTATCAGGCGCAGGTCTTTAAGGTGCTCGAGCCTGAGCAGACCGATGTGGTTTTCAACTCGACCTGGATCAACCAGCTTGGGGCGGAAGGATTGATCCGGCTTGCGGCTCAGCACACCGTTGCTCGAATGCTCGAACGGGATGATTTTGCAAAGCGTTATCGTGAGCATCAGCCGATCGCGGTGCACGAATTTCTGTACCCGTTGATTCAAGGTTACGACTCGGTAGCGCTGGAGGCCGATGTTGAACTGGGCGGAACCGATCAAAAGTTCAATCTACTGGTCGGTCGGCAACTTCAAGAGCAGGCCGGCCAGGAGCCTCAGGTGGTGATGACACTGCCCATCCTGGAAGGGCTTGACGGGGTTCAAAAGATGTCGAAGTCGCTGGGGAATTTCATCGCCATCGATGATCCGCCGGGAGAGATGTTCGGCAAACTGATGTCGATATCAGACCAGCTGATGTGGCGCTACTTCGATCTGCTAACGTCGCGTACGCCGGCGGAACTTCAGGTGATGCGAGATTCTGTTGCGGCTGGCGTGAATCCACGCGACATCAAGATTGATCTCGGGGTGACACTGGTGACGCGCTTTTATGGTGCCTCGGCTGCTGTCGCGGCGCGCGATGATTTCCTCAACCGGTTCCAGCGTGGGCAGTTGCCCGCGGACATGCCTGAGCTGACACTGGAGGTTAGTCAGGAAGGACTGACATTGTCGCGCCTGCTTAAGGACGCTGGGCTTGTGAGTAGTACTTCAGAGGGTCTTCGCCTTGTCGCTCAAGGTGCAGTGCGGGTCGATGGGAAGCGGCTTGCTGATGCTAAGCAGTCGTTTTTGCGCGGTGAGACCCATCTAGTCCAGGTCGGCAAGCGCCGGTTTGCGCGGGTGACGCTGAGCTAACGTACATGGTGCGTCGTCACTCCGGACGAGAACGCGCTTGTTTTACGCTAACGGCACCTTCGTCGTGCCGATTAGGGGCTTCCCAAGATTCTGGCAAAAAAAGTTTGACAGTCTTCGAAAAGTCCGTATACTTGTCGGTCTGCCCAGCGAGGAAATGCTTCGAGCTGCTAAGCGACGAAGTATCTCTGAGGGTTAAGTTCTTTAACAATACGTCAAGTCAGCTTGTGTGGATGCTCCGTTGTGGGAGTGCGAGGAATCGCAACTCGACGGACGTCTACAAAAGAGACGCCTGTCGAGCCAAGGATCGGGCCACTTCGGTGGCCGAGAAGAGATGAACTGAAGAGTTTGATCCTGGCTCAGATTGAACGCTGGCGGCATGCCTAACACATGCAAGTCGAACGCGAAAGCCTTCGGGTGAGTAGAGTGGCGGACG
>NZ_NHSH01000080.1 GCF_016653315.1 Halochromatium roseum | reverse complement strand
GCCATTCAATTATTAATAGGGTCGAATTATAACTTTTCAAGGTTAAGCTGTTGTTTTGAAAAAGCTTACTGAAAGAATGCTCGTCAGGTTACTGAAAAATAAAAAAATATTATTTAGTCACAAGTCTTCTATGAAACCCAGCTCTGCCATGGATTGGGCATTTGGAAGCTGCTCAAAGGCAAAGGCCTCAATTTGACTCCGAATCTCGACGGGCAGTCTCGCGAGCGGTTTTAGAAACCGCTTGCGATAGCGGACCTTCATTGCCTCGCAACCTGTGAACGGTAAAACAACTGGGCTTGCTCGAGATCTAGGGTCTCATCATCATCCTGATTGAAATGGACTTCCTCCATGGCACGGATGAGTCCAACATCCTCTAGCGCCTCTTCAATCTTGGCGAAGGTCTCCATATCCAATTGCACGGCAACCCTGCGATTGGATTCATCGACAATATACTGACGCTTGATCTGCATGTTCTACCTCAGCCAGAAACGCTGGCACCAACGATCTACACACCTCAGGCATTATGTCATGCCGGCAGACGACAACCGCTGATACACCTCGGACAAGGTCTCATCGCCCCCCACATTGCCTGGGAAGATCACCACCGGCAGATTCGGGAAACGCGGGTGATCCTCGGGACAGCGCACCACCGAGCAGCCGGCATGCACCTGGCCGAGCACGCGCGCGGTGCGCAATGCCAAGGCCTTGCTCAGCGTATCGTTGGAGGTGATGCCGCCCTTGCTGATCAAAAAACCGATGTCGGCTGGCAATTGCTGACCGATCTGGACCAGCAGATCCGCGACCCGATCACCAAAGGCCAAGCGCTCCGCCTTGGTCGCGAATTGCCGCTCGCCACGGCTGGTGTAGAGCACCGCGCCACGGCCTTGCCGCAGCGCCGCCTCAACGGATGCGATCAAGTCGACCACCAGAGGCAGCGTCGGACCCGTCGTGGCAGATGGGTCGCCCCCGGCCGCCTTCGTGCCCGGCCTCTCGGTCTCGTCAAGGCGATCGAGATCGATCTCCAAGCCCACCGCATCGGTCTCCGCCAGCAGGTGCTGCAACTGCCGCGTCGACTTGCCGACATGCGAGCCCATCAGCACCACACCCGGCCGCCCTCCGCGCACAAAGGTCGCCATCTCAGCCGCCGGCACCGGCTGCGGCGGCAAGGCGGCGAGGGCAGTCAATAGACTGGCCGCGCTGCGGAACAGAAACCGCTTGCCCTGCCCCGCCGCGGCCAACAACTGCCGCGCGAAGCCGTCCAGATCGGACGGCTGCTCGGCGTCCACCACGCAGCAGCGATTGCCACTCAGGCCCAGCAAGCGATCGGCCAGATCGCCGCGCACATCAGCCAGCGAGAACCGCTCGACCTCGGCGGCGCTGATCCGGCCGCTGGTCTTCTCCTGCACATAGTCGGGCAAGAACGCGGTGCTGAAGCCGAACACCGAGTCACGGGCGAACTCGGTCTCGTGCACTGGCACCGGCTCGCCATCGACGATCAGATAATGGATGCCATCGCGGGTCACGCGCCCACCCTCGAAGAAGGCGGGCACCAGAAAGTGCGCATCGAAAGGACCGAGCGCTTCAGCGATCACGTCGGTTTCGACCGGATAATGGCCGCGCAGGGTGCTGTCCGAGCGACTCACCAGCAGCGGTTGGATCGGCGCTCCGCTCTCATCCATACGCGTCAAGGCCGCGCGCAGATTGACGCAGATCTCCCGCGTGATCCTCGCCGCCGACTCGGCATCCATGCCGCGCGTGTTGCTCAGCACAAAGAAGAGCGGCGATGCGTCCCGCAGCCCTTCCATCAGCGTCTCCACATCCCAGCGCGTCAGCAGCAGACAGCCGTGCACCGTCTGCGACCCCGTGGGGTCGTCATCGATTGCAATGATCTTTGTTAAGGTGTTAGCCATCTCTAGACTCTGTGCTCGGATCACTCTGGCCAATAGCGGACATCCAGCAGCTCCTCTTCGGAGAAGGGGCAGTTGGATGGGAAGGTTTCTTCGGCGAGACCTGTCTCCAAGGCTGCCCGATTGCGCGCAGCCGGATAACGTCGCTCCACCAACGCGGCGAGCTTCGGCCTAAGGCTGGGGCTGTCCTCCAACAGCTCGGCAATCTCATCACGCGCATTCGCGATCGACAGCCGCCAGCTGACACCACGAAAACCAGGCTGATAGCGCCATTTGAGCAGGTGGACGATCAACACCTTGAGGTGACTGGCCAACGCGTGCCGCTGAGCTTTACCCATGTCTTCAAGCTCCTCGGCAACGCCGTTGAGATCCACTTCACTCAGCCGACCCGCGCGCAGATGCTCGGCGGCCTCTAAGGCCCAAGCGTAGTAATCACCGTCATGGGTGGCTTGCATCGTTTCAACTCCAGAAAGCCTTACCGAAGATCACCAGACTCCAACAACAACCCAGCCCGCCGCGCCAAGGCCTCACCCGTGATGCCATTGAACGCCATGATCTCCGCCGGAGAAGCCGTCGTCTCGCCCCGCTGCCAACCCACCAGATCCCGCGCCTTGGCCCGCGAGCGCAGCATCACCGGCTCCAACGCCACCGTGCCACCACCGCTCACCGCCAGCAAGACATCGCCATCGAACAGATCGGCAAAGGCCGAGTCATCCATGAACCGACCATCTGGCTGCGCGCTGTGCGACCAGGCCACATCGCCAGCCCGGTACAAACGCCGCGGATTGGCCACCGTTACGATCCGCACCCGATGCCCCGCCGCCTCCAGCGCATCCTTGGCCTCGAACACCGGCAGCAGCACCATATCGCCAGTGACCGCAAACACCACCAACGAGCCCGCGCCCGTCGCCGACTCATAGAGCGAGACGGCACCGGCCTCGATCGCCTCGCGCGCCTGCTCCGGCGTGGTATAGACCGGCAGTGCCGACTTGCTGGCGACGATGCTGATGCACTTATTGAACTGCGCGGTCGCCCAAGCGAAGGCCGCTTGCATCATGTTGGCATCGCAGGGATAGAGCAGATAGCTATTGCCATTGCGCATCTGCCCGCCGATGTAGTTCTCGATCTCCGGGCGCTGGTGGGTCCAGCCATTGCGGCCCTGCTCCAGCGCGCCGGCGGTGAACATGCTCAGCACCGCCGGCGTGCGCCGCCGCAGCTCGGCCATCGCCTGCGCCACCGTCTGCACGATCGGCCAGCCATTGATCGCGAAGCTCTCATACGACAGCCAGAGCGCGCGACCCCCAAACAATGCGATCCCCGCCGCCAGGCCAGCACAGGCATCCTCGCTCAGCGGCTCATAGACCTGCCCGGTCGGCGCCTGGTTATAGAGCGCATCGACCGTCGGATGGCGGATCTTCAGCCGCTCATTGATCACCTTCATCGCCGAGGCCTCGTTACCATCGGCATTGGTCACCACAAAGTCAGGATCACGCTCGCCCAGGACCGCGACCATCTCCGCCATCGCCGTCGAGGGCACCGCCTTGTCGCCGACCGCGAAGGCCTGCATCGGCAGCTCGCCGATCTCTGGCAGCGCGCGCTCGGACTCGGTCACCGCCACCTGGCCGGCCGGACCACCACCGGCCCGCGCCATCAGGGTGCGCACCAAGGCCCAGGCCTCTGGCGCCAGCGCCCCATGCTGCAGCGCCTCGGCGATGCTCGGCTTCTCGGGATGATCGCCGGGATAGAGGTTGTGCGACTTGGCGCCGCGCGCATGCACGCCGGCACCCTTGAGTTGCTTGATGATCACCGCGGTCAGCGTGCCACTCATCGCCGACTCCGCCGCCTGCCGCATCCCCTCCAGCACCGCGCGGGTGAAGGCGGTGCGCGCGCCCTCGCTAAACAGCGTGCTATCGACATAGGCCTCGGGCTGCTCGGCGTCGTCGAAGGCCTTGGCATCGATCAGGATCACGCGCTCAAAGCCATGCACCTGCCAATAGGTGGTCATCTGCGCGTTGTCCATCAGCGACACCATCGAATGGTGCTCCTGGCTGTAGCCATTCCAGATCAGCACCGGCAGGAAGTTGGTCACCTCCGGATAGCTGGTGTGGAAGTGCTTCATCGCCGAGAGGATGTAGGGCTCGCCGAGGCCGCCATCGCCGATGGTGCAGGGGAAGAGCGTGTCGCGATTCAGATAGGCGCCGGCCATCGCGAAATGCTGCCCCTGCCCGAGCGGACCCGCCGGCGCCAACAGGCCCGGGATCGCGCCGGAAAGATGCCCGAGCAGTCCATCGCGCTCGCGGAAGCGCTGCTGCATCTGGCTCATGGTCTCGATACCCATGGCCTCAAGCGAACCGTCGAGGAACATGCTGCTGTAGAAGCCCGGCGCGTGATGGCCGACCTCGGTGACGATGTGCTTGTGCCCGAGCATGATCAGCGCCGCGATCGCATCGGCCGAGCTGGCGAAGCCGCCGGGATGCCCGGATTCCTTGGAGGCGCAAAGCTGCAGCGTCGCGTAGCGCAGCGCGTCGGCGATCAGCCGGGTTTGAAACACCGCCGGCTCATCGACCTTCGAGATCGCCGACTGTCCCTCGGCGATGGCCGGCTCGGAGAGCGCCGTGAAATGCTCCGGCAGCCGGCCGAAATGCAGCACGCCCTCGCAGAAGGCGGGGATGCTGGCCGATTGAGCCTGAGATTGGTCAGCGGCGGCGGAAGCAGATGCGCTCATGGGTGGAGATCCTCTTGGTTCAGTGTGTCGGCGGTTGTCGAGATGTCGGCAAGCCCGCGCTCGGCCTGGCATGCACTGGGCTTGGCATGCGCTCGACCTGGCATGCGCTCGGCCTGGCATGCACTCGACCTGGCACGCATGCCGACCAACGGCAGCGACGGCGACGGGCTCTGTTGACTTGGCGCATAGAGTGAGACTCGCGGCCACTTTTCGCAATAAGGAAAAGATTCCATAATGCGGAAAATTCGCAACCGAGCACCCGCAACGATGACCAGCGCCAAGCACCCGCCCTCGTCAGCCCTGACATCCGCCGCCGCACCCAAGCCCCAAGCCGCCGCCCGCATCCAAGTCATCGACCGCGCCGCCGCGCTCCTCGACACCATTGCCCGCTATCCCGAGCCGGTCAGCCTCAAGATCCTAGGCGCCGAAACCGGGCTGCATGCCTCCACCGCGCATCGCATCCTCGCCTCGCTGATCCAGAACGGCCTGGTCGAACGCGATCCTGCCGGCCACTATCGGCTCGGCCTGCGCCTGCTCCAGCTTGGGGTGCGCCTGCGCAGCGATGTCGATCTGCGTGCGATCGCGCGCCCGGTCATGGAGGCCCTGCGCGACCAACTCGGCGAGAGCATCAATCTGACCATCCGTGAGGGCGATGAGGTGGTCTATATCGAGAAGGCCACGCCCAATCGCATGATCCACGTCCAGCAGTTGATCGGCGCCCGCGCGCCGCTGCACGTCACTGCAGTCGGCAAGCTGATGCTCGGTGCCGGTGGCGCGGAGGCGATCAACGCCTATGCCGAGCGCACCAATCTACCCGCCTATACGCGCAACACCCTGACCGATGTCGCGGCGCTGCGCGAGGTCTGTCTGCGCGGGATCAGCGCGGGCTACGCGCTCGATGACGAGGAGGCCGAGCTGGACGTGGGCTGTATCGGCGTCCTGCTCTACGACAGCACCGGGCGCGTCGCTGGCGGGCTCTCGGTGTCGGCGCCGATCGAGCGGCGGCAACTGGCCTGGATCGAGGATCTCCAGCAAGCAGGACAGCGCATCTCCGAGCAGCTTGGCTAGCGGCGGCGAGCGACCGCCGGCGATCAGGCCCTGATCAAGCCTCGATCGGTCCAACATCCAGGGGCGCCTGAGGCCACATCGGACTGCGCTCATCAGCATCCGAGGAGACCGCCACCAAGCTGAAGACAAACGAATGTCTCGGATGTTCGTTTCGCCCACCCGTGCTAACATCGTGCTTCCACACTGTCGCTCACGAGGATGCCAAGATGGAAGTCGCCATTCGCAAGATGGGAAATTCGAGGGGGGTACTGATCCCAAAGCCCATCCTGACCCAACTCGGACTCGAGGGTGTCGCGGACCTTCAGGTTCGCGACGGAGTGATCGAGATCCGCCCGATTTGCCGACATCCACGGGAAGGTTGGGAGACAGATGCCCAACGGCTCGCCCAAGAGGGTGAAGATGCCTTGGTCTGGCCAGAGTTTGTCAACCAAGACGATGCTGACTTGGTGTGGTGATGAGGACCGGGGATATTTGGCTGGCGCAACTCGACCCAACCGTTGGCCGAGAGATTCAGAAGACCCGCCCCTGCGTCATCATCTCGCCGAATGAGATGAATGAGCACCTGCGAACCCTGATTGTGGCCCCGATGACCACCGGCTCGCGGCCAGCGGCTTTTCGCGTACCGGTCAGCTTCCAGGGCAAGCAGGGCCTGATCGTGCTCGACCAGATCCGGACACTCGACCGCGCCAGGCTCGTTAAACACCTCGGGGCGCTGGATGCAGCGACACTCGAAACGACCTTGCGCACGCTGCAGGCGATGTTCGCAACAAGCTCCTAGCGACGCAGCCGCTGCCGACGCCCTGCCGCCTGCGGGCGTTTGCCGGACGGCCGTCGCGGAGGCCGAGGCTGCCGCCCTTGCGGGGGAGCGTCACCAGCACTCGCCGGCTGAACACTCGGCACCAGCTGATGCTTACCGTTGCGTTGCCAATCAGCACCCGCTTCCCCCCCCGGCACCGCGCGCGCCTTGCGATAGAGCTGGATCAGCGCCGAGTGGTCGGTCGAGAGGTTCTTGCAGACCTCGGGGAAGACGCACTCGGAGAAGACGCGGGACAGCCGCCGCCATGCACGTTCGGCTCGCAGAAGCGGTTGAGTTTCCGACGCATTAACGGCGGAAGCGCTCAAGGTTATCGAGAAACCAGCGGTAGGTCTGTCCGAGCCCAGTTTCGAGGTCACACTGCGCTTGCCAACCGAGGGCATTGAGCCTCGAGACATCGAGCAGCTTACGCGGCGGCCCGTCGGGCTTGGTGGGATCGAAGCGGAGATCGCCCTGATAGCCGGTCACCCGGGCAATGGTCTCGGCCAGCTCGCGGATGGTCACATCAACGCCGGTGCCGACGTTGATGTGTGAGCACATCGGCCGGGTATTGGCCTGATAGGTCTCAAGGTCCAAATTCAGCACATGCAGGCAGGCAGCAGCCATGTCGTCGACATGCAGGAACTCGCGCTTAGGCGTGCCGCTGCCCCAAATAACCACCTCAGGGGCACTGGCTTGGGTGGCCTCGTGGAAGCGGCGCAGCAGTGCTGGGATCACGTGGCTATGCTCGGGATGGAAGTTGTCGCCGGGGCCATAGAGATTGGTCGGCATCACGCTGCGGTAGTCACGCCCGTATTGGCGGTTGTAGCTCTCGCAGAGCTTGATGCCGGCGATCTTGGCGATGGCGTAGGGCTCATTGGTTGGCTCGAGCGGGCCGGTCAAGAGCGCATCCTCGGCCATCGGCTGCGGCGCCTCACGCGGATAGATGCAGGAGGAGCCGAGGAACAGCAGCTGTTGGATGTCGGCCTGATGCGCGGCCTGGATCAGGTTGGCCTCGATCATCAGGTTCTGATAGATGAACTCCGCCGGCAGGCTGTTGTTGGCCAGGATGCCACCGACCTTGGCGGCGGCGATGATGACCTGATCGATCCGCTGCCGCTGGAAGAAGGCGTTGACCGCCTGCTGGTCAAGCAGATCCAGCTCGCCACGGCTGGCGGTGAGCAATTCGGGCCGGGCTTGATTTGGGGCTTGATCTGGGCCATAGGCGTGCAGTTGGCGGGCGATGGCACTGCCGACCATGCCGCGATGGCCGGCGATGAAGATGACGGGTTTATGGGTGGCGGTCATGGTTGGCGTCAGTCCTTGCGGATGTACTGGTCGATATCGTCAGCACTGTTGAACAATCGATGCTTCGGGGTCTGCGCCAGCATCTCTATCGCCGACCGGGGTGCTGTCGTCGACTCAGGGGCCTCCTTGCTCAGGAGGATGACTTTGACGCGACGCCCTTGCCAAGCCCGGTAACGAGCGGGCACCGGGATCAGGTCGCCTTGTAACTCAACGTCAAACTGAACAGCTTCCATGGGAGTGATCTCACTGATGGGCAGCGTTGATGACAGGTCGTTGTTAGCGTCCGTCTTCACGCGCAATCGGAATCGCGTGGCCATGGGCCTTGAGTAGCGCATAGCGGCGAGCGCTCTGCAGGTCTTCGGCGACCATCTCGGCGCACATCGCTTGGACGCTGATCTCGGGCACCCAGCCGAGGCGCTCGCGGGCGCGGGTGGGATCGCCGAGCAGGGTCTCGACCTCGGCCGGACGGAAATAGCGCGGGTCGACACAGACAATGACGTCGCTAACCTTGAGCGCAGGGGCGATCTCGGGGTCGGCGATGGCGGTAACGAGGCCTTGCTCATCGACGCCCTGGCCTTGGAACTCGAGGCTGATGCCAAGCTCGGCCGCGGTCCATTCGACGAACTGGCGCACCGAGTATTGAACGCCGGTGGCGATGACGAAGTCCTCGGGCTGCTCCTGCTGCAGCATCAGCCATTGCATGCGCACATAGTCCTTGGCATGGCCCCAGTCGCGCAGGGCGTCCATGTTGCCGAGATACAGGCACTGCTCGAGCCCTAGGGCGATGTTGGCCAGGGCGCGGGTGATCTTGCGGGTGACGAAGGTCTCGCCGCGGCGCGGGCTCTCGTGGTTGAAGAGGATGCCGTTGCAGGCATACATGCCATAGGCTTCGCGGTAGTTGACGGTGATCCAGTAGGCGTAGAGCTTGGCCGCGGCGTAAGGGCTGCGCGGGTAGAAGGGCGTGGTCTCGCGCTGGGGAACCTCTTGCACCTGACCAAACAACTCAGAAGTGGAGGCCTGATAGAAGCGGGCCTTGTCGGTGAGGCCTAAGAAGCGGATCGCTTCGAGCAGGCGCAGGGTGCCGAGGGCATCGACATCGGCGGTGTACTCCGGCGCCTCGAAGCTGACCGCAACATGCGACTGGGCGCCGAGGTTGTAGACCTCGTCGGGCTGCACCTGTTGGATGATGCGCGTGAGGTTGGAGGTATCGGTGAGGTCGCCGTAGTGGAGGACGAATTGCTGATCCTGCTGATGCGGGTCTTCGTAGATGTGATCGACACGTTGGGTGTTGAACAGCGAGGCGCGGCGCTTGATGCCGTGGACCTCATAGCCCTTCTCGAGCAGGAATTCGGCGAGATAGCTGCCGTCTTGGCCGGTGATGCCGGTGATGAGGGCTCTTTTAGTCACTGCTGAAGCTCCAGATGAGGCGGCGAGGCGGCGCGGCCTTTCGATCCAAGGATTTTTATAGGATAACGCGCATCCCTGTGCGCGGGGGAGACTGATCATCCAGTGGCGCGAATGATACAACTAGGCGGCGCTTACCCCACCAACCCTGCCAGACGCACGCCAGCCATCGCATGCTGGCATTGCTTACCATCGAGGTTTACCCTGCTCTTCCCGCTCATAGACCAAAAAGGAGAAACCAATGACCGACATGAAACCCAATCCCGCCGTCGCGCCGATTCCGCCGTTTGGCGACCTTGAGAAGAACTGGGGCTGGCTGCTGGCGTTCGGCCTGCTGTCGATCGTTCTCGGTACGGTTGGCCTTGGCATGACCTTTATGCTGACCGAGTTGGCGATCGTGTTTTTCGCCGCCCTCTTGATCGTCGGTGGTGTCTTCCAGCTCCTTGATGCGCTCAAATGCAATGGCTGGAAAAGCACCGCCTGGCATGTACTGATCGCGCTGCTTTACGTTGCCGCCGGCGTCTATATGACCTTGCACCCCACCTTGGCTGCAGTGTCACTGACCCTGCTGCTCGGGGCTATGTTCATAACTGTCGGCCTGCTTCGCGCGATCATGGCGTTTCAGCTCAAGCCGGCAAAGGGCTGGTGGTGGCCGCTGGTCTCGGGGCTGGTCTCGCTGGTTCTTGGCAGCCTGATCCTGGCAGAATGGCCGCAATCTGGCCTCTTCATCATCGGACTTTTCATCGCCATTGAACTGATCTTCAACGGTTGGTCCTATCTCTTCATTGCGCTCGCCGCGCGCGCTGCGGGCAAGGAGCGGCGCAGCAGCGAATCGGTCCGCTTCTAGCCGATTGACCATGCGCAACCCCGGAGAGCGCGCCGGCCCTATCGAGGCCGACGCCATCCTCATCACCGGGGTCAAAGCGAGGTCAAAGCGAGGTCAAAGCGGGGGTCACACAGCACTGACGGAGCGAAGACATGCAAGACGGCGTCATCCTCGCGATCGACCAAGGCACCACAGGCTCAACGGTGCTGCTCTTCGACCACGCCGGCCAGATTCGCAGCCGCGCCTACTCCGAGTTCACTCAGCACTACCCAAAGCCAGGTTGGGTCGAACACGATGCCGAGGAGATCGTCCTGGTAACGATGAAGGTGATCGCCGAGGCACTCAAAGTCGGCGACATCGCGCCGAATGACATCAAAGGCATCGGCATCACCAATCAGCGTGAGACGGCGGTGCTCTGGGAACGCGCCAGCGGCAAGCCGGTCGGGCGCGCCATCGTCTGGCAGGACCGCCGCACCGCCGATGACTGTGCCGAGCTGAAGGCGCAGGGCCATACCGAGATGATCCAGCAGAAGACCGGCTTGGTGATCGACCCCTACTTCTCCGGCACCAAGGTCAAGTGGATGCTCGACAACATCCCAGGCCTCCGCAAGCGCGCCAAGCAGGGCGAGATCTGCTTCGGCACCATCGACTCTTGGTTGGTCTACAACCTGACCGGGTGCCAGACCCACATCACGGACTATTCCAACGCCTCGCGCACCCTGCTCTACAACATCCACGAACTGCGCTGGGATGAGGAGCTGCTTGAGCTGCTGGATATCCCGGCTGCAATCCTGCCCGCGGTGCGGCCCTCCTCTGAGATCTATGGCGAGACCGATCCGCAGATGTTCTTCGGCACGCGGGGTATCCCAATCGCTGGCATTGCCGGTGATCAGCAGGCGGCGCTGTTCGGTCAGGCCTGCTACAAGCGCGGCATGGCCAAGAACACCTATGGCACTGGCTCCTTTGTGCTGATGAACACCGGCACCGAGGCGGTGACCAGCAGCGAGCAGCTGCTGACCACCATCGCCTGGGGGATCGGCGACGAGCCCGTCGAGTATGCGCTCGAAGGCGCGATCTTTGTCACCGGCTCGGCCGTGCAATGGCTGCGCGACGGACTGGAAATGATCGAGCAGGCCAACGAGACCCGCGAACTCGCACGCTCGGTGCCGGAGAACGAGGACGTCTACTTTGTGCCGGCCTTGGTCGGCCTGGGCGCCCCCCATTGGGACCCCTACGCCCGTGGCCTGTTGATCGGTCTCACTCGCGGCACCAGCCGTGGTCACATCGCGCGCGCGGTGCTCGAGAGCATGGCCTATCAGACGCGCGATGTGATCGAGGCGATGGAGCGTGATTCAGGCATCCAGCTCAAGGAGCTGCGCTGCGACGGCGGCGCCTCAGTGAACAGCGTCTTGATGCAGTTCCAGTCCGACATCCTCGGCGTCAAGGTCGAGGTGCCGAGCATCATCGAGACCACGGCGCTTGGAGCCGCTTATCTGGCCGGCCTCGCGGTCGGCTTCTGGGAGAGTCGTAAAGAGATCGCCGAGCAGTGGGCGTTGGATGTGCGCTATCGACCGCGCATCGATCAGGCCAAGCGTGAGAAGCTGTTTAAGCGCTGGCATCGTGCGGTGGAGCTGGCGAAGGGTTGGGCGCTAGAAGATGAGTAGTGAGTAGTGAGTAGTGAGTGTCACCTGACATACGCTGCCTGGTGCTTTGGTGCTTGATGCCTTAGGTGTAACGATTGCTGGGGGAACCTATGCAGTTACGGGATAGTAATATCGCTAAATTGCCCGGTCGCGTGTTCGATGCGCTGATCATCGGCGGCGGTATCAATGGGGCCGTGTCGGCGGCCGCACTTTCTGGCAAGGGCGCGACTGTGGCCTTGATCGATCAGCGCGACTTCGCTGGCTTTACCAGTCAGCAGTCGTCGAATCTGGCCTGGGGTGGCATCAAGTACCTGGAGAGCGGCGACTATGGGCTGGTGCGCAAGCTATGCCTGAGCCGGAACCATCTGATCGACAGCTATCCGAGCCGGGTGCAGGAGATCCGCTTCTTCGCCACGATCGATCAGGGGTTTCGCTTCTCGCCGCTGTTCCTCTGGCTCGGCACCTGGGTCTATTGGCTGTTCGGCAACGGCTACACGCGCATCCCGCGGTTTCTCAGCAAGCGCCGTATCGACGCCGAGGAGCCGGTGGTCAACACCCGCAAGGCGGCGGGCGGCTTCGAGTATTCCGATGCCTATCTGCACGATAATGACTCGCGCTTCGTGTTCCAGTTCGTGCGCGCGGCGATGGATCGGGGCACCATCGCCGCCAACTATGTCGAGTCCTTGGGCTCAAGGCGCGAGGACGGCGTTTGGGTCACCGAGGCGCGCGATACCCAGAGCGGCGAGACCGTTCAGATTCGCTCGAAGATGCTCATCAATGCCGCCGGCCCCTTCGCGGATGGGCTCAATCAGCGCAACGGCGAGCAGACCGAGCATCAGCATCTGTTCTCCAAGGGGATTCATCTGATCGTGCCGCAGGTGACCCCGGAGCCGCACATCCTGACCTTCTTCGCTGATGACGGACGCCTCTTTTTCGTCATCCCGATGGGCGTGCGCACCTGCATCGGCACCACCGACACGCGGGTCGAGCGTCCATTCACCGAGGTGACGGACGAGGATCGGGATTTCGTGCTCGAGAACATCAACAAGCGGCTGAACCTCGAGCGACCGCTGACCCGGGCCGACATCATCGCCGAGCGCTGCGGCGTGCGTCCGCTGGTGGTCAAGCGCGCACCCAAAACTGCTGTTGGACGTGCTGTTGGACGTGCAGACGTCAGCATCCATGGCTCTGCCGGCAAGGGCCATGGTGCGGAAGGCAGCGGCCATGGTGCGCTTGGTGAGGAAACCGCTGAGCATGGCAAGACTGGAGATGGCGACGCCGCAGAGGGCGAGCGCGACTGGATGCAGCTCTCGCGCAAGCACGAGATCGATGTTGATCGCCGGCATGCGCATGTCTCGATCTACGGCGGCAAGCTGACCGATTGCGTCAATGTCGGCAACGAGGTCTCGGAGATCGCCGCCGAGCTTGGCATCAAGCTGCCACACGCGCGCTACCGCTGGTATGGCGAGCCGCATCGCTCGGTCTATGAGGAGTACATGCATCAAGCGCGGCTGATGGATCTGGACAGCTACACCTCGCCGGACTCGATCGAGCCGCTCTCTAGCCGGCTCTGGCGCCGCTACGATCAGCAGGCCTTCGAGCTGCTGGCGCAGATCCGCGAGAACCCGCGCCAGGCCGAGGTGCTGATCAAGGGCACCGATTACACACGCTGCGAGATCCAGCTGGCTAAGCGCCAAGAGATGATCGTCACGCTGGAAGACTTTTTGCGCCGACGCTCGAAGATCGCGCTGGTGGTCTCTCGCCCGACCATCCAACATGCCGAGGGCCTGATGGAGGCCTGCGAGATCCTGTTCGGCGATCAGGCCAAAGCGCGTTATGACGAGTATTTCTGCGAGGATTGCGAGGTCACGCCAGCGCAGTCGCGACAGACAACCGAGGTGGCAGAGTCGGGTGCCGCCTAGCCCGATGCAGCCGAGCTCGATGCATCGATGCCGCTAAGTGTCTCGGGTCGATATAGCGGCCCTACCCGAGCTTGTCCTCGACTGCAGCGGTCTATTCTGACTTAGAGACAAAACTCCCAAACGGTCGCCAGCGGCAACCCCCGTTTCGACCCCTGTTGGCGACATGATCTCCAGATCTCCCACGGCGGTGCGCTCAATCCAAAGATGTCGGTTGGCCTGGCAAAACAGCAGTAATTGCGCATCATCGAGCCTGAGTGGGGCGGGATACGCAGATCGAGACAGCTCGGCAGTGCCAACTGCTTAGCCGCGAGGGCTGTTGCGATGCTCGCTATCACTGGACAAGCTTCTCTTGCGTCAAAGATCAGAGTGTAACAATGCGCCATCTACCTGCCGAATGGGAGCCGCAACAGGCGGTGATGCTGACCTGGCCGCACGCGGCTACCGATTGGGCCGCGCAGCTCGACGCGGTCGAGGCCGTCTACCGACGGCTAGCTCGGTTGATCACTGCGGAGCAGGATCTTCTGATCGTCTGCAGGGATCAGGCGCATCAGCGCGTGATCCAAGCACAGCTGAGTGACTTAACCAACAAGGATAACCCTGCCGCGGGCAGTGGAACCGGCAGTGAAGCTGGGGCTGGGGCTGAGCCAGTCAAAGAAGCCAGGACCGACGCCGATGCCGATCTCAGCGCTGAAGCCAGCGCCAAGGGTCAGAACGGGCAAGGGCGGATTCGGTTTGTCATTGCCCCGAGCAACGACACCTGGGCGCGCGATCATGGGCCGATCAGCGTCATCGACCCTGCCACCGACGCGCGCATCCTGTTTGACTTCCGCTTCAACGGTTGGGGCGGTAAGTATCCGGCCGAGCTCGATGATCGGATCACCGCGACGGTGTATGCCGCCGGCGGCTTTGCAGCACCAGATGAAGCGCGGCTAGATGATCCCGCCTCGAACTCAAAGACCCGTCCCAGTGCGTCCGCTTCCAGAGACGCCACTCTCAGGGTCATGGCCAGCGGCCAACCTCAGAAGACCGATCGCCCGAGATTCAGGTTAGACAGCGCCCGCGACCATCTCGAACCCAGTCCTCTGGTCCTCGAAGGTGGCGCCATCGAGACCGACGGCGCCGGCAGTCTGCTCGCGGTGCGCCGCACGATCGTCGATCCAGCCCGCAATCCAGGCTGGAGCCAAGAGGCCATCGAGGCCGAGCTGCGCGAGCGGCTGGGTGTCGAGCGCTTCCTCTGGCTCGAGCACGGCCAGCTGAGCGGCGATGATACCGATGGGCATATCGACACCCTCGCCCGCTATTGTGATCCGCGCACCATCTGCTATGCGGCGAGCGCTGATCCCAGCGACTCGGATCATCCCGCCTTGGAGCAGCTTGCAGCCGAGCTGCGCGCCCTGCGCCAGCGCAACGGTGAGCCCTATCGACTGGTCGCATTGCCGCAACCGGCTCCCATCTATGACGAGGACGGCCAGCGCTTGCCAGCGGGATACGCGAATTTCCTGATCATCAACCGCGCCGTACTGGTCCCGGTCTACGACGACCCCGCGGACGCGATCGCCTGCGAACGCCTCGCCGGCTGTTTCCCGGGCCGCCGCATTGAGCCCGTCGATTGCCGGCCGCTGATTCGCCAAGGTGGCAGCCTGCACTGCATCACGATGCAGTTACCCGCCTAAGCGGATCGAAGAGCGCCCAGCAAAGAACCAGGGAGCGCATCAATCCGCGCGTGGAGGCCAGACAACGGCAACCCAGGCGCGCCGAAGATGGACTGTTGCCTTGAGCGCAAGGAGCTTCAACCCCGGCAGCTCGCCGGCAGGTAGCGCTCAGGAATACCGTCGCTTCCAGCAGGCGCGAAGCAGCGCCAGCCCATCTGGCCAAGTGCCCCGAGGTCAAGCTGCAGATAGAGCAGCTTGTCCTCAATGGGCGCCATGGCATAGCGAATCCGGATCTGCTGATGCGTGTTGTTCCACCAGATACGTTCAACATATTGGCCAGATGCCGCACCCGATGTTGCGCTCACCGGCAGACCAAGCTCTTGCAGCAGCGTGAGCCAGTTTGTTGCGCTTGGCAGAGCGCCGTTGACGCTGTGATATTCGAGCACGGCGGTCTTGACCGGGGCCAGCAGCAGCAGGCCCTCGCTGATCTTGGCCCGGGTCACAAGATCCTGATAGGCCGGGATCGAGACGGCCGCTAAGATCCCGATGACGGCAACGACGATCATCAGCTCGATGAGCGCAAAACCGCGTGGACGGTGCTGATTCGAACGCTGCTTAGGATGCTGATTCAAGCGCCGCTCAGCGACCTGCGCAATACCTCGCTGATGGCCTTGCTCAAGCAGAGATTTCAGCCGGGCTTGTCGGGTATCCATCTCATTACACCGCCCCACAACGAGCCCATCGCCTCAGGCCCGTGCGAAAGGTATTAGCTCGATACGTCGCTACATCGGTCGATCAGAGACCGAGCAGCGTCATCATCCGTTCGACTGAGCAGGCCTCGAATGCCGCCTGATCGGCGCAGATCGAGAGGATCGCGTCGCTGTTCTTCTGGCTGATGCGCCCGCGCAGATAACGCTCGAACTTGGCCTCCAACAGCGGAATGCCCTCGGCCCGGCGACGGCGATGACCGACCGGATAATCGACGCTGACCTTGTCGGTGCTCGAGCCATCGCTGAAGAACACCTGCACCGCGTTGCCGATCGCGCGCTTGTCGGCCTCCAGGTACTCGCGGCTGAAGCGCGCGTTCTCGACCACCTCCATCTTCGCGCGCAGCTGATCGATGAGCGGATTCGCCGCCGCGCGGTCCTCGTAGTCATCCGCATCGAGGCTGCCCTGGATCAGCGGCACCGCGACCATGTACTGCAGGCAATGGTCGCGATCAGCCGGATTATTCAGCGGCCCGGTCTTGTTGATGATCCGATCGCCCGATTCGGTGGTCTCGATCAGGATGCGCTCGATCTCGCCGAGCCGATCCTTGACCTCTGGATGCAGGCTGATCGCCGCCTCGACCGCGGTCTGGGCATGGAACTCGGCCGGATAGCTGATCTTGAACAGCACGTTCTCCATGACGTAGGTGCCGAATGGCTGCTCGAGCCGGATCGGCTTGCCATCGAAGCTGACATCCTGGAAGCCCCAGCCCTTGGCGGTCAGCGCCGAGGGATAGCCGATCTCGCCACTGGCGGCGATCAGCGCCAGGAACAGGCCGCGCGAGGAGGCATCGCCGGCCGCCCAGGATTTACGCGGCCCGGTGTTCGGCGCATGCCGATAGGTGCGCAGCGCCGAGCCATCGAGCCAGGCATGGGAGACGGCGCTGAGCACCTCATCGCGGCTGCAGCCGAGCATCGCCGCCGACACCGCCGCCGAGGCGATGCGCACCAGCAGCACATGGTCCAGCCCGACGCGATTGAAGCTGTTCTCCAACGCCAGCACGCCCTGGATCTCGTGCGCCTTGATCATCGCCCGCAGCACATCGCCCAAGGTCACCGGCACCGAGCCACGCGAGCCGTTCTGGCGCGCGCGAAAATCGGCCAGTGCCAGGATCGCGCCCAGGTTATCCGAGGGATGTCCCCACTCTGCCGCCAGCCAGGTGTCGTTGTAATCGAGCCAGCGCACCATGGCGCCGATGTTCCAGGCCGCGCGCACCGGATCGAGCTCATAAGGGGTGCCGGGCACCCGCGAACCGCCCGGCACCTGGGTTCCCGGCACCATCGGCCCGAGCAGCTTGGTGCAGGCGGGATAATTCAGCGCCAAGAGCGCGCAACCGATGCTGTCCATCCAGTCATAGCGGGCGGTCTCCATCGCCTCCCGGCTCTGGCGGACATCGTAGCCCAGCACATAGTCGGCGATCTGTTGGATCACATCATCGTAGTCAGGACGCGAGGCGTCTAGGGTGGCGGCTTTGCTCATCAGGAACGCTCCTCAATCGGCACCCAGGGACGATTCTCGGGGCCTGTGTAGTTGGCGGATGGACGGATGATCTTGCCATCCTCGCGCTGTTCGATCACATGCGCGCCCCAACCCGTCACGCGCGAGATCACGAACAGTGGCGTGAACATGGCCGTCGGCACGCCCATCTGGTGATAGGACACCGCCGAGAACCAGTCCAGGTTCGGGAACATCTTTTTCAGCTCCCACATCACCGACTCCAACCGCTCGGCGACGGCGAACATGGTCATATTGCCGGCCTCTTCGGAGAGCGCCTTGGCCACTCGCTTGATCACCTGATTGCGTGGATCGGCGACCGTGTAGACCGGATGGCCGAAGCCGATGATGATCTCCTTGCGCCCGACCCGCTCGCGGATATCGGCCTCGGCCGCGTCGGCGCTGTGATAGCGGCTTTGCGTCCGGAAGGCCTCCTCGTTGGCACCACCGTGCTTTGGCCCGCGCAGCGCGCCGATGGCGGCGGTGATCGCCGAGTACAGGTCCGAGTTGGTGCCGGCGACCACGCGCGCGGCGAAGGTCGAGGCGTTGAACTCATGCTCGGCGTAGAGCACCAGCGAGGTATGCATCGCCCGCACCCAGGAGGCCTTGGGTGACTCACCGTGTAGCAGATGCAGGAAATGGCCGCCGATCGAGTCATCATCGGTCTCGACCTCGATGCGCCGGCCATTGACCGCGAAGTGGTACCAGTACAGCAGCGCCGAGCCGAAGCTGGCCATCAGCCGATCGATGATCTCGCGCGCCTCGGCAGCCGGGTGGCTGTCGCGCTCCGGCAGGCAACTGCCCATCACCGAGCAGGCGGTGCGCATCACGTCCATCGGATGCGCCGAGGCTGGGATCGCCTCTAGCGCCTGTTTCACCGCCCGTGGCAGACCGCGCATCGAGCGCAGCTTGGTCTTATAGGCGGTCAGCTCGGCGGCCGTCGGCAAGGCGCCGTGGATCAAGAGATAGGCGATCTCCTCGAACTCCGCCTGCTCGGCGAAATCGAGGATGTCGTAGCCACGATAGTGCAGATCGTTGCCGGTGCGCCCGACGGTACAGATGGCGGTGTTGCCGGCGGCGGTGCCGGACAGGGCGACGGATTTCTTCGGCTTCGGCAGGCCGCTGTTGCTGCTGGTATTGCTGGCTGTGTTGCCGCTGCTGTTACTGCTGCTGTTGCTGCTGTTGGCGTTTTGGGTGTTGTGATCGTTGGCGCTGGTGCCGGCGCTCTTATCAGTCTCAGTGGCGTTGGTCATGGCGCTACTCCGCGGCGAAGAGTTGATCGAGCTTCTGCTCGTAGGCGTGGTAGCCGAGATAATCATAGAGGTCGGCGCGGGTCTGCATCAGCTCCATCACCGGTGCTTGCGTGCCTTCGTTGCGCAGCGCCTGATAGACCTTGAGCGCGGCGGCATTGGCGGCGCGAAAGGCGCTGAGCGGATAGAGCGCGATGCTCACCCCAACGCTCGCCAGCTCATCGACGGTGAACAGCGGCGTCGAACCAAACTCGGTGATATTGGCCAATACCGGCACGCCAACCGCATCGATGAAGGCACGATACTGCGCCAGCTCGGTCACCGCCTCCGGAAAGATCGCATCCGCACCCGCCTCGACACAGGCCTGGGCGCGCTCAATCGCGGCATCCAGCCCCTCGACCGCCAGCGAATCCGTGCGCGCCATGATCACGAAGTCATCATCGAGCCGAGCATCGACCGCCGCCTTGATCCGATCGACCATCTCCTGCTGCGGCACGATGGCCTTGTTCGGCCGATGGCCGCAGCGCTTCTGCTGCACCTGGTCTTCAAGGTGCACCGCTGCCGCGCCGGCCTTATTCATGCTGCGCACCGCGCGGGCGATGTTGAAGGCACCGCCCCAGCCGGTATCAATGTCCACCAACACCGGCAGCTCGGTGACATCAGTGATGCGACGCAGGTCGATCAGCACATCATCCATGGTGGTGATGCCGAGATCCGGAATCCCGCAAGAGCCGGCCGCGACACCGCCGCCGGAGATGTAGAGCGAGCGAAAGCCGGTGGCCTCGGCCAGCCGGGCATGGTAGGCGTTGATCGCCCCCGCGCATTGCAATGGCTTTTCCTCAGCCATCGCGGCGCGGAAACGGGCGCCGGGATTGGTGGCAATGGTCATATTTGATCCCCTCAGTGGTCTTTGTGGATTGTTGTAAGGCGAGCGATGCGGCATGACGCCTGGTGATTATCGAGACCCGCGCTCGGATGACGTTTGCAGACAGGCGGCATGAGCTGCTCGCAAGAGGCTGACCTGGTCGAACCGCTTGCACAACCATCAGCGAGGGCTTCCCAAACAGCATCGGATACTGAATGCACGGCGATCGGAATCGCTTGGCGGCTTAATCCAGGCAAGTCTCTCTTGATGAGCGGACTTCGCATCCGATTGGGCTCAGGCCAACGCCTGCTCGAGATTGCGCCGCGATGAGCGTACATGCTGTCGCATCACCAGCTCGGCCATCTCCGGGTCGCGCGAGCGGAGCGCACTCAGCAGGTACTGGTGCTCTTCGAACGCCTGCCGGCAGCGCTGGCTGCGCATGCCAAACTGCACCCGGTACATCCGTAGCAGGTGATAGCGATCCTCGCACAACAGCGCAATCAGTTGCCGGTTCTTGCTGCCTTGCACGATACGGAAATGAAAATCCAGATCGCCCTGTTTTTGGAAATAGGCCTGCCCCTGCTCCTGCTCGATCTGCTGTCCATGCTGCGCGAGCAGCGCGCCGAGCGCGTCGATCTCGGCATCGCTCATCGCCTCCGCGGCCAACCGCGCCGCCATGCCCTCGAGCGCCTCACGCAGCTGAAAGATCTCGATCAGCTGCTCGGCACTCAGTTCCACCACACGCGCACCCAGGTTCGGCTTGCGCTCAACCAGCTTGCAGGCCTCGAGCCGAGCAATCGCCTCGCGCAAGGAGCCACGGCTCACACCATGGCGCCGCGCTAGCTCAGGCTCGCTGATCTTGCTGCCCTGCGGCATCTCGCCTTCGACGATCGCCCGTTGCAGGGCATCGAACAGGCGGTCGGTCAGGGTGCCAACAGGGCTGGGCACACCGCGATCAAGCTCGATCAGGCCAGGCTCAGTCATCACCGGCGCAAGCAAAGTGTCAACACCTCATGCAAATATCTGGGCAATTCTGGGTTTAGACTAGCAGACAACACAAAAGGTGTCGACATCATCAGGATTCCACCTCGACAATGTCACGATAACAGCCGAACGCGCTTTCTGATGTTTACATCAAGATCACCCTTGTGTAGCGTTGATCGTCAGCTTCAGACCCGCATGCATCGACATGGACCGCAGACGAATTCCACTCAGCGCCGAACAACACCAGCGACTTGGTGAAGACGCACAGGATCGCGGCGTCAGTTTTGCTTCGCTGCTCCACAGCCTCATCGACGAACCCCATGAACAGCAGGAGCAGCCACCGTCGGCAGACCCGCTCATTGCACTGATCGGCATCGGCGAAGGCACCGGCAAAGCGATTGGTCGCCATCACAATCGCCATCTGTACGAGCGTTGAATCCTTGCAGCTCGCCTTTGTCGATACCGGTGCCTGGTATGCCCTGCTGGACAACAAAGACCCGGACCACATGGCGGTCGTGGAGGCCTTTGTGGAGTATCGCGGCAGATTGGTGACGAGTAACTACGTCTTCGCCGAGACCCTGACCCTGGTGCGCTACCATCTCGGTTGGAGCGTTGCCCATCAGTTCGGCAGCAGTCTGCGCGAGCGGCAAGTCGCGCGCCTTGAGCGCGTGACCCCGCAAGACGAGGCCGCCGCCTGGTTCATCTTTGAGCAACAGCAGGACAAGCACTACAGCTTCACCGATTGCACCAGCTTTGCACTGGTGCGGCGCCTGGCGCTGCCGATCTGCTTGGCCATCGATCCAGACTTCCGCGCCTTCGGCCTCCATTGCTTGCCGAGCCTCCGTTAATGCGTGCCGAGCCTCCGCTAACAGCCTGCCCGCCACTCACTTGAACAACCGGCCTAAAATCGGCCCTGCCAGACAGCCTATGAGGCTTGAAGGCTGCTCCAGTTGTTCGCGGACGAACATTGATTGGAAATGACCATGCCTACCGCTGACTCAGCCGCTGCCCGTTATCAAGCTGTCGCCGACGGCGTCTTCTGCATCGAGACCGGCCTCTACCGTGATGGCCTCGCCGCCTGCTATCTGATTCGCGAGCGCGACCGGCTCGCCTTCGTCGATACCGGCACCACCAAGAGCATGCCCGGCCTGCTTGGGGTGATCAAAGACCTCGGGCTGACGCCGGAGCATGTGGACTATGTGATCCCCACCCATGTGCATCTGGACCATGCCGGCGGCGCCGGCACACTCATGGCTGCCTGCCCCAACGCAACCCTGATCACCCATCCCAAGGGCGCGCCGCACCTCATCGATCCCGCCAAACTCACGGCTGGCGCCAGCGCGGTCTACGGCGAAGACGCCTTTGCCCGAGACTTTGGCGCGCTCGCGCCAGTGCCCGAGGCGCGCGTCATCGCCGCCAATGACGGCCAGACCTTCGACCTCGCGGGCCGCCAGCTCCGCTTCATCCACACGCCCGGCCATGCCAACCACCACGGCTGCATCTTCGACGAAGGCTCCAGCGGCCTCTTCACCGGCGACACCTTCGGCATCTCCTATCGGGAATTCGACACCGCCACCGGACCCTGGCTGTTCGCGCCGACCACACCGGTGGCCTTCGATCCAGACGCCTGGCAGCAGAGCCTGGATCGAATGCTGGCCTTCGAGCCTGTGGCCGCCTTCCTGACGCACTACTGCCGCATCGACGCCCCGGCGCGGCAGGTCGACCAGCTCAGGCGGAGCGTCCGCGACCTCGCCACCATCGCGTTGGAATATGCCGATGAGCCGCAGCCCGCTCGCAAGGACCGCATCAAGGACGCGATCACCGCGCACCTACTCTCTGATGCCCGCGCCCACGGCTGTACGCTGGACGAACCGCACATGCGCGAGCTGTTGGCCGTGGACCTGGAGCTGAATGCGCAAGGGCTCGAGGTCTGGCTCCAACGGCGCGAGAAGCGCGACCGTTGAGGTGAGGGCACCGTCCTGAGCTGCACCGCACGCGCCTCGATCCATGCAGTCATGCCCTACTGTTCAAATTGGCTCAGCACCCGCAGCAGATCAGGGCCGAGCCTTTGACGGCGACTCATAGCAAGGCTAGGTTCAAGACAGCAACTGCTCGTACCTTGAGGATCGAATCTTCTGGGCTATACGGTGGACGAAGGTGTTCGCCTGATCTATCTCGAAGCCGTCGGGCCACACGAAAACGTCTACCGCGATCTCAAACGTTGAGCCTCGACGACGCCTTCACCGCGCATACCCCATCGCCCGCAACGACTGGGCAATCTCATCCAAGATCGCCGGATCATCAATGGTCGCCGGCATCGCCCAAGTCTCGTTATCGGCGATCTTGACCATGGTGCTGCGCAGGATCTTGCCGGAGCGGGTCTTCGGTAGCCGCGAGACGATGGCGACAAGCTTGAAGGCGGCGACCGGGCCGATCTGATCGCGCACGCGCTGGATCAGCTCGGCATTCAGCTCGGTGACACCGCGCTCGACACCGGCCTTGAGCACCACCAGCCCCAATGGCAACTGCCCCTTGAGCGCATCATGCACGCCAATCACCGCGCACTCGGCGACATCCGGATGGCTGGCCAAGACCTCTTCGATCTGCCCGGTCGAGAGCCGATGTCCGGCGACGTTGATCACGTCATCGGTGCGGCTCATGATCCACACATAGCCATCGTCGTCCTTGAAGCCGGCATCACCGCTCAGGTAATAGCCCGGATGCCGGCTCAGATAGCCCTCGCGAAAACGCGCGTCATTGTTCCAGAGCGTCGCCAGACAGCCGGGCGGCAGCGGCAGCCGGATGCAGATGTCGCCCATCTCGCCGGCCGGGCGCTCATCGCCCCGATCATCCAGCACGCGCACGTCGTAGCCGACCATCGGCCGGGTCGGCGAGCCGGGCTTGACCGGCAGTGGCTCGATGCCGAGCGGATTGGCGGCGATGGCCCAGCCGGTCTCGGTCTGCCACCAGTGGTCGATCACCGGTTTATCCAACAATTGCCGCGCCCAATGCAGGGTGTCCGGGTCGCAGCGCTCGCCGGCCAAGAACAGACTCTGCATCCCGCTCAAGTCGTAGCGCGCCAGATGCTCGCCCTTGGGGTCTTCCTTCTTGATCGCGCGGATCGCGGTCGGCGCGGTGAACATCACCTTGACGCCATGCTCGCTGATCACCCGCCAGAAGGCGCCGGGATCGGGCGTGCCGACCGGCTTGCCCTCGTAGATCAAGGTGGTACAGCCGGCCAGCAGCGGCCCGTAGATGATGTAGCTGTGGCCGACCACCCAGCCGACATCGGAGGCGGCCCAGAACACATCGCCAGCCCGGACGTTGTAGATATTGGCCATCGACCAGTGCAGCGCGACGGCATGACCGCCGTTGTCGCGCACCACGCCCTTGGGTCGACCGGTGGTGCCCGAGGTGTAGAGGATGTAGAGCGGATCGGTCGCGTCGACCGGCACGCAGCCGGCCGGCTCGGCGGCGGCTACCGCCTCGTCCCAGTCGAGATCGCGCCCCGGCTGCAGCTCAGCGGCGAGCTGTGGGCGCTGTTTGATGATGCAGGTGGAGGGCTTATGCGTCGTCTGCTCAATGGCGGCATCGATCAGCGGCTTGTAGGCGACCAGTCGGTTCGGCTCGATGCCACAGGAGGCCGAGAGCAGCAGCTTGGGCTGACAATCATTGATGCGGGTCGCCAGCTCGCGTGCCGCGAAGCCGCCGAACACCACGGAATGGATCGCGCCGAGCCGGGCGCAGGCCAGCATCGCCATCGCCGCCTCGGGGATCATCGGCATATAGATGATCACCCGATCGCCGCGACCGACGCCCTGCGCGGCAATGGCGCCGGCCAGCGCCGCGACCTGATCGCGCAACGCCTGATAGCTGTAACCTTGCACCTGGCCCGTCACCGGGCTGTCGTAGATCAACGCTAGGCGCTCGCCCTGGCCGGCATCGACGTGCCGATCGAGCGCGTTGTAGCAGGTATTCAGCTGCCCGCCGGCAAACCAGCGTGGGGTTGGCTGCGCCGTGCGGTCGAGCACTTGCGCCCAGGGTTGATCCCAATGTAAGCCCTCGGCCGCCTCGGCCCAAAAGGCATCAGGCTGCTCGATCGAGCGTTGATAGATCTCGGCGTAGGTTTCCATCATCAGACCCCTCTAGTGGCGATGCTTTTGTTCTAGGCGCCGTCTTGGTGAAGAGCGCCCCGGGATCGCATAATGCCCCTGTAAAGCTGCCCTCTCAACTGAACCCTGAACCCGCGCCAAGCGCATTGGAGAAATAGATGAATTGGTATCTTGAGGCCTTGCGCAAGTACGCAGTCTTCAGCGGCCGTTCCCGCCGCAAGGAGTACTGGACCTTCTTCCTCGTCAACTTCGTCGTCGCCACCGCGCTGTTGCTGGTTGATCAGCGGATTGGCACCTTCGATCAAGAGACCAGCGTGGGGCTTCTCAACGCCATCTTCACGCTGGCCTTGTTGTTGCCCAGTATCGCCGTCGCCGTGCGCCGACTGCACGACACCGATCGTGTCGGCTGGTGGGTGCTGCTCAGTATCATCCCGATCATCGGCTCGATCATCCTGATCTTCTTTATGATTCAGGACAGCACCGCTGGCGACAATCGCTACGGGCCGAACCCGAAGGCTGTCGGGGCCAAGATCCAACCGACATAACGCGTCACCTCGGTGCCTGGAGACAGTACCAGGGCCCCTATACTCGCTAGCATCGTCCTGATTCTGGAAGCCGTGATCGCACGTGGTATTCTGCTCGCGATTCCAGTTGCGCTTGGTTATGGCGGCTTTCCGTCCTGCAGTATCGGGCGCATCGCGGCCAAGAAACTGTCCATCAATTTCTTCCCGATTTGAGGGTCCACAGTGGGCGATTATCGGGAAGTAGCAAATGGGCAGCCACTAAGCCGTCGGCCCGAGGCACCGCAACCTGCTCACCATCTTGGCCAGTGGGCAGCCAGGGGTTCGGTCGCGATACCAAGATGCCCCAAACCGGCGAGCACCAGCGCCGGATCGGGGGTGAGCCCGATCAGCAAAACGCTTAGCCCCATCAGCACCAGCGTCCAGGGCCAGGCACGCAGGCTGATCGGCTTCAACGCGGTGCCAAAGGAGCGCTTCACACGGCGATCTAACAGATCAACACTGGCCATCTCATCCATCGTCAGATGGGTGAGATAACCGAGCAGCACAAAGCCACCCGCGAGCCAGGCCAACACCGCGTCTAGACGCATCAGACTATCGGCGACCACTGTGACCGTCAGCGTCGCCACGATCGCCATTAGCAGCGTGTGCCAGATTCCCCGATGCACTGTCAGCCGCGCGAATGTCCAACGCAGCGGGAAGGCTACCAACAGTGCAACACCAATCCAGACCCCGACCTGCTCGAACAGGCCGACGTGCCCGGCGAGTCGGAATGCGACCCAAAAGCCAAGGATGATGCCTGCGATATTGAAAAGGCCCCGCACAGGTTTCGAATCATCGGCATCGATATCCGGCAACAGGCTGGCCGCAGTGCCGAGGACAAAGAGGGCCTGGGTCTCGGTACTGTTCGAGAGCCCTTCGCCATAACTCGCAAAGGCGGCAATGCCGGATACCAACGCACCACCGGTCAGATGGGAGCGGAAGTTAGCCACCCGATGCGCTCCAGGGAGAGCCAGTCCGAGGCCATGCGCTCCTAGACCATGCGGCCCAGGACAATGGACTCCCGTCGTTTGTGACCAACGCGATTTGCATCCTACTTTGGGTAGACCGACCGACAACCATTGCGCTGAAAGGATCGACCTCTAACCGGCTCGCGCCCGACGAATCGCGCTGATACGAGCCTCACGTAACCGCTGCGGAATCAGCGCCTTGTTTGCAGTCGATCGGGCCATCTCACCAGCATCCACCATTCGCGCAGCCTGGGCGAGTCTGCGCATCAGATTCGCCTGCGGATAGTCACGCTCGTCGTAGCCGCTGCGGCCACGGAAGTCTGCTTCGCAAGCGATCAGCATCTGCTCGAAGCGCTCGGGTCGGCGGAACAGATCGACGCCTTCGAACAGGTCCTGGATCGTCGCCGCACGCAGCTCATCGACCTTGTGGACCTTGCCGTGGAAGCGGGCGGTGAGCCGCGCCAGCTCGCAATAGCGCTTCGGCACCCGCAGCCGGGCACAGACATCGGCGACCAGGGTCACGCCTCGCTCTTCGTGGCCATGATGGCTGGGTAGGATCTCGGGCGGGGTATTGCCCTTGCCAAGGTCATGGCAGAGTGCCGCGAAACGCACCTCGGGCAGCGGCGAGAGCCGGGCCGCCCTGTTGAGCACCATCATCACATGCACCCCGGTATCGATCTCGGGATGCCACTTGGCCGGCTGCGGCACACCCCAGAGCCGATCCAACTCCGGCAGCAGACGTTGCAGGGCGCCGCAGGCACGCAAGGTCTCAAAGAACATCGACAAGCGCGCTTCAGGGCACTGCTCGCTGAGCACCTTGGACAGCTCGGCCCAGACCCGTTCTGGCACCAGCGCATCGACCTCACCCGCCTCGACCATGCTCCGCATCAGCGCCAGGGTCTCATCGGCGATACGAAACCCGCGCCCATACAGACGCGCAGCGAACCTCGCGATCCGCAGGATGCGAACGGGATCTTCGCCGAAGGCCGGTGAGACATGGCGCAGACGCCGCTGCTCCAGGTCGGCCAGGCCGCCATAGTGGTCGATAATCCGACCATCCGCGGTCTCGGCGAGGGCATTGATGGTCAGATCGCGGCGCTCGAGATCCTGTTCCAAGGTCACGCCCGGCTCTGCGTGGAAGACGAAGCCATGATAGCCCGGAGCGGTCTTGCGCTCGGTGCGCGCCAGCGCGTATTCATCCTTGGTCTGCGGATGCAGGAAGACCGGAAACTCCTTGCCCACAGGGACGAAGCCGCGCCGCAGCATCTCATCGGCATCGACGCCGATGACGACGTAATCACGCTCCTGGACCTCGATCCCGAGCAGACGATCGCGCACAGCACCGCCAACGAGGTAATACTCCAGGCCTGAGGTGGCAGCGTCACTCATCACAAGTCGGCAAGATCGCCTCCGAATCGGTTACAGCTTCCGATTATGCCAGCCTAAGAAGGTTCAGCGCTGCGGCAGCGAGCCTCGTAGAATGTGGGGCCATCTCGTAGGCCCCTCTACGCTAATACTCGCTCACGCTTCCGCCATGGCACGCTTCCTCGGTCTCTCTATCCTGCTCGCCGTCGTTCTCTACGGCATTTGGCCCTACTACAGTCTCTTTCGGATCAACAACGCGCTGCAGAGCCCGGACGCCCAAGCCCTAGCGCCGGTCGTTGACTTAGTCGCGATTCAAAGACACTTCAAGGCGCGTATCGAGAGTGGCGTCGACAGCCTTTTACCGCTTGACCAGAATCGTCAACCCGGCAGCAGCCAGAGCGATCGTTCGGCCGGCAGCCAACATGGCCGTCAAAGCAACCTCCAGGACGCGCTACAGCTCGACGCCGACAAGGTCCTTGGCTGGCTAGCCGGCAACCTCAAACAGCTCGGTGATGCGGCGCTGGATCAGGCCATCACCCTCGACTGGGTCCGCAGCACCCTGCTTGCCGCAGCTCGACGCGCCGACAGCGAGGCCGGCCCGCAAGGCGACAGCCGCTTCATCGCGGCCGTCGATTTCGCCTTCTTCGAAGGCTGGAACCGTTTCGTCATCCGGCTTGGCCGGCTCGGCGAAAGCCCCACCTTTGTCATTTTGACACTCGACGGCGCTGACTGGCGGGTGACCGATATCACACACTGACCGATCACCCGTGACGCCTTGCCATGGCGAACGACCGCCCCTGTTCTAATCAGCCCATTAAACACTCGGATCAGACGTCACCACAGACAGCGCGCGTAACCAACCCGGACGACGAAGCGCTTGTTTCACGGCGGCCCTGATCCCTTTAACAACACTCCCTTTAACACTGGCTCTGAGGTAACCCGATGTCCCAGCGACCTGCTTTGATGCCTGCCTTGGCGGGCCTGACCGGCCTCTTTCTGTTCCTGATGGCAAGCCATGCCGCTGCCTTCAAGTGCATGCCGATCTATGGCAATTGGTGCGGCATTAACCATCCTAGCCATGGCTGGCCGCCACCCGTTGACGCCTTCGATGCCGCCTGCATGCATCACGATCTCTGCACCGCGCAGCCCGGTTCCGATACGCCCTGTGACATTGCCTTCGTCGGCGAGCTACGCAGCATTGCGGCACAGGTCGGCTATCTGCCGCGACCGCTGCAATGGGCCGAGTACCTGATCCGGCTCAAGTCCGGCGGCTCTTGGGGCGGCATGCCGATGCCAACGCCCGGTGACGCGATGGGGGTGATGTCGAGCCTGGCCGCGCCTTGCTGGTAACAGCGCCTCAAGCCCGGTGAGCCGCACCGGCGAGCGCCGAGACGGCGGCTCGCCCGGCGCTTACATCAACCCGCCACAACAGCAGCGCTCCGATCAGGAACAGCAGCAGGATGGGCAGCAGCGCGAGGCGCGGATCGCCACCCACGGCAGCGGTGGTGCCAACCAGGAAGGGACCGAGCACCGCCGCAAACTTGCCCACCATGTTGTAGAAGCCGAACAGCTCAGCGGTCTGCCCAGCCGGAATCAGACTCGCGAACAGCGCCCGACTCAAGGCTTGAATACCGCCTTGGACCAGCCCGATCGCAATCGCCAGACCGTAGAAGTGCTCGACGCGGCTCATTTGCGAGGCGGCCGCGATCACCAGCACATAGATGCCGATCGCAAGCAGGATCGAAGGCTTGGGTCCGAAGCGCGCCCCAAGCCGGCCGAACACCAAGGCCGCCGGGAAACCGACGAACTGCGTGATCAGCAGCGCGACCATCAGGCTCGAGCTGGGGAAACCAAGATCCAGCCCGTACTTCACCGCCATAAACACCACGGTATCGACACCGTCGATATAGAACCAGTAGGCGAGCAGGAATAGGAAGGTATTCGGCAGCTTGCGGATCTCACGAAAGGTCAGCGCCAGCTCGCCGAAGGCGCCGCGAACCGCAGCGCGGAAACGACGTCGGCCCAGCCCTCGGCTCTCGGGCACGAGCAGCAGCAGCGGCAGGGTAAAGACCGCCCACCAAAGCGCAACACCAAGGAAGGACAGGCGCACCGCCGCCGCCTCATCGGCAAGACCAAAGCGCTCCGGCATCAGCACCATCAACACGAAGAAGGCGAACAGCAGCCCGCCGCCAAGATAGCCCAGCGCATAGGCCAGCGATGAAGCGCGCTCGTAGTCGCGCGGCGCGACGACATCGGTAATCAGCGCATCATTGAAGATGTTGCTGCCGAAGAATCCGAGCAGCCCGGCCAGATAGAGCAGCAGCGCCATCGGCCACTGGCCAGCGCCCACCCAATACAGCCCCCCGGTCGCGAGCAGACCTAGCAGCGTAAAACCGAGCAAAAAGCGCTTCTTAGCGCCGAGCTGATCGGCAAGCGCGCCCAGGATGGGCGCACTCAATACCAGCATCAGGCTGGCTGCACTACTGGCGTAGCCGAGCCACTGGGTGCTCTTGGTATCCGGCAGCTCGCTCGCCCAGAATTGGCTGAAGAAGACCGGGAAGAAACCGGCGATGACGACCGTCGCGAAGGCCGAGTTGGCCCAGTCATAAAAGGCCCAGGCCAGCAGGCTGCGCCGATCTGAAGGCGCCGGCATCAGCAGCTGAAGGTTTCGTCTGTCAGCGTCCAGGCGAGAGCGCACCTCGGTGGACGCGCCCGGCCCTGCCTTGGCTGCCTAACGCTCATCGCGCGGCGCCACCCCGGACAATGAATCGCATGAGATTCACGTTCAGGCGTTCGCTGCCGTCGCCCCGGCTCACGCGTCGCCACCAGCGACCAAGGCCATCCGCACCAGCTCGGCGAGCGAATCGGCACGCATCTTGTCCATCACCCGCGCCCGATGAACCTCCACGGTCTTGGCGCTGACGCTCAGCGCCGCGGCGATCTCTTTGTTCGATTTTCCGTCGGTCACCATCGCCATCACCTCATGCTCGCGTGGCGTCAACTCCGCCAGCCGCGCGGCGATCTCGGCCTTGCGCGCATGCAACGCCCGATGCTGCTCGTCGTATTGCAGCGCCTTACGGATGCTGTTCAGCAGATGCTCGTCATCGAACGGCTTCTCGATAAAGTCGACCGCACCCGCCTTCATCGCCTTCACCGCCATCGCGACATCGCCATGACCGGTGATGATGATCACCGGGATGCGGATCTCACGTCGTCCCAAATATTCCTGTAGCTCGAGACCGCTCATCACCGGCATACGCACATCGAGCAGCAGACAGCCAGCCCGGCCCGGATAGTAGGCATCGAGAAAGGCATGCGCCGAGTCGAAGGTCTCCACCCGCATGCCCACCGACTCGATGAGCCACCGCAACGAGCCGCGCATGGCCTGATCGTCGTCGACCACAAAAATGGTCAGCTCCTTGCTCATCCGTGCGTCCCTTCTAAGCGCGGGAGTTCGAGCAGATTCAGATCACGCGCATCCGCCAGCGCCATCGTGGTCTGTTCGTCGCCAGAGCCTGCCGCATCGGCGGCGATCGGCAGCTCGACCTCGAACAACGCACCAGCACCGGGCTCGGATTCGGCGCGGATCGTGCCGTTGTGATCTTCGAGGATGGTCAAACTGATTGGTAGCCCCATACCCATTCCGCTTTCTTTAGTGGTGAAGAAGGGATCGAACAATAGATCCATTCGCTGTACTGGTATGCCCGGTCCATTATCCTTTACGCGCACCAGCCCGCGCTCGCCGACACGCCGCGTGCTCACCAAGAGCGCACGCTCACCAGGCGCCCTTTCCTCAAGTGCATCCAGCGCGTTGCGCACTAGGTTCAGCAGCACCTGCTCAATCTGGACCAGATCGACATCGACTGGGATCGGCGCCTCGGCCAACTGTTGCTCGATCTGCATGTCCAGCTTCGCGGTCTCGAATTCGACAAAGCTACAGACCTCGCGCACCAGCAGATTGAGATCGACCACCGAGCGGATCGGTTGCTGTTTGCCGACCAGCGCCCGTAACCGCTTGATGATCTCCCCAGCCCGTTGCGCCTGCCCGGAGATGTGCGCCATCGCATCGATCAACGGCGCGCGCTCATCCTGCCCGCTTTTCAATCGGCGGCTCGCCCCATTGGCGTAATTGACAATCGCCGATAGCGGCTGGTTCAGCTCATGGGCCATCCCGGTCGCGACTTCGCCCATGGTACTCAAGCGGCAGACATGGACAAGCTCTGCCTGATGCTGGCGTGACTCCTGTTCAGCGCGACGCACCGCAGTGATGTCACGTGCGTAGATATTGACATAGCCGAGTTCCTGGATCGGCACGAAGAGCAGCGAGTAGATTGCACTGCTCAGATCATCCTCATACTCGCGGGTCTCGCCGCCCTCAAGCGTTTCTCGCACCTGATCACACCAGCGTATTGGCAACGGCCCGCCCGGCTCGGTCTCCCAAGCCGTCATCAACGGCTGACTCGATGCGTTTGCGTAGACGATGCGGGCGGCACCATTGACGCGCAAGATCGGGCTCGGGCTCTCGCTGGCGAAGCGCGCCAGGCCTTTGATCTCGCGCTCGGCTTCCTTGCGCTTGGTGATGTCATGGATATAGAGCGTATAAACCGGCTCATCGTCGAGCGCGATCGGCACGATCGAGATCTCGATCGGGAACAACTGCTCGTTGTTGCGCACCGCGCGCAGCTCGGTGCGGGCGTGCGGTCGATCGCCGAGTGGACCACGGCGGCGCGATTCCTGGAGCAGCCCGATGAAATTGGCACGATCGCTGGGAGCGATAAAGGCGCGCACGAAATCAGTGCCGATGATCTGATCGCGGTCGAAGCCTAGGGTGTACTCCGCGGTCGGGTTGTAGTCGATCACCGAGCCGGCACGGTTCAGGGTCACGATCGAATCCAGCGAGGCCTCCATGATGGCCGCCTTCAAGGCCTCCGTCTCGCGCATCTCATGCTCGTGCTTGCGCCGCATCTCCTCACGCGCACGCAACACCAGTGAGGTGAAGTGCTGCATCCATTCCTCGAGCAGCAACAGCTGGTTGCCACCACCGTTGAAGCCCGGCTGATCGATCCCGAGCGCTCGCTGAGAAAAGCGCGTCATACGCTTCAATACCTTATTCAGGCGCGCCGAGACCAGATAGATCACCAGCGTAAAGACGGTAATGAAGACCAACGCGGCGATCAGACGCTGGTTGCGCTCGAAGTCGACCACCTTGCTCGACATCTTGGCCACGCTGCGCTGCGGGATGAAGGTCGCGAACAGCATGTTCCAGTTCGAACCTTCGTAGGCAGGGAGCGACTGCGAGGTCACCAGATACTCATCGCCCCATTCACTGAGCAAGGTGCCAGGAATCAACTGCTTGGGCTCATTGCTGGCAAGGATGCGCTGCTCATCGGCATCGACCAGCGCCACCGCCGAGCTGTCGGCGGAGAAACTGCCCTCGGAGGCGGCCAGAAAACCCGCATCCACCGGCACCAACACCACCAGGCTGCCCATGGTGTAACCGCTCGCGTCCTCGACCCGATCGCTCACCACCAGGTAGGGGCTATCATCGAAGCGGGCCAGTACGGTTCGCACCTCGTCGAGATCACCCAGCCATTCACCCAGATCATTCGTCAACTCCTCCGGCAAAGGCTGCTCGCCAGCCTGATAGATCTCGCGCACCAGACCGCGCGAGTCCACCAGCAGCACGTGGCTCGGCGCCAACAGCGCATTGCGGCCAAACACATCCGGCAGCCAGAACGGGCGGAAGCCCGCATAGATCACTGGATCAACGACCTCGCCCGGAAACCAAAACAGCGGCTCCAGGTATTGCGCGAGACGCCGATGGTTAGCCAACAAACGGGTCGTTGACGCATAGTTGGCCATATACTGATCGAAGCGAATCAGGCTCTCGCGCGCCCTCAAGTCCAGACGCATCGACAGCTCACGTCCAAAGATGCGCTCAATCGCCCGACTCTGCACCTGATCCAAGGTGATCCAGACCGCCAGACCAGCCATCAGGCCGATGAAGATACTGATCACCGGCATCGGTAGACGGCGCAACAAGGTAAACAGGGTCGGTTTGACGCTGATGCGGGGTAGTTTCACAACGCCACCAATTGCAAGCGAATGGCTCCGTTCAGGAAGATAGCGACCCAAGCGATTTTGATCAGGTGCATCGGTGCCCAGGTCGCGCAATGCCAGCATCCTGCCCACATTGAAACCACCAGTCGAGCCGACAGTCTAGCCGATCAGCCCCATCAGCCACCACGATACCCTGCTAGCCCGCCACTCACGCTCATCTGGCGCCGCACCGCGCCACCCCGGACAATGCATCGCGTGAGATTGACGTTAACGCCCCTAGCACACACCACGAGACACCGAATGACCGACCTCACCCAGGCCCAGGGTCCAGGGCTACTGCGCCGCCTAGCGACCATCTTCTACGACCTACTGCTGGTCGTCTCAGTACTCTTTGCTGCCGCCTTCATCTACACCATCCTGGTGCAGGGTCTCACCGGCGCTGACCTTACCCAGGGCGTCGCCGGCTTCCTGTTTCAGCTCTACCTACTCGCAGTCATCGTTGGCTACTATCTCTACTTCTGGACTGCTGGCCGCCAAACGCTAGCGATGCGCGCCTGGCGATTGCTCATCCTGCGCGAAGACGGCTCGCCGCTCAGCAGTGTCGATGCACTGCGCCGCATCGGCTTCGCCATCCTGACCTTGGCACCGGCCGGCCTCGGACTCTGGTGGATGCTGTTCGATCGCGACCAACTCACCTGGTACGACCGCCTTGCCGGCACCCGCACGCTACTGCTGAGCAAAGGCGCTCGCAACGCTTCTGTGAGCGGCAGCAGCAAAGACCATGACAACAACAGTTCCGGCCCCAATTCCAGCGCTAGCTCGAGCCCGAGCCCGAGCCCGAACTCTCGCGCCAGCCAGGAGCCCAAATGATGCAGTTTGAGATCATCCCCGTCACGCCCTTCGAGCAGAATTGCACGCTGTTGATCTGCCCAACAACGCGGGAGAGCGCCATTGTCGATCCGGGCGGCGAGCCAGCGCGGATGATCGCCGCTCTGGAGCGTCTCAACGCGACACCCCGCATGATCCTGCTGACCCATGGTCATCTAGACCATGTCGGCGCCGCCCCCGAACTCGCGGCACAGCTCAATCTGCCGATCATCGGCCCACATCACGACGACGCCTTCTGGCTTGATGCGCTGCCACAGCAAGCACAGATGTTCGGCTTCCCGCCGCAGGTCGCGTTCAGCCCCGACCAGTGGCTCGAACATGGCCAGCAGCTGCAGCTCGGCGAGCGTCGCCTCGAGGTGCTGCACTGTCCCGGCCATACGCCTGGCCATCTGGTCTTCGTCGATCGCGCCGCGGGCCTGGCACAGGTTGGCGATGTGCTGTTCCGCGGCGCGATCGGCCGCACCGACTTTCCACGCGGGGACCATGCGCAGCTCCTCGCCTCGATCCGAGAGCGCCTCTTTCCGCTCGGCGATGCAGTCCGCTTCATCCCCGGGCATGGCCCGATGGGAACGCTGGGAGAGGAGCGCCGCACCAACCCCTTCGTCGGCGAACGACGCTGGGGTTGATCGCGGCATGATCGCTGCATCCGTCGACCAGCCTTGAGCGGTATACAATGGCCGGTCACCTTGCCGCCACCTGCCCCTCGCTACCATGTTGCTGAAACGTCTGTTCGGCCGCCGCGCCGAGACCAAGGCCCCCGCCGCTCAACAGACGGAGGTCGCGACCGCGCTCGAGAGTACCGATGTCATTGTCCGCCGGAATGCCTGCCGACAACTGACCGATCTCAGGCGTCTGCGAGACCTCGCCGATACCGATCACGACGCTGGCGTGCGCGAACTCGCCGAGGCGCGCTACCGGCGGCTGCTGTGCGGACTCGACGCCAACGCGCCGCCGCTCGAGGCACGGCTCGCCGAGCTGAGCTGCGCAGCCAACCCGAACCTGCTCGCACAAACCGCAACCCAAGCCAGTGACGCCGAGCTGCGCCTGGCCGCGATCAGCCAGCTCGAGGATGCCGCAGTCCTGACGGGCTGCGCCATCAACGACGCGGTCGCCGGCAATCGGCTCGCCGCCGCCGAGCGCGTGCAACAGAAGCAGGCGCTGGAACAGATCGTCAAGGCCATCGGCAAACGCGATAAACGCGTCTACCGGCTCGCGCGCGAGCGACTCAAGCAGCTCATTGAGCAGGAAGAGCGCCCGCAACGCGCGCGAGCACTCGGCACCACCCTCTGCGAGCGGCTGGAAGGGCTGGGTCGCTACGACAACTGGCTGCAGGATCAGGCTGTGCTCGGGCATCTCGAGCAGCAATGGCAAGCGATCGAGACGGATGTGGATCAGGCCCTGCGCGACCGCTTCGAGCATCTGCGGCAGCGCTTCCTAGAGGACTATCAGACCTACCAGCAGAAACAGGCGGCACCGCCTGTGACCGAGCACGAGACGCCGGCTGAACAGCCGCTCGAGGCTCGGGCAGCGCCCGACGCCGAGCAGGGGATTGAGCAGCCCGCTGAACCACTCGCCGTTGGCGACCAGGATCACCAGGCACAGATCGACACACTGCAAGCGCTCGTCCGACGAGCACCCGAGCTTGACCCGAGCGACCTCAAGCAGGAGCTACAAGGTCTGCAAATCGCTTTGCAGCACGCCGAAAATCAGTCAGGAGACGGCCATCCCGCCCTCATGCAGGGCTATCGGGAAGCCGAGCGGGCGCTCCGAGCACAGCGCCGACGACGCCAACAGCAGACGCCGGCAGAGCAGGAAAACCAGACGGGCCAGTTTGGCCAGGCAAGCCAGGCAAGCCAGGCAGACCAGGCACAGCAGACAGCTGATCAGCTGCTTGCTGATCTGCGCCGACAAAGCGAGCGTAACGCGGTACCTGATCAGCGCACCATCGACGCCTGGCGCAAACGGCGCCGCCGCCTGCCAAACAAGCCAGCACTTGCCGCCGCATCGAGCGGGTCCGAAGTCTCGGCCGATGCAAGCAATGCAGCTGATACCAATGCAGCTGATATCACGGAGACCGAAACCAAAGCGCAGCCGCAGCTGACGACACTGCAAGAGATCGACCAGCGGCTAGCGCGTCTGGAGCAACGCTTCGAGCGACATCAAAACCAGCTATTGCGCAAACTGGAAAGCCTGCCCGAGCGTCTCACCGAATTGGAGCAACACCTTAACCAAGGCGAGCTGAAGAAGGCCGATCCGCTCTATCAGAGCATCAGCGCGACCCTCGATCATAGCCGCGCAGCAGGCGTTGGGCGCAACATCTTGTCCGCCACCGATGAGCGCCTGAAACAGATTGCACCGCAGCTTCGCGAGCTACGCCACTGGCGACGCTGGAGCACCGACGAGCATCGCGCGCAGCTCTGCGCCCAGATCGAGGCCCTGGCCGCGGACACCCAACATGCCGATGAACCGAGCATCAACCGCTTGGAAGAACTCAAGAATCAATGGCGAACGCTCGACCGCCAAGGCGCCCCTGCCGAAGAGGCCCTCTGGGAGCGGTTTCGCCAGGCTGCGGAACAGATCCGCGAGCGCTGTCGCCCTTATCTCGAGGCTCAATCAGCCCTGCGCAGCGAAAACCGCAAGCAGCGCGAGGCGCTGGCGAAGCGGCTCGAAGACTTCCTCGCCAAGGTCGACTGGGAGCGCGTCGATTGGAAGAAGCTGCACCGCGCCGAGCGCGAGATGCGCCAAGCCTGGAGTCGACTGATCGAAGCCCCAGGCGGCGATAATCAGGGCGCCCGCGATCGCACGATCGAAGGCCACTTCCGACGCGCACTGCGGCGGCTCGATCGCAGCCTCGCCGAGGAGCGTGAGCGCAACCAAGCGGAGAAACAGGACCTGCTCGAGCAGATGCGCGCGCTCGCCGATGAGCCGGATCTGCGCAAGGCGATCGATGCTGCAAAGCAACTGCAAAGCCGATGGCAGACCACCGTGCCGGCGCGGCATCGCGAGGAGAATGCGCTGTGGCAGCAGTTCCGCACGGCAAGTGATGCCATCTTTGCCCGCCGAGCCGCCGAGTCCGAGGCGCGCGGTGCAAGCCTGCGTGAGCATCAGGCGACACGCGAGGCCATCTGCCAAGACCTCTTGGCGTTGGTGGACGCCGCCGGCATCCAATCACCGGAAGCGCTCGAGCAACAGATCCGCGAATTGAAGATACGCTGGAATGACACCGAGGCGCTGCCGGTTCCTCGCCAAGCCCAGTCGGCACTGAACCGCCAATGGCGCGAAGGTCTTGCAGCGGTCAAAGACCGACTCGCCAATTTGCATGAGGCACAGCGCTGGGCGGGACTCGAACACCTCGCCACACGGGCCGCCTATTGTGATAGCGCCGGCCGCCGGTTCGCCGCGACGGCATCGAGCGCAACCGCTGAGAGCACCGCTGAAGCGAACAATGGCGCTACCAACACGACGCCGGTTGAAGACGCGACCGACGAGAGGCACGACTGCAATCGGCTCAAGCAGGACTGGGAGGCCCTGCCGAACATTGAGGACGCGGCTCTCGCAGCAGCGATGGATAAGGCCTTCGACCGGGTGTTGACTGGTTGCCGCGAGCCGGGTCAACGCAGCAAGCTGGCGGCGCTGCTCAACGAGAACCTGGCTCAGCGTGAGACCCTGTGCCTGAGTCTCGAGATCATCAGTCAGGTTCCATCGCCAGAGCACTTACAGACCGAACGCATGCAACGCCAAGTCGAACGCTTGCGTGATCGGATGGGCGACGGCGAGACGAACGGCAATGACGATAGCAGCACCCTGCTCCGTGACTGGTACCTGAGTTCCCCGGCAGCCGCCTCAGCGGCCCTGGAGGCACGCTTCGATCGGATCAAACGGGCGCTGTTTAAAGGCGCCCCGCAGGTCAATGTCAGCCCGGATCAGGCTTAGAAACTGTCCATCAATCTCTACCCGATTTGAGGGTCCATGGTGGGCGATCGTCGGGAAATAGAAAATGGGCAGCCACTGAGTACTTCCCCGAGCTGCCATAAGGCCGAGTCACCGACTGGTTGACCGGGTTTGCCGGAGGCCCGCGTTGCGCCATCGCCAGGCGAACGGAGTTGTTCGCGCCAGGGAGATCACCGTCGACCCACCAAGGCTGAGCCGCGCGCAGTCGGCAGGGTCACACCACATCAAGATCGACACCAAGCGCGGCACATCCTGACCGACGACGCAAAGGGACACTTCAAGTGGCAGCGGAACCTCAAGTGGACCCTGTTTCGCAGGGTTTTCCGGTGATCCGCATAATATTTACGGATATTCCTTGCGTTTTATCAGTGACTAGACCAAATTATGGACGACGGAGGCCTTCACCAAGCCCGACCGTTGCTGCAATCCAGAGCCAAAAAACTGCATCACCAGCCTGTTAGCCGAAGGCCGACCCGTAGCGATACGATGACAACAATAACGCGGAGCCCGGCTGAGGCCCGCCACTAGGGCTCGATTCCAAGTCATCCCGCCCATCCTGCATAGCGCCGATGGAATCGAGCCCAGGCTTGTATCCCAAGACCAAATACATACCGGAGGAATTCGCGATGGAGCAAACCACCGCCGTTGACGCTGTCCAAGCCGAGGATATCGTCGTCAATAAGATCAGCTTCGCCCAGCCCTGGGAGTGGATCGAGAAGGGCTGGCGCGACATGCTTGCAGCCCGCCGTTACAGCCTGACCTATGGCGCCGCCATCGTGCTGATCAGCGGATTGATCACCCTGGGCCTGAAGAGCGAGGGCATGTTCTTTATCGTGCCTTTCCTGGTCGCCGGCTTCTATCTGCTCGCACCCATCATCGGTCTCGGTCTATACCAGATGAGCGCGCATGTCGAGCGTAACGAGCCGATCCAGTTCTGTAGCGCGCTCGAGGCCTGGCGCCGGAATCAGGCCCAGCTCGGAGTCATCACCGCCGGCCTGCTGATCATCATGCAGCTGTGGATGATGTCTAACTTCGTGCTCTTCGCGCTGCTCTACACCGGCATGCACCCACCGCTGGAGAACTTTTTCAGCACCGTCTTCCTGTCTGGCGAGCACAACGCCTTCGCCTTCGCGAGTATGGCGGTTGGCTTCCTGCTGGCCTGGCTGGCCTACGCCATCAGCGCCATCTCAGTTCCCATGCTGATGGACCGTAAGGTCGACGGCTTTAGCGCGATCCGCACGAGCGTCAAGGCAGTGACTCAGAACTGGGCACCGATGACGTTATGGGCACTGCTGATCGTCTTCTTCATCGGCCTCGGTTTGCTAACCTTCTATGTCGGCTTAGCGATCGCCATGCCACTGGTCGGCCATGCGACCTGGCACGCCTACCGCGATCTGGTCCCGAGTGATCGCTGAGGTTCAACGGTAAACGGTTCAACGGCAGACCCGGCTTCAACCCTGACGCTCATGGCGCGACACCAGCCTGGAAATGAGCCGCCTGAGATGCACGTGATCACCGCAGCCCGAGACGGCGGTCGGACGCAGGGTCTGACCTCGCCGGGCGAGGTCTCAGACTGACGACCACTGCCCTGTGCCGTTTACCTCCTTGCTCTTGCCCCTGTTCTCCGCAATTGCTCGATAGCCGATAGCCGATAGCCGATAGCCGATCAGACTACTGCGGCAATTTCACCACCGTAAACCAGTAGCTCTCCATGCCCTTGATCGCATGGATCAGCTGGTCGAGATCGACCGGCTTGACGACATAACCGGCCGCACCTAGGCCGTAGCTCTCGACAACATCGCGCTCAACATCAGAGGTGGTCAACACCACCACCGGAATCGCGCGAAGATCCTCATCCTGCTTCACCTGCTGCAGGAATTCCCGACCATTCATCCGCGGCATATTCAGGTCGAGCAGGATCAGATCCGGACGCGCCGCAGTCGCAGACGCCTCGGTCTCGCGGCGCAAGAACTTGAGCGCCTCGACGCCATCGACGACGTGATGCAGCCTGACCAGCACGCGGCTTTCCTCAAACGCCATCCGCACTAGATCGGCATCCGCGATCTCGTCTTCGACGAGCAAGACGGTAAACACAGGTTGATTGATGATCATGACGCAAGCTCCTCGCGCGTAAACTCTAGAACGATCGTCGTACCGCCACCAGGCGTCTCCTCTGCCATGGCGCGACCGCCGACGGTCTCCATGATCCGTCTCACGATCGCCAGTCCGATGCCAGTGCGCGTTGCCGAAATGGGTGGACTCAGCTGCTCAAAGACGCCGAAGACGCGCTCGCGATAAGGCGTTGGAATCCCCGGCCCATTGTCGGTGATCAAGAGTTGCAAGCCGCCCCCTACAGCGCGGGTAAAGACCCGAATCTCGACCGGCTGCTCCGGATCAGCGTGCTCAACCGCGTTCTCGAACAAGCAGCGCAGGCAATAGCTCAGCCATTGACGATCGAGCGGAATGCGGGGCATCTCAGCGACAGACAGGGTCACTGGCGCCTGTGAATGCTGATCAGCCAAGCGCGCAAAGAGCTCCCGCGTCAGCGCCGCTGGATCATCAACGCCCTGTTGCGCACTGGCCTGGCCCGCGGCCAGGTAAAGCTGCATGTCACGCACCAGCGTTCGTTGCCGCAAGGCCTGGGTCTCCAGCGTCAACGCCAGCGGCTCCAGTTCGGCAAGCTGCGCGCCACGTTCGAGCCGACGTCGAATCAGGCCGGCATAGCTGGCCATACGTCGGCAGGGCTCCTGCAAATGATGAGCGGCGACCTCGGTGAAGCGCTGGAGCGCACCATTGGCCTGAGCATTTTTCTCCAACAGTTGCTTAGCCGTCGCCTCCGCCTGCCGCCGCCTTCGCACATCACGAGCGAGCACCGCGCTGAGAAACAGCAAGGCCATCACGCCAACAAAGAGGACCAAGATGGTACGCCGATCCTGCTCCCGACGCTCCGCAACATAGGCCGCGATCTGCGACGATTGTAGATCGACCTTATGCTCGAGCCCGCTCTGGTAATGCCAGAAAGGATCATTCGCCTCACGCATCTCGGTGAGATCGGAGATGATCGACAGCAGCTGGACCTTGCCGTCGATGCTCAGCGGCGATGACCAAACCGCAACCTTGCGCTCCTCGCCAGACGCGAGCCGATGGCGAAACACAAAGTGTTCGCGCTCACCGCTCTGTGCACGCTCCATCTCTTCGTTCACTCGCAGGGGCGCCAGGGTACTGATGTCCTGGATGCGCATCGCAAGCAGGCGCTCCCGGGGATAACCGTAAAAGCGCACCGCCGCGGCATTCGCATCGCGGATCGCGCCACTGCCGGGATCGACCAACAACATGGTCGCCGCATGATCACGAAAGACGTCGGCAAAGGCCGGGTCGGCGTGGGCCGAACCCCAGGCCTGAATCCAGGCGAGAGCAAGCAGCGTCAGCAGCCTGAAGAGCAAGACTCGGCGACTCGACTTCGACATCAGGACAGGTTGTCGATCGGCTCCAGCGCCTCGAGCCCCGCACTGCTCAGCGGCGTCAAACCCAGGGCCGACGCATCGCCGAATTCAGTTAGCGATGAAGATACGGAGCACTTTGTTGTTATCATCATGGTTCCACAAAGGTCGCCAGGATCACCGCCATCCATCGCTGCGCGGATCGCGAGACCGCCTTCCAGATCAGGTAGGATGTAACCTCAGATCCGAAAGAAAGTCGAGTATCACTCACCCATGACGCCTGTCTCCGCAGCCGAGACCTCCGCTTTCGGCACACTGCTGACTGAGGTGGGTTCCGACGACCCCAGCCTTTTCGTGCGCCCGCTCGAGCGACTCGCCGAGCTGCTCGAGCGTATCGATCATGCGCGCGCCACTGAGGTTAGGGAACTGCTCGGCCTGCTGCCGACATCGCCCGCGCAAGTGCGGCGTCAGCTCGATGGTAATGCCTGGTGGGCCGGTGCCGGCTCGCTGGCCGCCGAGACCATGAGTGACAACCCGGGCCTGGCAGAGGCCGAATGGGCCATGCTGGTGCGGGAATTCCGTAACCTCATGATCGAGATTGGTGAACAGTTGCTGGCGACGGGTGCGGCTAACCCCGGTATTCGCTCTTGGTTGCTCGCATTCAATAATTGGAATGCCTCTGAGGTCTGATCCGCACTGACCACTGACCACGAGATCTTGAGCTGCGGATCAGGCTCAGGCTCACGCCAAGCCTTCGCTTGCGGTATACAATGCCCCATGCTGCTCTCGATCAAGCATCAGTTCCTGTTCATCCATATTGCCAAGACCGGCGGCACCAGTGTGCGTGCGGCGCTGGCGCGTCGGCGTTGGACTGATCCTTGGTATTGGCCGATGTTTGTCTGCAGCCGTCTCAGTCACCTGAGCGGTCATCGCATTGCCACCAAGCTGCCACGCCATGCCAAGGCCATCGCGGCAAAGGAGCTGTTGCCGCGCGAGCATTTCGACGCCTTATTCAAGTTTGCATTCGTCCGCAACCCCTGGGATCTGCAGGTCAGCTCCTTTCACCACATTCGACGCGAGCGCCCCCAGCACCTGGGTGGCCATCAGAATTTTGCCGCCTTCTTGCGTTGGAAGCTCGACCCCAAACGACCGCCGCAATACCACATCGACACCTCGATCGAACTCCAGACCGACTATTTGATCGACCTGCGCGGCAACCTGATCGTCGACTTCATCGGCCGCTACGAACGTCTCGAGCAAGACTTCACAGAGGCTTGCACACGCATCGGTATCCGGCCACCGAGACTCCCGCACCGCCGGCAGGCCAACGACCGAGGCGCCGACTATCGCCGGTATTACGACGATGAGACCGCCGAGCTGGTCGCGCAACACTTCGCACCGGACATCGAACGCCTCGGCTACCACTTCGACCCGAGCCCATGACGGGAATGTCCGACAGCGATTACCGGCATGTGCTCAATGAGCTGGAGAGCCTATTACGCGACACCGCCGAGACACTAGAGCGCTTTGTCGAGACGGGGATGGACCAAGAACTGCCCGAGGACTACCAGAAACTTCTCGCCATCCAAGCCGAGGCCTTACACGAGCAACAGGTCTACCTGAACGCGCTCAGGCAGGAGCCAGAGTATCGGCACTAGCGCCAGTACATAACAGCGTGCCTTCACGAACACCGCAACGATGGGTTTGAGGGAAGCTCAATCCGTCCCCAAGGGAACCTAAAGGCCCGGCACACCAGGGGTGGACCGGGCCTTTATTTTACTCGCTATGTTAGCGCCAGTCGGGCGCGCGTCTGGCCCCGACTGAGCTAAGACGCGGCGCGACAGGTTACAGATTCACGCGGTCGATGACGTGAACGATGCCGTTAGTGGCGTGGAGATTACTCTGCACCACGTCTGAACCGCCGAAGCCGATATGGCCACCAGCACTAGCCGTTGGTCCGACGGCAATCGATGCCCCGTCGATGGTCCGAGCCTCGCGCATCTGCATCAGATCAGTCGCGCTGTAGCGTCCGGGGACGATGTGCTTCGAGATCAACGAGGCCAGGGCCGCAGGATCGTCACGCAATGCGGCACGCTGCTCATCGGTCAGTCTGGCGAAGGCCTCATCGCTCGGAACAAACAGGGTATAAGCACCGGTTCCGGTCAACAGGTCAGCCTTGTCGCTATTCTGCAGCGCCGTGCGGAAGTCGTCGAACACGCCCGAGCCAGAGAGGACGTCTGCCAAGGTCTTGGAGCTCGCATAGCTCGGCACACCGTCGACGTCGCCATACTTCCCGAGCACGTCGGCTGGCTTCGCGTTTTGTAGACCGGCCTGGGCGCGAGCGAGAGTCTCTTCATCGGCATACCTGCTACCGAACGAGAGGGCGGTCAGCGGACCCAGCGCCATGCTGAGGCCGAGAATGACAACAAGACGATTTGAGCGGGTGGTCGAGTCGGTCATGGATGGTTCCTCGAGCTGTCGATGATTTGAAGTCAGGGACCTGGACAGAATCAGATCAGAGAAGACATTAATCATCTTCAAAGCCTATGTTTCTGCCCCCTACGAGTTGGATATTAGGACAGCATCGACCTTTGCCAAGTGAAACCCAGTTAAGAGCATGGTCTTTTAGCACGACAGCGCCCTTGTCCCGCCCGTCTGCCGGCCTTGCCCCAGTTCAAACCAGCCAGAGCAGCATTTGGACAGCGCAATTGAGCAGGACCGGCAGCAAGGCAGGCAGAACGCCAAACGATACGAAAATCAGCTGTCACGCTGGCGCTTGTAGGCGGCGAGGAAGGCGCGCTCTGAGAAGCCGTCCAAGCGTTGATCACCGACCAGTATCGTCGGCACCGCGCGGGCGCCAAGGCGCACCAAGGCCTTGCGCGCCTTGGCGCTGCGCCCGACATCAAACTCGCTGTAGGCAATACCGCGCGCATCGAGAAAGGCTTTGGCCTGGCGGCAGTGCGCACAGCCTTGACTGCTGTAGAGCAACACTCGCGGGGCACGAGTCTGGCCAGCGCCTGTGCGACCGCCCATACGCCTAGCGCCGCTTGCGCGCGCGTGGATGCGCTTGGTCGTAGACCTGCGCAAGGTGTTGAAAATCGAGGTGGGTATAGACCTGGGTCGTGGCGATGTCGGCGTGGCCGAGTAGCTCTTGAACAGCACGCAGGTCGCCAGAGGATTCGAGCAGATGACTGGCGAAGGAGTGTCGCAACAGATGCGGATGCAGATGGCGACCCGCAGAGCGTTGCTGCCCCCAGCGCTTGAGACGCGCCTGCACGGTGCGCGGATGGATGCGCTTACCGCGCGAGCTGACGAAAAGGGCTGGCTCGTCCGCCGCGGCGAGCAAGGGTCGGACCGCAAGCCAACCCGCAATGGCTTGCAGCGCTGCCCGACCTATCGGCACCCGACGGGTCTTGGAGCCCTTGCCGACCACGGTCAGCATGGCGTCGGCAGGGTCGATATCACGCACATCCACCGAGATCAGCTCGGCAAGGCGCAAGCCCGACGAGTAAAAGAGTTCAATCATCGCGGTATCTCGCAACGCCAACGGCTCGTTCTCGATCTCTGAGTCCGCCGCAACGGTACCTAGACCCGCAGCATCAGCGTCAGAATCAACCTGTTTGTCACTGTCGAGCAACGCGCTCAGCGTATCGGCATCCAGGCTGCTCGGCAGACGCCTCGCACTTTTCGGCGCGCGCAGCCCGCGCGCCGGGTTATGAGATACCAGGCGCTCACGCAGCAAGTAGTCGAAAAAGGTGCGCAAGGCGGAAAGCTCGCGCGCCAAGGTGCGACCACCGATGCCCGTGCGATGCCGAGCTGCGACATAGCGGCGAATCGCCTCATCGCGAAGATCCGACCACGCCTGGATACCCTGCTCGATTCGCCAGCGGGCGATGCGCTCAAGATCACGCCGATAATTACTCAGTGTGTGCGGCGATACCTGTCGCTCGTTAGCGAGATGACCAAGGAAACCTGGGAGTAGCAGGTCTGAATCTGGCCCTAGACCTAAAGCTGAATCATCATCCGCGTCTGGACCCAAGGCTGAGGCAGAGCCATGGGCAGAGGCAGACGCTGTATTTGAACTCGAGACCCAGTCCGTCTTCAGCCCAGATCGCGAATCGTCGGTCGGCGCAGCCATCAGACTCAGCGGACGCGCTCGAAGTGGGCAAGGCTGGCGAGCTTAGCGCCGGCGACCGCGCCAAGACGCTCGAGCAGGTCGGTGCCCATATCCGGCGCGAAGCGCTTCGGATCGGCGCTGCCGATCGCCAGCACACCGGTTTGCTCATGCGCACGGATCGGGATCAGGGCAGCCGAATGGATCTCGAGTGGGAGTTCACCGAATAGGTCTGCGGCCTGCTCAGCAGCAAAGGGACCACAGAGGCAGCGGTCGCGATCGATGAAGTCGACGAAACTCCGCACCAGTGGGTCAGCCGCACGCTCATTGGCATCGATCGGAAACAGCTTGACCGCAACCGCATCGGCACTGAAGTGCTCGCGCAACGCCTGCTCCAAGGCGTTGCAGGCGTGCAGCAGATCGGGAGCCAGGATCAGTCGCAGGGTCAGTTCGTGCAGGCGCGCGAGCAAGGCTTCGTAATCATGCGCCCGCGCCACCAGATGGTTGAGCCGACCGCGCTCATGGGCGAGCTGCTCGCGTAGCACGGCCACCTGGCGCTCGATCAGCGAGGTTGCACCACCACTGCCATGCGGCACATTGAGCTTGGCGAGGACGTCAGCGTGGCGCAATAGGAAGTCCGGATGCCGCATCAACCAGGCAGCAACCGTCTCATCACTGACGATCGACGCCATCCCATCGCTGCGGCTATTCATTGCTCAATGGTCCCATCTCAATACTTCCGTCGAAGACGCGGACGGCGGGGCCCGTCATCCGAACCGGCATGCCTTCTCCGGGCCAATCGATGATCAGGGTTCCACCCGGCAAGCTCACTTCGACGCGCTCGTCGAGTTCGCCCCACAGGCGCCCGACCACCACGGCGGCACAAGCACCCGTACCGCAGGCCAGCGTCTCACCCACGCCGCGCTCCCAAACGCGCAGCCGGATGGCCGTCGCACTCTGGCGCTGCATAAAGCCAACGTTCGCCCCGTGCGGGAACAGCGGATCGCGCTCGATGCGTGGGCCAATCTCCGACACTGGCGCCTGGTCAAGATCATCGCTGACCGCCAGCACCGCGTGCGGATTACCCATCGACAGGGCACCAATCCGCAACGCGCGACAGCCGGCACCAAGATCGTAGGCCGGCGCGCGAGCACGCACCGCGAGCGGGATGGCAGCAGGGTCGAAACGCGGTAACCCCATGTCCACGCTCACTTGTCCGTCGGGACAGAGTTCTAGGGTAATCGGACCCGCCGCGGTGCCAACACGCATTGAGTTGGCAGAGGTCAGCCCCTCGTCCCGAACATAGCGCGCGAAACAGCGTGCGCCATTTCCGCATTGCTCGACCTCGGAGCCATCGGCGTTGAAGATCCGATAGTGGAATGCAGTGTCGTCCGAGCGTGGCGGCTCGACCACTAAAACCTGATCGCAACCGACCCCAAAGTGTCGATCGGCGAGCTGGCGAACTTGTGCGGCACTCAAGTCGACCTGCTGCCGAATCGCGTCGATGACGACGAAATCGTTGCCGAGTCCCTGCATCTTGGTGAAACGCATGCGCATCAGAGCAGCCTGTCCGCGACGGCAAGATCGCGCTGACTGAGGGTTTGGATCTGAGTGTCCATCAGGTCGGGTTCGGACGTCCGCATCATGGGAGAACCTGTTCGCCGGCGAACAACTCAGGAATCGACTCTCGCCGACGGACCAGATAGGCCTGGTCGCCATCAACCATTACCTCGGCAGCGCGGGGTCGGCTGTTGTAATTCGAACTCATCGAGAACCCATAGGCGCCGCTGCCACGGATCGCGAGCAGATCGCCCTCTGCCAGTGTCAACCGACGCGCCCGACCGAGAAAATCACCCGTCTCGCAGACTGGGCCGACAATCTCATAGAGTTCTACCGTTGGATCAGCGGTTGGATCAGCGGTTGGATCGAATGGCGGCTCGGCTGTTGGCTCGACTGGCGGCTCCACCCGCTGCGCGCTCGGCGGATCGCCTGGGTCTACGACGGGATGCTTCGCCGACAGACCAGCACGCGGCCGTTGCACCGGCACAATCGCTTGCTCAGCGCCGTAGAGAGCCGGGCGCAACAGATCGTTCATCGCCGCATCGACGATCGCGAAGCGATGCGTCGGCGTCGGTTTCAGATACTCGACGCGCGTCAACAGGACGCCAGCATTGCCAGCGATCGCCCGGCCTGGCTCGAGGATGACCTCAACCGAACGCGCGCCGAGCCGCTCGCAGAGCGCGGCAGCATAGGCATCGGGTAACGGCGGCGCTTCGTCGGTATAACGGATGCCAAGACCACCGCCCAGATCCAGATGCTCGATCGGTATGCCCTGCTCAGCGAGCCGATCAGCAAGTAGCAGTACCCGATCCAGTGCGTCGATAAAGGGGCCAAGACTGGTCAGTTGCGAGCCGATATGGCAGTCGATCCCGACCACGCGCAGCCCGGGCTGCTCGGCTGCATAGCGATACACGGCCTCTGCGGCCTGGATGTCGATGCCGAACTTATTCTCTTTCAGCCCGGTCGAGATGTAGGGATGGGACTGGGCATCGACGTCGGGATTGACCCGGATCGAGATCGGCGCCACAGCGCCAATCTCTAACGCAATGGCGTTGATCCGCGCCAACTCGGATTCCGACTCGACGTTGAAGCAGCGGATACCGATCTCGAGCGCGCGGCGGATCTCATCAATGCGCTTGCCGACACCCGAGAAGATCACCTTGTCTGGCCGCCCACCCGCTGCCAGCACGCGCTCCAGCTCGCCTACCGAAACAATATCGAAGCCCGCCCCCAAGCGCGCGAGCAGGTTCAGCACCGCCAGGTTTGAGTTGGCCTTGACCGCGAAACAGATCAGGTGTGGGTGCGATCCAAAGGCCTCATCGAAGGCCTGCCAATGCCGGGTCAGGGTCGCGCGCGAGTAGACGTAACAGGGAGTGCCGAAACGCTTGGCGATGGTCCCTAGTGGCACGTCCTCAGCACAGAGCTGATCACCTTGATAGACGAAATGATCCATAACAATCGGTCAAAACTCATCCGATTCAGGCAGAACAACCGGGACATCATCAAGCGCATCGAGGCCCTCGTGCGAAGTCTCCGGGCCAGTCACAGCCGCTGATTGACCTCGGCCTTCGGCGTCATTGTCTGGCAGATACAACGGGCCTGTTTGGCCGCAGGCAGTCACCATCTGGCCCAGCGCAAGGATGGCGATGATCAGATACAGCAGATAACGGGCCCAGCAGTGCATGCGTGAATAGTGTCTGATCGCGAGTGATCGAGCAAGCGGACCCGACTCCGCCGGGAGCCGAGACCCGCCCTAGCTGATCCGCGACAGGCTCGGGCCGCAGATCAACCGAGATCGCGTTTTACTTGCCGAGCGCTGCCTTGACCAGGCCCACGACCTTGTCTTGCAGCTCCTTGGCCCAGGCTGGCTGGGGAAGATTCCAGCCGATGAAGAGCCCGACTAGGACCCAAAATAGCGCGAACAACATCTGTTTCTCTCCACCGCCGGCTGGCGGCATCCAGCGTTATGCGTCAGAGTGCGTCAAGTATGAACCCAAGTATGAACCAGTTATGAGTCAAGTATGAGCCAAGTGCCACCATGCCAAGATGTTCGGCTCGAACGACGATCGGCTCGTACGATCGCCAAGTCTCAGCAGATGCGCAGCAGGGCCGAACCGAGCCTAACGCTCATGGCACCGTGCCACCCCGGTGAGGAATCGCGAAAGTGACTGTCCATTTCTACTTACCGATGACCGCTCAACACGGGCCTTAAAATCGGGAAGCAGTTGATGGACAGGTTCTTAGCATCAGCTTAAGGCATGATGGTGATCGGCGTGCCATCTCGAACCAGTCGCCAGATCTCATCCATCTCTTCGTTGCCTACCGCGATACATCCATCGGTCCAGTCCGTGCGCCGATATTCCGCGGCCAAACGAGGCGAAGTGAGCCAGTTGGGCAGACCATGGATCATGATCATGCCGCCCGGCGAGACCCCGAACGAGCGAGCGACCGCGCGATCGAGGTCGTTGGGATAGGAGACATGGATGGATTTGTAGAACGAGCTGTTCGGATTACGCCAATCCAGCACATAGTTGCCTTCCGGAGTGCGCTCGTCGCCCTCTTGAAACTTGTGCCCACGGGGCTGATCGCCCAACGAGATGCGATAGGTCCGATAGACAGCACCGTCCTTATGGAGCTCCATGGTGCGCTCAGACTTCTTCACCAGCACCCGATCAACGTAAGGGCTCGTCGACGGGGCTGGCTTGGATGCGCAACCCGCCTGCAGCCCGGCAACTACCAGGGCGATGGTGAGCGCGAGCAGCAGCCGTCGTCGGCCGCCAGCGAACCAATACCTAGGCGAGCCATTCTCGACGTAGGACGAGGCATCAATAAGGCTCAGCATAAACCAGCGATCGATCATCGATAATCGCGTTTAACGCGAGAGTTAAAAAGCAAACCTGATGTCGATTCTACCCAAACGGTGGAGTCAGTGATAGAGCGCAGTCTGGCCTCCCTTGCGGCCTCAACGAGAACCGCTTCGGGTGTGTCGCAGTCCTAAAAGTTCGCTTTATCGCGCTACTGGCCGACCTCTGATGAGGCCGGCCTTACTCACCGGTGAAGTTCTAGGGCATGCTCAAGGCGCAAACGAGTAAGCGGTTAGCCGTCCATCGCGACCGGCGACGTAGAGTTCGGCCAACCCATCACCGTCGAGGTCGCTGGTGATGGCCCGAGACACCGTTTGACCCAGATCGAAGCTCCACTTCTCGTTCAGCACTTGTCCATCGAAGATCCGCACCTGCTGATCGTCGCCTGTGACAAGCTCGGCGGTACCGTCTCCGTCCAAGTCGGCCGCCAGCATCAGGTAGCCAGTGTCTGCACTGGTTTCCCACAAAAGGTTCAGGCTGTCATCGAAGACCTGCAGTGTCCTCCCGGGGCCGTTGGCGGCAATCTCCTGCGCACCTTGTCCATCGATGTTAGCGACGAGGAATTGCGTTCGGACATTCTGGCCGAGCGAGGCGCGTGCCAGCTCGGTACCGTTGAGCGAGTAGACCCGCAATGCCGAGGTGCCCGCGTAATACGTTGGCCCATGATCGACTGATCCGATCAATTCGAGTGTTCCATCCCCGTCGAGATCGGTGAGCACATGCCGGGAGACACCATTCGGCCCACCGCTATTGTCATCGCCGATGGTGCGAACGATCTGCTCCTGGCCGTTGGCATCAATTAGCACGGTGGCGAGATCTCCGTCGTTGGTACAGGTGCCGTTGGCATCCAGACCACAGCCAGTATTGCCGTTGTGTACCGTCCCGACATGGGCGACCATCAACGTCGGACCTTGTCCTTCTAGGCCGAGCGACGCACCGATAAATGCTGGCCCGATCGCAAAATGCCAGTCCTCGGCCGGGTTGGCACCGAACTGCAGGCTGACGAAGCCGCGTGGGCGCAACGAATAACCGCTTGTGTAGCCCGCGATCAGTCTGCCGCTACCCAAAGACGCGAGCGGAAACATCACGCTGTCGTAGCCGCCTGCGCGGCCTGGAATCGTCTTGTTCGAATGCGCCGCTGCCGTTGTAAACGGAGATTTCCAGGTCTGCGGTGCCCGTCACGCCAATCAAGATCTCATGCGCGCCATCACCATCAAGATCCTCGAGGATCGGCAATTCCGAGCGCTGCGTCAGCGTCACGGGCGCGACCAAAGCCTGCCCCGTGCTGTCGAGGATCTGCAACGTCCGGTCGGTGACGACCACCAACTCTAGTTGGCCATCGCCAGTGACGTCGCCACTGCGTAGGTGCACCCGGTCCTCTCCCAGATCGAGCGACCAGGCCATTTGCAGGTGGTCGCTGCTGGGAGCGCCATAGGTAGTGCGATCCCAGCGTGTCGCGGCGCGATCCGCATCCGGATAGCGCCAACCATCGCTTACACCGACCGGCGTCTGGAGACTAGACTCCAAGGCGACCTCGCAGGTGACGCCTTGGGTTCCATAACCGCCGAAGGGCAGGATGTCGGTGGTATAGATCCAGCGGTAATTGCCCGTCCCGCCGTGCTTGCGGCAATGCTCATCGAGCGGCTCAGGCGGATCAATGCGAAAGACTTTGGCCGCAGCCTCGCAGGCCCCATTCGAGATGAAGACATTGATCAGCTGACCATCTACGTCGTAGCGCCCGTAGGTCTTGTAATAGCCTCCGCAGTGCGTGGCCGAGTTGGCCTCCTCAAGGAGTGCGGAGGTGATGTTGTCACCATAACCGTCACAGTAGCCTTCGCCGGTGAGCGCGGGGTGGTCGCGCCATTGGCCGAAGCCGCAGTAGGTTGTTGGCTGCGAGGGCTGATCGCCAGGATCATCCGTATTCGTGAGGATGAAGTGCGCAACGACATCTGCCTCGGTGGCCACACCCGACAGCATGCAGATCGGCTCGGTGCTGCTGCAGTCGCCACTCCAACCATCGAAGCTGTAGCCACTGTTTGGTTCTGCCGTGCAGGAGCTGCTCTCTCCCCCAGCAACCGGATTTGGGTTGCAACTGACAGAGCCTCCAGCGCTTGGATGGGCTGAGCTGCTGATGCTGTAATATTGTGGCTCTGTGTCAGGTGAATTGCTGACATCCATCGTCAGGTTATGCAGTAGCTGACGGCCTGCAATTCCGATGTAGCCACCGGTTTGGGCGGATTGGTTAAAGGTCCAGAAACGAGGTGTGAGTGCCACAAACCGGCCTTGACCTCGATACCAAGTGTAGCAGCCGTCCCGCGGCGCACTGACCTCCCATCCAGTGGAGAAGATCTGACATAGATACGCATCGGGATCAGTGTCCCATGCGCTTACACCATACAAACCTGTATAGGTGCCGCTGTTATCGACGCGGAAACCGAGAAATGACTGATCCCCCGAGGTCCAGTGTGAGACAGGATAGGCCTGCGGATCTCCGTCGAACAAATCAATATCGCGCAACAGAGGCTCATCAGCCGCAGTAGCCGTAAAGAACCAGGAATCGCGCAACGCCGGATACCAGCCACCGAGCGTCCCAGCACTCACATAGCCGGCCCGACTCAACACACGACCGCCGCAGGCCTCGCGACTGCTGAAGAAGGTTGCACCCTGCTCAACTGCGCCGATGATGCGGTCAACAACAAGATCATCCAGTGCTGCAACGGCAGAGGCTGGACCATAAGTGAAGCATGACAGCGTGCCGTATTGAGTCAAATCAGCTTCGCCACTGCGAATATCCTCAGCGTCGATCAGATCGAGCGACTCGCTACCAGAGCGCATGATCTGGTAAAGCTCGTTTTCTACGGTCTCCAAGTTGGTCTTGTCTGGCACGATCAAGGCTGCCCGACCAGCAGTAATATCATCATCGCCACCATCCTCGCCGGGCGCACCGATCAAGTCGCGCTCAATCTCCTGCTTAGCGCTCTCGACGCTGTCGGGCTGAAAGCCCACCGAGGCGATGAGGATGAGGACGTTGGGGATGTCATCGCTGCTGTAGTCCGCGCCAGTGGTACGGATCAGATCGGTGAAGTAGGCAGCGACCTTGAGCTTGTTGGCAAAGACACCCTCGTCATCCGTGCCGGGCTGCACGCCATTGGCAATGTCGAGCGCGATCTGGGCTAGAGTCGATTGGCGCCGCTCGGGGTTGAGGCCGGAGGCATTGGTACCGTTGAGCAGGTCGACATAGTAGGCCAGCCCTGAGGCGTCGGCGCCGCGGTTAAACAGCCCGAGGAAGAGATTGTTGATCAGGGTCTGGTCGTCGAGTGCGCCGTAGCGCTCGGTGTATTCAGCGGAATTGCCAAAAGCGTCGACCAAGTCAGCGATCCAGTTTCCGCCAACCTCAGCGAGGCGCCCTGCCCAGTAATCGACCCCTACCGGGTCGCCAGGGCGCCCGTAGTAGGCCAAGTACATGACCTAGACTTGTGGGGCGTAGGTCGCTTGGGCTGTCGCTGGCCGTGGAGCCAGACTCAGCAGGAGCAAGGACAATAGGCTGAGTAGCAGCAGAGAAATGATGCGGGAGGACACGCCGAAACGGGCGCTGGACGCGGTCAAGGTCATCGGGCAGGCTCCTTTGTCGACCTTATTGGTCAGGTTTCGCGACTAATTGCAGTGAAAAACCGCGCAAAAACAGTAGCAGCCCTGATTGTCGGAATCAAGTCAGAAGACCGGTCTCTCAGCTGGTTGCAATCCTTCGCCAGAGGCCCGTCTTGCCACCACGAACCGCGTGCAGCTCGCCTTGGCCAGGGCTCATACCAGCCGACCTGTCCGCTGACCTCATGCTGGCCCAGATCTCTTTTCACCCCGCGTCTGGCCCTTTACTCCCCTTCTTGGGTGCGCAGCTTTGCCTTAAGGCGCTCAAGCTCGGCAAGGGCGGATTCTTTGGCTGCACGCTCCTGCTCTAGGTTCGAGTGCGTCTGCTCTAGGTTCGACTGCGTCTGCTCTAGGTTCGACTGCGTCTGCTCTAGGTGCACCCGCACCCGCTCGATCTCAGCGCGCCGGTCATCAAGCTCTTCTTGGATACTGGCCTGCTGGCGCAGGTAGTTCTGCCGTGCTTGATAGGCGTGGTAAGCACGGTCTTTATCTGAAAAACGTTCTAGGGTACTCATGGCTTGCCTCATCTCGGGGGTTTGCATCCAAGGGGGAAGCGCCTTGCTGTCGAGGGTGGCGCCTTCCTTGAAGAATTTAAGCCAGCGTTCTTGTTCAGTTCTGACCAGCTCGGCGTGAAACTTGTTCAGTTCTAAGAGCCAGATACCACCGTGATCGACCAGGCTGCGGCCTTGGGCGTCGCGCAGGCGGAAGTCATGCAGGTAGCGGCTATGGTCGGGGAGCAGGTCTTCGGCGAGCAGCCAGATGGCGTAGGTGGGCTTGAGCTTGGTGTAGGACTCGCCGCTGCTGAGCTGGGAGCTGTAGAGATCGGCCCAGCCGTAGCTGATGCGTGCGGGCAGGTCGCGATAGCTCAGCAGCTGGATCTCGATCTGGTGCAGACCGCCATACTCATCGCGCGCCTTGACATCGACGATGCTGAGCTTGTCATCGAGGAATTCGCGCTCGTTGTAGGGATTGAGGATCTCGACGTTGGTGATCGGGGCTGGCAGCTCAGCGCCGAGCATGGCGTTGAGGAAGTGGATCAGTAAGGCGCGGTTGGACTCGGCTCCGAGCAGGGCCTTGAAGACGCAGTCGATCTTGGGGTCGATGGGGTGGCGCATCGGGGGAGTCTAGCAAGGTGCGGCGAAGCGCGTTGAAGCAGTCACTCAGCGCTCCGAAATGCAAAATGACGAGGCTCGCTTGCCAGGCTTGCCTTAGATCGCCTGGACTAGTGCTTCGCTGTGAAAATCCTGATACCTGACAGCCAATCAAGCCGCAAGCGGCTTGCCGGTATAGGTCCAGCGAAACGGCTTGGCCAGCTTGTCGTTGAAGAAGTCAATGAAGTTGGCGAGTTTCTCATGGAGATCATCGACCGAGAGGACGTTGCCGCGGCGGATCACTTTGCGCGCCAAGATGGAGAACCACATCTCGATTTGGTTGAGCCAAGAGGCATGCTTGGGCGTGAAGTGACACTGGATGCGGTGGCTCGGATCACGCAGGAAGCGCTCACGCGTGGCCATCGACTTGAGGATGCCGGATTTGCCTTTGACGCCAAGATCGATGTCGAGCTTGCAGGCCTCGGCGACGAGGCGCACAACCGCTTCCGAGCAGTGGATGTTGAGGTTGTCCATGATCAAGTGCCACTGCGTGGTGTCGTCGCGTTGGGCGAGCAGGTCGGCCAAGTACTCAGCAAAGTCCTGCTCGGTGCGCGTTGGACCGATCCGGTAGGTGACCTGGCCCGTGACCACATCGAACGCGGCGATCAGGGTCAGGGTGCCATGGCGGATGGACTCGAACGCGTGGCGTTCGACCAGACCGGGGCGCGTCGGCAAGGTTTCCGCCGCGCGCTCCAGGGCCTGTACGCCGGTCATCTCGTCGATGCTGTGCGTCTCGATGCCGGCCGCGGCGCGCTCAGGGGCGCATCGGTAGGTGTCACAGACATCCTGGCACTTCTCGTCGAACTGCGCATCGCGGGGCGTGTTGATCCAGCCCCGGGTGCGGTGGGGCTTGAGGTCGGCCTCGCGCAGGAAGCGCCCGATGGAGTCCGGCGAGATGGAGTCGACGATGCCGCGTGCGATGGCCTCAGCGGCCAAGTCCGCGTGGGTCCAGTGCGAGAGGTCCCGTTCACCGCGTTTGGGCGGTTCGCAGGCAAGCGCCAGAATCGAGCAGATCTGCTCCGGGCTGAAGGTCGGCGGCGTGCCCGGGCGCGGGGCATCGACCAGGCGCTCCAGGGCCGACTCCGTTACCGCGGCACGCGACCACCGCCGACGCCAGCGCTGCACCGTCGCCCGCCCGATGCCGAGGCGTTCGGCCGTGGCGCGCACACCGAGCCCACGTGCGGCTAGGAGAATGATCTGGGCGCGTTTGACCAATCCTTTGGGCGCGGTGTGTCGGCGCTCCAGTTCCTCCAGGGTGCAGGCGTCTTTGTCGGAGACGTGAATGGGGGCGGCGCTACAGCGTGGCATCGTTGAGAACCTCGGGTCAGGAGTAATGTGAATGATGAGAATGACAACGCTACTCTCTGGGAGCGGTCTCAGGTATTTAACAGGGCTGCACTAGGGAATGCCGATACCAGCAACCATTGGCACCCAAACGCACATGCGCGACTGGCGGATCTATGCTGAATATATGGCCGCCTCCCGATACCTGATTCAAGCAGCCTCGAATGATGAAAGGCGCGACCTCGACCAAGCCACAAGCCGCTGAATTCATTGCAGTTCATCGCCGCGCGCCCACAACACCTCTTCGATGTCCTCATCAGCCTGCAAGGCTAGCCAAAGACCCAAGGTCGTGCAGAAGGCGCGAGACAGGCATACTGCGGTATCAGCCGTCATCGAGCGCTTGCCAGGGCATCTCTCGGTGAGATCATCAACCCATCTGATGACCCTCGCCCTCATACAACCGCACCTGATCACGACCCGCCCGCTTCGCCTCGTACATCGCCTCATCGGCATGACGAATCAGCATGGTGCCGTCGCGACCATGAGCCGGATAGAGGGCGACACCAATGCTGCAAGAGATCTCTAAGTGGAGACCGGCGATATTCAGCGGCGTCTGTACCCGCCTCACCAGCTTCTCCGCCACCACACAGGCATCGCGCGCACTGCCGACCTCAGGCAGCAGGATCAGGAACTCATCGCCACCGATGCGGCCGATGGTATCGGCATCGCGCAGGCAAGCCCTGAGACGCTCGGCGAGCGTCTGCAGCACGCGATCACCGACCGCATGTCCATGGCTATCGTTGATCGGCTTAAAGCGATCGAGATCGAGGAACATCACCGCCAATTGACCATCCTTGCGTTCAGCCTCACGCATGGCCTGCCGGAGTCGCTCAAAGAAGAGGCCGCGATTGGGAAGCTCCGTCAGCGCATCATAATGCGCCAAGCGATGGGTCTGGTCCTCGACCAGCTTGCGCTCACTGACATCGTGGCCGATGCCGATCATGCCCGATAGCGCGCCATTGCCGTCAAGCAAGGGCGAGGCATTGGTCACATGCCAGCGCCAACCCCCATCGCCATGGCGCACCCGATACTCAAGCCCACTCTGCTTGGTGCGGGTGCTCAGCAGGCGCTGCAAGAAGGCCTCGCAGCGAGGTAGATCATCGGCGTGCACGACGGCGGCAAAGTGCTGACCGACCACATCCTTCGGCTCCAGGCCCAGGATCTCGCGCAGATTCGGCGAGAGGTAGCGGAAGACGCCATTGAGGTCGAGCGTATAGATCACGTCGTTGGCATCCTCGACCAGGGTGCGAAACCGCTGCTCGTTCCTGCGCAGCTCTTCTTCCATGCGCTCGCGGGCCATGACGATGACCGCCAGCGCGAGCAACAGTTGAAACAGCATGGCCGCGAGGAAGGTCAGCGTCTGCAAATGACTGGACTCGAACAGGCTGCCCGCCCCCAAGCCCCCAAGCGCCGTTCCGAGTAGGCGCGCCGCGAGCAAGATCAAGACGACGACCAGACTGACCAGCAGCAGATAACGTCCGCGACCCGGCGTGCCCTGCCAGTGGCGGACGACGAGGATCGTCATCAGCAAGACCTGCAGCCAGAGCAGAGCAGCGTTGAACATCACGCGCGGTTCGAACTGCTCGCCAAGCCAGAACATGCCGACACCCATCACCGGCACTGGCAGCCAGATCAGCCAGCGCGACGGCCCCTTGCCAAAGAAACGGGCGAGCGCCTCGAGCGCAAAGGCCAGGGAAGCAGCAAGCAGGATATTGGCCGCGACAACCGAGAGTAGGTCGCTCGCTGAGCCGCGTAGTAAGAAGAGTCCGTAGGCAGCGGAATAGAGCCCCGCGGAAACGCCCCAGAACGGCAAACCATCGCGCCCGGAATGATCGGCGAACAGGAACAGCACAATCGACAGCGTCGCGCTGACGACCACGGTGACCAGAATCAGTGTGCCGATGTCGATGAGGGTGCCCGTCCCAAAGCTCCGTGGCCCCAAGGCCACCTCGAGGCGAGAGTTTACTTGATCCAGGCACCGTCGCGGCAGCTTGGCCAAGCCGGCCTGAAACACCGGCATCGCACGCCGGATCGCGATCAGGCCGCGCGCAGCTCGAAATGCGGGAACGGATTGGGCAGTCCGCCCTCGGGGTCCTCAAGCCCCGCGGCATTGGATAGCGCGTGCTTGGAAAAATGCCGCAGCTGATGGCGCAGCGCTGGCTCCAGCAGATGAGCGGATTGCGCCTGCTGCAAGGCGTAATGGGTCACGCCGGCCTCGGCCAGTGTGTGCATCAGCCGAGAGAGATAGGCATCGTCATCAAGCCCCGGCATCGGTGTGGTGCGCACCTCCAGTGAGACCTTAGCTTCGAGCAGCAGTGCCAGACTCTGCCAAGCCTGCTCGCCGGAGCTGGGCACACCGGTCACCTGGGGATAATCCTCGGGCAGGGCCTTGATATCGAGCCCGACCCAGTCGAGCAGAGGCAGCAAGGCGCGCAGGCGTTGCGGATAAGGACCGCCAGTGTGCAGCCCGACCTTGAAACCGAGCGCTCGCACCTCGGCCATCGCATCGACGAGTGCGGACTGCGCGGTTGGCTCGCCACCGCTGAAGACCACCGCGTCGAGCAGACCACGACGGGATCTCAGCAGCTCAAGCACATCGGACCAGGTGAGTGCGTCCGGCCCGATCCTTTCGCTTGCCCCTTCACCCGCACCTTCAACTTCAGGCGCGGCATCGAGCAGATGGCCGTTATGGCAGTAGGGGCAGCGCCAGGGGCAACCCTGGCAGTAGATCACAGCCGCTAGCTCGCCCGGATAATCGACGCTGGTCAGCGGTGTCAGCCCGCCGAGTCGGAGCCGAGTGGAGATAGGCTGGAACTTGGGCTTGATCATCGGCGAACGTCGTCTTGCCGTTGCCTGACCCTTCTCTCAGGAGCGCGAGCGTTCAAGCGGCTTCGCGCCGAGCCCCATCAGAGCGCTGATGCGGACGAAGGGCCGCCTGCTGGTCTGAATCCTGGCTCGCGCGCCAGCTCGAGTGCGGATGTACATCTAGGCGCCCCGCTGGCCGCTCCTGGAAATAGGTGCGCTCCTGATGCTCGGCCTGCTTACCGCGATTGAAGGCGGAGACCGGCCGGTGATAACCCATCACGCGGGTCCAGACCTCGCAGCGGGTGCGCTCCTCGTCGCGTAGCTCGATGGTCGGCTCAGTCGTTGTTTCAGTCATTGGATACCCCTGTCGATTTGGATGGCACGGCCGGCTTTCGGCCGCGTTAGCTCGTATGATCTATTCGTTCGCTTCGTCGTTCTTCTGCGCTTGCAATCGCTCGAGACAGCTTACGCACCCGACCGTTCCGCAGCGCTCAGGCCGTCTCTGCAGCTTGCAGCTCGGCGCGCTTCTTCTCGATCAGTTCGGCATCACACTTGGGGCAGAACTCGTGCTCGCCGGCGATGTAGCCGTGGGTGGGACAGACCGAAAAGATCGGCGTCACCGTGATATAGGGCAGCCGGAAGTTGGTCAGCGCCCGCTGCACCAGCCGCTTGCAGGCATCGGTCGAGCCGATGCGCTCGCCCATGTAAAGGTGCAGCACGGTGCCACCGGTGTACTTGGTCTGCAGCTCATCCTGCGCCGCCAATGCCTCGAAAGCGTCGTCGGTGTAGCCGACCGGCAGCTGCGAGGAATTGGTGTAATAGGGCGTGTCCTCGGTACCGGCCTGCAGGATGTCCGGAAAGCGCTTCTTGTCCTCGCGCGCGAAGCGATAGGTGGTGCCCTCGGCCGGCGTCGCCTCCAGGTTGTACATGTGCCCGGTTTCTTCTTGGAACTGCACCATCCGCGCGCGCACGTGATCAAGCAGCCGGCAGGCGAAGGCATGGCCCCACTCGGTGGTGATGTCATCGGTATCCGCGCTGAAGTTGCGGATCATCTCGTTGATGCCATTGACTCCAAGCGTACTGAAATGATTGCGCAGGGTGCCGAGATAGCGCTTGGTGTAGGGAAACAGCCCGGCATCCATGTGGCGCTGGATCACCTTGCGCTTCAGCTCGAGGCTCTTCTTGCCGAGCTCCATCAATTCGTCGAGGCGCCGGAACAGCCCCGCTTCATCACCGCGATGGGTATAGCCAAGCCGCGCGCAATTGATCGTCACCACGCCAAGCGAGCCGGTCTGCTCGGCCGAGCCGAACAGGCCATTACCGCGCTTGAGCAGCTCGGTCAGATCCAGCTGCAGCCGGCAGCACATCGAGCGCACCATATTCGGCGAGAGCTCGGAGTTGAGGAAATTCTGAAAATAGGGCAAGCCATACTTGGCCGTCATCTCAAAGAGATGCTCGGCGTTCTCGCCGTCCCAGGGGAAGTCCTCGGTGATGTTGTAGGTCGGGATCGGGAAGGTGAAGATGCGCCCCTTCGCATCGCCCTCGGTCATCACCGCGATGTAGGCGCGATTGATCATATCCATCTCGGCCTGCAGCTCGCCGTAGGTAAACGGCTGCTCCTCACCACCGATCACCGGCACCTGCTCACGTAGATCCTGCGGGCAGACCCAATCGAAGGTCAGATTCGTAAAGGGCGTCTGTGTGCCCCAACGCGAGGGCACATTGAGGTTGTAGATCAACTCCTGGATGTACTGCTTGACGCGCGGGTAGTCGAGCCCATCGACACGCACATAGGGCGCCATGTAGGTATCAAAGCTCGAGAACGCCTGAGCACCGGCCCACTCGTTTTGCAAGGTGCCGAGGAAGTTGACGATCTGCCCGACCGCGCTCGACATGTGCTTTGGCGGATCGGCCTCGACCCGGCCTGGCACACCATTCAGACCTTCGGTAAGCAGCGTGCGCAGTGACCAGCCGGCGCAGTAGCCGGCGAGCATGTCGAGATCGTGGATATGGATGTCGCCCTCGCGATGCGCCTCGCCAACCTGTGGCGGATAGACGTGCGAGAGCCAGTAGTTAGCGATCATCTTGCCCGAGGTGTTCAGGATCAGCCCGCCGAGCGAGTAGCCCTGATTGGCGTTGGCGGCGACGCGCCAGTCCGAGCGGTCCAGATACTCGTTGATCGAACTGGAGACATCCACCAGCGTGCGCCGATCGGCACGCAGCTTGGCGCGCTGCTCACGGTAGACGATATAGGAGCGGGCGGTCTCGAAATGGTTGGCGCTGATCAGGGTCTGTTCGACGACGTCCTGAATCCCTTCGATGTCCGGGTTGCGCCCTTCGCCATAGCGATGCGCGAGCACCTTGACCACCTGTGCGGTCAGCAGCTGCGCCTCCATCTCGCCGAATTCGCCCGTTGCCTGCCCAGCACGCGCGATCGCCGACTGGATCTTCGAGGCGTCGAACGGGATCTGTTCGCCGTCGCGTTTGGTGACGCTCGTTGGCAAAACAGCGAGTTGGGCAGCAAGGGTCGACATAGAGGCGCTCACCGACGGAAGACACAAGATATTGTGCTGCGGAGTATAGCGAACGCTAGATGTTGTTGATAGCGGTCTGCTACAACAGCCGGCAACGCATTGACTCAGGTCAGCTCGATCCCAGCCAGCATCGAGGTGATTCCCGGAACGCGCCATGCGTGATCCCCTGAAAGCGGTAGGTCGGATGCGCCGTCCTCCGAGCACCGCAAACCGATTGATAAAGCACCGCTTGACACCATGATCCCCATTCCCGAGGATGCTCGCCAGATCGCCTCCTCTCGTCAGGACACCTAGCGTGGTCGGCAGCGGCCACGGCCTAATAATCAGTGAGCCACCACGCCAGACATTCGATCCGACCGCTACTAGGCCCAGCTCATCCCATCAGTTCAGCACATCCATCAGTTCAGCACATCCATCAGTTCAGCACATCCATCAGTTCAGCACATCAGCCGCATCGTCGACGCCAGATCGAGCACCGCAGTCAGCTACTGAAACAGCTCCAGTACAACCACCAGTACAGCCACCAGAGTCCATGCAACGCAAAGTCTTCATCCAAACCTACGGCTGCCAGATGAACGAGTACGACTCGTCTCGGATGGCGGACCTACTGCGCGAATCGCATGGTCTCGAACGCACCCATCGGTCAGAAGAGGCCGACGTGCTGCTGCTGAATACCTGCTCGATCCGTGAGAAGGCTCAAGAGAAGGTCTTCTCTCAGCTTGGACGGTGGCGGCCATGGAAGGATGCGCGCCCGGGCTTGATCATCGGTGTCGGTGGCTGCGTTGCCAGCCAAGAAGGCGACGCCATCCGCGAGCGCGCGCCCTACGTCGATCTGGTGTTCGGCCCGCAAACGCTGCACCGACTCCCGGCCATGCTCGATGCCGTCGAGCAGCAGCATCAGCCGCAAATCGATGTCAGCTTTCCGGAGATCGAGAAATTCGACCGTCTGCCCGAACCGCGCGCCGATGGCCCGAGCGCCTATGTGTCGGTGATGGAAGGCTGCTCAAAATACTGCACCTATTGCGTGGTTCCCTACACCCGAGGCGAGGAGGTCAGCCGACCCTTCGATGACGTGATTGCCGAGGTCGCGGGTCTCGCCGAGCAGGGCGTCCGCGAGGTCAATCTACTGGGGCAAAACGTCAACGCCTATCGTGGTCTGATGCACGATGGCGAGATCGCCGACCTCGCGCTGCTCATCCGCTACTGCGCAGCCATCGATGGCATCGACCGCATCCGCTTTACCACCTCCCATCCAGTCGAATTCACCGACAACCTGATCGATGCCTATGCCGAGGTGCCAGAGCTGGTCAGCTATCTGCATCTCCCCGTGCAGAGCGGCTCTGATCGGATACTGGCGCTGATGAAGCGCGGTCACACAGCGCTCGAATACAAGGACAAGATCCGCCGGCTGCAGCGCGCGCGGCCTGGGATCAGCATCTCATCGGATTTCATTGTCGGTTTCCCCGGCGAGACCGAGACCGATTTCCAGGACACCCTGAACCTGGTGAGCGAGATCGGCTTCGACCAATCATTCAGTTTCATCTATAGTGCACGCCCTGGAACGCCTGCAGCCGACTATCCGGACCTCGTGCCGGCCGCCGTCAAGCAAGAACAGCTCGCCCGGCTGCAACAGCAGATCAACCAGCAGGCACAGCAGATCAGTCGCAAGATGGTGGGCCAGGTCCATCGGGTTCTGGTGATCGGACCCTCTCGTAAAGATCCGACACAGCTCGCCGGGCGCACCGAGAACAACCGGGTGGTCAACTTCAACGGCCCCGAGACCTTGATTGGCGACTTCGCTGACCTACTGATCACCGAGGCCCTGCCGAACTCGTTGCGTGGCATGCTCCAGGAAACCCAACCGGCTCCGCTCAGCTCAGGACATGGGCTTAACAACGCGCGACCATAGTCCCGCCGAACGCACCAGCAACCGTGCAACCGCTCTGCCACCCCTGTCGCCACCGCACATCAGCGCCAAATGCGCTTCGCCATTGACCCCATTGCCCACCAATATCGACCTCAGCCTAGCGCCCGAAGACAACGTGCGCCTGGCGAACCTCTGCGGCCAGTTCGATTCCCATCTGCGCCTGATCGAGCGACGTCTCGGCATCGAGATCGCGAATCGCGGCATGAGCTTTCGCGTCATCGGTGAGCGCCAAGCGGCCGAAGCGGGCGCCCGTGTGCTCGAGGGACTCTACGCGGCGGCGGCAGACGAAGTGCTTTCCCCGGAGCGCGTCCATCTTGAGCTGGTCGAATGCGGCGCCGATGCGGTTGCCGCCGCTAGCGCAGACTCGGTGCCTGAGCTGGTCATCAAGACCAAGCGCGGCCTGGTAAAGCCGCGCGGTGCCATGCAGCTCAGCTACATGCATGCAATCCTGCGCCACGACATCAATTTCGGCGTTGGCCCCGCCGGCACTGGCAAAACCTACCTCGCCGTCGCCTGCGCCGTCGAGGCGCTCGAGACCGAGCGTGTTCGCCGGGTGCTGCTGGTGCGCCCAGCGGTCGAGGCCGGCGAACGGCTCGGCTTCCTGCCCGGCGACCTGTCACAGAAGATCGACCCTTATCTGCGCCCGCTCTACGATGCCCTGTTCGAGATGCTCGGCTTCGAGAAGGTCAATAAGCTCATCGAGCGCAACGTGATCGAGGTCGCCCCGCTCGCCTTCATGCGCGGCCGCACGCTGAATGACGCCTTCATCATCCTCGACGAGGCACAGAACACCACGCCCGAGCAGATGAAGATGTTTCTGACCCGGATCGGCTTCGGCTCGACGGCGGTGGTGACCGGTGATGTGACCCAGGTCGACCTACCGCGCGGCCAGCCCTCGGGCTTGCGACAGGCTGTCGAGGTGCTACGCTCAGTCGAGGGCATCAGCTTCTCCTTCTTCAGCGCCCGCGACGTGGTCCGCCACGCCCTGGTGCAACGCATCGTCAATGCCTACGACGCCCATGACCGAAACACCAGCGTCTGAGCCATCCGTGCTGACCGACACGCATGACCCAGAACAACCACCCGGACCACAATCGCCTGGGCCACAATCACCCGGGCCGCGGCTGCAGCCAGCCCTGCTCATTGACTTGCAGCTCGGCTGCCTCAGCCGACATCAACGCGCCGGGCTGCCCGCCATGGCCGACCTCCAGCGTTGGGCGCTCGCAGCACTCGACCCCAGGCTTTCACTCCGGCATGCCCAGACAACCTGGCCGGCCGAGCTGACCATTCGCATCACCGACGAGGCCGAGAGCGCCGAACTCAATCAACGCTTCCGCAACCGCGCCGGGCCAACCAACATCCTCTCGTTCGCGTTCGAGCCGCCGCCAGGACTCGATCTGGCAGAGTCGGCTTATGATGGCATCGGCGGGCTGCTCGGTGATCTCGTGATCTGCGCACCGCTAGTCCAGCGCGAGGCCGCCGAGCAAGGCAAGACCGAGACTGCCCACTGGGCCCATCTCGTGGTGCATGGAACACTGCATCTACTCGGCTTCGACCACATCAGCCCTACCGAGGCCGCGCCGATGGAGGCGCTCGAAATTCGCGTCCTCGACGCGTTAGGATTCCCTTCACCTTACGAGGTCAATGACGACGCCAATGGCGAGCGACGACGGATCTAGAAACGGCGCTCAAGCCAGTCACTGGCTGCAGCGCCTAGGCTTAGCGGGGCTCATTCGGCGGTTTACCCGTCGCGAGCCAAAGACCAAGGAGCAGCTCACTGAGCTCCTTCAACAAGCCGAGTGCCGAGGTCTGCTCGACCGAGAAGCACTCGGGATGATGGAAGCCGTGCTACAGGTCGCCGATCTGCGCGTCGGCGACATCATGATCCCGCGCGCCGAGATGGTACACATCCGCCGCGACGACCCGCTCGAGAGCATCCTCACGACCGCGGTCGAGAGCGCCCATTCCCGCTTCCCCGTCACCGGCGACGACAAGGGTGAGGTGGTCGGTATCCTGCTAGCGAAAGACCTGCTGAGCTACTGTTCCGAGACCAATCGACGCTCCTTCAACATCCGCGACCATCTGCGTCCGGCGGTGTTCGTACCCGAGAGCAAGCGACTCAACGTGCTCCTCAAGGAATTTCGAGCAAGCCGAAACCACATGGCCATCGTCGTTGATGAATATGGCTCAGCGGCCGGGTTGGTTACGATCGAGGATGTGCTCGAACAGATCGTCGGCGATATCGAAGATGAGCACGACTTCGACGAGGGCGCCTTCATCTACAAGCGCGGCAAGGGCGAGTACACGGTCAAGGCGCGCACCGCAATCGACGAGTTCAACGAATACTTCGGCTCTGCGCTCGATGGCGGCGATCTCGACACCGTCGGCGGTCTCGTAGTGCACGCCTTCGCCCACCTGCCAAAACGCGGCGAACGGGTCGACATCGACGGCTTCCGCTTCACCATCATGCGCGCTGACAGCCGTCGCGTACATCTGCTCACGGTTCGCCCGCCTGAGCAGGCAGACAGCGTACCGCCATCAACCTAGAGCGTTTTCTCTTAACAACCGCTTGGTTCTTGGCGGAGATCCAGCGCCCGCAAGCGGTCTTGTACAGGCTTTTTAAGCAAGCGATCGGCTGCGCTTGGACGCACTGTCCAGCACGCGCGCAGCCGCAGCCGCCTGCCGGCGGAATCAGACGTTCCGTTCGGCCATCATGCGCTCAATGATGGGCTGCAGGATGATTTCCATCGCAAAACCCATCTTGCCACCGGGCACCACGATGGTGTTGCGCCGAGACATGAATGAGTCCTTGATCATCGACAGCAGGTACTGAAAATCCACCTCGATCTTTTCCGGCTGCCTGAAGCGGATGACGACGAAACTTTCGTCAGGAGTCGGGATATCGCGCGCGATGAATGGGTCGGACGTATCCACCGTCGACACACGCTGGAAGTTGATATCGGTCCGCGTGAACTGCGGCGTAATGTGCCGGATGTAGTCCGGCATGCGACGCAAGATGGTATCGACGATGGCCTCGGCCGAGTAGCCACGCTCGGCATTATCGCGATGGATCTTCTGAATCCACTCGAGATTGACGATCGGCACCACACCGATGCCGAGGTCGACATGCTTGGCCACATCCGCCTCGTCGGTCTTGGCGAGCCCATGCAGACCTTCGTAGAACAGCAAATCAGTGCCCGCCGGCACTTCTTCCCAGGGCGTGAACTCGCCTGGCGAGAGGCTCGTGCCAAGACGCGCGTTATGCTGAACCGCCTCTTCATCGCTATGGATGTAGTAGCGCTTCCTGCCGGTACCGGTATCGCCATAGCTCGCAAAGAGTTCGGCAATCAGGTCGAAATGATTCGCCTCGGGGCCAAAGTGGCTCAGGTTACGGTGCTCTGCGGCCGCCTTGGTCATCTCGGCCTTCATCTCTTTACGGTTGAAACGGTGGAAGCTATCGCCTTCGATCACCGCGGCGTTGATGCCATCACGATAAAAGATATGCTCGAAGGCGCGCTTGACCGTTGTGGTCCCTGCCCCAGACGAGCCGGTAACGGCAACAACTGGATGTTTCTTAGACATGCGTAAACTCCCCGTCTTTCTTGAGATGCTGTCAGCGACCGAAGCACAAAAGGCTCCAGCAACTGACGTGACTACAGCTGCGAAATCAGATCAACGCGCAAATATACCACCTCCTTGGCATAGGCTCAGACACCATCGGTGGCAACGACGGAGAACCTTGTCGACTGAGATCAACCGCTAGAAGGCGCCATGTCGTGCATCGGGGCCGACTTGGTCAATGTTTGTCGCGCGCGCCGCCGGCGCTCCGCGGCCTTGTCGAAGATGTTCTTCAGCGCAATCAGGAACCCTAGCCCAATGAACGCCCCAGGCGGCAGCATCGCCAGCAGCGCGCCTTGGAAGCCCTCACCGAGGTTCAAGCCAAACCCTTCCGCGGCAGGCCCAAGCAGTAGCTCCGCCTGATAGAACAACGTTCCCTGACCGAGGAACTCGCGCATCCCACCCAGCACCATGAGCACGAGCGTGAAGCCAACGCCCATCGCTAAACCGTCGACAATCGCCCGATCCAGACGCGCCTTGGAGGCAAAGGCCTCAGCACGACCGATGATTGCGCAGTTGGTGACAATCAGTGGAATGAAGAGCCCAAGCACCAAGTACAGCTCATAGAACTGCGCCTGCATGGTCAGCTCAACCGCGGTCACGAAAGAGGCGATCACCAACACGAACACCGGCAGCCGAACCTCCGGACGGACCAGATTACGGATCAGCGAGATGGTCGCATTCGAGAGCACCAGCACCGTGGTGGTAGCCAAGCCCATGCCGAGCCCATTGGTTGCGGTCGTGGTAGTCGCCAGCAACGGGCAGAGCCCAAGCATCGCCACCAGGGCCTGGTTGTTGCTCCAGAGCCCCTCGCCGACTAAGGCCCCATAGCTCTTCTCGGCCATCAGACAGCCTCCACAGCGACGTTGGCGCGCGGCTCTTTGGTAGCGGCCTTTTCCTGACCTTGTCCCTGAATCGGCTCCTGGATGGCCTGGAGGCCTGAGGCCTCTTCAGGCTGGGCATGCGCCGACTTCTCTCCGCTGGCTGCTGCCGCTGGTATCGGCGCTGGCACCGGGGCTGGATTGCCGTCCGCCTGCCCCGTTGCCGGCCTCGTGTAGAGGGCATCGCCATGCTGCTGCACAAACAGCAACGTCCCCTTGACCGCGTTGACCACCGAGCGAGGCGTAATCGTCGCCCCGGTGAATTGGTCAAAGACCCCGCCGTCCCGCTTCACCTGCCACAGCTCCAGCGGTGGTTCGCCAAGCGAGCGGCCGTTGAACTGCTCGATGATCCAGTCATCCTTGCGCTCCTCGATCTTGTCACCCAAGCCGGGCGTCTCATGGTGCGAGATCACGCGCACGCCACCCAAGGTGCCATCATGCAGCACCGAGACCAGCAGGTTGATCGGACCCGCATAGCCGTCGGGAACGACCGGCTTCAGGATTAACGCGACCGGCTCATCCTTATCGCGCACCCGATAGACTTCGGTCACCGGCGCACCGAGAAGCTTCGGATCGCTGACCTCGATACGATCCTGCAGCGGGTCGTTCGACATGCGCCCTTCCGGCACAATAGCCTCCAACTTTGCCATCATGGCTGCGCGCTGATTCTCAGCGATCTTGGTATCGGTCAGCTCATGCGTTACCGCCACTAGGCCAACGCCGCCAACGGCGAAGCTTCCCAAGATGAACGCGGCAATGAGGATGGGTGCCTTTTTCATGGTCGTTGTCTTCTGTCCAGTGCTATGCCGTCAGGCCTTCTTGCGCTCGCTGCGGCGATGGCCGAAGACCCGAGGCTGAGAATATTGATCGATCATCGGCGCGGCGATGTTCATCAACAACACCGCGAAGGCGACCGCATCCGGATAGCCGCCCCAAGTGCGAATCGCAAAGATGGTGCCGCCAATCGCTGCGCCGTAGATCAGCTGACCACGCCGGGTGGTGCAGGCTGACACCGGGTCTGTGGCGATAAAGAACGCCCCGAGGATGGCCGCGCCCGAGAACAGGTGAAAGCCCGGGAACGGAAAATGCTGCGGATCAACCAGCCAAAAGGCCGCAGAGGCTGCTAACAGGCCCCCCAACACCGCCACTGGGATCTCCCAGCTGATCACCCGTCGCCACAGCAGATAGAGCCCACCGAGCAGGAACCAGTTCCCGACCCACTCCCAGCCACGGCCACCAAAACTGCCCCAGAGCGGGCTGCTGGCTCGGATCTCATCGATGGTTTGGCCCTGGTCGAGTAGCGTGCGCATCTCGTCGAGCGGCGTCGCCGCGCTGACCGCGTCCCAGGTCAACCCCTCAGGCAGAGCGCCCATGAAGATCAGGCGAGCCGAGTCCAGGAACGAGAGCGTTGAGAGCTCACGCGCCTCAAGCAGCGCCGGCACATCCGGGGGCAGCCAGCTCGTGGTTGCCACTGGATAAGAGATCAGCAAGAACACATAGCCGGCCATCGCCGGATTGAACGGGTTATAGCCGATGCCCCCATAGAGCTGCTTGACGATGACGATCGCGAAGACGATGCCCAGCATGGTCATCCACCAAGGCATGGTCGGCGGAATCGTCAGCGCAAACAGCAGCGCCGTCACCACGGCACTATAGTCACTGATGGCCGGCAGCGCCGGACGCCCGCGCAGCTTCATCACCAAGGCTTCAGCCAGCACCGCGAACAGGGTCGCCAGCGCCATATTGATGAGCACGCCCCAGCCAAAGAACCAGACCAGGGCCAGGGTGCCCGGCACCAGTGCCAGACAGACCTGCAACATCACCTGATCGACACGGTTGACGCGCGCGCTGTGCGGCGACGAGACAAAGGTCATGGCCACCGGCATCACTCCTGATCAGCCACAACCGCCTCACGCGGCTGGGCTCGTTTCGTGGTTGCGGCCGCATCGTCTTGAGCAGAAGCGTCCTGATCGGCAGGGGGCGCCGTCGTCTCTTGGGCCTTTGCCAGCATCGCCTTCTTCTCCGCAGCGCGTCGACGCGCCGCCTCGATCAAGGCCTGTTTATCCGCCCTGTCCTCCGTAGCCGCCGTAGCCGCCTCTGACTTGGCCTTGGCGTCAGCAGTCGACTGGGCGCCAGCAGGCGCAGATTTAGCACCACCAACGGCTGGCTTGGCACCGCCAGCAGCCGGCTTGGCGCCAGCAGCAGCCGGCTTGGTACCACCCGCAGCGACGGCCTCTTTCTTCTTCCGCAGCTTCGCCTTCCGCTCGCGCTCCTGGCGCTCGAGCCGAGCCTCACGCGCCGCATGGCGCTCACGGGCATGATCCGCGGCACGCTTCTCCTGCTCGCGCGCCCAACTCTCGGTCTTGGCGAAACGGTAGTACTGCACCAGCGGAATGTGCGAGGGGCAGACGTGCGCGCAGCAGCCACATTCAATGCAATCGAATAGATTGTAGTCCTGCACCTTATCCAATTCTTTAGCGCGCGCGTGCCAATAGAGCTGCTGCGGCAAGAGATTCGCCGGGCAGACCTCGGCACAACGCCCACAGCGGATGCAGGGCAGCGGCGCTCCCGGATCGGGGCTCTCCTCGGGCGTGAGCGCCAGCAGACAGTTGGTCGCCTTGGTGATCGGCACCAGATCGGTGTCGAGCCGGAAGCCCATCATCGGGCCACCGGCGACAAGCTTCGCAAGTTCGCCACGATAACCACCGCTCGCCGCGATCAAGGCCTCGGCCGAGATCCCGATCGGCACCCGATAATTTCGCGGCTCGACCACACCCCGCCCAGTCACGGTGACCAGACGCTCGATCAGCGGCTGCCCGCGCAAGACCGCATCAGCCACCGCAGCGGCCGTACCAACGTTCTGGCAGACGATGCCGATCTGGGCCGGAATGCCGTGACTGGGCACCTCCTTGCCGGTCAAGATGCGGATCAACTGCTTCTCGCCACCGCTCGGATACAGGGTCGGAATCACCACCACCTCGACCCGATCGTCAACCCCGGCATCGGCGATCGCGCGGTTGAGCGCCGCCGCCGCGTCAGGCTTATTATCCTCAACGCCGATCAGCGCCCGCTTGGCCTGGACCAGATGCAGCATCACACGCACCCCGTCGACAATGTCGGCGGCGCGCTCGCGCATCAGCAGGTCATCGCAGGTGATATACGGCTCGCACTCGGCTCCATTGATGACGACCGTGTCGATCGGCTGATCCTTGCCCGGATTCAGTTTGACGTTGGTCGGGAAGGACGCACCGCCCATGCCGACGATGCCACTCGCACGGATGCGCTCGCGCAACGCCGCCGGGTCGCAGGCGTCCAGCTCCGCCGCGGACGCAGCCAGCGGCGCTGGCAACTCCGCCCAGCGCTCCTCGCCATCGGTCTCGATCACCACGCAAGGCGCACTCAGCCCCGACGGATGCGGGATCGGCCGAGACTCGATCGCGACCACGGTGCCCGAACTCGACGCATGCACGGGCGCACTAATGTAGCCCTGTGGCTCGGCGATGAGCTGCCCTTTCAGCACCTTGTCGCCAACCGAGACGCGACAGCGCGCCGGCGCGCCAATGTGTTGCTGCAAGGGCAGCATGAGCTGAGTGGGGAGCGGCGCAGCGGCGACCGGACAGCCGTTCGACAACGTCTTTTCATCGGGAAGATGGACGCCGCCGTGGAAATGCCACAGCTTGCGCTGACCACCAGGAAGGAGTGATCTGAGACCTGACATCGGATAAATCTAGTCGATTGTTTCGGGCTGTTTATGCGATCGAGGCTCGGCTCAAGAGCCAAGCATCGGACGGAGAGCGCGCATCAGCGCTACACAGGCCGCGCGCTCTTGGACATGACTTGTGCGGACCTTAAGTGGCCACTCTAATTGGCTTCAAGCGGCCTCAAGCGGCCTCGCGATGCTCGGGCAGCAGCTCAGACGCTGGCGGCAGCACAACCGGCTGACGCAGCGGCGTCGGATAGGGCCATTTCCAGGTCGAGATCGACTCTGGCAGCGGCTGTAGATGGATACAATCGACCGGGCATGGAGCAATGCAGAGACCGCAGCCAGTGCACTCACTGGCGACGATGCCATGGAGCTGCTTCGCAGCGCCGACGATGGCATCGACGGGGCAAGACTGCAGACACTTGGTGCAGCCGATACAGGTCTGCTCGTCGATCACGGCAACCTGCTTCGGCGTCTCTTCGATCTCGCCCACCTCGACCGGCTCGCGCCCGAGCAGATCAGCGATCGCGAGCATCGTACCCTCACCGCCCGGCGCGCAGAGATTGATCTCAGCCTCACCAGAAGCGACAGCCTCAGCATAGGGCCGGCAGCCCGGATAACCGCACTGGCCGCACTGACTCTGCGGCAGTAGGGCATCGACCTGATCGGCAATCGGGTCACCCTCGACGCGGAAACGAATCGCCGAGTACCCAAGCAGCAGCCCGAAGCCAACGGCCAGGCCCGCTATCGCCGCGATTGCTATTAACATCTCAATCTTCTCCTGAGGCGGCATCGACGGGTCGCTGACCCATCCGCAGCGGCGACACTGATCGCCTCCACCCCGTTGCTTGATTACCCTGAGTCGCTCAGCTTAAACCGAAACCAGACCGGCAAACCCCATGAAAGCCAGGGACATCAGGCCCGCTGTTACCATCGCGATGGCACTGCCCTGGAACGGCTCCGGCACGTCGGCAACCGCGACCCGCTCACGCATCGCAGCAAACAGCACCAGCACCAACGAGAAGCCGATCGCGGCGCCGAAGCCGTAGAGTGCGGACTCAAGAAAACCGCGCTCTTCCTGCAGGTTGAGCAGCGCAACACCCAGTACGGCGCAGTTCGTGGTGATCAACGGCAGAAAGATACCGAGCACCTGGTAGAGCACCGGGCTGGTCTTGTGCATGACCGTCTCGGTGAACTGCACCACCACCGCAATCACGAGAATAAAGGCGATGGTGCGCAGATATTCGATGCCGAGCGGCACGAGCAGATAGGTATTGACGATCCAGGTCGTCACCGCAGCAAGGGTCAGGACGAAGGTCGTCGCAAAGCCCATGCCGATCGCGGTCTCGAGCTTCTTCGAGACCCCCATGAACGGACAGAGTCCCAAAAACTTGACCAACACGAAGTTGTTGACCAACACCGTGCTGACCAAGATCAACGCGTACTCTGTCATTGTCCCCATCTGAACCCCAGATTCTTCAACAGAACATCAATACACTTATGCCCAGTAGGGCCATTACCCGCAGGGAGCTTACTGCGATTTGTGCACTGCAGCAAGATCGGCGCAACCATCAGCGTTGCACTTTAGCAATCAGCCCGCAGTCCAGCCTTGACGACCATCACCTCAGACTATCGCCAACATCAGGCATTGATATAACGTGTCCAGCGTCGGCATAGCGCTCGCGACGATACAGCAACTGTTTCAGAGCAAGATCGCAATATGAAAGACAATCGACTCGCCGCCATCGCGGGTTTTATCGCCTTGACCGACTTCGCGACTTGGCTGTTCTTGCATAAAGGCTGACCCCGACATGATCAACCCCAGTGTCACCCTCGCCCGCGTGCGCGCCAGCACGCCGCTCGTCCACAACATCACCAACTATGTTGCCATGCAGACCATGGCCAACGTGTTGCTCGCCATCGGCGCCTCACCGGCCATGGCGCATGCGCGCGAAGAGGCCGCTGAACTCGCCCGCTTAGCGAGCGCACTGACCATCAACATCGGCACACCGTCGATCGACTGGCTCAGTGCGATGGGTGAGGCTGCGCATGCGGCCAATCGCGCCGGGACACCCTGGGTGCTCGACCCCGTCGCCGTCGGCGCCACTGCGTTTCGTCGCCAAGCCGCACGCCGACTGGCCAGGCTCAGGCCAACGGTCATCCGTGGCAACACCTCTGAAATCATCGCGCTGAACGCGGTGATCGATGATCAGAGCCGTACCACTGGAGGCGGCAAGGGGGTCGACGCCACCGACTCGATCGAACATGCCGAGGCCGCAGCACAGCAACTCGCTAGGTCGACCGGCGCCATCATCGCGGTGACCGGCCCGCGCGACCTCGTTTGCGATGGCGAGCGGATTGCAATGATCGACAACGGACATCCTCTGATGCCGAGAGTCACGGCCCTCGGCTGCGCGCTGACCGGCGTCATTGGGGCCTTCCTGGGTGCCGAAGTGATGGGTACTCAAGCAGCGCCGTTCGAAGGCACCGTCGCCGCCCTCGCCTACTACGGCCTAGCCGGCCAACAAGCAGCCCAGCAGGCACAGGGACCGGGCAGCTTCGCGGTTCAATTCCTCGACGCGCTGGCTGCGATGGACGAGACCACACTCGATCGAGAGGCGCGCATCAGCCACCGTTCGTGCAAGCATTGAGCGGCGGAGCGATAGATTTAGCGCCTCGTCTGCCGTTATCATAGGCGGCTGTCTTCTTTATCCTCACCCTTTTAGGAGTTCCCATGGCCGAGCAGCTTACGCTCTCCATCATCAAACCCAATGCCGTTGCCAAGAACGCCATCGGCGCCATCTGCGGCCGGTTCGAGCAAGCCGGTCTGCAGATCGTCGCCGCTCGCATGCTACACATGAGCCTTGAGCAGGCAAGTGCCTTCTATGCCGAACATCAAGGTAAAGGCTTCTTCGATGAGCTGGTCGGTTTCATGACCTCCGGCCCAGTCCTGGTTATGGCCCTGCAGGGCGAAGACGCCATCGCCAAGAACCGCGAGCTGATGGGCGCCACCAACCCAGCCAATGCCGCGCCCGGCACCATCCGCGCCGACTTCGCCGACTCCTTCACCGAGAACGCCGTGCATGGCTCCGATGCCCCAGAGACCGCCGAGCGCGAGATCGGCTTCTTCTTCCCGGATGGCATCTGCAAGCGTACGCGCTGAACCGATGCAAACCGCCCCTCGCACCAGTCCGGATCTACGTATCCCGCTGCTCGACCTCGACCGCCCAGGCTTCGAGGCGCTCGCCGCTGGCTGGGGCTTCAAACCCTTTCATGGCCGCAACCTCTTCCGCTGGCTGCACAAGCACGGCGTCTCAGAACTCGACGCAATGTCTGACCTCTCCAAGGCGCTGCGCGAACGCCTGGCCACCGAGACGCGGATCGATCTTCCGCGCGTCGCGGTCGAGAAGCCCTCCGCCGACGGCACCATCAAATGGCTGCTCGACCTACACGACGGACAGCGCGTCGAGACCGTTTACATCCCCGAGGAGAGCCGCAGCACCCTCTGCGTCTCGTCGCAGGTCGGCTGCGCCCTCGACTGCCGCTTCTGCGCCACGGCGCGCCAAGGCTTTAGCCGCAACCTGAGCACCGGTGAGATCATCGGCCAGGTCTGGCATGCGACCCGGGCGCTCGGCAAGCCACCGACCAACATCGTCATGATGGGCATGGGCGAGCCACTGGCCAATTTCGATGCCGTGGTCAAGGCGATGGCGATCATGCAAGACGATTTCGCCTACATGCTGGCCAAGAGCAGGGTCACCCTCTCGACCTCCGGGATCGTGCCCAACATCTATCGGTTGGCCGAGGTCAGCGAGGTCTCGCTGGCGGTCTCGCTGCATGCACCTGACAACGCGCTGCGCGACCAGATCGTCCCGATCAACCGCAAATATCCCCTTGAACAGCTCATCCCAGCCTGCAAGGCCTATCTGCGTGGCGAGCCGCGCCGGCGCATCACCTGGGAATACGTCATGCTCAAGGACGTCAACGACAGCGACCGGCAGGCGAAGGCGCTGATCCGCCTGCTCGAAGGAACCCCGTCGAAGGTCAATCTGATCCCATTCAACCCCTTCCCCAACAGCGGCTTTGAGACCAGCGACCCGGAGCGGATCGAGACCTTCCGGCAACGGCTGAAACGCTCTGGCCTGGTGGCAACGACACGCAAGACCCGCGGCGAGGAGATCGCAGCCGCCTGCGGCCAACTCGTTGGCCAGGTCCAAAACCGTCGGCTGCCGCGTGCCGGAGCCCAGAGGCCTGTCAGCATTGGTCTATCAATGTAGCGCTACCCCTGATGCAACCGACAACCCGCCGCTGGCCGACGTTCGTCCCCGCCCTCATCGCACTCGCGCTATCACTTGCCGGATGCGCCGGCAGCGCCGAGAGGCGTAGCGATGTCCCAGAGGGCGAAAGCCCAGCGGACCTTTATGTCGACCTCGCCACCGAGTACATTCAACGCGGCCAGCTCGACACCGCGCTCGGACGCGCCCAGCAGGCGGTAGCCGCCGACCGTAAGAGCGCGCGTGCGCGCTACATCCTCGCCATCGTCTACGAACGGCTCGGCGACCGCAAGCAGGCACAACGCGAGTTCGCTGAAGCGGTTGAGCGAGCGCCGAAAAACCCGGATTATCGCAACGCTTGGGGCGCCGTGCTTTGCGCTGAGGGTCAATACGACGCAGGACTGCGCGAGATTCAAACTGCGCTGGCCGACCCACTCTACCAGGGACCCGAGGTGGCACTCATGAATGCCGCCGACTGCTCCCGCCGGGCCGGTCGCCGCGGCGATGTCGAGCGCTATCTACGTCAAGCGTTAGAGCGCAACCCAAACTTTGCCCCCGCACTGCTCGAATTGTCCAAGCTCGCTTACCAGCGCGGCGATTATCAGAGCGCACGATCTTTGATGACGCGTTATTCTCGCACCGGCGAGGTCTCTGCAGAGGCACTCTTGTTCGCCGCGCGGATCGAGCGTCAGCTCGGCAACGCAACGCTCGCTCGCACGCTTGAGCAGGCCTTACGCAACCGCTATCCCCATTCGCCCGAGGTAATCGAACTGTGAGCATGGCCGAAGAGGCAGACGCCATCACCCCTAACGAGCCCGCCGCCCGCAGTGTCGCGAGCAGTGTCGCGAGCAGTGTCGCGAGCAGCGTCGCGAGCACATCGGCAACCGACTCACCCGGTCAGCAGCTTCGGCAGGCGCGCGAGGCACGCAAGCTCGACATCTCGCAACTTGCCACCTCGCTGCGCATTGCGCCCGAGGTGGTCGAAGCACTGGAGCACGACGACTACCAACAGTTACCTAGCGCCGTCTTTGTCTCGGGCTACATCCGCAGCTATGCCAGACTGGTCGGACTCGACCCTGAGCCATTGAACCAGAGCTTTCGCCGCCTGCACCCCAATGTCGAGCCACCAACGCCGCATGTCGTTCGCACGGAGAGCCATCAAAGCGATGAAGACAATCCGGAAGGCGGTGGCTTGGCGGTCTACCTCATCACAGCGCTGGTTGTCCTTGCACTGGCCGCAGGCGGTTATGGCTGGTGGGTCTCGCGCCCGAGCCCGAGTCAGCAGACCACCGAACAATCCGAGTTCGATAGGGAGCCCCCGTCAGCGCTACCAGCAACCGCTGCAGCGATCGACGACGAGCCGCGCCAACAGCCCTCGCCCCTGGAGTCCGAAACCCCAATGACCCGGGCGCCAGAGCGTGGCGATCGCTCAACATCAACGCCGCCGCCGACTCAGCCGGCGGCCAGCACTGCACCAGCGCAAACCGCAAGCGCCGACGTCCTGGTCATAAGACAAGATGAGCAACAGCGGCCCTCGACATCAGATCAGCCAGGCGAAGCGCGCCAGGAAACAGCAACCGAAACCGAACCAACCGCAAGCGCCACGAACGCATCACCCCGCGATCCGCTGACCGCTGCGTCAACCGGCAATGCCTCCGCTCAGCAGCCGGCCAGCGAGCCATTACCGACCCCAGCGAGTCCAGAGGACGAGCGCCCCGCCGTGCGCCAGGCCGCGTCGCTGACAACAGCCAACGCTGAGGCCAGTGCGCAGTCCGAGGCTGAGACCGCGACCGACCGCGCGGCTACCGGCTCCACTTCGCAGACCATCGAGCTGGCCTTCAGCGGCCCCTGCTGGGTCGATATCCGCGACAGTACCGGCAAGGTGCTGCTGTTCGGCGAGATGAACCGCGACAGTCGCGAGACCCTCGCCGGTGAGCCTCCTTACTCGCTGGTGATCGGCAACGCCGCAGCCGCCAAGCTCACCGTCGCCGGCCAACCCTTCGACTTGACCTCGGTCGCCCGTGGTAACGTGGCCCGCTTCAAGCTCGACCCGGCCGAAGTCAGCCGCCAAACCACCGATACAAGCGCTGACACCAGCGCCGACGCAGACACTGAGTAGAGCAACCAGGCAGAGCAACTCGGGCAGAGCAACTAGGCAGAGCGAATAGGACAGACTTGATGGCAAGGCAGACCCCCCTGCGCGCAATCCGCGGAATGCACGACCTGCTCCCGGACCACAGCGCCCGCTGGCAGCAGCTTGAGGACCGCGCCCGCGCCGTCCTCGAAGGCTATGGCTACAAGGAGATGCGCACGCCGCTGGTCGAGCAAAGCGAGCTGTTCAAGCGCTCGATCGGCGAGGTCACCGACATCGTCGAGAAAGAGATGTACAGCTTCGCGGATCGCGGTGGCGACCAGCTCAGCCTGCGCCCCGAAGGCACCGCGAGCTGCGTGCGCGCAGCCATCGAGCACGGCCTGCTCGATCAACCACGCCGCATCTGGTATCGCGGACCGATGTTCCGCCGCGAGCGCCCGCAGCGCGGGCGCTATCGTCAGTTCCACCAGATCGGCATCGAGGTCTTCGGTCTCACCGGCCCCGATATCGACCTCGAGGTGATCCTACTCACGCGCCGGCTCTGGGATGCGCTCGGCCTGACCGACCTGAAGCTCGAGATCAACAGTCTCGGCGACAGCGCCGAACGCGCCGCCTATCGCGAACAGCTGGTGAGCTACCTGCGCCAGCACGAAGACCGCCTCGATGACGACAGCCGCCGCCGTCTAGAAACCAACCCATTGCGGGTGCTGGATTCGAAGAACCCAGACCTCGCCGAGCTCATCGCCGAGGCACCGAGCCTCACCGATGCTCTGGGCAGCGAATCGCGAACACACTTCGAGACCCTCTGCAGCGGGCTTGAGCAGGCTGGCGTCGCCTATCAGGTCAATCCGCGACTGGTGCGCGGGCTCGACTACTACAATCGCACCGTCTTCGAATGGATCACCGACGCGCTGGGCGCTCAAGGTACCGTCTGCGCCGGTGGCCGTTATGACGGGCTGGTCGAGCAGCTCGGCGGCAAGGCCACGCCGGCCGTCGGCTTCGCGCTCGGACTCGAACGCCTGCTCGAGCTGAGTCACACCGAGCCGCCAGCGAGCGTTGACGCCTACCTCATCGCAGTCGGCGAGCAGGCCAGCGCGGCCGCCATGGCGATCGCCGAGCAGATCCGCGATGCGCTACCCCAGCTGCGGCTGGTCTGTCACTGCGGCGGCGGCAGCTTCAAGAGCCAATTTAAGCGGGCCGACCGCAGCGGCGCCAAGGTCGCGCTGGTGCTCGGCGACGACGAGCTGGCGCAGCAGCGCATCGGCATCAAGCCGCTGCGTGTCAGCGCCACTGAAGACACACACGCCAAGACCGAGCAGACCAGCGTCGCCATCGACGCCCTAGCCGACCAACTCCCCGATTTTCTCTGAGCACTGACCGAGGACTCCCATGGCTGAGCTGACCACAGACGACGAAAAGGTCGAAGCGATCAAAAAATGGTGGAAGGAGAACGGGACCGCGGTGGTCGCCGGCATCGTCATCGGCCTGGTCGCCGTGTTTGGCTGGCGCGCCTGGGTCAACCATCAGGATCAGGTCGGCCAAAACGCCTCGCTCGCCTTCGAGCAACTCTTGATGACCGCTAGCAGCGGCCAGCCAGAATCAGCCGCCAAACAGGCCGAAGCCTTGGCGGATGAGCACGCCGGCACGCCTTATGCCGCCTTAGCCGATCTTGCGCTGGCCAAGGTCCGCGTCGAGCAGGATGACCTCGAGGGTGCGGCCACAGCACTGCGCTCTGCGATCTCCAAGGCCCCGGACCCGAGTCTGGCGACGCTTGCCGCATTCCGCCTCGCGCAGGTCTTGATTGCGAGTGAGGCGCTCGACGAAGCCATGGCTGTGATCGAGCAGCACGATGACGGCGGCGCCTTCAGCGCCGACTTCGCCGGCCTGCGCGGCGACATCGCACTCGCCAAGGGTGAAACCGCCGACGCGCGTGCCGCCTACGAGGCCGCACTCGCTGGCAATGCGGGCCTCTCGCGGCTGATCGAGCTCAAGCTCCAAGATCTGCCGGCCGCGCCTCAGTCCGCTTCTTGAGCCGAGCCACCATGAACGCGCATCGCCCCCCTTGCATGCTACGCCGGATACTGCTGTTCAGCCTTGCCAGCGCCTTGTTGTTACAGGGCTGCGGCAGTCTCGGCTGGATCGGCCTCGGTCGCGAGAAAGACCCCAATCCGCCCACCGAGCTGGCCAAGGCCGCGCCCCAAGAGGTGCAGGTGCGCACCCTGTGGACGACGCGCATTGGCAAGGGCAACGACGGCCGCGCGCTCAGTCTGCGCCCCGCGGTAGCGGGCAATCGGCTCTATGCCGCGGATCATAGCGGCACCCTCAGTGCACTGAATACGGCTGATGGACGCGTGGTTTGGGAGCGCAAGACGCGGATTCCCTTCAGCGGCGGTCCGGATGTCGATGGCGACCAGCTGGTGGTCGGCTCCTCGAACGGCGAGGTTCTGCTCTTCTCGGCCCGCGATGGCAGCCAGCGCTGGCGCGCCCAGCTCGGCAGCGAGGTCCTCTCCGTGCCGCGCATCATCGGTGATCTGGTCGTCGTCCACACCATCGACGACAGCGTCTATGGCCTCGACCGCAATGACGGCAGCGAGCGCTGGCGCTTCGGCTATCAGGCGCCCATCCTGACCCTACGCGGGAGTAGTAGCCCCACGGCCGGACCCGACGGAATCATCGTCGGCCTCTCCAGCGGTCGCCTGGTCTACCTCGACCCGGCCCAAGGACTCCCGATCTGGGAAGTCGTGGTCTCGCCACCCAGCGGCCGCAGCGAGCTTGAGCGCATCGCCGACATCGACACCGACCCGGTCGTGCTCGGCAGCCAGGTGTTGGTGGCAAGCTTCAACGGCGACCTGGCCTCCGTCGACATTGGCAGCGGCGCGGTGCTCTGGCGACGCGAACTCTCCGCGCACGCCGGCTTGGCAGCAACCACCGAGGCACTCTATATCACCGATTCCGAAGATCAGCTGTGGGCGGCCGATCCAACCGATGGCGCCGGACGCTGGCGCCAAGACGCCTTGCGCTTTCGGCAGCTGACCGCACCTGTCGTGATCGGCAACGCGCTGGCGGTTGGCGACCTGGAGGGTTATGTGCACTGGGTCTCGCGCCGCGACGGCCGCTTGCTCGGGCGGGTGCGCGTGGCCAAGGCCGCGGTCGCCTCAACCCCGGTGGTCGTTGGTCAGACGCTCTATCTGCAGTTGGATAATGGAACCATTGCCGCGGTACGCGCCAGCGGCGCAGGGTCAAGCACAGCCGCTCGGGCGAGCCAGTCCGAGATGGCGCCTACCCTATCGAGCATCTCATCAAACTCTGAGGTCGGACCAGCAACGGAGGCTAAGGCATTGCCAGGACTGGCCAGGGCGTCTTCAGCATCCTCTGGCCACCAGGGTTGACCGCCATGCTGCCGGTCATCGCCTTGCTGGGTCGGCCGAACGTCGGCAAATCGACGCTGTTCAATCGGCTTACCCGAACGCGCGATGCCCTGGTCGCAGACTTCCCCGGACTGACACGCGACCGCCAGTACGGCGTCGGCCGCATCGGGCCGAGACCCTATGTGGTGGTCGACACCGGCGGCATCAGCGGCGGTGACGGCATCGAGGCGCTCAGCGAGCAGCAGGTTCGCGTTGCCATCGCTGAGGCCGATCAGCTGCTGTTCTTGGTCGATACACGCGATGGCACCACCCCCGGTGATCTCGAGATCGCCGCTGAGCTGCGACGTACCGGCAAGCCAGTGACCCTGGTCGCGAATAAGGTCGACCATCTGGATTGGAACCTGGCCGCCGCTGAGCTGCACCAGCTCGGCCTCGGCGACCCGCAGCCGATCGCTGCCATCCAGGGCCGCGGCGTCTCGGCGCTGATGACGCGGGTACTCGAAGCACTGCCGGCCGCCGAAGACGCACCACCCACAGAAGAGGATCAGGCCGCAATCCGGGTCGCGGTGGTCGGCCGGCCGAATGCCGGCAAGTCGACCTTGATCAATCGGCTCTTGGGCGAGGAGCGTGTCGTCGTCTTCGACAGCCCCGGAACCACGCGCGATAGCATCGAGATCCCGTTCGCCCTTGGCGAGCGGCACTACAAGCTGATCGATACCGCCGGCATGCGACGCCGCGCGCGCATCAACGAGCCGGTCGAGCACTTCAGCGTGATCAAGACGCTGCAGGCGATCGAGGCCTGCCATGTCGCCATCCTGGTGTTGGACGCCCATGCTGGAATCGGCGAGCAAGATGCGACCCTCGCCGCGCATCTCATCGACAGCGGCAGGGCGCTGGTGGTGGCGGTGAACAAGTGGGACGGCCTCACGCCCGACGCTCGCGCAGCGCTGAAGTCAACGATCGAGCGCCGACTGCCTTTCCTCAGCTTTGCCGAGCAGCACCTGATCTCAGCGCTGCATGGCAGCGGGGTCGGGCTGTTGCTCGAGGCCGCCGATCGTGCCTACGAGAGCGCGATGCGCACCCTGCCGACACCATTACTGACGCGGTTACTGGAAGATGCGGTGCAAGAGCATTCACCACCCTTGGTGCATGGGCGCCGGATCAAGCTGCGCTATGCCCACCAAGGCGGACGCAACCCACCGATCATCGTCATCCATGGCAACCAGACCGAAGCCCTACCCGAGAGCTATCAGCGCTACCTGATCAAACGCCTGCGCGATGCGCTCCGGTTACAAGGCACGCCGCTGCGCCTGGAGCTGAAGAGCGGCGCCAACCCCTTCGCCGGCCGCAAGAACGAGCTGACACCCCGCCAGCGCCAGAAGCGCGGACGGCTGCGGGCCTTCGCCAAGCGCAAGCGCTGAATCTCGATCCGGCATAGAGAGCGTCGTTTAGCCTTGACCTGGTAGCTTGGTTAGCACTGCGGTTTGATTCCAGTTGTCCGCATCACCATTGATCAATGACATAATCGCAGCAAGGGTTTGGCTCTGGATCTGCTCACGCAGTTGCGCCGTGCGTCTCGCATCCGCTTGGTCGGGATCAGTGCAAATCAGCTCGCAGAGGGCATCGGTCGGAGCCTCGAAGTCACAGTGACCGGCACCAGCGATGCGCATCAAGCGAGCCTGATCCCCAGACGAGAACAGCTCACGGGCATTGTCATACGCGTTGCAGTTGGTCGACTCGCCTGCGAGACCGATCAAGGGCTTATCAAGGCCACGAGCAGAACGCTGGCCGATGCCCTGGGCATCGACCAGATCCAAGGTAACCACCCCTAATGCGTTCGGATCATTGCGGGCCGCGACCAGTGCTGCCAGCGCACCGGCCGAGAAGCCAGCATAGATGACGCCTGGCCCACCTTCCCCGGCACGATCAGCAAGGCTAGCACCAATGGTGCGATCTGCCTTCGCGCCAGCATCTGCTGCTCCTGCTGCTCCTGCTGCTCCTGCTGCTGCTCCTGCTTCAAGATGCCGTGCGAGGGCGATCATATCCAGCCCGTTTTGTTGATGCCGACCATCCCAGAACTGCATATTGCACAGATCCAACGTGGCCACTGGAATCCCCTCAGCCGCGATGGCCTCAGCCAGCCCTGCCATCCGCTGCTGCGAGCGAAGAAAGCCATGTGCAAGAATCACTTGCGTAGACAGCTGCACGGATGACCTCACCTCAGCCGGCCGATAGAGCCGGTAACGAATGGTGCAGCCAGTCGCAGAGGTCAGTTCACTCTCGACGGACTCGATGACGCCAAGCCCAGGGGCACCTTTGCCAGGCGCACCTTTGAACTCATCAGAACCTCTTGACGCAAGCATCAAACTGGAGCAGCCGGCGAGCACAAGCAGGCCAGCAAGCATGAGCAGCAAGGGTCGAAATCGGCATAAATACATCTGCCTGACATGGCTACTCGATTGCTGAGGTGCAAGCTGCAATACCATCATGGCAGCTACAGCGCGCGGTAGCTCTATCTATAAATCTCGACAGCTTCG
>NZ_NHSH01000079.1 GCF_016653315.1 Halochromatium roseum | reverse complement strand
GACGTCGAACAGTGGGTCGAGACACATCTGGGGGACTCGATGCTCAAGCGTCGCAGGCAGGCTCTAAAGCCGACATAAAAACTGCATGAAGATAGTGAGGCTGCTGGAGGGCAAATTGAACTACCTAGTGATCGCGTTCAACGCACCGAGCACGTTGAAGCGCCTTCGCCCGGCGGAGGTCTTGACAAACAGGCGGGAGAACGACCAGAGCGTGCCGAGAAAGGCACCCAAGACAAAATGAGCAGCATCGACAAAAAAACAGCGCGTTTGCCCTGCCGGGCCTCTTCGAGTCGTGGTTCCAACTTGTTGATACGGAAATGCTCTTGCGCCTCCGGGTCAGCCTTCGAGGGGATTGTGCCGACGCGCCTCGGTACCATGCCGAGTGAGTTGAGAAACGTACCCACTGCGCTGGGGCTACGCTTGAGCCCGGTTAGCTCCTCGATCTTTGCTGCCGCCTCGTTGAGCGTTGCGGGCGGATGGGCGCGGAAATAGCTCTCCAGTTGGCAGCGATGGCTTTGCAACTCGCTTGTCGGTGCGTAGAAGTTGAGTTCCTGCAGTTTCTTGATCCCGCCCGCCTGGAACAGTCTGAGGTACTGGCGCAGGGTGTTACTCGAAACGCCTGCGAGCCGACAAATCTCCTGGTGTTCAAGACCCTGACTCTTCAACCACAAAACCTCCATGCGCCGACGCACCCTCGGGTGTGCATGCGCGTAACGCAACTGCTGAAGTTGTTCCAAATCCTGCCTTGAAAACTCGATTCTGATCATCTGTGCGAAAAGCTACACCGCCGCTACTGGTTTGCAATAAGTATAAAACAGATACAGCAGGCTATGAAAGGATGCTTAGAATCCACATGAGGTAAGCGCAGTTTGTGCCTATAGGGGGTAGAAACCGCATCGTCCGACGCATTGAGCCGACTTAGAGGCGATGAAACTAACCAGAGGTTAAGTAGCCTGTCTATCGGCTTCTAGTCACTCGTCATCACGGACATCGGCCTCCTAAAAGCCATGATAGTGCGCAGATACAGATACAAGCAGAGGAGCGCGGCGAGACCCTAAAAGTGGCAGCGGATGTGTCTGCATGCTCCAAACCCTCAGTCAAAAACCTGAAGCGGATCTTGAAAACTCAGATCTCGTCTGCGTTAGAGAGGATGTAGGGGACCGGTAAAACTCAACATTCGCCCAAACATAGGAGATAGCAGATGGCCATCATCAACGGCAGACGGATTGACCCCAAGAGCATCCGCAACGGTATCCACGGTCGCGATCTGGTACGCCAGACCCAAGTGGGGGGCGGCCGGCGCCCTATTCTCGAGTGCGGAGGTAAGGTGCAACAGATCGACCCCAATCGTCACTACAGTCCGTTTGAACTGGTCGACAAGAACGGACGGGGCGCCAAGGTGATCTCAATGCCCGATCGCTCAAAGGGGCACAGCTTTGGGGGTCATCGTCCGGCACTCTCCAAGCATCTCATCACCGAGCAGGTGGTGGATGTGGCTGAACATCTGTTTAAGCAGGGCCTGGAGTTCGACGAAGAAGAGTCGCACTGGATCGTGGTGCCTAACTTCTATCTCCCGAAGCGCTGGCATACCATCGCGCGCGAAACGCCGCTGCTCGTCGCTTTTCCGAACGAATACCCAGCGCTGCCACCTATCGGCTTCTACATGATGGCTGATATCCCGATCTCTCCCGATGGACATTTTTTCCAAGGTGTTGCGCACAACGCCTGGGATGAGCCTATCGCGCGAGGCTGGAAGTGGTATTGCACCTACATCCACGATGGTGCTTGGCAACCCGCGCGCAACTGGCGTGAGGGCGACAACCTCTACACCTATTTTCATCTGATCAACGAAGTGCTGGGGAACTGATGCCATGGAAGCCATCCGTTTGCGCTTTCCGCAGGGCTTGTTCGCTGCGCTGCGCCAACAGCTCTTGGCAGATATCGAGCGCGAGAGCTTCGCCTTGCTGTTTGGACAATTACATCGCGTCGGTCCGCACACCCTGATCAAGATTGTTGATGTCTGCCATCCAAGCCCTGAGGACTATGAGAGCCGCGGCCTCGCGCATCTGCATCTGCGCCGTGAGTACGTCTATGCTCGACTCGTCGAGATGCAGCGTCGCGGTGATGTAGACACCCTGATCGATGTGCATACGCATCCGTTCTCGGCACGGGGCGCGGCCTTTTCAGTGGTTGACGATCGTGACGAAGTGCTTTTTCACCAGTGGCTTAACAACACCTTGGATGGGGTACATTATGCAAGCATCGTGCTCTCGCGTGGCGATTACTCTGCCCGGTTGTGGGAATACGAGGACGGCCAACCGCGCGCACTCCCGGCGCGCATTCACACCCAAACAGTCCTTGAACGCTGGCCCTGCCTCGAAGACTTGGATGATGGGGAGGCACCTGTTGCCGCCTTGGACCCTGAGCAGGGTTTTCTGGCGCGCAGCACTTTGGCATTAGGGCTGGATGTGCTGCGCCACATCGTGCGGGATCAGTGCGTGGCAGTGGTGGGTGTCGGAGGGCTTGGCTCAGCAATCGCGGAGAACCTGGTTCATAGTGGCTTTCATCATCTGCACTTGATCGATCATGACCGGGTCGAGACGACCAATCTCAATCGTATCGTCGGCGCCTATGCGGTCGATGCTGAACAGGGTCGGCTCAAGGTTGATGTGGTGGCTGACCATCTGCGGCGCATCAATCCGCGAGCGCGTATCGAGACCCATCCCTGGCCCATCGAGGATGAGCGATTGCTGCCAGTGCTGGCGGCATCAGACTGGATGCTGCTGTCCACCGACAACCATACCAGTCGCTATCACACGCAGACCCTGGCCCTGCGTTTTGGGGTTCCGTTGATCTCGGCTGGGAGCAATATCAGTGTCGATGATGGCCGGATTACCGACATGAGCGGCGAGGTGATCACGGCCCGCTTGGGCGATGGGTTATGTCTGAACTGTCTCGGACGTCTGGCACCTACGCAGATCGCCGCCGAAACCGTCGACGGACTGGACGAGGTGCTGGAACGGCGCGGCTATGTCAGCGGGCGCGAGGTCAAGGAGCCTGCGGTCAAGACGCTGAATGCGCTGATTGCGGCCCTGGCGGTCGAGGCCTTGATCAACCAGTACAGCGGCCGTCCAACAGTGCCCATCTTGGTATACGAAGGCCATGCCATGCCGCGCCTCTATCCCGACGCCGAGAGTGTGACACGACGGCGGAAGAGTTGCTTCTATTGCGGTTAACATTGGGGGCTAAATCTCACTCGGGAGCCCCTGATGCCGAACGATGCTCGATTGCCGCATGCTAACCCCACACTGCCAACGTGGTGGCGCGCCTGGGAGACCTTCGCGCCGCGCTGGTTGATGGCCGCCGAAGGGCGTTTGCACCTCAACCCAACCGAGTTCGATCGGCTGCAGCGGCAGGGCTTCGAGACGCGCAACTTGCGCGCCTGGCGACCAAGCGCTCATGATCGCGGGCGGTTGGAGAACGCCGGCAATATTATGGCGCGGGCGTTGAAGGAACCTGCTGGACGCCTCGGTGAACGTAAGTTACATCTTGGTCAGCAGTTGGCGGGTACGGGACATTGGGCGGATCTGCGCCGTCTCGCGGAAGCCTATCTGGATGGCATGCAGAGAGCGACCCCGCCCTCGAAGCCTGCCTCGACCCCACCGCACCCGGCAAGTCCGCTGAAGAAGCCGATTGCCCTGATCCGCAATGAGAAAAAACGCAAGAAGATCAAGCGTCTGGTTGATGATGTCAGCTCGGATCGCTTGGTCAATCAGTCGTCGGACATCGCTCGGTTTGTCAACGGGATTACGGAGTTTACGCTCTATCTCGACGAAGCCTGGCCACTGAAGAACGGGGAAATCAGGCGTAATGAGGGTGTGATCGCTGGTCTGTTGTGTCAGGGATCCCACAAGCCTGGTCGGGCTGAACTCCCTGCGATTGAAACGCATATTTACCAGAAACCGGCTCAGGCCCGGCAAGCACTGGAGCGCCTCTGGGCTTGTCGCCAGTGTCTGCCGCTGTTTTTCCCGTTACGGATGCCGCGCGAGGATCAGCATGCGGGCGGCTATTACGATCAACTGCTTCAGCATGCGTTGCGCTTCCTCTGTGGCTGGCTGTTGCCGCCGTCTCCGCAGATGCGGCGCTTGTCTGTCTTCGCCGAGGCGATCGGCCAACATCACGCCGGCAGCGAGGCGACCGAGTTCTATCGCGGTTTGTTCGCTGGCGATCCGAACGAACGTTTCGCAAATTGGCATCTCGTCACCGTTGCCTGGCGGGAGAAGAATTTTGGCTACATTCCCTATGCGGATCTGGTGGCACATCTGACCCATCAGCATACGGACCTCAATCGGGCCTTGGGCGCTTGGTCAGGCTTTAAGGAGTTGCCAGGCTACGTGCCCTTTTCGCTTGAGCTGGTGCCGCGGCTGGAGCGGCTTCAGCATCTGGATCGCTCGGAGAACCTGGGTGATGTGATCGACTTCGCTCTCGAGACGGGGGCAAGCCCCTTCGGTCGCTTGGTGATGGCTGATATTGCGCGCCAATTGACGAGCCAACCGCAGCTACAAATCGCGCTGCTGGAACGATTGGAGGAGGACTATCGGGCGAAGGTGCTCGATTTGCGTCGCTTGCGCCGCGCTTTCACGGCTGTGCGCAGCCTGCTGCCAGCCTTACCGGAGGGAGCAAGCCCCCAGATGCGTCTGTTGTGGTACCAGCTCGCGCTGCAGGATGCGAATCATGACGGTGACCCAACGCGCAGTTGTGCCCTCGCCACTGAGTATCGGCGTGAGCGGGAGCGGCTCAAGGATAACGCGCGGGAATTATGCGCCGATGCGGATCTAAACTTAGCGGTGCATGATGCCGACCGTTTTGCGTTTGGTCATGCTGAGTTGACGGTGTTGGAGTGGATCGAGGACCCCCTGTTCCCTGCACTGCCTCCTCGTCAGCAGGCGCGACTCTACAGCGCGCTCGGGCAATATCGAGCGCTGCGTGGCCATGCGCTGGAGGCCGAGGCCAGTTTCGGCGAAGCGCTGGAGCGATTCAGGCGGGCTGAGTTGCGTGAAGACGACCGCCAGGCTGAAATCGAGCAAACGAGTATTTATCGGGCGATCAATGCACTGGATGCAAATCTGCCTGAAGCGCCGCGCGCGCTGGCTGCCGTGTTCGGACAGATCGATGCCGCGTTGTCCGATGCCTTGGCTCGCGATGGTTCGCTGATCTCGCAATACCGTCATCATCTGCTCGTGCGTGCCTTGGTGCTGAGGCCTGAGCTTGATGAATCCCGTGCGGCCTATCTGGCGGCGCGGGCGGCCTGGTCGGATGGCTATCCGCAGCATCCTTGGCCGGGGATTCATGGCTATCGCGGTTTTCTCTTATGGAATCAAGAGCAGCTCGACGAGGCGACCGCCACTGCCGCGCGGGATGCCTTCACGCGCGCCATCGAGGTGAGCGCGCTGGCCTGCCATGGGCCAACCCTTAAACTCATTGGTGCCTTCTGGGCGACGGTGGCGGCCTGCTGTCTGGAACACTGCGGTTACGAGGAACGCGGCCATGCGCTGCTTGATCAAGCGCGCCTGTTGCCGGATGCCGCGCCCATCATCGAGACCCTGAAAACCGTCTTGAGGACGCCTGATCCCGCACGGCTTAGTGAAGTCTTCAGCGCCCTGCCCTTCAACTATCGGTAAGCGGCTTGAACGCTGCCTAGCGGAAGTTGAATGGCAACACCTCGCGCAATAGGTCAAGCGGGGCGACCGGTTGACGCAATCCTGCACGAATCCGTGCGATCCGGGCGCGCGCGAGCGGTAATTGGGCGTCCAGCCGTTCAAGCGCCCTGTCTGCTCCTGGCCAGGGTTCACCCCAGCCGGAAGCGACCGTGCGGATACAGGCACCGATGAGCTGTACGACCGGACCATTGGCGACATCCTGTGCGAGTCTGGCGCCGGCGACGGCTCGCGCGCGCGCCGCTGCTGGGTCTTGAGGATGAAGCAGAAGCGCTCGATAGAGTTGGATCAATGGCCAGGGATGTCCCTCGCCTTCATCCCAGGATGCGCGTCGATCCAGGTAATGAAGCGCCAGGGTGGCATCTGGTCGATGCACTAGCCAGCGCAATGCCAAGTGATGCGGATATTTGTCGTCGTTGGCGCCGGATTCGGCTAGGGTTTCGAGGGCCTGTGGCAAGGGGCCAACGACCGCTTCCACTGCTGCGCGCACCTGTGCATCGTGACTGTTTGCATCGTCCATCAGGGCAATGGCACGATAGGTTTGGGTCTGGCGACTCTCACGCCGCGCCAATTCAGGATCGGACAGTGCGCTGAAACTCTCGAGCGCCTCATCGAAGAGCGCCACAGCCCCCGCTGGGTCGCCTATGAAGGCGCGATGCTGACCAAGGCTAGAGCGAACCTGACCCCAGTAGCGTAGTCCAGCGCTCGCCTTGGGTGCGGACAGGGTGTCAAGCTGCTTCATCTCCGGGACGCCGAGCAGCGTGCGGAGTAGGCCACGTATCTTGCTATCGTTTAGCGCGGCAACAGGATTCCATCGTTGCAGTGCTGCTCCCGCTTGCTCGAAGTCAAAGCGGTTGGTGGCGGCCACGGCGAGGTTGAGTTCGGCCCGACAGACGAGGCGCGCGTCTTCTTCCATCAGACGGTCGGCGAGTTGACGCATCTCGTCAACCCAAGGCTGTTCGGTCTGTCCGAGATGGTTAGCACGTGCCAGCATGGAGGTGAGCCACAGCAGGCGTAGCGTCGGCGGCAAGTTTTGATCAATGGGCATCCAGCGTTCCAGCCAGACGACCTGCCGTCCGAGTAGCGGTAAGTCGATATTTCGACTGTCGAAATGCCCGGTGATGTGGTCGAGATAGCGGCGCCAGAGTGCGGTGTCCTGACGAGTGGTTGCCCCTAGGCGTTCGAGCAGGGTGCTGACCAGACTGCTGGGCTGCTCGGCCTCGGGATGTGCCAGCAGCGCCGTCCAGTCGCGTCCATCGAGGGTGCGCCCACGATCCATCCACTCTAGCGCGCGACCAATTGTTTCGGCATCACCATCGATGAGACAGGTTCCAGGTAGCCCAGAGGCCGCCAGGCAGGCACGCGAGTGTTCCGAGGCCGCGGAAGCGATGTAAGCGAGCGCATCAACATAGCCGTTGTAAGGCGAATCGTACTTGGTAATGGTGCGAATGCGCAGTTCGATGGTTCGCGCCCGATCGGGATAGGCTTCGGCCAAGCGCAGGCGTGTCTGTTCAGCCACTGCTGGCCACTGCGCCTGGCCCTTGTAGCTGCCACGATTCTCGATCAGCACCTCGAGTTCAGTCGGCCCGTTAATCGGCATCAGCCGAAGTACGAGGTCGATGAGGCGGATGACGCCAAATACCCAGCGCTCGCCGGGTGCCTCGGGAAGCTGATGCATGTTGATGCCGAGCACGCCGACAGGAGCGTCGAGAATGACCTGGATGACGCGATCGATTTCGTCGATATCGCCTTGATCCACAGCATGCCAGCCCTTGGGTAAGGGCTTGAGTCCGGCCTGGGGCTGCGGAATCAGGAGTCCGATGAAACGCCCCAGTGTCCGATCAGTGGTGCTTAGAGCAACAGCCTCTGGCCCAAAGATCGACCCGGTCTCATCGATCAGGAGCTGCCAAGATGGGCTGGGCGTCTGGGCGCGTAGGTCGCGCGGGTGGAGGCTGTCAGTGTCAGTCGGATCGGGAGCAAGGGTCTGGCGATTGGGCTCTGGCAGCGCCCTAGCGACCTTGCGCCCCTTGAAGCGGACGGGGATGCGCACCGTCGAGACGGGCCTCCCAGCGTCCTTGCGCTCTTGCACGGCGAGGTATTTTGCTTTGGCTTGTATGCCTTTTTTGACCTGCTGCTTGGCACGGTCAAGCAAGGAGGGATGGTCGTGTTCCAACGCCGCGAGCGCCTTGCGATAATCGCCACGGCTGAGGCAGTCTTGGCCAAATTTCGAGCCGAATTTGTAGAAGCGAGTGAGCAGTTCTCCATCCGCCTGCCCTTGAAGCTGAGCCTGATCGATCTGCTGCTGAGAAGCTGAATCCAGTTCGAGACACTGCCGGGTATAGTTGGCGATCTCCGTCGCGCCCGAGTTGTTAGCCCAGGATGCGTAGAAACGAATCTTATCGAGACACTGTTGGAGACTTAAGCTGGGCATGCAACCGATCCTGTTCCTGACGACGAGGGCGATGTTGATGATTAGGCCGGTGCGTCTTCGCGGGCAACGGCGTTGTCTTTGAAGTCTGCGCAGGGCGGCTCTGGCAGCGTCTCGTGCGCCTCCCAGCGCTGCTGACGATAACGTTCTAAGTCGATGAAGCCGGAGCCTTTGAGCATGATGTCGCGCGCCGCATTATGCCCCGGAAACGCCGCGATCTCGACTCGGATACCTCGCCGGCGCAGTTCTAGGATCGCCGGGACGAAATCCTTGTCCCCAGACAGCAGCACGATGATGTCTGGCTTGACGATTTCCGCCGTGCGCATCATTTCTAACGTGAGATCGACATCGAAGTTGCAGCGATAGCCGTCTCCAGCGATGGTACCCACTTTGCTGTGAACCAGATAGCCGACTTTCCATAACGCTTCGATCAGCGTGTCGCGGCCGCTTGGATCGCGTGGATCGATCGGTACGAAAGTATGCGCTTCGACCAAGAAGCGCCCTTCGGTGAGATAATCGATGAGATCCGCTTGATCCAGAGGATAGCCAAGCTGATCAAAGGCGGCTGCCATGTTGGCATGATCACTGAAAATAACGATCCGCTCCATGTTTGTGCTCCGGTTTGAGAGGGCGTGATTGGTGGGATTGGCTGTCCTTGGCCGGTCGTCCTTGGCCTCGAGTCCTGTGTCCATCCTGTGGAGCTGGCGTTTACTTCAAGGGGCCTACCAATCAAACGCAGCCGGACTTCAGATTTTTTATAGGAAGATCGATGCGAGAGCATGCTGTAGCGACGGCAACACGAACGGACGAGTCACGATTGCTCGATCTGTGGCGCCGCCGCGCGACGCTGTCGGAAGCTGAGTGGCATGAACTGTACACGCTGGTGTGGACGACGCTGTCCAACAGGGGGGCAGACTTGATCGCACGCCTCGGCGGAACACCTGAGGAGTACATTCAGGACTTCTTCGAGGATAAGGTTTTGATGCTCGGCCAGCAGAACCAGGAGTTGTATCACCGTGGCGCGCTGATGTTCTACTACGAGCGTTATCTGATCAGCCGGCTGCGTGACCCTTATCTCAAGCATGGTCTGGCACCCACCGAAGACCACGAAGAGCTGGGCGCTGTAGACATGGAGAGCGGCACCGAAGATGAAACGGTCATACGGGAACAGCTAAGCGACTGGCTCGCGATCGAATTGGCATCGGCGGACACCAACGGAACGGGGGCGGAGATTGGGACGTTGGTGGCGAATTTTCTCGGCATCGATCTCGACCGCGTGCTCAGGGCGGCGCGGGATTTTCTGCAGGGATGTGGTGACTGGTCGCATCTGGCTGCCGAAAGCCCCTGGATTCGGCTCTATCTCAGCTGCCATTTCTGCCCTGATGGCAAGGTGCGCGAATCAATCTCACTCTGTACCTTGGCTCGCCGTCATGGGATTCCGTCTTATCACACGCGTGCAGTCAAACTGGGTATCACTGTACCGAAGCAGCAGGATGCGGCGCTGTTGGCCTTTCGCAAGAGTTATCGCGGACAGTGGCTGCTGGGTCTCGGAATCGCCGTCGAGCCCGAGTCTCAGCTCGAAATGGCGCTGGCCTTGCAAATCCTCTGTTGCGTAGCGTTAAAAGAACAGGGGCTGTGCTGATGCGAGCTGTCACGCTCAACGCTGTCGCGCCGCTGGCATCGGAGGCGTCCGTTGGATGCACTCGTGCCAATCCTACTTTGCCGTCGCCTGGTGGTCGGAGCGCCCATGGCGAGGAGTGTCGATCATGTTGAAACTCACTCCTCCCTTGACGGTGATCGAAGCAAGTTTGTTCGATCCATCTTTTTCCATGCTGCGCCGCTGGTCGGAGGAGCCGGATGCGCGTTTGCCATCAGCCGATCCCGTCAGTCCTTTGGCAGAACCTGACCGTGAGGAACTGATTCGCGACTGGAGTCAGTGTCAGGCTGCCATTGCTCATCCTCCCGCTGCGACCGCGCCCTGTCCAATGCCTGCCTCTCTGGCGGCCAAGATTCGGCAGCGGCTCGCGAGTCAGGATCGCGCACCGCCCTTGCAGCCAGCACCCGGGCTAATCGTGCGTATCGACCGACCCATGGGTCCGCGGGGATCGCTCGACTGGGAGATGCCGCAACCGCTGGCGGTGCTGCTCGCTGGGCCAACCGAGCAACGCGACCTCTGGCAGGGTTGGTTGATGGCCTGGGAGACGGATTACGCCAGTGATGGCGATCTGATCCTTGACGACCAGGATGCCCCCCATGATCCGCTCGCTGCGATGGTGCAGGTTTGGAATCCGCTGCAGCTCTATTGGCCGGCGGCCAGCGCTGTCCTCGGCCAACTTCAGCCCGAGCGTCTTGCAGCCGTACGCGATCTGGCGTTGGAGATGAGCACGACATCGCCAGAACCAGGGACCGGGCGCGCGGGAACGCTGGTTCAGCGCGCTACTTCTGGTGGTCATCTAGTCCTCACCGGAATGCCACTTGCCGACGCCGATGATCCACGCTGGCGGTATCGCGAGCTCTATTTCACAGCTGCGGATCTGTTGCGCAATATGGCTCGTCAGAGCGTCAGCGTCGACTTGGCTCGTCCCTGGTGGCAAAGCCTGTTCAACGTCTTTCAGGAGGGCACGAGCGCTGCGGGCTTGAGGCTCACGCCGATGCCAGTCGCCGCACTCGGTCCGGCGGAATTGGAGGCTGAGAGTGCGGCCTCCTGGCAACTGGCGGATTGGATCCTGTGCCGTTTGATTCCCGGTGCAACGGGCGACTCGGCTCGTCTACAGCTGCGGTTGCTTCAGTCCGAACCCCTGCTGGTCGGTCTGCAGCGCGGCGAGCGCGTCCGTCAGCAGGCTCGGCTGACGCCAGAGAGGCCCGAGACGGCGCTCATTGCCGGTGCCGATCAGGGGCTCACATTCTTCATCCGCGACGCGACCGGTGAGACCCTCTTCGCGCTGCCACTGCGCGATGATCATGGCTAACCCGGACGCTATGATTCGAGATCTCTGGATCTGGCCGGATGCCCAAGGTGTGCGCTGGTGGACGGTCGAGCAGAGCGGCACCCTGCCCCTGACCACGCCCTGGACAAACGATGTCCTACCGCCGATTCAGAGGTTGTGCGACTTGGGTCCGACCTTGAGCCTAGGCTTGGCCCTGGCTGAACCGCTCGCCGCGCGGCTGACAGCGCTGCTGGACACGGCGGATTGTCTGCGCCTGCATTTAAGTCGTGATCTGCCTGCTCCCTGGGCCGACTGCCCATTCGAGTGGCTGACACTGGGCGGACAGTCTTTGTTTGGGCGGCTCATCGTAGAGCGTCAAGCCCCAGCCCGGTTCGATCCAGCGCACCCCTTGGACCCGGAGTGCGAGATCGCGGTGCTGAATCTGATCGCGCCGGATGAGCCGATTCAACCCGCCGATGCCATTGCGGATGGGGTGGTCCGCATCTACGACGGACTGGCAGCGGTGGAACAGTGGCTAGCTGAAACCGATCTAACAGGGGTCGGTGTTCTGGTTGTGGTGGCCCATGGCACCGAGTGCGATGGCGCACAACCCTTTCGTCTGCATGATGGACGACATTGGGGGCTACCGCTGGAATCTGGATTACCGCCTCTGGTTGTCCTCATGGCCTGTGGCAATGATCGGGGAAACCTCTTGGTCGATGGACGACGACTCCTCGCGGCTGGAGCAAAAACCGTTCTCGCGCCACTCGGGCGCCCCTGTCCAGTGGCAGCTGGTGCGTTTCTCGCTACCTTCGTTGAGGCCTGGCGCGCTGGGCATCGGCTTGATGCGATCCTCGCCGAGGCACAACGGCCGACGAGTGCGGCGCGGGGTGCCCGCCTGTTACGATTGCAGGGACGCGGGGATTTGCGCGTGGGCCACATACCGCAAACGAACGAGTGTAGCGATGCGACATTGGTCACTGCCGTGCGTTGCGGACAGCACGCGGCGCTCGCCGAATTGATTGACCGTCTGACGCTGTGCACACTGCAACAGGGCGTCGAACTGGACCAGGCTGAACAGCAGTTGCGCCGCTGTCTGGAGATCGGTCGGGATAACGAGCCAAGTGAGCGCTGGCTGGGCGAGCGATTGGACGCAGTGAGCGAAACGCTGTGGCCGCTATCGCGGGCTTGGGTCGTACCCCTGGAAATGCTGCTGGCCGAGGCGCACGATCATCGACGTCTGCCACGGCTGGAGACCGCGCGCGTCGAACTCGGACATGGCGATCTCGCGATGCCGCCGACACTCCATCACTATTGGTCGAAACTGTACTACCGTACGGGACGCTATGCGTTGGCGTTGCACGAGGTGGCTCAGGGGTTAAGTCGACTCAGCGCCGATGAGTCGTGCACGCGCGGTGCTGGTCTGCTGGGCCATCTGATGGCGCTGCTCGTCGATATCGATCTGCCGGCACCGGCGGCAGCACTCCACCAGCGACTGGATGATTGTCTGGCTCGACGCACCGATGCGGATGTTGCCTGGGAACGCCATAAACTGCGCGACCGTGCGGCACGTATCGCACTGCGTCAGGGACAGGTCGAACGGGCGGCCACCCTCTATCGGCTCAAGCGTGCTGATAGTCCACGCTTCAAGGGGACTGGACACCGGGAACTGGCCTGGCTGCTTTATATCGAGTCTTGGCGTGATCCGCAGGGCGCGGCTATCCCTCTGGCCCTTGAAGTCGAGTCTTGGCTGAATGGGCTCGAGACGTGCACACCGGTGCCGGGCAATGCCGATGTCCTCTATTTGCTGCGCGCTTACGCGGCTTGGGCTTGGCGCAGTGGTCAATCGACTGCCATCGAACGCTTGGAGCGTTTCACCCCCATGCTGGAGGCGCGGTTATTCACGGGTGACGCGGGACCACCCGGGTTTGTGTTCGCCTATCTGCATTTGTGTCGGCAAGATGGTTTTTCGGGCGCCTTGGAATTGCCTGCATGGGCTGGTATCGCGACTGTTCTGGAGGAACAGCGCTACTTTCTGGAACTAGCGGCTTTTGCGGCCTTGTTGGGGGAACCTGATTGGGTGACACCTCTGCTTGATCGGGTCGACGCCCAGCGGCTTTGGCGTGAGCCCTTGGCTTTTCCTGCGTGGCTCAGGGAGCTGGGGCTGCAGGACTGGGAGGCGGTAGTCGCCGAACGGGCCGACCTAGAGCGGCAGGTTCTTGGGGCTGATGTTGCGTCGCCAGAGACGCTGTTGGTCTCTGGCTTGCTACCTTTATGAGCCTCCTGATGGGGCGCTTCAGTCGTTTGGATGAACGCGCCGGAGTGATGGTTCGGACTCCGCAAGGTGACGTCGCAACTCGTGCTTGAGGTCTGCTCGTGTGGGGCGTGATTGATGCACACCGCCGCGCAGTCCATGCATGGATTTCGCGACGAGATTGCGGCGTTTAAGGGGAGGCGTGGACGTTGGCATCGTTGGATCTCCGGTGAGCGTGATGTGATGTCTATGCTCAGTTAACGCGGCGCACGGAGCGATTTTTAAGCTGACCGCTTCTGCGACGCGGTGATCCGGAGCGCGGCCTATCAGCATCAGCGGCAGGACGCACGCTGTAGCGTCCAAGTCCGATCGTTGTCGATGAACCGAGATGCAGCCATTGCCCAAGCCAGAGCCAGGGCCAGATGCGCGTGAGGACCGGTCCTCCGAGCCAGAGTCGACCGGTGAGCCCGCCAAGCTTAAGCACCTCGTGCTGACGATTGGAATAATGATGAGTATCTAGCCAGGTCAGCTCACGGCGTTCAATGAGCGTTTCTGAATCTTCAAACCACTGGTCCGGTTCGGGCGTGAGCGGTAGGGTATCCAAGACACTCGCGCAGGCTTCCATGCGCCGCGCTAGGGCGATGAGCAGTTCGCGACCGTTGAGCGTGTCGGGTTGGATCAGTACGCCGCGCGATTTGAGTTTCAGGGGCGTGATGAGATCAAGACGTACCCGGGCCGGCGCGGGTGGAATTCTGAATGGCTGGAGTCCCGCCCCAAACGGCGTGTCAGGTCCGTCTTGATCTGGCATCGGGACAGAGATCCATTGTGATTGATTAGGATCAATCTGGCACTGAACATCGAACAGCCTTAGCTGCGCTGGTTCGCGCTGCCCTAAACCACGTTCCCCTAAACGCTGCAGAGCGGCCACCAGCAGCGGGAGCCAGTCATTCAACCAGCCTAAGAGCACCAGATCAAGTGTCAGGACCGCTCCCGGTGGAAAATAGCCGCTGAAGGCCTGGGGCTCGAAGACGTAGGGACGAAAGGGGTCACCGCTGCCGATGGACTCGAACAGCGGCGGATAGGGACATTGTCCGTTGTCCGGGCATCCTGTGCAGCTCAGGCCGGGATACACACAGGCGACCTCCTTGAGCGCATGGCCAAAGGCCCCGCGCCAAGCCGAGCCTGGATAATCAGGCAGACGCACCGCATCCAGCGTCTCGTAGAGGACACGGTAACGGGCCATGGGGAGAAAAAGTGCTTCGCTCATGGGGTTATTCTATGACCATTGGTCTCGGGCGTCACGGAACGAAACTGGACAACAGTGCTTCCGTTTCAGTCACTATGGCCCAGACGCACGATTTGCCGTAAGCGGTTAAGATTATTACCAAAACTCGATTTCTAAACTGTTGGACAACTTGATTGAATATCTTGCTTTGTACCCTCGGCGCGAGTTGGGCTGTCATTCCCGAGAGCTATGCGCTCGCCTCCACCCGCTTCGACCTGTTTGCACACCACCCCAACCGAGACGCTATCGACTGTCTGCGCAGTGAGCATCACCTCGCTGAACCAGAAGAACTTTGGGTCTGCACGACTGACGGCAAAGCAACCGAAAACAGCCTTCTCGACCTTTTGAAATGGTGGGAGTTGATGCGAAGGCCGATAGCGCTGCGTGTGTGGAGTGCTACCAATACCGATCAACTTGCCAGCCAGAGCGAATGCGAACGCTTTCGCGAACTGGCCTTTCGGCTCACGCTCAAGGCAAGCGAATCACTTGCAGGCGGGCAGCTTCTGCTCAGCCTAGCGGGTGGACGCAAGACCATGAGCGCTGACCTGCAAAGGGCCGCGAGCCTGTTCGGTGCGCACAGACTTATCCATGTCGTCGACTCCGGGCGTCTCCCGCCATCCCTCTACCGGCCATCCTCAGAGGATCTCACGAGTGCCATTGCGCCGGGTTTTATCCAGGATGAGCAGGGAAATCCGCATATAATGCCGCTGATTGTTGGCCGCGGCCAGCGCAACGAGATCCTTGATATCTGCCTCGACGGTCAGCCGGCCGTCCGTGCCGCACAGTTTCCGCTACCGCTACCTGAACCCGGGATACCCATGTCCTGGCTCGCGGACGATTCAGGGCGTCTTGTGGATATGGTCGAGGAACGGGAGCGTCAGGGCGCTTCACTGATGGGAAACTACTTGGCCAGCATCGACCAAGCAGACCATCATGAGAATTGGCGCCACCTCTACCGACTGCCGAGTGCCATCATCGAATCCCTACGCAGTACGCAGTTGGAGCAGCATCACAGCAATTGGCTGCAGACATTACCAAAGGCCGACCTGCACCGTCATCTCGGCGGCTGCCTCGACCTACCGACACAAATTGAGGTGGCGCGGGCTGTCTGGTCTGCAATGAGTGCCGAAGAAAAGACAGCGGCACAGACGAGTGTTCAGCACCTGTTGCATACAGAAGAATGGCCATGGCACTGGCCTAGATCACTGAAGCCCGAGTCAGGCGATACCGTTCAGCGTAGTCACCGCGCAGCCGCCTTGCTGTTGCAAGCAAGCGGTGCCCAGCTTGAGCGGAACCTTTGGCAGATAACGGAGCCGCGCATTGCTTTAAATAGTCAACACGAACACGGCTTTGCCGCTTACGAGCGGCCCGGTGAACTCACTGGTTCAGCGATTCTTCAGCACGAGGCGGCAATCGCGCCCTATGCGCGAACCATCGTTGAGCAGGCAAGGGCGGAAAGACTCGCATACTTGGAGCTTCGCGGTAGTCCACAAAAATATCTCAATGGTGATGGCCAACGCTTTTTGCGGTTGTTTGCTGCTGCCCTAAGCACCGAACTGGCATCACTCGGCGAGATAGAACGTCCCGAGATCCGTTTCGTTGTCATCGTCGATCGCCGCGCCGATGAGATGTCGATCTGTCAGTCAGTGCAACTGGCCGTCGATCAGCACGACATTGGTTTTGTCGTCGGTCTTGACCTCGCTGGCGACGAACACCACGATCCCGCGGAGATGGAGCAATGGTTCGCCCCAGCTTTCAAGGCCTGCCTGCCAATCACGATCCATGCCGGAGAGGGACAGCCACCGGAGAAGATCTGGCGCGCTGCCTATCACCTGCATGCTGATCGCATCGGTCATGGCCTGACCTTGCTCGATAACCCGAAGCTTATTCAGAAATTCCGCGATCGTGGAATCTGCTTGGAGCTTTGCCCCACTTCAAACCGCGAGGTTGTTGGGTTTTGCGACCCTTTTTGCGAAAACGGAGACGCTCTACCGACATACCCATTGCTGGATCTTTGGAAGAGCGGTTTGATGCTGACGATCTGCACAGACAATCCAGGCATCAGCCGCACCACCTTGGCGCAAGAGTACCTGTCCGCCGCGCGCATGAGCCGAGATCACTTTACCTTGTGGGACGCGTTATCAATGATCAAGCAAAGCTTTGTCCACGCGTTCCTGCCAAGTGACCAAAGGGCACGACTCATCAAGCAAGTGGACCAAACGATCTACCAGCACTTAGTGAGTGATAGCTAAAGGATAACAGTTTTCCAACTTCAAACCTCCAACGATAGGACTAAACCAGGATACTAATCCACTAGGATCAACCACTATAGAATTCCATGCGGACGAAGGGTTCGTATTGTGAGCGGCGTTCATCAAGGATGCGTGCACCAATATCGCGCTTGGACTTCTGGTCGATAAGTGTTTCATATTCCTTGTGGTCACAGAGACGCCAGACGAGTAACCGCCAGCCTTCGACCGAGACCAGATAGCGAACTCGGGTGTGCTGACCAGGCTTGAGCCAGAATAGATCGTTACCTAGATTGATGTGACGATTTGCGTCTAGCTGCGCCGGAGAGCCGGCAACGCGCTTTAGATAGCCCTCAGGGTCGACGGTTTCGAGTTCGCTAAGCTTGAGGAGATCGTTAAGGGCGCGCCTCGAGAGGAACGGCACGCGTGAAATGGGTCTTTGCAGATCCTCCCGGATCAGAAAGCCAACCGGCGAGAGGGTGATCTGTCCGTCGCCGAGATCTTCAAACAGTGCACTCAGCATTTCTCGCTCGTGATAAGCCACTGCTGTCTCGTATTCGGTGCGCGTAATTGCACTTTCCTGATCAATGCGATCGAGAAGCGGCCGCAACGGTTCAAGCCGGGAACGAGCAAATTCTACTGGCATCATTGGTAGATCGATGAGTGCACTGGACTGCTCAAAGATGTAGCGAGCAGGAACGCCCTTGAGCATACCAATGAGTACCGTATAGGGTACCAGACTCTTAAAACCGCCGGTGGGGTTGAGAATACATTGCTCCGCGCCTTGTGCCTGGATCTCGGCGAGGACGGCCTTGGTAAAGTTCAGTACGCCCTTTGTGCGGAAGGTTTGAGCATCATGCACTTGCAAACCTTCTATCACATGGATGCGGCAAACAATCCCTTCGAGCTGGTTGTCTAGGTACAGCTTGACCGCTGCAGCGCAGGCTTGGCCGTCTGGGGTTTCCGAGCTGTAGAGGACGACAGTATCGTTTGCTGTCACTCCCATGCGAGCAAGCGCATGGATCTCTGCGGAGAGATCGCGTTTGAGTGCGGTCTCGTCGCTCAACTGTGCGTCTGCAAAGGTGGCATGGATAACAACTGCCGCTCCTTCTACTCCGCCCTGGGCTTGCACCCAATCGGCACTGAAGCGAGGTTCACGGGGAAGTTTTTTTGCGGCGCTAGTGCCGCAGGTGCAAAGATAGACAGTCACAGCGCAAGGCTCCTCTATGCAAAAATACCATATGATTCAAATGCTAAAATACGCCTTAATTTTTACCGCGCATTGATCGTTGTCTTCAACCGAGTGTTGCTCCAGATGAAAAAAAATTGTCGCAAGAAATAATATAGCCATTTTTTGCTCAGGCACCCTTTATGGCAACCCCCGCCGCACCGCCTCCCACAGCTGATCGGCTGCCTGCTGCCCGACCTCGCCCGCATCCAGCCCCTCAGCCCTCCCCGCACTGCGCTCGGCCGCATCCGCCCGCGCCCCGGTACTAAGCTCCGAGCCAGTCCCGGTCAGCGCCTCCAGATCAAGGGCCTCCGGCAGCGGAAACCGATCAGCCTGGGTCAACAACGCGATCCACTCCGACAGATCAATCCGCGCCCAATCGAGCCGCTCCAGTTCCTGCAGCGAGAGTCCACGGCAGTTCGGATGCTCAGGCTCACCCCAGCTCCGCCCCAACTGCGGATAGGCCTGCTCATTGATGATCCGGGCTAGGGGCGTATTGAAACAGCAGAACGCCTTCTGCTTCTCGATGCAGATCCCCAAAATCTCGCTGTCGCAATAGCTGCCGACGTAGTGGCAGGCCCGTAGCTCGCGCTGCACCCCCAGCTCGAACTCATCCTCCTCGCAGGTCCAGATGATGCGGATCAGGATCATCACCACGCTGTAGATCAGATAGGCGGTCATCGCCCAGGCCAACGTGGTGCCGATCAACCCGCCAAGCTGGATGTTCCCAGCCTGCACCGTGCCATTGATCACCGCCGGCCCGCCACCCTCCACCGCAAACAGCGCATTGGCCGCGGCATCGCCGAAGACCTGCGCGGTCCAGTCGACGGTCTGGCGGATGAGGGCTTGTTTGGCCGCATCCAGAGAGAGCCTGGCACCGGCTTCGCTGGTCGCGGCTGCAGTATTGCCGATCAGATTATTCGCAGCCGAGCTGATGGTCTCGGTCACCGCATCCCAGGTCTCGACCAGCGGATCGCGCAGCAGCTCCCAACCGCCACGCAGGGTGCTGCCGGACTCGCTGGCCATGATTGCAGCGTCGATCTTGGTCATCGCCACGATCAGCTGGATGTAGTCGATCAGCGACACACCGGCCGGGGTCTCGCAGCAGTCGACGATGCCACCGACGGCCTGCTTACACTCCGCCGCTTGGCCCTGGAAGATCTGGCACTGGCCGGGGCTCGTGCAGTCGCTGTCGCTGAGCATATACTGTGCGGCTTGCAGGGCTGCAGCAGCCTCGCCGAAGTCATCCGACTGCTCGAAGGTCAGATCCAGACAGTCATTGCCCAGACAACGTACCGGCCCTGCGCAGTCCATCGCGGTCTCGCGGGTGATGTCCGGGATCTCGGCGGTGGTGCCGCAGTCGTAGCGCGACTCGGTGGCATAGCAGACCCCATAGCGATCGCGGGCACCGTCGATGCAGGTCGAGCCCAGGTAACCACAGTTCGGATCGGCCTCGAGTGGCCCGCAGTCGTTGTCGATATCGCCGGGGTTGTAGGGGCAGTGTGTTTGGCCCTGCGGATCGGTCCAGCACTGCATGTCGCCACTGCTGAACCCGGCACAGTCGGCGCTGATCGCCAGCTCGCGGCAGAATGGATTGAGCCAGGGCACCGGCGAAGGCCCAAAGTTGCCCGGGCAGATCAGCACGCCGACCGTTTCATAGCAGCCGTTTTGGTTGAGCGGCGGTGCGCCGGAGCAGACCGCCTCACCGTCACAGAAGGCACTGTCGCGGATGGTCTCAGCCAGATGGACGCAGGCCTCGGACGCATCCCAGCCGTGGTCATGCAACGGCAGCGGCGTGAACTGGATGCGGATGGAGACGCGGTACGGTGCTTGAGCGACGTACCAGTTCCCGCTATCGGTCTCGAAGCGGTAGTCGTTGGCGACAGTAAAAGAGCCGCCGTTGCGCAAGGCTGCGGTCGCCTCGTGCCCACTCAGGGCCGTGCGCTGGATCGGATCGAAGTTGCCGCTGCTGCTGTCGAACTGGCTGTAGCCGGGAAAGGCGATCGACCAGGACTGATACAACGCATCGATCCGGCAATCCCAGTCGCAGCCTGTGTCGAACTCGGTAGCCTGGGGCTGGACGCTGACTTGAATGCGTTGGATGCGCCCCGGGTCGTTGATCGTAAACCCGAAGGTCTGTGCCGGTCGATAGGCGCAATCGGGACAGGACGGCTGATGCGCAGCGCCTGGAAAATCGTAGACGACCTCGATGCAGCCATAGGCGCAGTTGGTCTGCACTGCCCCACCGCTAACGGCGACGATGTGATCGGCCGGCGGCAGGTCATAGGCATGAGTGAGGGTACATTCGCCGCCCTGCTGCACCTGCTGACAGGTCTCGATCTCGGGCAGATGCACCGGGCGGGTGCCGGTCTGGAATTGCGTGTCGATCGCGCAATCGCCGAAGCCATTGGCCAGATTGGCCATCTCATCGATGACTTGGTCGGTCTGCGACCAGACCGGATCGGCGCGCAGATCGCTCGCCGAGACCCCGACGTTGGTGTAGAGGCTCTGGAAGGCCTCGGCTTGTGCGCCTTCTTCGCCGAGCAGCGTTGACTGCGCGGCTCGGCCGCGGGCCGTCAAGCCTTCGGGCTGGCCGTAAAGGGCGGAGAAGTCCGCTGCGCTGCCGGCCGAGGCGCCGGGGAACAACTCCTCGGTGTTGACGGACTGGGTCTCGCCATCGACCTGGAATTGGAGTTGATCGCCGTCGACGGTTGGTAGCGCAAACCCAGTGGCCTGGCCCTGACCGAACGTCTGCCCTGCCCGCCCCAGATCGGCCAGCTCATCCCCCCAGACCAGTGCCCAAGGCGTCCAAGCGACACAGAGGCAGAGCAACCCGGCGATCAGTCGATACCCAATCGATGACCCGGTAGCCGGTCGGGGGGCAGTCTCCGGCGCCTGGCGCCACCAGGCCGCGTCGGAGATCAATCGCTTCCGCATCCCATCGACACCCGGTTCAGAACGTCGCACAGCAATCCTGCCAGCGCCAAAGCACATAGAGATGATCCTCGCCAGGACCGGGATAGGTGCGATGAATCCCCCAGCGAAATGGGCTTTCACCGATCACATGGGCGCTGTTGGCCTCCGGCAGCGGATAGAACATCGAGAGCTTGTATTGGCTCTTCGGCAGGAAGGGCGCGAGCGGGGCCTCGCAGAGCGCGCCATCGCCCATGGTCTGCCGGGCCAGACCGCGCCGATGCAGCGCGGCCATGACCCGCGTGGCCGACAGCGAGGTCGCACGCACCCGTGAGCCCAGCGTCGGCTGCGCGCCGGCGAAGGGATAGATCAGCCCCCAGGTACCAGCACACCAGAACAGCTCATCGATCGGATTGCCCGCACTCGCCGCCACCCCATCGGCCAGGCAGGCCGCCTGCGCTGCCGGAGACGCCAGCCAGGTCGCCTCGGGATGGGCGAAGAACCCCAGCTCGGCATTGTTCCAGGTCGGATCGAGCTCGGTGAAGTGCAGCAGGTCCAGTTCACTGAACCCATCCGGGTTACAGCGATCATCGAAGAACAGGTCCAGCATCACCAGCAGCGGGAAGGCGTAGACATGGACGTTGTAGAAGGCCGCCTCGCTGTCGTCCAATTCACCCTGCCCACCGCTGCCCAGCAGGCGCACATCGCCGAACGGCAGACGGATGCCGCCCAGGGCCGGGGTGCAGGTCGGATTGCGCACCAGCTCGATGATCCGTGCCGGCTCCCAGAGGCCGAGGGTGAAACCGGGCCGGGGGACGCCGAGTCCATCGCGACAGACACAGACCGAGGCATCGCTAGCCCCCTCAGGCACCCGACCCCCGCCGATCGGGACCCCAGCGATGCGCACGGGGAACAGGCAGGACCAGCAGATATCGGTGATCAGCTTACCGCTGAGCAGCTCGGCATCCGGGCAGGCGGCGTCGGCGGCTTGGGTGGGTGACGTCTGCGCGAGGGTGATCAGCAGGATCAGCAGGGTGCTGAGGCTGCAACGCTTGCAAACAGCGAAGCGACTGCGCGCTCTGAATACGTTGAACGCTCGACAGCCAGTTGGGTAGAGCGCGCGCGTCATGGGATCGTCTCCGCCGGCGTGACGTCACTCGCGAGGCCATCGGCAATCTCCTGATCGACTCGCACTGCTGTTGGCCCGCGCATCGCCGTCTCGGTGACGCGAAACTGCAGTTCCTCGGCCTCGACCACGGCGGGTACCCGCTGCAGAGCGAAGCGCTGACGTAGCGCCGGGGTGAGCAGGAACAGCTGTCGGTCGAGCTGAGTCATGAGCTGCTCGAGTCCGGCCCAACCGCGCTCACGCGGCAGATCAGTGATCAGAAACAGCGTGGCCTTTGCTGAACGCTCAGCGGCGTGTGCCTGCGCGAAGGCCACTTGGCGTGGATCGGTGGCGTCGAAGACCACCAGGCGCTGGGTAAAGGGCAACTGCGCGAGTGGATTGACGCTGTCTCCGGCCTTGACCAACAGCGTGCCGTCCGGCAGTTGAATATCGGCTGCCGCAGTCAGAGTCGGATCGATCCAGCGGGTCCGATCTTCGGTTGCAACTGGCAAGCGCTCCAGGTGCAGACGACCGAAGGCCCGCTCAAGGGCTCGGGCCTTCATCGCGGTCAGGTCGAGTGCGGCCAGGCGGCGCTCGAGCTCGACAAGCAGATCGGGCTCGCGGATCTCGGTGACCGGGCCACGCGTGCCGAGGTCGCCCTGGCGACCGGCGTCGAGGGCCTCCTCGAGCCAATCGGTGCGCATCAGACCAGCGACCCGAGCACGCTCGGTCCAATCGGTCCCATCCCGCCCCAACAAGATCAGCGTCGGCACCGCCGTGATCCCGTAGGTCCGAAACGGTGTCGGGTCGAGCAGCACGTTCGGTGGCGGATCGAGCCCCTCCAGCAACCCGCGCAGGCTGGCGGCAAAGGCGATCAGCGATTCGTCCTCGTCGACGCCGCGAAACAGGATGCGCAGCTCGGGTCGGCCACTGGCCAGAGAGAACAGCTCGCGCAACGCGGCCTCGCCGAGGGAGCGGGAGGCGAACAGCAAGTAGGTTCTGGAGGGCGCGTTCGTCGTCGGCTGGAAGGGATCGGAATCAGCGGGCTCAGGAACACTGGAGGATCGGCCATCCAGTGCACAGTCGCTCGCCAGGGTCTCGCAGATCGATACCGTCAGGTCCGCAGACCCGAGGTGTTGACGAGCGTCTTCCAACAGACCTTCCACGACGGCAGGGTCTTTAAAGCTCGACTCCGTGCCGGTCTGATCAGGAACCTGCAGCCACGCCGGCAACGGCTGACCTTCAATGCTCCGGGCAATCGCCTCGGCCTGCGCCCGGATCGGTGCCAGTGCCTGATCAATGCCCTGCTCGGCCTGATCGATCATCGGCGCGGCAGCGGTAGCGACGCTGACCGCGCTCAGTGCCGCGCCGGCCAGCACTTGAAGGTGACGCGTGCTCGCGGACAGGCAACCCGCCGAGCGAACTGATCCATCCGTGCAGCAGAAGACCATCAAGAACCGAGCAAACCCCAGGGCATCAAAACAACGCATACGCCCGCCCCTGCACCTGCGCGATCGGCAACGCACCCCAATAACGGCCATCGAAGCTGTCGCGCGTGTCCCCCATCACCCAGAGATGACCGGGCGGTACCTCGAATTCCGAGCGATCGAAGGTGGTCACCGGCTGTTGCAACGTCGTCGCCAAGGCGGGGTCGCTATTCGGCCGCACAACCCCGTTGATCGTGGTCCCGGCCGCATCGACGGCCACGCGATCACCCGCCACGCCGACCACGCGCTTGATCACCGTCTGGCCAATGCTGAAATACGGCGCCATCGCCTCCGTCGCAGCAAAGGCCACCAACTGCCCCGGCTGCGGCTGCCGATCCCAGGTATCGATCAGATACCAGCGATACGGCGGCAGACAGAGCGCCTCCTGATCATCGAGCCCCAGGCGAAAGCGCCCACAGAGCAGACTGCCGATCACCAGGATCAGCGTCAGCACCACCAGGGCCTTCAGCAGGAACCGATCCCAGGGCTGGCGTGGACGGGTTTGATCCCTGTGCAACCTCATCGGCCTGTCTCCTCGCCCATTGGCAGCGACAGTTCCGCCGGCGCGGCCAGCACCGCCTGCGCATCGAGGACCAGAAACCCACGCTCGCCCAGTCGCTCGGCGAACACCCGAATCTGCCCCGCATCCAGCCCGGCGCGCACCGCCTCGGACACCGACAGGATGATTACCGGCGGCTGGCCTGCAGCGTCCCTCGCCAGCGCGGCCAAGCGCTTCTGACTGATCCCCAGCCCCACCACGGCACCGGCCAGGACCGCCCCAAACAACAGCGTCAGTGACCAACGCAGGGGCGTTGTCAAAGACGCCATCGCGGGCTCATGGCCAGCGCCTGCGCGCTGCTCAACGTCCATGGCGACCCTCCTCGATCAACGCATGGATCGCTTCGGCCGTCCCCAGGCCTTTTGCCCGAAGCGCCTCCAATGCCGCCACATCCTTCGGCGCGGTGCTATAAAGCAACCGTCGAAACGGATCGACCACCAGGCGACCGATGCCGCCACCCAGGCTGGTCAGGCAACAGATCTCGGAATAGGCGCCTGGTACCGTATGCACGGTCTTCAGCAGTTCCACCGCACCGGATGGCAGCGGCAGACGCTGCTCGGTCGCGAGCTGATCGATCGCCTGCGCCGGCTGCGCGAGCAGAAAGCTATTGGCACTGTTCTCGGCGATCGCCCGTCCCACCGGATGGGTGTAGAGATCCGCCAGCGACTGGGTAATGGTCACCGCCGCGCCGCCATACTTGCGAAAGCGCCGATAGCCCGACTCGATGAACTTGCCGACATCACCGTTGGTGAGCAGGTCCCAAGCCTCGTCGATGACCACCAGCTTCTGCTGTGCGCGCTCGCCCAGGTACATGGCCTGCTGGATCTGGTAGATCAGCAGCAGTAAGACGACCTGCTGCAGATGCCGGCGGCTCTTCAGCTCCTCGAGTTCGAGCACGACCAAGGGCGCGGTGAAGCCGATCCGGTTGCGGCCGTTGAAGAAGCGCCCGTACTCCCCGGCCGAGGTGAAGGAGAACAGCTGCCGGCCGACATCCTGCAGCCGGGCATCGGACTCGGCCAGCAGCGCCTCGGCGATCGCATCGACGCTCATCTGTTTGCCGAGCCGATCCCAGACCGTCTTCAGGATGCGCTTCAGCCCCGCAGTCCTGTAGTCACCCAGCGGCTCGGTGGGTGCGGCCATCGCGGTGATCAGCGCCGTGACCACATCGGCCTCCTCTTCCCAGCGCTGCACCAGCTCGAACGGGTTCAGGCAGAGGTCGGCGGTCTCGGTGAAGGCGATGAACTGTCCACCCAAGGCATGACACAGTTTCTCGTAGCTGCGCCCAACATCGATGATCCAGCAGCGCGCGCCGGTGCTGAGCGAGGCGGCGACCAGCTCATTGGTGAAGAAGCTCTTGCCGGCGCCAGAGCTGGCGGCGATCACGGCGTTGTAGTTGCTCTGAGAGTCGAACAGAGACAGGTCCATCAGCTGGCCGTTACGCGACAGGAGTTGCATGACCGGCGTGCCGGTGCCCTTCCAGTCGCCGAACACCGGCAACAGGGCCACCGCATGCCTTGCCGCCAGGGTCCGATAGCGCATCATGTCGCGAATCGCCTTGCGCTCGGCGCCGAACGGCAGACTGTTCAGGAACAGCGGCAAAGCGAAGTAGCGATCCGGCATCAGCTGGAAGCCCAGCTCGCGCCAGTAGGTGATGGCATTGGAGCGCACCGCTTGGGCCTCATCCTTGGGACTGAACAGGACCAGGCTCAGATGCGCCTGGAGTGGCCGGTCGCCCTGTTCCAAGGCGCTGAACAACATATCGAAGCCGTGCTTGCGGCTGATTAGCTCAGGCAGGAACTTGGCCAGCGGTCCATAAGCGGTGTTAGTGGCCCATTGGCGCTGCGCCTTGAGTCTGGCGCGCAGCCCCTCCTGCTCCGGCACATGCAGGGTCATGGTCAGCAAGGCGTTATGACCGATACCCCGGGTACCGGACAGCGGATCACCCAGATAGCGCGCCGCCACCCCGAAGCCGACCCGGTCCGCATAGCGCTTGCAGGAGAGCACCTGCACCCGGGTCTCACCAAGCGTCAGCCCCTCGGCGTCGACCTCCAGCGCATGGGTCGGATCGAGCAGTTGCTCGCGGATCAGCCGATGCGGATCGCACTCGGGGATCAGCCTGGCCCGCCAACCGGCCTCCTCGCCCCAGTTCAGCAAGGTGCCGAGCAGGCGAACGAAGTCATCGGAGGATAAAGGACGCGGCTGCAGCCCGGCGGTGGCCAGGACCTGTTCGCTGGCCGCGCGGCGCTCGATCGCGGCGGCGCGCTCAGCAGTTTCCGGCAGCCCTGAAGCCAGCGGCAGCTTGACGCTGATGAAGAGCACCAGATCGCGCACCCGCAGTGCAGTGCCGGGGACCAGCGGTTGCTCGACACCCTGGCGCAGAAAGTCGACACGCTGACGGGTCGCCTCACGCAACACCGGCGTTGGGCTGTCCAGGCGCAGGCCGAGCATGCGGGCCAAGGCGGCATCGATGTCCGGGCTCGCCCAGAGGCCGACCTGGATCAGGGTGCCGGCGGGCCAGTCCTGGTTGAGCAGGACCAGCAGGCGCTCAGCGGTACTCTCCTCAAGGCCGGATAAGGGTGTGCAAAGGAAACCGAAGCCGAGGCTCTCGTCATCATGCAGGAAGAGCCTGGCCTCGGCATCGTAGGCGAGCGGGCTGAGCAGGGTGCTCAGGCGCTCGCCCTGGTAGTGACGGGCGGGATGGGTCATGGCGGTGGCATCCCCGGTGTTGACTCCGCGACCGTGACCGGCGCGGGTTCGCCCATCCGGCACAGCTGGATCAGCGGCGGGTCATCGCGCACCAGCCAAGCGCGGCCGCGACGCAGCAGCGCGCGGGCTCTGGCCGGATGGCAGGGTGAGAGCAGATGGCCGACGGGATCGAGCACGCTGACGCGTTCGGACTCATGGGATCGGGACGCACGCCGGCGCCGCACGCGATCGGTTCGCATGGTCTTGGCTCCTGGTGAAGGAAGGGCACAGAGAACGCAGAGAGTGATGGACGGTGTCCCGTCCAGGCTCGGTCAGGGCGACCGGTCAGTCAGCAGCAACGATTCGAGGAAAGGGGTGTGGGCTCAGCGCAGCTGTTGACCCTCGCGCTCAGGTGATCGGCAGCGTCGCCGAGACCACCGCGTCGATGATGTCCGGGGCCATGAACAGGCCAAGACCGGCGGCGATGCCGATCGCGAACGAGAGGATCGACTGGCGTGCGACACCGGCGATCAGCCCGACGATGATGAAGGCGATGGCGATGATCCGGCCCAGCAGACCGGTCATCCAGCTGATCAGCATGTCGTAGGTGGCCTGGAACTCGGTGCCGCCGGTGCCGGCGACGGCCGCCTCCGGGGCGAGCGTGAGGACGGCGGCGCCGACGCCGATCAGGGTGGCGGCGAAGAGCCAGTGGTGGGTGGCGTGTGCGTGGGATGACATGACGGGCTCGGCGGTTGTGGAAGCTGCGGAACACGGACTTGGACAAGGGTGGGATGCCATAGCGGTGGTCTCCGGGGTTGCATGGAGCGGCCTCGATGGCCGCGGTGTGGGTTGTCGAAGGAAGCTGTCAAGGGGCGTTAAACCGCTGATGGGCGCAGAGCGTTCGACCTGGGATCTTGAACCCCGCATCACCTGGCGGTTGCGATCAGCACCTGGACCGAGGGATGGCTTCGTCGTGTGTCGATCGGTGTCCATCAGCGTCATCGGCGGTGATTCGGCCGGTCGGGTTGGGCGCGCTCGGCAATCTGCAGCGGCTGCAGCACCCCAGCGGCCGGCAGGACGGCGCCGTCGAGTTGCCAGCGGCGCGGCAAGACTTCGATGTAGAGATGATTGGCGCCGTGCAGCGTGCCGTCGGCGTCTTCCCAAGGGGCGACCCAGACGCGCATGACTGAGGCTGGGGCGCGGATGGGTGCCGGTGCGCCCTGCGTCGACTCGGATGGCACTGAAGCAGTTGATTCACCTGGGTCAGCGGCGCTCTGAGCGACGGAGGCCTGACCAGTCGACCCGCTGGCGGCGGCCGCTGATCGCGATCGCGATGACGCCATCGACTGCGGTGCCTGTAGCGCGGTGAGCGTATCGGGCGTGGTCGAGGGCAGCGCCTCGGGCAACGCCCTTGGCAGCGATCCGCTACAACCACTTAGCAGCAGGATCAGGGCGCTGCCAGACAGCACAGCGAACGAAGACAGTGTCGGTCTCATCGTAAAACCTCCTTGCGCGTCAGCACCTCGGCCGGCGGTGGTCCCTGCCCTTCAGTGCGCTGGTAGACCTCAGTCACGGACAGGCACAGGGGACGGGTCGGCAGCCCCTCGCAGGCGAAGTGCGGACGGCCAAGCGGACTGGCACAGCCGCTGGTGAGGGTCATGGCGAGGACGAGCGCAGGCAGCCCGACCCGCATCGACAGGCGTGTGAAGATCGCGGTGTTCATCCGGCATCGCCCTCCCCCAGCCAAGCGGCCAGGTCCGCGGGCACGCCCTGCTGCAGTCGCCCATCCGGGGCGATCAGCAGCGGCACCTGCTCAACACCGAGCAGACGCGCCGTGATCAAGGCCCGCACCAACGGCTGAGTGTCGCAGTCGTTTGCCGGAGCCGGCAGGGTCGCGATCTCCCGGCTGATCAGCGCCGTCAACGCGTCCTCACTCGAGGCCGCACAGCGCAGCCGGCGCGCGGCATCCAGTGACTCGGGTCCACCGACCGGTAGCACCACGACCTGGGTCGGGACGGCGGCCTCCTGGAGCGTTGCCAACAGCTCCAGTCCCGCCGGATACAATGGATCGACGAAGACCCAGAGGCTGTCCTCTGCCA
>NZ_NHSH01000078.1 GCF_016653315.1 Halochromatium roseum | reverse complement strand
TTTATGTGCTCAAGCGCGCGGGGCAGTTGGAGACGGCGATTCAGCTGGCCGAGCAGGAGATGCCGCACTGGCAACAGTCGCCGGACTTCTTCTTTGTGCTCGGTGATCTGCTGCTCGACTGGGCGATGGCGCATCCGGCCCAGGCCGAGCAGGAGTTCCTACCGCTGGTGGACTCCGCTTGGTCGACCTGCCTGGCGCTGGGCGAGCAGCCGCAGCTTGAGGGCAGCGTGCAGGGGCGTGGTAGCTTTCTGGCGGCGCATCACCTGGCGGTGCTCCATGAGCAGATGGGACGCTCAGAACAGGCGCGACAGTATCAGCAGCTGGCGCATGAGTTGCGCGAAGGGCAAGGGAAGGCCTGATCTCGGTGCCAGGCGTTGATGCTTCAGCACAAGGGGTCGGAGATACCGTCCCGGGCAGCCGTCAACCTGCCCTCACCCCTCCCCAAAATGCACATCAAACTCCGCCCGAGCCAGCTCAAGATCCGGATGCCGGCCAATATCCAGCCAATACTCAATAATCGGATAGGTCAGCAGGCGCTTCTTCTCCGCCAACAGCGTGGTCATCAGATCGGTCATATCCGTCCGCTGGCCCTTGGGGATCCGCTGCCGTAGCTCGGGGTTCATCAGGTAGATGCCGGCATTCACATCATGCCGATACACCGGCTTCTCGACGATGCCCTTGATGTGATCGTCCTCTTGTAACAACACCCCATAGGGCACGGAGATGTCGTAGCGCACCGCGCCAACGGTAAAGTCACTCTCCTCCTCGCGATGAAAGTCGAGGATCTTGCGGAAATCGGCCTTGGTCAGCAGATCGCCATTGGTGACGAAGAACGGCTGCTCCAGCGTCTCGCGCAACAGGCCAAGCGCACCCGCGGTGCCAGGCGGCTGCTGCTCAAGTAGGTCGTCGATGCGCACCCCAACGCTGAGCCGTCGCCGAAGTGCGCTTGAATCTGCTCGAACTTGTAGTGCAGCGCGAAGATGAAGCGATGAAACCCCTGCGCCGCCAACTGGCGGACAATCACCTCCAGCAACGGCTTATCGGCAATCGGTCGCATCGGCTTTGGCGTCTCCGCCGTCAGCGGGCGCAGGCGCAGGCCCTTGCCGCCGACCATAATCACCACCCGGTTATCGAGCCGCACCGCAGTCGACTCGTCGCGCAGCACAGCTGGGGCTGGCTCGAATACAAAGGCCCGCGAGCTGCTGGGCTGGGTACCGCAGTATGGCGGCTTGGATGGCTTTCGTCGCGGTCTGAGCGTGACCGTCGCCTGGTTCACCGAGCCGAGCAGACTCGCGCAAGACAAGGTGGATCGGTATAACCTATGACAATCGCTTGCGACTCAACCCGAACGGAGCTCTGGTCATGACCGACAGCGTCGATAACCTCGTCCTCGAGCATCTGCGCGCGATCCGCGCCGTACAAGACAAACACACCGAGCGCTTTGCCCGGCTGGAATCGCGCATGACCAATTTGGAATCCACTGTGGCAGGCCTTCGGCGCGACCTCGCGCATAGGTATGGTGAAGTCGTCGAACAGCATGGACATACCGACTAACTCATTGCCCGCATTGATCGCATCGAGCACCGGTTGGAATTCCAAGACGGCTAAACCGCGAACGGGAGATGGGATCGGCTATCTCGACCGCATGCCCAATCTCAACGCCACGCTTGGCTGTGCGCAGCTGGAGCAGTTGCCGGATTTTCTGGCCTCGAAGCGGCGACTGACCGCGCGTTACCTGCAGGCCTTCGCCGGACTTGAGCAGGTACGGCTGATGCAAGAGCCGTCGGGGTGCGAGAGCAACGATTGGCTACAGACGCTGATCTTGGACGAGGCGGTAGCCGATCAACGCGATACGATTCTGGAGGCGACCAACGACGCCGGCTTGATGACCCGCCCAGCCTGGACACTGATGCACCAGTTGCCGCCCTATCAGCACTGCCCGCGCGCACCCTTGCCGGTAGCGGAATCGCTAGCACGGCGGATCATCAACCTGCCAAGTAGCGCGGGGTTGGCGTAATCATTCCGCTTTAAAGCATCATGGGGCAATAATGAGCCATGGGTAAAACTGAAGTTGAGCCAGGAATGCCGCTTAATGAGATCGTTAAAAATCTCAGGCAAAAATATGACGATGCCCTGCTGCTTACTCAGCATCAGCGATACGCGAACGCCATTTATCTGAGTGGTTATTGTGTTGAGTTGGCATTGAAATATGCAGTCACCAAGCAATTAAATTGGCGGACATTTCGGACAGCAGGCGATCTAAAGGTTCTCAAAACACACAACTTCCTTTTTCTCCTCCAGCTCACTGGAAAAGAAAAAGCTATCAAAGAATTAGCCGCTTGGAATGTGGTCAGCAAGTGGCATGAGACAAAGCGGTATGAAGACCCTCGAAGCGCAAAAGAGACGGATGCCACAAGCATGCTGTCTGCAACCCAGACACTGGTGAAAGCATTATGCGAAATCTCGCTTTAACAATCGCCAAGGCACTGCAGGCAATCGAGCAGGAGCGTGGCCCTTTCAAGGTCAAATGTCTGGTGGCCCAAGATCCGGAAGATATCCAATGGGATCTGATTCTTTGGGCTGACTGGTTCGAAGAGGATGAGTTCAAGCGCCTAGATTATCTGATCGAAAAGATCATCAAGCCGCTTGATCAGGATGCTTTGGTCCAATTCAATGGAATCATCACCTTTGGATCTAGCGATGAAAACAACATGCTGAAGGCCCTGCGTCAGATTCAAAATAATGTTGCAAAAGGTTTTTACAGGACTCTATGGGATGGTGATATCTTAGAAATCAGCGCAAACTTGCCTCAGGCGCGCTTAGTCGTTCCATTGAATCTTCAGTTAGAGACTGAAAAACAAAGCGCCTTGGCATGATCCAGGATGCCTTTCCCCCGGTAGCCTGGTGTTGATATGACGCCACTCTTACTCCTCGGCGGCGGCGGCCACTGCCGCGCCTGCATCGACGTGATCGAAGCCGAGGCTAGATACCAGATCGTCGGCATCGTCCAGCCGCCGACGGAGGGAACCGAAGCCGTGCTCGGCTATCCCATACTCGGCAGCGATGACGACTTGCCGGCCCTGCTCGCCAAGACACCCAATGCCCTCGTCACCGTCGGCCAGATCAAGAGCCCCGGCACCCGCAGGCGACTATTCAACCTGCCCAAGCACCATGGCGCCAAGCTCCCCGTGATCCAGTCGCCGACCGCCTACTGCTCGCGCCACGCCACCCTTGGCGAAGGCAGCCTCCTGATGCACGCCTGCCTGATCAATGCCAACGCCCGCATCGGTGCCAACTGCATCATCAACAGCCAGGCGCTCATCGAGCATGATGCCGAGATCGGCGATCACTGTCACATCGCCACCGGCGCGCGCGTCAACGGCGGCGTACTCATCGGCGAGGGCACCTTCATCGGCAGCGGTGCGATCCTCAAACAAGGCATCAGCATCGGGGCTGGCGCGATCATCGGTGCCGGCCAGGTAGCGTTAACAGGCCTCCCCGCTGAGACAACGCTGAGAAGTTCCCAGAGGGGTATTATTTCGAGCTGACCAAATCCCAACAAATCCCAAAAGGACGAACTAGTGGAAAATTTCCACCGGTTTGAGCATTTAAAGCACTCGACGGTCAACCCGAAGGCCTTCATGGCACGCCTACAGAAGGACATCAAGGGCGTTGAGCTCCAGATCAAAGAGGTCGACGCGCGCTTACAGGAGCGGATTAACCAGCGGTAAGGATACGATCGGACCACTCCAGCAGCGTCTTCGCATCGGCCTCTTGGATCTGTTGGCGCAGCCGGGCATCGGTGCGGTGGGTGGTGGGGTCGAATTTGCGCTCCATCAGGCGCAGCAGCATCTCGGCCTCAGTTAGCGATCAGCCACCGGCTGCTAAGATTGCTACAGCATTTAGGGGAACGTCAGTCATTTGTCTAATTTTTTTCCGGTCTCAGAACCCGCGAAAATCTGGAACAGCAGCACACCATTTCTCCCTGATCCGACACAGCAAGTCATAAACGCGCTCAACCGCGACATCTTCCGCGATCCGGCCGTGTGCCAAGCGGAGCCCATCCTTGGTCGCGATATACCAAGTGAAGGCCCCATCGATGTCGGGGAAGACCGGCGCCTTCATGCCCCACCCAGCACCTAGGCAGTTCAATTTGAGCCCAGAACCCCCTCGGCAATCCATGCAGAATCGCTGATCAGCGCACAGGGCAAACGACCGGCTTGAACAAGCGCCCGATACGCTTGACAATCCCCTGATCGACGCGGAT
>NZ_NHSH01000077.1 GCF_016653315.1 Halochromatium roseum | reverse complement strand
GCATCACGCGACGCAGATAGGGATCGCGGGTCCAGTCGTTGATCTTCAGCGCGGTGAACAGCCGCTTCTGTTCAGCCTGGTCTTGGGTGTGACGCCCGATGCAGCGGCGTGCTTTGACCTTGGCGGCTTCCATGTTGGCGGTGATGTCGCCCTTGGCATCGCGCAAGGTTTCCTTCCAGGCATTGGCTGAGACCGGGAAGGCACGCTGTTGCTCAAGCCAACAGTCGCGAATCTGGCGATCTGACAGGCCCACGCCTTGAAGCGAGCCAAAGCGCTGCCAGACCTCGGAGCGTACTCGCCCGAGCCGCTTGGCCTGTTCGCACAGTGCCGCGAGCTTGCCCTGGTTGGGCCGCTTGGCGTGCAGGATGCGCGTCACCTTCATTCGGCGCTGTCCTGATCCGTATTCAGTGCCTCGTTGAGCTTTTTGCGAACGTTTCGCAATCCGTACAACCGAGACGAAAAGCAGTGCACGATGGTCATTAAGTCCTGCGCCATCTCCTGTTCGGGGGATAGCAGCTCTTGGTTGAGCACCAAGATCTCGCAGCCATGCGTCTTGGCATAATGCTCGAACCACTCGAACCCAAAGCGTGTCAGCCGATCCCTGTGGGCGAGGATCAGGGTGTTGATGCTCCGCTGCCCGATCTCATCCATGAGTGCCAAAAAACGCTTGCGCTTGAAGTTCAAACCGCCGCCCACTTCTTCGACGAACTCGACGTTCGCTAAACCTCTCGCCACGACAAACTCTTCCAGCACGCGACGCTGATTGGCCAGGTCTGGCTTCTGCGCCGTTGATGAGACCCTGCAGTAAGCCACCAGCCGCGTCGGTCTCTCAGGTCCCTGTTGCCATCCGATGAACTCACGCAATTGCGTCTCGGTGTAAAGGCGGCGATTGCTGTCGGTGCGTGCGACCGGAATGAGCCGCCCCTCGCGCTCCCAGCGCTGCAACGTCTTGACCGAAACGCCCAGCCGTTTCGCCGCTTTGCCTGTACTCATGGTGCTTTCCATGAGACAATAGTACACTATCGCGCATTTTTTGCAACACTAGAGTCTAGCTCCAAGACCCGGTCGTCGGCTTGATTGAAGGCCGTGGTGCGCACACGCACGACAGCAGTCGCCCCATCCGCCCGAGGCACCTTGGCCAGCACCTCCGTGCTCGCCGACTTGACCGCTAGCGCTGCAGAAGTTGACGGCAATTTGCCGTATTATCTCCTGAGTTCAAATCCATCGTGACGGGAGTCCATCATGCCGTCGGTGTCCTCAACCGCTCGCCTCGAAGCCCGCATCAGCAAAGATCTACATGCCTTACTCAAACCTGGCCTTCTATGCCGCCGGAGCCCATGCGGCCGTGCAGGCGCGGCAGCCGCTCAACGCCTGGCTCCAGCAAGCAGCCGCTTGGGAGCCTGACCGCGCTTGCAGGCAACGCACCCTGATGGGTTGTCTCGGGCAGCGCCAAGGCGATCTGGGCGCCGTCGGCCGAGCACCGTCTTGGGCTGCACAACTGCAACGGCGTGACGCACTCGCCATACCCGAACCGGGAACAGCCGAATGCGATCAACCGACCGCAGCAGTGGGCTGAGCGCCTCGCTGGGCAACGCAAAGGAAGATGACGGTCACGGAAGGCACGACTTACTGATACACCGAGTCATGATTGCCGATGTCAATCGGGATCACTTCGGCCTCTGTGATCAGCAGCTCGAGCGTGATGCGGTAGGAAAGATTGATCGAAACCGAGTGCAAGCCTTGGAGACGTCCATGCAGCGCATGCAGCCGCAACGACGGGTGAAAGGGATTGGCTTCGAGCAGTTGCAGTGTTTTCAGATACTGCCCTCGGAGTTCCGGATGGCGCTTCAGCCACTTGCCGGCACGCCGGTTGTAGCTGTCCGTGAAAACCAGCGTGAAGGACATCGGTTGAGCTCAGGATCGCTCCATCGCATCGAGACGCTCCAGATGCGCCTCGGCCGATTCCCTGATGACTCGCCCGGCGGCGAGGTCAGCGCGCGTCTCCGCGAGCGCCACGTCCAGTTCGCATTCCCGCAGATGCTGGTAGTGGTCAAGCGTCATCACCACGTAAGTTGGCCTGCCTCGCACCGCAACCAGCGCCTCGGTTTGCTCAGACAGCGCCTCGGCGATGGCGGTCACACCCCGTATTTTCAGATCGTTAGCGTTAAGATTGGCCATAGACACCCCTCGAGCATCCATCAAGACATACGCTTAAGAGTACGCTTAAGAGCACTGTTCGACAATACAGTCCGCCACGACCGCAGACAAGAGCCGAGCCTGACCGGCCGCCCTTTCCTCCACCCATCAGGTCTTCCACAACCACGCATTCGGCGCATAGGTCGCCTTCCTGCCGAACAGATCACAGCGCGCGCGATCCACACGGAAGACATCGGGATGTTCGCGGAAGAACGCCTGCAGCGCCCGGTTCGGACCTCCGTCGAAACGCTCGGAGAGCCCTCGCTCATCGAGGCCCTGTGGCGGTTGCAGCCTCATCCATCGCCCTGCAGGCGCAGGCGGGCGAAGGCTTGGGCGCTGGGTTGGCCGGCTTCGGCAGACCACCAAGTCATGTTCGACTCGGCCGCACCCAGCCGCAAGGCGCGGATGCGCAGCCGGCAGGCGCGGTTGGCCGGGTCCAGGCGCAAGGGCTGGGGTCGGCTGAGCGCCGCGCTGGGCAGCGCAAAGCGCAGGGTCTCCCAGCGCCCGGGCTTGATCCACTGCCGCAGCGAGGCCGGCTCGCGATACGGCGGCGCCTCGGCCGCCTTCACGCTGCAGACCACCGGTGAGCACCCGAAAGGCCTCAGGGCCGCTGCGCGGAAACAGATCGATCGGGTGGTCGGTCTTCATGCCCGGCAGGAGAGACGAACAGCGGCGCGCTCCGATCGCGCGGGCTGCAGAGGATCGGGCCGCGGTCGCCGCGCCTCAGTGGAAAATCGTCTCCGGCGTCTCGGCGCTGAGGATGCGTTTGGACCACTGCAGCAGTTGCTCAGGCTCGGCGGCGGTGATGCGCTCGCGGTAGGCCTCGGCGCTGTCGTGGCCGAATTTTTCTTGTAGCAACGTCAGCAGGATGAGGGCTTCGCCCTGCTGAATCCCCGCTTGTTCAACCGTCGTCACATACGGCATACGCTGTTGCTCCTCATAGGCATAGAGTGTTTGGCGAAAGTCGGCCTCAAGCGCCTTGGGCAGGCGGATCATCCAGTCGATGAGCCGGAACAGTTCCAAAATCCGTGCTTGCTCATAGCCGCGCTCGTACATCAGGCGAATCAGGCGGAACTTCCAGCCCTTGAGCGTCTCGGCATCCTCGGTGACCTTGGCGCGGATCTGCGCCATCACCACCAGGGCGAAGACATTGTCGCTGGCTTCGAGCTCAGCCCAGCGCTCGGGCTCGGCATAGTCCAGCAGTTTGACCATCGGAAAACGGAAGTCAACGCGGCAGTCCCAGAGTGCGCTGCTGAACTGCCGGGGGCGAAAGCGGTGATCCGTATCGGCCAAGACCGCGAGGCTGGCGACCGGCACCTGATAGCGGTCGCGGATCTTGTAGTGGTAGGTGTACATGCGCTCGGCAAAGGCGGTTTCCGGCTCGCCTTGCACCTCGACATGGATCAGCACCCAGACCGCGGTGCCATCGCGCAAGGTGACGCCGACCAGCTTGTCGGCATGGCGCCGGGTAGTCTTGGCCTCTTGCACCAGCTGTTGGAATTCCTTGTCAAGGAATTGCACGCCTTTGGACCAGTCGATCTCGGCATGGATGGCCGGGAACAGGAGGGCAAGGAACTCCGGAAAGAAGCGCTCGAGGGCCTCTTTCCAGGGGCTGTCATCGTCGCGCTTGGGCGATGCGGTCTCGGCGCTGTGCTTGTCGGTTGGCATGCCGGGAGTGTAGCCGATTCGGCAGCTGGGGTGCCACCAACCCGAAACCGTGGTGCATCCCCATTTTCCGTTCACCCAACCGTTCCGTGAATCCGCCCCAGAACTCCGGATCTGTAGCACGATCCACCTGAGCCTAGCCCAGACCACCCATCAGCTCTTCCACAACCAAGCATTCGGCGCATAGGTCGCATTCCTGCCGAACAGATCACAGAGCGCGCGATCCACGCGGAAGACATCGGGATGTTCGCTGAAGAACGCCTGCAGCGCCCGGTTCGGACCTCCGTCGTAACGCTCGGAGAGTCCCAAGTCATCGAGTACCCCATCTTCCATAACCAAAAGATCCCCGGTCTGCATCAGCTCGGCGAGCTGCGCCAAGGCGGCACGGCAGGCTTGATGGGTATGCGCGCTGTCCTCGGTCACAAGCCAGGGCCGTGGTGCCTCGATCAGCCCCTGTTCGGAGAACACCGCTGCCAAGGCATTGACATCGCCGGTCAGGAAGCGGATGCGCGGGTCATCGAGGCCCTGTGGCGGCTGCAGATCGATCGAGTACACCGGCGTCTCAAGACCATAGCTTTGCAACAGATCGGCAAACCAGAGCGCGCTGCCACCGGCCTTGCTGCCGATCTCGATCAGGGTCGCGGGCTTGAGTTCCCAGATCGCTTTGGCATAGAGCGCCAAGTCGATCGGACTCTTGAGACACGGCACTCCGCGATAGGTATATCCCAGGGTGCCGGCTTGGTAGCCCTTCAGGAACGGCGCCGGGAACGCAGTCTGATAGGAGCGACGTTCAACATTGGCAGGCTTACCCGGTTTCTTGAACCAAACCCCAGACCAATCCATTGCCTGAACCTCGGGAACAACTTCATCGCGGCCTGCAAAATAGTCCTCAACCGCCTGCCGGCAGGGTGGAAGAACCCCCCAATCATCAATGATCACGACGCCGCCCGGGCTCACGCGATCATACAGCGCGATCAATGCATCCATGGTGGACTCGTAGAGATCCCCGTCCAGACGCAGCAGGGCCAAATGCGCTGAAGGCGTCTTCTGCAGCGTCTCCTTAAACCAGCCTTTCAGGAAATGGACTTGATGGCTGAGAAGCCCGTAGAGCTCAAAATTGGTTTTCACCTCCTCCAGGCTGACAGCCAGCTCCGGAAAGACGCTCTTATCAAGGCGCAGGTGCGCATCAGGCTGCATGCTCGACGGCGGTACCCCGTCAAAGCTGTCCGCGAGAATCACCTTGCGATCCGTAATGCCATGGTCTTTCAGGAAGCCTGCCATTAACACACAAGCACCACCGCGCCATACCCCACATTCCATCAGATCGCCGGGAATCCCCTCGGCCAAGATGACATCAAGACAGTCATGCAGACCATCCAGCCGCTGACGCCCGATCATGGTGTGGCTGAAGCCAGCGTTGTGGATATTACGGTCGTAAAACTGCCCGATCGCGCGTGCGTTGCAGAGTTTTGCGTACTCTTCAGCGCGGGCGGTGCGAATGTTATGGTAAACAGCAAAGTCAAACGCTTCCTCCCCAGCCAAACATCGGCGCAGGTAGAGCAGTCGTAGCTCATCATCGAGATAAATCTCGTTGAGCAGGCACCGCTTCAGCAGATCGAGGTAAGGAGACACTGACATGCGCTTTCTCGCTGTCTGGGTTCAATGAACAGCCACCGGGCATGACGGAGCAAGTAATGTCGCAGCCACGCCTCTCGATCGTCGTCGTCGCCTACGACATGGCACGCGAGATACCGCGGACAATTCGCTCACTATCGCCGCTCATGCAGCGCGGGATCAAGGCCGACGACTACGAAATCATCCTGGTGGATAACGGCTCCCCAAACCCGCTGACCGCGGAGGCGTGTCCAGCGCATGGCGCAACGCTGCGTCTGCATCGCCAATCTCCCGCACCGGCCTCCCCGGTTGCCGCCGTCAATACCGGCTTGGCACTGGCTCGCGGCGATCTGATCGGGGTCATGATCGACGGCGCCCGCTTAGCGTCGCCCGGCCTCCTTGCGCAGGCCCTGACCGCCTCACGGCTGCATCATCGCCCTGTGATCGGCACGCTCGGATTCCATTTGGGGCCGAAGGTGCAGATGGATAGCGTCCGCGAGGGCTACGATCAGCAGGCCGAAGACGCCCTGCTCGCCGAGGTCGACTGGGAAACGGACGGCTATCACCTGTTTGATATCTCGGTCTTCGCGGGCTCGTCAGCCGGCGGCTGGTTTGCCATGCCAGCGGAGTGCAATGCAGTGTTCTTGCCAAGCGCGTTGTGGTCCGAACTGGGTGGTTTCGATCCCGGCTTTACGTCTGCGGGAGGCGGACTGGTGAACCTGGATACCTGGGCGCGGGCCTGTGCCCTGCCGGACAGCGACGTCATCCTGCTGTTGGGCGAGGGCACCTTTCACCAGATGCATGGCGGCATTGCGACAAATCGCCCAGACGCCCCCCGCGCTGCCTGGCAGGCGGAGTATCGACGCTTACGCGGTCGCACTTACCAGCGGCCCGACCGTCCCCTGTGCCATGTCGGGACCGTTGCACCACAGGCCTTGCGCAGCATCCAGAGAAACGGGAGCGCACAACAAGCCCTAACGCTCACCGGTTCACTCGCTACCCCGGCGGCTGCCATCCAGCCACAGACCACGCCAGTAGGCGAGCCTAGCCACCTTGCCAAGCCCGTAGCAGCGACGCCGGAGACCGTTACGCGTCTTGTGCTCGATGCACGCCAGCAGATCCTGCAAGCTGAGATCGAGCCCGCGATGGATGCAATTAGCCGCTTCAGGCGCTGACGCCCGCACCTGCTCGCGCCACTGATCCCGCTCCACTGGCTGCTGCAGCACCGTAGGTATCCGCGCGAAGCCGCCGCGCTGCTCGCGGACCTGCATGCGGCCTTCCCCAACGACCCGCGGCCGCCAGCGATGCCCCCAGCAACAGCGCAGCTGCAGAACGCACATTGACCAACCCCGCTGACCCCGGATAATCCCGCCAAACACCGCGATCAAGCGCACGCAGCCCCAACTCAGCAACCAACCCAAGCCCAACCACCGCCATGCAACTCATCGTCCTCGGCATGCACCGCTCCGGCACCTCAGCAGTCACACGCATGATCAACATGATGGGCGCTTACCTCGGCGCCGAGGGCAGCTTCCAGCGCGCAAGCGAATCCAACCCCAAAGGCCACTGGGAACGCGTCGATGTCATGCAGTTCAACGACGCCCTGTTCCGCTCGGTCAGCGCCAGTTGGTGGCAGCTCAGCCGGTTCTGCCCCGCCAACATCCCCGCTGAGGCGCGCGCTGAGTTTGAGCGGCAGGCGCGCAACCTGATTCTCAATCTCGACGCCCATCGGCCCTGGGTGCTGAAAGACCCGCGCCTGTGCGTGCTCTTTCCCTGCTGGCGGCCGTTGCTCGAGGTGCCGGTCATCCTGCACGTCTTTCGCCATCCGATCCAGGTCGCGCAATCGCTGCAGCAGCGCGAGGGCTTCCCGCTGGCGTTCGGCATCGCGCTCTGGGAGCGCCATCTGCGCGATGCGCTGAACAGCAGCCGCGGTCTTCCGCGCTTGGCGGTGCGCCATGAGGACATGCTGGCCAATCCGGTCGCCACCACCACCGCGCTGTTCGAGGGGCTCAGCGCGTTGGAGGTGCAAGGCCTGCGGCGACCGACCGCCCGCGAGATCAGCGCCTTTATCGACCCGCGCTTGCATCGCCAACGCGGCGACGATGCCTTGGCCAGCGAGCACATGGACGCCAAGCAGTGGGCGCTCTACCAGGCCGCGCGGGCACTCGATTGGCCAACCCTTGAGGCGCTTGCCGCGCAACCCCTGAGTGAAAGCGCACAACGTACCCAGCAGGGCTATGAGGCGAGCCGCGCGCAACAGAAGCAATCACAACAGGCCGCGGTGCCGCCGGCAGCAACGCCCGCTCCGCCACCGGCTCCAGCCGCTCCCGCCAAGCCTACCCCGCCAGCGGAAACCCCAGCTCAGCTCTTAGCGCGACGACAAGGCGCCTGGCTGCAGGGCCAGTGGCAACCGCTGATCGCCCTGACGCCAGAACAGATCCGCACGCATCCACAGCGCACACGGCTGGCCTTCTATGCCGCCGGAGCCCAGGCGGCCGTGCAGGCACGGCAGCCGCTCAACGCCTGGCTCGAGCAAGCAGCCGCTTGGGAGCCTGACCGCGCCTGCAGGCAACGCACCCTGATGGGTTGTCTTGGGCAGCGCCTAGGCCGGTCACCAGCCACAGACAGGGTGGCCAGCGCGTGGGCTGCAACTCTGCAGCGAGGTAACGCGCTATCGGCATCATCATGAGCGAACCGAGCTGATCCGGGCGAATGCCGGCGCCAATCAAAAATAAATCGAGCCCCTTTAATTGGAGACTTGGCGCTAAGCCGGACTTGGTTCGCGCGGCCATCCTGGCCAAATCCGCTCACGCTCTGCGTCAATGCCGCTCATGTCCATCTTTATGCGCTTTACGGCTTGACATTAGAAATAAATTCGAGCCTGGAGGCTGGCCCCTTTGATTCAAACGCTCAAACCATCTTTAGCTCGTCGAGCAAATCGGGATGACGGTCAAGCAGCTTGAATAACTTCACAAGCGCAAGCGGCGGTTTAGTCTTACCGGTTTCGTAGCGGGAGAAGGCATTGACACCTCCACCGAAGAGCTCCGCCGCCTCGCGTTGCCCAAGATGCAATTTCTTGCGCACTTTGGCAAGAAAGTCAGGGTCGACAATCGCCGCATTCACCTGCTTGTTGAATGCCTGCATCTCACACATGACGCGCTCGGTTTCGGCCCGATCGGTGATGGATTCATCGCACGCCGGGCAAAAATCAGCCGTGACCGACGGAATAAGCGTGGTTTCGCCCTTGTAGGTGTAGGGGATGTCGCGCGTGTCGCGAATCAGTTCCGCCGCGCCGCAAACAGGACACTTCATGATCACAACTCCTTGAAGGACACGATCAGAAGATCGTCGATCACCGTCAATTTCAGGTAGAGTTCGCCAGCCCGCGTGTTTGGCCGATAGACATCCTGCCAGACCCGATGATCGGCATAGGTCGTCATGCTTTTGTAGAAATCCTGCGGCGTCAGTGCCATCAAGACCTCCAGCATCTCTGAGAAGGAAAACCCCAGGCTACTCGCCGTTTCTCGCGCGGATCGGGTGGCGCGTACCCGGCCAGCCCTGACCAGGGCTTGCACGGCATCCAGCTTGCAGTGCGGGGTGCGTTTCTCCATCACCAGAAGCTAACCTATTTGGTTATAGCTGGCAAGCGGGACATCGACGTCAACGCCTGGGAAAGTGCTCGGCGTTCCGTTCACCAGACCCTTAGAACTCCGGATCTGTAGCACAATCCATCTGAGCCTACCGCAACCGCAAGTCCGTCCCTTCATTACCGGCTCGCATCGAGCGCGCTCCAGTAGGCCTTGGCGCTATCGAGCAGGCTAAAGGTGCCGAGCACATTGGTCTCGATGAAGCCAGCACCGCCGGTGACAAGGAGCGTCTTGGCCATCACAGCCCTCCTCCGCCAAGCGCAACGGTCGCGGTAGGGACGGCGGTCACCCGCCGCCCCTACCGCGACCTAGGCGCTGACGTCGTGGGATGCTTTGAGTTGGATAAATAAATCGAGCCTGGCCCCTTTGATTCGGCGGATTCAGCGCCTGGCAGTGGCGGCAGCCTAAAACCGCAGCACGTCCCCACAGGGGCGCTCCGGCGTAGCGGCGAGCCGTGCGGATCACCGTACGGAATTCAGTATCCTGTCACCGGAACAGGATCAGGTGCGGGATCTTGCCCCGCCCTGGCCGCCTGCGCGGCGAGATAGCGACCGACTGACTTGCGAGCCTTGCGCTAGCCTTCTGGCGCGACCAAGGTTTGCGGAGCAACCGCCTGCGCAAAAGCGCGCACGCTTAGAATGGGTGTCGCGATCAGCCCCTGCGCCTCGCTGAAATCGCCATCCCCAGTGATCAAATAATCCGCTTTGCCAGAGGCCGCGCACATCAGAAAAGGCGCATCCTTGCGGTCGCGCGGGAAGTCGATGTTATCCCTCGCTTCGATCAGCTGCGTATCGGACGCGAGCAGTTCTAACCACCAGTTGATGGTTGCACGAGGCAAGTTGAATTTCGGGCGCTGAATGACCGCGCTGTATTCGGCCATGATCTCGGGTGTCACCTACCACTCGATATCCGAATGCCCCAAGCACCACAGCAGCACGCGTTCGGGCAGACGATCCCGAATCACCGCTGACACCAGGAGATTGGTGTCGATCACCACCCGCATGAGCGCCCGCTCCGCTGCGCGTCGATCTCGGCTGCAATGTCCTCGTCGGTTAGCGCTGCCGACTCGGGCAGACGCTGCACATGGCGCATCAGCGCACGCCAGCTTTCGGTTCGCTCCTCAGGCTGGCGCGTTTGATCAACCACCAGCACTTCCAACAAGGCACCTTCCGGGAAAGGCATGCCTTCCAGCACAAGGCGGCTTGAAGCATCCATGCGGACGTAGGTCTTGTAGGCATTCATGGTGGGTCTCGGATATTGGCTCGGTGCAGCTCAAAATTCGAGTGTAGCCGATTCTTCGCAGCTCACCGCAATGGCCCGCATCCGCTCATTGTCTGGACGCGCTTGCGCGCGCATGATCGCGCCCCCGCGCTTTGCCGTGACTTGCAGCGGTGCCGACGCCGGTGTGCGGAGGATCGGCTCGCCAGGCGCCGGGCTGAGGCTGACCGACAGCGTCAACGGCCCGCGCGAGCCGGGCAGTCGGTCGAGATCCGCCGGCTCTAGCGGACACTGGGGCGAGCTGATCCGTAACAGCCGCTCGGGCTGCTCGGCACTGGCCAATAGCGCCGCTCCCTGCTGAATCCACCAATACAGCTCGGGATGGCCGTGCCAGTGGTCGGCGACTGGCACAGGTGTCGCACCCTGCACCTGATCGCAGACCAACAGCTGCTTGCGGCCGATCAACCAGACCGCCCGCCATGCCAGATCCTCGGGCGCATGTCCGCCGCGTAGCCCCAGTGTGGCGTTCAGCTGGATTGGTGCGTCTCCGCTCGGGGGTTGCGGCGACACCGTCTCCGCTGCCCGCGTCAGCGCGACCAGTGCATCCGCGCGCAAGGCCGGCAGGGCACAGCGCGCCAAGGCCCAGGCCGTGGTCGCGGTTGGCTGCAAGGCGTGCAGCTTGGCCAAGGCGGACCAGACAAAGGGCATCCGTACCGGCTCGACATCGCCCAAGGGGGCGCTGGCCATGAGGTCGCCCGGCGCGGCCAAGGCCAGCGGTTGCGCCAGCAGCCCGGCCCAGGCCGGGTGCGCGGATAGCTTCTCGCGCGCCTGCGGGGGCTGCGTCGTCAGCCAATCGGCCAGGAAGCTCAGCAGATAGCCATCGTAAGAGACGCCTTCGGTGAAGCCCTGCTGTCGCCGCTCCAGTACGGCGCCAAAGAGCAGCGACACCCGCTCGTGCAGGCGCGCCGCCGCCGGATGTGCCACCGCCGTGGCGGCCAGTGCCAGGGCGCAGGCGCCTTAACATACACCGGTCGCGAGCAGCGCCGCGCGATCCGGGAAGGGCGCGTACAGGCGATCCGACAACGGCAGGGCATCCGCCACCGCCCGCTCCAGCGCGGCGTGCAAGCGCGTTTGCAGACCCGCATCGAGCCAGTCCCAGTGGGTGACGGCCACCCAGAGGATGCGCACCGCATGCGCGAAGGCCAGATCCGCTCGGTTGGTTTCGCGATAGCCAGGCCAGGCCGTGAGTGCCGCCAGGTCCGCCACAACCGCTGTGCGCGCCGCCGCCGAGTCCAGGAAAGTGACCGCCGCGCCGAGGGTTTCGATGCGATCCTCCAAGGCCCACAGCAGCCAGATAGTCCAGGGGTAGCGAGCGGTGAAGTTGCGAACGGGATAGGTAGCCGTTAGGGGTGCGAGGACCGAGATCGACATCGCTGCGCAGCAGCGCGAGCGATTCGGACAAACGCAGGCCTGTCGCGGCAATCGTCCCGAACAGGTAATGATCGGTCCACCTTCGCAGCGCATCGAGCGGTGGCAGGGCCAAGGCGGCGGTCAATAACGCACGGATCTCCGCATCGCTGTAGAGATAGGGTTTGGCGCGCTGCAGCGGCGATTGCAGACCTCCCGGCCAAGGCAGGCTCAACGAGCGAAGCCCCTCAAGATCGACTTTTGCATCGATGCGCGTGGTGTCGGGGTGCGCGTGTCCGAGCACGTGGCCGATCTGGGACAAGGTGGCACCGGCGCGCAGGGACCAACACATGGCCTTGCCAGACGCCGCGCTTGCGTCCCGAGCGTGGCGCTCGACGTAGCCGATGACATCCGCGTGTCCAATCTTGCCGAGATCGCTGGCGCCGGCGGGACAAACCTCGACTGGATTGACTGCTTGCGACCTCGGTGGCTCAGGTAGCGTGCGATCACGTGCTCATCGAGTCGAGCAAGCCCCATGCGGCGGCTGGCCAGCCACTTCAAGAGACCATCGGTGAGGTTCAGACATCGCCAGACGCCGTGGCAAGCGAGCCCCTCTTTGACCAGGCGGGTGGTGTAGTGAACGATCAGAGGTCCGTGGGGCCCGTTCCTCAGACGTTGGAACAGCCGACTATTACGCAAGTACTCTTCCGCCAACATGATCTTGTCCTCCGGTGTTGAACGCGGAGAGACAAGACTATGCCGAACAGGTCACACTGCATTTTCGACGAGGCTTGGCGAGCATCCTTGCATTCGGCATAGTTCGGCGCGCGGCATAAACCGCGAAGGCCAATGGCCTCGAGCCTTGGGCGTACCTCAACCATCTCTTCGAACAGCTGCCCGCTGCGAAGACGCCCGAGGCCATCGCTGCGCTGCTGCCGCACAATCTAAAAATGGACGACCTCAATCAGCAGCCGTCAATCCGGTAGTTCGCTGGACGCTTACCGGCGACCGGCCCGGTCATGCTATTCGGCCTTGGCAATACAGCAGCGCACGCCGATCGCGCGGGCTGCAGAGGATCGGGCCGCGGTCCCGCGCCTCAGTGGAAAATCGTCTCCGGCGTCTCGGCGCTGAGGATGCGTTTGGACCATTGCAGCAGTTGCTCAGGCTCGGCGGCGGTGATGCGCTCGCGGTAGACCTCGGCGCTGTCGTGGCCGAATTTCTCCTGTAACTGAGCCAGCAGGATGAGGGCTTCGCCCTGCTGAATCCCCGCTTGTTCAACCGTCGTCACATACGGCATACGCTGTTGCTCCTCATAGGCATAGAGTGTTTGGCGAAAGTCGGCTTCCAGCGCCTTGGGCAGGCGGATCATCCAGTCGATGAGCCGGAACAGTTCCAAAATCCGTGCTTGCTCATAACCGCGCTCGTACATCAGGCGAATCAGGCGGAATTTCCAGCCCTTGAGCGTCTCGGCATCCTCAGTGACCTTGGCGCGGATCTGCGCCATCACCACCAGGGCGAAGACGTTGTCGCTGGCTTCGCGCGGGGAGGCTCCGCTGCGCTCGGATTTGCATCGCCTCGGGGCCTGCGACTGACGTCAGCTCGGCTGGCGAACCGGCGCTGATCGTGCCGTGACGCCAGCGCATTTGCTGCCAGCACGCGACAGTGATTGCCTGATGCCGGGTCTGGCAAGAACGCCGCTCAGATACCGCTTACGGCGCAGCGGACCCGGGCGGCGCTAGCAGTGGACTCACCGCCAGCAGGAACCCGTCGTAAGACGTTGTTTGATTGTCGAAGTCGGCGGAGACAACGACAACATAGCCGAGCTTGGTCAGACGCTCCGCACACTGGTGATGGAGTTGTTGTGAATGCGTTGAGAGAAACAGGTAATCGACCTGCCGACGCTCCAGCGCCTGGCGGGCATCGTCCAGCATCGCCAGCTCGGCGCCTTGGATATCGGCGTGCAGGATGTCGAGCTTGTCCCAGCCGGATTCCGCCATATAGGCATCCACCTTGAAGTCATCCGGCCCGACCTTGGCCTGGATGAAGCGCCCGCTGTAGCCGTGGCGGGCAAAATTGAGGCGACCCGACTCCAGATTGTCCGGCTCTGGCTCCACCATGCAGGCTTCGGCATTGGGCCGCTGTTGCTTGCACCACATGGAGTAGTGCGCCCAGAGTGCACCCAACTCCAGCATGAACGGGCGCGACGGTAGCCGCTTGAGGATCTCTTGAAAACAATACTCCTCCAGCGGCTCGTGCACGCCACGATTGATGACGAGCAGGTTGCTGAAATCATCGTAATACGCATACTTGCCCGCAACCGGCACGCGATGGCCGTTGTGCAAGTAAACCAAGCCATCCTCGACCAGCCCTGCCCGCGCATGGCGTGGAATGTACGCATTGAGCGGATCGCTGACGACCTCACGAAAGCGGCCGAAATAGTCTGATGCCGCTGCCTTGGGTAACGCGGGGTCGCGGACGCTGAGCGGGGCCGTACGCAGAAAGTCCCAGCCGTGACAGGCCGCGGCAATCGAGCGTTCAAGGGCATGAGCCGTTCGGCCCGCTTCGCCGATGCCTGGTGCGTGACGGCCCGTTTGGCGGCGGAGGTCGCGACGACAATCGGCGAGATTGCGCTCCAAGGGGAAGAGCCGTGCATAACAGTCATCGACGCGCAACGGGTTCATACCGATTGAGCTTCCGAAAAATGGTGTCTTTCACAATCCCAGGCGACGACCTTCTCTTGGGCCCAAACCAAGCACCTGGATGCCCCTCAAACAGTCCGTTGCACTGCTGTTGACACTTTGTAGGTTACTGAGTGCCAATCATTGAGTCCAAAATGGTTTGCAAAACAAGGCATCTGCCCAGCCCTTGCTGTTAAAATCAATCGATTTCAAATGCAAGTTGAACGGCGCTAATTTGGCTGCGATCTCTAAATAAGTCGATCCATGCTCGTAAAGTGGCACGACGCCCGTCTCAATTTGGCACCCAACTAAGCAATCGTTTGCGAGAAACAAATCTGCACCATCAAGAATCAGACCTTCAGCGCCTTGCGTATCAAGCAGTAAAAAGTCGATATCGTTTGGCAAAGTCTGATCACGAATTAAGCGATTGATCGTCTTTGTTGGTAGAGAAATTTTCTCAACATAGGTAATAGCTGGGTACTCAATGGCATGGCGGCCCAGCTCGAGGATTGAAGAAGACTGACCGTCATTCGATGCAACATTGAACAGAATGTCAACGCCGTCAACGTTGCTCAGGCAGGCATTGATGGCATGCTGCGTTGGATAATTCGCGCATTTTTCAGCAACCTGACGAAAAAGCGCAGGTATCGCCTCAACATGCCACCCTTCCAGCCCCGATTCATGGTACATGCGCACCTCTTGTCCGGTATTCGCGCCGACATGCAGAATTTTTCTGGGCTTTTTGCCAATTGAAGCCAAGAAATGGAGAAAATTTTTTTTCATGGTCGTACTGCACCAATACCAATGAAGCGATCAGCACATTCCTGTGCCAGCGTATGGAACAGCGCATAATAGGCCGTCCTGACCGCCTGTTTCAGATCCGCCTGCCGGGGTTTGCTGGCATTCAGATTGGCCAGGCGGCGCGCGAGCCGATGGGGAACAGCGGGAATTGCTGTGGTGTCCGCGGTTTACTTGACATGGTCTTGTTTGTCATTTTCCGTGCCCTTTTGGTCAGCCGCATGGGCATTCCCCCGGATGGAGCAGCCGATGGCGCGCGATGAGACAGCCGACCTCGCTATCTGGCGCGCCGATCGCGCCTAACGTCCGCAGTCTAACCCATGTCCCCAAGGCTTGGGCAGGCGCGGATTGGGTCGGCGTTCCATCCGCCGGCACGCCCCCCTGCGCGCGCGCCCATTCCAGCAGCACCGCGCGGCATTGCAGGTCATCGAGCGCTTGCAGCAGCTCGCGCATGCCGGTGACGGTGGCGGGGGCGCGCTGGCCGATGTGGGTCGCGGGGAGCGGGTGGTTGGGATCGATCTCGGCGACGATGCCCCAGAGCCCTTGGTTGGAGAAGGCGCTGTTGATCACCGAGGGGGCGTGGTTGAGCGGTTCGGTGCGCTGGAGGGCCGTTGGCGGCACACCCAGTTCGCGCTCGAGCAGCAAGGGCGCCAGTTCGAGCGGTTGTTGGCCGGCCGGCAAGCGCCCGCCGGGGAAGTCGAGGGTGGCGCGCTGGATGCCGGGGCGGAAGCTGGGGCGCACGCAGAGCAGTTGCTGGCGGTAAAGCGGCAGGACGATGACCGAATCGACCTTCTCCACCCGCCAGTACTCCAGTTCCTGACCCTTGTCGCACAGCCAGCGCTCGGCGATCAGCCTGACCCAGTCCGAGTCGATGCGCACGATTTCACGCAGGCGTTGCCAGTCGCTCATGAGGCTTGTTCCTGTACCGGTAAGGGGTTCGCGCGCTGGTGCAATCCGCAGTAATCGCCGATGAGACATTCCCCGCGCTGATCGCGGCCCTTGGTCGGGTCCCAATGATCCGCGTTGATCGGCAGGCCGTGGCGGTGCAGGTAGGCCAACGCCTGCGCCTTGCTCCAGTCGAGGATGGGATGCACCTGGTAGAGCCCGTTCTTGAATTGCACCGGCGCGGCGAGTTGGCGCTCCGGGGTCGCGTGGCGCATGATGCCGCGCAGCCAGCGGTTGGGCTTTAGCTCCGCGACGGCACGGTTGAGTGGCTCGTGCTTGATCTTGCGCACCACCAAAGAGAAGAGGGGCGAAGCCGGATCGCGCCATCCCGCGTCGTGGCGCTCGATGTCGCCGGGGGTCAGGGTGCTGCGATCAATGTTCAGCGCCGACGTGCTCAATAGCGGCGTCAAAGAGTGCATAGGCCCCAAAGGCGCGTCGGGCATCCGCGTCGCACAACAGGCTATGCGCGTGCCACGCGGATGGCTCGCCCCTGTCGTGCAGGGCAAGCAACAGCCCGCACAGCGCATTGTCTGCACGATGACGGAGCGTGATTGTTAGCTCAGGTTCACGTCCTTGTAGGGGGTGGGATAGGTGGAGCAAAAAACAGTTGCAGTGCAGCAGCGCGAAGGGCGCACCCAGGCGGCGCAGCAGGGCCACGGCGCTGTTGATGTCGGCCTCGGGCTCATGCCGGTGGAGAGGATCAGCGGCCATCATTGGCGATATTAAAGCAAGGTCAACAGGTTAATGAACGGATGATGTTGTTTCCAACGGCAGGTGCGAAAATCCCGTTGATCCGTGGAAACAATGCGCCCATGCCCCAGTTGCCCGGCCAATAGCAGCAGCGAGGCAGCGGCCAAATCCATCGGCAAGTCGGCATATTGACGCATGAAGCGCGTCATCTCCGGAAAATCCTCGGGCTTGGGAGCCGCGATCACCACACCCTGCGCCTGAATCGTTTCCAATCAAGCCAGGGTCATCGCGACCCCGATGCGATTGAACAGCAAGTGCGTGGTTTCGACCAAGACCGCACAGGTGGTGATCAGCGGCTCCGTATTGTGCTTAAAGAAGGTTCGACAGGGCACATGGTATTGATCGCGCCGGTTTGCCAGACCAACCCAGGCGCCGGTATCGACAATAATCACTGCGGGTGTCCGTCTTTCGCGGAGTAATCGAGCTGGTCTTTGTAGTTGGCCGCCAAGGTGGCGTCCGCATCGAGACAGCCGACAAAACCGATCTGTTCGAGTGCCGCATAGAGCGGTGCGGGTTCGGCGGCCTCCATGGGCGGTGTGCCGATGTGCCGCTGCCCCAAGTCGATCAGCGTCGCCAGGACATCGGGTAGCGACTGTTGCAACTGGCGCTGGATCGCTTGCAGGCGTTGGGCATGAGCTTCGTCGAGTTCGGCTTCAATATGCATGGGCGTTGCCCCCTGGCTTAGGTTGTCATACGGCCTAACAGCGCCTCCACCCGCGCCTCAGTGGAAAATCGTCTCCGGCGTCTCGGCGCTGAGGATGCGTTTGGACCATTGCAGCAGTTGCTCAGGCTCGGCGGTGGTAATGCGCTCGCGGTAGGCCTCGGCGCTGTCGTCACATACGGCATACGCTGTTGCTCCTCATAGGCATAGAGTGTTTGGCGAAAGTCGGCCTCAAGCGCCTTGGGCAGGCGGATCATCCAGTCGATGAGCCGGAACAGTTCCAAAATCCGTGCTTGCTCATAACCGCGCTCGTACATCAGCCGAATCAGGCGGAACTTCCAGCCCTTGAGCGTCTCGGCATCCTCAGTGACCTTGGCGCGGATCTGCGCCATGACCACCAGCGCGAAGACATTGTCGCTGGCTTCGAGCTCAGCCCAGCGCTCGGGCGCGGCATAGTCCAGCAGTTTGACCATCGGAAAGCGGAAGTCAACGCGGCAGTCCCAAAGTGCGCTGCTGAACTGTTGTGGGCGAAAGCGCAGATCGGTATCGGCCAAGACCGCGAGGCTTGCCACTGGCACTTGGTAGCGGTCGCGGATCTTGTAGTGATTAGGTATACATGCGCTCGGCAAAGGCGGTTTCTACTTCGCCTTGCACCTCGACATGGATCAGCACCCAGACCGGCGTGCCATCGCGCAAGGTGACGCCGACCAGCTTGTCGGCCCACATTGTCCACAGGGCGCCGGCTGGTCTTGGCCTCTTGCACCAGCTGTTGGAATTCCTTGTCGAGGAATTGCACGCCTTTGGACCAGTCGATCTCGGCATGCACGGCAGGGAACAGCAACGCGAGGAACTCCGGAAAGAAGCGCTCAAGGGCCTCCTTCCAGGGGCTGTCATCGTCGCGGACGCAGACCAAAGCGCTCGCGCAGCTGGGTGGTCTCCAGCCGAGAGTTGACGGGGCGCTGGGCCGGCGTTGGATACTCAGCGGTGGAGATGGCCTCGATCGCATCCGCGCTCGGGCTCAAGGGTTGCCCAGCACGCTCAGCGCGCGTTTCAGCTCAAAGCCGACTTGACCGTTCTTGCCGGTCACGAGGATCTTCATGGCGGTGTGCTCCCTCAATGAATGTTCGACAGAGACGCCTAGCCGGCACCACCAGTGACAAGGAGCGTCTTTGCCATCACAGCCCCTCCTCCGCCAAGCGCAACAGATACTGCCATAGCCTCTTATGCAGCGCCTGCCCCTGCTCACGCAAGGCGTCGCGGTCGATCCAGCCGTGCTCGAAGGCGATCTCCTCGGGCACGGCGATGCGCTGGCCTTGACGCTTCTCGATGGTCTGGATGTAAGCGGCGGTCTCGACCAGGCTGTCGTGGGTGCCGGTGTCAAACCAGGCGTCGCCGCGGCCTACGCGCTCCATATGCAGTTGGCCCTCGGCCAGGTAGCGGGCGTTGACCTCGGTGATCTCCAGCTCGCCGCGAGCCACAACACCAGGGCACAGGCATCTTGGCCGATGAAGTCGCGGCCGCAAAGGAACGCCTGCGCGAGTCCGTCCGATGATGGCTGCACGGCATCGGCGAGCTGGATGCCCCACTGCTGGCCATCGCCGAGCAGCGCCTGGTAGGCGGCGCTGTCTTGCGGGGTGGTGATGATCAGGATCTCGCGGATGCCGGCCAGCATCAGGGTGCTGAGTAGATAGTCGATCCATCGGCTTGTCGTATAACCGGCTTGAATCACCGCCGCCTCGCCAAGATCCAGGCTATTGCGCAAAAAGGGCGGGATCGACTGCGGCTCCTTCAAACGCTAAAGCCAGGGCTTTTGTGCCGTTTCAATTCTCACCGGCCAACCGCAAGGCCTCTTGTTCCATCGCTGTTGACAGACGAAACCCGGCCTGCTTCAGACGGTTCAACACGCTGCCCACGGACTCGATCACACCCATGGTTTTGCCCTTAATCGCCACGCCAACGAGTCCTGTATAAAGCAAACCGAGCCGCTGAGCGACCTTACGTCCCTTCAGATCGTCCAAAATCACCCGCGCACCCGGGCGCTCCATTGCCAGAGCCAGGGTCGCCGACTCCCCAAGGTCGATTGAAAGTTGCAAGGCGCGAATGAGATTCCGGTTCTTAACCGGCACCACATCGATCCATCCAGGCAGTGTGGCGCCAAACTCGTCGCGAACCTCCTCGGCAACGAGGATGCGGCCATAGACGCCTTCCAGCAACGCCAACAACCCGATGTTATCCAACGCGATCAGGGGGCTGGTGTTGCAGATGGTCTCAGGCACGTTCGACATCCTGGGCCAGTTCCTCGACCGGGAAGTTGAACAGCGCCACCTCCTGACGGCCAAGCAGCTCAACAAATCCGCGTTTTGAGAGGCCGGCCAACAGCGCAGCCTGACCCGCCGACAGGCGACCCTGCTCGTATAACCGGGCCGCCAGGGTCAGGGCGAGCTCAGCCGGAGTGAGGTCGATATCATCGGGAAGCTGGAAAACAGCGTTCATTAAAAAACCTCCTTAATCCGCTCGTCGTGTCGGGTGAGGGTCATCAAGCGGATCAGTCATAGTGCCACAGTACCCCAACCCCACAACAGAAGGCGTCGGTGATCAGCAGGATGTCCCCTTTTCTCACCTGCCCGCAGCGCGCGAGCTGGCGAAAGCCAGCCTCGAGCGCCTTGGGTAGGCGGATCATCCAGTCGATGAGCCGGAACAGCTCGAGAATCCGTGCTTGCTCATAGCCGCGCTCGTACATCAGCCGAATCAGCCGGAACTTCCAGCCCTTGAGCGTCTCGGCATCCTCAGTGACCTTGGCGCGGATCTGCGCCATCACTACCAGGGCGAAGACGTTGTCGCTGGCTTCCAGCTCGGCCCAGCGCTCGGGCGCGGCATAGTCCAGCAGTTTGACCATCGGAAAGCGGAAGTCAACGCGGCAGTCCCAGAGTGCGCTGCTGAACTGCTGTCGTCGTCGCGCCTCGGTCTGGCATCATCGCCTGTCGGCGCCCGACGCTCGGCAGCTTGCTTTTCGCGATCGGCTGGCATGCCGGGAGTGTAGCGGATTCAGCGGATCGCAGTAGCAGCAGCCGAAAACCGCATCACATCCCCGCAGGTGCGCTCCGGCGTAGCGGCGAACCGTGCGGATCACCGTACGGAATTCAGTATCCTGTCACCGGAACCCTCTGTCACCGGAACCCTCCAGGTAGTAGAGCAACCCATAGCAGTGCACCAGTTCAAAGCGACGCCCCAGCGGCTGCGGGGCGGCGCACGAACAAGACATCGTCATGGGCGCGCGCGGGCTCAAACAGCGGCACAAACCCGGCGGCACTCAATTGCTCGCGCAGGGGCTGCCAGGTCACGCCGCCGCGGTACACCTCCACCGTGCTGACCTCGATCAGCATGGCTTGACAGGCGGCCAGGCTGCGCTCTGCGCCGGCCAGCGCCAGCGCTTCGGCGCCTTGCAGGTCGACGACCCAGAACGAATAATCCTTTGCCTCGATGGCGTTGCCGGCCAACAAGGTATCCAATCGCAGGGTCGGCAGGCTGAGCTGCTCGATCATGCGCAGCTGCAACTGCGGCCAGAGCGAGTGTTCGCCGTCGGCATAGGCGCCGAAAGGGAACAGCGAGGAGCTGACTCCGTCGGCGTTATTGGAGCGGTAGAAGGTCGCGAGCCGACCGTCGACCTCGGCTAAGACCGCGCAGAGGGCGCGCTGCTTCGGATACGGTTCCAGGTGCTGCTGCAACTGCTGGAAGATAGCCGGGTGGCCTTCGACCCAGAGCACTGGCTTATCCAGTCTGTCGTACCGCTCCCGCTCCTGCCCTACGTGCGCGCCCAGGTGCAGGATGCCAGTGGCTTGGGTCTGATAGCGCGCGATGAGCCGTTGGCGTTGGCCGCTCTGCTGCGCGGTGAGCGGTTTCAGTCCGGCTGCGGGTGGGTTAGTCGGCTTTGCGCTCATACCAATCATCCCACTGCGCCTCGGTGCAGACATAGCCATGCTCCTCCATCAGGCGGCGGATGTCTTGCCGGCGTTCGGTAAAGTTGTGCTCGATGGTGAACAGCTGTACCTGCCAGTCGTCGAACGGGAAAGCGCTGAGAATCTCGTACTCGCTGCCTTCGGTGTCGATGCTGATGTAGTCGATCTCGCGTGGGGCTTGGTGCTGCTTGAGGAAATCGTCGAGGGAGATCGTCTCCAGGGTCACCACCTGACCGGCGTCGCGGTAGGCATCGCGCTTGGGGCCGTGTTGGTCGTCGTGGGCATAGGCCAGGCTGCCGCCATAGGCATCGGAGAGGACGAACGCGACCTGATCGCCGGTGTGGGCGCCGATGCAGGCTGCGGAGACGGTGCAGTGGCGATTGGCTTGCAGCTGCCGGTAGAACCCGGGGTTGGGCTCAGCACAGAGGCCGCGCCAGCCGAAGCGCTGCTCCAGCAGCCAGGTGTTGCTGAGCAGCACGCCATCGGTGGCGCCGAACTCCACGAAAAAGCCGCCGCGCTTGCCGCCGGTGCGCTCCAGTACCCAGAGGTCTTGCCCGAGCTGCGACATCGCTAGCGCCGCCAAGGCCTGGCGCTCGAGCGGACCGTCCGCGTCGCGCCCTGAGCGGATGGCAGCCTCTGCCGCGCCGCCCCCGGCGGCATCAGCGCCCTCAGCCGTTCCGGCGTCCACTCGTGAGTCTGTCACATCCCGCACCGGCCGCGGCAGGCGGCTGACTCCACTGCGCTGTCGCAGCGACAGCTCCTGATGCAATAGCGCCAGCTCCGCGCGCAGGGTCTGTACCGCCGCGGTCAGGCCGCGTCGGTTGGCTTCGGCAGCGGGTGCCGAGCCTGGGCTGGCGGCGAGGCACGAGACCACCCTCAGAAAGGGTCTGATGGCACGCACACCCTCAGCCCGTTGCTGCAACTGCCCGCGGCCCTGCGCAAGCCGCAGCTCACTGAGTAACAACTCAAGCTCGGTCTGCAGGATGCGCAGCTGCGGATCAACCACGGCTTGGCCATGCTCCTGCTGCATCGTCGAGAGGTGCGTTTGCAGCAGCTCGGCAGCCGGCGCCAGCCCCCCTTGCGCCACATGCGCTAAGAGGAGCCAGGCCGCCGATGCCGAGCCCGGTCTCTGCACGCTGGTCGCGTCCTGCTGCGCCACCACAGGGGCATCAGCAACCCGTGCCGCCGCCGTCCCAGACAGCGTTCTCCAGTGTTGCGCCTGCCAGGCGGGGCTCACCCAGGTCCGGCACAGTTGGGCGTAGGCTCGTGCATCGGCTGGCCCTTGACCCAGCGCACTAATTCCAGTCAGGTTGCGCCAGGTCTGTGCTACGGCTCTGGCGTGGGCTCTGGCGTGCTCCGACCGATGGCTCGCCGTCGCTGTCTGCATCCGGACACCCGTAGCACCTGTCATCAACCGACCCCCTCACCAAAACTCACCATCCCAGCATTGACGCGCCGCCAAGCGTGCTGCGCATGAACAGCCACCGAAGACACCGATGCCCCGGCCGCTCGGGCCACACCCGACAGCCGGCACCCGATCACCCAATAATCCCGCAGTATCCGCCCGTACAGCTCACAGCGTCCAACGAAACTCCGCATACGCTGTAATCTCCAGGGGCGGAATTTAAGCTCGGTGGCGCGCCCACTCCATCAGCACCGCGCGGCATTGCAGGCAGTCAAGCGCTTGGAGTAGCTGCTGCACGCCGGCATGGGTCGCCGGCGCCATCAGACCGACTTGATCCTCAGGGAGCACGGTATTGGGATCGATCTCGGCGACGGGGCCCCAGAGCCCTTGGTTGGAGAAGGCGCTGTTGATCACCCAGGGGACTTGGTTGAGCAGTTCGGTGCGCTGGATGGCTGTTGGCGGCACGCCCAGTTCGCGCTCGAGCAGTAAGGGCGCCAGTTCGAGCGGTTGTTGGCCGGCCGGTAAACGCCCGCCGGGAAAGTCGAAGGTGGCGCGTTGGATGCCGGGGCGGAAGCTGGGGCGCACGCAGAGGAGTTGCTGGCGGTAAAGCGGCAGGACGATGACCGAATCGACCTTCTCCACCCGCCAGTAGTCCAGTTCCTGACCCTTGTCGCACAGCCAGCGCTCGGCGATCAGCGTGACCCACTCTGAGTCGAGGCGCACGATTTCACGTAGGCGTTGTCAGTCGCTCATGCGGCTTGTTCCTGTGTTGGTAAGGGGTTCGCACGCTGGTGCAATCCGCAATAATCGCCGATGAGACATTCCCCGCGCTGATCGCGGCCCTTGGTCGGGTCCCAATGGTCGGCGTTGATCGGCAGGCCGTGGCGGTGCAGGTAGGCCAACGCTTGCGCCTTGCTCCAGTCGAGGATGGGATGCACCTGGTAGAGCCCGTTCTTGAATTGCACCGGCGCGGCGAGTTGGCGCTCCGGGGTCTCGTGGCGCATGATGCCGCGCAGCCACCGGTTGGGCTTTAGCTCCGCGAAGGCACGGTTGAGCGGCTCGTGCTTGATCTTGCGCACCACCAGGGAGAAGTGGGGCGAAGCTGGATCGCGCCATCCCGAGTCGTGGCGCTCGATGTCGCCGGGGGTCAGGGCTGGATGTGGGAGTCCAGACTAGCCAAAGTAGAGGCATACACTTCTGCTTATAATAAAACTAATCAAGGTGCTCTACATTATTTTCATGCACTCTCTTGCTTATTTGGCTCACTAAATTAGTTATTATTTATATTTATTACTTATTCAACGAATCTCAACCCCTCTTGAACCTTTCATACCTTTCTTTAAATAGGCCTCTACGAAAAAAAAGATCTAGGATGTCGTACTCATCCTGTAAAAGATGGTCAAGTAGAAACTTCGCTGTTTCAGACAAGGCTTTTGGATCCCTCACGCCAAGCTCACCTAAAAAGGCTTGGTCACTTTTATCACGCACCAGCTCCTTTGGCTGATATTTGCGGCCGATATTATTCAAAAAAAAACCGAGATCCTTATCAAAGTATTCCTGTCTCACGATGCTTACTCTATCCATCGGTAGAATCTCCAACACCTCAGCCGGTAAATACCAAGCTAAACCCAGCTGCACATGCAGCTTGCTTTCTGTTATAGCTTTCCAGGCTAAAGTACGTCGACGACTCTGCCTAGCCAAGAGACTCTCAACCAATTCATTAACTGAATTAAACTCATTAAATATTTCTGCCCAAAGCAGCGGGAGTTGCTTACCAATATTCCTGTGACAAATAAACTTCTCATATTTGTCCCAATTAAATGCTGAGACGAATCTTTTAACCGGGTCCCGAACGCCAATTATATACAGGTTTTCACCTTCATCCAATTTCAGCAGATCTAATAGTCTTCGCGGCGCATCCCCACAGTGAAGCTCAATATATGATAGGTTTTGACGCCCAAGAGTTTCATTTATTGAGCCGCCAGCACATTTTCCAACGTGAATATGTATAATCAAAGCCGTACTCATCTAGAAATTGCTTATAGCTAATAAGGCTGTCAGTATACCGAGCTAATGCCATACAGCCAACTTCCTCAGGGGCGATGAACGGTCGCGCCATTGTCCAGTCGACTTGCGCTCCCGGGAAAAACGCCGCTGAGTTACCGCTTACTGAGTATCGTTTCTGGCCTGATCGCCGTCAAGGCGCTTCGGTTTGATGTGGCTGCGAACAATAACAGCCCCCACAGCTCGCTGCGCCCGACGCTGGTCAGCTGCAGTATGACGTGTGCGCCGGTTACGGTCCAGCACATGCCGAAGCGCTCCATGCGATCCTTGACCGTCATCGATGAGCACTACCGTGCTCTCTGACCTGCCGGTGTCCGATTAGCAAGCCAGAAAGTAAACGGCATGCCACCATCATATGGCGATGGTAATGCAGTCCTTATCGTTCTTGGTGAAGGGGCGCATTAAGTAGAAATCGTCCTTTCTACCGTTGAGCGCGCGAAACATACGTTTGCTCATCATCGCCATGCTCCTCAATGATCCTGACGCGGTTTATCGGCGCATCGCACAGACAAAAATCCAGCATCAACAACGACGTAAAGACGTTGGACGTTATTACAGGGGGAATGTTCCTGATAGCGCGTCCGATACTTGTTGAGCTGGAAGCTCGGAACTAGTCAATTGAAGTAGCATTAATATCCGAAGATAATAAACGTTCGTCTATAGCTGACATTTTTATGGGCTTAATGTCAGAAGCCTGCATCTGGAGATCCTGGGGCAAGAAAGAGATAACTGAATATCCCGCAGCCGACGCATTTAGACTCATGCGCGCAACACGGCCAAAAAGAGAGGTCATCAGCTGAACATCTTGCGACAAAACCCCAAGGGCAGACAGCCGAATGGCAAAATCACCAGGATTTGCTATAGAGACACTTTTATGAGCAATCGTTTCCCCGCTGCCATCGTCAATTCCTGCCCGCCTTCCCTCAAGATTTGGAGCAATCACCTTGCCATTAATTGAATATCCATGAGCAATGATCGAACGATCATCCTTTAAAGCAGCCAAAGAGATGATCACTGCTCGATCCCAGCCTTTAAACATGAAGTACCCATTAACCAGACTCCTCAAACCCACCTCCTTACTTTTGGAAAAGAAGATCCAGTCATCTAGATAATAACACTGCCCATCTTCAAACTCCTGGTTCGCTAAAGCCTGCTTAAACTCAAGATGTTGAGGTGACCGCGGCACTACACGCGGCAGCGCGTTCTTTATGAAAGCGTCTATATCCGTTGCGTCTCCTGTAATGGCAATCTCCATTCGGTGGCTGAAACCATTGCGCTCCCGCATAATCACTCCCGTCCAGCCTAAATGACTGAGAAAAGCCTCGGACGCCGATTGTTGAAGGTGTTCAATCTTTCCCTTTGCAACAGAAGATGAAGCAAAACTTGTTGGTGCAGCACGCCAATAATATAGAACCTTACTGACATTAGCTATTTTTGCACCAGATTGCGCAACCCTAAGAAAAAACTCATAGTCTTGAATTCGATTATATTTTTGATCAAAACGACCTACTTCAACAAACAACTTACGTTCCACCATTAACGGGTGACCAATATACATTACCTGCAGACCTAGTACAGGATCCCAACTAGACTTCACATGCTCTCGCAAAAGTCGACCTTGATCATCAACCAAAGCTTGATCTCCATAAACCGCGCGGGCAGATTCATTTTGGGCAACTTCAACAAGAGATTTTAGGCAGTCTGGATGAAGAAAATCATCATGATCTAAAAAAAGTAAATATTTTCCGTGGCAGCGTGTTACGGCTGCATTGGTTGCTCTTGAGATCCCTAAATTGGCCTTTGCTCGGAAGAAAAAGATTCTATTATCTTTTTCCGAATACTGTCTGGCGATCTGGCAATGTTCGTCATTCGGTGATCTGTCATCATACAGAATAAGTTCCCAGTTCCTGTAACTTTGCGAGCAAACGGACCCAATCAATTCGTTTAGGTATCTATTACCGGTATTGTATAGAGGGACAACTACAGATACTAAAGGTTTGTCTGGTGCAGAAAATTCTGTCGTGTTGACATATTGCCTTGAATTAAAAAAAACACTCAATGAAGCCCCAGATAACTGTTGGTGTCCAGGTATCAGTCCAGCTGCGCGAAAATTTGCCGGAAAATTATTTACCGCACCGCTGTGTAGATAGCTAATAACTCTATCTATTCCGGCTGCTTCACGACCAACATCCAAATAGGCAGAGATAAAGAAAGGGCTTATCAATTCCTGAAACGCAGGATTATTATAGAGGAAGGAAAAAACGTCTTCATCCTGCGGTTTATATCCAAGATATTTTAAGAATTGCAGCGAGATCAGTGGATGTGGGTCTAAGTATCTAAGATCATTGACGTAATCAAAATAGTGAATAAAGTGGCTTTCTGCTGCATGCTTATACTGAGCTACTTGGGAGGCAACGAAATCCCCATTGTATAAAAGGTGGGGATTGACAGGATACTCTTTTTTTTGAAACTTCTTCAATGCTTGCTCTATTTCGCAAGCAACACCCAGCTTTTTTAATTGGTGCTGTATCCAGAAGCGATCAAGAAAAGGAATTAGCATTGCTGGCTTGTCTCGCGAAGCAAAAAGTAACCATCCCCGGCAAATCCGGGGGCTTTAAATGCGTGAGCCGCTCAAAGCGGCAAAGGGGCGCTAACGCGGCCCCACGGATTTTCGACCGTCTAACTAAAGGCAGCCTTTCAGCTCCAAAACTGGAGTTGATCAAGGCGTTGATCCTTTTTCTCTTGGTGGCGAATGTACGCGAGGATGACCGCTTCATCTCAGCCAACCGTGGTGACAAAGTAGCCATGCGGCCAAAAATGCTGCCCTCCTAAGTGGCGTTTGCGCTTACCGTAGATCCTGGAACGTGGATGGCACTTTTCCCTTTGATGTAGCCCACCACCTGAGAGACCGCGTGCTTCGGTGGGATCGAGATCAGCATGTGGACGTGGTCAGCCATTAGGTGCCCCTCCTCAATGCGGCTGTCTTTGTGGCGGGCCAGTTCGTGGAACACCTCTCCCTGATGCTGCCTTAGCTGACCGTACAGCGTACGACGGCGGCATTTTGTAATTAAAACAATGTGATATTTGCACTCCCATTTGGAGTGACTTAGGCCCTCAATATTGTCCTTCGGGACTCTCCAACATTGTGTGCTTGGCGGCTCACGATCGGGGTGTCCCTGATGGACTCCAGTAAATGTCGAACTGCTACTGTCATCCCGGCAGAGGCGGGGGATTACCTGGTTTATTTATTAGAAAGCTGTTTAGCTTCGCTCCCAATTAAACCACTTGGCATCTAGCCTTAAAAACCAGATATTGAAACTACATTCCTATTTCTTACCAAGAACACAGTACGCCTGCGGCAAGCCTGGTGACGAATCATATTCTAGCAACTCAAAACCAAGGTCCGGAACTGTTTTGACCAAGTATCCCTTGGAAACAATCGCTTCTCCGTACTCACTATGTGGACGAGAAGGGTCGCCACCTCCAGTTGGCACATATAAAAATGAGTCACCTTGCGCCAACCGCCTCCAGGCAATTGCGTCAAATTCCACTTTTGCTAGAGCAGCCCCCATAAACTGCAAGTTACGTTGCGCATCCCACCTGTCAACATGTTCAGTCTTTAAAGTCGTAAATACCAAAATCGCACTTTTTGTTAAAACACGTTTCAATTCTACTAATAGCCTCAGAAAAGCTGCTTCAGATAAATGCGAAAAAACGCTATGTAAGTACGCCAGTTCAAATTGGTCTTCTGCCAGGTTACTATACGGTGGAGTGCCCGCAAGCAGCTCAACGTTGCAATACGGCATAGCAGACCGAGTTAGCTCAATCGCCGCTGGATCCACGTCAACGCCGAGTAAATGTCTTGGATGCAAGTCCCGCATGAGAATACGATAAATACGCCCAAATCCGACACCCACATCGAGAATATTTCTTAAAGAACCGATATCTCTACCAATGTGCTGCGATGAAGAATTCTTTAGGCGCCTAACAAAACGCATAGCCCTTTGCATAGACTCGAAGCCGATTCCACCTACGAACTTTCGCTGTACTGGCTCATCTGGAAGTTGAGGAAGCGTTTCCCCCGAAGGACCATATCCGTTCACAAGTGCTTGAGCCCAGTCGTTGTCAGGCAAGTTTCGTGCCCAGAAATAAGGAGGAAGCCCTCTATCCAAAAACTCGCTAGTCATAAGGTTTTCTTTATTGTCATATATCATTGGTTTTGCCTGTCTTGTTTAAGATATCCTGATACGCATTGCGTTGCGCCTCAGATAATCTGCCATCAAATTTAATCATATTTTTTAAGCATTGCTGGATAAATATCTTAAACTCCGCAAGGTCTCCAGTAACAGCAAATGCGTAAGCCCTTTCTTGGGCAATTCGAGTTAAGTTACCATAAAGAGGCCCTGTCAGCATATCTGGTTCAATAATTGCGCCCTCCCCCCATTCGTTTAGGGCATTTAGTAGGATGAAGCCCTGAGTATCCGTATCTTGTTGCAAGTGGCGATAATATTCGAACAGTGACAGAGCATACAAAAACGGAGAAGAATTGACTAGTATATGTGCTTTCCGCCCTCTTCTAGGGGTATTATCCCATTGCGGAAACAAGCATCTCATATTCGTACCGACAAGAGGCTGGTGCGACAGCATCTTCGCATAAGACGCCAGAAAATCTTCTAAATAACCGCTAAAATGATTCTCGCAGTTATAGTAACTTACGTCCACGAGACTCCTATCATAGTGGTACGGAGTAAACTCAGCACCGTAATCACAACTATAAGCAAATGGAAATGACACATCGAACGACTGAATGCATACAAATTTCACCTTAAATCCGGTAATTAGCGAAATGGTTTCCTTTAACAAACCCAAAAACATAGGGGAGAATGGGATATGATTTGCCCTATAAATAAAAATCACTGGCTCTGAATCAATACGGATGTAGTTTTCGCATTTAATATACTTTGCTATATCGTTCGCCAAGGGTAGCACATCAGCTTCCTGGTAATTTTGCTCGATTAGCAGCGAGTCCCCCGATCCGTCATACTTGCGGCTCCATGGCTCATTTGCCCAGCAAATGCAAAAAGGGGTTGCTTTTAAGTTAGGCGAATTGACAAAGATATCCAGTGGACGCTCTAAAAGTCGTTTTCCACCAAACCAGTAATAGTAAAAGCAGAACCCGAATACACCTGCCCGATGTGCGTAGTTTACTTGAGTTAAAAGCGCTTCTTCTAGGCGCAAATCATAAAATCCTAGTTCACTGGGAATACGTGGTTGCTGATGTTTCTCGAATTGTGGCTTTGCCAGTGATACGCCAGTCCATTCAGTAAAGCCCTTTCCCCACCACTCGTCGTTTTCAGGAATTGGATGAAATTGAGGTAAATAGAATGCCAGGACGCGGAAGAGACTATGCGGGTTTCCGCATTGGTTTTTGCCACTAAGATCGTCGGTATTTGAAACGGCCGCCGGGATCGAGGGTGTGCTTTGCTCAAGCAGGCTCAAGTAAAGATCTTCTACTATTTTACCCGTGTTTTTCCAGTTATAAGTAGCTCTGATTAAGGAAATTTCATGGATTTGTTCTTGTGATAAGCTAAGAGTCCCTTCCAGATGAAGAAGGGCTATTTTTTCTAATTTTTCTTTAAGCTCGCTAAATCCAGGCTGATCTATCAGAAAATTGTTAAAAAGATGAGAGAACTTTAACCCTACATTAATCCTCGCTATCAGAAAAGGTTTTTCAAAGAAGAGAAAATCAGGAATTTTAGATGGAAACCGATAGCGATCAAAATTTTTGTCACCCCAGGGCAAGACAAATAGCGAGCAAAGTCTCATTATTTTCCCTAGCTGCTTAAGATCAAGAAATCCAAAATTTACGACATAATTCTCCATTTGTATTTCCTGCGCTAGGCCAGCATCGCTAATACCACCTGTTTTATAGATGACGATGTCGTATCCATGTGCGCGTAGTGATTTTACTGCCGCGACCAGATCTATAAATCCATCCTTCGTGTGATCATGAACCGTACCGACGTAACCTATTACCAAGACATTCTCACGACGAACGAGCTTATCTCTTAGGGGATTTCCATCTTCGATATCTCCAATATCTTTATTTCCAAGTGATTCAAATACGGAGCCAGGTCGTAATGTCGCCACTGGTAGCGCACTGGGATAGATCTCACTCATCTCGTCGATTAAGAAGGTCTGCGCCGAAGCTCCGCTTAAAGTCCGCTGATAATCTGCAAAAATTGTTCTATAGCGGAATTTTTCTAATATCTGTTTGCTATAGCGACCGCTCAGCAAGACACGACCGTCGTAGGTTATAGGATACTCTTTTTTTACGATCTCCCATTCGTTATCTTCCTGATGCAAAATAATCTTCGCATCTGCATTTGCACTTTTGATGCCATCTAACGCTTCAATAACGTGAGAACGTGCGGTCCAGGCGTGAATAATGTTAAAACTCTCATCTAAGGCTTTAAGCGCTTGGTATGAAATATGCTTGAATAACATTTTATCTTTCAGTTGCCATTGCTTAGCAATTGGCGACGAAACTGTACACTGGTGACCTCGATTAACAAGTTCTTCCGCGATTTGATAAACGTGCATCCCCGAATTTTCGTACAGTTCTGCGTGTGAGATCAGCAATATCTTAAGACTCTGCATAGCACTAATTTGTTATGTTCGCTGGTTTCATGAAGAAGAACAAGCCTGCAATAGCGGAAATGCTCAATAAAAAATAGGATAGTGGATCTCGACTTAGGCCATTTTTCCCTGCCCGCAATACTTTTACTTTCAGAGGCTTATGATTCAGGAAAAAATTAGCGAGGGGTCTACTTTTGGAGTCCAGCCTTGCTGACCCACTCTAAATTTTTCTCCTCACGATTTTTCAGTCAGTTAGCGCCTGGGGAGACTACCAAAATGGCCAAAGTCGAGAGTGTATATGAACTTGTTTTTCTCTTCGCCCACCAAGCGATCCCGTGCGCCAATTCATTCGGGCAAGCGCGTGACACTGTTTAGCGTGCTTGAGGACCGGGTCGATTCCGAGTACGCCTATCCGCTGCGCCGGGGGATGCGGCTCAGCGAGCACACCATCGACCACACGGGCCAAGCCTTGCAAGGTCCCCGAGTTTACGCTCTAAGGCTGGTGGACCAGTTTTTGGCACGATGAAGCAATGATCATCCGTCTCTATGCCGATTATGGCACTATCTAGCAGTTCCACAGCGAATTTAAGGCCTACTTGGATCGCGAGCGCTTCCCTTCGATAAAGTTGGCCACCAATGCCCTGGTACCGACCTGTGCACAACCAGCCTACAACCTGTTGCGTTGGCTCAATCAGCAGAGGCTGCTCGATGCCGATACCCCGCCGCAGCTCAAGGCGAAACGCAGGCGTTTGCGCACAGTGATGCGGGAGTTCATGGTCCTGGGGGCTCGCTTGGTGAGACCGGCCAGTGCTGGAAGCTGGTGTTTAGCGTACACTGTCAGGCCGTGGCGATCTAACGGCGGCTTTATCGCAGTTGGCGGTGACTTAAGCCGATCGCAGCCAGGTGGCAGCACGGACGGCGGGGCTGAGTGGAGCGACCCGAGGGAGCGGCGGGCGGCGGGCGGCAATGCTGCACACTTCGCTCCGCAGCCACTAACATAGGTGCCTGCGCAGTGCCGTTTGACGGAATGATGCCGAATTCTGACGCTGTTGTCATTCATGTCGACTCGTTATTGATCGGAGTGCATGCGATTCGATGAAAAATGCCAATTTTGTTTATTCAATTCACAGATTTACGTAGCACTAATCTGGTGGAAGGATATTCCATGGATTAGGATCAATCGAGCTTAGCTGAAACCAGTTTTTCCAGATTAATTCAGGCACATCGTTATCCATCGTGCTCTTCTGTAGTTGGTTTGTTTGACTTACAAAAACCAGGTCAAACTGAGTCATCTTGCCTTTCTTAAAACAGAAATCCGTTATTTCCTCTAGAACATAGTTCTTCGATTGTGCACATTTTATCAAATCGCAACAATTTTCTAAGTGTGCTTCAATTACTAATGCTGAAACCGCAGATGAGTGATTAGACAGCGACTGAAGTATATCTAGCTCGATACTATCCACATCGATTTTTAACAGTATGTTTTCATGCACACCCGAGGGAAAAATGTAATTTTCAATAAGCGAGTCAAGCGTGTAAATGGGCACCTCGAAAAGTTGTGTTGCTCCATTGCTTTCTTTATAAGCCTTAAGCTGGCCTGCATCCGGCGCAACTTCGTGATAGATTTCCGTAACTTTTGCGTGAGTCGGTTTTTTTCCTCCATCTACTGCATAGGTCTGAATTTCACAACTGCCGTTTGCTTTTCCTATCGCACAATTTATGATCTGATGATTTATTTTGTTATAGTGAGCTTGTATTTCGGGATTATAAAAAGGAACAGGCTCAATCAGATAGTGCATCAAATTCGGAAAAAGGTTTATTAACTCTGGAGTGGCATAATTAACCCCAACATCAAGCACACATGAGTAGCGAAAGCCTCTTTTTAGCAGCCGAAAAATGCAATTTCTTTTTGAAGGAAAAGGTGTGGTTTGATCATTAGCAGGCATACTTATAATCTCTACGTGTTAAAAAAATAAAACACCACATAAAGCGAAGCCATTGACATTGATCACATAGCTGTACTTCCCAAAAAGGTCATCATGATGAGCGAATTGGTTTGTGACATCGCGAACAGTGTCGGGAATTTGCGACCGATCTCGTATTGACCAGTTAACAATTATCCGGACACTTTCATTGCGCATACTGAGTATACGGAAGCCTGAAGAACGACTTGATCAGCTCGGTTTCTTCTTTCAGTGACCGCAATGCTGATTGCACGGAGTGCTTCAGGTCATCTTTCGTTTTAATCGCTTGTCGACCGACCCGCTTATTCTTTACAGTGTTCCAGACTTGCTCATCGGGGTTCAGCTCTGGAGAATACGTCGGGAGAAAGTACACCCGAATTTGATGGCGATGCGAACGCACAAATTGGCGCGTCTTTTTGGAATGGTGGAACGGTGCACCGTCGACAATGATAATTAACGGGTGGTCGCGCTTGGCAATCAGCTTTTCCAAAAAGGCGATGTAACGTTCGGAGTCGATCTTCGCGTCTTCAATCGAAAACTCCAGCGCACCAGCAGCCGTCACGCTCGACAACAGGTTCAAGCCAGTGCGTTGCTCGCTAGCTCGCACCTGAGGGGTTGTCCCAACAGCGCCCCACGTCTTGCCCGCATGCGTGCGCAAGCCGATGCCCGCTTCGTCTTCAAACGCAATGTCGGCCTGAAGCTTCTTGGCGAGGCGTTGAATCC
>NZ_NHSH01000076.1 GCF_016653315.1 Halochromatium roseum | reverse complement strand
GAAAGGCGTCGCCAGCGTCCAAAGCATTCTCGTAAACAGAAGAACTATTATAGCGGTAAAAAACATACTCACACGTTCAAAAATACAATCATCTCCGATGGCGACAAAGGGATTTCTGTTGTTGGCCCAACATCTCCTGGCCGTCGTCATGACTATTCACTTCTCAAGAAAGAACTTGATCCTGAGAAAATGGATTTGTCGTCCGTAGAAGTATCGGTAGATTTAGGCTATCAGGGCATCAAAGATGATTATCCTAACTTTCACAGGATCAATATCCCTCATAAAAAGCCAAAAAAGTCGAAATCTTCCAATCCGGTGTTGACTCCTGAACAGAAGAAAGAAAATCGGGCCATCAGTAGTAAACGGATCGTTGTTGAGCATCTGATTGGTGACCTGAAAGCCTTTCACATTCTCTCCAACACGTTCAGAAATCGTGCTACTCGCATGGCTGATCAGGTGATCTTGGTCGTTGCAGGGTTGGCCAACCTCAAAAATAACTATGTTTTTCAATGAGAAAACGATTATTATTTGGTCACAAGTCTAATCATATGCTCTTATCGCACGTTTATAGGCACCGCACAGGATGAAACCTCTCCGCCCACTCACACGCCTGCTCAAACGCCTCAGCCAATGGGCACTGATCGCCACACTCGGATTCATCACCGGCGTCGTCGTCATCTATGTGCTTTGGGTTCGCGGCGGCCCCCCGGTCGAGCTTTGGCATACCGTTGAGCTGGAGCAAGAGTTCAATGCCGACCGGGCTGAGGAGATCACAACCTTTGCCGACTACCAAGCGTTGGAGGCGAGGCTGTTCGAAGAGCTTGAAGAGAAGGTCTACGCCGTCACACCCACAGGTCCCGATCAGATGCTGAATCGCTTCAGCAGCGGCAGCGCGTCCGATCCCAGAGATCGGCAGCCGAACTGGAACCTCAGCTTCGAGCTGATGCCTGCAGCGCAACCGATCGGCGGCGTTTTGCTGTTGCACGGGATGTCCGACAGTCCCTACAGCCTACGTGCGATTGGGCTGGCACTGGCCGAGCAGGGCTATCAGGTGCTTGGCCTGCGCATGCCCGGCCATGGTACGGCGCCGGCCGGCTTGCTCTCGGTGACCTGGGAGGACATGGCGGCCGCCACCCGCCTCGGCATGGCCCATCTGGCCGAGCAGCTCGGTGGCAAACCACTGCACATGATTGGCTATTCGACCGGCGCCGCGCTGGCGTTGGATTACACCCTGGATGCAATGGTAGCGGTCAATGCGGGTCCTGAAAAGCGTGCCGCAACCGGCTCGAGCAAGGCCGCATTGCAGGTACCAACGAGTCTGGTGCTGGTCTCACCGGCAATCGGCATTACCCCAGCTGCCGCGGTCACGCCCTGGCTGGTGCGCTTATCGGCCCTTCCGGGGCTGGAGCAGGTCGCCTGGACGACGCTGCTGCCAGAGTTCGATCCATTCAACTACAACGCCTTCACCGCCAACGCGAGCCTGCAGGTGCACCGGATGACAGGCTCAACCACCGCACGACTGCGGCAGCTCGCGCGTCAGGGTCCGATCACCAACTTCCCCGCCACCCTGGTGCTACTCAGCGTGGTGGACGCGACCGTCTCGCCCACTGCGGCCATCGACAATCTGCTCGGACTTCTCACCGAGAGCCGCCACGCACTGCTACTCTATGACATCAATCGCGTTGCGGTGACGTCGCCGCTGCTCGTCACTGAGCGCGCTGCGCTCTCGCAGCAACTCCTCGCTGACGACAGCCTGCCCTTTGAGCTGACGCTGATAACGAACGCTCACCCCAAGACGCGCGCGCTGGTCGCTTTGCACAAGCCACCCTTCAGGGCCGAACCGACGACGCGAGAAACATTAGACGAGCCATGGCCTCAAGATGCGCTCTCACTGTCTCATGTCGACCTGCCGTTTCCGATCGATGACCCGCTCTACGGGCGCTACCCACCGGAGCAGAGCAGCGAGGTGTTCTTAGGTCAGCTTGCCGTGCGAGGTGAGCGCGGCGTGCTCAAGGTGCCGGCACAATGGCTCTTGCGGCTGCGTCATAACCCGTTCTACGACTACCAGGAGCAGCGCGTTCTCAATTGGATCGATGAGGCTAACGCACAACGCGCACGGGCACCGAACATGGCGATGCCCGAAGACGAAGACTGGCTGTTTGGACGGTTCTCCCGGGCAATGCGACCTAACACTTGAAGCCTTGCATTCGCCTTACCTCGATTGAATCATCCAACCAGGCGCTTTCGTTGTTGCCCTGACATCGCCTTTGGTGTGGACCTAACGCTCATGGCGCGGCGCCACACCGGAAAATGAATCGCGAGAGATTCACGTTAACAGCCATCGAAAGCTGTTCTGACGTGACTCCCTCAGGCCGGAGGTTGGCTGCGTTTACATGGAAGCCTATTTCGGGTTGTTTGCGGCGGCCTTTGTGGCTGCGACGTTGTTGCCATTCTACTCGGAGGCTCTGCTGGTTGGCCTGCAGGCCGCTGACTACGATCCGCTGACGCTTTGGCTCTGGGCGACCGCTGGCAACACGCTGGGCGCTGCGGTGAATTGGGCGCTCGGCCGCTGGCTGCTGCGTTTCCAAGATCAGCGCTGGTTCCCGTTCAAACCCGAGAAGCTGGGCGTTGCTCAGCGTTGGTATCAGCGCTGGGGTGTCTGGTCCCTGCTCATGGCCTGGCTGCCGGTGGGCGGCGATGCACTCACCTTCATCGCTGGGATGATGCGCGTGCCGTTCGCGCTGTTCTTTGTGCTTACCTGGATCGGCAAGGGCGCGCGCTATGCAGCGCTGCTCGGGCTCTTCGGTTGGGCCGCGAACCTGGCATTTTAGCCAGTTGCTTGAACAGCGCTCGCCTTAGCACTTGCTTGAGCACTTGCTTGAGCGCTTGCTTGAGCACTTGCTTGAGCGCTTGCTTGAGCACTTGCTTGAGCGCTTGCTTGAGCGCTCGCCTTAGCGCTCACCTTAGCGCTTGCCTTAGCGCTCGCTCGAGAGCTTGGCTCGATTTGCGCAACCGCTGCACTATTCCAGCGCTGTTCCAGCCGGCCTTTGCAGGGTTTTTTGCATCGTTACTTAGCCCTGCATGCGCCGAATGATGCCGCTGGTGCTGCGCTCTTCGAGCAGCGGTATCAGGACCAGCTCGCCGCCCCAGCTGCGGACTTGCTCGGCGCCGACGACCTGATCCGGCCGGTAGTCAGCACCTTTGGCGAGCACGTCGGGCCGCAATGCCTCGATAAGGTTGAGCGGGGTGTCCTCGTCGAACAGCACGACCGCATCAACGGCAGCCAAGGCGGCCAGGACCCGGGCGCGATCCTGCTCAGTGATGAGCGGACGTTCTGGGCCCTTGAGCGCACGCACCGAGCGATCGCTATTCAGACCAATGATCAGACGCTGGCCATGGCGTCGAGCGCGCTCTAGATAGGTCACATGGCCGGCATGCAGCAGGTCGAAGCAGCCGTTGGTAAAGACCACGCGCTCACCGCGCGCCTGCCAGCTGCGCACCCGCACCTGCAGCTCCGTGAGAGTGCAGAGCTTGGCGGCCTGCTCCAAGGCGGCCTCGTCGCTGATGGCATGCTCAAGCTCGCTCAGACGGATGGCAGCGGTGCCGACCTTAGCCACGACCACACCGGCGGCGAGGTTGGCAAGGTGGGCGCAGTCGATCGGGTCGAGCCCGGCAGCAAGACCAGCGGCGAGCGTGGCGATGACCGTATCGCCGGCGCCCGAGACGTCGAACACCTCGCGCGCAACAGCGGGGATGCGCGTCTGGCGGTCGCGCTCGACGACGAGCAGGCCAAGCTCGCCGAGGGTCAGCACCAGGCGCTCGAGCCTCAAGTCGGCGCGCATTTGGCCGGCGCTGGCGATAAGATGCTCGAGATCGGCCGGATCGACGCGAGCAGCATGCGCCAACTCGGCGCGGTTCGGCGTGATCAGGCTGGCGCCGAGATAACGATCGAAGTCGCGGCCTTTGGGATCGACCAGCACCGGCACCCCCTGCTCACACGCCGCGCTGATCAGACGCTGGCAAAGCCCGCCGTAGAGCACACCCTTGGCATAGTCAGACAGTAACAGGACCGAGGCATCGCTGAGCTGGGACAGGATCAACGCAAACAATCGATCTTCCAGCTCCGCGCTGAGCGGCGCGATGCGCTCGGCGTCGATGCGCAACATCTGCTGATGATTCCCGAGCAGCCGGGTCTTGGTGGTGGTCGGCCGGCTTGGATCAGCCAGCACGGCGCTGGTCTCGGCCCCCTGCTCAGCGAGCAACCGCAACAAGCGCTGGCGGTTTTCGTCCTCACCTGTGACACCGGCGATGCTGACCTGCAGACCGAGCCCGATCAGATTGCGCGCCACGTTCGCGGCACCACCCGCGGTCTCCGTCTCGCGCTCGAGATGCAGCACTGGCACCGGCGCCTCCGGCGAGATGCGCCCAACCTGGCCCCAAAGGTAGCGGTCGAGCATCAGATCACCGACGACCAGGACTCGCGCACCGCCAAAACCGTTGCGCACCGCGGCCAGCGCCTGCCCGGAGACCAAGCCCGGCTCCTGCAGCTGCGCCTCTGCTTCTGCCTCTAATGGGCTCATGGACATGATCCTAAAAAAAGAGCATTGAAACCGCAGATGGGGCAGATTAACGCAGAGATTTCAATACTGTCTTACCCATCACTGACTTAACTTTTCAATGGTCCTGCTAAACCTGATAGGGTTTTGTTTTTTTTAATTTAATCTGCGCGCATCTGCGCTATCTACGGTTTATGGGATGATGCCTTCAGTGCCTGTTGGCGGCGTTGTACGCGCGCTGCTCGACCAGGTCGCACAGAATATGGCCGATGAGCATCTGTGCCTCTTGGATGCGAGCGGTATTCGCCGAGGGCACCTCGAGCCAAAGCTCGCAGCACTGTCGCAGTCGTCCGCCACCCTCGCCGGTCATGCCGACACGGTAGACCTGGAGCCGCTCGGCACGCTCCATGGCGCGCACCACATTGGCACTATTGCCAGAGGTCGACATGCCGACCAGGACATCGCCAGGGCGACATAGCGCCTCCACCTGGCGCGCAAACACCGACTCAAAGCCATAATCGTTGGCAATCGAGGTCAACACGGCCGTATCGGTGGTGAGCGCAATGGCCGGCAGGCCAGGACGCTCACGCTCAAAGCGACCGACCAGCTCCGCGGCCAGGTGCTGGCTGTCGGCTGCGCTGCCACCATTGCCCATCCAGAACACGCGGCCGCAGCGCTCGATCGTGGCGGAGACTTCGTTGGCGAAGGTCTCGATCGGGGCGCGCAGTTGCTCGAGCGCTTGCACCAGCTCGATATGGGCGCTCAGGGCGGCGTTGATGGGATCGGACTGGAGGCTGGTTTTAAGCTCGCTGGTAGACAAGGCGACTCCTGATTTGGCGAGACCTGATTTGGCGAGACCTGACCATAAATCAATCGCCACGTTTCTGTGTGGGCGACGGGTTTTGAATATGACCGTTTCATGGCGTCTGCGTGACCGAACGAAGGTAGCAGCCGCGGCCGCTTCTTCACTATGCTCCAAGATCCAGCTCAGGGTACAACCAACCGCAAAGCGGCGTCGCGCTCCGTCAATCGCGCCGAGGATAATCCATGAAACGACAAACCAACAGCCTGCTCATCAGCCTATCAGCCCTGGTGCTGAGCGGGCTCTTGCTCCTGCCATCGATGCTGCTCGCGGCCGAGAAACCGCTTCGCCTCTATGGCGTCGGGGCCACCTTTCCAGCCCCCTTGCTCTCGAGCTGGATGCACAGTTTCACCGCCGAGCACCCGCTCATCCAACCGGATTATCAAGGCATCAGCAGCGCCGGCGGTCTGCGGGATCTGGCCTCAGGCCACGTCGATTTTGCTGCTGCCGATTTTCGGATTCCGGAAGCGGATGCAGCCCAGTTGGCCGGAGGCATCATCCAATTGCCGATGGCGGCAGCAGGCATCGCCCTGATCTACAATCTACCCGAGGTTGGACAACTACGGCTGTCACGAGACGCCATGATCGGCATCTTTGGTGGCCAAATCGGGCGCTGGAACGACCCTCTGATCGCCAAGACCAATCCCAACGCCTCGCTTCCAGACCTGCCGATCACCGTGGTGGCACGGGCTGGGGCGAGCGGAACCAGCTTCAATCTAACGGCGCACCTGAGCGCGATCAGTCCGGACCTAGCGGAGCGCGTTGGCACTACACTGACCCCGGATTGGGGCAAGGTGATCAACCGCGCGGGTGGACTGATCCGCGCCTCGGGCAATGACGGTGTCACCTCGCTGGTCCGTTCGATCCCAGGCTCAATCGGCTACGTCGCCTATCCTTATGCCGACTTCACCAATACGCCAATGGCCGCGATCGAAAACAAGGACGGCCAGCTGGTGGTACCCACCGCGCTCAGCTTCGCGGCTTCGATGGCGGCGATCAACCAATCACCAACGACCACTGCGCTGATCGACCCCAGCGGCGAGAACGCCTATCCGCTGATCGCGCTGTCTTACCTCATGCTGCGCAAGCACTACGATGATCCGCGAAAACAACAGGCGCTTGTCGAGATCGTCGACTATGCACTCGGACCCGGCCAAAAGCTCGCCGCGCGCATCGGTTACATCCCCTTCTCACCCGCTGCCATCGAATACGTGCAACAGGAACTCGAACCGCTCAGGCAGACAGCGGCCCCGTAAAACCGCTAGCGCACACGGATGTGCTGGTAGATGTTGAGGTAGTCCTGCGCTGGTCTGGCCCACGAGTTGTCCATCCGCATCCCGTTGAGGCGTAGCTGGCGAAAATGATCGGGGTGCTGCTGCCACAGCCCAATGGCACGGCCGAGCGCGGATTCCAGCCCCTCGAAGGTCAACTCATCGAAGACGTAGCCATTGCGCTCTTCATAGGGGCGGTCGCTGTAGTTGGCGTCGAACACCGTATCCGCGAGACCGCCGACCCGTCGCACGATGGGCACGCAGCCGTAACGCATCGCGATCATCTGGGTCAGACCGCAGGGCTCGTAAACGCTGGGGATCACGATCATGTCAGCGCCGGCGTAAATCAGATGCGCCAGTTCCTCGTCGTAGCCAAGCTCGAGATGGGCGTCAGGATGATCAGCCAGGGACTGCTTCGCATCCCAGAAGATGGCGTTGATCGCCGGTTCTTGGGCGCTGCCGAGCAGCACGAACTGAGCACCCTGCTCTACACTGTAGTCGATGCTATGGCGAATCAGGTCGATGCCCTTCTGGCGATCAAGCCGGCTGACCACCGCGACGATGGGCTTGGGCGCATCAACCAGACCAAGCCGCTCGCGCAGCGCCGCCTTATTCTCTGCCTTGCCCGGTAGCCGTTCGAGATCGTAGTTGGTGGCGATAAAGGGGTCGGTCGCCGGGTTCCAGGTCGTGGTATCGATGCCGTTCAGCACACCGCCGAACTTTCGGTCCTGATCGCGCAGCACGCCCTGCAGGCCAACCCCTTGGTCGGTATGCTGGATCTCCCAGGCATAGCGCGGCGAGACCGTGGTGACGAAGTTGGAGAAGACGATGCCGCCCTTCATCAGGTTGACGGCCTGCGGGTTGCCCGGGTCTTGTAGGCGATCCGGCACCATCAGGCGGCCCACATCGAGGCCGTTCATCTCCAGCACCTTAGGCGTGGTCCAGCCTTGATGACCCAGGTTATGCAAGGAGTAGCAGACACGGGTCTTGTCCAGCCCGAGCGCGGTATAACGCTCAAACAAGAGTACCGGCACCAGCCCGGTTTGCCATTCATTGCAGTGGATGATGTCTGGACGCCTGCCAGAGGCGACCAGAAACGCGAGGATGGCGTGCGAGAAGAAGGTAAAGCGGTCCGGGTCGTCGGCATCGCCATAGATGGCGCCGCGGTTGAAGAAACCGTGCTCGGAATGGGCATCGATGAAGTAGCAGCGCAGCCCGTCGACCAGACCAACCTCGACATCACAATGCACAGCACGGTCGAAGAACGGCACCCAAAGATCCGGATGCTCGAGGGTCATGTCCTCGACCCGGTCGTAGCGCAGGCAGTCGTACTTGGGCAGGATGATCTCGACCTGGTGGCCTTGGGCCGCAAGCTCGCGGGATAGTCCCTGCACGAAGTCGCCGAGGCCACCGGCCTTAGCGACCGGCGCGCACTCCGGCGTGGCCATCAGGATATACATACAACCGTTCTCAATCAGATAGCTAGAGGATCAGGTCTCGCGCTCGTCGACCGGCAGCCGCGGCAGCCGCGCGAGCAGCGCTGCCAGCAGATCGTCGTCATCGAGCGCGACGCGAAAAGAGAAGCGTCCGCCCGGCCCAACGCGAAACGGGTGCCCGCCGAGGTCGAGCAGACTACCAGGTGCAGCGTTACCAAAGACATGCAATTCACCACGGATCGCAACGCCCTCGCGGGATGGATACGGGTCAAGCGGCCCACTGCCGCGCGCGACGCGCGTTGCCGATGGCGTCACATCTTGCCGGTTCGGCGGCTCCTGGTCCAATAGAACCTGCACAAGGTTCCTTTCAGCAACCCGATCAGGGGCCAAATCAAACGCCAGAGTATCGGCTATCTCAGGCGTTGCATGAGCGACCCTGACCAGCGGGAAGGGGCTAGCGCGCAGCTCAGGACGATCCGAGAGCGCTGCCAAGGAAAAATCGGGAAATTGGGTCGCAGACTGCAACCCACTCCAACCTTGTGCAGAGTTTGGTCTGCCAGGATCAAGCGCTAGCGCCGCCGCAATGCCGACGGCTGGAACAAACCCCGCTAACGGCTGCTCGGCATTGCCCTTGACCAAGGCTCCTGCAAGTGCCGATGTCTGTGCGGGTGCCGATCCCAGCGCCAAGGCTGGTGCCTGTGCCGGCGCCGAGGCTAGCGCTGGCACTGACGCTGGATCAAGCCCTATCGTTTCTGCCTGGTGCGCAACCTCCGCCGCCGCGCTAACGCTTGGACTCGACATTAGCACCGAATGGCGATTCAACGACTGCAGCTCGGCAGCTGAATCAGACAGCGGCGCGCCTGTCGAGGCCAGCCCTACCGAACGTCTCGGGGCCTCCGAAGCAGGCTCGCGGGGGACTGAACTCGCTGCTGCTTGGGCAATGGCCAGCGCGTCCGATGACGCATCGACTTGCGCAACGCCGGCGCCCGCAGTTTTAGGCTCGAGCCCGCGAGGCTCCGGAACCGCATCGAGCCGATTCGAGCGCGCTAGCAGCAGCCAGCCGCCGTCGCGCTGCCCTTCAAAACCAAGCTCGGCCTGCAGCGGGCCGACTACCGGCGCCCCGAACCGAGCGCAGCCGGTCGCGAGGCGACTGAGGTCGGCGAAGACCGCTTCGCCCAGACGAGCCCCTTCGCCATCGGCACGGCGAAGACAGAGCTTGGCGACGGGCTGGTGAGCGGCAAAGGCGATGCGCGCCTGCTGGATCAACGCCGGATCGAGCGACCACTCGAGCGCGACGCCACCACCAGCGATGGGATAGAGCACCAGCCGCGGTGCCAGATCTGGATTCGGGAACTGCGCTGTGCGCTCAGGCGACATGCTCGCACTCCATGCGCGCGGCCAGGGTCATGGCAACAGTGCGCCAGCTGAGCAAGCTGCGCCCTGTCTGCTCAGCGCGTTGCGGCACGCCGCGAGCGGGCGCGCGCAATCGCGGCATGGACCTGCGCCGGTGCGGTGCCGCCAATGTGGTCGCGAGCAGCCACCGAGCCATCGAGACTCAGCACGTCGAAGACATCGCTGCCGATGGCGGGCGAGAAGCGTCGCAGCTCATCGAGGCTGAGCTGCGCGAGATCGCGGCCCTGCTGGATGCCATAGGCCACAGCCTTGCCGACGATCTCGTGCGCATCGCGGAAGGCGATGCCCTTGAGCACCAGATAGTCCGCAAGATCCGTCGCGGTCGAGAAGCCCTGGCTGGCTGCTTCGCGCATACGCTCCGGTTTGCAGCGGAGCTTGGCCATCATCTCGGCGAAGACCTTGAGCGAGCCGCGTAGGTTATCGGCCGTGTCGAACAGCGGCTCCTTGTCCTCTTGATTGTCTTTGTTGTAGGCCAATGGCTGCCCTTTCATTAGGGTCAGCAGCGCCATCAGGTGGCCGAAGATGCGCCCGGTCTTGCCGCGAATGAGCTCGGGGACATCTGGATTCTTCTTCTGCGGCATGATCGAAGAGCCGGTGCAGAAGCTGTCGGAGAGCTCGATGAAGGCGAACTGCGCCGAGGCCCAGAGGATCAGCTCTTCGGCAAAGCGCGACAGATGCATCATCAGGATCGAAGCGGCAGCAACGAACTCGATCGCGAAGTCCCGATCAGACACGGCGTCGAGCGAGTTCTCGCAAGGGGCGTCGAAGCCGAGCAGCTCGGCGGTATAGGCGCGGTCGATCGGATAGCTGGTGCCAGCCAGCGCTGCGGCGCCCAGCGGCATCTGGTTCATACGTGCCCGGCAATCGGCGAAACGCCCGGCATCGCGCTCGAGCATCGCCTGCCAGGCCATCATGTGGTGGCCGAAGGTGATCGGCTGCGCGACCTGCAGATGGGTGAAGCCGGGCAAGATGGTCGCGGCCTCGCGCTCGGCGAGGTCGAGCAGCGCGTCTTGCAGCCGTTGCAGCGCCTCATTAATGGCATCGATCTCATTGCGCAGCCAAAGCCGGATGTCGGTGGCGACCTGGTCATTGCGTGAGCGCCCGGTGTGCAGGCGTTTGCCGGCCTCGCCAATTTCCGCTGTCAGCGCCGCCTCGATGTTCATGTGGACATCTTCGAGCGGCACCGACCAAGCAAAGCCGCCGGCCTCGATCTGCGCCTGGATGCGCCCAAGACCAGCCACGATGGCCTCGGATTCCTCATCGCTGAGGATGTCTTGGCGCGCTAGCATGCGGGCGTGGGCGACAGAGCCGGCAATATCCTCGCGATACAGGCGCTGGTCGAATCCGACTGAGGCGGTAAAGGCCTCGACGAAGGCATCGGTCGGCTCGGCAAAACGGCCGGCCCAGGGTTTCGAAGCAGCACTCTCGGTCATCGCGGGTTCTTACTCATGCGCCTTGCAAAAGCACCACCATAGTACAGATCAGGGTTCGACAACAGCCTGAGATGGATGCCGAGCGCTGTCTGTGACTCTGTCGACAGGTTAAGCTAACCCGTTTCGCCCCGATTGACCGCTGCCAAGGTCGGCGAGGTTGCATTTCGGTTACCTTTAGGGGTCGACTAGCGGTCGACTAGCCGTCGACTCAACTCATCACGACCAACAAGCCAGCTGGATTCGCTTCCATGCCAGAGACCATTCGCATTGCCACCCGAAAATCCGCGCTCGCCATGTGGCAGGCAGAGCATGTTGCCGACGCGCTGCGCCGCCTGCACCCTGGGCTGACGGTGGAGATCATCGGCATGACCACCCGCGGCGACAAGATCCTCGATGCGCCGCTGGCGAAGGTCGGCGGCAAGGGGTTGTTCGTCAAAGAGCTGGAGCAGGGCATGCTTGCGGGCGATGCCGATATTGCCGTGCATTCGATGAAGGATGTGCCGGTCGACTTCCCCGATGGGCTGCATCTGGCCTGCATCCTGGAGCGCGAGGACCCCCGCGACGCCTTCGTCTCGAACAAGTACGCCGCGCTCGATGAGCTGCCGCAAGGGGCCTGTGTCGGCACCTCCAGCCTGCGCCGCCAGTGCCAGCTCGCGGTGCGGCGTCCAGACCTGCGCATTGAGCCGCTGCGCGGCAACGTCAATACCCGCCTGCGCAAGCTCGACGAGGGCGTCTACGACGCGATTATCTTGGCGGCGGCGGGCCTGATCCGGCTCGAGTTCAGTGAGCGCATCCGCTCATTCATCACGCCCGAGGATAGCCTGCCGGCGATTGGCCAGGGCGCGATCGGGATCGAATGCCGCACCGACGATGAGCGCGTGCATGCGCTGATTGCCCCGCTGCATCATCAGCCAACCGCTGAGCAAGTATTGGCCGAACGGGCGTTGAACGCGCATCTGAATGGTGGCTGTCAGGTGCCGATTGCTGGTCATGCGGTGCATCGCGATGGCAGCCTGTATCTGCGCGGGCTGGTCGGGATGCCGGATGGCTCGACGATCATGCGTGCTGAGATCAGCGGCCCGGTGGCCGATGCCAAGCGCATGGGTCGCGAGGTCGGCGAGGCATTGCTGGCCCAGGGCGCCGATAAGGTGTTGGCTGCGCTCGCGCATGAGCCGGCTGATCCGGCGGCAGGCCAATCGTCGGAGTCTGCCTCACAGCCATGAACCTGACCTGTCCGCTGAATGGGCGCGGGGTCCTGGTGACGCGGCCTGCAGCCCAGGCCGAGCACCTCTGCCAGCTGATCCGCGAGGCCGGCGGCGAGCCGATTGCGTTTCCAACCTTGGAGATTCGCGCCACTGAGTCTCCCGAGCGAGCGCGCCAGCTTCTGGCCGAGCCCTGGGACCTGATGCTGTTTGTCAGCCGTAACGCAGTCGAGTATGGAATGAAGCTGTCCCCGACTGGACTGCATTCAGGGCTGCATTCAGGGCCGGATTCAGAACCGGCTCGCCGACCCCTGCTCGGCGCCGTTGGTCGCGCCACTGCGGCGGCCCTACGCGAGCAAGGCCTGGAACCAGATCTGGTCCCAGCGCGCGGCTTCGATAGCGAGGCCCTACTGGCCTTGCCGGCGCTGACCCAAGTTGCCGGCAAGCGCGTCCTGATCGTGCGTGGCGAGGGCGGACGTCCACTGCTGGGCGAGACCCTGCGCGCGCGCGGGGCCGAGGTGGCCTTTGCCGAGGTCTATCGGCGCAGCCTGCCAGATGTCGATGTCAGCGCCGAGCTGTCGGCTTGGCAAGCGCGGGTCGGCTTCATCACCGCGACCAGCGACGAGGTGCTGCACAATCTCTTGCAGCTGATCGGCAGCGCGCATCAGGCCTGGCTGTTGTCGACGCCCTTAGTGGTGATCAGCGACCGCGGCGGCGCAACCGCGATGCAGCTCGGCTTCCGCCGAGTCGCGGTCGCCGAGGAGACGAGTGACGAAGGCCTCATCGACGCGCTCTGCCGATTGGCGATGAGCCGATGAGGCGATGAGCCGAGCCTAAACCGACGGCCCCGGGCGCTGGGATCAATCGGCCCGGCGGCTGTCGGCCGCATACTCGAAGGCATCCGAGAACAGATGCTCGATCGCCACGCCGGCGGCCTCGAAGGCGCTGCGACCGGCCTCAACCATCGCCGGCGGCCCGCTGAGATAGCAATCGAAGTCGGTCAGCGCAGGATGATCCTCGAGCACGGCTTCATGCACCCAACCGCTGCGCCCGGTCCAGTCGGGATCAGGCTCTGAGAGCACCGGCACCCAGCGAAAATTCGGATGTGCCTCGGCCCAGGCTGCCGGCAGCTCCGGCAGGTACAGATCGCGCTGCGAGCGCACCCCCCAATACAGGTGAATCGGTCGCTCGATACCGCGATGAAAGGCATGCTCGAGCATCGCCTTGAGCGGCGCGAAGCCGGTACCGCCGCCTACCATCAAGATCGGCCGCTCAGTATCCTCGCGCAGCACGAAGGTCCCCAGCGGGCCGCGGATGCGCAAGATGCAGCGCTCTTGCATCTGCTCAAAGACCTCGTCGCTGAAGCGCCCTCTCGGCACCCGACGCACATGCAGCTCGAGCAGCTCATCATCGTGCGGCGGATTGGCGATCGAATAGGCACGCCGGGCGCCGTCGCGCAGCATGAACTCAAGATACTGGCCCGCGACGAAGGCCAGCCGTTGGCCTTCCGGCAGCTTCAGGCGCAAGCGCATCACATCATGATTGAGGCGCGTTTTCTCGGCCAGCCGACAGGGCAGCGTGCGGACCTCGATATCGCTCAGGCGCTCGAGTTCGGCGACGCGCAGCACCAGGTCCGAGGTCGGCACTGCCTGACAGGTCAGGCAGGCATCCGCTGGTTGCCCTTCGAGCGCCTCGGCCTTGCCGTTCGGATACTGGACCTGACCGGCGAGCAGCTGCGCGCTGCAGCTGCCGCAGGTGCCCTGCCGACAGCCATAAGGCAGCCCAATGCGCTGCGCCAACGCGGCTTCGAGAATGGTCTGGTCAGGCGCGACATCAAATTGATGTCCAGCAGGCTCGGTGCGCACGGAGAAGCGCGTCGCAGAGACACTCATGGGTCGTTCGTACTCCAGGGCTTGGCGGTGTTGGGATGACCCTTACCTTGGGGCATGATGACCTGGAATCGAAGCGACCAAGAGGGCAGAGGCAATGATCATACTGGGCTGCGGCTATATCGGGCAGGCGCTCGCCAAGCGCTATCGGCAGCGAGGGGAGCCGGTTGTCGGCGTTGTGCGCAGCGCGCAGACCGCTATGGAAGTCGAGGCGGCCGGCGCGCGGGTCCTGCAGCTCGATCTCTCGAGAGACGACTTGGCCTCGCTCGAGCCCGCGGGAAAGCAGCTCTTTCATCTCGCGCCGCCGCCGAGCGAGGGTGACGATGACCCGCTGACGGCGCACCTCATCGAGGCCTTTGAGCACTACGGGCATCCGCGCCGACTGGTGTATATCGGCACCACCGGCGTCTATGGCGATTGCGAGGGGGCCTGGGTGGACGAGGCCTGGCAGCCACGACCGACCGCGTCACGCTCGTTGCGCCGTTGGGATGCGGAGCAGCGCCTGCGCCAGTGGAGCCGCGAGAGCGGCGCCGAGCTGGTGATCCTGCGCGTGGCCGGCATCTACGCCTGCGATCGGCTGCCGCTGGCGCGCATCCGTAGTGCTCAGCCGGTGGTGAAGGCCGATGAGGCGCCCTGGTCGAATCGCATCCATGCCGAGGATCTGATCGAGATCTGCATCGCCGCGATGGAGCGGGCGCCATCTGGGGCGGTCTACAACGTCTGCGACGGACACCCGAGTACCATGACCGATTACTTCTGCCAGGTGGCCGATGCGGCCGGCCTACCCCAGCCGCCGCAGATCCCGCTGGCCGAAGCGGACGGCCAAGTCTCAGCCGGAATGCTCTCGTACCTGAAAGAATCGCGGCGCCTGAGCAACCAGCGTCTGCTCGAGGAACTCGGGGTCCACCTGCGCTATCCGGACCTGGCCCAAGGCTTAGCCCCCTGCTTCTAGGGCGGGGCTGTCTAACTGCAGCCTCCTTGCCTCTTGCTCGATCGCCGCTGCTGCCGGCGCCGAAATGGCTGCAGTAATTGTCACGATCGCGCTGGTAGAATTGGCCCCAGGGTTGCGATCCGCCTTCGATGGCGCGCAACATGCTCGCGACGTCGGCAGAAGCTCGCTTCGGTCAGATGTCGATACCACTGGTTGAATTCGCTCACTGAGGACTGGATTGATGAAGACGTTCCTAGCCGCCGGCATCGGCGTCGCAGCAGCAGTAGGCTTGAGCCTGTCGGTTCAGGCCGCGCCTGTCGCGGACGAAGATTTCAACTTCGATACCACAGACGATCTCTATCAGGTCTGCGCGACCCCAAGCGATGCGGCCGAATACCTAGTTGCAAGCTTTGCCTGCCGCGCCTTCATCGAAGCGACGGTTCAGTACCACGATGCAGTGTCCGATAGAAAGAATCTGAAACGGCTGATCTGCTATCCAAAGGACGCCACCATCGCTGATGGTCGGCGCGCCTTCTTGGCATGGGCAAAAGCTAACAAAGACGACAAATCCCTGATGGATGAACAACCTGTGGTCGGGCTCGTGCGAGCGCTAGCCGCAGAATATCCATGCCGTTAATTTGTCTTCCGGTCTGCATGCGTCCCAGGGGATTTGCCTGCGATGGCCGCAACACACCCTTTTCCAGGAGTCTAAACGATGAAAATGATGTTCTTGCCGGTGATGGCTTCAAGCTTGTTGCTGATCTCGGCCTGCGGAACAACCACCGGTGAGCGCGCCGGTAGCGGCGCGCTCATGGGCGCAGCCGGCGGCGCCCTTATCGGCTCTTTGAGCGCCAATGCGGGGGCTGGGGCGCTGATTGGCGCCGGCGCTGGCGCCCTAGGTGGCTTCCTGGTCGATCAGCACGCAAAAGGCAACATCGACTAGCACCGCATCGGTTGAGGCGGGCATGCAAACCCGCCTCAGTTAAACCCGCGTCAGCCGGCTGCGCTGCTGCTCGTTCGCTGGAGTCGAGCGCCCACCTTGACCAATCCAGCGCCATCGGCACTGACTGAACCTCAACACGGCCCTGCTCATGGATATCGTCACCGCCTTTCCGACCGCTCTCTGGGGCATTCTGCTCGAGCTTGCGCCGTCGCTCTTGGTCGGTCTGCTCATCGCTGGGCTGATCCATGCCTATGTGCCATCCGCGGTCATCCGGCGCGGCCTGAGCCGGCCTGATCTCGGCAGTGTGGTGCGGGCCTCGTTGGTCGGCGTTCCACTACCGCTCTGCTCCTGTGGGGTGATCCCGACCGCGCTCGGCTTGCGGCGCCAGGGTGCTTCGCCTGGCGCGGCAACCTCCTTTATGATTAGCACGCCACAGACCGGGGTCGATTCCATCCTGGTCACCGCAGCCTTTCTCGGCTGGCCGTTCGCACTGTTCAAACTGGTCGCTGCCTTCGTGACCGGCGTCGTCGGCGGTGCCCTGGTCAATCGGGTGGTACCCGCAGCGCCGGGTGATGAAGCACAGGACGGTCTCGGCCACCCTGATGATGAACGCCCGCGCGGAGCGCTCGCGCGGATCACCGAGGCGGTGCGCTACGCGGTGTTTGATCTGCTCGGCGCCATCAATACCTGGCTCGTCATTGGCGTGGTTGCAGCCGCCTTGGTCACGACACTGACCCCCGTCGACTTCTTCGCCGACCGCCCCTGGGCCGACGGTATGCTCGGCATGCTTGTGATGCTGGCCATCGCCCTGCCCCTCTACGTCTGCACCACCGCATCAGTCCCGATCGCCGCCTCCTTAATCGCGGCCGGTTTACCGGCGGGCTCAGCGCTGGTATTCCTGATGGCTGGACCGGCAACCAACCTAGCGACAATCGGCGCCGTGTACCGCACACTCGGCGCCAGAGTCCTGTCGGTGTATCTAGGAACCGTGGTGGTCATGAGCCTCGGTTTCGGCCTGGTCTTCGACCAACTGCTGACGGCCGTACCGGTGCAAACGCTTGCCCACGAGCATCAGCAGGGCTGGCTGCCCGTGCTGTCGGCGCTCCTACTGCTGGCATTGATGGCGATGCTCGGCTTACGCCAGTATCGGGCGCAAACCCAGGCCAAAGCGCGGCTGGCAACCTTGCAGGGCCTCGATAGCGGCGCGAATGCGGGCTCACAGCAGGATCTCGCTGCCCAGCCGGGCCGAGATGCGCTGATCCTCGAGGTGAAGGGCATGACCTGCGGACACTGCGTCGCGACCGTCAAGAACGCGCTGGAATCACTCGAGCAGGTGCATGAGGCGTCGCCGGATCTCGCCACCGGCCAGGTGGTGATTCGTGGCGGTTTCGTCGAGACCGAGACCCTTGAGCATGCCATCGAGGGCGCGGGCTTTCAGTTAGCCAGGCGCGATTGACGCCGGCCAAGCGCATCGTAGACACTGACGCTAGGCCAACAGCAATGCGCCAGATCAGCACGGGGGATGCGCCAGACCGGCAGCACTCCCAACCCCATACGGCACAGCCTGCCGTATCGCTATCGTTCGAGTTGTGCGTTGATCGACCGATGGTGTGCGCGTGCTCAATGCACGTCCGTTGCGAGAGTGAGCGATGAGGATCTACGTAGGTAACCTAAAGTACTCGGTCAATGATGACGCCTTGAGAGCGATGTTCAGCGAGTTCGGCGAGGTCGCCAGTGCCGATGTGATCAAGGACAAGTTCTCTGGACAATCGAAGGGTTTTGGCTTTGTCGACATGCCGAGCAAAGCCGAGGCCGAAGATGCGATCCAAGCACTAAACGACACCATGCAGGACGGCCGCAAGCTGACTGTTAACGAGGCCAAACCACGCACTGAACGAGCCCAACAGCGTTACTAAGCACAGGGGTCTCAGCACGGGTCCGCCTCCGCCCCGGATCGAGGAGCGTCCGTCACCAGCGCTGATGCCATGGCAGACGCAAGGGGCGGAGGCGGCCTTTAAGTGATACCCAGTCGCGGCCAGAGCTCGTCGACCCGTGCCTTGACCTCCGCATCCATCCGGATCGGCTGTCCCCATTCGCGCGTCGTCTCACCCGGCCATTTGCTGGTGGCGTCAAAACCAATCTTGGAGCCGAGCCCGGAGACCGGTGAAGCGAAGTCGAGATAGTCGATCGGCGTGTTCTCGATCATCACCGTATCGCGCGCTGGGTCCATCCGCGTGGTCATGGCCCAAATCACGTCTTTCCAGTCGCGTGCGTTGACATCGTCATCGATCACGATCACGAACTTTGTGTACATGAACTGGCGCAGGAAAGACCAGACGCCGAGCATCACGCGTTTCGCATGACCGGGGTACTGCTTCTTCATCGCCACCACCGCGAGCCGATAGGAGCAGCCCTCGGGCGGGAGATAGAAGTCAGCGATCTCCGGGAACTGCTTCTGTAGGATCGGCACGAAGACCTCGTTCAGCGCAACGCCGAGGATCGCGGGCTCATCCGGCGGCCGTCCGGTGTAGGTGCTGTGGTAGATCGGCTGCTTGCGCTGGGTGATGCGATCGATGGTGAAGACCGGGAAGTCGTCGACCTCGTTGTAGTAGCCGGTGTGGTCGCCGAATGGCCCTTCGGGCGCCATGTCATTCGGATGGAGATGGCCCTCGAGGACGATCTCGGCGGTCGCCGGCACCTGCAGATCGGAGCCGATACAGGCTGCAAGCTCGGTGCGACTCCCGCGCAGCAGACCGGCAAAGGCATACTCAGAAAGGCTGTCTGGCACCGGCGTGACAGCGCCGAGGATGGTGGCCGGATCGGCGCCCAGTGCAACCGCAATCGGAAACGGCTTGCCCGGGTGCGCGCGCTGCCAGTCGCGGAAATCGAGCGCGCCACCACGATGTGCAAGCCAGCGCATGATGACCCGGTTGCGGCCGAGCACCTGCATCCGATAGATGCCGAGGTTCTGCCGCGATTTCTCCGGGCCGCGGGTGACCACCAGTCCCCAGGTGATCAGTGGTGCGGCATCGCCAGGCCAGCAGTGCTGGATCGGAAAGCGCCCGAGGTCAACCTGGTCGCCCTCGAAGATCTGCTCATGGCAGGGCGCATTGCGGCGCACCTTCGGAGCCATGTCCAGCACCTTCTTGAAGATCGGTAAGGTCCGCCAGGCCTCCTTCATCCCCTTTGGCGGGTCTGGCTCCTTGAGAAAGGCGAGCAATTTACCGACCTCGCGCAAGGCCTGGACCGACTCCTCCCCCATGCCGAGCGCGACCCGCTGTGGCGTACCGAAGAGGTTGCCGAGCAGCGGCACCCGGGAACCTTTTGGGCGCTCGAACAGCAGTGCTGGACCGCCAGCACGCAAGGTGCGGTCGCAGATCTCGGTGGCCTCGAGGTAAGGGTCGACCTCAATGCGGATGCGTTTAAGCTCGCCCCGACCCTCAAGCTGGTCGATGAAATCGCGCAGATCCTGGTACTTCAATGGCTGTCTCGTTATTCCGTCGCGAGTGTGCCCCGATGGACGAGGCAATGGACGCTGAAGAGCTGCTTGGGATCGGTCCAGACCTGCTCGGGCTGGAAGCCAGCTCGGCCGGCCAAGGCGTGGAAACCTTCCACGCTGTACTTGTGTGAGCATTCGGTGTGGATGGTCTCGCCTTCGCGAAAGCTGAAGGTCTCGCCAGCCACATCGACATCTTGGTCACAGGTGCTGAGCAGGTGCATCTCAATGCGTCCCTGTTCGGCATTGAAAAAGGCCTCGTGCCGAAACCGGGCAAGATCGAATTTACCATCAAGTTCGCGGTTGATGCGGCTGAGCAGGTTCATGTTGAACGCCGCGGTCACGCCCGCCGCATCATTGTAGGCACGCTCGAGCCGCGCGCGATCTTTGATCAGGTCGACGCCGATCAGCAGCCGGCCCTCAGGCCCGAGAATCGTACCCACGCGACGCAGCAGCTGCTCAGCCTCCGCGGGCTCGAAATTGCCAATCGAGGAGCCTGGGAAGAAGGCCGCGCGCGGATGCGAGTGATCGTCGACCGGAAGCTCGAACGGTGTCGAGTAATCCGCGCAAACCGCATGCACCTCGAGTTTCGGGAAGGTCGCCGCAAGCGCTTGCGCCGACCGCTGCAGATGCTCGCTGGAGATATCCACCGGCATATAGACCGCCGGCTGCAGTGCCTCGAGCAACACCCGGATCTTGAGGCTGCTGCCGCTGCCAAGCTCGACCAAGAGCGCCTCGCGACCCAGCCGGCGTGCCATCTCGGCGCCATGCTCACGCAGGATCGCGATCTCGGTTCGGGTCGGATAGTACTCTGGCAGCTCGCAGATGGCGTCGAACAGCTTCGACCCCTCGGCGTCGTAGAACAGCTTTGGCGAGAGCTGCTTGCGGGGCTGTGCAAGCCCGGCCAGCACCTCGGCACGTAGGTCCGAAGGGGTCGGATGGTAATCGTGGAAGTAGATCGGATTCGCCGTGGTCGGGTCGGTCGAAGAGATCATGCCAAGTCCTCCGCCAGCCGGATGCCTTTGAACTGCCAGCGCTCGTGTGGATAGAAGAAGTTCCGATAGGTATGACGCGCATGATCGCGCGAGGTGGCGCATGAGCCGCCGCGCAGCACCATCTGGCCATTCATAAACTTGCCGTTGTACTCGCCAAGGGCGCCATCGACGGCTCGGTAGCGTGGATAGGGCAGATAGGCAGACCCGGTCCATTCCCAGCAGTCGCCAAACAGCTGCTGCAGCGAACCGGTGCCGGCTGCTGTGGGATGCAGGTGGCCGTCGTCGACGAAGTGGCCCTCGACGGCTCGGTCAGCGGCTGCGTGCTCCCATTCGAACTCGGTCGGCAGTCGGCGTCCGGCCCAGCGCGCATAGGCCTCGGCCTCGAAGTAGCTGACATGGCAGACGGGCTCGGCCGGGTGCAGCGGGCGGCGACCGCTGAGGGTGGTCTCGTGCCAGACGCCATCGAGCTGCTCCCAGTACAGCGGCGCCTGCCAGCCCTCGGTCTTGATCCGTGCCCAGCCGTCGGAGAGCCAGAGCGCCGGATTGCGATACGCGCCGTCGTCGACAAACGCTTGGTACTCGGCATTAGTGATCAGCCGATCAGCGAGCCGAAACGGCTCTAGCAGCCGTTGATGGCGCGGGAATTCATTGTCGTAGGCGAAGGCCGGGCGCTCGTCTTGGCGTTCGGCTTGGCGCTCGATCTGGCTCTGATCGACGGCACCAAAGCTGTGGATACCGCCTTCGAAGGCGGTGAAGGTGAGGGGCACCGGGTCTTGCGAAGGCAGCCTGGGCAGTTCGCTGCGGTAGGCCGGGCGCAACGGATTGTAGGCCAGGTTGTACTTGATATCGGTCAACAGGAGTTCTTGATGCTGCTGCTCGTGATTGAGTCCGATCTCGATCCGCGCCCTCACCGTCGCTTGGTGTTCGGTCGCACAGTCGCTGAGCAACCGCGCCATGGCGTCGTCGACATGGCGGCGGTAGGCATAGACCTCGGCTACCGTCGGACGCGAGATCAGCCCGCGCTTTGAGCGGGGCCAAAAGCCCGCCTCTGTCTGCTCGTAGTACGAATTGAACAGATGATCGAATTGCGCATGAAAGACCGCATAGTCGGGCAGGAACGGCCGCAGCAGAAAGGTCTCGAAGAACCAGGAGACATGCGCCAGATGCCACTTCGCTGGGCTGGCCTCGGCCGCAGCCTGGAGCATGTAATCCTCGATCTCGAGCGGCTCACACAGCTGCTCGGTGAACGTTCGCACGCGGCGATAGTCATCGTAAAGACTGGGGTCGTCCATTAGGGGCATCAGGTTCTCCTGGTGTCCGATCTCGTCGATTGAGAGAGAGGCTGGGATGGGTTGATCGCTCACCGGCCGACGGCGATGAAGGCTGAAGAGCGGTGCGTGATTGGCTCTGGCGAGAGATTTGGCGATGTTGCAGCCGAATTTCCAGTCGCGGTCGTTTCGTTCGAAGGGATGATTCGAAGGAGTGATTCGAAGGAGTGATTCGAAGGAGTGATAAGGATAACCTGAAGGCACAAACCGGCGCGGGCCTGTTCTCGAAGCTGTTTGACGGAGCGCATCTCAACGCGCGCAGCAACCCAAAGCGATTGTCGGAGGATCTGTTGATGAAAGCGATTTGGCTCGACGACCGGCCTCGACTCAGAAGCGATCTTCCTATGCCCGCCCCGGCCGCCGGCGAGGCCTTGGTGAAGGTGCGTCTAGCCGGCGTTTGCTCGACCGACCTCGCCCTGATGGACGGCTATTATCCCTTCACGGGCGTGCTCGGGCATGAGTTCGTCGGTGAGATCACGGGCGCGCCGACCGCGCCCGAGCGCGTGGGAGAGCGCGTCGTCGGGTCGATCAATATCAGCTGCGGTCACTGCCGCGAATGTCTGGCCTGCCGGCCGAATCATTGCTTGAACCGAGAGGTGCTCGGCATCAAGCACCACGACGGTGCCTTCGCCGAGTATCTCTGTCTGCCCCTAGACAACCTGCATCGCGTGCCGGACGTCGTGCCAGATCGCGCTGCTGTCTTCGTCGAGCCACTGGCGGCGGCGCTCGAGATCCCGGAGCTGGTCCCGATCAAGCCTTCCGATCGGGTGTTGCTGGTCGGAGCCGGACGGCTTGGGCAGCTGATCGCGCGCGTCTTGGCCTTGACTGGGGCCGAGCTGGATGTCGTCGCACGACACGCCCACCAACGCCAACGCCTGCAAGGCATCGGCGCGCGTTGCATCGAGGAGCCGGAGGTGGCCGATGGCCACTATGATCTTGTGGTCGAGGCCAGCGGCGCGCCCGGCGGCTTCGCCTTGGCCAGACGTGCGCTGCGCCCGCGTGGCTGCCTCTGCCTGAAGAGCACCTACCGAGGCGAGGTTCCGGTGGCTTTGTCGACGCTGGTCGTGGATGAGATTCGCATCATCGGCTCGCGCTGTGGCCCCTTCCCTGCCGCATTGAGGCTGCTCGAGCAGCAGCGCGTCGACCCAACCCCATTGATCGATTGCGTTGAGCCGCTCGCCAACGGCGTTGTCGCATTGCAGCGTGCCGCCGAGCCGTCCGTCTTGAAGGCGTTGATCGACTGCAGCTGACAACCAACCGCACTCACACCAAGACCGGATCGCAGCGCGGCCAGCTGAGCAAGCGGGCGGCGCGCACTGAGTCACAGACCTGACCGAAACACGCGCTTCATCATCCGGGTTGGCGACGCACCATGTATGTTAGTCCAGCAGGCGCACTCTTATGACCACAGCCTCATCGAGCAACGACTCAACATCCGTTGCAGCCGACAACGGATCGGCGTCTCACAGCGGAGCGACCGCGTCTTCAAACCTTGCATCGGCAACACCTCAAGACACCTCTCAGCTCAAGCCCTACGCCGATCTGACCCCCGACTTGGTGCTCAATGCCGTCGAATCGCTCGGCTTCCTCGTCGATGGCCATCTGCTGACGCTGAACAGCTATGAGAACCGGGTCTATCAGGTCGGAATCGATGACGCGGCACCACTGATTGCAAAATTCTATCGGCCTGGACGCTGGTCCGATGAAGCCATCGCCGAAGAACATGCCTTTGTCGCGGCATTGGCAGAGCGCGAGATCCCTGCAGTCCCGCCGCTGCGGATCGATGGCCGCAGTCTGCACCGACATCAGGGCTTCCGCTTCTCCCTCAGCATCCGCTGTGGCGGCCGTGATCCAGAACTCGAGGACCTCGAGATCTTGACCCGGATCGGCCGCTTCATCGGCCGCATCCATCGTGTTGGAGAGAGTCAGCCGTTTCGGCATCGCCCGACGCTGGACTTGCAACACTTCGGTGAGGAGCCCAGCCGATTCTTGCTCGATCAGGGCTGGATTCCGAGCGAACTCGAGACCTCGTACCGGAGCGTCCTGGCGCATGCGCTGACCGAGGTCGCGGCCTGCTACAAGCGCGCCGGCGCCGTGCACATGCTGCGCCTCCACGGCGATTGTCACCGCGGCAACCTGCTCTGGACTGATGCGGGGCCACAGTTCGTCGACTTCGACGACGCGCGCAGCGGACCGGCGGTCCAGGATCTCTGGATGCTGCTCTCCGGCGACCGCCAAGCCATGGCGATGCAGCTGGATGCGGTGCTTGAGGGTTATCGGGACTTTGCCGATTTTGACCCCCGCGAGCTGCATCTGATCGAAGCCCTGCGCACGCTGCGTCTGATCCATCATTCGGCCTGGATCGCGCGACGTTGGGAAGATCCGGCCTTCCCCAGCGCCTTCCCCTGGTTCGACTCGCCACGCTATTGGGAAGAGCAGATCCTGATCCTGCGCGAACAGATCGCGGCAATGCAAGAAGGCCCACTGGCGCTGTTTTGAGCCGGACCGCTTCTGCTCATCAAAGGCTGGTGTCGAAGTTGACGCACCCGCAAGGCTCAGTCGATGATAGGCGGTCCGTTCGACAACCCTTGCATTGTATTGACGCGAGCCGAGCAACTCCCCAGATGTCAAAAGATCCCTACGAGCCCCGGCGCGGCCTCAGCGAGCGCGTCACCGTCGCCGGCAGCGAGCTGGTTGACTACGTCAAGCAGCTTGTCGCCGAGGGCAATGTGCGCCGCCTCATCATCCGCAAGCCGGGTGGCGCAACACTGCTCGAGATACCGCTGACCGCCGGTGTTGCCGTCGGCGGCGCACTGACACTGCTGGCGCCGATTATCGCCGCCCTCGCTGCCATGGCAGCGCTGATCACGAAGTTCGAGATCGATATCCAGCGCTCCGATGAGCAGAATGAGGATAAGAACGACCCGAATGTGCTGCCTTAGCAACTCGCTGGCACGCAGACTGCGAGCCTAGCCAGCACGACGACCGAGGAGCGCCTAGCGGCTCCAAGCCCCGATCGAATCTTCCTAAACCCCCTCTTCCTTAACCCCCTGACAAAGGCAACCGATGAAGAAGCTCAAGACCACCCGCGACCATACGATTTATGAGAAGCGCTCAGGCCGCTATGCCGTCAAAGACAAACGCAAACGTTGGGTGCAAGGGGACGACAAGGTCGCCGTACTCAGGACCGAAGGCTTGCTGAAGACGCCAGAGCCAAAGGCAGCGCCTGCCGAGCCCGAAGCCGAGACGGCCGAAGGCACCGAAACCGAAGCGGCAGCCGAATAGGCTGAGGTCAGCCGAACCAACAGGCGCTATACCGGAGCCAGATCCAGATGAAACATCCTGTCCGAGTCCGATCTGCAGTGGCCATCATGGCTCTGGCTGCCGGCTCAACCCTCGCGGTCGCAGACGAGCCAACGCTGCTCGAGAAGCTCAAGGAGGGTGCCGCAAAGACCGCGGAACAGATCAGCACCGCGACCAGCGCGGCCACCGATGCGGCCAGCAAGGCCTTAGACAAGGCCGCGGAAAGTGCAAATCAGACGGTCGAATCAACCAAGTATGATCTTGCTGATGGGGCCACTCCGGAAGAGACGCGCGCCAAGCTCGATGCGCTGACAGAGGAAACCCTGGAGCAGTTGTTTGCCAAGGAGCCTGCGGCCAAGAAGCTGTTCGACGAGAGCGCCGGCTACGCGGTCTTTGTCAGCCGACAGGTTGAGATGCTGGTCGCAGCTGGCTACGGTCGCGGTGTTGCGGTCGATCGCGAGACCGATCAGCGCACCTACATGAAGATGGGCAGCGGTGGTGTCGGCGTCGGTTTCGGCTTCGGCGGATTCGCGACCAAGACTGTGATCCTGTTCGAGACGCCATTTGCCTTTAACAAGTTCGTCACCCAAGGCACGGATGCCAGCGCCGAGGCTGGCACCATGACTGGCGATCAGACCGACCAACTGAAGTTCAACTTCAACGACAGCGGCCAGGCGATCTTCGTCCTCACCGGCGACGGCTGGAAGATCTCGGCGAAGCTGCTCGCGACCAAGTATTGGCCTGATCAGAGCTTGAATACGGCGTCTCCTACTGACTGAAAAGCCGGCCACGACTGTTGTTGGGATTATCTGGAGCACAAATTGGGCAGGACAAGGCGCCACGGAGTGACGCCTATGGATGCTTACGACGGCGTTGATCAATCTCTAATCTCTCTCATGCGCAGCGCGCGGGGGCCGAAGAGACCTGAGCATAGGCCGCAGTACGTACTGCACTAGCGCCATGGTCAACGCGAAGAAAGCAAGTACCTGCAACGGTCGTGCCGCGGCCGGATAGCCACCGTCGTCGAAGAAGAGACCCATCGCGGCAAATCCAGCAAGCACCACGAAGGCGAGATGCACGCCCGGATCGTAAAGGCCCCAGAGGCTGCGCCGGGCGAGCGCCACGCCTGCCAACGCCGCTAGCGCACCACCTGCGAGACCGGCCATCACATCGACCGGCCAATGCACGCCAACCGCAACCCGGCTCAGCCCGGCGGCGGTCGCTAACACGAGAAAGATGAATCGCCAGCGCGCCTGCTGGGCATAGTAAATAAGCACCCCGAAGAAGACCGCGGCGGTCACGCTGTGGCCCGATGGAAAGCTATGCTTGCGATGCTGAACGCCAATCAGCTCGAAGCTTTCGATCGGTAATACCGCAGGCGGGCGAGCGGCGTCGACCAGGGGCTTGAGCCCGCGTGAGTAGGCAATCGCCACCAGCGCGGCACAGAGCAACGCCCAAAAGACACGCGGATGCTGGTACGACAGCAACAGTGCCAAGGTCAATGCGACTCGCTCATCCCCAAGCACGGTCAGCCATTGCCAGAGGCCGGCGGGCAGCTGAGCGAATAGGCGATTAAGTGTCAGGAAGCCGCTGTGATAGCCCTCGTCACCAATTAGCTGCAAGCCAATGCCGAGCAAGGCGCAGACTAGCGCCCACCCGAGCAGCCAGATGGCACCTCCTGCCACAACTGCGGGATCACGCTCAGCCCCAGCCGTCAGCGCCTGTTCCAGGCTCATTCCGCGTTTGCTTTTCAAACCGACCTCGGTCTCGGGGGGCGCTGTGGTCGTGTCTACCGTTGAGCCTCGGGCTGCTCGATCAGCACCAACGCCACCGGCCCTTGACGATACCGAAGATCGAGCCGATTCGGCGCCACGGCCTCGGCCAACCGCTCGAGCTTATCGACGCGCAAGAACACCAGCTCTCCGACCTGTGGCCGATCGCTCTCAGGCGTGATCGCATCGCGATAGACGCTGAAGCTCGGCATGCTGGTGCGGTAAACCACCGTTGGCCGATCGAGCTCACGCGCTAGCAGTCCCGCCTGTTTGACCGGCGCCTGCATGACCGCAAACACCGCCGGTACCAAAAGGCCGAACACTAGCAGGGTTTGAACGATGCCAACCAATATCAGTCGCTGCCAGAGTCCGACCTGCGACCAGAGCAGCAAACCCAGCATCGCGACGAGTCCAATCCAGGTACCCAGCCGATACCAGCCATCGAGCACCCGCGCCGCTTCCGCGAACATGGCCTGTTCGTGGGCGCGATCGGCCTGCCCTGTCAGCAGCCCAAGGACGTCAGGCAGTGCCACCATCAAGGCCACCAACAGCAGCGGCGGCAGAAAGGCCAGCCAGCGGTTGTTCAGCGCATCGCGATGCCGCGCCATCAGGATGAACAAGGGCGTGATGCCATAGACCAGATAGTGCGGCAGCTTGGTACCCGAGAACGAGAACACGGCAAACACGGTAACGAACCAGAGCAGCAGAAACCGATCCAACTCATTAGCCCAAAGTTGGCGCAGCCTCGGCAGCAGACTGAGAAACCAGCCAGTGAAGGGCAACAACACCAACGGCAGCATCACGAAGTAATAGCCGGGGAAGCCAGCATGACCATGCTTCACCCCGCTGTAACGTCCCAGATTGTGACCGAGGAAGAAGCTCTGAAAGAAGCCTAAACCGTCGTCGAGATAGATCGCCAGGTACCAGGGACCGGCCACCGCGATGAAGACCAGCCAGCCACGCCACTCGAAGACCGCCGCGAGCCAGGCGCGCCATTCGCGCAGCGAGCTGAAGTAGAGCAGGCTCACCACCAAAGGGAAGAACACCGCGACCGGGCCTTTGGTCAGGAAGCCGAGACCGAGCCAGAGGTAGACTCGCAGCAGGGTCGCGCGGGTCGGCCGCAGCCGCCAGCGGTAGATCTCGAAGAAGCTGAGCGCGATGAAGAGGTTCAGCAACGCATCGGCGACTGCGGCCTTGCCGATGATCGCGACCTGCAGCCCGAGCGCCATGACCAAGCCAGCAATGGTCGCGGTCGTCGCATCCAACCGCTCGCGCACGAACCACCAGAGCGCCAGCAGCCAGAGGCTGGCGGCCATCGCCGATGGCAACCGCAGCGCAAATTCGCTCCAGCCGAGCACTGAGACCGAGGCCGCTTGTAACCAATAGATCAGCACCGGCTTGTCATAACGCGGCTCGCCGTCGCGGTGCGGGGTGATGAAGTTGCCGCTGGCGAGCATCTCGCGGGTGGCCTCGGTGAAGGCGCCTTCATCGAGATCGTAGAGCGGCACCGCACCGAGCTGCCAGAAGAAGGCGAGCCAGACGATCAGCACCAGGAACCAGGGCGAGACTAGCAACCTTGTCAACCATGCGTCGCGCGCGCCCATTAAACGGAACCCTCCGAGCCCTGAGCCGCGGCACCGGCCTGCTGCGATGCTTGCTCTGGGGTGAGGTCAAATCCGCCCGCTAGCGCTTGGCGCCGAGTCTGCGCGCCTGATCTCGGACGGTCTTGTTGCTGCTCGACCTTCCAGCTGGCGACCTCCGGATCAGTCTGCCGGCAGATGCAGTGATGGGTCCGGTCACCCGAGGCAAACAGGGTGCGGGTCATGATCTCAGCCAGGACACCGGTGGTCAGGAATTGGATCGAGGCGACCAGGAACAGGATTGCCACGAAGAACAGCGGGCGATCACCAATATCCTCACCGAGCCCGAACTTGACCCAGGCCAGCCAGCTCATCATCAATCCGCCAAGCAGGCCGAATGAGAGCCCAATGCCACCAAAGAAATGGCCGGGCCGTGCGCCGAAGCGGAGAAAAAAGAACGCGACCAGCAGGTCGAGCAGTACGCGGAAGGTGCGCGAGATCCCATACTTGGACTGCCCCAGCTCGCGCGCGCGATGCCCGACCTCGGTCTCGCCGATGCGCTCAGGCGCGGTGATCCCGGCCACCCAGACCGGGATGAAGCGATGCATCTCGCCGAATAGGCGGATCTCCTTGATCACTTCGGACCGATAGACCTTGAGGCTGCAGCCGTAATCATGCAGGTGCACGCCGGTGACCCGAGCGATGAGTCCGTTGGCGAGACGCGACGGGATCTTGCGCAGCAGCAAGGCGTCTTGACGATCGCGCCGCCAGCCCTGCAGGAGATCGAGATCACGCGCCAGCAGCTCGTCGATCAGGCGCGGGATCTCGGCCGGATCATTCTGCAGATCACCGTCGAGGGTTGCGATCAGCGCACCGCGCGCGGCATCGAAGCCGGCCTGCATCGCTGCGGTTTGGCCGAAATTACGCCGAAAGCTAATCACGCGCACATGCGTGCCATAGCGGGCGGTCTGCTCAAACAGCACCTGGGCAGTGCCGTCGCGACTGCCATCGTCGACCAGGATCAGCTCCCAGGGATGGGGGTAGATTTGCAGACCCTGATGGATGCGGGCCAACAGCGGCTCGATGTTATCGCGCTCCTGATAGAGCGGGATCACCACCGAGAGGCTCAGCGGATGGGGATCAGGCAGGGGCTGGAGCTGACGCTTTGGCTGGGGTTCGAGCATGTCCATGGTCGACTGAGGCTATACTCGTTGGGACTCGCCAACGCGTTGAGGCAAACAATGACGACGACCGGCTACGAGCAAGATTTTCATCGCTGGACGCAAGAGCAAGCCTGCCTGTTGCGCAGCGGCCAATATGCCGCGCTCGACATCGATCATTTGGTGGAGGAGCTCGAGAGCATGGGGGCCAGAGAGCGTCGCGAACTGACCAACCGTCTCAAGGTGTTGCTGGCACATCTGCTGAAATGGCAGCATCAGCCAGAGCAGCGTTCACCAAGCTGGCGAGCGACGATCAAGGAGCAACGACTGTCGATCGGAGATCTACTAGACGACAATCCGAGCCTCAGGCCCACGCTTGAGCAGCAGATCACAAAGGCCTATCGGCTCGGGCGACTGCTCGCGGTCAAGGAAACCAACCTCGAAGAGTCGCACTTTCCGATCGACTGCCCCTTCAGCACGGTGCAAGTCACCGACCCAGCGTTCTATCCGAACTGACGTGCATAATGCCTCGCCGCGGCCGCGGGCATCGAACCCGCGGCCACCAAGGCGAGGCGCTAACCTACGGCTCAACCCTCGTTGTGATAGCCCTGCAGACGCTCGACTTCATCTCGTGAGCCAAGAATCACCGGCACGCGCTGATGGAGCCCCTCAGGCTGCATCTCCATGATGCGCTCCTTACCGGTGATCGAAGCGCCACCCGCCTGCTCGACGACGAATGACATCGGGTTCGCCTCGTAGAGCAGGCGCAGCTTACCGCCCAGCCCCTTCTCGACCATCTTCGAATCGATCGGATACATGAAGACGCCGCCGCGGGTCAGGATGCGATGCACCTCAGCGACCATGGAGGCTATCCAGCGCATGTTGAAGTCTTTGCCCCGTGGACCTTCTTTACCGGCTAGGCATTCGTCGACATAACGCTTGACCGGCGCCTCCCAGAAGCGACCGTTCGAGGCATTGATCGCGAACTCGGCGGTCTCCGTCGGGATCGTCATGTTCGGATGCGTCAGGATGAACTCGCCGATGTTCTGATCCAAGGTAAAGCCATTGACGCCGTTGCCGGTGGTCAGCACCATCATGGTCGAAGGACCATAGAGCGCGTAACCGGCCGCAACCTGCTCGGTGCCGGCCTTCAGGAAGTCGCGCTCGGTGGCGTCGCCAGCGTTATCAGCCATACGCAGGATACTGAAGATGGTGCCAACCGAGACATTGACGTCGATATTCGAGGAGCCGTCGAGCGGATCGAAGGTCAGCAGATACTTGCCGCGTGGATACTCCTTTGGGATCTCGTAGATCTCGTCCATCTCCTCCGAGGCCATGGCGCCAACATGACCCGACCACTCGGTGCACTGAATGAACATCTGGTTGGAGAGGACATCGAGCTTCTTCTGCGTCTCACCCTGGATATTCTCGCTGCCAGCGCTGCCCAGCGCGCCGACCAGCGCGCCATGGTTGACCTGATTCGAGATCATCTTGCAAGCGGTGACGATGTCGTTGAGCAACGCGGTGAACTCGCCCGTTGCTCCCGGCGCATGGCGTTGTTCTTCGGCAATGAACTGGGTGATGGTCGTACCGTGGTGCATAAAGCAGTCCTCTGGCTGATCTGAGTGGATACTTTGCCGCGTTAGCCGAGGCTCGGCTCGGGCGACACAGCAAAGCACACGAAAAAGTAGCGGGTAATCGCGCAGTATAGCGATCAGCGACCGATGAAGCACTCTCTGTGCGCAAGCAATGCCCGTAGTCAAATAAGTGCAAGACACGTAGTATGACCGGCCAATGACGAGATCAGCTTGGGGCCAGAGGTTTCGCGCCCGCGCACTGCCGACCCAAATCGCGCTCTCTACCGTCTACCACCACCCTCTACCACGACCCTTTTAAGGAGTCTCTGAACGATGCATACGACGCCACCGCATAGGCGCCAGACCCTGCTCGAACTCATCACCGGGCTGGTCCGCAAGGTTCAGCGCTTCGTCACATCGCTGCTCCTGCCCGTTGATGCTGGCAGGCGTGGCGATTGCAACCGCTGCGGTGCCTGTTGCAAGTTGCCCTATCCCTGCCCGTTCCTGCGCGTCGATGCCGAAGGGCTGAGTAGCTGTGCCGTCTACTACGCGCGTCCGCCGAGTTGTCGCAAATACCCGCGCACAGTCAGCGAAAACGTTACGCCAGCCACCTGCGGCTATTACTTTGTTGATGTCACCGAGATCGGCCGCGCCCAACCCGCCACCGAACAGGCCGGCGGCTAAGCCTTGACCAACCAAAACAGTGATGACCAGCTGGAACCGCTGTCAGCCCGCCCAGCGCAACGATGAGCGCGCGCTTCTACGAACTGAGCGCAAACGCTAGCCGCTTGTGCGACACCAAGTTCTGGGCGACATCAGTGTCCATAAAAAGTGGGAGCGCCATCCATGACGCCGGATGAACAAACCCGCTACAGCCGTCAAACGCTGCTGCCGGGTTTCGGCGAGCGGGCACAGGAAGCCCTGAAACAGTCGCGGGTGCTGATCGTTGGGCTTGGCGGACTTGGATCACCCGTGGCGATGTATCTTGCCGCTGCAGGCATCGGTCGTCTCTTGCTCGCCGACTTCGACGCCGTCGACCTCTCCAACCTGCAGCGGCAGATTCTGCACAATAGCGAGCGCATCGGCTGGACCAAGGTCGATTCCGCCGTCGCCACCTTGAGAGCATTGAATCCCAGCTGCGAGCTGGTCCCGATCAAGCGTAGCCTAAGCCCGAGGCGCCTTGGTGAACTCGCCGCCGAGGTCGATCTCATCGTCGACGCCAGCGACAACTTCCAGACCCGCTACGCTGTCAACGAGGCCTGTGTCAAGGCTCGCATCCCGCTCGTCTCCGGCGCTGCCATCCGCGCCGAAGGCCAGGTTGCGGTCTTCGCCGGACGCGCCGGCGAGCCCTGCTATCAATGCCTCTATCCGGACAATGGGCAAGCAGGCGAGCGCTGCGCCCGCGAAGGCGTGCTGGCACCGCTGGTCGGCATCATCGGTAGCATCCAAGCCACCGAGGCCATCAAGGTGCTCAGTGGCTACGGCGAGCCGCTGTTCTCAAAGCTCCTACTGCTCGATGCGCAGACCATGGCAATACGGATGTTGAGAATCCCGCTCGATCCCGCGTGCCCGGTCTGCGCTGATCGCGGCGCTTGCTAAAAACGAGGCCTTGGCGTCGCCGCCGTCTCGACTGGCAGCACTGGATATCCGATATGCGGCTGCTCACCCCGCGGCCCAGCGGCAAGAGATCGCATTGGGATCGCGACCAGTTCCGCTGCTGCCGGCGCGATCCGTCGCGAAGCGGGCTGGCGCTAGGGCGTCGTAATCGGCCTCGAAACCGGCGGCAAGCAGGGCCTCGCGCAGCGGCGATTCGAGCGCTGGCAGGCCGTCGATGTGCTGGATGAGCAGGCGCTTGCGGCCGGCTGAAGGTACCCGCGGCAAAGCCGCCAGCGCTAGCTCGAGCTCATTGCCTTCATCGCTGACGGCATCGGGAAAGGTCAGGATCTGCTTGCCGCTGGCGGGGACATAGACGATGGGCTTGCCGGCGACCAGGATCACCCAGGCGCCAGCGATGCGTTTCGGGCCAGGCTGCACGGCCTCCGGCCAAGGCAGAAGCGCACCATAGGGGTTGGCTGGATCAATCGCGGCGAGGATGCGGACATCCGACTGGTCGAAGCCATTGAGCGGTGGCTCGTCGAGCCGGGCTGCGCGCAAGCGATCGATCGCCGCAGGCAGCGCAAACTGCGCGCCGGACAGCCCTTCGACGAAGTAGCCGCGGCGTACCTGCCCGACCTCCTCCATCTGCTTCAGCACCTTGTAGAGCGGGCCGAATCCACCTGGCAGATCCTCGGCCACGACGGCTTCGCGGCTCAACACGCCATAGCGTTCCAGCAGCATTTGCGCCTGCCTGAGCAGCCGCTCTGTCATCTGCAAGGCTGCAGCGGCTCCCGCGGTCGGGGCCCTGCCCCTGCCTGTGACCGCTGAAAGCCTGTCCGTTGATGGGTCCAAGCCGTCCAGAGCATCCAGAGATCCTGCCTCGGCACCCTCGCCTAGCCAGGTATCAACGCCAGCGAGATCCCTGACCAATGACCAGCGACCTCCGGCGAGACCGCCACCGAAGGCACTGCCCGCAGAGAAGGCACCCCTGTTGAACCGCCCTCGCCGGCGCGGCCGCGGCGATTTGGAGCGACCAGGGCCGAGCGAGCGCAAGGGTGCAAAGGTATCGTTGGTGATACGGCCGTCCCAAACCAGATCCCAAAGCGCCGTCTCGAAGGCATCTTGCTCGGCCCTCACGCCCGCTGCTAGCCCAGGCCGAGCCAAGCTGGCCCGCTCCACCACCTGCTGCAGCTCGAAGAGGAAGCAGGCGCCTCGACGGCTGAGGTGCGCGAGGATCAGCTCGGCAATAGCCGCCGTCGGGTCGGATTGCGGCTTGTGCTCGGCGCCGATTTGCTGAGCCACGGCTGGAGCGGACTCCTCGGCATTGCCGCTTCCCGTCGCCAAGCGCGCAGACGCCGCGGCGGCATTCGATGCCTCTGCCCCAGCGGGGTCGTTGCTCGCATCAGCGGTTTGCCGCTCGTGATCAAGTCGCCGGTCGAACGGCGGCGGCACCTCGCCGATATCGAGCATGAGCGCCGCATGCTCTGAGCGATAGATCGCGATGCGGCCGTCCTTGGGTCCGGCCGCGCCACGCCCGACCCACATGATCTGCCCGCTGGCCGCCAGCAGATCGAGATCCTCGCTGCGATAGCCCGGCACCCGCGCGGGCAGCAGCACGCGGTCGAGCTGGCGCCAGCTCAGACTCAGGCCTTCGAGCTGGATCAGTGCCTCGAACAGCCGATCAGGACCTTTGCGCCCCTCGCCGATCCCATGCCAAGCCGGCAGGAACCGGCCAAGCGTGGCGCCATCGACGGGTGCGACCTGATCACGCGCTCGCGCCAGGGTGCGACGACGCAGCTGCCGCATGACCTCGGCATCACACCACTCGGGGCTGCTGCCGTTGGGTCGAATCTCACCATAGACCAGCGTGCCCTGGGACTCGAGCAACCTGAGCACCGGCTCCAGCTGGGCCGCGCGCAGCCCGAATCGATGCGCTGGCTCGGTGCTGGTAAAGGGGCCATGAGTTCGGGCATAGCGGCGCAATAGCTGCTCTAACGGTGCCTCAGTGGCACCGATGAACGCTTCCGGGAGACCGGCTGGCGGCACGCAGCCGAGCGCATCGCGATACAGCCCGGCATCCTCGGCGGCGATCCAGCGGGGCTCGCCAGCGATGCGAACCTGCGCGGCGCGACGCTGATCGCGAAGCTGATCGAGCCAAGCGGAGAGGGTCCGGGCAGCATCAGCGGAAGCACCGCCTGAGCTGACAGCGGTCGACAAAGGGGCGGCCATGGCGGCTGGCTGCCTGTCCGTCTGTGGAGCGCACGCCTGCTTGGTCGCCTGCTCGGCCGCCTGCTTGGTCGCCTGCTCGGCCGCCTGCTCGGTCGGACCGGCCTCTGAAGCTGCGCCAGCGGGTACGCTTAGCGGCAGCCGACAGCGCTCTAACAGCTCGAGCTCGGTGAGATCACCGAGTCGGCGTAGCAGATCCTGCAGTTGATCGAGATCGCGCGCGCGCCGATCGATCGCAGCCAGATCGGTGACAGGATCGGCGTCGATATCGGCATCAGCGCCAGCCTCGTCCCGATCATGCGCAGGCTCGTTGCGATCATCCACAAGACGCAGGGGCGCCAGATGCTGCAATTCGCGCTCCAATGCCTCCAGCACCTCAGGATCGATCAACGCGCGCAGCTCAGCCTCGCCGAGCAGCTCGGCGAGTAGGCCGCGATCCAGCGTCAGGGCCTGCGCGCGCCGTTCGGCAATCGGTGCATCCTGCTCGTAGATGTAGGCGGTGACATAGGCGAACACCAGTGAACGCGCGAACGGCGAGGCACTGCGGGTCTCGACCTCATGCACGCGGATCGCGCGCGAGCGAAGAGCGCTCAGAATCTGTTTCAGGCCAGGTAGGTCGAAGACATCGCTGAGCGCTTGCCGATAGGTCTCGAGCACGATCGGAAAGGCCGGATAGCGGCGCACCACGGCGAGCAGATTCTGCGCCTTCAAGCGCTGCGCCCAGAGCGGCTGCCGGCCCTTGGCCGAGCGACGCGGCAGCAGCAGGGCGCGGCCGGCATTCTCGCGGAACAGGCTGGCGAAGAGCGCGGTGTCGGCCAGCTGCTCGGTGACCCGATCCTCGATCTCGTCGGGATCAGGCAACAGATCGGTCAGATCGGGCAGCGCATCGCCATCGGCCAAGCGCAGCACGATGCCGTCATCGGTGTACATCACCTGGATCTCGAAGCCCTCGCAGCGCTCGAGGCGCCACTGCAGCGCCATTGCCCAAGGGGCATGGATGCGCGCACCAAAGGGACTCAGGATGCAGATCCGCCAATCGCCCAGCTCATCGCGGAAGCGCTCGACGACAATGGTGCGGTCGCTCGGCACCTGCCCGGTCGCCTCGCGCTGATCTTGGATGTAGGCGGCCAGGTTGTCGGCAGCCATCGCGTCAAGCGGTGTGCGCTGGCGAATCCAGGCCGCGGCTTGTTCCATTGGCCGAGTCTGACCCGGCGGCAGCGCCGATGTCTGAACGGACGGACCCAAGGCTCCAAGGGCGGAGTCCTCAGGCGCTGCGCCAAACCCCAGCGCCGCAACCTCTCGACAAAAGGCCCCAACCGCCCGGCCCAGCTCCACCGGCCGGCCTGGCCCATCGCCGCGCCAGAAAGGTAGCTTGCCCGGCTCCCCTGGCGCCGGCGAGACGATCACCCGATCACGGCTGATCTCCTCGACCCGCCAGCTGCTGGCGCCGAGCAGGATGCACTCGCCGGCGCGGGTCTCGAACACCATCTCCTCGTCCAGCTCGCCGATGCGCGGGCCCTCGGAGCCGAGATGCACCGCGTAGAGCCCGCGATCCGGGATGGTGCCGGCATTGAGCCGCGTCACCATCGGCGCACCCTTGCGCGGGCTGAGCAGGTCGGTGCTACGGTCCCAGACCAGCAGCGGGCGCAGATCGGCGAAGTCGCTCGACGGATAGCGCCCAGAGAGCATGTCGAGCACCGCCTCGAGTGCGGCGCGGCTCAGCTCGCGATAAGGCCCGGCGCGATTGACCAACGCCAGCAGCTCATCAACGCTACGCGGAGCCATCACGCAGTGCGCCACCAGCTGCTGCGCCAGCACATCGAGTGCATTGCGCGGCATCCGGAACGGCTCCAGCTCGCCGGCCAACATGCGCTCGGCGATCACCGCGCATTCGAGCAGATCGCCGCGATACTTAGGGAAGATGCGCCCGGTGCTGACCTCGCCGACACCGTGCCCGGCACGACCAACGCGTTGCAGCCCGCGCGCCACCGAGCCTGGCGATTCGACCAGCAACACCTGATCGACCCCACCCATGTCGATGCCCATCTCCAGCGAGCTGGTGGCGACGATGGCCTTCAGGCTGCCGCGCTTGAGGCCCTCCTCGATCTCGCTGCGCTGCTGATGGCTGACGCTGCCATGGTGTGCGCGCACCAGCTCTGGCAGCGGAGCGCTTGGCTCATCGATGCCGTCGAGCCAGTGCCTGCGGGCTTTTCGCTCAGATGTTGCGCTCAGCCTGCCGACGCGAGTCTCGTCGCTGTCCAGCCCATCCTGCGCTTCGTCATGACCTCGCTCCGCACGCTCAAGAGCTGCCTTCGGATTCGCGATCAGGCCGCCTTCATCAGCGAAAGCTCGCGCTTCAGGAGCAGCATCCGAATCCAAAATCGCGCCAAGGCCTTCTGCTTGATCGACGCCGTCGACATCTCTGTCTCTGTCTCTGTCTTCGTCATCCTCCACCGCTGGCTCGGCCGCCAAGGCGTTCAGCCGCTGCGACAGCCGCTCGCAAAGCCCGCGGCTGTTGACAAAGATAATCGTGGAGCGATGCGCCATGATCTCATCGAGCAAGGCGGGATAGATCGCCGACCAGAGTCCCTTCTCGGCCGAGCGGTTTTCGCTTGGATGCTGCTGCTCACGAGCAAACAGCTCACCCAGGATCGGCCCGCCTTCGGGCTCGACCGAGGCAGGCTTTGACCTCTGCTCGACCAATGGCTGGGGTGGGCGCTCCATATCGGGGACCGGTACGCTGACGCGTAAATCGAGTCTCGGCGGTGCCGCGGCATCAACGATCTCGACCGCTCGATCGCCACCGAGCCAGCGTGCCGCCTCGGTCAGCGGCTGCATCGTCGCCGACAATCCGATACGCTGTGGCTCTGGATTGCCGGACTGGGTGACCAGCAGGCATAGCCGCTCGAGTGACAGCGCCAGATGCGCGCCCCGCTTGGTCGGCGCCAGCGCATGCACCTCATCGACGATGACCGTCTCGATCTGACTTAGGGTGGCAGCGGCCTGCGAGCCAAGGATCAGGTACAGGCTCTCTGGCGTGGTGACCAGGATCTCGGCCGGCGTCTTGAGCTGGCGCTGGCGCTCACGCGCAGGAGTGTCGCCGGTGCGGATCGCAACCTCCGGCGGCCGTAGCGCAGCCGCCTGGCCGCCGGTGCCGAGCATTGCGGCGGCCTGGGTGATGCCGGCCAAGGGCGCACGCAGGTTGCGCTCGATGTCGACCACCAGCGCCTTCAGCGGCGACAGATAGAGCACACGCGTACCGGGCGGAGCCGACCGGCGCGCCTCAACACGGAGACCGGCGCAGGGCACTTGGGTCGACGGCTGGCTTGGCTTGAGCGCCGATTGGCCCACTTCTTGGTCTACCTCTTGGCCCATCTCTCGGCCCACCTCAACGAGCAGGCGATCGATGGCCCAGAGAAACGCCGCTAAGGTCTTGCCGCTACCGGTCGGCGCAGTGATCAGGCAATGCCGGCCACTCGCAATCACCGGCCAGCCGCGCCTTTGGGCATCGGTCGGACCGTCGAAGTGCTGAGTGAACCAGCGGCGAGTTGCGGGACTAAACGCCTTCATGATCCCTGTTATGGGGTCAGATCTTCCCATCCCCGCGCAAAGCCGTGGCATCTGGGCCGCATCGCGCGATAATGGTCGCGCTTGATCCATACCCTAATCACACGATTAAGGACTTAGAGCCATGTCGAACCGAATACTGCCGTGGTCTCGGCCACCCCTGCTCCTGCAGCAGGGCAGTCCGCGCCTCGGACGCTGTCTCCTCGCGATGATCGCAGCCGTCATGCTGGCTGCACCCCTTGCCGGCTTCGCTGAGGATGAGACCTCCGTCCAGGCCAACGAAAACGCAGAGCCTGCCGCAACAGCAAACGAAGGCGAGGACGATACCGCCGCTACCACGCCGACTGCAGATAACGAAAGCGATGCGGATACAGGTGCAGATTCTGATACGGATTCTGATACGGATACGGATACGGATACAGACAACTTAGGCCGACTCAGCATCGAGCTGAACAAACTGGAGCAGGTGGAGGATATCTGCCGCGTCTACTTTGTGTTCGAGAACGCCATGGATCAAAATCTTGAGGCGCTGCAGCTGGAGCTGGTTCTGTTCGACACCAAAGGCTTTGTGAAACGCCGGCTCACCCTGGATGCGGCGCCCATCGCCAAAGACAAGACCAGCGTTAAGCTGTTCGACCTTCCCGAGACCCAGTGCACCAATGTCGGACGCATCCTGATCAACGATCTGGTCAAGATCGCTGGACCCGATGGGGACTTGCCCGATAATGTCTCGCAGCTCGATCTGTCGTCGAAGCTCGACGCCGACCTGTTCAAATGAGTACCAGCTCCTCAGCCGCATCCGGTGCCTTTGCCGAGAGCTTTGGCCAAGGCGGACCCGTGCTCTGGATACTGGCGTTGCTCTCCATCGCAGCGCTGGCCATCATCTTGGTGAAGCTATGGCAGTTCTCGCGCCTCAAGCTCAATGCGAGCGATCCGACTGAGCAGGCACTGCGCTACTGGTACCAACAGGATCCGCAACAGGCCCTCGCGGTGCTTCAGGGCAGTCCCCAGCCGACCGCGCAACTGCTCGCGCGGACCTTGCAGGGGCTGGCGATGCCTGCTGTTGATCTCGGGCTGTTGCGGGAAGAGTTGACTCGGTTCGCCAGCGCCAAATTGGAGCAGCTGCGCGCATGGCTCCGCGCCCTTGAGGTGATTGCCGCGCTCAGCCCGCTGCTGGGCCTGCTTGGCACCGTGCTGGGCATGATCGAGGCCTTCCGACAGCTGGAGCTGGCTGGCAGCCAGGTCGACCCGGCCATCCTCTCGGGCGGCATCTGGCAGGCCCTGCTCACCACCGCCGCTGGCCTCAGTGTCGCCATTCCGGTCGTCCTGGTGCACAGCTGGCTGGAACGACGCGTCGAGCGCTGTGGTCATCAGATGGAGGATGCGGTGACGCGGGTGCTCACACGCGACCTGAGCCCTGAATCGATCGCCCTGTCAGTAAAGGGCAGGCGCGCGATGGACAGCGGCAAGCCCTCGGTCAGCGGTAACGATAACAGCAGCTCGGTGCCGGCGACCGATGCAGTTTGAGCCCCCGCTCCGGCCACGGCGCCGCCTGATCAGCTTGACGCCGCTGATCGATGTGGTCTTCATCCTGCTGCTGTTCTTTATGCTCGCATCGAGTCTGACGCGGCTGAATGCGGTTGCACTCGATGCCCCCAATACCCAGATCGCCAGCGCCGACAGCCAACCGGCCTTGCTGCTGCGGATTCAGGCCAATGGCGGTCTCGACCTCAATGGCGAGCCGGTCGAGACCGAGGCGCTGACCGATCGGCTGCGCGCCCGACTGCAGCAAGCGCCGGATCTGGGGGTCTGGGTGCAACCGGACGATGCCGTGTCCTTGCAAATGACCTTGCAGGTCTTCGATCAGCTCACTGCTGCCGGTATACCGGTGTTGCGACTGCGCTAAGGTGTATGACGGCTCGCCACCGCTGCCATCGACCCACTGTTTCCGACCTGCCCAAACCCAACAGACACCATGCGATTCACCGTCCCCCGGCAGCGAGCCAACACCGACGATGCCCTGATCCCGTTGATCAACGTCGTTTTTCTGATGCTGATCTTTTTCATGATTGCCGGGCAGATCAGCCCCCCAGAGGCACTGCTGGTTGATCCGCCAAGCTCGCAACAGGGTCGATTGTCAGAGCCTGAGCGCATCCTGCTGCTGATGGATGCCCAGGGGCGCGTTGCGCTAGACGGAGAGCTTGTCGCACCAGCGCAGCTCAATGACCGGCTTGCGACGCGGTTGGCATCCATACGTGCGGCTCAGGATGACGGCGACGCCAATCGCCTTGGCATCACCCTGAAGGCCGATGCCGCGGTCACCCAAGGTCAACTGCGCCAGCTGCTCGAGCAGTTGCGCGCGCTCGGCGTTGAGCGCCTGCAGCTCCTCGCGCAACAAGCGTCCGGCTCAGACACATAAGACACCACCGCTGTGGAGATCACCCCTCGCCATTGGCTCATCGCCTTACTGATTGCTAGCCTGACGCATGCCGCGTTGGCGCTCGCGCTGGTACAGCTGTCAACGCCGCCCCCGATCGTGCCAGCGGGCATCACCATCGAGCTTGGTGACGGCGGCCTCTCGGCGGCAGCGGGCGCCGGTGGAGATGGCTCGCCGCCTGGCTCGGCTGTGCTGCAGCCGGTTGCCAGCCCCGCGCCTGCTGCCAGCCCGATGGCAGCGGCATCTGAGGATCAGACGCAGCTGGCCATCGACGCCGAGCGTGCGCACGAGCAAGAGGCTGTCTTGCCGCCGGTGGCAACGGTCGAGACCGTCGCCGCCAAGCCCCTGCCAGAGCCAGAGCCCACACCAGAACCAAAGCCACAGGCCGATCCGCAGCCAACACCAGAATCAGCTAGCCTGTCAGCGCCTCGACGCGTCAAGCCCGATCAGAAACCAAAGGTCACCCAAGACAGGCCCAGCATCGCTGCAACGAAGGCGAATCCAGAGCGCCCTGCCAACGCCGCGGCTCGCGCGCGCTCTGTTTCAGGCGACGGCAATGGTGAGCCGTCAGGGGCTGGGGCGACCGGTCATGGCCAGGGCGGTAGCGACGGCTCGGGCAGTGGCAATGATGGTCAGGCCAGCGCCAGCAATTACTACGGGCGTCTCGCAACCTGGCTCACGCGTCACAAGCGCTACCCCGCACAAGCGCGACGGCTACGCCAAGAAGGCACGGTGAAAGTAACCTTCACCATCACTCGCAGCGGTCGGGTGGTGTCGAAACGGATCGTCCAAAGCTCAGGCCACGAACTGCTCGACCAAGAGGTTCAAGCCATGCTCGAGCGCGCCTCTCCAATGCCACGCATCCCCTCTAGCCTCGGCCGCTCCAGCCTGACCATCACGGTGCCGGTTGCCTTTGCCTTACGTTGAGCCAAGCACCCGTTGTCGAATGGCCTCAGTCTTGAAAATGCAGATGCACCTCGACATTCGCCTCACCCCATGAATCAAATCTCTCGCGCATCGTTGATGAAGGCGCTCGGCCCCGGGCTCTTGGTGGCCTGCGCGGCCATCGGTGGCTCGCACCTGGTCTGGTCAACCCGAGCCGGCGCTGAGTTCGGCTGGCAGTTGGTTGGGCTGGTGTTGCTCGCCAATCTCTTCAAATACCCGTTTTTCCTGTACGGACAGAAATACACGGCGGCCACTGGCGAATCCTTGCTCGCCGGCTATCAGCGCAAGGGTAACTTGTTCGTCTACATCTTCCTGGCGATCAACATCCTCACCGGCATCATCAATATCGCCGGAGTATCGATGCTGAGCGCGGCCTTGCTCGCCGGCTTTGGGCTCGAGGCGTTGCCGCTACCGCAGTTGACGGTGCTGATCATGATCGGCTGCGCGGTGTTCATCTTCCTTGGCCATTACCGACTGCTCGATGGGATGGCGAAGCTGGTCGTGGTGGTGCTGACCGTCTCGACCTTGGCAGCGCTCTTGCTCGCGATCGGAGAAGGACCGGTCATGCAGCCTGGGTTTGAGCCGCCTTCACCCTGGACCTGGGCCTCATTCGGCTTTCTGATCATGTTGATGGGCTGGATGCCAGCGCCCTTGGATCTGTCGGCCTGGTCTTCGCTGTGGATGTTCTCGCGCGAGCGCCAGACCGGGCACCGGGCCACCGTTGGCGAGACCCTGATCGATTTCCATCTCGGCTACTTCATGGCCGTCGCCTTGGCAGTGGTCTTCCTCGCGCTCGGCGCGCTGGTCATGTATGGCAGCGGTGAGCACTTTTCGCCGAGCGGGATCGCGTTCTCGAACCAGTTGATCGAGCTGTATTCGCGCAACATCGGCGCCTGGTCCTATGGGCTGATCCTATTTGCGGCCTTCGTCACCATGCTCAGCACCTCGCTGACCTGTGTCGATGGCTATCCGCGAGCGCTCGCGGCCTGTACCACGCTGCTCGCGCCGAAGCTGCTGCCGGCCTTCACGCGCGTGCATCAGGCCTGGATCTTGATTGCGGTGATCGGCGCCTCGGCCATCGTGCTCGGCTATGTGCAGAACCTGCTGCAACTGCTTGGCTTCGCCGCCATCATTTCCTTCGCCACCTCGCCGATCTTGGCGGTGATCAATTTTCTGGTCATGAGTGGCGACAATGTCCCGCCAGAGCATCGGCCGGGGCCGATCCTGAAGCTGTTGAGCTGGGTCGGCATCCTGTTCTTCCTTGGCATGACCGCTGGCTTCATCTATGCGGAGTTTCTGCTCGATTGACCTAACGCGCATAGCGCCACCCCTGAAAATGAATCGCGCGAGCTTCGCGTTAAAAAGAGCGTTTGAATCGCAGATCCATCGGGCTCCTGTGGCTTGGAACAGGTCTGTCGTGCAATCGCAGCTAACCGCTGAAACGCTCGATGAACCACAACAGCAGCGCCATCACCAAGACCATCGGCAAGACCAGCGTCCAGGGCGAGACGCCCCAAAGCTCGGGAAAGGTCTGAGCCTGAATCCGGCCTTTGTTCAGGATGTGCTTGTCCAGCCAGGGATAGAAGTGAGCGAAAAGGCCAGCCCCCACCAAGATGCCGAAAAAGCCGCCGGTGAGCGCATCATAAGAGCCCTGCCCCATCGCGCCGGTGACCGTTCCCGGGCAATAGCCGAGGGTGGCCAGCCCAGCACCGAAGATGATGCCGCCGATCGCCGACCCGCCAAGTGAGGCCGGTTTCGGCTGCAACCGAACATGGCCGAAGGACCTCAGTAGAAAGATCCCGATGGCGCCAACGATGATGGCCGAGAGCATGATCTTGACCACCGTCCAGTCGCGGAACAGCAGCTGCCCAAGCACGACGTCGTAGTGGGTCAGGCCACCCTTCTGCAACAGGATGCCGAACAGCACCCCCATGAGCAGCCCGAGCAGAAGTTGAAGCCGACGATGTTGATGCAGTCTATCGAGCATGGGATCGGTCTCTGCTGCCACGCGCCGCAGGCAGCTCATGGCCGGTTGGGCCGGTTGATTCAGGTGGATGTGCGATCAGCGGACTCAGCGGCGCCCAAGCCGGGCGCAATCCATACGCGCAAATCATGCGCTCGATTCATGCGCTTAATCCATGCGCTCGATCGATGCGCTCGATCGATGCGCTCAGTACATGAGCTGAGCGACGATCACGCCAGACGCAAACAGAAAGACCACCGCAATCCAGCTGCTGATCGCCAGCTGCAGCGCGCCGCTGATGGCATGACCGCTGGTGCAGCCATCGGCCCAGCGCGAGCCGATGCCCATTAGCACACCGCCGGCGAAGGCGACCAGAAACCGCAGTACCGGCGTGTCGCCGAAGTGCTGGCGCCAGAGTTCAGGCACCATCTCCAGGTGCAGCGAATCGGACAGAAAGGCGGAGAGAAAGGCGCCGATGAAGATGCCGATCACGAACATGAACTGCCAATCGACGATCAGCGGCGTCTTGCGATAGAACGCCTTCTGCTCGACCACCGACCCGCGCAGGCGACGCTCCACCATGCCGCTGAGACGGGCGTAAGTGGTCGAACAGCTCAGGTACTTGTCTGACAGCAAGAAGGTAAACCAGCTCAGCACACCCATGGCAGCGCCGACGACATACGGCGACCAACTCTGCATCTGCAGCCAATGCATGCGTGTTCGGCCTCGTTCAGTAAGAGAAAGCAGACCTTTCTCCAGTACCAGAGACCAGCTGTCAAGTAGTAAGGCTTCGCTGCTGCCCTGTCGCGCAGCAGCTGAATGGATGCTTGCGCAACGCCGATGGCAAGAACAGCCCGCGCTCAGAGTAGCGCCACAGCCTTGATCTGCGCATAGACCAATTGCCTAGGTGCCAAGTCGAGCTGGTCGGCCGAGCGCCGGGTGACGCGCGCCAACACCGGCGAGCCGCTGATCTCGAGCTTGACCAGCAGCAGCGCTGGATGACTGTCGTCGCCCAGCGACAGAATCGTCGCTGGCAGCGTGTTTTGGATACTGCTCGCATGGCCCGGATCACGGGTGATGCTGACATCGCGAGCGAGGATGCGCAGCCGCACATGGGCGCCGATCTCGGCACCGCTATCGCGGGTCCACAGGCTGGCGCCGCAGCAGGCAACGCGCAGCAGATGCCATTGCTCATCGCGCTCGGCAACCTGGCCATCGAGCACCACACCGGCATCCTCACCAAGGCGAATCGGCAGATCGAGCCGGGAGAGGGTCTCGTTGAGGGGCCCGCTCGCCAGCACGCGACCCTCGTCCATCACCAGGATGTGATCGGCCAGCCGCGCAACCTCGTCGGGGGAATGGCTGACATAGAGCACCGGGATCTCAAGCTCGTCGTGCAAGCGCTCTAGATAGGGCAAGATCTCCTGCTTGCGCTTGAGATCCAGTGCCGCCAGCGGCTCATCCATCAACAGCAGCCGCGGATTCACCGCCAGCGCTCGTGCGATGCCGACGCGCTGACGCTCGCCGCCAGAGAGCGCGGCCGGTTTGCGCTGTAGCAGATGACCGATGCCGAGCAGCGCAATCGCCTGTTCCAGACTGAAGCGATCTGTGACTGAGTCAGTGTCAGTATCAGTATCAGTGTCAGCGCTGCTTTCAGTGATGGCCAAGGTGGGCTTGCCAAGACTGTTGCTCGCACTGCCCCCGCGACTGCGCCGTTGTCCGTAGCGCAGGTTTCCGAGCACCGTCAAATGCGGAAACAGGCTCGCCTCCTGGAACACGTAGCCAATGGGCCGCCGATGGGTCGGCACCCAGGTCTTGGCATCCTGCCAGACCGAACCCTTGAAGCTGAGCCGGCCGACTGCGGCATGCTCTAGGCCGGCAATGCAGCGCAGCAAGGTGGTCTTGCCGGAGCCGGAATGGCCGAACAGGGCGGTGACGCCACGCGCTGGTAGCCGTTCGTCCACATCCAGCGTGAAGCCCGGCCAGGCGACCCGGAAACGGGCCTCGATCTGCGACCGCATGCCGGTTTCGGCACCAGCCGCTGCGGCTGCCGCTGCGGCGGTATTGGTGTTCGCTTGCGTCTCGTTCATCGCTTCTTCGCCCCCGGATTCCAGACATACAGCGCCAGCAGCACCAGAAAGGAGAACACCAACATGACCGCCGCTAGCCGGTGGGCGTTGCCGTATTCCAGCGCCTCCACATAGTCGTAGATCTGTACCGAGGCGACACGGGTTACCCCTGGGATGTTGCCGCCGATCATCAGCACCACGCCAAACTCACCGACGGTGTGCGCAAAGGTGAGAATGCCGGCGGTGACGAATCCCGGCAGCGCGAGCGGCAGCGCGACGCTGAAGAAACGATCTAGCGGTGAGGCACGCAGCGTCGCCGCGGCCTCCAGTGGACGATCACCAATCCCCTCGAAGGCGTTTTGCACCGGCTGTACCATGAAGGGGAAGGAGTAGAACACCGAGGCCACCACCAGTCCCCAGAAGGTAAAGGGCAAGAGTCCGATACCAAGCGTTTGGGTCAGCTGCCCCACCGGTCCGTTTGGACCCATGGCGACCAAGAGATAAAAGCCCAGCACCGAGGGCGGTAACACCAGCGGCAACGCGACCACGGCGCCAATCGGTCCTTTCCAGCGCGAACGGGTGCGCGCCAGCCACCAAGCGACGGGCGTACCAACCACGAACAGAATCAGGGTGGTGACCGCCGCCAATCGCAGCGTCAGCCAGATGGCCTCGAGATCGGTTTCAGTGAGCCACATGGGCGGAATCCTTGATGGCATGTTGAAAGACGTTGATCGCGGAGATCAGCAACAGGATGCCGAGCAGGGCCGGCACCGCGACGCTGTCTGTCACTCGGTCTCGTAGCCGAAGTCGTGGATGATCGCCTCTGCCTTCTCGCCCTTGAGATAGGCGAACAGCTCCGTCACCGCCGGGTTGTCCTGGCCGCTGTTCAAAATCAACGCATCCTGGCTGATCGGCGCGTGCATCTCGCTGGGCACAATCCAGCCCGAGCCTTTGACGATCTCGCCGTCCCTCATGACCTGCGACAGAGCGACGAAGCCAATATCGGCGTTACCCGTGTCAACGAACTGATAGGTTTGGGCGATGTTCTCGCCCATCACCAGCTTAGGCTCGACGTCGGCCTTCAGGCCAAGTGCTTCTAGGGTTTCGATGGAGGCCTCGCCATAGGGCGCCAGCTTCGGGTTGGCGATCGACAGCTTGTTGAAGTCGCCGGACTTCAACAGCGCCGCACCATCCTCGACCTTGTTGGCGTCAGCGGACCAGAGCACCAGCGCGCCGATGGAATAGGTATAGCGCGAGCCGGGTACGCCCAGTCCTTGCTCCTCGAGCAGTTGCGGACGCTCCTGATCCGCTGCGAGCAGGGCCTCAAAGGGAGCGCCATTTTTGATCTGGGCATAGAGCTTACCGGTCGAGCCGAAGGAGGCCTTAACGGTATGGCCGCTATCTTGCTCGAAGCTGGCGATGATCGCCTTCATCGGCGCGGTGAAATTGCCCGCCACCGCAATCTGGACCTCTGCGGCAGACACACTGCCACTCGCCAGCAGGCTCACAGCGAAGAGAACGGGGCGAATCGGTTGCATCAGACGGACTCCTGAATCGAGTTAAGGAAGGAAACTGCCACCGGCGCTAGATCCTGCAGAGCTTACAAGGGTGGCGAGATCGTAATATAGTCAAACAAACAACGCCAGGCAGCTCCTGATCTGGTATGCAGTATGCATGCCGAGTTTCTGTCGCACCCATCTGCCAAGGCGAGCGCTCATCGCTCGATGCGCTAGCAAAGCACGACAGGTGCGCCGCAACCGAAGACCGACACTTTGATGAGGAAACAGCATGAAGATCAGCGCCCGTAATCAGTTCCGCGGCAAGGTGGCAGAGGTCACCTTGGGTGCCGTTAACGCGGAGGTCTTGGTGACACTGACCGGTGGCGAGCAGATCGTTGCCATCGTCACCAACGAGAGCGTCAAGTCACTCAATCTAAAGGCTGGATCGGATGTCATCGCGCTGATCAAAGCCTCGTCCGTGCTCGTGATGACCGACGATGCGGGCATTCGCCTCTCGGCACGAAACAGCCTCAAAGGCAAGGTAACGGCCTTGGAAAAAGGGCCGATCCACGCTGAGGTTTGCATCAGCCTGGCATCCGGCGACAGCGTTCATGCAACCATCACGCATGCCGCCTGCGATGTGCTCGGATTGGCGGAAGGCGTCGATGCAACTGCCGTGATTAAGGCACCGCAGGTCATCCTCGGCGTGCCAACTTAAACGTGCCTTACTCGGAGCGCAATATGCACTAGGATATAGCGCGACTCCATGAGCGGGGGCACCCCCTTGCACAATGACGGTGCACCTCGCCATGACAGCCCTCGCTGTCTTCTTCTGTCTTCTTCACGACACTGTTGGACAGTGACAATGTGCCGTTCTCAACCCAACCGAATCGATGTTGACCATGCCTAGCTTCAATCCGCCGGTGCTCAGTGACCACGCGCTACAACAACTGCTGGCCGAGGATGTTCCCTTTGGCGACCTCACCAGCGAATCGCTCGCCATCACCGCCAAGCTCGGCAACATCCGTTTCTTCGCTCGCGACCCAATGCACGTCTGCGGCGTTGAGGAAGCGGTGCGGATGTTCCAGCTCTGCGGCGCCGAAGCCGAGGCGCACGTTGCCTCTGGCGCCGAGGCCGCTCCAGAAACGCTACTGCTCGAGGCGCATGGCAGCGCTGGCGCACTGCATCAAGGCTGGAAGACAGCGCAGACGCTGATGGAATGGTGTGGTGGCATCGCCAGCAGTGCTGCCGCCATCGTCGCCGCCGCGCGACGCGGTGATCCGAACGCGATGGTGGCTGGTACGCGCAAGAATGTCCCTGGTAATCGTCGGCTCGCGGTCAAGGCCTTCAAGGCCGGCGGTGCGGTGATGCACCGCAATGGCCTCTCGGAGACGCTGTTGATCTTCGCCGAGCATCGGCTGTTCCTCGGCGATGAGCCGCCAGAGCAGACGCTAGCCCGGCTTCGCCAGCAGTGTCCGGAGAAGCGGGTCGTGGTCGAGGTAGCGACACCCGAGGAGGCGCTGACCTGGGCCGATGCGGACGTGCTGCAGCTGGAGAAGTTCACCATCGAGCAGGTGACTGAGACCGTCGCTGCACTCGCCGCGCGTGGCTCGCAGGCCGTGGTGGGCGCGGCCGGTGGCATCAACGCCAAGAACGCCGAAGACTACGCCCGCGCCGGTGCGCGATTGCTGGTGACCACGGCACCGCACCTGGCGCCGCCACGCGATGTGCAAGTGCGGTTTTTCAACCCGAGATCGCCGTTCCCTCAGGAATAGCGAACTCGCGATCACCATCAGGTTACACTGCCCTTGTTCGCAATCGCCTCAACGCTGGACTCAGGGCAAGACCGATCGACATGACCCCCGCAGAGCTACTGCAACGCATCCGCCTGGGCGAAGACTCCGCGCTGGAGCTGAAACAGGTCAGGCTCACCGATGCCGGCAAGGTCAAGGCACCGCATGCCGACAGCTTATCGGATGAACTGGCGGCGCTCGGCAATGCCGGCGGCGGCATGCTGGTGCTCGGTGTGGATGATAAGAGCCGGGTTGTTACAGGCATCCCGCTGCAGCACCTCGACCGCGTCGAAGACTGGCTCACCGCGCTCTGCACCGATCGCATCAAGCCACCATTAGATGTCCTGACCCGGCATCTGGAACTACCTGATGCCACCGGCGCGGCGCGCCCGGTGATCCTCGTCGAGGTGCCCCGCAGCCTGTGGGTGCATCAGAGCGCGAACGGCTATTTTCGTCGCCTCGGTCATGCCAAACGGGAACTCGCGCCGGACGCGCTCGCGCGTCTCTTCCAACAACGCAGTCAAGCGCGACTGATCCGCTTCGAGGAACAGGAGGTTCCCGGCTGTGGTTTCGATGACTTCGACGCGCTCCTGCTGCGACGCTTCCTGAAGGTCGAGCAAGGCGACCCCATCGCCCAACTGAGCCGACTGCACCTGTTGCGCGAGGTCGCCGGCGAGCCACGGCCGACCGTGGCCGGCGTGCTGCTGTGCACCACCGAGCCTGCGCGTTGGCTGCGCAATGCCGAGATCATCGCCGTCGCCCATACCGGGACCGAGAACGACCCGAACGCGCAGATCGATGCCCGCGACATCGGCGGGCCGCTCGACCGGCAGATCCTGGATGCCTTCCATTTCGTCCAACGCAATATGCGCACGGCAGCACGCAAACCGCTCGGCCGCATCGATTATCCCCAATACGCGGTCGCGGCCCTGTTTGAGGCCATCGTCAATGCCGTCGCCCATCGCGACTACTCGCTGCACGGCCAACGCATCCGGCTGTTCATGTACAGCGACCGCCTCGAAATCCACTCGCCAGGGGCGCTGCCGAATACCCTGTCCCTGGAGTCCATGACCCGGCTTTCGGTCCCGCGCAATGAGGTGCTCACCAGTCTCTTTGGTCGCTACTATCCGGTCGAAGACCCACGCCTCGGCAAGAGCTTCTTGATGGACCGGCGCGGCTTTGGCGTCGAGACCATCCTGCGCGAGAGCACGCAGCTGTCCGGTATTTGCCCGCTCTACGAGCAGATCGATGACCTTGAGCTGTGCTTGACCCTCTACGCCGCGGCGATGCCGACGGCCCTCGCTGAAGGCCGGGTTTAGGATTCAGCCGTCCGGCAAGCACTGACTGATCGGCGCAATGGTGGAATCCGACGATTCCCGACCTCGAGGCCTGCTCAGGCTTGGCGTCCGCTCACGGGCTTGGCCACGGCAATGCAAAACGCCCGGCTGCCGTGGCGCGCCAAGGTCGTGAGCTCCTCCAGTTCCAGCCCGGCGGCATTGATCTGCGCCCTGAGTTCCGGTTCATAGGTCACGCGACCGAACTCGATACTCGTCACCCGCTTCAGCATCGGCTTGAGGATCTCCATCCAGCGGTCGGGTCGCATCTGAATGGTCTGGGTCAAGTAGAGACGTCCGTCCTCGCTCAACAGCGCCGAGCAATGCCGCAGCGCCTGCTCTGGCTCGGCAAGCAGCATGAAGCTCCCGGAGAAATAGACCGCATCGTAGGGTCCGCCTTGGTGATCGTAGACGCATTCGAGACGGACCTCGGCGCTCTTCGCCAGCGGCGAATCCCGCAGCCTGCGCTGGGCGCGCTTGACATAGTCGGCATCGATATCGATACCGGTCACGCGCAGTCCCTTGTGCTTCACCAGATCGCCGTTCGCCAGCAGAGCGCCGGCAGTGCCGATGCCGACGTCCAGTATCGCAGCGCCCTCGGGCAGGCGCCTGAGCACCTCCGCGTACCACTGGGACGTGAGTCTGAGGATCAATGCGTCGTAGATATAGCTGCGCATCATGGGCTCGAGGTGAATGGCGTCAACAACATCAGATGACCCGGCTGAGCAGGTCATCAAGAGGCGGAAATGGAGCTTATTGTCCTGATTTCAGGGTTCGCGTGGAGGCTGTGTTTGCTGCATGTCGGTCTCAGCAGTAGCGCCAATGGCCAAGGGCCAAGGGCCAAGGGCCACAAGCTGGCATACAAAGTTGCCGCATTTCAACTTAGTCGCTCACTCCGATGATCACGCTTGCGGGGTCAAACAGCGCGCAAGCCGATGTTTGTTCACTGATCCCGAGCGGCTCCAGACGCTCGGCATCGATCAGGCCGCGTATCGTGATACCGGCTTCAAGTGCGATGACCACCTCGGCCGGGCCATCGCTGCGGGTGATGCGCTGGACCTGCCCGCAGAGCCGATTGAGACCAAGATCGGAGATGCCGGTGCGGGTGCCATGACTGGAGCTGAAACTTGGGCTGGAAATCGAGCTGGGGCTGGGGCTCTGGTTGAGGCGAGTGTCAACGCTTGAGCTAGGTCTCGAGTGAGTGCCGATCCTTGAGCGAGCGCAGGCGGTTTCCGGCTCGATCCGCACGGCCACGGCCTTGATCAACGCCCAGACATGGCGCCCGGGCTTGAGCCCAAGACAGTCGACACTCTCATTGGTCACGCCAGCGCGGACCCGCGCACCACCCTGAATCGCGATCTCGACCTCGGCATCCACCGGTCGCGCGGTGACGGAGACGATCTGGCCGATGAACTGATTTCGGGCGCTGGTGCGCAAGGCCAATCGCTGCAGCATCGCGACACCGGCCTCGCGGTCGCCCAGCGCTGCATTCACGCTCTCCAAGAAACGCTGGTACTCGGCGGAGAGGGTGCGATAGGCCGCAATCAGACGCCGACCTTCATCGGTGAGTCGTGCGCCGCCCCCACCCCGCCCGCCGGTCGCCGTCGCCACCACCGGCGTCGGGGCGAGGTTGTTCATCGCGTCGACCGCATCCCAGGCGGCCTTATAGCTGATCCCTGCTGCCTTGGCGGCTTGGGTGATCGAGCCGCGCTCGCCGATCTGCTCGAGCAGCCCGATCCGCGCCTCGCCCAGGAAGGCGACCTCGCCGACGCTGAGCCAGAGTTCGCCGCCGACGTTGACGGAGGTCGCTCGCGCTCCCGAAGAGGCAGCCTGAGGCCGTTTGGGCGGCTTATCCATAGATAATCGTGATGTATTTTATCGAAACCATAGATTTTTACTTTCCAGAGCCGAGCACTAGGTTATGCCTGCACCGACAACCAATGGGCCTTGGCCCGGGAGGAGCAGATGTCATCGACACTCGTCACCACTGCCGCTGTCGCGGCACCACTAGCGCTCTGGCTCACCGCCATGGTGCCGGGCGAGACGGCGAATCGCCATGGCGCACTGATGGCCCGCGCCGCCAACGGCGCCGCCTGGCTGGCCTTTGCCTTCGCCATCATGAGTCTCATCGGCCATGGCTTCGGGCCGGCAGAGACTGTCACCTTCTTGTCCATCGGCCTACCCTTCGGCATTGGCGATTTTGCGATCGGTGTGCTGGTCAACGGCGTGACCGTGATCATGCTTGCCCTGGTGTCGCTGGTCGGCGCCATCGTCTCGACCTACTCGCGTAACTATATGGCAGGCGAGACGCGCGAGGGGCACTTCCACAAGTGGATGCTGATGACCCTGGCGTCGATCCTGACCCTGATCGTCGCCAGCAACCTGCTGATGTTCGCGCTGGCCTGGATGGCGACCAGCCTCTGCCTGCATCGGCTGCTGGTGTTCTACCCGGAGCGCCCGGCGGCGTTGATGGCCGCGCACAAGAAGTTCGTGTTCAGCCGCATCGGCGATGCCAGCCTACTGATCGCGGTACTCTTGATCGGCGGCACCCTGCAGACGCTCGACTTCCAGTCGGTCTATGCCGCGATGGCCGCGCTCGAGGGGCCGCTGCCGGCCGCGCTGCACTGGGCCGCCTGGCTGGTGGTGATCAGCGCCGCGCTCAAGTGCGCGCAGTTCCCGTTCCACGGCTGGATCTTGCAGGTGATGGAGGCACCCACGCCGGTCTCGGCGCTGCTGCACGCCGGCATCGTCAACGCCGGCGCCTTCCTGGTGATCCGGATGAGCCCGATCATGTCGGCGTCCGGCTCCGCGCTGGATGGCTTGGCCATCATCGGCCTCACCACCCTCGCGATCGCGTCGCTGGTGATGTTGACCCAGACCAGCATCAAGGTCTCGTTGGCCTGGTCGACCTCGGCGCAGATGGGCTTCATGCTGCTCGAGGCCGGTCTCGGGCTCTATAGCCTGGCGCTGCTGCACCTGGTCGCGCACTCGCTCTACAAGGCCCACGCCTTCCTCGCCTCCGGCAGCAGCGTCGACGGCTTCCGCGCCCCGGCACTCAAGTTCAACGCCGGCGCCCCGCAGGCCTGGCACTGGCTGGTCGCCTTCCAGGGCGCGCTGTTGATGGCACTGATCGCCGGCTTCGCGTTCGGCATCGACCCGACCCATCAACCGGCCCTGATCGTGACCGGCGCCATCGTCGCCATCGCCGTCGCCCAGCTCCTGCTGCAGGCGCTGGTGCTCGAGGACAACGCCAAGCTGCTGCTGCGCGCAACCGCGATCGGCGCCTTCGTCTGCATCGCTTACTTCGGTCTGCATACCGCCTTCGAGCATGCGATCGCCGGCAGCATCACCCCGGTCGAGGCCAGCTTCAACGCCTTCGACATGGGCCTGAGCCTGGCCGTCATCGTGGTGTTCATCGGTCTGATCACCTTGCAGCACCTGTTCACCCGCATCCAGGGGCCGACCAGGCTGGCCATCCAGATGCACCTCTACAACGGCCTCTACGTCGACATCCTGGTGACGCGACTGATCACCCGCCTCTGGCCCATCCGCCGCGCGCCTGCACCGGCGCTGGCCTGATCCAAACAGCGAGCCCGAACAGCGAGCCCGAACAGCGAGCCCGAACAGAGAGGAGCACGACCGATGAACATGCAAGACAACCGCATCGACGATCAGACCCTCGAGCGCCAGCCGATCGGCATCAACGCCGACGGCACCCCAGCGATGTCGATGGCCCCGGCCAACCCGCCCGAGCCGACGCCGGCACCCTTGCCGGAGCAGATCGACGCCGCCTGCAACCGCATCGCGCCGGTCTGGCCGCTCGATCGCTTCGTCGCCGTGAATCCGTTTCACGGGCTGCGTGATCAGCGCTTCGAGCAGGCCGCCGAGACCATGCGGCGCATCGCCGGCGCCCGGATGTACATGCCGCGGAGCTACTATCGCGAGCAGATCGAGGCCGGACGCATCACCGACGCGGATCTCGATGCCGCCGCGGCACGCTGCGGCAGCGACCTCAGCGCCGCCGAGCTGCGTCAAGCGGCGGCCGTCGATGCGACGCCGCCGTCGGTGCCCCTATCCGCTCAGGTTCCGCTGCTGACCTCGGTACTCGATGAGCTCGACGCCGACGACTGGTCGAGCTTCGTCGTCGAGCGCATCAGCCATCATTGCGCGGCCTATTTCGACATGGGCCAGGCGACCTGGAAGCGGCCCTGGCAGGGCATGTCGCTCTATGAATCCTGGCGCCGTTTCGCCGCGCTGGACTACAGCACCACGATGATGGGCCAGGGCGGCATGCGCGCCCGGGTCAAGGCGCTGCCGGAGTTGCCGCGCGACTGCATTGATTCGGCCATTCGGCGCCTCGGCATCCCGGCCGATGCCGCGCTCGATTACATGCACGCCGCGCTGATGGACATCGGCGGCTGGGCCGCCTGGACCCGTCTGCTACGCTGGGAGCAGGAACTCATCGGCGGCGAGGACGAGACCATCGTCGAGCTGCTGGCGATCCGCCTCGCCTGGGACGTGCTGGTCTACGAGCACAAGGCCAGCCCCGAGCTGAGCAAGCGCTGGCGCGAGGTCTGCAAGCGCCTCAGCCGCGGTAAGCCGGCCGCCAAGCCGACGCCAGAGCCGCAGCACATCGAGCACATCCTGCTGACCGCCTTCGAACTCGGCTATCAACGCCAGCTGATGACGGACCTACGCAATGGGGCCAACACGAACGGCGCGCATGGCGAACGCCTCGCGACCCAGCGCCCGGTGATCCAGGCCGCGTTCTGCATCGACGTGCGCTCCGAGGTCATGCGCCGCTCGTTCGAGACCATCTGCCCGCGGGCGCAGACACTCGGCTTTGCCGGCTTCTTCGGCGTGCCGATCGAGCATGTGCCGTTCGGCGCGGTCGCGCCGCGTTCGCACATGCCGGTGCTGCTGACGCCCAAGTACCGGGTCTGCTCCGAGGTGCATGGCGCCGATACCGAGGAGGCCGAACAGGCGCTGGCGACGCAGCGCCGGCGCACTGGGATCAGCAAGTCCTGGAAGGCGTTCAAGATGGGCGCCTCGTCCTGCTTCTCGTTCGTCGAGGCCGCGGGTCTGCTGCTCTATGCGCCGAAGATCATCGCCGACAGCTTCGGCTGGGGACGGCCGGTCGCGGCGCCCGACGACCTGCACCTGGACGCGCCGCTGGAGAAGCGCGTCGGCCCGAGCCTGGACGTGCCCAACCACGGCGCCTGTTCAAGTCGGGGTTCAGCACCGGACTCGGCACACGACCATGCGCACGATCACAGCCACCACCATCGGTCAGGCATCGGCATCCCCGAGGCCGAGCGCGTCGATCTCGCCGAGGGCATCCTGCGCGCGATGTCGATGACCGACAACTTCGCCCGGCTGGTGCTGTTGGTCGGCCACGGCAGCACCGTGGTCAACAACCCGCACGCGACCGGCCTCGACTGCGGCGCCTGCGGCGGCATGACCGGTGAGGCGAGCGCACGGATCGGCGCGGCCCTGCTGAATGATCCCAAGGTGCGCCAGGGCGTCGCCGAGCGCGGCATCCGCATCCCGGACGACACCTGGTTCATCGGCGCGCAGCACGACACCTGTGTCGATGAGATCCGGCTCTACGACACCGCGGTGCTGCCGGGCGAGTACGCCGAGGAGCTGGCGCAGCTGCGCAGCTGGCTGCAGCAGGCCGGTGAGCTGACGCGGCTGTCGCGCGCGGCGCTGCTCGGGCTCGAGCACCGCTCGCGACAGGCGATCACCGCCAACATCCGCCATCGCAGCCGCGACTGGTCGCAGGTGCGCCCGGAATGGGGGCTGGCCGGCTGCGCGGCCTTCATCGCCGCCCCGCGCGAGCGCACCCACGGGCTCGATCTCGGCGGCCGGACCTTCCTGCACGACTACGACTGGACCGGTGACAGCGGCTTCGGCGTGCTCGAGCTGATCATGACCGCGCCGATGGTGGTTGCGGGCTGGATCAACCTGCAGTATTACGGCTCGACCACCGACAACCGGCGCTTCGGCAGCGGCAACAAGGTGCTGCACAATGTCGTCGGCGGCGCGATCGGCGTGCTCGAGGGCAACGCCGGCGACCTGCGCGTGGGCCTGCCGATGCAGTCATTGCACGACGGCAAGCGCTGGGTGCACGAGCCGATGCGCCTGAGCGTCTATCTGCAGGCGCCGCAGGCGCCGATCGACGACATCATCGCCAAGCACCCGCTGGTGCGCGAGATGCTCGACAACGGCTGGCTGCACCTGTTCCGGATGGACGACGATGGCGGTATCCAGCAGCGCATCCCGCACGCCGGCTGGCAGGCGGTGCCGAGTCAGTGAGCGGGCTCCTACAGCGCTGAGCGCCAGATGGCAGCAAGAGGGTGTCGGTATTGCTGACCTGATGCACGAGAGAGGTTGCACTGGCCAAGGATGGCCAGCGCGGCATTCATCCCAACCCGAGCACGTGTCGCTCCCAACCCGAGCGCGTATCGATCCCAATCCAATCCGAGCGCAGTTTGCGTCGCAATCAGAAGAGAGCAAGATCATGAGCGAGGCCCTACAAACCGCGATTGCCCGCCAGCGCATGCTCCTGCACGCGCGGCTATCGGATGCCCTTTCCCGGCTCGAGACAGCGTGCCGCGACGCATGGGGCGATCGCAGCGCATTGGAGCAGTCTTTGAGCAAGGCGATGGAGAGACTGCCGTACTGTAAGTACCTCTACCTACTCGACCACGAGGCCCGGCAGATCACCGCCAATGTCTCGCCCGGCGGCCTGCTGCCGGAGCACTTCGGCCGCGACCGCACAACCCGGCCGTACATGGCCGACGCCATCGCCGGCGCCGCCTTCTCGCTGTCATCGGCCTATCTCAGCCGCAACAACCGGCGCCCGTCGCTGACCGCGATGCAGCGGCTCACGCGCGAGGACGGCACGCTGCTCGGCTACCTCGGCGCCGACTTCGACCTGCGCGACCTGCCCTTGACCCGAGAACTCTACCGGCAATCCGACCGATGGCTGCAGCTCAAGGGCGACCCGGCGATCCGCGGCGCCCTGTTCTACCAGCAGCGCGTCGACAGCCTGATGGACGGGCGCATCGACGAGATCCTGGACCTGATCGCCGAGCTGATCCGCTCCCACGGCGTCTTCCACGGCAAGCTGCATTTCTCGAGCTCGCGCGCGACGCTCTGGCTGCTGGATGACCCCTACCATTTCCGGGTGCTCGACTACGAGGACCTGAGCGATCCGGCTATCTGCCTGGCCTATCCACAGCGCGCCTACCCCGACGAGGCGGCGATCCCGGCTGAACGCGTCAAGGCCGTGTTCGATCAGTTCCGCGAGTTGCGTTACATGGACGAGAACATCTACCTGCGCTCGGGCTCGCTGAACATCATGAACGGGATCGTCTCGCTCAACTTCTCCTGCGACGGCTCGCACTACATGCGCTGGGACGAGTTCCTCGACAAGCGGATGGACTTCTGGCTCGGCTCCTCGGCGCTGACCTGCACCGAGCAGCCTGCTGCTTGAGTCTAGGCTGTGAGTCCAAGCTAAAAGCCATACCAGCCCGCGTATGCGGGCTGTTCAATCAGAGCACCGCGCGATGGGGCTTGACTCAACTCCGAGGTGCCCACCAACGCGACAGACGCTGGGAGAAGGTGCGATCGGGCACGCCCTCATAATGCGAGACATCGTTGAACAGCCTGAGACGGGCCCGGACCGGACTCACGAAGTCGAGGATATTCAACGCGGCCGGGCTCTGATCGAGCCGATCCCGATAGCCGCGCGCATCGAACCCAAGCAGACTACTGATCAACAATCGGTTGGTACCCTTGTGGCAGACCACCAGCACTGAGCCATGCTGATGCTGCTCAATGATCCGGCGCACGACCGGTAGTGCACGCGCGAGGACGTGGACACCGGATTCGCCATCGCGGGGCGCCACCGTGAGCGGGTCTTCCTGCCAATCCTCATACTCATCGCCGTACTGGGCCTCAACCTCGGCGCGGGTCTTTCCTTCCCAGTGACCATAGTCGATCTCGCGCAGCGCCGAATCCACGCGCACCTCAGCGCCATGCGGCTTGGCCAGAATCCGTGCCGTCTCCACCGTGCGTCCCATCGGACTGGCATAGACGGCATCGATCTGCTCGTCGGCAAGACGATTGGCGAGGTTTGCGACCTGCTTTCGCCCCTCCTCGGAGAGCGGCACATCGGTCGCCCCCGAGAAGCGGTCTTCTGCCGTCAGCTCCGTCGCACCGTGGCGAACCAAGAAAAGTCGCGTTGGCATGGTCGTCACCCAGTTGATCTCTAGACTTGGTGATTATGCGGTCATGGCTTCATATCGCAAAGCCCAATGCGACCCTGTGCTCGCCAAGCGCAGGTATAGCAGACTCAGTGGCTGTCCATTGTCTACTTCCCGGTCATCGCTCAACCATGGCCCTCAAATCGGGCTTCTCACGGGGTGCCAGACTACTGCCCTGTATTTCAGTCGTGCTGTTGCCGTCGTCCTGCTCCCTCCTTCAGGATAGTCGGCCTAAGGCTCGGTGATCACATACCATCTACCCTATGACTATAGTCGGTTTAGGGACAGAGACTGTGTTTTCAGTGGAGACAGGCCATGAAAGACCTTTTGCTTTTGACGCTGTTCGTCTCGATTTCGTTCGCATGCTCGTCCCTGGCGTTAGCCCAGCCGGACGCTTCCTCAGCGAGGACGAGCCCCACAGAGACCGAGGTCCTGCTGCACGCCGACGCGCCTGGTCCCGAAGGGCGTCCGACCTTCGGCGCCGCGCGCGAGGAGGAACGCGAGCGGATGGTCGAGCGCCAGATCGCGCGACGCGGTGTCTCCGACGAGGCCGTGCTGGCGGCGATGCGCTCGGTACCGCGACATGCATTCGTGCCGCCGGATCTCCACGATCGGGCCTATGCAGACAGCCCGTTGCCAATCGGCCATGGCCAGACCATCTCGCAGCCCTTCATCGTTGCCTTCATGAGTGAAACGCTTCAACTGGCCCCAGGCGACCGCGTGCTCGAGATCGGTACCGGCTCCGGCTACCAGGCCGCGATTCTCGGCGCCATGGGCGTCGAGGTTGTGACCATCGAGATCATTCGACCACTGGCCGAGCAAGCCGCCGCCCTGCTCGACAAGCTTGGCTACGACAACATCACCGCGATCCACGGCGATGGCTACCATGGCTACCAGGCGCTTGCGCCCTACGACGCAATCATCGTCACCGCGGCCGCGCAGCACGTACCGCCACCGCTGATCGAGCAGCTCAAGCCTGGCCAGCGCATGGTGATCCCGGTCGGACGCGCCGGCTGGACTCAGAACCTACTGCTGGTGACCAAGACAGAAGAGGGCCAGACCCGGACACGCAATCTGATGTCGGTGACCTTCGTGCCCCTAACTGGCGAACAACGCACCGGCGATCGCACCGGCGATCGCAACAGCGAGCGCTGAGATGCCTGACGCAGCCCCCAGACCGCTGCACTTGGTCGCCGTCGGCGCCCTGGCCGGTTCGGTGCTGGCGTTCGAGATCGTCCTGCTGCGGCTGTTCGAGTTCAGCCATTGGCACCACTTCGCCGGACTGACCATCGCGCTGGCGCTGCTCGGGTTCGGTGCGTCGGGCACGCTGCTCAGCGTCATCGGTGAGCGCGCGGGTCGCTTCGGCGACCGCTGGCTGGTGCTGTCGCTGCTAGTCGCGGCAGCCGGTTTCTTGTTGGTGCTGTTGTTGCACGCCTGGGTCGCGCTGCGCCCGCTGATGGCGGTCTGGGATGCCTCCGAGCTGCTGCGCCTGTTGGCGATCGACTTCGCCGCCTTTATCCCATTCTTTGGCGCTGGGCTCGCGCTGGGGCAGGTCTTCGCGCGCTGGCCCAGGCACGCCGGCTGGCTGTACGCGGCTAATCTTGGCGGCTCCGGCATCGGCACCCTGCTTGGCACCCTGCTCCTGGTCGCGATGATGCCCGAGGCGGCGCTGGCGCTGGTCGCTGCGCTGTTGCTGATCTTCTGCGTGCTGTTCTCGGCGCTGCGCCGCATCCGGATCGGGGTGGTATCGGCCGCGCTGCTGTTGGCCGCAGCGTCCTGGCTGACCTTGAGCCCGCCCGAGCCTGCGATCTCCGACTTCAAAGCGCTCTCGCGCGTGCTCGCGCTACCGGATACCGAGATTCTGGAGCAGCGCCCCGGGCTGGCGGGACGACTGACTGTCGTGCGCTCATCCAGCCTGCGCTCGGCACCGGGCCTGAGCCTGAACTGGACTGGCCGAGTGGCGGCCTCAGACGCGGCCATCGTCGGCAGTGACCGGCTGGTGCCGATCGAGCGCGATTATCGACAGGCGCCAGACCAGTCGGAGGCCTCGCTGACCGCCTTGGCCCTGCAGATGCGCCCCAACGGCCGGGTCGCAGTGCTCGGCAGCAGCAGCTGGGCGACCCCCGCGCACGCGGTCGGCCGGCCATTGAGCTGGGTCGAGCCCGACCGCCGCCTGCCGGCGCTGGCCATCAAGCGCGGCCTGGCGGTCGATGCCATCCAGGACAGTCCTGTCCGCTTTCTGACCACGAACCGCGATTCATTCGCCGTCATCGCGCTCGATCGCACCTTCGACGGCTCCGGCGCGGCAACCGAAGACTATCTGCTCACGCGCCAGGGTCTGCGCACGGCGCTTGCCCGACTCGACGACAACGGCCTGCTGGCGATTCCGCTGCAGCTCGATTACCCACCGCGGCAGGGGCCGCGCATGCTAGCGACCGTTGCCGCGAGCCTGCGCGCGGCCGGCATCGATGAGCCCGCCAACCACGTCGCCGCGCTGCGCGGCATGCAGGCGCTGCTGATCCTGGTCTCGCCGCAACCGCTGACCGACGCGGACCTGAACCTGATCCGCAGCTTCGCCGAGCGCTGGAGCTTCGACCGGGTCTGGCATCGCGGGCTCGACGCGCAGGAGGTCAACCGCTATCACCTGCTCGAGACGCCGATCTTCTTCGAGGCCGCCCAGGCGGTGTTCAGCGAGACCGCCATGCCCGAGCAGGCACGCTGGTTCGAGACCGGCGCAGTCGGGATCAACCGGCCGTATTTCTGGCACGCGATGCAGTGGTCGACCATCCCGCGCTTGTTCGAGAGGCTCGGCGCGCGGGCGGCCAGCTACCTGGACTGGACGCTGGTGATGTCGGCCGTGACACTGGTCGTCGCGACCCTGGCGGCCGCGCTGCTGATCCTGGCACCGCTAGGACGCATGCCGCGTGCCTCAGCGGCCTTCACACGCGCCGAGGTCATCGGCTATTTCGGGCTGCTGGGGTTCGGCTTCATGCTGGTCGAGCTTGCGCTGCTGCAGCGCACGATCGCCTTCGTCGAGCTGCCGGTGCTGGCTGCGGCGGTGATCTTCGCCGTCTTCATGATCGGTGCCGGCATCGGCAGCGCGATGCCCACGCGGCGCTGCGGTGCCGACGCCTTGCCGCCGATCTTCGGCGCCTTGGCGATCGGCGGCGGCATCGCAGTGCTAGCCTTCTGGTGGCCCGGCCAGCCCCTGCTGGCACTGCCGCTGTTCGCGCGCATCCCGCTCCTGGCGGCATTGCTGTTGCCGATGACCTGGGCCATGGGCCGGCCGTTTCCCTGGGCACTGCAGCACCTGGTCGGCACCCGCAGCTGGCAGTCTTGGAGCTGGGCGATCAACGGCTTTGCCTCGGTGCTGGCGGCATCGACGGCGACGCTGCTCTCGGTCCAGGCCGGTCAGCCGGTCACGCTGCTGGCCGGCATCGGCTGCTACCTCGGCGCCTGGCTGATCGCCAGGCGCGGGGCTAGGCGGCTGGAGCCTGTTGTGGCGCCCGGCGCGCCTTAATCAAACCGCGCAGCAGCAGGAAGAGCAGCAGCGCATTGAGGACGTGCCAAAAAAAGTGCAGGCCGAGTGGTAGCATCCCGCAAAGCGCCACGTCGAGGGTCCGGAAGGTCAATGAGCCAATGAACAGGAGGCAGGCGGCCAGGAGCGTCGGTGCGAGCGGATCAGTGCGGCGGCGCAGGACCCACCAAAACCCGCCCAGGAATGCGAGCGCCGGCAGGTAGCCGACCGAGCCATTGAGCAGCTCGGGGCCAGTGAGAGCAACCAGCCCGATGCTGAGTACCTGATAGCTGAGCCAGAGCCCCGCCAGCGCGAGCGGCCGCAGCCTGAGCACCCGCCAGCCGAAGCTGAGCAGGTAGAGGTTGATGAAGAGCGTGATCGGAATGACGTCGGCAAGCACCGCCCAGCCGGTGGCGAAGCTGTGCCAAAGTGCGCTACCGATGCCAATCGCCCCAAGCAACAGGATCAGCAGGCCGAGATCCCAACTGTTGCTCAGCCCGAGATCGGGCTCGGCGGCAAGCCGTCGCGCGGCCAAGACCGCGGCAATAACGAAGGCCGCATTCGTGATCAGGTTGATCGGCTCGGCAAGCAGTCCGGCGGCACCGGCGCGCTCGCAGTAGGTATCCAGCATCGTCATGCGCGAGTCAAATCAACTCGCCGATCGCCCCGAACGGTTGACTCGGAGGGCGCCCATTCGACGACACCGAACCGTCGAGCCAGATCTGCCTTGTGCTCGGCGAGAAGCTTCAAAGTTTGGTCTCGGTTCACGTTTTCGCCCTTTGTGGTACCGAAGTCGTGCATGACGCCAATTGCCATTTAGTATGCACGTTGGATGCAGAAGCCGGCATTTTCGACGCTTTTTCGATATCCCGGGTCGAGTGACAACTGCGGACAAGAGCGTCCAGCGAGGCTGCAAGGTATCGAGCAGCCGGCGCTGCAGCGCTCGACATCAGCGTCATCGACAGGTCGTACTCGCTCGGGCTGGCTGAACGCCCCGGAACGCACTAGGGTTCTAGGCCGCCAGGATGTAGCCAAGATCGATCTCGATTTCGTCGAACGGTGGGATTCGTGCACGCTGCTGATGATCCATCGTAGCGATGACGCGATAGCGGCCAGCCTCAAGTTGATGGGTAACCAGCTTGCGCTCCTCCGGCCAGATCAGCCAGTAGTCAGGCACCTGGTGGCGTTGCAAGAGCAGTGGAATCTGTTGTGTGTCCTTACGCTCATGGCCAGGTGAGACGATCTCGCAGACCCAATCCGGCGGCAGGTCAATCAAACCACGCGGCAAGCTCGACAACCGTGATTTACGCCATCCGGCCAGATCATGGGCCGGGCACTCGTGCGGCTCGTAAGCAACGCTGGCCTCGGTGAGAATCCACCAGCCATCGGGTCCGGAGCGGCGATTGAATGGCCCGAGCTCCTCGCGCGTATTGCCTTGAGCCTGCGCGTGATACGGCCGCGTCATCGGGCGCCGAACGATCTCTCCGTCGATCAGTTCAACCTGCTCGTCGGCGCTGTGCAGTAGATCATCAATGGTTGCGAGCTTGAGCGCTTCCACGGTGACACCTTGGATCGATTGGTGCGCACTAGCATATCAACTCCAACGACAGCTCACCGCATCCTGCCCCGGTCCCAGCCGGTAGCTCGACGCAGGCTACAGGTGCGTGTGAGCGCGCCATTCCGGGCGCCCTAGGCTTGCGCGATGCCCGCGTTGGACGTCACATACCGCCGAGCCCTGGGGCCATTGCGTGACAATGCCGCAGGATAGCTTCGATACCCTGTCACCCAGACGGGCCGCTCATTGCGGCAACGCCTTGAAGAGGCCGGCTTCGATCCTGGTTTCGCGGAGCATCGGGATGATCGCGTTCCAGAGGTCCTGACACCAACGCTGCACGTCGGTCCGCCGTTCATCGGTGATGGCTTGGCGTTCGGCGAGATACTCGGCAAACCAATGGATCGCGTTGATCGAGCCGAGTGCCACTGTCGGGTTGGGGGAGAACAGCTCGCGCGCGTTGTCGGCCAGGGTTCGGTCGAGTAACTGCTTGGTAAAGGTGAAAGGCTGCTTCGGCCTCTTGCCTTCTGGCACGACCCGCAGCAGATATCGCCTGACCTGGTCCCGATAGAAGTGGGCCTTCATCCAGCTCATGCCCTGTTCCCGGTGCAGCCAGCCCATGAAGTTGCGCGTGATCCCATCGTAGTACTGCGCAACATCCTCAGTGGCATCGAAGGCCTCGAAGTGCTCCCTGCCCAGATCGCCGGTGATTTCTTGCATCAGTGTTTGTAGATGCCGCGGATCGTACCATTCGGGTCTCAGCGGAGCCCGAATACCCTTCAAGCGCTCGACCAATCCCTGCAGATCGGTCGCTGTCGGCTCGCCATTCAAAGAGGATGCGAGATAGCCGAGTATCAGCGGCTCCAACAGCTCCCCACCGCCGAGGACGTTCGGGGAGCGGAACAACGGATAGTAGGTCGCCTCGATCAGACGCATCACCACCGCATCACACTCGGCCACCATGAGGAATTCGAGCAGCTGGAAGAGATTGTCGACGCCTTCCTCGGGATACTCCTCCAGCCAGGGCAAGTAGTCCTCGATGCCTGCCGAGCAGCCACGCTCGACGACCTCGTAGACGATGAGGTCTCGATCAAAGTAGCTGTAGCTCTTGAGATAGGCACGAGGAAATCTCTGGCGTATCTCCTTGAGCAGCTCGATATAGTCGCCGGCTCGGCCCTCCTTGACGAGCTGTGCACCCAGCTCGAACAGCACTTCATGGTGCAGCTCGAGGTTTTCGACCAGGCTTGGGTGCGCTTGTAAGAACCCGCGCAGGTGCCGAAGGATGTCATCAGACTCCTTCATCGTCTTGTAGTCGGTCCACCAGGCGTTCACCAACGCCTCTTCCTGCTCGCTGATCTCGGGCACATCATCGCCGATGGTCTTGGCGACATAGGGCTCTTGGTCGATCTCCGCGTACGGCGTCCCGTCGAGCGCCTCCGGCTCATCCGAATCGTCGTAGAGGTCGGTCCGGACTTGGATGTCCTCGAAGAGCGCGCTCAGGTCATCTGGCCGCGTCTCCTCGATGCGTCGTTTCTCGTCCTGCGCGAGGCAGCACTTCTTGTACTTCTTGCCGCTGCCGCAGGGGCAGGGATCATTTCGTCCAAGCTTACTCATAATTTTAGGGGGCTCTAATCGTCAGTCACGCGTCCCCGGCGCCATGAACTCAGGCCCGACAGGATCGGTGACATGCTCGGCAATGATGGCGTCGATGCGCTCGCGCGTGCTGTCGTCGAGCTGCCAACCGTCGATGCTGCTGACAGCGTCGAGCTGCGCCGGGCGACGGGCACCCCAGAGCGCAACGCTATGCCCAGGCTGGTCGAGCAGCCAACGCAGCGCCAGGGCCATGACGTCTTTGCCGGCGTACTCTTGGGCAAAGGCATCAAGCGCTGCGACAGCGGCGAGGTATTGATCGAAACGGGGTTGTTGAAACTTGGGGTCCGACTGTCGCAGGTCATCGCCCTCGAACTCCCGATCCGGCGTCATCCGTCCACTGAGGAGCCCACGGCAGAGCGCGCCATAGGTGACTATGCCGATGCCGTGCTCGGCACAGTATGGCAGCACCTCATCGCCCAAGTCGCGCTCGAATAGGTTGTACGGCGGCTGGTTGGCATGCAAGGGTGCGACGGCACGGAAGGCGTCCATCTGCGCGGCATTGTAATTGGAGACGCCTATTGCCCGAATCTTACCGGCCTGCAGCAGATCATCCATCGCCCGTGCGGTTTCCTCGATCGGCGTCTTCGGGTCCGGCCAATGCACCTGGTAGAGGTCGATGCGGTCCGTTTGCAGCCGGCGCAGCGAGTCGTCGACCTCGCGCATGATCCGCTCCCGGGTCGCCTCGCGCCAGACCTGCTGATGATCATCGGACCAGTTCAGGCCGCACTTGGTCGCCAGTACGACCTTGTCGCGCAGGCCATGACGCCGTAGGGCATCGCCGACGATCTCCTCGGAGCGGCCCATGCCGTAGACCGCTGCCGTGTCGATGAAGGTGATCCCGAGCTCGACGGCATGCCGGATGGTCTCGACCGATTGCTCATGGTCGGTGCCGCCCCACATCCAGCCGCCGATGGCCCAGGTGCCGAGCCCGATGCGTGAAACCTCGATACCGCTATCGCCGAGGGTGGTGTATTCCATGAGAGCTGCCTCTGAGTTGGGTGTCGATGGCAATGACCTGCTGGCGTATCGAACGGCGCCACCTGAAGGTCCGGTTGCCGTTGCATGGACGATACCCTAACAAAGGGAGGATGCCGGCGGTCAAGATCAGACTCTGCGCGACGGGCGCGAACCAAGACCGCCTCCCCGCAACGGCCATCCGCAACGCGTTTGACGGAAATAGCCGCGCACACACGCGCTGCACATGCCAGACTTGGGCTTTCGCGGAGATGCCTGAGGCGCTCCAGTCAGCTCAAACGGGGTGGCAAGGTGCGTCATGCAAACCTTGACGATCATGTCATCGAGCCAGGATCGCTTGCAGGCTCTCCGCAGCATTGAACCTTGGCTTCCCGGATCAATGACCAACCTCGAGAGACAAGCTTTGATGGCGATGCAAGGCCCGACCGGTCGGCGCGCAATGCTGACAAGGGTTGGCTGCCTGCTCTGCTTCGTGCGGCGGGTGCTGCAGCACTTCAACCGCAATCGCGGCCTGCTGCTGGCCGGCGGGGTCGGCTACAATATCCTGTTGTCGATCATTCCACTGTTTGCGGTGCTGGCCGTGACGCTGTCGAAGGTCGTCAGCGAGGAGCACCTACTGGAGGTCATCGCGTTACAGGCGCGTCTGTTGACGCCGGATCGCTCGGAGCTGCTGGTTGAGACCCTGCGCTCGCTGCTCGAGCAACGCCAGCTGATCGGCTGGGTCGGCTTTGGCGTGATGCTGTTCTTCAGCTCGCTGGCGTTTCGGATGCTCGATGACGCCGTCGCCATCATCTTCCAGCGCCATCGCCGCACCGCATCGCGACGCCTTTGGGTCGCGGCGCTCCTGCCCTATGTCTATGTCGCCGTGCTCGGTGTCGCATTGCTTGGCCTGACCGGCTTGGTCGCATTCTTCAATACCATGGGCCGGCTCGATCTGAGCCTGCTCGGCATGCACCTGCCCCTCTCTGGCGCTGCGGTATTCGGACTCTGGGCCTCCAGCTTCTTTGGCGTCGCCTTGCTGTTTGCATCGATCTACAAGGTGCTCCCGGTAGTACCAGTCCACATCGGCAGAGCACTGATCGGCGGCTTGGTCGCCGCCGCACTCTGGGAGCTGATCCGGCTCGCGCTGGTCTGGTGGTTCGCCAAGGTGTCGATGGTGAATCTGGTCTATGGCTCGCTTGGCACGGTGGTGGTCTTGCTGCTGTACTTGGAGGCAGCGGCGGTGATCCTGCTGCTGGGCGCGCAGGTGATTGCCGAGCTGGAGCGGAGCGCCGAGGCTGGACTACCCTGGTATCAAGAGCCAGATCGATCTCAGTCGGCGTCAGCAAACAGCTGCGACAGCTGCAACAGCCACATCGGTGTAGGCTTCGCGACGGCGCCGAGCGACCCGAGTGAGGCTGACACCGATGCTGAACAACGTCCATCCAGGCCTCTTGAGGAGGCTCAAGCGACCCGAATGGGGTCAAGCGACAGGCACAGCCGACACCGCCGAGCCTGAGGCTGTCGATGAGGACGGGAATGCGCACGGATTCCACCCAGGCGCGAGAACCCATCACGGGACTGGCCAGACCAGCGGTCTGCGATTAGCATCCGTGCCTTTCCAACCACCTTGACTGTCATCATGAGGGAGCTGCCGTGACCGATCTGCGTGTGCTCGTCTTGATTCCACTCGTCTTGATTCCATGCCTCGCCACCGTGCTAAACCCCGTCGCCGCGGAGCCGACGACGCGCACGCTCTCCGGGCAGCTGACCTACCTGCAGCGGATTGCGTTAACCCCGGATAGCCTGGTCGTGGTCGAATTTCGCGCTAGCGATGATCAGACGCTCATGGGCGAGACCCGCTTTGCCACTGAAGGCCGGCAGGTCCCGCTGCCGTTTGCGCTACAGGTGCCGCACGACACCAGCGGCCAGATCCGCAGCGCGATCTGGAGCGGCGGACGCCCGGCCTGGATCAGCGATCCGGTGGCCATCACGGCGGGTGACGCGCCGCTCGAGCTCGGTACCTTGCGCCTCCAGCCCTTCACCCCAATGGGCTTCACGACCATCATGCGTTGTGGCGAGACCGAGATCGAGCTCGGCGCGATCGACGATCGGCTGCGCCTGCGTGTCAACGGCAAGACGATCGACCTGCTGCCAACCCCTGCGGCCTCGGGCGCCAAATTCGCGGCCCAGGATGACCCGGAGACCTTCTTCTGGTCGCAGGGCCATAGCGCCTTGCTGAGCCTGGCCGGCGAGCCCCTGCCCGAATGCGTCGCGGCGGTCCCGGTCGAGCAGGCGCCGTTCAGGGCGCGTGGCAATGAGCCCGGCTGGAGCCTGACGTTGAGCGGCGAGCAGATCGCGCTCTCGCTCGACTACGGCAGCCGCGAGATCAAGGCCAAGCGGCCTGAGCCTATCGAAACCAACGGCACGCGGGTCTACAGCCTGCCGGATCAGAACCTCAGCATCCGCATCCGTGAGCACCCCTGCAGCGATACCATGACCGGCATGCCTTATCCGAGCACCGTCGAGCTCGAGATCGAGGATCAGCGTCTGACCGGCTGCGGAGGTGAGCCAAGCACCCTGCTCGAAGGAGAGGAATGGACGGTCCATTCGCTCGCCGGCGAGCCGGTGCCGGATGAAGTCTCGGTCACCATCAACTTCCTGGAGAACGACCGTGTCGCCGGCAGCAGCGGGTGCAACCGTTTCATGGGCGGCTATGCGTTGACCGGCGAGGGACTCTCATTCGACCAGATCGCCGGCACCATGATGGCCTGCCCGGAGCTGCAGATGCAGACCGAACAGCGTTTCCTCGGGCTGCTGCAGGCCGTCAACCGCTTTGAGGTCACCCCGGACGGTGGTTTGCAATTGATCACCACGGACAACGAGCGCATCGGCGCCGAGCGCTGATGCCCATTTTGGAAGCAAGCCCACCATTGATGATGCGTTCGCCTGCCCGCACCCTCGATCAACTCAAGCTGACCGCGCCACTCGGGAATCGACCGCAGCATGAACAGCCCCAGCGACCTCCACAGCCTCGACCGCGTCGCGGTCGAGACCACAGCAGCCCCGCTCTTCACGTTCGACAATAGCTACGCGCGCCTCCCCGAGCACTTCTATGCGCGCGTCCCGCCGACACCAGTCGCCGAGCCGGGGCTGCTGCGACTCAACCGGCCGCTGGCCGAGCAGCTCGGGCTCGATGCCGATGCCATCTCGACCCCCACTGGCGCGGCCATCTTCGCCGGTAATCTGCTCCCGGAAGGCGCCGACCCGATCGCGATGGCCTACGCTGGCCATCAATACGCGCAGTTCGTACCGAGCTTGGGCGATGGCCGCGCCATCCTGCTGGGCGAGCTGATCGACCGCGATGGGGTACGGCGCGATCTCCATCTGAAGGGCGCCGGACGCACCCCCTTCTCGCGCTCTGGTGATGGTCGTGCTGTACTCGGCCCAGTGCTGCGCGAATACCTGCTCGGCGAGGCGATGGCCGCACTGGGCATCCCGACGACGCGCGCACTGGCCATGGTCGCGACTGGTGAAGAAGTCTATCGCGAGCGCATCGAGCGCGGCGCCGTGCTGGTGCGCATCGCCGCGGGCCATGTGCGGATCGGCACCTTCGAATACTTCGCCCGCCGCGGCAACAGCGAGGCGGTGAAGACCCTGGCCGATTATGTGATCGCGCGCCATTATCCCGACTGCGCCGAGACCGGCCAGCCCTATCAGGCCCTGCTCGAGCAGGTGGTCAAGCGCCAGGCCGAGCTGATCGCGCAGTGGATGCTGGTTGGCTTCATCCACGGCGTGATGAACACCGATAACGTGGCGATCTCGGGCGAGACCATCGACTATGGCCCCTGCGCCTTCATGGACGCCTTCCATCCGCAGACCGTCTACAGCTCCATCGATCGCTTTGGCCGCTATGCCTGGGATCAGCAGCCCCGCATCGGCTACTGGAACCTGACGCAGCTCGCCAATTGTCTACTGCCGCTGCTCGGCGGGGATGAAGACGAGGCCAAGCAGACCGCACGCAACGCGCTCGACAGCTACGGCAAGGCCTTCGAGACGCGCTACTACGGTGGCTTGCGGACCAAGATCGGCCTGCTCGATGAGCGTGCTGGCGATGATGAACTCGCGCTCGATCTGCTCGGGCGCATGGCCGCGCAGCAGGCCGACTTCACCAATACGTTTCGCGCCCTCTGCGAGGTCGATGCCGACGACCCAGCGACGGATGCGTCCGTGCGCAGGTTGTTCGCAGACCCGGCCGCGTTTGACCAATGGGCGCTGCAGTGGCGCGAGCGCCTGGCCACCCAGACCCAGTCCGACAGCGAGCGCCAAGCGGCGATGCGTGCGGTGAATCCGGCCTACATCCCGCGCAATCATCGCGTCCAGCAGGCGATCGACGCCGCCAACAATGGCGACCTCGAGCCACTCGACCGACTGCTCGAGGTGGTCTCGCAACCCTATGAGGCGCATCCGGCACGGGCTGAATACCGACAGCCGCCGCGGCCGGATGAGGTCGTTGAGCGCACCTTCTGCGGGACCTGAAAGCAAAGCCCGAGAGGCTGACCGAGCGCAGTCCGCTCAAGGAGATTGGCTTGGTGATTTCCTCCATCAGCCAATCCTAGACGATGCAGGTATCAAGCAGGAGGCGCACTGGGCTCCCCCAAAAAGAGTTGCTCGACACGCTGGTCGGTTTCAGGTGAGCGCCACTCGGTCGCGTAGGGCACAAGCCCGCGCCAGGCTCCAGGCGGCTTGATCTGTACCGGCTGATAGGGAACGAGACGCGCCACGGGCACGCTATTGCGAGCGATCAGCACGTCTTCGCCACGCTCTGCCGCAACGATCAAACCGGATCATTGGCTCTTCGCCTCGTGCATGTTGACTTGCATGGTTTTCGCTGCACCCGCACCCAAAACGATTTAGCTAAAATTGGCTAGAATACCGCGGAGATCAATATCACTGTCCTCATCGCGTCTGAACTTCGCGAAGCGGGCGCGGTTGTAGACCCCTCGGGCGCTCTGTTGGATGCCAGGTCGCGCTGCCGGCTGCCTTGTGGTCAGCGAGGAATCGGCTATATTTGACTGGGCGTCATCAGAACCTTGCCTAGGAGCGACCGCCGACACAGGTCATAGCCATCCATTTCCGGCATCATGACATCAAGCAGAAAGAGATCGAGCGCAGCCGACTAGCGCAGGGTGCCCAGCACCTCAGCGCCTGAGTTGGCCACGCGCACGGGGTACTCTTGCTTCAGCGTGTTGAACAGCATCTTGAGATTATCGATCTGGTCGTCGACCACCAGGATCGATGGAATTGTTGGCATTGCAGACTCCACGACGTCAGACCAGTTCTAAACTGGCCGATCGATCGGGTTCTCGCCAGTCACTGAGCGCAAGCCCTTCGTGTACTTGCACCAGCGTGGCGCTGGCTTGGAGAAAACGATAGCCAGTGATCTGGCGTTAGGCCCTGTCGATGGGAGCCGCTCCAGCGTCGGTGGACGCGCTCGGCAGGTTGCACCCATTACTTATTATAGATCAACCGAAGTTTTACCATAGAGGCTGGCCGCCTGCCAAGCGAAGGCTTCGACTGTTCGGTATCAAGCAATGCGCCGAGATCGGCATCGGGCTGCCGCCGCTCAGCGTCGGTCTGAAGCTGCTGCCGTTGATTGGGGTCAATGTCCGCACCGTGGTGCTGCTGACCTGCGCGCTCAGCTGTCCCGGCAGGGTGCTCGTGCGCGAGGTACTGGGCGGGCAATGCGACATCGGCCTGTTTGCGCTCGTCGATCTCTCGCGCCAGCAAGGCATGTTTGGCTTCCTGGTCTTTGCGTTCGCGAATCACACGCGCCACCAGGTTGCTACTGGCCCGCACGTCCTTCCGCGCCTGCTTGATCTGCCTGGCCAAGGTGAGCTGGGCCTTGATCCGCGCCTGAACCAAGCGGGGATTCACCGGCTTGGTGACATAGTCCACCGCGCCGACTTCAAATCCGCGTATTTCGTCCTCCGGGCGACGCCGGGCGGTGAGAAAGATCACCGGCGTTTCGTGGATGCCCGGGAGGCTCTTCAGCCGCCGACACAGGTCATAGCCATCCATTTCCGGCATCATGACATCAAGCAGAAAGAGATCGGGCGCAGCCGACTGACGCACGATGCTCAGTGCCTCGGCGCCTGAATTCGCCACGCGCACGCGGTACTCTTGCTTCAGCGTGTTGAATAGCATTTTGAGATTATCAACCTGGTCGTCGACGACCAGGATCGACGGAATTGTTGGCATTGCAGACTCCACGACATCAGACTGTTCGGAACTGGTCGATCGTTCGGATTCTCGCCAGTCAATGAGCACAAGCCCTTTGTGTACCCGTGCCAGCGTGGCGCTGGCTTGGAGGAAACCATAGCCAGTGATCTGGCGTTGCAGGTGAGGATACCCCAGGAAGATGACTCTGGGAGTGGCGCTTAGCCCACTGACCTGGTCGGGTTTGGCGCATCGCATCGTTTGCTCGAGCGCGTTTAGCCAGTCTTACGAGTCTTACGAGACTCGCGCAAGCCCTTTGCGCACCTGCGCCAGCGTGGCACTGGCTTGGGGAAAGCGATAGCCCGTGATCTGACCTTCCAGGCGTCGATACGTGTCGGGGTCGAGGCCAGCGTGCAGCAGGGCGTTTTCCTGCTGCCACTGCTCTTCCGCCAGCGGGTCATGGGCCTCGGCCAAGTCTTGCAGTTCGGCGAGTACCTCGCTCAGGCGGGAGTGATTCACCGGCACGGCGGTCGGCACAGCGGTGGTCGGCACCTCGGTGGCCGGATCAATCCTGTTCGACCTGTTCGCGTCACGCCAGGCGGCGATGGCGGCCAGTGCCGGCTGCAGCCGCTCGGCGAGTTGCGTGCGTGCCTGGGCAATCTCGGCATGCGCCTGTGGTTGATCGCGCAGCCTGTCTTCCAACGCACGCGCGGCGGTGCCAATCGCTGTCAGCCCCAGCATGCCGGCGGCACCGACCAGGCTATGCGCTTCCTGCTCGGCCCGGGCGCTGTCAGCGGCCGCCAGGGCCGCATCGATGTGCGCCAGCCGCGCGCCATGATTGTCGGCAAACAGCCGCAGGAACTTGCGCCAGTCGTCGACATCGGGCCCCAAGGTGATCCGCAGCGCCGCGGGATCGAGTCCGTCGATGGCGGGCAGATCGAGCGTCTCGACCGGCCACTCGGGCTCGGATTCAGGCTCGGGCTGATCCCCAACGCCATCGCCTCGCGCCAGCCCAAGCTGGTCAGCCAGCAGCGCATAGAGGCGCGCGGGCTCGAAGGGCTTACCCAGATGGGCGTCCATGCCAGCCGCGCGGGCGCGGGCCACATCCTCATCGCGCACATGCGCGGTCAGGCCGATGATCGGCAGCGCGCGGCCAGCGGGCAGTGCGCGGATGCGCCGAGTCGCTTCCAGCCCGTCCATCTCCGGCATCTGGATGTCCATCAGCACCAGATCGAAGGCCGCGCAGCCCTTGTCGCGCAGTTGCGCCAGCGCCGCAACGCCCTGCTCGGCCTCGCTGACGATGAGCCCGGCACGCTCCAAGAGGACGCGCGCGACCTCGCGATTGAACGCATTGTCCTCGACCAACAGCACGCGCCGTCCGGCCAGCTCGAGCGGCGCTTGCGCCAAGCACAGGGCGCTCCCGCGCGCGGGTCGTTCGCCCGGCAGCGGGCATTGGAGCCACAGGGTGAACCAGAAGGTGCTGCCCACGCCGAGCTGGCTGTTCACGCCAATGGCGCCGTCCATCATCAGCGCCAAGCGCTTGCAGATCGACAGCCCCAGACCGGTGCCGCCATAACGGCGGGTGATGGAGCCATCGGCCTGGTGGAAGGGTTGGAACAGCAGGGCGGTCTGTTCGTCGCTCAGACCAATGCCGGTATCGCGCACGCGAAACTCCAGATGCACCCGTTCGCGGACCGCGTCGACCTCGGCCGGGAGGCGCTCGAGCAGCCGCGCCTCGATCTGGATCGCGCCCTGGTCGGTGAACTTCACCGCGTTGTTCGCCAGATTGAGCAGGATCTGGCTCAGTCGCAGCGCATCGCCGTAGAGGATGTCCGGCACCTCGGGCGGGCAATCGATGACCAGCGCCAGCCCCTTCTCCTCGGCTGGGCGCGCCACCAGCGTGCGCAGTTGGTCGAATATCTCCGATAGCGCGAAGGGGCGCGCATCCAGGCGCAACTGACCGGCTTCGATCTTGGACAGATCGAGCAGATCGTTGAGCAGACCGAGCAAGGTGTTGGCGGCGCCGTGGGCAGCGAGCAGATAGTCGCGTTTGCGCTCATCCAGGGTCCCGTCCAGACACAGCGACTGCATGCCGAGAATGGCATTCATCGGCGTGCGGATCTCGTGGCTCATGTTGGCGAGAAACTCGCTCTTGGCGCGATTGGCCGCCTCCGCCTTCTCTTGCGCCGCGCGCAGCCGCGCCTCGGTCGCGCGCTGCTCGGTGATATCGACGAACATCACCAGATTGCGTTTATTCAAACTGACCGAAAAAACGCGAAAGATTCGCGTCTGCCCATCGGCGCAGGCAATCCTGGCTTCCATTGGCTCGACCACGCCGTTGGTCGCCAACGCCCGCTCCAAGTGCTGTTGCCACTCGGCGCTCATCTGGCGGCGATACGCGGGATCGGGATAGGCCAGCTCGAACCAGTGATCGAGATCACCGATCTGCTCCACCGTATACCCAATCAGGTCGATAAAGCGCCGATTGACCAGAAACGCCTGCGCTGGCGTCCCGCTTGACAGCAACAACGGAATCGGCGAATGCTCGACGAGGGCCTGTAGATCAGACTCCAGCCCGCGCACGGCCTCTTCCAGCCGCAGCCGCTCGGTCAGGTTGACACTCAGCCCCTCGACGCGCACCACGCGGTTGCCGTCATCCTTGACCGGAATCGCAAAGCTGAGCAGATAGCGGGATTCCCCGTGAAGCGCATAGCACAAGGTCATTGGCGCGGGCGTCTGGCCGCGCCAGCACACCACCAGTGCCTGCTCGATCCGCGGCAGGGTGTCGGGACTCCAGTCAGCGATCTCGCGCCAGTGCTTGCCGATCATGTCGCTGTCGTCGATGTCGAAGAATTCGCGCGCGCCAGCACTGACATCGCGCATGATTCCCCGCGCATCGAGGGAATAAAACTGCAGCACCGAACGCGCCGACTCGACCATGCCACGATAGCGTTGCTCACTCGTGGTCAGGCGGCGTTCGGCGCGCCGGCGGCGGTTGATCTCGCGTCTCAGGCTCAGGTTCCACAGCAAGATCAAGGTCAGCACCAGCGCGACGCCCAGCCCGATTTGCGACAACAGTCGAGCATCGATGCGCTCCGGCGGCAGCGCGCGCAGCCAGCGGCTTTGAATCGCCTCGCGCTCGGCCGCCGGGATCGCCGCCAGCGCCTGCTCCAAGATCGCCAGCAGCGGCTGCCAGTCCGGGCGCACGGCCATCGCCAGCCGGTAGCTATAGGGCGTCTCGCCGGCGACGCGCAACTGGAACAGCTGTTCCTGCGCGATCGCCTGACTGATCGCGAACAGATTGCCGATCAGGGCATCGCCCTGCCCTTGCGCCAGCGCGCGCACCGCCGCTCGGGCATTGCTCACCGGCACCAGCCGCATGCCAGGATGATCCTCTTGCAGCCAGCGTTGAATCGCATGGCCCTCGATGACGATCACGCGCTGGCCATGCAAGGTGCTCAGCCGGTCGATCAGCGGGGTCTGCACCTGGGCAAAGATGGCGATCGGGAACTCGAGGTAGGGCGCGGTGAAGAGGAAGTCGCGCTCGCGCTCAGGTGTGGATGTCACCGCGGGCAGCAGATCGATGTCACCTTGTTGCAGGCCGGCCATGGCCTGCGGCCAGTCGTCGATCGCCACCGGCTCGAACTGCACGCCGAGCATCTCGCCGATGCGCGCGAGATAGTCCGGGGCAATGCCGGCGGGTTGATCTTGGCCGTCGTAGAAGCCGACCGGCGCCCAATCACGACTCACCGCGAAGCGAATCCGTGGATGTTCATCGAGCCAAGCGCGCGCCGACGCCGACAGCTTCAGGCGTGGCGCGGTTGTCTGCGGCGGTGCGGCTCCCAGCCAGCGCTGCTCGATGCCCGCGCGCTCGGCCGCGGGGATGGCGCGCAGCGCCTTGTTCAGGATACCCACCAGCTCGGGCCAGTCGTTGCGGATCGACATGACCACCGGATGTTCGCTGCCGACCAGAATCCCGGTTGGGTGAAAGGCCAGCGAGCTGTGCTGCCGCCGCCACCATTCCAGATCGATATTGCCCACCAGCACATCGACCTCGCCATTGATCAGCGCCTTGGCCATGGCCGGATGATCGGCCAGCGGCACCAGGGTGAGGTCAGGCAGGTCCGCGAGCAGCGTCTCGATCTTCCGCATGCCGGCCAAATAGCCGACGCGCAGACCGACCAGTGCCTCGCGGTCTCTGAGCGGCGGATCATCGACGCGACGATAGAGACTAAAAAAGCCCTTATAGAGCGGGTCAGTGTAGAGGAAATGCTGGTCCCAGACCGGATTGGGCGCTGAGCTGGCCAGCCCATCGATCGCGCGCGCCTTGGCCTTGCGCGTGACCTCGCTCCAGTCGCGCTCGACATGCAGCTTGAGGCGGCCGCCGAGCGGCTCGTTGATTCGTTCGATGAGATCGACCACCAAGCCGGACCGGCGCCCATCCGGGCCGACGATGACATCGGGTTGGAACTGATCGCTGATGCCGAGCAGGATCTCGGGGTGCGCCTGCAGCCAGGCGCGCTCGGTCTCGCTGAGCGCGAGCAACTCGAGTGCGGATGCGGGGGTGGCATCGATGGACGAGCCCAGCCAGCGGTTGTAGATGGCGGCGCGCTCGGCGCTGCTGATGCTGGCCAGTCCCAGATTGAGGATCTCGACTAGCTCTGGCCAGTCCTTGCGGATCGCCAGCACACCCTCGTACTCTGCTTCTTCCCAAACGGCGGCGATCTCGATCCCCACCAACGACTGTTTGCGGCGCCACCATTCAAAGGTGCTATCCGCCACCACGCGATCGATTGCTCCGGACAACAAGGCCGCCGCCATGGCCTGATAGTCATCGTAGGAAACGACCTCGAGCGCGTCTGCAGAGGCACTCAGCAGCCCATTGATGTGCCGATGCCCGCGCAGCACGCCGACACGTTGGTCACGCAAACGATCGACGCCATGACCGGCCAGTGTCTCTTCGGCGCCGGCGAAGAGATAGACTTGGCCCTTGATGAAGGTGTTCGTCAGCAGGAAGCGCTCAAGCCAGAGTGGCAACCGCGCAACCGCCATCAAGCCATCGACCTGACCGGCCAGTGCCTGCTCGGTGATGTCGGCCCAGTTCGAGCTGACCTGCAAGCGGATGGCCGTGCCGAGCCGTTGGTTCAGCAGATCGAGCATGTCCTTGAAGATACCGGTCAGCGTTCCATCTGGCTCACGGATCAAGGCCGGGGCAAACTGGTCCGAGGCATCCAGGACGATGTCAGGATGCGTATCGAGCCAGGCTCGCTGCTCGGCGCTCAAGGGGATGGCTGCGGAGGCGGCGGACGTCTCTGCCCAGGTGACGCCGCTGGCAAGGCCGATGACAAGGCTGCTCAAGAGCAGCAGTGCAAACGCCAAGCACTTGGGTGCGCGTGCGGCCGCTGGTGCGACCGCTTCTGTGCGGCCGGTCATTGCGGACTGGTCGGCATCCACGAACGGAGGCAGGTGCAATCCTTGACATCGGAGGTGATCATGCTCAACCGTCATGACGCATAATGCGTTCGACATCTTCTCTAATGCGCTCGAGCTCTTTGCGCATCTCTTTGCACACATCTCGGCTAGGTGGGCTGTAAGTCTTGAGCGAATTGCATTCCCTCGGCGAAGTCACGCATCCGCTGCAGCCCGAGCCAGAGCGTCTTCATGCCGGGCTAGCCGTCGCACCTGCGCCCGAGAAAGCCGCCAAGACCGGCGATCAGCCGGATGACGGTGTTGAGCTTGGGTGGCTGCTTGGATGGTTTATTCTAGCCTGAGATCAGAGCCGGGAACGAATACCCGCCACGGCCACCGTGACCCATTTGCCGTCCGCGCCCTGATGCGCTTGCTTCTCGACCAGCAACTGCGGCGGCTCGCCTGGCGTTCTATTGCGGTTTACCGCCAATAAGGCCGCCGCCTCGGCGACGGACGCAGTCTCGACCGAGCGCACTAAACTCGGCGATGGCCGAGCGACCGGTACCACCGCCAATTCGTCGGCGCTAAAGAACCATAACGGCCAGCCATGGGAACGCGCTAGCTGCCATAATGCCGGCTCATCACGCTTGCGCTCGAGACTTGCCAGCGCGATCACCGTCGCCGGCCCCAAGCCGCGCAGTGCCGCGTCAACCGCGGCTTCCAAGGTCGCCAGCGCAGCGCCACGCATGCAGCCGATGCCAATGGCGACCGTCGGTGGTCGTTCACCAGGCGAGCCCTGGGATGGAAACGGGGATCGCGCCATACGTCTCGACCTTCAACACCGAACCTCAATCATGCCTCACCTCGGCCCAGACACTGGCAACTCCAGCCAGGCCTCCACTCGTAGTCCCGCGCCGCAGCCCAGTGCTCGTCGCTCGGCTCAGTCCCATGCTGGCACTCATGATCGCGCCCTTGATTGCGCCCATGACCGCAGCCCGGATCATCAGTGCCCCGCGCTCTTCCTGAGCGCCACCTCCTCCGGTCAGGGCAAGACCACGCTGACCGCTGCCCTTGCCCGCCATCATCGCAACGCCGGCCGTCGCGTGCGGGTGTTCAAGACCGGTCCCGACTTCCTCGACCCGATGATCCTCGGGCGCGCGGCCGGCGCAGGCACTGAGGCCGAGCCGCTCGATCTGTGGATGGTCGGCGAGGACGACTGCCGGCGCGCCCTCTACCAGGCCGCGGGTGAGGCCGACCTGATCCTGGTCGAGGGTGCGATGGGGCTCTTTGATGGCTCACCGTCCGGCGCGGATCTGGCCGAGACCTTCGGCCTGCCGGTCGCGGCGCTGATCGATGCCCGCGGCATGGGTCAGACCTTCGGCGCCCTCGCCCTCGGGCTGATGCAGTATCGCCCAGGACTCTGCTTCGCTGGCATCGCCGCCAACCGTGTTGCTAGCGCGCGCCATGCCGAGATGATCCGCGCCGGGATACCGGCCGGAGTGCCCTATCTTGGCGCCTTGCCCCGGCTCGATGAGGCCGCCCTGCCGAGCCGTCATCTGGGGCTGGTGCAGGCACAAGAGATCGCCGATCTAGAGCAACGGCTCGATCGGTTAGCCGAGCACATCAGCACGACCGAGCTTGCGGCACTGCCGAAGCCCGTTCGTTTCCAAGCGCCAAGAGATGGGCTAGCGGGGACAGTCCCCGGAACGGGAGCGACAGTGCCTGCTCAAGCAGCCGCAACGGTCATGGCGAACACGAAGGCGCCGAGCGGCTCAAGGCCGTTGTCCGCCATAGTCTCAGGCTCAGCACTCGAACCTTGGAGTACAGCGTCGAAGACGGCCCCATACCCAAAGCCGCTCGCCGGTCGTCGCATTGCCATCGCCCGCGATGCTGCGTTCTCGTTTCTCTATGCGGCCAATCTGCGACTGCTCGCACAGCTGGGTGCAGAGCTGGCGTTTTTCTCACCGCTCAGCGACCAAGCACTCGATCCGGCCGATGCCATCTACCTACCAGGTGGCTATCCGGAGCTTCACCTGGCGCAGCTTGCCGCCAACAGCGCCATCAAAGCGGCGCTGCGCGCCCATGTCGACGCCGGACGGCCGCTCTATGCCGAATGTGGCGGCATGCTCTATCTGCTCGAACAGCTGAGCGACAAGCAGGGCCAAAGCGCAGAGATGGTTGGCCTGCTGCCCGGCACAGGTCGTTTGCAGCCACGCCTGGCCGGGCTCGGCATGCAAGCGCTCGCGCATGCGGCCGGCGAGCTGCGTGGCCATAGCTTTCATCACTCAACCATGAGCACGCCGATCGCCGCCATGCAGTACGGCATCCGTCAGCATGATGGCCAACCGGGCGAGCCCTTCTATCAACAGGGTCCGATCCGGGCCAGCTATCTGCACCTCTACTTTCCCTCGGCCCCGGCTGCCGCTGCCGCCCTGTTCCTGCCTTAACGCCGTTAGCGGTTGGTGTCGGCCAGTGGCTTCTCAACACTCAGCAGCGTGATCGGCCGCGCCGTGCGCCAGCCATCGAACCGCCCGAGCGGCTCGGCCTGGGCAACACTCACACGCGTCAGCTCGCCGCCAATGCGCTCGCGCCAGGCTACCAGTGCCGCCTCGGTCTGAAGGGTGACCGCATTCGCCACCAGCCGCCCGCCGGGTCTGAGTGCTTGCCAACATTGCTCAACGACACCCTCGATGGTGAGGCCACCGCCGATAAAGATGGCATCTGGGGTCGCGAGTCCTACTAGCGCTTCCGGCGCGCGCCCCGTCACCAGTTCAAGTCCCGGCACGCCAAGTCGATCGCGGTTACGCTCGATGAAGCCGCATCGCTCAGGATGTGACTCGATCGCAATCGCCCGACAGCTGGATTCGGCCCGCAGCCACTCGATACCGATCGAGCCGCAGCCGGCGCCGACATCCCAGAGCCGCTCGCCGGGCTGCGGCGCCAAGCGCGCCAAGGTCAGTGCACGCAGATCACGTTTGGTCAGCTGACCATCATGCTCGAAAGCTGAATCGGGCAGCGCACTGCGACGCGACAGCGGACGGGTTCCAGGATCAGCGTGGCAGTGCACCGCCACCAGATTCAGCGCCGGCTCAGGCACCACAGCATCCCCATCGGTCGTACTCACGAGCCAAGAAGCCGCGGTGCCGTCGTGACGCGTTTCCTCTGGTCCACCCAGGCGCCCAAAAACGCTCAATTGGCTAGCGCCATAACCCTGCGCAACCAAGAGTCGAGCCAGCGTCACCGGGGTATCGCCATCGGCGCTCAGCACCAGCAACCGCGCACCTTCGGCCAGATAGAGCGCGACGCGCGCCAGCGGGCGGCCGTGCGCCGGCACCACCCGCACCTGCTGCAGCGGCCAGCCCAACCGCGCCGCGGCCAGACTCATCGACGACGGCGCCGGCAGCACGCGCAGTTCGTCCGGTGGTAGGCGCTCAGCCAGTTGCGAGCCGATGCCGTAGAACATCGGATCACCGCTTGCCAGCACGCAGACCGGCTTGCCACGGTGCGCGAGCACCTGATCGTAAGCCAGCGCGAACGGTCGCGGCCAAGGTCGGCGTTGCTGCCCGGCTTGAGCCGGCAGTAATGCCAGATGCCGCTCGCCACCGAAGACCAGCGGCGCTGCCTCAAGCGCAGCACGCGCCTCGCGCCCGAGGCCGCTGAGCCCGTCTTCGCCAAAACCTACCACCGTCAGCCATGTCCGATCTTTCATCGCGGGAAGATCTGCCGCACTGCAACATTCGTCGTTAACAGAGTGCTCAACGCGGTCATCTCGACGGTGAAAGCAACACCATGCCGTTGAAGACCAGCTGCCCCAGTGCTAGCAAGCCAAAGCCGATGAAAAGGATCGCCGCGGCTCGATGCACCCACTGCGTTGGCAACCGTCGCAGTAGAGTGCAGCCAAACAGGATGCCGATCAGCGAGACGCTCCAGAGCGCCAGCGTGCCGCCGAGCAGCACGGCCCAGAGGTCACCGGTGCTGGCAGCCAAGGCCAGTATCGCCAGCTGCGTCTTATCGCCAAGCTCGGCGACAAAGATCAGCGAAAAGCTCTGAAGAAAACCGCCACTGCTGCGTGCGAGAATCTCGGCGTCGTCTCCAACCTGATTCGCCTCTTGCCAAGAGCGAACGCCGAAGAACAGAAACAAACCCGCGGCGACGAGCAGGAGCCAGCCTTGTGGAAACCAATCGAACAAGGCCTGGCCGACAACCACAGCCAGTAGATTCAACAGGGCAAAAGCGGCAAAGCTGCCGGCAATCACCGGGCCTGGTCTGTAGCGATGGGCCAGCGTCATCACCAACAGCTGTGACTTGTCGCCCATCTCGGCGAGAAACAACAAGGCGAAGGTGGAGAGGGCGACGGAGATATCCATCAGCAGTGACGAAAGCGACTGAGTAAAGGCATGAGGCTTAACTGTACAAGTTAACATGACACCGCATGCACAACGAACCGGTGCCGGGAGACCTCAACTCCATCACCCAAGCGGACATTCGCCAACCAGAGCGCCAACATCGGGTCAAACGACGACGGAGCGTCTACAATCGCCCCGGAGCCAATCGACCGACGTCTAGATCCTGGGCGTTTGAGGATTCGCGCCCAACATACACAACAACTGCTTCATCGTCAGACTGAAGGGGGAAATGATGATCACTGCTCGCAACAACATCCGTCATTTGATCTCCACCATCATCGCAACCGCGACCATCGCGATCGCAAGCATGGCCTTCCAGGCCCACAGCATCGCCTCATCGGAGGCTGAGGGGCTATCCGCCGAAGAGCGCGCCCGCTTAGAGCGGCAGCTCAACCTCGCTCGCGAGGAGCGCGATGCATTGGTCCTCGAGACCCAAGGCCAAATCGACGAACTCACTGAGACGCTCGAGAACGAGCGCGCGGCGCTGGCTGCGCAACGCGATGAGCTGGAAGCTGCCAAATCGCTCCAGACAGACGCCGAGGCCCAAATCACCGAGCTCACCGAGGCCCTTGAAGCCGAGCGCGCGGCGCTAGCGGCGCTGCGCGAGGAGCTCGATTCGGCCAAGACCGACCTTGCTGAAGCTGAAGCTGAAGCTAAAGCCGCAGCCGTGGCAGAAGCCGACGCAGTGGCAGAAGCAGATGCCGAGACAGAGTCAGAAGAGCGCAAGCAACTGGAGCGACAACTCAGTCTCGCTCGGGAAGAGCGCGATGCGTTAGTGCTCCAGACCGAGGCTCAAATCGCCGAGCTCACCGAGGCCCTTGAGGACGAGCGCGAGGTTCTGACGGCGCTACGCGAGGAGCTGGAAACCACCAAGTCTGCCCTTGCTGAAGCCAATGCCAAAGCCGAGGCCGAGGCCGACCAGCCGGTGAGCAACCTGGGTCTTTCACAACAAGACGCCAACGAGCTCGGTGGACAGCTCACCGAAACCGGCATTCTTGTTGAGTTCGAACCTGACGAGCTCTCGTTCGACAGTGCAAGCGCGGTGTTGCCGACAACAAACCTGCCGACCCTCGATCGCATCGCGCAATGGCTCGAGGACCGCCCGGAGCTCAAGGTCCGAATCGAAGGGCATACCGATAGTCTCGGTAGCCCCGAGATCAACCAGCCGCTCTCCCAGCAACGCGCCGAGGCGGTGCGTCAGGCACTGATCGATCGCGACATAGCGGCGGAGCGCGTGGTGGCGGTGGGCGTTGGCTCCATCCAGCCCATCGCCGACAACGCAACGCCGGAGGGGCAACGCCGGAATCGCCGCGTCGAGATTTACGTGATGACAACGCGGGAGCACAAATCCAGCGCCCCAAACGAGGCCACTGACTGATCGGTCGAGACAAGCGGCGCATCAACAGCGGGGATCAGGGGCAACAGTGGTGACGAGGGAATGAACAACGGCCGACCGATACTGGCCCCTACTCAGGTCGGTCTGATGGGTCGCGCGGAGGCTCCTCGATCCAAGTGCGACGCTCTAGAAAGCGAACTCAAGGGATATGGGATCGAGGATGCAGGCCGGATGGCGGTCAGGCGTAGGTATTGATTTGGGTGCCAAGATGGCCTTCAGACGCGAGGTTGGAACCAGAATCGGCCCCAGAGCCTGTCGTTGCCGACTCCATCAGAGCAGAGACCTGCTGCGCTTGATTATCAAGTGCGTCCTTAAAGATCTGCATCTGAGCCTGCTGCGCGGTCTGCGCTTGGTTCATGTACAGCGATGCACTGACGGCATTGTTGACGGAAACATCCATGGCGAACCCCTCTCTAACGTGAACTATACCAATAACGCTAGCAGAAGATCCTGAAATACGCAAAAGCCGGCCATGTCCTTAGCTCAAGGATGTGAATTGGGTCTCAACACCCACTCATGATGCAAACACTGAATCTCCTCATCGGCCTCGCGCTCTACCTCGGCCTTGAATTTGGCGCCAGCCCACTGCTCGGAGAGGTCGCCAGCGGGCTCGCGATCCTGACCGCGATCGCCTGGCTCTGGCTCAGCGAGGCTCTGCATCTGAGCGTCACCGCGCTACTGGTGCCCTTGCTCGCAACCATCAGCGGGATCATGCCACTGGATCAGGCCCTGGCGGCCTTTGCCAATCCGGTGATCTTCCTGTTCCTCGGTGGCTTCGCGCTTGCCACCGGCTTGCGCGAGCAAGGCCTGGACCGCTGGCTCGCGACCTGGGTCGTGCACCGCGCTGGTCCCGGGCTCGGCCGCGCGGCGCGGGCGCTGTTCTGGCTCACGGCGCTGTTATCGATGTGGATCAGCAACACCGCGACCGCGGCGATGATGCTGCCGTTGGCGCTCGGCCTGCTCGCGACCTTGCCCGCTGCACCCAAGACCGAGCCCGAGACCAAAACCGCCCGCAACACGCGCATCTATGTGCTGCTCGGGATCGCCTTCGCGGCCAACATCGGCGGCATCGGCACGCTGGTGGGCAGCCCGCCGAACGCGATCGCAGCCGCCAATACCGGCCTCGGTTTCGCCGCCTGGCTGATAATCGGCGTACCGCTGGTGATCCTGATGCTGCCGCTGATGGAGCTCGCCTTGCGCCTGAGCCTGCGGCCGCAGCTCACCGGCCAGGTCGAGCCGGTCGGCGAGCCACTGCGCTGGGGCCGAGCACAGTGGCTCATGCTGCTGGTGTTCGCGAGCACCGTGCTCGCCTGGGTTTTCGGCAGCCTGATCGCCGATTGGCTGCAGATCAGTACAGGCTATGATGCGGCCGTGGCGCTGCTTGCGCTGATCGCCCTGCATGCCTTCGGCCTCGCGCCCTGGCGCGCGATTGCCGAGCGCACGGACTGGGGCGTGCTCTTGCTGTTCGGTGGCGGACTGACGCTAAGCTTGGTCCTCGAGGCCACCGGGGCCGGGGCCTGGCTGGCAAGCTTGCTCGCGGGGCCTTTCGGGTCGATGCCCGTGGTGCTCAGTCTGATGCTGGTGGTGCTGTTCGCGATGGCGCTGACCGAGGTGGCCAGCAATACCGCCAGCGCGGCCTTGCTGATCCCGCTGTTCATCGGTCTAGCGCCGCAGATTGACAGCATCGCGATGGCCATGCTCATCGCCCTGGGAACCTCTTGCGCCTTCCTGCTGCCCGTCGCAACGCCGCCCAATGCGATCATCTTTGGCAGCGGCCAGGTGCCGCAGCGCGCCATGCTGCGCAGCGGGCTCTGGGTCAGCGCGGCGATTCTGCCATTGCTGTTCGCGCTTGCGGCGTTGCTTGCATTGGGGCTGAGCGATGTTCTGTGATGGCGAAAGAATCATGCGCGCAGATTCGCGGACATCAGCCTGTCATCACGCCTTTGAGATTTCGCCGTATTTCAGCATCAAGCATCACCCTCCAAAAGGCAGGCTCAAACTGACCCGGATATCACGCCCCGGGCTCAGCGCATAACCCTTGTAGGTATCGAGAAAATCCCGGTACTCGGTATCGAACAGATTGCGCACCGTCAGATCGACCCGAGCCAGGCGGTTGCCGAAGGCGGGGAAGGCAAAGCCCAGATCGAGATCGGCCAGGGTGTAGGCATCGGTCGATGCCGTACCAAAAGGCATCAGGTCGAACTGCGAGAACGGCTCGCCGGGCGCCGCGTCTTTTGCCGCAGCATGGCGCATGCCGAGGGTCAGATAGGGCTCGCGAATCGGTCCGCGCTCGGCGAACCAATAGGTCGCCTCAAGCCGCAACGAATCGGCAGGCAGCAAGGGCAGATCCTCGTCAGTGCGATCGTTCGTGCCCCGCACCAGATCCAGGCTGCCGCTGAGCTCGAGCTGATCGGTCAGCTGCCAGCTGGCTTCCAGCTCGAGCCCAGTCAGCAGCGCATCGTCCTGCTGGTAGGCAAAGATCGGCAGACCATTGCGCGACCGGCCGGTATCTTGCAGGTAGATGTAGTCGCTGATGGCGTTGCGATAGACGGTCGCACTGCCCTGCAGTCGAGGCGTGTTCCAACGCAGGCCCAGATCAACGTTGATGGACTGTTCCGGCTCGAGATCGGGATTACCCTCCTGAATCGCGGCCACGCCACCATGGACCCCGTCTGCATAGAGTTCGAACAGGCTCGGCGCGCGGAAGCCACGGCCGAGATTGGAGGCGATCGCGACCTGATCGGTGAGGCGATAGACCGCGCCGAGCGAACCGGTGAAGACCGAATAGTCATGTGAGTCACGGCCAGTGAACGTCACCGCCGCCCGGGTCTTTCCGGCATCCCCAGTCACAGAGTGCCAGTCGTGGCGCAGCCCCGCTTGCAGGGTCCAGTCGCCGATGTCCTTGCTCTCGAAGGCGAACAGCGCCAGGTTACTCACCTCGCCGCCTGGCGCCAGTACCGTGGTCCCGCGCGAGTATTGAATCTTGTTGCTGTACTCGACGCCCAAGGTGCCGCCATCGAAGGGTCCGAGCGGACCATGAATGGCCTCGAGCCGGGCGACATAGCGATCGAATTCGAGATGGATGGTCCCATCATAGCCGGCGCTCAGTGGCTGTCCGGGGCTATTGGCCCGGCGCAGGTTGTGCTGCCAGGACAGGGTCGGCTTCAGCTCCCAGTCGGAGGCGAGCGGCATGGCGCCCGTCAGCTGGAGCTGGTCATTGTTCAGCCACAGGCCGATGCCTTGGCCGGTCGGCAGCAGAAAGTTGTTCTCGTTATTCCATTGGTTGTAGCGGACACCGAATTCGCCCACGTCGGTCAGCATGCCAGCGCCAAACTGAGCGTTGAGCTGATCGAAGTTGGTGAAGGGAAGCTCGCCGGTGAACTTGGGATCGCTCGGATTGCCCGACTCGGCGGCCGTCGCGGCATTGGGGGTCGTCAGGTTGCCCGCGGATCGGCCCATGATGCCGGCATCCAGGCTGAACCGATCGCTGCTCGCGCGCGCCTTGGCGCCGGTATCCCATTGTTCGTTGTTGCTGTGATAGACGAACAGGGTATCGGCCAGGGCTTCGCTCTCGCCCTCGGGCATGAACACGAACGCGGGGGCCTGCACATCGATGGCGCCACCAAGCGCACCCGAGCCGTAGAGCAGACTCGAGGCACCCCGGACCACCTCGATGCGCCCGGCGAGGAAGGGATCGATGTTGGGTGGATGCCGCTCGCCATACTGTTGATAATCGACACCGATGCCGTTCGACAACACCTGGATCTGATTGCCGCTGAGGCCGCGAATCACCGGCTTGCCGACCATGTTTCCGGCGGTGATCGAGGCAACGCCAGGCAAGGTCTCCAGGGTCTCACCGAGCGTGAACCGTTGGCGGCGACGCAGGTCTTCGCCGGAGAGCACCGCAATGTTCGCCGCCTGCAACAGCGGATCGCCCGGCACCGGCACGCCGGCGGTGACCTCGATGGCATCGAGCTCAATCGAGAACTCCTGATCATCGTTCATCGGTTGCGCGAGCAGTGACGTGGCAGGACTGCCGACGAGCAGCCCCGCTAAGAACGTGCGATGGACCTTGTGCATCAGGTTCGGCCTCATTGAGCAGCAGGGGTTTAGGGCGGAAACGTGATGGTATAACATAGACCATCGAGCAGCATCGACGCAACAGTCGTTGCTTTTCCGTCCTAGCGATCCTGGCTTTCCAACGAGCGGAACGCCGCGCTGCGTTCAATCAAGCCTGATGGCAAGCGGGGCCTAACGGTTGATCTGCCTCGCATCAATGACTGACCCCAGACAGTTTTCATACCTTTTTTAAAAAAAGTAAGATTCCTGCTGCATCAAACGATTCATAGCAAGAGGCAAACATGCCCCGTCGTGGTCTTCAGCAGCGCGGCATCGCCGTCGTTATCATCGGTTTATCCTTGACCTGCAATGGGATGATCGCGCAAGCACAAGTGGCAATCAGCATCGATGATGAGGTCTTGCTGCTTGACCCGATCGAGGTCAGCGCCGCACCGATCTACTCGGTCCAGTACCCTGGCGATACGTTTTGCGCACCGTCAGATCGACCCGAGCCAGGCGGTTGCCGAACGCCCACCGGAGCCCGTGTCTTACCGGCATCCCCGGCCATGGGGTACCAGTCGAGGCGCAGCCCCCCGCATCGGTATCCGTGCTGCTTCAGCATTTGTAAGCTGAACTTACAATCCATGCACTCTGGTCTAAACTGAGTGCATGATTCCTCGCGCCCTCGACCCCCATCTGCGCCAACTTGCGACCTATTATCCTGTGGTCGCGGTCACCGGCCCGCGTCAGTCCGGCAAGACCACGCTGTGTCGCGCCGTCTTCCCTGACCACCCCTATGTCTCGCTCGAGACCCTGGACACGCGTGATTTTGCCCGCGATGATCCCCGTGGCTTCCTCGCCCAGTACCGCCAAGGCGCGGTGCTCGACGAGATCCAGCGGGTTCCGGAATTGCTGAGCTACCTGCAAACCGAGGTCGATGAGCGACCTGAGGTCGGCCGTTTCGTTCTGACCGGGTCGCAACATCTTGGTCTCAGCGAGGCCATTGCCCAATCGCTCGCCGGCCGCTGTGGGCTGCTGACGCTCCTGCCACCCAGCTTATCCGAGCTGCGTGCGTTCCCGAACACGCCAGACGACCTCTGGACACTGCTCTGGCAAGGCAGCTATCCGCGCATCTATGATCGCGCCATTCCCGCCCATCAATGGCTCGGTGACTATCTTGCGACTTACATTCAGCGGGATGTGCGCCAGATCATCAATGTTGGCGACCTGCAGAGCTTCATGACGTTCGTGCGCCTCTGTGCCGGGCGCAGTGGACAAGAAATCAACCTCAGCGCGCTGGGCGCCGATGCGGGCGTCTCGCATAACACCGCGCGGGCCTGGTTGTCGGTGCTGGAGACCAGCTTTGTCCTGCATCGCCTCCCAGCATGGCATGCCAATGTCCGCAAGCAGATCGTCAAGGCGCCCAAGCTCCACCTCTTCGACAGCGGTCTGCTGTGTTACCTGCTGGGCATGCGTGAGCCCGAGCAGTTGCAATCACATCCGTTACGCGGGGCCATCTTCGAGAGCTGGGTGGTCGCCGAGGTTTACAAGGGGATCGTGCACAGCGGCCAACGGCCGAATCTGTTTCATTATCGCGAGAGCCGAGGGATCGAGCTCGACCTGCTGATCGAGAACGGACTTCGGCTCGACCGCGTTGAGATCAAATCGGGCGCCACCATCGCCAGCGACTTTTTTCGCAACCTGAAGCGTTTCCCCGAACGACCCGTGGATGGGTCCGCAAGCGATGACCAGAGGGCATTCTTGGTGTACGGGGGCGACAGCACCCAGCAGCGCTCAGACGCCTTGGTGTTGTCTTGGCGTGATGTTGGGAGAATAACGACGCCCTGAGCAAGGCCAGGGCCTGATCACGACCGGCCACCCTGGCGAGGTCGTTTCAGAACTTGACCTCGGCATGAGAACCGGCCGAGGCAAGGCGGAGTGGATTGAGGCGGTCATCCGACATACCCTCTAAACCCAAAATGAGCCTAGGGATTTTGGGAGGAGGATGCGCCCGATTCTCGGCCTGCGTATGCTACCACCTCTCAGTTTCTTTGCACCAAGGCAGGATCGTATTCAATAATGCCGCCCCCTTTCCGGTTTTCGCTCCTTTTCGCTCCTGCGACCGCTGCCGATGCGTTTTTTCAACACCGAAGGCCCAGTGCGGCCCGACGATCATTATTGTCTGCCGCCGCTACGCCGCTGGGATCTGGCGGAGGTGTTGGGGCTGATCGAGCAGAAGAAATACTTCCTGCTGCATGCCCCGCGGCAGACCGGCAAGACCTCCTGTCTGCTGGCACTGATGACGCATCTGAACCGCGAAGGGCGGTATCGGGCGGTCTATGCCAATCTGGAAACCGCCCAGACCGCGCGCGAGGACGTCGCCCGTGGCATGCGCGCGGTCTGTGGCGCGATCGCATCCGCGGCCGAACTCTACCTTGGTGACGAACGCCTCTTCGATTGGGTCGATACGGTCTGGCCTCGATACGGCGCCGACGGGGTGCTCAACGGTCTGTTGAAGCGCTGGAGCGAAGAGAACCCGCAACCTCTGGTGCTGCTCCTTGACGAGGTCGATGCCCTGGTCGGGGACACCCTGATCTCGTTGCTGCGCCAGTTGCGCGCAGGCTACACGCAGCGCCCGGTGGCCTTTCCGTCCACGGTGGTGCTGTGCGGGGTGCGGGATCTGCGCGACTACCGCATCCATGCCCGCTCAGAGGCCTCACCGATCACCGGTGGCAGTGCATTCAACATCAAGGCCAAGTCCCTGCGTCTGGGGGATTTCAACGCCGAGGACGTAACAACCCTGCTGGGCGAGCACACCGCCGAGACTGACCAGGTCTTCACGCCCGAGGCGCTCGCACGCGTTTGGCACCTGACCTTGGGTCAGCCGTGGCTGGTGAATGCCCTGGCCTACGAGGCCTGCTTTGAGATGGCTGAGGGGCGCGAGCGCACCCGCCCAATCGATGTGGCGCTGATCGAGGAAGCCAAGGAGCGCCTGATCTTACGTCGGGTCACGCATCTGGACCAGCTTGCCGACAAGCTGCTGGAGCCCCGGGTGCGGCGCATCATCGAGCCGATGCTGGCGGGCACCGCCCCCAAGGTGGTACCGGAGTCCGATCGGGATTATCTGCTCGATCTGGGTCTGCTGCGTCGCGCCGAGGGCGGTGGTCTGGTGGTGGCCAACCCGATCTATCGCGAGGTGCTGCCGCGTGCGCTGGCGTCCGGTCCGCAGGACTTCTTACCGCAGATCAGTCCGACCTGGCTGAATCCCGATGGTAGTCTCAACCCGGAGCAGTTGCTGGCCGCCTTCCTGGCCTTTTGGCGCCAACATGGTGAGCCGCTGCTCGGCAGTGCCCCCTACCACGAGATTGCACCGCATTTGGTGCTGATGGCCTTCCTGCAGCGGGTGGTCAACGGCAACGGCACGGTTGAGCGCGAATATGCGATCGGCCGCGGGCGCATGGATCTCTGCGTGCGCTATGCCGACGCCACCCTCGGCATCGAGATCAAGGTCTGGCGCGAAGGGACCCCGGACCCGCTCGGGGATGGGATGGTGCAGCTCGACGGCTATCTGGCCGGTCTTGGCCTAGACACCGGCTGGTTGGTGATCTTCGACCGCCGCGCCGCGGCCCCACCGCTCGCCGAGCGCCTCGCCGAAGAGGCGCACCTCAGCCCCGGTGGGCGCCGCATCCGCGTGATTCGGCTCTGAGTGGGCGAGCAGAGAGGGTTTGAGGAGGTCCCAGTCCGGCATCGGCTCGGGGGCCTCGTTCCAGGCGAGCGGTCCGCGTGCGGGCGGGATCGGGGCTGGATGTGGCAGCTCACCGATGTGGGTGAGTATCCATTACCCCCCAAACGGCACACTCAAACTGACCCGGATATCACGCCCCGGGCTCAGCGCATAGCCCTTGTAGGTATCGAGAAAATCCCGGTACTCGGTATCGAACAGATTGCGCACCGTGAGATCGACCCGAGCCAGGCGGCTGCCGAAGGCGCGGAAGGCAAAGCCCAGATCGAGATCGGCCAGGGTGTAGGCATCGGTCGATGCCGTACCAAAGGGCATCAGGTCGAACTGCGAGAACGGCTCGCCGGGCGCCGCGTCTTTTGCCGCAGCATGGCGCATGCCGATCGTTAGATAGGGCTCGCGAATCGGGCCGCGCTCGGAGTAGTCGGTCATCGCCTCGATAAAGGTTTAGCTCGGCTGACACAGCGCAGACTACTAAAACAGTTGAATAACTGTTCATCTATAGGCTAGAAGCCAGCCAAGCCTCAGTCAAGCCAGCCCATCGAAGGCCGCTTGTCCTGAATCAACACGATGACGATGCGATCGGCCGCTCCGATCGTCACCAAGCCGAGTATCTCAACCGCTCATCTAAGCCGGCCCCCTGGGCCGGCCATCTGAGCCGATCACCAGGAAAGCGTCTTCACCGTCGGATCGAACAGAATGCCCAGTACCAGGTCCGGATTCCCCATCTGAACGCCTTCGATAAAATCGTCCTCGGTGAGGCCCGCCGCCTTGGAGCAGACCGCGCAAGCGATCACCAGTCCGCCGTCCTTCGCAAACGCCTGCAGCATGTCTTGAATGGACCGGCCCTGCTCTTTCATCAGACCGTGGACATGGGATGGCCGCTTCTTGTCGGCCAGGTAGATCCCGTGCACATTGAGCCAGATCGCCACCGGCTTGTAGCCGCGCTTCAAGACCTTCTCATGCGCAAACTGGATCGCTTTGGCCGCCGCCCAGGTGTCATCGGTGGTCAGGTTGATGAACAGCCCGCCTTTGGCCTCCTCGGCCTGGGCGTTCCAGGACAAGCCCGTCAACGACAATAGCAAGATAAACGTCACAAAGAACCGATTCTTCATCGCTCAATCTCCGGTTGGTTAAGGTGGTCAGAAGCGGTAGCTTAAGGCCGCGTACAGCGAGCGACCCGGGCCCGGCACAGCGGTGCCCCACTGTGGCTGATTCGGCGCCGGCGGGATGGTCATGGTCGTGCCCTGGCCAACGTAGGCGCCTCCTAACGGCAAATCGTAGAAGCGATCGAAGAGATTCTCGACCCCCAGCTCCAGGGTCCAGCGCTGGGTCTGATAGCGGCTGCGGAGGTGCAGCAACGCATAACCGGCCGTCTCGATCTCGTTGCGTACCTGCGAGACGTCGTCCTTGGCCGCGACAAACTCGCCTTCCAAGGCATTCTGCCACCGGCCCTTGGTCTGGGTCAGGATCAATGTCGCATTCAGCGGCATGATGTTGTAGAGATTGTCCCCGGTGTCCTCATTCTTGCCTCGCGTGTAGCTGGCCGCTAGCTGCGCGCTGAATGCACCATAGGGCGTGCCGCTCGCCAACAGAAGGTCCGCGGAGAGGTCTATCCCAAAGAGCTGGGCCGATTGATTGGCGTATTTGAGCAGGGTGAAATCATCCTCCACCGGCACCGTTCGCGGGGCATTGGTCGCCGAATCCCACTGCACCGCGTCGATGTAGTCCTGCACGTAGGTGAAATAGGGGGTGATCTGGAGGCCCCAGCGTTGCTCGTCGGCATCATGCCAGTTGGCGGTGATGCTCAGCGTGCGCGCCACCTCCGGCTTCAAGTCGAGGTTACCGATGTAGCCATTGCCATCGCCGACGAAGTTGTTCATCAGTGCAGCCATCTGCCAGGTGGACCAGGCATAGCGCTCGTAGAGATTGGGCGAGCGGGTCTTCTGCCCCAGTCCAATCTCGTAGCGCTGCATGGCGTCCGGCGCGAAACGCGCGAGCCAAGCGAGGTCCCAGTTGTGATCGGTATTGGAACGGGAGCGGCTGTTGAACAGCTCTGCATCGCGAGTTTGGTTGCCGGGGCCGCCGGTCCCGCTCGTCGGCGGCGCCGCCAGGTTGTAGCCGCTCACGGGGCCGGCATCCATCTGGACTGCCTCGAAGCGGAGGCCAAGGAGGTGGGTCCAGCGTCCCTTCGTGAGCTCCCATTCGCCGAACGCCGCGTAACGATCACGCTGACCGTCGTTGATATTGTCGAAGGTATAGGGCCACATTCCGGCCCCGGATGGGGACCACCAATCATCGAGGCGATAACGCTGGTAGTCGGCGCCGACGCGCAGCAGGTCGTCCTGACCGACCGGGATCTCAGCGTTGGCGGTGAAGCCGAAGTTGCTGCTGTCGGTCTCCATCGGCATGCCCGCCGCACAGCCGACCATCATGCCGTTGACCATCCTGACACCCGATATCGGCGAGCAGGGCATGCCGTTCAACGCCGTATTGCCGCCAGAGCCCAGCGGCGGCTGACCAGGCCCGTACCAAAAGCGCTTGTCGTCGCCGAAGTCCATCTCGTGCCGCGTCTGCTGGTAGTAGACGCGCGCGTTGAGCTTTCCCCAGGCCAGATCACTGGCATAACCCAGGTTGAACTGGTCGCTCTGATTGCTGGTCATCTCCATCCGTTGGTTCGGAAAGCCCTCGTAGGGGATATCCTGGTGGTCGTAGCTCAAATCCAGCAGCCTGCGCCCATCCGTCCAGGCCAGCGTGAGCGACTGGTTGCTGGCCTCGTAGGCGGTGGAGCCGACCTCGTCGCGATCCAGGGTATGGCCCGCTCGACCGGTGAAGTCGTAATCCTTAAAGTTGCCACCAGCGCGATCGTTGTCGGCCTGTGTGTAAGCACCCGTATAGTTGAGGCTCAGCTGCTCGCTGGCGACCGTTGCGGATAGATTGCCACCCCAGCTGTCGCCATTGCTGCGGTAGAAGGCGCCCATCTCTCCTTCGACCAGTCGCTCTCCCGACTTGGCAAAGGCGGGCGGCGCAGACTCGACCACGATGGTGCCGCCAATGCTGTCGCCGCCGACGCTGACCGGGGTGACGCCGGCAAAGACCTCGATGCGTCCGACCGCTGTTGGATCGATGTAGGACATGGGCGGATTCATGTGGTTGGGACAGGACGCCAGCAGATCCATCCCATCCACGGTGGTGCGCAGACGCTCATCCGCCAGACCACGGATGGCGGGCAGACTGGAGACGCCGCCGGCGCCATAGGCACTGACACCGGGCAAGCCGGTCAGGAGCTTGGCGGTATCGCTGGTTCGCGCGCGCTGGGGCGCGATCGCACTCGGGCCGAGACTGAACGAACGGCCGACAGGAGGTTCCTCAGGGGCGGTCACTAGGATCGGCTCAAGGAGCGCGGGCGCATCCGAGTTGAAACCTACCTGGGCAGCCAGGTTAGGCGCAACCACAAGGCAAAGACCTGCGGCAACGAGCTGGAAACGGTTATGCATTGTCATGTCATCGATCGAGCAGCATTCTTCGGACACCGGCACCCTCAGCCAGCGCTGGCCAGGGTGGGCAATTCGGCGCGCCAAGGTTGATTAGTCGCGCCACTGGCGGATGCCTAAGCACTTGCTGCGCCATGCTTCCATTTCTTTTTAAAACAAATTGTTACGCAGAATGACAAGCGGAGGCGATCGCTGATCATGGTTAGCTCACACAGCAACAGCCGGCATTTCACACAGTTTCCTGCTGAACTGAGCCTGCATCATGGCGTTCAGGACGGCAACCGGATCGGAGCAAGACGCTGAAGATACCCTGCTATCGCCCCTGGTATCGCCGACCTGACTCCAGCCACTCGGCTCGAGCCGCCAACCGGAGCTAAGGTGGAGCCCTCGCTCGGTCTGTTCCTTTTGATGGGCCTGTTCGGGTCCGTACACTGCGTAACGATGTGTGGGCCGATCGCGGGCGCCCTGGCGCTGAGCCTGCCCACGGAGTGCCGCCGCAACCCGCTGCACCTGGCCGGATTCCTGGTCGCACTCAGCCTTGGGCGCATCCTGAGCTACGGTCTGGCCGGCGGCCTCGGTGGATTGCTGGGTTCGGCCATCGCGCAGAATCCGCTCGCTCCCTCCGTGCACGACATCCTGCGCGGGCTGGCGGCGCTGATCGTGATTCTGACCGGTCTCTATCTCACGAGCTGGTTTCCGCGCCTCAAGCAGATGGATCGGCTTGGCGCACCGATCTGGCGACACCTTGATCCGCTGCAGCGCCGCTTGCTGCCGGTGCACTCACGCCGACAGGCAGTGCTCTATGGGATGGTCTGGGGCTGGCTTCCCTGCGGGCTGGTCTATTACGCGGTGTTGTTAACCCTGGCTGCCGATGATCCACTGCAGGGCGCGCTGATGATGAGCCTGTTCGGACTGGGCACGTTGCCGGCGATCCTGGGGTTGGGCTCATTTGTTGGCTGGATCGCCGGGCTTGCCCGACGCCCCGCTTGGCGGGCAGCGGCGGGTCTGTTGCTATCGCTCATCGGTCTCGTCGGCCTCCTCCTCGGGGGAGACTGGTTTTGAGACTGAGCAGGCGCTTGCTATGCTCCATGATCGGTGGGGCTCAGTCCCCGGCAAGACTGAGTGCATCATGACCTTCGACGATCTGACGCGCAACGCAAGTGCCGCATTTCTCGACATCCTCAACGCCGCGCGGGTGGTGGCCGCGACCGATGTCACTGCGCTCATCTGCGGCGAGAGCGGCACCGGCAAGGAGCTGATCGCTCGAGCGATGCATGCGCAGAGCCCGCGCTCAGAGGCCCGCTTTCTCTCCATCAACTGCGCATCGTTGACCGAACAGTTGGCCGACTCGCTCTTGTTCGGCTATCGCAAGGGCGCCTTCACCGGGGCCGATAGGGACCATTGCGGTTACATCCGCGCCGCCACGGGCGGAACCCTGTTCCTAGACGAGATCGGCGAGCTGCCGATCGGGTCGCAAGCCAAGCTGCTGCGATTCCTGGAATGCGGCGAATGCTTACCCCTGGGCGAGGTGCAGCCCATTCTGGTCGATGTGCGTCTGATCGCAGCCACCAACCGTGAGCTTTCAGTGGATGCCGAGACCGGGCGCTTTCGCCAGGATCTGCTCTACCGTTTGAACATCGTGCCGCTGGTGCTGCCACCGCTGCGTGAGCGCCGAGAAGAGATCTACACGCTCTTGCAGCGCTTCCTCGATGAAGCGGCCGAAACCCACCGCCTCAGACCACCGACATTCAGTCAGCCTAGCCTGAAGCTGCTGCGCCAGCACAACTGGCCAGGCAATGTGCGCGAGCTGCGCAATCTCGCGATCCGCATGACGATCTTGTTCCCCGGTCAGCGCATCGAGCCGGCGAATCTTCCCTTGGAGATGCGCATGCCGATGCGCATGCCAAGCCTCGAGCGGACCGATTCACAGCAAGGCCTGCGCCTCCCCAAGGAGGGCATTGTTATGCATCAGCTTGAGGTCGACCTGATCCGCCAGGCCTTAGCGCGTACTGGTGGGAATCGCTCGCATGCGGCGAACCTGCTTGGCCTCACCCGCGACACCTTGCTGTATCGGTTGAAGAAGTACGCCATCGGGTGAGTCCTTAGCCTGTCCTGGGCCTGCGAGCACCAGCGCGTCGAGAACGACTCGCCGCTCTAGAGCAAGGTCACCGGACCATGATCATCACAATGGTCGCCGTGTGGATGATGCAGTCGACCGTCAACGATGTAGTCGACATGATCCCCGTGCGGCACCGCCTCATGGCCACAGCCGAGCCCATGCACATGGCCGTCTTCCTGGCACGCGGTGAGCCGGTGCTCGCAGCCGTCGGGATTGGTTGCGCTGATGGCGATGACGTGCTCGTCGTAGTGGACGAGACCATCGACCTCATGCGGATGATGCAGATGGCCATCGTGCAGATAGTCAATGTGATCGTCGTGGCGCAGGGCCTGATGACCGCAGCCAGGGCCATGGTGATGGTCGTGGTGAGGATGGGACTGGCAGTGTTGGCTCATCGATAGCGCTCCGGTTGAAGCCGTTTCAGCTGATTGCGCCGATACGGCGATTGTGGAAGACATTGAGGCATTCAACAGCTCGCTTCGGCGTCAATGAGTGTGCCCAGGCGAGGCGTCATTGGTGTGTCGGACATGACCGACCATGTCATCGAGCATGTGCTCGACATGGGCATCGGCAACGGAGTAGTAGGCATGGCGCCCTTCTCGCTCCACCTTGAGCAAGGCGGCGGTGCGCAGCAGACGCAGGTGATGACTCACTAGCGACATCGACAGGTTGCTCGCATCGGCGATCTCGGAGACCGAACGGCGTTGATGACGACAACGCAGAACGATGCCCAGCCGCGTGGGATCGCCCAACAGGGCGAACATATCGGCCAGGGCCTGGCGTTGGTCAGGACTGAGCTCAGTGGACAGATCGCATACTCCTAAAACAGTTGAATAACTGTTCACATGTAGCCTAGAAGGCTGATCGCGCTGTGTCAAGCCAAGCCGCGCGAATCATCGGAGTCAAGCCGATCAACTGATGCCGATCAGCTGATCCAGGACCTAGCCCCAGCGACAGGCTCGGGTTAATCTTGACGGTTTGGCCTTGCAGCAGGTACCGCTTGGTCCTGCTCGCCGTGCCGCAGCCAGTTGCCCATGATGTACGACTATAACCGCGACGCTCACGCCATCTACCGCGACTCCTTCGCCATCATTCGCCGCGAGGCGGATCTCAGCCGCATCCCGCCTGATCTCGAGGCGCTGGCGGTGCGCGTCGCCCATGCCTGCGGCATGCCGGACGTGATCGATGACCTCCGCTTCTCACCAGGTGCCGGCACGGCTGGACGCGAGGCGCTCGCGGTTGGCGCGCCGATCCTCTGCGATGGGCGCATGTCGGCCGAGGGCATCACCCGCGCCCGGCTGCCGGCAGACAATGAGGTGATCTGCACGCTCTCCGACCCGCAGGTACCAGCGCTGGCCAAGCAGATCGGCAACACCCGCACCGCCGCCGCACTCGAGCTCTGGCGCCCACGGCTCGAAGGCGCGCTGGTGGTGATCGGCAATGCCCCGACGGCGCTGTTCCGGCTGCTCGAGCTGATCGATGAGGGGGCTGCCAAACCGGCCTTGATCCTTGGCTTCCCGGTCGGCTTCGTCGGCGCTGCTGAATCTAAGGAGGCGCTTGCTGCAGACAGCCGTGGAGTGCCGTTCGTTACGCTGCAGGGCCGTCGGGGTGGTAGCGCCATGGCCGCAGCGGCCGTCAACGCGCTAGGGCAGGATCACTGATGGCGGCCGTCGATCCAATCGCCAGCGTTGATCTAGGCACCGGCCTCGATCCAGTCACGCCGATCAAGCCCACAGACCCGGCGAAGCCAGGCCGACTGTTCGGGCTCGGGGTCGGCCCGGGTGATCCGGAGCTGATCACCGTCAAGGCCCTGCGGCGACTGCGCGAGTCCGAGGTGATCGCCTACTACGCCGGCCCGCGCAAGCGCGGCAATGCGCTGACCAGTGTCGAGTCCTGGCTGCGCGAGGATCAGCAGCGCCTACCGCTGATCTATCCGGTCACCGGCCGCCCACCTCCGCCGCCGTTCGACTACGAAGGCACCATGCGCGCCTTCTACGATGCCTCCGCCGAGCGTGTCGCCGAACATCTCCGCGCCGGGCGCGATGTTGCCGCGCTCTGCGAGGGTGATCCGCTGTTCTACGGCTCCTTCATGTACCTGCACGACCGCCTTGCCGATCGCTTCGAGACTGAGGTGGTACCCGGCGTCTGCTCGGTCGTCGCCAGCGCCTCGGTGCTCCAGACGCCGCTGGTCTACCGTGATCAAACCCTGCTGGTACTGGCTGGCACCCTACCCGAGGCGGACCTGGAACGGATGCTCGCCAACGCCCAGGCCGCCGCCATCATGAAGCTGGGCAGCAACTTCGCGAAGGTGCGCCGGGTCATCATGACGCTGGGGCTCGGCGATCGGGCGCTCTATGTCGAGCGCGCGACCATGACCAACGAGCAGATTCGCCCACTCGCCGAGGTCGACCCCGCGCAGGTGCCCTACTTCTCGATGATCCTGGTACCAGGCGAGCGCTGGCAAGCCGCATGAGCAGGCAACCCAGCAGCACTCCGCCCAGGCCCCAAGGCTGGCTGCGTGTGATCGGGCTCGGTCCTGGTGACCCGGCCTTACTCGCCCCAGCCGCGCGCGCCGCGCTGAGCGAAGCCGAAGACATCATCGGCTATCGCACCTATATCCAGCTCGCGGGTCCATTTCGGGATGATCAGCGCGTCCACGACTCTGACAACCGGGTTGAGCTGGAACGCGCACGTCATGCCTTCCAGCTCGCCGCCGCCGGGCATCGCGTCGTCGTCGTTTCCTCCGGTGATCCCGGCATCTTTGCGATGGCGACGGCGGTGATGGAGGCGCTGGAGCAGGCCAAAGACCCGGTTTGGGGTGCGGTCGATCTGCAGATCATCCCCGGCATCTCCGCCGCCCAGGCTGCCGCCGCCCGAATCGGCGCACCGCTCGGGCACGACTTCTGCACCCTGTCACTGTCGGACAATCTCAAGCCTTGGTCGGTGATCGCGCGCCGTTTGCAGCTGGCCGCCGAGGCCGATCTGGTGATCGCGCTCTACAACCCGAGTTCGCGCGCTCGGCCGCATCAGTTCAGCGAGGCCCTGGCGCTATTGCGTGCGCATCGCGCGCCTGAGACCCCAGTGATCCTGGGCCGGTCGATCGGTCGCATCGACGAGCAGGTCATTGTCACGACGCTCGCCGAGGTCGATCCTGAACAGGTCGATATGCGCACGGTCATCATCATCGGCTCCTCGCAGACCCGCACCCTTGAGGCCGCCGAGGGGCAGCGTTGGGTCTATACGCCGCGCTGGTATCCAGAAGCGGGATAGACTCATCATTGGTTCGCGATCGATCTGTAAATTCAGCGCTCGCCTCAAGGGTCCAGGGCACTCTGGTCTGTCTCCAACACCTGCGCCAGCCAGTCTCCTGCGCTGCTGACATCGGCGCAGCTTGGCAGTGTCGGGCGCGATGGGCGCTGCCGGATCACGACGGGGATCTCGCGCTCACGCGCGGCGATGAGTTTGGCTGCTGTTGCCTCGCCGCCACTGTTCTTGCAGACGATGGCATCGATGCGATGTGCGTCGAGCAGTGCCCGCTCGCTGGCCAGGTCGAAGGGGCCGCGCGCGAGCAGTAGTTCAGCGTTCGCGAAGGTAGGCAGCGGCTCCGGTGGGCTGACGCAACGGATCAGGAAGTGGACGGCCGTCAGATCGATAAACGGCTGGAGATCCTGGCGTCCAAGCGCAAGCAGCACACGGCGCGCCCCAATCTCCCGCAGCGTTTCGCAAGCACTGTCCCAGTCTGCAACCGAGTGCCAGCAATCACCGGGCTCGGGCTGCCAGGCGGGTCGCTCCAGCCGCAATAATGGTAGACGGAGCGCCTGGCAAGCCTCGGCCGCATGCCAGCCCATGGTCGCGGCAAACGGATGAGTCGCATCGACGACCGCTGCGATTCGCTGCTCGCGCAGATAGTCGACCAGCCCAGCAACCCCACCAAACCCACCGATGCGGGTCTCACCCGCGGGTAGCCGCGGGCTGCTGGTGCGACCGGCGAGCGAGCTGATCACGCGCCAGTGAGCAGGGTCGAGCGCTCGCGGCGTTGGCTGACCGGGCTGACCGGGCTGACCGGGCGGCCGTGCTTGCCGATGCGCGGCCAAGGCCTCAGCCAGCGCGTAGCCCTCCGTCGTGCCGCCAAGGATGAGAATGCTGTTCATCCTATCAACCACTCTGCGTTCATCTGCGTCATCTTCTGCGGTTGAACTGCTCTTTTTGGGTTCATCCTTTTTTCCTACTCTGTCACTTCTTTCCTACTCTGTCACGGCAGCTATCCCCGCTGTTGCCGTTCTAGCGCATCGCGCCAGAGCGCAGCCAGCCGATAAGGAGCATGCACCAGTTTGCTATACGGCAGCAGCAGAAAGAGCGCCAGCACCAGTCCGAGGTGCCAGATCAGCAGCAGTGCCATCGCCGCCGTCTCGCGCCAAAGCAACAGTAGCAGCCCACTAAGGGCGACGGCGCCGAGCAGCCATAAGAGCGCCTGATTGGCGTTTTGGGTCTCGGGCGTGTTGGGCTGCGGATCAGCGCGTGCCCCCATCCATCCAAGACCCATCACCCCGATCAGCATCAGCAACCCGCCAACGCTGCCGAGCAGCACCGGCGCGCTGCAAAAGGGATACGGCGCTAGGCGTCCGAGCAGATGATGGTAGAGGGTCGCCGCAATGGTGGCCGCGAAGCTGAGCAGGAAGCCATAGAAGAGCGCATGATGCCAACGGCGTCGCCAACGCGATGGGGTGGCGTCAAGATCCGCGCAGCCAGCCCCGCCGCCTTGCAGATGGCTCAGTGCCAACATCTCTGACAACGCGGTTTTCAGCGCTGCAAGTCGTCGTCTCTGTGGCAGCAGCACATGCTCATCAGTCCCCGCGCTCGCCCGAACTCCCGCGCTCGCCCGCCAGAACCGACCCACCCCTAGCCCAAGCGCGAGCAGCGACCAGCCTAGCGAAAGTCCAGCAAGCAGCACCATCCAGCCCCAGGGCAGCACCTGATAAAAGGCCCCCGGTCCCCGATGCACCGCCCAAACCTGATCAACCGGAACGCTGATCAGCACCAGCATCAGTAACGGCAGGGTCGTGACCAGCGAGGCCAACAGCGCCGCCCGATGCGGATTCGCGAACAGCCGCGCCAAGGGCTGTGGCCAGGCATGCCTTGCATAGCTGTCGGCGCGGGTACGCGCCAGCGCACGCGGGACATTGAGCGCAAACGGATGCGGTGGTGCGTACTGGCAGGCGTAGAGGCAGCTGCGGCAGTGATGACAAAGATTGGCGAGTTGGTCCAGATCCCCAGCTACGAGCAGCGGGCGGCGTTTTGCAGCGTCGAACACCGGGCAGAGACCGTTGCAGTAGCCGCAGACGTTACAGAGATGCAGCGCGCGCCGGGCCTCGGCCTCGGCCGTCGATTGCGGCTGCTCCACGGCAGACCGCTGAGCGGCCCAGTCCAGCCTCTCCAAAGTCATCGCTGAATCGACCCAGTGGCTTGCCGCCACTTCAATCACCGCCGCAGGATCAGCCATTTTCCTCACTGCTGCTGTCTCTCTCATCAACCTATACACCGCAGATGGCGTTACGTACCGCGCCCTCCCCGGCCGCACGTCCCGTCGCCAGCCCAATCATCAGGGCCAAACCGGAGAGATAGCCGCGACTGAGTAGGTTCGGCGCCATCAGCATCCCGGCCGCGAACAGATTGTCGATCGGGCCATACGTTTGATGACGGACTCTTAGCGAGGCATCAACAGCGACGCCGTGATAGGTGAAGGTGATCCCGGGACGCATCGGATAAGCGAAAAAGGGTGGCTCGAACGGTCGCACCGCGGCATTGTATCTGTCCAGTGCCTGCTCAAGCGCAGCCGCAGGGATACCGAATTGCTGAGCTAGGTCAGCAATGCGAGGAGCGCTGATCGGTGGATAGAAGGACGGCACCTCGACCTGCAGCCCCTGCCGGTCGAGAATCAGATAGCCGATCTGCCCCGGGAAGTCGGCAAGCCGCTGGCCCCAGGCCGAGTAGCGCGTGGAGGCCGTATCCGCGCGTTCGTCATAGTGACGCTGGCCATGGCGATCGACAACGATACCGGCATGCATCGAGCGCACCCGGGTCACGATGCCGCCGTCATCGGCCGGCGAGCGGGCGTCGACGGCGACCAGATAGGCGGTTGTTGGGTCGCCCACCGCCGCAACGCCCTGGCTCAGCAGGCTGCGGAGCACCGAGCTGGTCGCATGCGGCGTGCCGCGGTTGATGAAGCCATCGGCGCCGGCGCCACCGTGCGTTCGCAGCCAGGCCCGATCCGCTTGCGCACCGCCCGAGCAGAGGATGGTGGCCTTAGGATGGACGCGCTGCCCACCCTGCTCTCCGAAATGCACCGCTTGCACAGCGCCGTTGTCGAGGATAAGCGACTCGACGCTGGCGCTATAGCGGATATCCACGCCTAACCGTTCAGCGGTCGCATAGAGGGCGTTGAGCATGGTCTTGCCACCGCCGAGCAGGAAGGCAGTCTTGCGCGAGCGAGGCAGGCCACCGCCTGCCACCGGCTGTAATTGCGCGCCGGCGCCAAGCAGCCAGTTGGGAAGATCAGTTGAGCGCTCAATCAACAGGCGCAACAGCGCCGGGTCTTGATCACTGCCGGCAACCCGCGCCAGGTCGCTGCGAAACTCGGTCTCAGGATAAGGGCCGGCCGAGAACGGTGACGGACCCTCATGCACGTAGCGGAAATTGCGTGAATGTCGGCTGTTGCCACCACGCTCTCCTGCCGGTGCGCGCTCGAGCAGTTGCACCGAGGCGCCCGCGCGACCCGCCGTGATCGCGGCACAGAGCGCTGCGGCACCGCCGCCGACGACCAGGACATCAGGCTGTGGCACATCAGGCTGTGGCATTGTTGATGGTCTTCAGGATGAACATCGTTGACAGGCTGATGGGTCGCTCAGTCAGAAGCCCAGGGGTCGGCGGTTATCGGTTGATCCGATCCGACGATCAGCTGACACTGCGCTGCGAGACGAAGAAATTGATGGACACTTTCTTTGCTCAAAGCATCTCTCGTTCACACTTGCTATTGGTTTCCTTCCTTATGACGTCCACTCCCTCCATCACGCTCAGCCGCTCCAAGCACTGTTACAGGCTGCTCACCGCGTTCGGTACAGGCCCCAACTGTGCCTACATCTTCAGCAACTGCGCCCATAGGATGCGCTCCTCGTTGAGCGCAGCCGTCCAGTTCTTGTGCCCAGCCCTGGCTCAGGGGGGACACCCGCATGGGTAAGGTCTGGTTTGTCGGTGCCGGCCCAGGCGCGCCGGATCTGATCACCCTGCGCGGCACGCGGCTCTTGGCCGAGGCTGGCGCCATCCTCTATGCCGGCTCGCTGGTCGCTGAGACCGCCTTGCAGTGGGCCTCGGCCGACTGCGAGATCGCCGATTCCAAATCGATGGATCTCGAGCAGGTTACCGACTGGCTGCTCGAGCGCGCAGCCCGTCATCAAACCGTCGTGCGCCTGCAGACCGGTGACCCGACCCTCTATGGCGCGCTCGCCGAGCTCGCGCGGCCCCTAGATCGCGCCCAGATCCCGATCGGTATCGTGCCAGGCGTCTCCTCGGCGATGGCCTCGGCCGCCGCCGCCGGGGAATGCTTGACCCTGCCCGAGGTGACTCAGAGCGTCGTCTTCACCCGTCTAGCGGGACGCACCAAGATGCCGGCGACCGAATCCCTGGCATCGCTGGCCGCACATCGGTGCAGCCTCTGCATCTTCCTGGCGATCGATCGCATCGCGCAGGTCGCCGAGACCCTGATCGGCGCCGGCTGGGCCGAATCGGCCCCGATCGTGGTCGTCTACAAGGCGACCTGGCCGGGCGAGGAACAGGTCTTGCGCGGCACCTTGGCCGACATCGCCACGCGCTGCCAGGCAGCCGGCATTGAGCGTCAGGCGATGATCCTCGCCAGCCCTGCCCTAGGCGCACGCGCGCTGACTGGGGCCAAGACCTCAAAGCTCTATGACGCCCAGTTTCCGCGCCGGTTTCGTCCTGCGCAGACGGCCAGCGATTGACAGGATTTACAGCTACTCAGCGCGCGTCAGCGCGCGTCGATCGCGACAGCCCCTGTGCTCGGCTCATCATGACCCTCTTCCCTGCCCTGAAAGCGAGGCCTGTCGCGCACCCGGTCATCAGGGCGCCGCCGCAGCAGATAGGTATCCATGATCCAGCCCTTGCGCTCACGCGCACGACGCCTGGTCTCGAGCAGTTCATCCTGCACCTCATCCAAGGCGCCAGCGATGAGTAGCTCGTCATCGGTGCCCAGATAAGCGCCCCAGTAGATGTCCATGTTCTGGCCGGTAAAGCGTTGAAACGCCTCCTCACCATCGAGCATCACGAAGGCGTTGATCACGCTGCTCGGATCGCACTGCGCCATCTGCCGACCCGTCGTGATGCTGATCGTCTCGCCAACGCGGTTGAGTGGGATGCGATGCTGGGCGGTCAACGCTTGCACGGCGCTGATGCCTGGGATCACCTCGAGCGCATAGCGATCGGGAGCCGCGGTGACAATGGTGCTGATCAGGCTCACCGTCTGATCATAGAGCGCCGGATCACCCCAGATCAAAAAGGCCCCAGATTGACCCTCTGCGAGTTCCTGCTCGAACAGCTCGACGAACAGCCTACGCTTCTGCGCATGCCAGGCCTCGACACCCTGCTGATAACCCTTGGCGGTACTCCGCGGCGGGCTGCTTGCGGTGACGACCCGATAGCGGCCAGGCTCGAGGTAGCGATCCATGATGCGGCGCCGAATCTCCAACAGCTCTTCCTTGCCGCGCCCCTCCTTCTCGAGCATGAAAAAGACATCGACGCGACGCATGACCTCGATGGCCTGCACAGTCAGGTATTCAGGCCCACCGGGACCGATGCCGATCAAAGACAGGGTCTTCAAACCCTCACCTCACTCCCAGGTTAAAAATATTGTTAATGCTAGTCACTCGCATTTGTATTGCAAAAGCGTAGCAAGCTCGCTAGCATCAGCCCTGTGAGAGACGGGCAAGCAACGCTCGGCCAGCCACTTCACTCCCAGCGCATCCACCACCAGAGGTGATCCATGAGCCCACGCATGCATCCTCAATCATCCGACAAGATCGCCACCGGCGTTTCGTCGGCACAAGCACGTCGTCTGCACAGCGAGCAACTCCTGCAAGGCAACCGTCGGGTCGTCATCGAGCATGGTGACGCAAGCTACACGCTCCTTTTAACGCGTAATGACAAGCTGATTCTGGTCAAGTAGCCAGACGTTCGGGTCGGCGGTCAGGCGGTGCTGATCATCGGCCCGAGCACCCTCGGGCACAGCTGGACACAGGCCAGCAAATCCTACGTTAGGACGACAACCAACATCATCTACAAGCGGAACCATCCTGAGCCGCAGGAGGGCGGCCCAGAGTGCATAGAACCATGCCAAGTCAGGCTTAGGACGCCTTCAACGCCCCCGTCATGTTGGCGTGAAAAATCGCTTTATGGACATCCCCCAAACTCAACATGCCGATGAGCGTTCCGCCCTTCTCGGCCACTGGAATGCGCCGAAACTTATTCTTGACCATGATTGTCGCCGCACGCAGCACGTGCATGTCGGGATCGACTGCGATCGGATTCTTGGTCATCAATTCATCGACCGTTTTCTCCAAGATCTCCCCGTAGCGACCCATCTGGCGATCCATATCCACTGAGTGCATCCCCTCGGTCATCAAGCTTTCCACGGTCGGGAAGAGGCTATGCAGCATGTCTTTCTCGGCGATGATCCCGACCAACCGGTTTTCATCGTTCACCACGGGTACACCATGAAACCGAAACAGGCACATCAGTGATGCGACCTCGACGATCTTGGTATCGGGCTTGACTGACCGTACCGCCCCACTCATCACGTCGCGTACTTTCATCGTTCTACTCCTCCGTTCTTTTTAGGTGGCAACCGGCTGTAACCGGATTCGAGGATTATAGCCATTGGCCTTGGCGCGAGTGCTGCTTCAACCTGAACCTGAGCCCTTGCGTCGACGGCGTCCCTCGCTCAGGCGTTGTCGCCGCTGGATCAGGGTCAGAACCGGCCCAGAGACCGCATAGCTGAACGCCATCAAAAACAATAGCACCGGCGGATCGAGCACCACTAGCGCAAAGCCCAACATCAGCAGCACCATGAACATGAAAGGCACACGGCCGTGCAGATCAAGCACCTTGAAGCTGTGGTAGCGAAAGTTGCTCACCATCAGCAAGCCGGAGCAGGCGGTGAGCAGTGCCATCAACAGACTGACGCTCGCGCCGCTGATGCCATTGTCGGTGCCGATCCAGATCGCGCCGGCAATGATCGCCGCCGCTGATGGGCTCGGCAGCCCTTGGAACCAACGCTTGTCGGCGATACCGACCTGGGTGTTGAATCGCGCCAAGCGCAAAGCCGCCGCCGCGGTATAGATAAAGGCCGCCAGCCAGCCGAGCTTACCGAGACCGGACAAGGCCCATTCGTAAGCGACCAACGCCGGCGCAACACCAAACGCCACCATGTCCGAGAGGCTGTCATACTCGGCGCCGAAGTCGCTTTGGGTGTGGGTGATGCGCGCGATGCGCCCATCGAAGCCATCCAGCACCATGGCGGCGAAGATGCCAAGGGCAGCGGCCTCGAACTGGCCCGCATTCGCCGACAGGACAGCGTAGAATCCGGCAAACAACGCCGCCGTGGTGAACAGATTTGGCAGCAGATAGATGCCACGGCGTCGTTCGGCCGCACGCGGCGCGCTCGGCGGATCATTAGGATCGGTCATTGGGGTCAGACTCGGAGTCGGCTATGCGTGTGAACTCGCGTATAGGCCCGTCGTTAACAGCGGGCTCGGGGTCAGTATAGACGCCAGCGCTCGCCCTGTTGAAGCGCATTCCACCCATCCGATGAGGCTGCGCAGCACGGATCGAAACACGGGTCGAAACACAGATCGAAGCAAACAGTCGAACAGCATCATCGATTCTTCGTTTGGAGCTGAGCAGCAAGTCGCGATTTAATGATGTCTGGCGATCCCATCCGCCACGGCCGCAACGTACCCGCAGGCACTCAACTAAGGGGCCATACCATGCAGAGACAACGACCCGACTTGCCCAGCGCTGACAAACGCTGGAAGCTGGTCAACGCCACGATGCGGCGCAACGGCTATGCCGAGCACGCCTTGATTGAAGCCCTGCACAGCGTCCAGGACGCGTTTGGGTTTCTCGACACCGATGCCATGACCTTCGTCGCCGACTCGCTCGATCTGCCGCTGAGCAAGGTCTACGGGGTTGCGACCTTCTACCATCTGTTCATGCTCAAGCCGCAGGGCCGGCATACCTGCGTGGTCTGCACCGGCACCGCCTGCTACATCAAAGGGGCCGGAGCCTTGATCGAAGGCATTGAACAACGCTTTGGCGTCAATCCCGGCGAGACCACCGACGACAAGGCCCTCTCAGTGATGACCGCGCGCTGCGTCGGCGCTTGTGGTCTTGCACCCGCCGTGGTCCTCGACGGCGACGTTATCGGCAAGCTCGGCACCGACAAACTGGTCGAGCGCATCGAGCAGGAGATCCGCGAATGAACCTCGACGAGCTTGACGATCTGGCCCGCACCTTCACCGAGGAATCCGCCAACCTCTCGCATGAGGTGCGTGTCTGTATGGCGGCCAGTTGCCAGTCGTCTGGTGCCCAGCCGGTGCTGGATGCGCTGCGCAAGGCACAGGACGCCAGCGGCGCCGACCATTGTCGTGTCAAAGGGGTTGGCTGCATGGGCCTCTGCTCGGCTGGCCCCTTGGTCACGCTCAGCGAGCGTGATGCCGGCCTCAACGAGTCCAAGATCTACCGCGAACTGACCCCGGACCATGCCGAGTCGCTGATCAGCGCCGTACAGGGTGACACCAGTGCCGAGGAAGCATTGGCCAGTCAACGCTGCCCGAGCGACCTGCCCTTTTTTCAGCGGCAGCAGAAGGTGGTGCTCGAACATGCGGGCGTCATCGACCCCGACAGCTTCAAGGGTTATGTCGCGGTCGGCGGCTATCGCGCGATGGTGCAGGCACTCACCGAGATGACCCCGGCCGAGGTCGTCGCTGAAGTGACCACCAGTGGCCTGCGCGGGCGCGGCGGCGGCGGCTACCCCACCGGCCTCAAGTGGTCGACGGTCGCCAAGATGCCAGGCGAGCAGAAGTACGTGATCTGCAATGCCGACGAGGGCGACCCAGGCGCCTTCATGGACCGCGCGATCCTCGAGTCCGATCCACACCGCGTGCTCGAAGGCATGGCCATCGCCGCCTATGCGATCGGCGCTAATAAGGGCTATATCTACGTCCGCGCCGAGTATCCGCTTGCGGTCGAACGGCTGAAGAACGCCATCCGCAAGGCCAAACGCCAGGGCTTTCTCGGCAACCATGTCTGCGAGACCCAGTTCAACTTCGATGTCGAGATCCGCCTCGGCGCCGGCGCCTTCGTCTGCGGCGAAGAGACCGCGCTGATGGCCTCGATCGAGGGCGGCCGCGGTCAACCACGTCCACGCCCACCCTACCCGGCTGAGTCCGGGCTGTTCGGGCGCCCAACGCTGATCAACAATGTCGAGACCTATGCCAACATCGCCACGATCGTCTCCGAGGGCGGTGACTGGTTCGCCAGCATTGGCACCGAGCGTTCCAAGGGCACCAAGGTCTTTGCCCTCGCCGGCACCATCGTCAACACTGGCCTGATCGAGGTGCCGATGGGCACCACGCTGCGCGACATCATCGAGGTGATCGGCGGTGGCATCCCAGACGGCAAGGCCTTCAAGGCGGTGCAGACCGGCGGCCCCTCGGGTGGCTGCGTACCGGCCGAGCATCTGGACATCGCGGTCGATTACGATAGCCTGAAGACGCTCGGGACCATGATGGGCTCGGGCGGCATGATCGTCATGGACGAGACCTCGAGCATGGTCGATGTCGCGCGCTTCTTCATGGAGTTCTGCATGGACGAATCCTGCGGCAAGTGCGTGCCCTGCCGCACCGGCACCCAGCAGATGCACGCACTGCTCGACAAGATCGCCAAGTCCAACGCGACCCATGCCGACTTGGCGTTACTGGAAGAGCTCTGTGAGGTCGTGCAAGCCACCAGTCTCTGCGGGCTTGGTCAGACGGCGCCGAATCCAGTGATGAGCACGCTGCGCTATTTCCGTGATGAGTATGAGGAAAAACTTGCTGGCGGCTGAACCCTGGCAGGCGTGGCAACCGCTTAACCGCCTAGTTGCGCGGCTTCAGCCGCTGCAACTCAAACATCGGCTTGCTGTCGGGTCCACTGCTGTGGAGCCCGGGGTCGAGCGACCGCTCAGAGAGGGTGGGACGGATGCGCAACCGCAAACGTGAGGGATCGATGCGGCGCACCACGCGACCCCTGGCTCCGGCGCCCGCATTCGCCATCGCTGGTGTCAGCGTGATTCCAGTGAGTTCACGTGCCTCGAGCGAATAGGGAGCAACCCCGCGCTTCTTTAGGTAGCTGCTCAGCACGCGATGGGTATAGCGTTGGGTCTCAGGATAGGTCACAAAGCCATTGTGGCGGCTCAGCGCACCCTCGCCAGCGTTATAGGCCATCACCGCCTTACCGATGCCGAATTGACCGAGCAGGCGCTTGAGATGGCGGACCCCCGTCCGAACGTTGGTCTGAGGATCGAACAGGGCCTCAACCGAGTTGACACCATAATCTGCTGCGGTCTCCGGCATGACTTGCATCAACCCGACCGCACCCACTGGAGACACCGCATGCGGATCATAGCCAGACTCGGCAACCACCAGGGCATCAACCAGATCGATCTCGACCCCATAGCGCTTTGCAGTTCGCTCGACCAAGGCCTTCAGCGCCTTGCGGCTCGGCACAGGTCCGCTCGGCGGTGTTGGGAGAGACCTCAACTCCGCTGAAACAGGTTCAGACGCCACCTTCGCCTGCGCGACATCGGCCGCAGCGAGCGCCGGAACAAGACTGGTGACGACGACGAGCAGGATGACGAGTAGAACCAGGTTACCCTGAAACAAGCGCTTCATCGTCCAGGGTGACGATGCGCTCAGTACATTAGAGATAAACCATCGCATGTCGGCACACCCGAAGTTGATGATACAAGGCATCGATAACACTCATGGTCAGCCAAGGGCATGAATACTGGCAGCAAGGGGAAGGATACTGAGATACTCCAGGATCGATGATACAGGCTGCAATCGCGTTCCCCTAACGGCATCGCTCGACTCCTGCACCACAGCACGCCTAAGCGCTTGCCAACAAGACACCTCTAGTCTGCGATCATGGCCGCGCCCAGACCTGATATTTTGCGCACGATAAGCACGATGAGCGAAAAGATCCCCAACGGAACCGTCGCCGAGGTGCAGGGCCGGCGCTGCATCCACTACGACGGTTACTGGATCAAGTACTACGAGCCGCCGCCGGAAACCCTAGCCGCGAAGAAGGCGCTCATCGAAGCGCTGACGCGCCGCCTGTTCAATCACGTCGAACATGGTATCAACATCCCCGGCATCCGCCTCGCCGAGGCGCGAGCCGCCTACGAAGCCGAAACCAACCCCGAGCGCAAGCGGGTGAATGGCGCGATGCTCGCGGGCGCACTCTTCAACCGCGCCGCCACCATCTTCACCAAACTGGTCGAGCTGCAGGCCGACGGTGTCGAGGTCGAGCCGGATGATGCGCTGATGCGCGAATGCGGCGACTATCTGCTCGAGGCCCTCGACCTCGGCCACATGGTGCGCCACCGCGGCGGTGACGAAGGCATCGACGAGCTCTGGGGCGAGCCATTCAAAGCCTTCAGCCAGCCCATCGCGGCCTTCTACGAAAGTCGCTACGTGAAGATGGCGATGACCATGCGCGATATCGATCGCATCACCGCCACCCTCACCACCACCTTCGAGGGCAGCACTCAGGTTCGTGGGCTTGCTCCGCTGTTGAACGATCTCGGCGAAGCGGCTAAGCGTAAGTGCGAGATCCTGCGAACCGATCCGGCGATCTTCCACGTCTGGCCAGCGTTCGTAGTCGCTGGCGATCGACTGCGAAATATCCAGCCTTCATTGCCGCCAGCGCCCTCGATGATGGAGATCCATGAGGCACAAGAAGGCAACCGCATCCTGAAATCCAGTTCCGCCCTCGTCAGTCACATGGTGCGCGCGCGCGCGCCGATGCCGAAGAGCTGCCGCGAGTTGATCGACAAATGCCACCAGTTCCGGCGCACCTTCATCGAGCCTCGGCTGCGCAAGGTTCAGCAGCCTTATGGGCCGGCGGGCTGAAGCGCAGCCTGCTCTAGGCCAGTCGCATCAGCCGCCCTCGCCTCGAGCCATCGCTTCGTCGCAGCACGCCATCAGGGAAGCTGGCCTGCGACTTGCTTTCCAATCCGCGTCTCATAACCGAAACCACAGGCGATGGACGGACGTTAGCATGGGCGCAACGATCAATCACTCGGCTCGAAACCCAACCGCCAATGCCAACCTGGCTGGCACGCTTCCACCGGCTCGAGGCCCAAGAATCTTCAATCACGACATCATGGGCTGCACTGCCGAAGGTGTGCTCGGTAACCAGCTCTACTCAGGCCGCGCGCTCGGCGCCAGCGATCCCGGCGATCTGATCCAACTGCACCCAGACCTAAAGCCGCAGTGGACCACGATCTGCAGTCATTATCAGCGCATCGGCCTCAGCCACAGTACTGAGGTCATTTGGGACATCGACACGGGGCTGCTCGCTGTACACCCGCAGTATGAGCCCTCAGTGTTCTACTTCGGCGACGCCGAGCAAGACCGACGCCCCGACCCGCGCTGGCATCGCACCGTCGACTACATCAACTCGAAGAACCGGTTCATGGCGCTCGCCGATGATCTCGGTGTCCCGGTACCGCGGACGCTCTGCTTCGATGAGGTTGCGCTGATCGACGACGGCGCCATCGACGCCGCGCCCTATCCCTGCTATCTCAAAGCCGCAATCTCGGTCTCGGGTGTGGGCATCTACCGCTGTGATGATCCACAGGCCTTGCGCACCGCGATCCAAGGTTTCCAGCCAAGCGTACCGGTTCAGATCCAGGACGAGGTGCGCACGGACTGCTTCCTGAATCTCCAGTACGAAGCTGTCGATGGCCGCCAGGTGCGGGTCGCGGCCACCGAGCAGATCCTGGATGGCTGCGTCCATCAAGGCAACCGGCATCCAGTCCCAGCACCACCCTGGGACCTGGTCGAACCGATGGCCGAATGGCTGGTTGAGCAAGGCATGCGCGGGGTATTCGCCTTCGATGTCGCGGTCGTCGAGAATAACGGGGACAGCGAGCATCTCGCGATCGAGTGCAATCCACGCTGGAACGGCGCCTCCTATCCGACCATGATCGCCCGCAAACTCGGCATCGAGTACTGGCTCGCCCGCGCCTTCCCGACCCGGCATCGGATGCTCGCCGACATCGATCTCACCGGCATCGAGTACGACCCGGGCACCGGTGAAGGGGTTATCCTGGTGAATTGGGGGCCGGTGCTGGTGGGCAAGCTACTGGTCCTACTCGCCGGCGACCCCGACCGCCAACAGGCGTTGGCGCTCGCCCTCAACCAGCGGCTCTAAGTGGATGGCATGATCGACACCTACTCCCTAATGATCCATGGCGGCGCCGGTGCGCTCGACAACGTCTCCGACGAGCGTATCGCGGTGCGCTATTTGGAGAGTATTCGCGTCACCCTAGAACACGGGCGCACCATCCTTGAGCGCGGCGCGAGCGCCGTCGAGGCGGTCGAGAGCTGCGCCTCACAGCTCGAGGACGACCCGCTCTTCAACGCTGGCTGCGGCTCAGTGCTGAATGAGAACGGCAAGGTCGAGATGGATGCCGGGATCATGGACGGGCGCGATCTCGCCGCCGGCGCTGTCGCTGGCATCGGCAACATCGCCAACCCGGTGCAACTGGCACGACTGATCATGGATGGCAGCGAGCACGTGATGTTGATCGGCGACGGCGCCCTGGAGTTTGCCAAGCATTGCCAGGTTCGCTTAACGCCCGACCACTACTTTTTTACCCCTGACCGGATCAAGCAGCTGGAACAAGCACGCTTGCGAGGGCGGATGACGCTCGACCATGACGACGAAGGCGAGGATCAGAAATACGGCACCATCGGTGCCGTCGCACGCGACCGACAAGGCAACCTAGCGGCTGCCACCTCGACCGGCGGTATCGTCAACAAACGCATGGGACGGGTTGGTGATTCGCCGATCATCGGCGCTGGGGTCTACGCCGACAACGCCAGCTGCGCCGTCTCCGCGACCGGTTACGGCGAAGATTTCATGCGCACGGTCTTCGCCAAAACCGTGGCCGACCTGATCGAGCTGTGCGGCGGCAGTGCGCGCTCCGCGGTCGATGACGGGCTGGCCTACCTCAGCCGCAAGGTTCAAGGCCGTGGCGGTCTCATCTGCATCGATCACGCGGGGCAATGCGCTAGCGGCATGACCACCAAGAAGATGATCCATGGCTGGATCGAGCACGGCGGCGAGACCATCTGCCGTTTCTGAGCGCACCTAAACCGCACTCGGCCCGATGCTGCTGATGCGCTCGTCGCATCCGCATGTCAGAGCCGCTGACTCCCATCCTCGCGCTGCTGGCAACCTTGGCTGAGCAGACAGACCTCACAGCCCGGTTTGCGTGCGCGGCAGACCTCCTTGGCGTGGCGAACGATCAGCGCGTGATATTCGTTGAAGCAGGCCACATCCGGGCCCAGCGCGGCCTCGACCTGCTGGCGAATGTCTTCATAGCCTTCGTCCCCGACGATCAGCCCCAGGCGACCAAACAGCCGCCGAGTATAGGCATCGACCACGAACACCGGCCGCTCGAAGGCATAGAGCAGGATATCGTCGGCGGTCTCAGGCCCAATGCCGTTGATCGCCAAGAGCCAATGCCGCAACTGGTCGGTCGGCAACGCCGCCAGCGCGACCTCGCCGCCAGCTTCGAGCAGCGCCTCGCAGAAGCTGCGCAACCGTCGCGCCTTGACGTTGAAATACCCGGACGGCCGGATCAGTTCCGCCAACACCGGCTCGGCGAGTGCTAATACCGATTCAGGCCGCAGCGGGATCTCTGCCCGCAACTGGCTCAAGGCCCGCTCAACATTGGTCCAGGCGGTATTCTGAGTCAGAATGGCGCCGAGCATGACCTCGAAGGCCGTTTCAGCCGGCCACCACTGCTGCTCCCCGTAAGCGGCAAGCAGCGCGGTATACAGACTCGAGATCGGTGCCGCGCTGATGTCGCGCTCGACCTCATCTCGGACGCCGCGCGTTTCCGACTTCAGGAGCTGGCTACAATCGGCCGAGCTAGGCTTAGCGCCATCATCAGGGCTGATCTTACTCGCTGTTTGGCGACTCGCTGTTTGGCAACGCCTCGGCCGAGGGCTTAGGCCGGGGCTCGGTGTCGTCCTGGGCTTGCGTGCTTGGCTCAGATGACCTGCCCCTTGAGAATGACAACAATCCCCTCATCAGACACCTCGAAACGTTCAGCGTCGGCGCGGCGATCCTCGCCGATGCAGGCACCCGCTGGAATCACCACATCCTTGTCGCAGATACAGCGCCTAACGCGCGCGTTAGCACCGATGCGCACGCCCTCGAACAGGATCGCCTCGTCCACGATGGCGCCATCCTCGACCTGCACCCGCGGATAGAGCACCGAATGACTGACACCACCACCGCGGATCACGGTGCCAGCAGCCAGCATCGAGTTGACGAAGACCCCCTCGTTACCCGAGGTCGGCCCCGGCACCGTCCGGGCCGGAGGGTACTGCCCTTGATAGGTCAGGATGTTCCAGTCTGCCTGATACAGGTTAAGTGGTGGCTCCGCCTTAAGCAGGTCCATATTGGCGCGAAAATACGCATCCGTAGAACCGAGATCACTCCAATAACGATCTTGGGTCACGCGCCCGCGCTCGCCGCCAAATCGATAGGCCGTTGGCGGATTAGAGCAGGTCGCGCGGCCGTCGAGCATCGGCGATACGAGTTGGGTCGCGAGGTCTACGCCTGAGTCCATTCCCGCCTCGGTGGCAGCCGCCAGGGCCTCAATCTGCTCCAGCAACAGCGCCTTGTCGATCAACACGACGCCCATGGTCGACTCATAAGGCGCGTCTAGGTCGAGGGCATTGCTTATGGCCGTAATACGATCCGCCGCATCGACCTCAACCTTAACCCCACCGGACGCTGACCCGGGGCCCGCCCGGCGCAGCGCGCAGGTCAGTCCACCACCCTGCTCGCGGTGGAATTCGATCAGCTCCGCGTAATCCATCCGGTAGACCAACCCACCGTCGAGCAGCAACACCGTATCGGCCGAGCTGCGCTCGATCAGATAGCGGTTTTGGCGCAAGGCGTCCATGGCATTGCGATACCAACCGCTGTCATAGCGCATCTGCGGCGGTACTGCGGTGATGAACTCGCCAAGCTCCGCATTGAAGAGCGACCAACCGTCGCGCAGATGTTTGTGCAGCGAATGCGATTTGTACTGACTGAGCACTAGCACCTGGCGCAATCCGGAGTGCAGACAGTTCGCCAGCGTGAAGTCGATGACACGATACTTGCCAGCCACCGGCACGGCCGCTTTGCAGCGATGCTCGGTAAGGAGTGCGGGGGTTCCGCGCTCGGCGGCAAAAACGAAGGTAAGGGTCTTCGATGACATTGGCAGTCCTGTGGTTGAACTCGGCAACAGATCACCGGGGGATCAGGCCAATCCGGGCCGACCCCACCGTCGACAATTCTGAGCGCATTGTAAGCCAAGGCGGCCCCAGCAAGACCAAGCACTGCAAACAACACGAGACGATGCGCTGGCATAAGTGCACCTCAGAGGATCATGCATGGAGGAAGGGGCGACCGAACACGCTTGCCGATGAGATGCGCCATCCCTGCGCAAATATGTCATCGGGCGCCTCACAATGGTGCGGAGATGTCGACTGATCAACGTCGCTGATTCACCGAATCAGCCCGTCCTCGCCATCCCAAGCCGATCAACCGAGACATTCGGCTGTGGGGCCATCGCTTCGAACAGCAACGACTGCCCTGACATCTCGGCCACCGCTGGCAGCCCCATCAGTTCGAGGACCGTTGGGGCCACATCGGCCAGGGTGCCGTTCGGCCGCAGCACCCAGCGCTCCTGATCGATGACCATAAAGGGCACGGGATTGGTCGTATGCTGAGTATGTGGCTCGTCCGTCTCCGGATCGACCATCATGTCGCAGTTGCCATGATCAGCGGTCAGCAGGGCCGAGTAGCCGTTGGCCACGGCCGCATCCAGCACCCGACCGGCCTGCTGATCCAACACCTCGACCGCATGCACTACGGCGTCCATGTAGCCAGTGTGGCCGACCATGTCACCATTGGCAAAATTGACCACGATGAACCCGTAGTTGCCGGTCTCGATCGCCTCGACCACCGCATCGGCAACCTGTGCCGCACTCATCTCGGGCTTGAGGTCGTAGGTCTTGACCTTGGGCGACGGGATCAATCGATGCACCTCGCCGGCCGCTGGCTCCTCGCTGCCGCCGTTGAAGAAGAAGGTCACATGCGCATATTTCTCGGTCTCGGCGCAGTGAAACTGCTTGATGCCCTGGGCGCTGAGCACTTGATTCAAGGTCGTCCGCGGGACCTCTGGATCGAACGCATGCGGCAGCCCGAAGCGCTTGTCGTAGACCATCATGCAGGTCAGATCAGCGCGCGGTGCCGAGCCGCGATCGAAGCCATCGAAGTCGTCGAGCGCCAGCGCGGACGCCATCTGCCGCGGCCGGTCTTTGCGGAAGTTGAACAGCACCATTGGGTCATCGGGCTCGAGCCCCTTCCAATCCGCGATGACGCTCGGATGGATGAACTCGTCGCCCTCCCCGGCAGCGTAGGCCGCGTCGATCGCCGCTCGCGCCGTTGCCGCGCCACGTCCCTTGCCAAGCACGATCGCGCGCCAGGCCCGCTCGGTGCGGTCGAAACGGCGATCCCGGTCCATCGCGTAATAGCGGCCGCTGACGGTGACGATGCGTCCATTCGCGCCCTCCAACGCCGCTTCGATCTCGCCGAGGCCGTTGAGCACCGATTTCGGCGCGGTATCCCGGCCATCGGTGATCATGTGCACCAGCGGCGTCACCCCTTGGAGTCGGCACAGCTCGATCAGCGCCAACAGATGACGCGAATGGCTGTGCACGCCGCCCTCAGAGACCAAGCCTAAGAGCTGCAGCGGTCGCTGTTTGGCCTTAGCGGCCTTGACGGCATCGAGCAATGCCGGATTCTTGAAGAAGCTGCCATCGGCGATCGCATCATCGATCAGCACCAGATCTTGGCGTAACAGGCTGCCGCTGCCGAGCGTCATGTGCCCGACCTCAGAGTTGCCCATCTGCCCGGTCGGCAGACCGACACCGGCACCAGAGGCGTTCAGCTGGGTGTAGGGATAGCGAAAGAAATACTCGTCGAGCCGCGGTGTCTTCGCCTGTGCGATGGCATTGTGGAGCTTACTCGGATTGATGCCGAAGCCATCGAGGATGACCAGGACGACCGGGCGTCTCGGGGTCGCCGACTCTGCAGTGGTGGCCATGATCGGAAATCCTTAGGTTGTGGAAAGTCTCTAAAGATGAAGCAAGAGACGTTCCTTTTCCACCTAGGTTTGATGACCATGAGAAAGGTTCGACTCTGGCCCCAGACCGTTGGGGTCAGAGCCATTGTCCGCGATGCTCAGTCAGACCGCAACAGCGCGGCCTGCACCATCAGACGTTTCATCTCGCTGACCGCAGGCGCCAGCCCCGAAAACAGGGCGCGGGCAACGATGGCATGCCCGATATTGAGCTCACGCACGCCGGGCAGGGCGGCAACGGCCTCGACGTTCGGATAATCCAGCCCGTGACCCGCATTGACCTGTAGCCCGAGCTGCTGACCATGCGCGACAGCCGCCGCAATGCGCTGTAGCTCTTCGGCGCGCAGCTTGGGTATCACGGCGTCGGCATAGCGCCCCGTGTGGATCTCCACCACCGGCGCCCCGACCGTTACCGCTGCATCCAACTGGGCCGGCTCTGGATCGATGAACAGCGAAACGCGTACCCCAGCCTCAGCCAAACGCGCCGTCTGCTCGGTCAACTTGCCGATCTGACCCTTGACATCCAGACCACCCTCGGTAGTCAATTCTTCACGCCGCTCTGGGACCAGGCAACAGTCGGCCGGGCGCAGCTCGCAGGCTATCTGAACCATCTCTGGCGTTGCCGCCATCTCAAGATTCATGCGCGTCTGGAGGATGCCTTTCAGTAGGTGCACATCGCGATCCTGGATGTGGCGGCGATCCTCACGCAGGTGCAGCGTGATGGCATCGGCGCCGGCCTGCTCGGCGACCAGTGCAGCCTGGATCGGCTCCGGGTAGCGGGTACCGCGCGCGGCACGGATGGTCGCAATATGGTCGATATTGACGCCGAGGAGGATCGGCGCCCCGCTGAGCTCTTGCATGATGGCTCCAGGGTTGAGGATGGAGTTAAGGATGGAGTTAAGGGTGGAATCAAGTCGACGGACGACGAAACAGCTCACGACTGCGCAACGGCTTCGGCCCAAGATGAGGGGCAAGCGCCGCGCGCATCAGGGCGCGAGCGGGCCCAAGATCAGTGCGCTGCAATGGTGCACCAGAGGCCAAGCGCTGCAGCGTGACCCCGCTGATCATCACTGCCGCCGCCTGAGACATCGCCGGTGATGGCTCGTCAGCTGATGGCTTGTCAGCTGAGGTCTCCAGGGTAAAACGTTCAGCGCCCACGGGCTCGCAGACAGCGTCATCAGCCATCGGGGTTTCACGCATTCGCGCTCCGGTATGCAACGCCGCAACCGGATCGCTCAAGCGGACGCTGAGCCCCGGAACCGAGATCAGACCTTGGTCCGACCTGTAGCAATAGTCGCGGACTGGCTCAATCGGCTTGCCCTGACGGTCGGACTGGAGATCGAGCGCGTAGCCTAACTCTTCAAGCAGGCGCAGCTCGAAGCGGCGCAACACTGCATCCAGCGGCTCGCTCACCAGATCCGCCAAGGCCTGTTGATAGAAGACGAACAAGGCCTCGTGCGGGTCCTCGCGATCGATCAAGCGAATCAACAGCTCGTTCAGGTAGAAGCCGCAATAGAGCCGCTCAGCCACAAGCGCGATGCTGGGCGCGGCGGCCTCGGCCCGCGTCAGGGTCTTGACCTCGCCACGTCCGACCCAGCCCAGCCAGAGCGGCTGAAACGGCTGCAGCAGCGCGGCCAATGCCGAGCGCCCGCGCGGTGCCGACTTCGCGCCCTTGGCGATGCAGGCAAGCCTACCCTCGTCGGCGGTAAAGAGTTCGATCAGCAAACTGGTGTTGCGATAGTCACGACGATGCAGCACGAAGCCGCGCTTGAGTGTCTGCACGCTCATCAAGATGCCTAAGCGCTGCTTTGGGACCGGACCGGGTCAAACCGCTCATCACTGGCGGTCATGGGCAATCGCCGTGATCAGTATTCGCCGTAACCGAGACTCGCGAGCGCCGCCTCGTCACTGCTCCAGCTATCCTTGACCTTGACCCAGACCTCCAGATGCACAGGCCGACCAAACAGCTTCTGCATCTCGAGGCGTGCCTGCGATGCCGCAGCTTTTAACGCCTCGCCGCGGCGGCCAATGATGATTGCCTTCTGGCTCTCACGCTCGACCCAGATCAAGGCACGGATGCGCGCGCGAGGCCCCTCGCTTTGCCTCTTTCCGCTCGGGGTTTCCAAGGTGAAGGACTCGATCTCAACCGTCGTTCGATACGGTAGCTCCTGGCCGTAGCGCTGCATTAGCTGCTCGCGCAAGAACTCAGCCGCCAAAAAACGCTCGGAGCGATCGGTGAGCTGATCGTCCGGAAACAGGCGTTCGCCTTCAGGTAGTGCCGCGAGCACCTCGGCCTCCAGGCGCTTGATCTGATCGCCCTTGGTGGCCGAGACCGGCACGATTGAAACGAACGGATGCCGTTCCGACAAGGACTGCAGAAACGGCAGCAGACGCGCCTTATCCGCAATGCGATCGGTCTTGTTCACGGCGACGATGGCGGGCGTGCCGGCTTTGACGATCTCGGCCAGCGCCAACGCATCCTCATCACCGAATTGCAGCGCCTCGATCACGAACAGCACCAGATCGACGTCGGTGAGGATCGATCGCGCCGCGCGGTTCAGGTAGCGGTTCAGGGCATTACCGCCGCGCTGATGCAGGCCAGGAGTATCCACATACAGGATCTGACCCGCGTCCAAGGTCGACACGCCAAGGATGGTGTGGCGTGTGGTCTGCGGCTTGTGCGAGGTAATCGCGAGCTTCTGCCCCAGCAACCGGTTCAGCAACGTCGACTTGCCCACGTTCGGCCGCCCGAAGATCGCAACATAGCCACAACGGCTCGAGCCACTGCTCGTTGCATTCGTGGCTGAGGGATCGACAGGCTGATCAGTGGCCTCAGCGAGTGCTGAGTGTTTGTCTTTGGAATCACTCATGCGCTCAATCCTTCTCGCTCAGAAGGCTGAGCATGGTCTCGGCTGACTGCTGCTCGGCACGGCGCCGACTGGAACCGTCACCCACACATTCGCGGCCGTCGGCAGGCAGCCGACAGCGTACCTGAAAGCGCTGCGCATGCTGTTCACCGGTCACCGCGGTCACCTCGTATTCGGGCAAGGCCAGACGGCGCGCCTGGAGCCACTCCTGCAAGCGCGTCTTCGGGTCCTTGCGCGCATCCTGGTTGGCGACATCGGCTAAGGCCTCGGCAAAGACGCGGAGGATCATCTGCTTGGCGCCGGTGAAGCCCTGATCCAGATAGATCGCGCCGATCAGGGCCTCGAGCGCGTCGGAGAGCACCGAGTCGCGCGCATGGCCACCTGAGCGCAGCGCGCCTGAATCGAGCCGCAGGTAGTCGCCCAGACTCAGCGAGCGTGCAATCTTAGCCAACGCCTCGCGGTTGACCAGAGTCGCCCGCCGCCGCGTCAGGTCACCCTCGCTGGCATCAGGAAAGCGCTGCAGCAGCACCTCAGCGATGACGAATCCGAGCAGCGCATCGCCCAGAAACTCGAGCCGCTCGTTGTTGATCGGACCAGCGCTGCGGTGGGTGAGGGCCTGCTCGATCAGGGCCAGCGATCTTGGCGGCTGCCCGATCAGCGAAGCTGCCAGGCGCATTGGGTCGGTCGTCATGGCTACGGCAGCACGACCGAGTGCTCGAAGTGCATCAGCACGTCGACATTAAAGCCGACATGCTGCTGCACCTGATAATCCAAGTTCAGCAGGGTGTCTTCACCCTCTCGCGAGAGATGAAAGTCCTTTGCGTCGACCGAACTCACGGCATCGATACCGAGCTGTCGGGTAACAGCGGCCAGGATCGCTCGCGATCCGGCACCGGCCAGCTCTGGCCGCTCAACCACCCGCTCCATGATGTTACGCACCTGAAAGTAGGTGAGGTAGGACGGCGCCATCTTGATCCCAAGGCTGACGAAAAACACCACCAAGAGCAGCACGACCAGCACCTTGCCGAGCCCGAAGCCACGCTGCGGGCCGGGCAGCCTGGCATGCTTTTCGCCGCGGCGCAGCCTCGCCAAACGCTGAGCGGGCCGGCCGTGCTTGGGTTCTCTTTGAGACTGGGGCATCATGGGTCGATTCATGCAAGCGCTCAATGGATGACATTACCGATACGGCCGAAGGCAATCGGAAAGCCATCACGATTGCCGTCCCAGCTCATCCAGATTGCGAACGCCTTGCCGACCAGGTTTTCCTCGGGCACGAACCCCCAGCAGCGGCCGTCATTGCTGTTGTCGCGATTGTCGCCCATGACGAAGTACGTGTCCTCCGGCACCGTCACCGGGCCACGTGCCAAGACACCGCAGGAGCGCGGAAAATCCCCTGTACGTGGATTGATCAGGATCTCGTGTTCAAGATCATCACCAACCGCTTCCACCACCTCAATGAGACCGGTCGGCTGGCCATTGTCGTCGATGTAATCACCGAGTGGGATCTGCCCCAGGGGCTCCCCATTGACGTAGATCGTCTTGTCACGATAGTAGACTTGGTCGCCAGGCAGGGCGATGACGCGTTTGATGTAATCCACCGATTCATCGCGCGGAAAGCGAAACACGATCACGTCGCCACGCTCGGGCTCTCCGAGCTCGACAAATTTGGAATTCAGCACCGGCAGGCGCAGCCCATACGAGAACTTATTCACCAAGATGAAATCACCGACCAAAAGGGTCGGCATCATTGAGCCAGACGGGATACGGAACGGTTCGACCACAAACGAACGTAACAGCAGCACGATCAGGATCACTGGAAAAAAAGAACGCGCGTACTCGACCAGTACCGGCTCTTTGTATCCCATCGCCGCGCCCTGAGCGCTCTCGCCCGAACCGCTCGCGGCCGCGGCCGCCAACCGGCGACGCTTAGGCGCCCAAAGCAGCGCATCGAGCAGCCAGATTCCCCCGGTAAGGAAGGTGGCAGCAACAAGGAAGGTCGGAAAATCGAAGCTCATGGCGCGGGTGCGTCTCCTGATCCTATGACGACGATCCGAACGCCGAGCACTCGAGCGGCGATCAGTGGCGGTAGGAAAAATGTGATGGCGCGGGAAAACCGTTAATTATCCTTGCTGGATTGCAGCACCGCAAGGAAGGCCTCTTGCGGGATCTCGACGCGCCCGACTTGCTTCATGCGCTTCTTACCCGCCTTCTGTTTCTCCAACAGTTTGCGCTTGCGGGTCACATCGCCGCCATAACATTTGGCGGTGACATTCTTGCGCAAGGCCTTGACCGTGGTGCGGGCGATGATCTTGGTGCCGATCGCGGCCTGGATGGCGACCTCGAACATCTGCCGTGGGATCAGTTCCTTCATCCGCTCGGCGAGTTCGCGGCCACGGTGCAGTGAGTTAGAGCGATGCACGATCAGCGACAGCGCATCGACCCGCTCGCCATTGATCATCAGATCCAGCTTGACTAGATCGGCCGCATCGAAGCGCTTGAGTTCATACTCGAACGAGGCATAGCCGCGGCTCACCGACTTCAGCCGATCGAAGAAATCCAGCACCACCTCATTCAGCGGCAGCTCATAACTGGCTTGCACCTGGCCGCCAAGGAACTGGATGTTCTTCTGCACGCCGCGCTTTTCGACGCAGAGATTGATCACGCCGCCGAGCAGATCCTGCGGCACCAGGATATGCGCCTCGATGATCGGCTCGCGAATCTCCTGGATCTGATTGGTCTCTGGCAGGTTGGCCGGATTGTCGACATTGATCACCTCGCCATCGTTCAACACCACCTCATAGATAACGGTAGGCGCCGTGGTGATCAGCTCCAGATCGTATTCACGCTCCAGCCGCTCCTGGATGATCTCCATGTGCAGCATGCCGAGGAAGCCGCAGCGGAATCCGAAGCCGAGCGCCTGCGAGGTCTCCGGCTCGTAGAACAGCGCTGATTCATTGAGCCGCAGCTTGGCGAGCGCATCGCGCAAGTCTTCGTAGTCGTCCGAGGAGATTGGATAGAGTCCGGCAAAAACGCGCGGACGGATCTCGCGGAAGCCCGCGAGCCGCTCTGTCGCCGGCCGGTCAGCACCGGTGATGGTATCGCCCACCGGGGCGCCGTCAATCTCCTTGATCCCGGCAGCGACAAAGCCCACCTCACCGGGCCCGAGCTGATCGCGCGGGGTCTTCTTGGGCGTGAAGATGCCGACGTTATCGGCCTGATGCACACGCCCGACCGACATCACCTTGATCTTGTCACGCCGCCTGAGCGTGCCCTCCTTGACCCGAATCAGCGACACCACGCCGACATAGGGATCGAACCAGGAGTCGATAATCAGCGCCCGCAGCGGCGCCTCGGCATCACCAACCGGCGGTGGGATCTTCGCCACCAACATCTCTAGCAGCTCAGGGATGCCGAGCCCGGTCTTGGCGCTCACCCGCAGCGCATCCTCGGCATCCAGGCCGATGATCTCTTCAATCTCGTTGATCACCCGCTCCGGCTCGGCCGAGGGCAGATCGATCTTGTTCAGCACCGGCAGCACCTCGAGCCCGAGATCGATGGCGGTGTAGCAGTTGGCGACGCTCTGCGCTTCGACCCCCTGCGCGGCATCGACCACCAGCAACGCACCCTCGCAGGCCGCCAGCGAGCGCGAGACCTCATAGGAGAAGTCAACATGGCCAGGCGTGTCGATGAAGTTCAACTCGTAGATCTGCCCGTCCTTGGCCGGGTAATCCAAGGTCACGCTCTGCGCCTTGATGGTGATGCCGCGTTCACGCTCCAGGTCCATCGAATCCAGCACCTGATTGCTCATCTCGCGGTTGGTCAGGCTGCCGCAATGCTGGATGAAGCGATCGGCAATCGTCGATTTGCCATGGTCGATATGGGCAATAATCGAGAAGTTACGAATGTGACTGAGATCGGCCATCGGCAAGCGAAATCCTTAAAAGTAACTGAACGTCAAGTTGAGAAGAGAGTCCAGAAAGAGTCCGAAAAGGGTTATGAATAGGGTTCAGAGAACGCTCAGAGGGGGTTCAACTACTCTGGTGGCAGCCGCATGGCGTAGAACATGCGTCCATCGCCACGCTGGACCAGCACCGCGACCGACGCGCCAGCCGGGGCAGCCTCGACCAGCCGATCAAAGTGCGCCAAGCCTTGCACCTGCTCGTTGCTGAAGCTCAGGATCAGATCACCCGCACGCAAACCCGCACGCTCAGCGGGGCCAGTCTCGACGCGGTCAACCAGCACGCCTGGGTGATCAAGACCGAGCAGCTCGCGCTGATCCTCTGGAACTTCCTTCATCACCAGGCCCAAGCGGTTCGCCGCCGGCGCGGCCGGATGACCCTGCGGGATCAATGCCGTCTCGTCCTCTGGCAGTTCAGCCAATGTGACGGCCACCTCGTGACGCTCGCCGTTGCGCAACAACTCGACCTGGACCGTGACGTCGACCTTGGTCACACCAACCAGCGGCGGTAGGCTACTCGAGGTCGGAACGTCGAGCCCATCGAAGGTCAAGATGATATCCCCGGCGCGTAGCCCGGCCTTCTCCGCCGGACTGTCCGGCAACACCTGTGAGACGAGGGCGCCGACTGGATGCGGCAGACCAAAGGGCTCGGCGAGATCCCGCGTGACGTCTTGGATCAAGACCCCGAGCCAGCCGCGACTGACCCGGCCCTTGTCCTTGAGCTGGTCGACGACATCGATCGCAACATCGATCGGAATCGCGAACGAGAGCCCCATGAAGCCGCCAGTGCGGCTATAGATCTGAGAGTTAACGCCAACCACACGCCCCTCGAGATCGAATAGCGGGCCGCCCGAATTGCCGGGGTTGATCGCCACATCGGTCTGGATAAAGGGCACATAGTTCTCGGACGGCAGCGAGCGCCCCTTGGCGCTGACGATGCCCGCCGTCGCCGAGTGCTCAAAGCCGAACGGCGAGCCAATCGCAAGCACCCATTCGCCCACCTCGACCGTCTTAGAGAGGCCAAGCTCGACTGCTGGCAGATCGGTGGCATCGATCTTCAAGAGCGCGATGTCGCTGCGCTCGTCGGCGCCAACCAACTGCGCGACAAACTCGCGCCGATCGCTCATGCGCACGATGATCTCGTCAGCGGCCTCGACCACATGGGCATTGGTCAGGATGTAGCCGTCCGGGCTGAGGATGAAACCCGAGCCCAGTGAGCGGCCTTGATCGCCATCATCCGGTAAGGGTCCATCCTCATCGAAGAAGCGGCGAAAAAAGTCGTAGAGCGGGCTATCTTCCGGCAAGCCCTCCTCCGGCTCGAACTGCTGCGGCCCCGAGCCGTAGCCCTGCTTGCTGCTGATATTGACCACCGACGGACCATAGCGCTTGACCAGCGGAATGAAGTTCGGCAGCGCGGCAACAATGCCAGGGCCAGTCGAATCAGCCGCCGGAACCGGCGCAGCAGGACTCGCCGCGAGGCTGGACGCCATCTGCGCGAGCCCAAGCAGACCGACCGCGATGAAAACGAGCAGAGGCTGATACCGATGACGCATGAATATCCCGAGCTAGTGGTGACCAACGCACCCGAAACCGGCAGGCGCCGGCAGCGACAACCGGTAACGATAACAGAAGCCGACCGCGTCGACTGCACTGTGACAGGATCTTGAACCAACCGACGGGAGAACCGGTCAGTGCGTGCTAGGAAGGCCGACGCTGAGGCCATGGGTTGCGCGACGCAGCAGCACGGCCCGCCAGCGTGGATCGACCGCCAGCCGGCGACTGTAGAGATGGGTCACAAGCAGCCCGGCGCCAAATCCGAGCGCACCGGTCAATAACGGCAGCCCCTGATCCATGGCGCCGTCTAGCCGCGGTAAATCGCCGAGGATTGCTCCCGCCAAGAGACCGAACAGCGGAACCATGTAGGCAACCACCGCGGCCTTCAGCAAGGCCCCCTCGGGGATGCCGACAATCACCTCATCGCCTGGGCGGACCCTAAGTTTGTCAACCAACAGCAGGCGCTGCGGCCGCCGGCCAAGCACCCGATCCAGGAGTGAGACACCACAACCGGAACGCGCGCTACAAGCGCCACAGGTCGAACGGCGAACGATCTCGACCTCAGCAATTCCAGCCTCGCTCGCGATGACGATACCCTGTTCTTCAATCATGGTTCTTCCATCATGGTTGAGTCCTCACCGCAGCAGCGATGGCTTGAACTGTCTGCAGCGGCGCCTCGCCAACTGCGGTGATCTGATATCCGTTGAGTGAGCGCCCGGCAGCATTCATCGCACCGATGCGCTTGTGTCCGGCGAGTCCGTATCCCTGATCAGGCTCGATATAGACCGAAACCACAGAGAGGCCATCGCTTACCATGAACCAGCGGCGCTGTCCTTTAGTCCCTTTGGTATCGGTTGCCGGGGGGTCACCGGCCACCACGGCATAGCCCGCCGGCAATTCAGAAAACGACCAGGGCGCCAGATCGATCGGCGCTGAGGCCGGCGCCGAGTGCGCGAGACCGGAGTTGACCGAGACCGCGGCCTCGAGCGGCTGCAGTGGGGCCGCGTTTGCGGCCATCGCATCAGCAGACGCTCGGCCCAGGAACTCGATCTCGGTGAACATGACCTGCTCGATCGGCGTTGCTGAGCTGTCCATCAGGTCGGTCTTCAGCGGCAGCCCGGTGTCCTTGTCAACAAAGAACCGATAACCGTAGCGCAGGTCATCCTTCGGAATGATACCAACGACCAGGGTATCGCGCCCGGCAACCCGCGACTGGCCGAGATGATGAATCAGATAATGTGGCCGCAATCGCTCCGCATCGAGCGTACCGGAGTGCAAGGTCGCGGCGTGGGCCGAATGCCGCGGCACCGAGATTGCGCGCGCATCGGGCAACACGCAGGTCACGGTCTGTCGGCTGCGAGCAACCGCACGCACCGGCCCGCTGAGGGCTAGCAGGCTCTCATGCGCTTGGCCACCGTTGATCCGGTGCGCAATCCGCAGCGTCGAGAGCTCATGGCCGTTGAGATAGACCAGGGTACCCTCGTATTCGAGCTCGGAGAGGGCTTTAGACATCTGCCCAAGCAACGCAATCGGAGCAGGCCCGGCCTCCGGAGCCTGCTCAGCATCGTTCGCCGCGCTCACCCATGGCAGCAGAAAACCGAGCAGCAAACTGATAAGCAGCACACTCAAACGACTGCCGAGCGCAGCGACGAGTTTCATCTGATGCAGCAGCCTGTGCAGCGACATTGCATCAACGAACACCACTGGGACCAACCACAGCAGCATAGGGGATAAAGCCGGTCAGCCCCGATGCTGACGCACGCTCGCGATGGTCGACCAGCAAGGCATCCAAGGCGGTTGAGCTGACGGGCTCATCCAAGGCCCAGCGCTCGACCATGGGCTCAGTCAGCGCCGCATACTCTTGAACCGCAGCTGGGTCAGACTGTGCGATGGGCGATGACTCCAGACTTGGCCCAAAGCCGCTGCCTGTCATCAATCCCGGACCGATCATGATGGCTACCGCGACCAGGCTAGCGGCGATCGCGAGCCCAACAGCCGAGCGGTTGATCGACGACGATCGACGGGATGCTTGGCGCTTGCTCGGCCGCATCACCACCGGTTCGGAGGCAAGCGCAGCCGCAACCCTAGCGCTCACGGCCCGTGCCGCCGGCATCGCAGGCTCTGCTCGCAACAGCTGACCGATGAGGATGCCGCGCTCAAAGCGGGCGCGCAGCGCTGCATCTCGCTCGACGGCATCGATCGCAGCCTCGAATCCGCCGCCGGGACCAGGCTCTCCATCGATCATTGCCGCCAGGTACCGTTGATCCGAAGTGGGTGTGGTCATGCTGTCGCCTTCACTCGTCAGTCGTTCATGATACGGATTCGACCTGCGGGCAGATACTGCTCTGCTCATCCCTCGAGCAATGGCCGGAGCCGTTTGTCGATCGCTTCACGGGCACGGAAGATCCGTGAGCGCACCGTTCCGATTGGACACTCCATCGCGGTTGCAATCTCTTCATAGCTCATACCGTCGATCTCTCGGAACATGATCGCAGCCCGAAGATCGTCCGGCAGTGCATTCAAGGCATCCTGCACCGTGTTCGCAATCTCGTCGGTCAGTGCTTCGCGTTCGGGTGTGGAGCAGTCGCGCAGTGCTGCGCCCATGTCCATTTGCTCGGCCACTTCAGCGTCGACATCATCGCCAGGCGGACGCCGGCTCTGAGCGACCATGTAGTTCTTTACCGTATTGATCGCAATTCGGTAGATCCAGGTATAGAAAGCCGACTCGCCGCGAAAGCCGGGCAGCGCTCGGTAGGCCTTCAGGAAGGCCTCCTGGGTCACATCCAAGACCTCGGCGCTATCGCGCAGGTAGCGACCGATAAGCGCGGCGATCCGTTGTTGGTACTTCAGCACCAGCAGATCGAAGGCCCGTCGATCTCCAGCCTGCGCCCGCTCGACGAGCGCCTGATCGACCTCGCGCTCAGACACCGGGTCGCTCCCGAGCCCGTCGGATTCTGCTCACCTGGCGCATTGACACCACCCCTCCGATGAAAGTTCTCTACTGACCAAGTCGCAGCTTGATATATCGCAACACAAATCTTCAGCTTCGTGTTTGCCCGATTTTGTGCCGATTTCCATCGACATCGTCTAATCTTTGTCCACACATAGACTTAGACAAGATTCAAGAAGCGGATCTCACCGAATCCCCCGCTCTGTGGTCAAAGCCATTGACCCAACGCCTAGCAGGCGACGCAACCGCTCACCTGCGGCATACTCTGTTGCAAGCCCCGATTGCAACCCAATCGTCATTATCCGTTTCTGCTCGCGCGAGGAAGCCAGACACCCATGCCCAAGCTTTACCGCCATGACGTCCTGATCATCGGCAGCGGTGCCGCAGGCCTCAGCCTCGCGCTGCGTCTGCCATCAGCGCTCTCGGTTGCTGTGGTCTCCAAGCGTGAGCTCCAGGAAGGCAATACCCTCTACGCCCAAGGTGGCATTTCCGCAGTGCTCAACGCCACCGACACCATCGACGCCCACGTACAGGATACCCTGAAGGCCGGCGACGGGCTTTGCGATGAATCCATCGTGCGACTCGTCGTCGAGCGCGGCCCCGGCAATATCCATTGGCTGCTTGAGGCTGGCGTTCAATTCACCCGCGATGACAGCGGCACCGGCTCCAGCGGCTACCATCTCACGCGTGAAGGTGGCCATACGCATCGCCGCGTCATCCATGCCGCTGATGCGACCGGCCGCGCCGTCGAGACCACCCTCACCGACCTGGTGCGCGCGCGCAGCAACGTCGAGCTGTTCGAACATCATGCCGCGATCGACCTGATCACCGACCGCAAGCTCGGCGGCAGCGAGAACCGCTGCCTCGGCGCCTACCTGCTCGACAACATGACCGACGAGGTCAATACCTTCCTGGCCCGCTTCGTGGTCATCGCCAGTGGCGGCGCGAGCAAGGTCTACGTCTACACCAGCAACCCCGACGTCGCCACCGGCGATGGCATCGCGATGGGCTGGCGTGCCGGCTGCCGGGTCGCGAACATGGAGTTCATGCAGTTTCATCCAACCTGCCTGTATCACTCCAAGGCCAAGTCATTCTTAATAACTGAGGCGCTGCGCGGCGAAGGTGCGAAACTCAAGCTGCCCGACGGCGACCGCTTCATGCCGCGCTTCGACGAGCGCGCTGAGTTGGCACCGCGCGACGTCGTCGCCCGCGCCATCGACCACGAGATCAAGCGCACCGGCAGCAAGTTTGTCTATCTCGATATCTCGCACCGCCCGGCCGACTTCATCACCGAGCATTTCCCAACCATCCATGCGCGTTGTCTGGAGCTGGGCATCGACATCACGCGCGAGCCGATCCCGGTGGTCCCAGCGGCCCACTATACCTGCGGCGGGCTGCTCGTCGATGCACGCGCCCGCACCGATCTGCCAGGGCTCTATGCGATCGGCGAAACGGCTTACACCGGCCTGCACGGCGCCAATCGCATGGCCAGCAACTCGCTGCTGGAGTGCCTGGTGTTCGCCGAGCTAGCGGCCAAGGACATCGCCGCGCTTGCAACCGGCTGGACCGCCCCACCCGAGGTGCCCGCTTGGGATGCAAGCCGCGTCACTCAAGCCGATGAAGAGATCGTAATCTCGCACAACTGGGAAGAGCTGCGGCGCTTCATGTGGGACTATGTCGGCATCGTGCGCACCAACAAGCGCCTGCAGCGCGCCAAGCGCCGGGTCGACCTGCTGCGCCAGGAGATCATCGAGCATTACAGCCATTTCCGGGTCAAAACCGACCTGCTCGAGCTACGCAATCTGGTCGATGTCGCCGATCTCATCGTCCAATCCGCGCAGCGCCGACGCGAGAGTCGTGGGCTGCATTACACGCTGGACTTCCCCCAGAAAGACCCAAGTCAGCTGCGCCCAACGGTGTTGATCCCGAACCGTTACCGCCCCCGCGGCGGCGCTTGGGGCGCGGCTCCTGGCGCCAACGCGGACCACTGCAACGATCTGCCCTGAGGGCGATAAAGGGTCAGCATTACCCTGATTACCCTGAAACAAGCGTTCGTCGTCCGGGGTGCGACGCACCCTTACAATCACTCAACGTCTACAATCACTCGACGTCACTCGACGTCACCGTGACGGTCAAGCGACTCCTCTTCTAGAGCAGCACCAGGCCATCATCGGCGTGAGCCGAAACAGGCCACCGCAGCGATCACCGCCTGGCCGAGCGCAAGACCGCCATCATTGGCTGGCACCCGCGTGTGAGTCAGCACCTGCAGTCCGCGCTCGCGCAGCGCTTTGTGCGTGGTCTCGAAGAGGGTGCGATTCTGGAACACCCCGCCCGAAAGCGCGACAGCCTCAACACCATGCTGTTGCGCTAACTGCGCGGCCAGCTCAGCGACGGCATCGGCAAGGCCGGCATGGAAACGCGCCGCGATCACTGCGGCCGGCACCCGCGCTGTCAGATCATCGAGCAGCGCCGTCCACATCGGCGTCGGGTCCAGCTGCCAGCGCTTGGCACTGTTATCGCGATGGTCGTCGCCGCCGCTATGATCACTGCTGTCGCGATGATCGATCGCGAACGCATAGCCGACCTCGCCCAGCGCGCAACGCGCTAGCGTCTCGAGTTCAATCGCCGCCTGCGCTTCGTAAGCGATACCGTCGGCGCAGATCCCGAGCGCCACCGCGACGGCATCAAACAGACGCCCGGCCGAGGTGGTATGCGGTGAGTTCAATCCCTTCTGAATCATCTCCTCGATCACCGTCAGCGGCCGCACCTGCAGCCTCTGAATCGGCTCCAAACCACCCCAGCGATCGAGACACTGCGGCCAGCCAAAAACGCTTTCGAGCTGCGCATAAAGGCAGCGCCAAGGCTCACGGATGGCGCGCTCGCCGCCGGGCAGACTGAATGGCCGCAAATGGCCGACGCGCTGCCACTGTCGATAGTCACCGAGCAGGAATTCGCCGCCCCAGATGGTCTGATCAGAGCCATAGCCCAGGCCATCGAAGATCACCCCAAGGACCGGACCAGCATCAAGCGGCCAGTCCGCATCCGCCAAAACGGCACCGAGATGCGCGGCATGATGCTGCACCTCGACCAGCCGTGCGCCCGTCTCCGACGCCAGCCGCCGCCCGAGCGCAGAGGAGCGATAATCGGGATGGCTGTCGACAGCGATGATCTCGGGCTGATGCTCAAACAGCGCTTGATAGAGCGCGACCGTGCGCTCGAACTCACGCGCAGTGCGCGCCTCTTCAAGATCACCGAGATGCTGTGACAACGTCGCCTGGCCATCGCTGAGCAGACAGAGACTATTCTTCAATTCGCCGCCGAGCGCCAGCACCTTGGGTGCAGCCTCAAAACCCGACGCTAGCCTGAGCGGCGTTGGTGCCGCGCCGCGTGCCCGCCGCAGCCAGCGGGTGCGGCCTTGAATCACCCGCGCCACCGAATCATCGACCCGATTGACGATCTCGCGATCATTGAGCAGCCAGGCATCAGCGATGCCGGCCAGGCGCTGCAGCGCATCCGCGTTGTCGATACATTGCGGCTCATCGCTCAGGTTGCCGCTGGTCATCACCAAGGGGCGGTCCCAGTCCTGCAACAGTAGCCAATGCAAAGGGCTGTAGGGAAGCATCAGGCCCAGCGCCGACTGCCCTGGCGCAACCTCAGCGGCCAGTGGCGACAGATTGCCCAAACCCAGATCCAAATCGCCGTCGAGAGCGACCTGATCGAGCAACACAATCGGCGCCACCGTCGAGTTCAGCAGCTCCGCCTCGGCTGGACTGACCGCGCAGTAGCGGCGGATGACCTCGAGATCCCTGGCCATCAGCGCGAAGGGCTTGGCGGCCCGCCGCTTACGCTCGCGCAGCCTAGTGACCGCGCTTGGATGAGTCGCGTCACAGGCCAGATGGAAGCCACCAATGCCCTTGATGGCAAGGATCGCACCCCGCGCCAGCAGTCGGCTGGCGGCATCGATCGCATCGCGCGGCGCTGGATCAGAAAACGCTAAGCCAGCCTCCGCTTCAGCTGCATCCAGCTCACCTCCTTCGGCGTCAGCCAGCCAGACCTTGGGGCCACAGACAGGACAGGCATTCGGTTGGGCATGGAAGCGGCGATCAGCCGGATCGCGATACTCCGCCGCACAGGCCGGGCACATCTCAAACGCAGCCATACTGGTGTTGGCGCGATCGTAGGGGATCGCACGAATGATGCTCAGCCGCGGCCCACAGTGGGTACAGTTGATGAACGGATAGCGATAACGGCGATCGTTGGGGTCGGCCATCTCAGCCGCACAGGCGGCACAGGTCGCCGCATCCGCAACCACGCCGGTCTGTACCCTGCCCGCGCCACTCTCGACGATGCTGAAGCCCGCAGGCGCCGGCCCCTCGCAGAGCCGCCGTTCGATGCCATCGATACGCCCAAGCGGTGGACACTCGACCATCAGGGAGCGACAGAACTCATCGATCTCAGCGCTACTGCCCCAAAGCCGAATCAGCACGCCCTCGCTGTCGTTGCAGACATCGCCGGATAAACCAGCAGCGGTAGCAAGACGCCAGACCGTTGGGCGGAAGCCAACCCCTTGCACGAGGCCGCGCACTCGGATCGACTCACCTTCGGTCTCGTTATGCAGACGCAATCGCTGGCATGTAATCTGTTCTTTAGACATGATCTGCAACAGATAATCCTATAAACCGCAGATACGCGCAGATTAAAAGAAGATAAAACAAGGCCCTAGAAGGTTGAGCAAGGTCACCTAGCGAGTGAGGTATTGAGGAGCAGCAGCCTACTGAAATCGCGGCGTTAATCTGCAAAATCTGCGGTCAAAATGCTCTTTTTAGCAGCGTTTTTTAGGAGAATCGTGGTCGGGCGTGCAGCGAAGGCACAAAAAACGCGAGACATAAAAAACGCGGCAACAGCCAAACCGTTACCGCGTTCTTCAAGATGGTCCGGGCGGCAGGATTCGAACCTGCGACCCCCACAACCCCATTGTGGTGCGCTACCAGACTGCGCTACGCCCGGAAAGTCCACCAGCATAACCCCAAGCGCGGCTAGGGTCAATGTGAACGACGGCGAAGGTCGTGCAGGATCTCCTCGAGTTCTAAACGCACCTGTTTGATGATCTGATGGCTCTGCGTACTGTCCTTTTTCGCCGGCTCTCCGCTCAGCTGCTGGCGCGCACCGCCGATGGTAAAGCCCTGCTCATAGAGCAGTCCGCGGATACGACGCACCATCACAACATCATGATGCTGGTAGTAACGGCGGTTGCCACGACGTTTTACCGGCTTTAGCTGCGGGAACTCTTGCTCCCAGTAGCGCAGCACGTGCGGCTTGACGTCGCAAAGCTCACTCACCTCACCGATGGTGAAGTAGCGCTTGGTTGGGATCGGCGGCAGTTCTTTGAGGCTAACGCTCGTTTCCAACATAGGCTTCGACCCGCGATTTCAATTTTTGTCCGGGCCGGAAGGTGACAACGCGCCGCGCAGTGATCGGTATCTCCTCACCGGTCTTCGGGTTCCGCCCCGGTCGCTGTTTTTTCTCGCGGAGATCGAAATTGCCGAAGCCGGAGAGCTTGACCTGCTCACCCTGCTCTAAGGCTGTGCGGATCTCCTCGAAAAACATCTCGACCACGTCCTTGGCCTCGCGCTTATTCAGCCCGAGCACTTCGAACAGATGCTCCGCCATATCCGCTTTGGTGAGTGCCATAAAAACCTACTCTGCTCCTCAAAACCATCAGGGGAGGCCGTAAAAAAGCCTGCGCCAAAGACCAAAGCGGCAGGCGGCACAAGACGCCCGACCTCCGCGTCGCCAGGGCTCAGGTCCGCAGCTTAGCTCCCAGTTCTTGCTCAAGCCGCTCGACCACGGCTTGCACCACAGCGTCCACATCAGCATCAGTAAGTGTCTGAGAAGAGGCTTGTAAAATCAATCCGAAAGCTAAGCTTTTGTGATCTGATTCGATCTTGTCACCCTGGTATTGATCGAACAGGATCAGCTGCTTGAGCAAATCGCCAGCGCTGGCCATCACCGCCTGCCGCACCCGCTCGAACGGCAGCGCAGCCGGAACGACAATCGCCAGATCGCGGCGGATCGACGGAAACCGCGACAGCGGCTCGAACGCCGGTCGCTCGCCAACACCAAGCGCGGCGAGGTCGATCTCGAACAGCTGCACCTCATTGGGCAGTTCAAGCCGTCGTGCCAGCAGCGGATGCAGTGTGCCGATCCAGCCAATCGACTGTTCGCCGAGCCAGAGTTCGGCGCTCTGTCCCGGATGCAGCGCCGGATGTGCACCAGACTCCGAAGCTGGCGGCGCTAACCGGAGCGCATCGAGCCGGCCAGTCTGCGTCAACACCGCCTCGAGATCGGCCTTGAGGTCGAAGAAGTCGACCAAACATTTGGTCGCACCCCATTGTTCAGCCAGCACTGTGCCCACCACCGCGCCCGCCAGACTCGGTGCCTGACGCAGGTTGTCAGCGCCACCGAGAAACCGCAGCCCAGTCTCGAACAGACGCACCCGTGGCTGCTGACGCGCCAGATTTTGCCGCATCACCTGAATCAGGCCCGGCCAGAGGCTGCTGCGCATCACCGAAAGCTCAGCCGAGAGCGGATTGGCAAGGCTCAAGGGCGCCGATGATGGGCTCGGGTCAAACCAGCCATTTTGCTCCGGGCTGACGAAGCTGTAGGTGATCGCCTCAAAGTAGCCGCGGGCGACTAAGGTGCGCCGTGCCAACTCAAGATCAAAGGCCATCTCTTGCGGCGCGCGGGTGAAGGCCGCGGAGCGTGCATGGGTCACCGGGATCGCGTTGTAGCCGTAGATGCGGCCAATCTCGGCGATCAGGTCCACCTCGCGCTGGATATCAAAGCGCTGCGAGGGCGCAGTCACCTGCCAGCCTTCGGCGCCGGGGTCATCGCTCACGCGGTTCTCTGTCGCCCCCTTCTCGCCAGCATCCTTCCCGTCTGTACTGTTCCCGCGAGCACGGTTCTCGCAGGCCCCGTTGCGGCTTGGCTCGAGCGTCATCCCGAGCCGGCTTAGGATATCCATCACCTGCGCGTCCTCGGGCGCGATGCCAAGCACCTGCCGAATACGGGTGCGCCGCAGCAACAGTGATACCGGCCGCGGCAGATCGCCCTCAGAGCGTGCTTCGACCACAGGCCCGGGACGACCGCCAGCAATCGCCAGTAGCAGCGCGGTTGCGCGCTCGATGGCCCGCTGCTGCAGCATCGGATCGACGCCGCGCTCGAAACGGTGCGATGAATCGGTGTGCAGCCCATAGCGGCGCGCCCGTCCAGCAATCGCCTCAGGCGCGAAGAACGCGCTCTCGAGCAGGATATCGCAGGTAGTCTCAGAGACGGCGCTGGCTGCGCCCCCCATGACACCCGCCATCGCCACCGGCCCGTTGCTGTCGGCAATCACCAAGGTATCGTCATCGAGTTCGACCGCCTCGTCATTGAGCAACGCCAAGCGCTCGCCGGACCGTGACAGTCGCACTTGGATCGGACCTTCGAGCTTTTCGAGATCGAACGCATGCAATGGCTGACCAAGCTCAAGCAACACATAGTTGGTCACGTCAACCATCGGCGAGATCGGCCGCAGCCCACTGCGACGCAGCCGCTCTGTCATCCACAACGGCGTCTCGGCGCTCGGGTCGAGATCGCGGACGATGCGACATAGATAGCGCGGGCAGGCAGCTGGAGCCTCGAGCTGCACGCTGTAGCCATCATCGTGCGTTGGCGCCACCGGCGTTGCCGCCGGCGCAGTCACGCTCAGGCGGTTGAGCACACCGACTTCGCGCGCGACACCGGCGACACTTAGGCAGTCGCTGCGATCGGGGGTCAGATCCAGCTCAATCGCGTGGTCGTCCAACGCCAGCCAAGCGCGCAGATCCTCGCCCACCGGCGCATCGCCCGGCAGGGTCATGATACCGTCCGAACGCTCGGCCAAGCCCAGCTCAGAGGCCGAGCAGATCATGCCCTGCGAGGCGACACCCCGCAGCTTGGCCTTCTTGATCTTGAAGTCCCCGGGCAGCACGGCGCCGATCCGCGCCACCGGCACCCGCTGCCCAGCCGCGACATTGGCTGCACCGCAGACGATCTGCAGCGGCTCGTCCTCGCCGACATCGACCCGACAGACCCGCAGCTTGGTGGCATCCGGATGCGGCTCAACGGCCAAGACCGCCCCGATGGCGACCCCGGAGCAGGCCGGCGCGACCGGCTCGAGCGCATCGACCTCAAGGCCAGCCATGCTGAGCTGATCGCAGAGCGCCTGCACCGCATGCGGCGGATTCACCCACTCGCGCAGCCAGGATTCACTAAAGCGCATAAGCCACCCCGCGCAAACGCGCCATTCGAGCCTTACTGTTGTTCACGTGATGATTGGAATCAGGACCATTGGGGTCAGGACCACCGAGGTCAGGCGAACTGCGACAGGAATCGCAGATCGTTATCGAAATAGAGCCGTAGATCATCGACGCCATAACGCAGCATCGCTAGACGCTCCACGCCCATACCAAAGGCGTAGCCGAGCCATTGCTCGGAATCGATGCCGACCTGGCCAAACACCTCCGGATGGATCATGCCGCAGCCCAAGACCTCCAACCATCCGCTCTGCTTACAGACTCGGCAACCCCGACCGCCGCATTTGACGCACTGCACGTCGACTTCGGCGGAAGGTTCCGTGAACGGGAAATAGGAAGGCCGGAAGCGCAGCTTGAGATCGTCCTGTTCGAAGAAGTTACGCAAGAAGTCATACAGCACACCCTTGAGATCAGCGAAGGTCGCCTCGCGATCGACCAAAAAGCCTTCCACCTGATGGAACATCGGCGTGTGCGTCAGATCCGAATCGCAGCGATAGACGCGTCCAGGCGCGATGATACGCAGCGGCGGCGGCTGGGTTTCCATCACCCGAATCTGTACCGGCGAGGTATGGGTGCGCAGCAGCCGGCCATCCGGGAAGTAGAAGGTGTCATGCATCGCCCGCGCTGGATGATGCGCCGGGATATTGAGGGCCTCGAAGTTATGGTAGTCGTCCTCGACCTCTGGCCCCTCGGCAATACTGAAGCCCGCATTGGCGAACAGACGTTCGATGCGAGCCATCGCGCGTGTCACCGGATGCAAAGCACCTGGCGTTTGACCGCGCCCAGGCAGGGTTACATCGATGCGCTCATCACGGAGCTGCGCCGCGAGCCGCTGCTCCTCGAGACCAGCGCGTCGCGCATCCAACGCGTCCTGAACCATCCGCTTCGCGTCGTTGATGCGCTGACCCGCAGCTGGCCGCTCTGCTTTCGGTAAGGCGCCGAGCGACTTCAGTTGTGCGGTCAGCAGACCACTCTTGCCTAGGTAGCGCACCCGCACATCATCGAGTGCAGCAAGATCTGCAGCCGCGTTGACCGCCGCTAGCGCGGCAGACTCGAGATCCGCCAGATCAAGCGTCGGATCGGCATCAGGGCGTTGCGTCATGGGTTCCCCTAGAGAATCGCGCGCCGTCCCCGCACCGGGAGACAGCACGTCGGCCCTCACTCGCTACATCATTAAGAGGCTTCAGCCAGGGCCGCCTTGGCCTGCTCGGCCAGCGCACCGAACGCCGGCTCATTCTCGAATGCGAGCTCGGCGAGCATCTTGCGATCGATCTCGACGTTTGCCTTGTTGAGCCCGTCGATCATGCGGCTGTACGACAGCCCATGCAGGCGCGCGGCAGCATTGATCCGCGCAATCCAGAGCGCACGGAACTGGCGCTTACGCTGACGGCGATCACGGTAGGCGTACTGACCGGCCTTGATGACCGCCTGCTTGGCGACCCGGTAGACCTTGCTGCGGGCGCCGTAATAACCCTTCGCTTGGTCGAGGACCTTCTTGTGGCGAGCGTGCGCGGTCACGCCGCGTTTAACGCGTGGCATATCTCTTCTCCGAAGTGTTCAAATCGTCATCGTGGAGCAAGGTTTGGCTCAGCAGCCAATGTATCCCTACTCAGCGACCCAAGGGGACTCAGCAATAAGGCATCATCCGACGTGCCGCCCGGTTGTCGGCCTTGTGCAGCAGGTGATTCTTACGCAGCTGACGTTTCCGCTTGGTTGCCTTCTTGGTCAGAATATGCCGGCGATGCGAGGCATTGCGTTTGAACAGTCCAGATGCCGTACGCGCAAAGCGTTTCGCGGCACCACGATTCGTCTTGATCTTGGGCATTTTTTACTCCGTAGTGTGCTTGCCGCCGATCCAGTCGGCAGCTTATTGGATGCGGCGCATCGGAAGCCCGGCCCGAGCGCCGCGTATTGGATACGCGCGACGAACAACAGTTAGCAGACGGAGCAGAGCGCATCGCCATTCCAGACGATAAAGCGTCTCCATCACGGTCACGTTGTTAGTGCTTTTTAGGCCCTAGGACCATGATCATCTGCCGCCCTTCCATCTGCGGCTGTTGCTCGACAATGCTGATGTCGGATAGATCTTTTTCGACCCGCCGAAGCAGATCGAGGCCCAACTCACGGTGCGCGTGCTCACGGCCACGAAAACGCATGGTGACCTTCGCCTTATCGCCCTCATTCAGGAACCGGGTCAGGTTCTTGAGCTTGACCTGATAGTCGCCGATATCAGTACCAGGTCGAAACTTGACTTCCTTAACCTGAACCTGCTTTTGCTTTTTGCGCGCCTCGTTCTGTTTCTTTTTCTGATCGAACCGAAAGCGCCCGTAATCCATCAGCCGGCAGACCGGTGGATCAGCGTTGGGATCGATCTCGACGAGATCCAGGCTCACTTCAGTCGCTTTCTGAACGGCATCAGCGAGGTCGAGAATACCGACCTGGCTGCCATCCTCGGCAATCAAACGGACCCTTGGAACCGAGATCTCATCATTGACGCGGTTGCGTTTTGGTGCAGCGATAGCAGACTTCCTCCGAACTACGAAAAGACCGATAGCAGCGCGATGCCTGACAGGCCAGGACCCAGCCTGGAGGCCAGCACAAAGCGACGCTCGATAACAACACGCCTATCGGGCCGCGCGACTCCCAACATACATCAACGGCTTACATAAACCCGGTTAAGCGGACAGGCCGAAAATAGAAATGCAAAAGCAGCGGTGACTCAGGACGGGATGGCCCCGTTGGCACGCTCGGCAACCTCGTCACCGAGTCTCTGCGCTAACGCATCGAGCCTGACCACCCCTAAATCCGCGCCTTGGCGATTACGGAGGGCCAGGGTCTGGCTCTCCATCTCGCGATCGCCCGCCACGAGCAAATAGGGCACCTTCTGCAGCGTGTGCTCGCGAATCTTAAAGCCGATCTTCTCGTTCCTCAAGTCGGAATCGACACGGAACCCCTTATCTCGCAACACCTTAGCCACCTGCTCGGCATACTCACGCTGATGATCGGTAATGGTCAGCACGACCGCCTGCACCGGCGCCAGCCAAAGCGGCAGTGCACCTGCGTAGTGCTCGATCAAGATACCAATGAAACGCTCCATCGAGCCAAGAATGGCACGGTGAATCATCACCGGCACCTGCTTCGCATTGTCCTCGCCGATATAGTAGGCACCAAGCCGGCCAGGCATCGAAAAATCGACCTGAATGGTGCCACATTGCCAGCTACGGCCGATACTATCGCGCAGTGTAAACTCGATCTTGGGGCCATAGAAGGCGCCTTCGCCGGGCTGCACGCGAAACTCCAGACCCTTGTCGCGCAGCGCCTTATCAAGCGCCGCCTCGCCCTTATCCCAGAGCTCATCGCTGCCGACTCGCTTCTGCGGACGCAACGAAAGCGCCAGATTGATCTGATCGAAGCCAAAGTCGTGATAGGTCTCAAACACCATCTCGATCAGCGTCGCAACCTCTTGCTGCAGCTGTTCCTCGGTGCAAAAGACGTGGGCATCGTCCTGCGTGAAGCGGCGCGCGCGCATCAGCCCGTGCAGGGTTCCGGAAGGCTCGCTGCGATGCACAACGCCAAACTCGGCGATCTTCAGCGGCAGTTCGCGGTAGCTCTTCAGCCCCTGATTGAAGATCTGGATATGCCCCGGACAATTCATCGGCTTGATCGCGTAATCGCGCTCATCGAGCTGCGTCGTAAACATGTCGTCGGCGAACTTTTCCCAGTGCCCGGAGCGCTCCCAGAGTGAACGATCCAGCACCTGCGGCGTCTCGACCTCCTGATAGCCATACTCCTCAAGCTTGCCGCGCATGTACGCTTCGACCTGACGATAGATGATCCGGCCCTTTTGGTGCCAGAACGCCATCCCCGGCGCCTCGTCCTGAAAGTGGAATAGATCGAGCTGCTTACCGAGCTTGCGATGATCGCGCTTCTCGGCCTCTTCGAGCCGGCGCAGATAGGCCTTGAGCTCCTTTTTATCGCGCCAAGCGGTGCCGTAGATGCGCTGCAACATGGCATTGCTCGAATCCCCGCGCCAGTAAGCCCCCGCCAGTTTCATCAGCTTGAAGCCATTGCCGAGCTTGCCGGTGCTAGGCAGATGCGGACCACGGCAGACATCGAACCAGTCACCCTGACGGTAGACCGAGACCTCTTCGCCTTCGGGGATGATGTCGTCAATGATCTCGACCTTATAGGTCTCACCGAGATCGCCAAACACCGCCTTTGCGTGCTCACGCTCCCAGACCTCGCGTTGGATCGGCAGATCACGCTTCACGATTTCGTGCATGCGCTGCTCGATCGCAGTCAGATCATCGGGGGTAAAGGGCTCATCGCGCGCGAAGTCGTAATAGAAGCCGTTCTCGATCGCCGGACCGATGGTCACCTGCGTGCCTGGATAGAGTTCTTGGACAGCCTGCGCCATCACATGTGCCGCATCGTGACGCAACAGATCCAGCGCAGCCTCATCACGACTGGTGACAATCGCAACCTCAGCATCATCCGCCACCGAATAAGCCGCATCGACCAGCTGGCCATTGACCCACCCTGCCAATGTCGCCTTCGCCAGACCGGCCCCGATATCAGCGGCGATCGACTGCACTGTCACGGGCCCCTCGTACTGTCGCTGGGAGCCATCTGGAAGGGTGATCGTTGGCATCTCGAAACCTCTCGAGTCAGTGGTGGCCGATACGAGAGGCCACATGAAAAGGGCAGACAGCCGCAATGTGCCCACCAGAAACCAAAAACCGCCAGCCCCAGATACGCGGTGCGCAGATGCGCGCCGGTTAAGGCTGACGGCTCCGGTGGCCCGACACCATCCTTATTGCCGATGACCGAATGATTGGTAGGCGCGATTGGACTCGAACCAACGACCCCCACCATGTCAAGGTGGTGCTCTAACCAGCTGAGCTACGCGCCTGTCGAAGCCGGCCATTATACGGCTTGGGCAAGATCAGTCAATAAAATTTCTAACTGAGACATTTGCGCTGCGGCGATTTTCGGCCACCCGGCCCCTGCAGCCCCAGAGCGTTTTCGCTGGCGGAGCAGCGCGAACGGGGCCTGCAAAGCGCGCGGAAGGGCCACGAGGCCCTTCAGATGAGAGCCATTCTCATCGCTCGCGAACCACAGGCAAGCGCCACCCTCGGGAGCCTTGTCCCGATCCAAAACCGCCTG
>NZ_NHSH01000075.1 GCF_016653315.1 Halochromatium roseum | reverse complement strand
CGACAAGCGGGCCGACAGCTTCGGAGATGCCCAACTCGACCGATTCTATTACGAGGCGCTCAAGCGGGTCATGGAATGCCAGGACGCGACCTATGTGACTGGCTACAAGATCTGGCAGCACGAACTGGTCTGGCAGGAGCGCAAGGCCGCTCGCTCCGGCTACCTCTTTTTCGGGGCACCCAACGAGCGCTCCACCGCCGTTCCGCAGCGGGACTTTTACCTCTACTTCATCCAGCCCAACGATCCGCCGCGCTTCAAGGACGACAAGGTCAACGACGAGGTCTTCTTCCGCCTCAAAGGCACCGACGAGGAATTCCAGACTGCGCTGAAGAGCTACGCGGCCGCCCTGGACCTTGCCGCCACCTCATCGGGCCACGCCAAGGCCACCTATGAAAGCAAAGCTGACAACAGGAATGGATCTGGATTCCTTCAGGTCTTGGTCCGGTGGCTGCAGAAGCACATGATCGAGGCCTTCGAGGTCACCTACCAGGGCCGCACCAAGTCCATGATCGAATGGGCCAAGGGCAAATCGATCCGCGATCTGTCCGGCCTGTCGCCGCAGGAGACCATCAACTTCCGTGATCTGGTCAACACCGTCGCCGGTCTTTGTCTAGCTCCGCACTTCGAGAACCAGGCCCCGGGCTATCCGGTCTTCTCGGTCCTGATTACCGGCAACAACCGCGCCCAAGCCGCGCAGGATGCCCTGCGGGCCATCGCCGGCCCAAACGGGAACAAGCAACGCACCAAGCAAGCCACCGCCGTGCTGGACGCCCTAGAGCTGCTCGACCCCCAAGGAAACGAGGCGAAGATCGACCCCCAGAAGTCGAAATACACCAAGTTCATCCTCGATGCCCTCAAGGCCAAGGGCCACGGCCAGGTGGTCAACCGCAGCGAGATCATCCAGGACGACCACGGACTGGAATACATGAACCCGGGCGGTTCGCGGCTGGAGCCGGAGTGGGTGAGCGTACTGGTGGCGGCGCTGGTCTACTCCGGCGACATCGTGCTCGCCATCCCGGGCAAGAAATTCGACGCCACCGGCCTGCAGCAACTGGCCGCGACTAGCATGGACGAGCTGGTCCGCTTCAAGCACCTGGAGCAGCCCAAGGACTGGAACCTGCCCGCGCTCAAGGCGCTGTTCGAACTGCTCGACCCTTATGGAACCACGCCGGGCATGGCTCAACTCGTTACCCAGGGCAAGGACGAGCCGGTGCAGAACCTGCAGCAGGCAGTGGACAAGATCGTCAAGCGCATCGTCATGACCCAGCAGACCCTGCGCGAAGGGCTCTCCTTCTGGGGGTTGGACTTGTTAGGGGCGAGTGGCGCGGGGCCGGGGGCGAGAGAGGAAACACTCCAGAACGCAAAGGAATTTTTTGAAAGCCTGCAAGCGTATTCCTCGCCGGGCAAGCTGAAAAACTTTCGCTACAGCGCCGACGAGGTGCTGGCGCATGAAAAGGCCCTGCGGATACTCGACGGGCTGGACGCCCTGCGCGAGATCGCCCTAGAGCAGGGTCCGATCACATCCTGGCTGACTACCGCAGAAGGCGTCCTGCCGCTTGACCATCCCTGGATCGACCGGTTGAAGACCACCCAGCAAGCCGTGTTGGACGCCGTGAAGGACTTCAGCGGCTTGCCTCTGCCGATTCCTTCATCGATGAATCCGCTGTCAGGGATCAGCGCCAAGCTCAAAGCCCTCAAACAAGAGTACAGCGTCGCCTATATCGGCCTGCACACCAAGGCCCGGCTGGGCGTGAACGACGACAAGCGTAAGGCAGGACTGCTCAATGACCCGCGTCTGCAAACCCTGCTCAAGCTGGCCGGTATCGACCTGATGCCCCGGCAGCAGCTCACCGATTACCAGAACCGCCTGGCCGGGCTGAAGAGCTGCACGCGCCTGACCGAACAAAACCTCGACGCCTCGCCCATCTGCCCGCATTGTGGGTTCCGGCCGTCGGTGGAAACCGGCACGGCGGCAGGCTCGCAGATGATCGACCAGCTGGACGCCCAGCTCGACGCCATGGTGACGGCCTGGACCTCCACCATCCTCAGCAACCTGGAGGACCCGATCACCCAGGCTAACCTGGATCTGATGAAGATCGACGACCGTGAACCGCTGGAAGCCTTCATCAAATCGAAGAAACTGCCGGTGCCGCTGGACAGCAACTTTGTCCATGCACTGAAGGAAGTGCTCTCCGGCCTAGTCAAGGTCACCGTCAAGGCTCAAGCGCTGCAACAGGCCCTGCAGGTTACCGACGGGCCTGCCACTCCGGCGGAGATGAAGAAACGTTTTGAGGCTTACATCGATCAGCTCACCAAGGGCAAGGACCCGGCCAAGGTGCGGATGGTGCTGGAGTGAAGCTATACTTGATCAATGAAAATCTCTATTTAGGTCATGAGAGAAAACCTATGAATAGGCCAACGCAATTAGAACAAGTTAAAGAAAAACTGACTCACCTTCCATCTGATAGATTGATTGAGGTGAATGATTTTATAGATTTTCTCCAACAGCGCGACCGGGATCGATCTCTGCGCCAAGCCTATACCCGAGCCTCGGAACATGCCTTCCGTGAAGTTTGGGACAATGATGAAGATGCCGCCTATGACAACCTATAGTTTTGGCGATGTCGTGCTGGTTGGATTTCCTTTCAGTCATCTGCAAGCGATAAAAAAGCGTCCGGCAGTGATTGTGCACAGTTCGGCGTATCGCGAGCAGCCGGACGTTATTTTAATGGCCATTACCAGCCAGATTCGACCGTCGCTGATGATGCCAGAGATGCTATTGCATAATTGGCAGTCGGCGGGCTTACTCAAACCATCGATGCTCAAGTCATTGATTGCGACAATCGAGAAATCCAAAATCATCAAACGATTAGGGCATCTCTCCAACGCTGATCGCAAACGCCTTAGCGATCTGCTGCAATCCGTGTTAGGCGAACAAGCATAGACAACATTCAATTTTAGCTTCTAGCCCACATTGGGAGTGCTCAATGGACGACCGGCAACAAAGTCTTGATTATGGTTCAACGGATGAGCAAACAGACAAGCCCTTCGCCCCGGTGACTTGTCTCGGCATGACCTTCGAGAATGACGAGGCTCGCCGCGCCCACTTTACCGAGGAACTGCGCAAGAAGCTCCAAGACCCGGAGTTCCGCAAGATCGAAGGCTTTCCCATCGGCAGCGACGAGGACATCCTCAACCTGAGCGATCCGCCTTATTACACCGCCTGTCCGAACCCGTGGATCGCCGACTTCATCGCCGAATGGGAGGCGCAGAAGCCGGAACAGCCTGAAGGCTATCACTATCACCGTGAGCCATTTGCGGCCGATGTGAGTGAGGGTAAGAACGACCCGATTTACAATGCGCATTCCTACCATACCAAGGTGCCGCACAAGGCCATCATGCGTTACATCCTCTACTATACGCAGCCGGGGGACATTGTGTTCGACGGCTTTTGTGGAACCGGCATGACGGGAGTGGCCGCGCAGATGTGTGGTGATCGCGAAGTGGTCATGTCGCTCGGCTACCAGGTGAAGCAGGATGGGACCATTTTGCAGGAAGAGATGGATGAAGATGACAAGAAGGTTTGGCGGCCGTTTTCAAAGCTTGGCATCCGCAGAGCAGTACTGAACGACCTTTCACCAGCGGCAACCTTTATTGCTTACAATTACAACACACCTGTCGATGTTGCTGCGTTCGAGAAAGAGGCCAAGCTCATTCTCAAGGAGGTAAAAGAGGAATGCGGGTGGATGTATGAGATCAAACATGCCGATGGGCGCACAGGGATGATTAATTCCGTTTGGTCGGATGTGTTTGTTTGTCCTGAATGCGCTGGGGAATTAATTTTTTGGGATGAGGCAGTTGATAAAGAAGCCGGAAAGGTATTGGATTTGTTTCGTTGTCCTAATTGCCAAGCTGAGCTTACCAAGCGAACTGTGGATAGGGCTTGGGCAACGAAGTATGACTCTGTTATTAAAGAGACTTCCCGGAAAGCCAAGCAAGTTCCAGTTCTGATCAATTATACAGTTGCGGGAAAACGTGCTGAAAAAGTACCGGGCGCAGAAGATTTGTCGTTGATCGAGAAAATCGAGAACCGTGAAGTCGCGTATTGGTTTCCTTCTGATCGAATGATGGAAGGAAAAGAAACTCGGAGAAATGATTCTTCCGGCATAACACATGCACACCATTTCTTTGCGAAGCGAAGTTTGACGGCACTAGCGACACTCCATTCAAAAGCAAAAGATGCAATACAACTGAGTGTTGTGCTAGATGGGCTGCCGGTAGGCACTATTATGTCACGATTTCGTGTCCCGGCTTGGGTTAACAAGACAACCGGACCAATGAAAGGATGGACGAGTGGAACGCTGTATGTCCCATCGCTTCAAGGAGAGCAGAATTGGCTTAACATTTATAAAGAAAAGAGCTCAATGGTTGCTCGGGCCATACGGTGCAATAGAGCCGGTGCGAATGATACAAACCTTCTATCAACATCCTCCCTTGAAACAATTCTAGCTCCCAGTAACTCAATTGATTATTTGTTTCTTGATCCACCTTTTGGGTCAAACCTTAACTACTCGGAATTAAATCACTTATGGGAAGCTTGGGGGAGGATCTACACGAATATCGCTCCCGAGGCGATAGAGAATAGCGCTCATGGTAAGGGTGCAAATGAATACCGTCAACGCATGACGGTTTGTTTTCAGGAAGCATACAGGGTTCTAAAGCCTGGGCGGTGGATGACGGTTGAATTCTCCAATACGAAGGCTTCGGTTTGGAATAGTATTCAAGTGGCTCTTACTGATGCCGGCTTCATTGTAGCTAATGTGTCCGCCCTCGACAAAAAAAAGGGTAGCTTCAAAGCGGTAACCACACCTACAGCAGTTAAACAAGATCTCGTCATCTCGGCATACAAACCCAACGGCGGTTTTGAGGAGCGTTTTCATAAGGAAGCGCAAACTGAAGAAGGCGTTTGGGATTTCGTCCGCACTCACTTGAAGTATCTACCTGTTACTAAACGGCTGGGCGTTTTACTTTTAATGGTTCCAGAGCGCGATCCTCGCATCCTGTTTGACCAGATGGTCGCATTCTATGTCCGCAAAGGTTACCCGGTGCCGGTCTCGAGCCAGGAATTTCAGATCGGGCTGGCACAGCGCTTCATTGAACGTGACGGCATGTATTTCCTGCCGGATCAGGTGGCCGAATACGACCGCAAGAAGATGACCTCAGGTGCCCCACAGCAGCTTTCGATGTTCGTCTCAGACGAAGCATCCGCCATCCAGTGGCTCCGCCAACTCATCAAGGAAAAGCCGCAGACCTTCTCCGACATCAACCCGCAGTTCATGCAGCAACTGGGCGGCTGGAGCAAGAACGAGGCCCAGCTCGACCTGCGCGAACTGCTGAACCAGAACTTTATCTGCTACGACGGCAAAGGCCCGGTGCCCGAGCAGATCCACGCCTACCTCTCCACCAACTGGAAAGAGCTGCGCAACCTGCCCAAGGATGCCCCGACCCTGGTCGCCAAGGCCCGCGACCGCTGGTACGTGCCCGATCCCAACAAGGCAGGCGACCTGGAGAAGCTGCGCGAGAAGGCGCTGCTCAAGGAGTTCGAGGAATACAAAGCCGCCAAGAAGAAGCTCAAGGTCTTCCGCCTGGAAGCGGTCCGCGCCGGATTCAAGAAAGCCTGGCAAGAACGCGACTACGCCGTCATCGTCGCCGTGGCCGACAAGATCCCCAACAACGTCCTGGAAGAAGACCCCAAACTGCTCATGTGGTACGACCAGGCAGTAACACGGATGGGGGGTGACGCGTGATCGCTGGAATCAGCATCCGGAACTTCAAAGGTATCCGGGAGACGTCGAATTTACCGCTGTCGAGGTTTCACGTCCTGGTAGGCCCAAATGGCGTTGGCAAGACGACCTTCTTGGATGCCATTGATTTCGTGCGCGACTGCTTGGCGCATAGTCCCGCAGCCGCGGTCGAGTCGCGCCATATCGCGGATTTTGACGATCTCACATGGATGCGGCAAGGTGGGACGATCGAGATTGAGCTTTGGCTGGATCTCTTGGATCAGCTGCCCAGTGTCGCCGAGAGCCTAATCAATTACCGGCTCGCGATCCGCCAAGATCAGAAGCTTGGTGTTTGCGTCGATGATGAGCTGCTTCGCCAATACTCCAAGAACTGGCTTCCGAGTGGGAAAAAGCTCGAATTCAGCCCAAGAGTCAAGCCCAAGCGTCTCCTCGGCAAGACCGCCAAAGGAACTGATTTCTACGCTAGAGAGAGAGGGACCTATCAAGATTCCTTCAATTTCGGCCTCGATAAGCTGACCCTCGCATTGACGCCTCCTGATGAGGAGCGCTATCCAACGGCCAATGCCGTCCGGCGCTTCTTGATGCAGGGCGTGCGCTACATCCAGCTCAACAGCCCAGCCATGCGGCTTCCCTGTCCAGCCACGCGGCCGACGGACCTTGAGCTGGATGGGACCAATCTCGCGCGCGTCGTTGGCCGCCTGCTTGGAGAAAGCGGTGGACTTGGCCCTTACTGGGCCGAGACCGGCTCGCCTGTGTCGAACTGGGCAGAGCATCTGCGCTATGCCCTTCCCGACCTCAAACAGGTCGGATGGGCTAGACGGCAGGCCGACAATGCCGAGTATCTACTGTTGCAGTACGACAACGGATTGGAGGCTCCGAGCTGGATCCTATCCGATGGGACGCTACGTATGCTGGCCCTGACACTTCCGGCGTTTCTGCCCCCGGAGCCGGCGGTCTATATGGTCGAGGAGCCGGAGAATGGCGTCCACCCGAAGGCGTTGGAGATCATCCTCAGATCGCTGTCTAGCGTTCCAGGAGGACAAATGCTACTGGCAACCCACTCGCCCTTCGTGGTCCAGCAATGCGGAGTCGAACCCTTGCTCTGCTTCAGCCGTGACGAGCAGGGCGCACAGATCACGCCTGGCTCTAGTCATCCGCTGCTGAGGACCTGGGACGGAACCCCGGATCTCGGAATTGTATTCGCCGCTGGTGTTCTGGAATGAAGGACTTGTTGCTCTACGTGGCCGACGCGGATGCGTTGGCATTTATGAGGTCGATCCTGCGCAAACATCAGGCACTGGGAATCCGGCAGATTGCTGTCGACATTGAGCGTCACCCGCTGCGTGATTCTGGCATGGTGCAAAGCGGCGCCCAACTGACGCGCATGAAGAAGGGCCTCTATCATAAGGCGTTGCTGATGTGGGACCACCACGGCTCAGGCCGTGATCACAAGCAAGCCCCCGTTGCGGTTCAAGACGAGATTCAACGCGATCTCGATGCCTATACCTGGAAGGACAATAGCGCTGTCATCATCCTGGTGCCTGAGTTGGAGCAATGGATCTGGTATTGCGAAAGCGCTCTGCTCAACCACTGCGGTATCACGAGCGAGCAACTCCAGGGTTTCGTTGATGCCTATGCACGCAAAATGAGCAAGTCTCCAGACGAACTGAAGGCTGAGCAGCCCAAGGAATTGTTCGAGTACGTCCTGCGGGATCGACTCAAGCGGACCATCTCACCACGAGATTTCGAGGAGATCGGATCTCGCGCGGGGATTCAGGGCTTGATAGCGTGTGACTCGTTCCAAGCAATCGTTGACAGACTCCGCGCCTGGTTTCCGCTGTGATTGTCGCCCTACAATGGTGTCGATGAGCTGGATCATGGCAGATGAGAAGCGCTGATCCGATGACATCTGTTTGGCAATACAGCACCGTTCATAACAGCGCCTGCTTGTGTCTCGAAGAACAGACCTTGTGGGGGCAGACGGTGTGCCGTGTCTGGTTGCCGAACCAGGACGCGGTGGTGCGCGTGCCCCGCTCGGCCCTTCGGCCGCTGAGTGCCGACCTGCAGCCGGAGATTGAAGCCGGGCGCATTGCCTATGTGGCCGCCGCCAAAGTGGCCGAGGTGCTCGAAGGCAGCCTGTTCGGCCATGGCAGCGCCACCGACGGCCATGTCTTGCTGGCTCCCATGGAGTCCAACGTCATTCCGCTGCCGCACCAGATCCACGCCTTGTCCCGGGCCATCTCCGGCGACCGCGTGCGCTACCTGCTGGCCGACGAGGTGGGTCTCGGCAAGACCATCGAGGCCGGGCTGGTCATGCGCGAGCTCAAACTGCGCGGACTGGTGCGTCGGACATTGGTCGTCTCGCCGAAGGGAATCGCTACCCAGTGGGTGGCGGAAATGCAGACCCACTTCAACGAGCAGTTCCAGCTCGTGCTGGGCGACGACATCGGCACCTTGCAACGCCTGGCCCCCCAATTTGGAAAGAGCGCGGACCACCGGAACTCAGCCTGGTCGATGTTCGATCAGGTCATCGTCTCCCTGGATTCGGTCAAGCCCATGGACAAGCGGCGCGGCTGGACCGCCGAGCGCGTTGCCGAATACAACCGCAGCCGGTTCGAGGATCTGATGACCGCCGGTTGGGATCTGGTGATCGTGGACGAAGCGCATCGGCTGGGCGGCAGTACCGACCAGGTCGCCCGCTACAAGCTCGGCAAGGGGCTGGCGGAAGCCGCGCCCTATGTGCTGCTCCTTTCGGCGACTCCCCACCAGGGGAAGACCGATGCCTTCCATCGGCTGATGAACCTGCTGGATGACGATGCCTTTCCGGATATGGATAGCGTCTCCCGCGAGCGGGTGGCCCCGTATGTTATTCGTACCGAGAAGCGCAAGGCCATCGATGCCGACGGCAAGCCGCTCTTCAAACCCCGGCGCACGCAGATGGCCCCGGTGGCCTGGGAGAGCCGTCATCACCTGCAGCAACTCCTCTACGAGGCAGTGACCGACTATGTGCGCGAGGGCTACAACCAGGCCCTGCGCGAGAAGAAGCGCCACATCGGCTTCCTGATGATCCTGATGCAGCGCCTGGTGGTCTCAAGCACCCGGGCGATCCGCACGACGCTGGAACGGCGACTTGCCGCACTCAAGGAAGGCGAACAGCAGGCCAGCCTGCGCCTGGCGGAGCTGGAAAACGGTACGGAGGGATCGGAAAGCCCAGACGATGAAATGGCCGAGCTCTATGACATGGACGGCCAGGAGCTGCTCGATGAGCTGCTGAAATCTCAGGTGTCGGCTCTGCAGAGCGAAGGCAGCCATGTAGAGACCCTGCTCGATGCGGCGGTTCGCTGCGAACAAGCTGGACCGGACGCCAAGGCCGAGGCGTTGATCGAGTGGATCTACGAGCTGCAGGCCGAGGAAAACGAGCCGGACCTGAAAGTGTTGATCTTCACCGAGTTCGTGCCGACCCAGCAGATGCTGAAAGAGTTTCTGGAAGCCCGGGGCATCTCGGTCGTCACCCTGAACGGCTCCATGGAGATGGAGGAACGCAAGCAGGCCCAGGACGCCTTCCGCACATCGCACCGTGTGCTGGTTTCCACCGACGCGGGTGGAGAGGGCCTGAACCTGCAGTTCGCCCATGTCATCATCAACGTCGACATCCCCTGGAACCCGATGCGACTGGAGCAGCGAATCGGTCGCGTGGATCGTATCGGGCAGCCCAAGACTGTGCGGGCAATCAACTTCGTGTTTGAGGACTCGGTCGAGTTCCGGGTCCGTGAAGTGCTGGAGCAGAAGCTCTCAGTGATCTTCGACGAGTTCGGCATCGACAAGACCGGCGACGTGCTCGACTCCGCCCAGGCCGGTGAGCTGTTCGAGGATGTGTTCGCCTCGGCCATCCTCAATCCTGACGGTATCGAAACCTCCGTCGATCACACGGTTGCTCGACTTCGCGAAGAAATTCAGCAGGTGCGCGAGTCCTCCGCCATCTACGGCATCTCCGAAGAGCCGGATGTGCAAACCGCTGAGCGTCTGCGCTCGCATCCGCTGCCCCACTGGGTGGAACGGATGACGGTGGGCTATCTCAAGTCTCACGGCGGCGCGGCCAGCCGCAAGCGCTCCTGGTGGGATCTGAATTGGCCAGACGGCCAGGAACATCGCAAGGCCGTGTTCAACGCCCGGGAGGCGGATCGTCTGACCGACGCAACCCTGCTCAATCTTGAAAACAGCCGTGTCCGTGGGCTGGCCTTGAACCTGCCGCAGATCGCGGCTGGCCAGCCCTTGCCTTGCGTCAGCGTGAGCGGGCTGCCAGCCAGCATCTCCGGACTCTGGGGGCTCTTTGAGATCCGCCTTCAGGCTGGTGCGAGCGGGTACTCCGAGCTGCTGCGCATTCCAGCCGTCAGGCGCGGCCATGTCTGCGTCTTTTTGAACGAGGAAGGGCGGCTGTTCTTGCCCACCGCGCGGCACATCTGGGACGCGCTGCAGACCGGCGATCCGGCGCTGCGTGGCAGTCTTGATGAGGCGGCGGCGATGGCCGCCTACGATCGGCTGCAGCAGGCCGCCGAGCAGGGTGGTCGCGAGGTCTTGATGCCCTGTGTCAATCCCATCTGGATTCGATCGGGCGCGAAGAGGAGCGCGGCTCGGTGGCCTTTGCGGCACGGCGGCGCGCGATCGAGCGTGTCGGCCTACCCGAGGTCCGCGCCTATCGCCGAGCGCGCTGCGACGCCGAGGAGACCGAGTGGCGCAATGAGCTAATAGCCGTGCGTGCTCTGCTGCCGGAGATTCGGCCCTTGCTGCTGCTGCGGATTCTGCCTTTGGAAGAGGTCTAACTGGCCTGACGGCATTCTCGACGCGTTCACGCCCCAGGTCGGCAGGCTCCATCCTTTCGCTAACTTCAACGAGTGACAGCCATGGTCCATCCCATGACCCTGAATCAGGCAATCGACACCGTTACCCAGCTCCCGCTCCAGCAGCAAGAGATGCTTCTGGATATCCTCCGTCATCGGCTGAATGAGGCACGTCGCCAGGAGATCGCCGACGCCGCTCGTCAAGTCCAGGCGGACTTTCAGCAAGGCCGATTGACAGCCAAGTCGGCTGATGCGGTGATCCAGGGCTTGCACTTCTCCCTCGAAATCCAACCGACGGGCAGGAGGTGATTCTTCTGATCGATATTGGGACCCACGATGAAGTCTATTAGTGGCGAGTGCGAGTCTAAACCTCGAACATTGCTATCAGTTCTCGCGCGACGATGAAGCCGAGTTGGCGTGATCGCATCCTCGACGCCTTTGTGCCCCAGGTCAGCAAGCTGACGCTGGTGGCCGATCCGGACCGTCTGCTGACCGAGGAGCGGCTGGCGCTGGCGCTGCGCGAGCGCGGCTTCGAGCTGATCGAATTCGATGATCCGGTGGCCTTCCGCTACGCCTACGAGTCTGGCTATCGCGCGCGCTGGGGTCAGGGGGAGCAGACCGATCTCGTGGTGATCCTTCGATTGCAGGACGCCGAGCTTGAGCGCCTGCCCTACGATCTGCTGCAGGCTGGGCGGACCCTGTCCTTCAATCTCGGCGAGCTGTTTCCGCGTCTGAGCTACCCAGTGATCGAAACGCTCGATCGCAGTCTGCTGGATGCGCTTTATGCGGCTCAGGCCAGTGCTAACCCGGATGATCGGCTGGGTGACAACGCGACCAAGGATTTCATCCTGCGGCATCTGTTCGGCGTGGCCGCGGAGCTGATCTGCAATGAGGTCGATCTGCTGCGTGCCTTGCTGCGCCTGCACTATGGTCAGCGGGTGCTGTCCGCAACGCTGGCTCAGCGCTTGATTCAGTTACTCGGGGCGCGTGCCGATTTCGAGTCTTGGCCGCTTGCGGAGATCGTGCCGGATGCCGAGGGCTTCTTTGCGTTTCTGCAAGAGCGCTGGCCCGTCTTTCTGCTGGAGCATGCCGCGATGGATCGCATTGAGGATAGGCGTCTGGACAGGCCGCGACAGCGGCAGCGGCTCCGGTATCCAGGTCCGGCGCGGCTGCCGTTCGCGCATCATGATATCCGCGTCTACATCGACGACCTGTTCTTGGAGGGGCGCCTCACGCCCGTTGCCCTGGATGGCGTCGAGGCGTCGGCGCTGTCCCTGGGTGAGTCTTGGATGCGCAGCGGGATCATCCGTCCTGATGCCGATGATGAGGCGGTGCGGATCGGCCGGTTGTTTGAGCGTCTCGAGCAGGCGCTGCCCGCCGACGACTGTCAGCATTCGGACTGGAGCGGATTCGCGCTGAAGTGGGCCGAGCTGGCGGCCAAGGTGCATGGTCGCAGTGATCGCGAAGATCAGGCCCGGCTGTGCAGGCTCGGCGAGGCGCTGAATCGGCGCTTTGCCGACTGGTTGACCAAGCATTACGCCAATCTGATCAATCTATCGCCGACACAACCGGCCATGCTGCATCATGTGGCGCGTCACCTTGCGCGGCGGCTCGAAGGGACCAAGGACCGCCGGCTGGCGCTGATCCTGGTCGATGGTCTGGCGCTGGATCAGTGGGTGACGGTTCGCCAGGCACTACAGGCGCACGACAATGAACTCTTGCTGCGCGAGTCGGCGGTCTTCGCCTGGATTCCAACCTTGACCTCGGTCTCCCGGCAGGCGCTGTTCGCTGGCAAGCCGCCGCTGTATTTCCCCGGCTCGATCCAGTCGACGCATCGCGAGGAGGCGCTGTGGAAGCAGTTCTGGGAGGGCCATGGACTCTCGCGTCTGGATGTCGGCTATCAGCGCGGCTTGGGCGACGGCGATGCCCTGCGGATACTGGACGCCCTGATCCATCCTGGTAAGACGCGGGTGCTCGGGCTGGTGGTGGATAAGGTCGACAAGATCATGCACGGCATGCAGTTGGGTGCGGCTGGGATGCACAACCAGATCCGGCAGTGGCTCGAAGGTGGCTTTCTGACGACACTGATCGCGCGCTTGATCGAGAGTGGCTTCGAGGTCTGGCTCACCGCTGACCATGGCAATGTTGAGTGCATCGGTAAGGGGCGACCGCAGGAAGGTGTGATTGCTGAGACCCGCGGTGAGCGTGCGCGCGTCTATCCAACCGCGGAGCTGCGCGCTCAGGTCGCCGAAGAGTTTGGCTTCGCGCTGCCGTGGTCGCCAGCCGGTCTGCCGCCGGGCTATTTTCCCTTGCTCGCCTGCGGTCAGGATGCGTTTGTCAGTGCTGGCGACAGGCTGGTCGCGCATGGCGGCATGGCGCTGGAGGAGGTCTTGGTGCCCTTGGTGAAGCTGACGCGGCGGCGACCTTGATGGGTAAGCGGCATGCGGCCTTGGGCATCAAGCAGACGATCCGTCTGGAATGGATGCAGCGGGCGGCCAATCTGAGGCTTGCGGGCCTGGACAAGCAACGCATCCGGGCGGATCTGCACGAATATCTCGCTGAGCGGCGGGGGAGCGGCCAAGAGGGGATGCGGAGCGATCAGGGTCGCGCCTTCGTCGTGAGCTGTCTGATGCGGACCTGGGTCAGTCCGGACCCGGCGCTCGTCAGACTCCGCGATGCGCTGCTGCGGGTCTTGGCGGAGCAGCCAGCGCTCGGCCTCGCGGCGCATTGGGCGATGATCTCTGCCGCCTATCCGTTCTGGTGGTCGGTTGCGCGTCAGACCGGGCGGTTACTCGCGCTACAGGAGCAGGTCACCTGGGCGCAGATCCTCAACCGATTGCGAGAAGATTATGGCGATCGGCAAAGCGTGAGCCGCTATGGACGTTATGTGGTGCGCTCCTTCGTCGCCTGGGGGGTCTTGGCCGATACGGCGTCTAGAGGATGCTACGAACTGACCACGCCGCTGGCGATCCCCAATGCCGATCTTTGCGCGCTGCTGTTCGAGGCGACCTTGCACGCGATGCCCGAGGCGAAGGCGGAGCTGGGTCTGTTGTTGGCCAACCCGGGCTTTTTCCCGTTCCGGCTGCCATGGGTGAGTGGCGATGTGATTGCTCAGCAGAGCGATCGGATGGAGGTGGTGCGCTCCGGTTCGGAGGCGGACTTGTTGCTATTGTCGCCGGGCTTTTCGTAGTCTCGACGATGTTCGTAGTCTCTAAGAGCAGGGTCCGCGTGGCAACTGGCTTGCATGGAAGCTGTCCATCAACTTCTTCCCGATTTGCGCACAGCCTGCTCGCAAAGGCAACGACGCGGGGCCAGCGCTTGGCTAGCTCCGTGCCGCGTGACTCGCTGCCGCCCTGATCGAATGCCCTGATTGCCCTGATTGCCGTTCAGTGGCAAGACGAACGCAATCAACCGAGCCTGGCTCAGTGCCGTTGCCTGGGGGCGAATGTGCGCTCGCGTGTGCCGGTGAAGCCATACGGAGCCTGCAGGAGTCCGATGTGGGTGGGCTGTTGAGCGATGAGGGTAGCCGACTCTACAGGTTTGCCTGGAGAGCCGGCTCGACGCGCTAGGCGCGCTAGGCGCGCGCTAATCTAGTCGTCGCGTCCACCAAGCAGCGCGGCCGTCTCTTGTGAGCGGCCCCGTCGCGGATGACGGTGGGTGCTCGGGCGGCTGGTGTCAGCCCCTTGGCGGCGTCCGTGGCCGCGTTTGGCGGTGGCGGAGCCGGGCCGGGGTGCGGCTGCGTCTCTCGGGGCGGTTCCGTTCGCTGCTCGCTGCGCAGTCTGACTGCCTGCTGAGCGACGTCCAGCTTGGCCATCGGCTCTATTGCCGTTGTCGCTGGCCGCGTTGCGACCGCCGTCGCTGACTGCGTAGCGACCACCTGAGCTGCGACCGCCCGAACCGCGCTGCTCGTCAGCTCTGCCGCTGCCGGCCCCTGCACGTCGCGGTCGTTGCCCTGGGGCAGAGGAGGCGCTACGACCCTCGCCGTTGCGACCGCCGGCGCGCGCCGGACGCGGCCCGCCGCGACCATTCTTGATCGGCTCGGCCGGGATGCTGGGGTCCGGCTCGTAGCCAGGCTGGATGATCTTCGGCACCTCGCGCTTGAGCAGACGTTCGATGTCGCGCAGCAGCCGGTGCTCGTCGACACAGACCAGCGATACGGCCTGGCCCTCGCGCCCGGCGCGGCCGGTGCGGCCGATCCGATGCACATAGTCCTCGGGCACATTCGGCAGCTCGTAGTTGACGACGTGCGGGAGTTGGTCGATGTCGAGCCCACGCGCGGCGATATCGGTCGCGACCAGTACCCGCACATCACCGCTCTTGAAGCCGGCCAGTGCACGGGTGCGGGCACCCTGGCTCTTGTTGCCGTGGATCGCGGCGGCGCTGAGGCCGTCGGTCTCGAGCTGTTCGGCGAGCCGGTTGGCGCCGTGCTTGGTGCGGGTGAAGACCAGCACCTGGCGCCAGTCGTTGGCGCCGATCATGTGACTGAGCAGCTCGCGCTTGCGATGCCGATCGACCGGATAGACGACCTGGTCGATGCGCTCGGCGGTGGTGTTGCGCGGCGCGGCCTCGATCAGCTGCGGATTGTTCAGCAGCCGTTCGGCGAGGCGCTTGATGTCGTCGGAGAAGGTGGCCGAGAACAGCAGGTTCTGCCGGGCGTGGTTGGGCGGCAGCAGCGCCAGCACCTTCTTGATGTCATGGATGAAGCCCATGTCGAGCATGCGATCGGCTTCGTCGAGGATCAGGGTCTCGACCTGGGAGAGATCGACTGTGCCTTGGCCGGCGTGGTCCAGCAGCCGGCCCGGGGTGGCGACCAGGATATCGACGCCGCGGCGCAGCTGGTCGATCTGTGGGTTGATCTTGACCCCGCCGAAGATCACCGCCGAGCGCAGCGGCAGATATTGGCCGTAGGTCTCGATGCTCTCTTGCACCTGGGCCGCAAGCTCGCGGGTCGGCGTCAGCACCAGGGCGCGAATCGGGCGGCGTCCGCCGGCGGATGCGCGGCCGTTGGACGGTCTGGCTGCTTGGCCGCTTGCCTGATGGCCTGCCTGACTGCCTGGCTGATTGCCTGCTAGGCCACCGGATTGCTCGGTACTGCGGCTCGAGGTCTGGGTGCTCAGGCGTTGCAGCAGCGGCAGGGTGAAGCCGGCGGTCTTGCCGGTGCCGGTTTGCGCCGCGGCCATGACATCAGCGCCGCTGAGGATGGTCGGGATGGCCTTGGTTTGGATGGGGGTGGGTTGGGTGTAGCCCTGCTCGCGAACCGCGCGCAGAAGCTCGGCCGAAAGGCCAAGGGTGTCAAAAGACATCGGATCTGTAACTCCAGATGGGCCCTCCCGTCCTCACTGAGGCGGGAGCCGGTCCGGGCTGGATTGTGGGGTGCCAGTGTGGCGATGCTTGCGGGTCAGCGAGTTGCCCTGCTCAGGGCGGTGATCTGTGGCATCACGCTGATTGATGAGCGTGTTGGCCTTGAGAGCAATAGCCTTCGGACGATGGCCCCAAGGTGATGGCGGGGCGGGCGTCTCGAGATGAGCAGGGAAAGCAGCGAACGGCCCAAGCGAGTGTTCGGCAACCGCGGCTGTCATGGAACAGCTGGTTGCGAGCGGTGCCGACCGGTCCAGGCACCCGAAGTGAACCAGTCTAACCCAAAACCGAGCCTGATTATCTGTTTTTCTTTCCCGGCCGCTTTGCGGGGCGGCCGCGATCGGTTCCGGGCGGGCCTGATCGATTGCTCGTTGGTCGCTGCGGACCACCCGGGCCGCGGCCCGTCTCTGTGTCATCATCAGCAGGGCCCCTAGCCTCAGCCGGGGCGTTGGGGTCAAGCCGGGCGATCGCCAGCGGCCGGCCGCAGACGCGGACCTTGCGCAGGTCTTGCAGCAGCTCACGCGGCATGCCGGTGGGTAGGTCGACCAGGCTGAACTCGTCATGGATGTCGATGCGGCCGATATGCTGCGCATCCAGGCCAGCCTCGTTGGCGATGGCGCCGACGATGTTGCCAGGCTTGACCCCGTTGCGATGACCAACGGCGATGCGGAAACGCTCCATGCCCTGCTCTGGCTGCGAGGGCGGTCGGCGTTGTTGGCGTGGCTGGTAGCGATCAGCGTCATCGCGGCGCGGACCACGACCGCGCTCGGGACGTCCCTCGGAGCGCTCAGGGCGCTTCGGTGCGGTCAGCAACAGCGGCTGATCGCCGATCGAGAGCTTGGCCAGGGCTGCGGCGATCTCGACGGCGGGGACGTCATGCTCTTCCTGATACTGCTCGATCAGCCCTTGCATGAAGCTGAGCTCGCCAGCCGCCAGGGTATCGGTGATGCGCTGCTTGAAGTCGGCGATGCGCTTGTTGTTGACGGTCTCGGTCGAGGGCAGGGCCAGCGGTTCGATGCGTTGGCGCGTCGCGCGCTCGATGGCGGCGAGCATGCGCCGCTCGCGTGGGGCGACGAAGAGGATCGCCTCGCCGGTGCGGCCAGCGCGACCGGTGCGGCCAATGCGGTGGATGTAGGCCTCGGTGTCGTAGGGGATGTCGTAGTTGACGACATGGCTGATGCGCTCGACGTCGAGCCCGCGCGCGGCGACATCGGTGGCGACCAGGATATCGAGCGCGCCACTGCGCAGCTGATCCACCATCTGCTCGCGCTGTTGTTGGGGCATGTCGCCGTTGAGCGCGGAGGCGGCCCAGCCGCGGGCGCTGAGGCGGGCGGCTAGCTCGGTGGTCGCGGTCTTGGTGCGCACGAACAGCAGCAGCCCTTCGAACGGCTCGACCTCGAGGATGCGGGTGAGGGCATCGAGCTTATGCATGCCGCTGACCAGCCAATAGCGCTGACGGATGGTCTCGGCGGTTGCCGTCGCCGCCTTGATGCTGATCGATTGCGGATCATTCAGGTGGCGTTGGGCGATGCGCTGAATCGCACTTGGCAGCGTCGCTGAGAACAGTGCGATCTGGCGTTGTGGCGGCGTCTGCTCCAGAATCCACTCGACGTCGTCGATGAAGCCCATGCGCAGCATTTCATCGGCCTCGTCGAGCACCAATGCCTGCAGGTTGTCCAGCCGCAAGGTACCCTTGCGCATGTGATCCATGATGCGCCCGGGCGTTCCGACCACCAGATGCACACCGCGTTTGAGCTGGCGGATCTGTCCACCATAGTCAGAGCCGCCATAGATCGGCAGCACATTGAAGCTGCCGAGCGCGCTGGCATAGCGCTGACAGGCCTCGGCGACCTGCAAGGCCAGCTCGCGGGTGGGGGTTAGCACCAGCACCTGGGGCGTGCGCTGGGCGAGATCGATGCGCGCCAGTAGCGGCAGTGCGAAGGCCGCGGTCTTGCCAGTGCCGGTGGGGGCGTGACCCAGAAGGTCACGTCCGGCGAGCAAGTGAGGTATGGTCGCGGCCTGGATCGGCGAGGGCGTCTCGTAGCCAACGCTGTCGAGCGCGGTCAATAGGGCTGGTGGCAGCCCGAGCTGTGCGAAGCTCGGGGTGGATGAAGCGTCTGACATGGGGCGGGGCCTAAGG
>NZ_NHSH01000074.1 GCF_016653315.1 Halochromatium roseum | reverse complement strand
CCATTCAATTATTAATAGGGTCGAATTATAACTTTTCAAGGTTAAGCTGTTGTTTTGAAAAAGCTTACTGAAAGAATGCTCGTCAGGTTACTGAAAAATAAAAAAATATTATTTAGTCACAAGTCTAAAGAATATGTCTATTGGTGTACTCGATCTGCCGACTTCCAAGCGCAAACTCAAACACAAACACGTGTTGCCGCGCAGCCAAAACTTGCTATCCAGCGACTGAGCGAAATAACGATTCCGCGAGCCGACTCTAAGGCCCAAGAGTGGCTGAGCGCTTCGATGTCAGAAATGCGGGGTTCTGTGGATCAACTCGAAGCCTCGTTTCGCGCCAAACTCGCCGACCTTACTAACCTCCGCCAATCCCTCCTCCAAAAAGCCTTCGCCGGCGAGCTGACATGACACCCGAGCAAATCACCGCTGCCGTGAAACGGATCGCTGATGCTGCACAACCCGAGCAAATCCTGATCTTCGGCTCCCACGCTCGCGGCGAGGCGCGTGATGATTCCGATCTCGATCTGCTCGTCATTGAGTCTGAGGTGACGGATCGAGCCGCTGAGATGGTCCGGTTACGGCGCTTACTGCGCCCGTTGCGAATTCCAGTCGACCTGCTCGTCTATTCAAGGGCGGACGTCGACCGCTGGGGCCACCAACCCGGCAGCGCCCTGTTCTGGGCGTTGCGTGAAGGCAAGGTGATCTATGGCTGAACCGACGCTTGCGGACATCCTACTCACCGCAGCCGAACGCGACCAGCAAGCATTCGAGAAACTGGCCGATGACCCGAGTCTGCATGACTCGTTATGCGGGTTTCATGCACAGCAGGCGGTCGAAAAGGCGCTGAAAGCCGTCTTGGCTTATGCCGGTGTGGTCTTTCGCCGCACGCACGACATTGCAGAATTGTTGGATTTGCTGGAGGACTCAGACATCGGCTCGCCACCTCACGCGGATGACTTAGACGCACTCAACCCCTATGCCGTTGAGATGCGCTATGGTTTGATCGGAGTGTCTGGCCTGGATCGTCAAGAAATCGGTCAAGTGCTGCGAGACGTCCTGCGATGGGCTCATCACCATCTTGGATCAAGGCAGTGATCATCACGACTTAGATACAAACCATCGGCCCTTAGGCGAGCTGCCTATACATCCCTCGTGGATTGGCGACCCAAAAGGGAACGAGCCATGATCAACATTGATAAGCAGGACATCGGCAATCTGCTGTTGCTCGACTATCTAGCATCGCTGCATTCAGCACAGGAGAAGCTGCGATTATTTGAACGCAAATATCAAACTTCCTTGGATGAATTCTCAGCCGCACTCAAAGCCAGCGATCAGGAGAATTTCGAGGCGTGGGACGATGGTATGGAGTGGAAGGCGTATCGGCGAGTTTCCGAGGATCTGAGCCAAAAGATCGAAGAGATCAAGCATGGACATTTTGAGACATGACTAAGCTCACCCAACTCTACGACCAGGATTACACCGCCTGGGCCGAGACCAACGCGGCCTTGCTGAAGGCCGGCCGCTTTGATGCGCTCGACATCGAACATTTGCTTGAGGAACTGAGCGAGATGGGCAAGAGCGAGCAGCGCAGTCTCGAAAGCCGGCTGCGGGTCTTGCTCGCGCATTTGCTGAAATGGCAATTTCAGTATGCTCAGCTCTCCGACCGTTGGCGCGAGTTCGATGGCCGCAGTTGGCGCCAGACAATCGTGCATCAACGCACCGAATTGAAGATCCTGCTGCGCAAGTATCCCGGTATGAAACGTCTCTGGACCGCTGCGGTTCGAGAGGCCTACGGTGATGCCAGAGAACTGGCCGCAGAGGAAAGTGGGCTGCCGATCGACAGCTTCCCATCGGCCTGCCCCTACAGCGATGAGGCCATCCTCGATACCGCGTTCTTCCCGTTGCACGACGCTGAAGGCAATCATCCTATCATCGGCCACAATGAACCTGAACGCTGATCGGCAGCAGACTGTTCTGGACCCTGCGTCTCTGGACCCTGCTTTGCATTCTGCGTGAAGATCGTCGCTTCAGAGCACGACTGAGGTACAAGGCATGTACGACGAAACCGAAGCCGACACCCGCGCCAACCGCATCGATCCGGTGCTGGCGGCGGCCGGCTGGGGCGTCAGCCCCGGCGCGCAGATTCGCCGCGAGCTGATCTGCCCCGGTCGCATCCAGACCGGCGGCAGGCGCGGCAAGAGTCTCGCCTGCGACTATGTGCTGATCTACAAGGGGCACAAGCTGGCGACCTTGGAGGCGAAGCGGGCTGGGTTGAACTTTCGCGAGGGCATCGGTCAGGCCAAGGATTATGCGCAGCGGCTCGGGGCGCGCTGGGCCTTTGCCTCCAACGGTATCGGTTGGTACCAGATCGACATGGCCACCGGCGAGGAAGGCGAGCTGGCGTTGCCCTTCCCCACCCCGGATGCACTCTGGGCGCTGGCGTTCAGCGAGACCAACGCCTGGCGCGAGCGCTTCGGCGCGGTCCCATTCGAGACCGACGGCGGCAAGTGGGAACCGCGCTACTACCAGCATCAGGCGATCCGAGCGGTGTTGGAGGCGATCGCTCAGGAGACGATGCGCATCCTGCTGACCCTGGCGACCGGTACCGGCAAGACCTCGATCGCGTTCCAGATCGCCTGGGTGCTGTTCCAGGCCAAGTGGAACCTGAGCCGCACACCGAGCCGGCGACCGCGCATCCTGTTCTTGGCCGATCGCAACATCCTCGCCGATCAAGCCTATAACGCCTTCTCGGCCTTTCCGCCGGACGCGATTGCGCGCATCGACCCGAAGGCCTTGCGCAAGATGAAAGGCAGCGTACCGACGAACGCGAGCCTGTTCTTCACCATCTTTCAGACCTTCATGACCGGCGACGGCGAGCCGGTGTTCACCGGCTATCCGCCGGACTTCTTCGACGTCGTCATCGTCGACGAGTGTCACCGCGGTGGCGCCAACGACGAGAGCGAGTGGCGCGGCATCTTGGAGCATTTCGCCCCCGCCGTGCAGCTTGGCCTGACCGCGACCCCGAAGCGCCAGCAGAACGCCGATACCTATGCCTATTTCGGCGAGCCGGTCTACAGCTATGCGCTGCGCGAGGGCATCGAGGACGGCTTCTTGACGCCATTCAAGGTGCGGCAGATGGCGAGTACCATCGATGCCTATGTCTACCATCCGGAAGACGCCGTACTGGCCGGCGAGGTGGACATCGGCGATGCCTTCGATGAGGGCGACTTCAACCACCGCGTGATCATCCCGGAGCGTGAGCTGAGCCGGGTGCGGGAGTTCATGGAGCGGATCGATCAGCGTCAGAAGACGCTGGTGTTCTGCGCCACCCAGGACCACGCGGCCTTGGTGCGCGATCTGATCAATCAGGTCAAGGCCAGCAGCGAGCCGGATTACTGCCAGCGAGTGACGGCCAACGACGGCAGCGTCGGCGAACAGCATCTGCGCCAGTTTCAGGACAACGACAAGACCATCCCGACCATTCTGACCACCTCGCAAAAGCTCTCGACCGGGGTGGATGCGCGCAATATCCGCCACATCGTGCTGATGCGCCCGATCCGCTCGATGATCGAGTTCAAGCAGATCATCGGGCGCGGCACCCGCGTCTACGACGGTAAGGACTTCTTCACCATCTGGGATTTCGTCAAGGCCTACGAGCATTTCAATGATCCGCAGTGGGACGGCGAGCCCTTGCCGCCCGAGGAGCGCGAAGACACCGACGACGCCGAGGATCTGGGAGACCGCTTGGGCATTGCCGATGACCCCGAAAGCTATGACAGCGCGACCCAAGAGACTGGCGCACAAGCGGGCCAGGCAGCGGATGAGGATGCGCCGCCGCGCGAGAAGATCGTGATCCAGCTGGCGGACGGCAAGGCGCGCAAGATCGCTTATCTGGCGACAACGACCTATTGGAGCCCAGAGGGCAGGCCGATCTCGGCGACCGAGTTCCTGCAACGGCTGTTCGGCGATCTGTCTGGCCTTGTGGCAGACGAAGACCAGCTCCGCACGACTTGGAGCGACCCGGACAAGCGCGCGCAGTTCATGGCTCAGCTCGAGGATCGCGGCTACGACCAGGACCGGCTCGATGACATCCGCCAGTTGGTGGATGCTCCGGACAGTGATCTCTACGACGTGCTGGGCTATGTGCTGTTCACGACGCCGGCGAAGACCCGCCATGACCGCGCGGAGACCGTTCGAGGCACTGAGCTAACTGGGCTGGACGGCGAGCTGAAGGCGCTGCTGCTGAGCATCTTGAAGGCCTATGAGACCGGCGGCGAGGCGGAGCTGGCGACGCCGAAGCTGGGCCAGTTGTTGATTGCGCGCTATGGCAGCGTCGGTGAGGGCAAGGCCAAGCTGGGGGATTTGACGCAGGTGAAGGCCGGGTTCAAGCAGATGCAGGTGGCATTGTATGCGGGGTGATGCGCTGTGAGACATGCCAGCATGACAACATGTCGTCAGGCCATCAAGTTGCTGACCCATGGCTGAAACAACGGGCTCCCGATACTTCCGGCTGCAGCGATTCCGGGCCCTGATGAAAAGGCACCTTGCCACGTCAGGTCGGTTCGACGGCAGATGCCTGACGGTTAACACTGCTGTCGGCGGATTGCTCGGCCTTATTGGCGGCAAGCAGACGACGGTCATCCAGATCGATTCCGCAGCCGATAGTCTCTTTCAAAGTGATTGGGAAGACCTCTCGATCCGGGTATTTCAACGCGAATTCTTCGCCCAGGCAAGATCACTCGCGGAAGAGTACGAGCAGTTGACTCAGCAAGCCGTCACGCTGATCTGTCACTTCGAACTCGATCTGGGCGACGGTTGAGCGCATTTCGTCAAACGATACTTGGCCCCGCCCCACAGTATCCCTTCAGGAGCAGGTGCTCATGGCTTGGATCTACCTCATCATCGCCGGTATCTTCGAATGGGGCTGGCCCGTTGGCCTCAAGCTCGGTCTGTCTGAGGGCGGCCTGCGCTGGGGCTGGCTTGTGTTCAGCCTGATGACGATGATCGCCAGCGGCACGCTGTTGCTGCTGGCTCAGCGAACGATCCCGATGGGCACCGCCTATGCCGTCTGGACTGGCATTGGTGCCGTGGGCGCGTTTGTCATTGGGCTACTGCTGTTCAGCGAGCCGGCGACGCTGGCGCGGTTCTTTTTCGTCGGCTTGATCGTCGTCGGCATCATTGGCTTGAAGCTCGCATCGCCTCACTGAGGTTGTTGCTCGATCGCCCTGGGCCTGGACTCAGGGCCACCCCCCTGTCTTGCAGACAGATCCAAGCACCTTAGAGCACCAAGCCGGCACCCTTATTCAACACCAGGGCTAGCATGCGGATCGGCATGCTTGTCCGACATCATATCGTGTTGAGAACGAGGGGCTGCTGCCTGTGGACAAGTTGTCGATGGATTTCGGGGTGCTTCTTATCCACAGCTCATCAACCATTGTTCGGCAAGTACAGCATCCTCTTATGATTTTTACAACCGACTGTAAATTAATGGTTTTTAATCTCAAGATCGAGTTGTTCACTAGGCTTATTATGACTACTGATTAGATATTTAAATCATAATTAAGATGACCAAGGAATGTCTGCTCAAGCACGTCGACTCAGTGCGGCGCGCAGACCACGAACATCTGGAGGATTGAATGTCGAGAACTCGCCTGATCGCGTTGACGGCGTTCGCGATGATCCCGCTGTCCGCGAATTCCTGGCTCTGTCGTGCGGCGCTGCGCGATACCGCGATCGATCCGGCAAGCTTCACCAGCCTGCGTTTGATCTCTGGCGCACTGATGCTCTGGCTGCTGCTGTGGCTGACCGGGCGGCTGCGCATCGCTGGCGCGGGTAGCTGGCCCTCGGCCATGGCGCTCTTTACCTATGCGGCGCTGTTCTCGCTTGCGTACTTGAGCCTGACAGCGGCGACCGGCGCGCTCTGGTGCACTGACCTCAGCGCTCGGTTATGCGCTTTGGTACAGCCTGATGCCCTTGCTGCGCGCCTTCAGTGCGGCGACCGTGCAGCTCAGCGTGCCGGTGATTGTTGCGATCGGCGGGGTCATCCTGCTTGGTGAGCCGATCACCTTGCGGTTGCTCCTAGCCTCGGCGGCGGTGCTTGGCGGCATCGCCCTGGTGATTGTTGAACGGCGCCGTGTGGCGGCTCGCTGAGGTTCGTCGCTCGCCGCCACCTAAAAAAGGCAGCGCTGACCCTCCCTGTCTACGCCGCCCGGTCTAAGGCCAAACCCCGCGCTGCTCCAAGATCGAGGTTAATCGCTCCAGCGCCTCGACCAGCGCCGCGGTGCGCAGGTCGGTGCAGAGAGCGCGGTTGTTCGGATGCGAGTCGAAGGCGCGCCACCGGGCGACGACGCGGTCGGTGGCATTGTTGATGCGTGAGCGAAGGCGGCCATTGATGTCGTCGAGCGGCCAGCTGTGGTGCTCGATGTTCTGTACCCATTCGTAGTAGCTAACCGTCACGCCACCGGCGTTGGCGAGGATATCGGGCAGTACCAGGATGCCACGCTGAGCGAGGATGTCGTCGGCCTCGGGTGTGACCGGCCGATTGGCACCCTCGACGACCACGCGCGCATTCACCGCAGGTGCGTTGCCGCTGTGGATCTGGCCGCCGAGTGCCGCCGGGATCAGCAGATCGCAGTCGAGCGCGAGCAGATCGTCGTTAGTAATGGTACGGGTCTCGGCGAGTCCGACAACGGTGCCGTTCTCGGCCTTGTGTGCATTGAGTGCATCAAGGTCAAGCCTGTCCCCATTGCTGACCAGCACCCCGCCCCGCGAGTCGCTGATCGCGATCACCCGCGCGCCGCGCTCGTGCAGCAGGTGCGCGGCGACGCGACCGACCTCACCATAGCCTTGAATCGCCACCCGAGCGCCATCGAGCGACTCGAGCCGCGGCACGGCGCCCAGGCTCAACAAGCGCTCGGCAGCCAGCACACAGCCACGTCCAGTGGCCTCACTGCGGCCCTCCGAGCCGCCAATCGCGAGCGGTTTGCCGGTGACGACCGGGAGGTTGTTCTCGCCTGGATGCAGCGCGTCGTAAGTATCGTAGATCCACGCCATGGTCTGGCTGTCAGTGTAGAGATCAGGCGCTGGAATGTCGGTATAAGGGCCGATGTTGTCGCCAAGTTCGGAGACGAAGCGCCGGGTAATCCGGCGCAGCTCACGCTGACTGAGTTGCTTCGGCGAGCAGGCGATGCCGCCCTTGGCGCCGCCGAAGGGGATGCGCAGGAGCGCGCATTTCCAGGTCATCAAGGCCGCGAGCGCCGCGACCTCCGACAGCGAGACCTGCGGGTGGAAGCGGATACCGCCCTTGCCTGGCCCGAGCAGTCGATTGTGCAGCACCCGATAGCCGACAAAGGTCCGCAGCTGGCCGTCATCGAGCTCGACCGGGATGTTGACGGTGATGGTGCGACGCGGCGGCAGCAGTACCTCAAGCAAGCCCCCGTCGAGGCCGTCGAGATGCTGCTGTGCGCGCGCGAATTGACGTTGAATGATGTGCTCAGGCGCCAGCTCGCCGCCGCTGTCGGCTGCGCGTTCAGCGGGGTTGGCGAGGTTGGAGGTTGTGGTGGTTATCATGCGCGGGTTATCGCTTTCCGGGATGGGTGGGCGCGATCGGGGTCAGCTTCCAGATCTCGTCGTTGTACTGTGCAATGGTGCGATCGGACGAGAAATGGCCGCTGTGCGCGCTGTTGAGGATGCTCATCCGCAGCCAGCGTTGGCGATCCATATAGGCCTCAGCGGCCTGTTGCTGAGCCTGCCGGTAGCTGTCGAAATCGGCCGCCGTCAGCCAGGGATCATGGGGGTTGCGGATGCCATGGATGATCGAGTCGAAGATACCGGGCTCGAATTGGTTGAAGTGGCCGCATTCGAGCAGCGCCATCACCTCACGCAGGGCATCGTCGTGGGCAATGATGCCATTGGGGTCATAGTGGGCACGGGTGTGCTCGACCTCCTCAGCGGTCAGCCCGAAGAGGAAGAAGTTCTCGTCGCCGACGCGCTCGCGGATCTCGATATTGGCGCCATCGAGGGTGCCAATGGTCACCGCGCCGTTCATCATGAACTTCATGTTGCCGGTGCCTGAAGCCTCTTTGCCGGCCGTCGAGATCTGCTCCGAGAGGTCAGTCCCCGGAGCGAGTATCTCCATCACCGAGACGCGATAGTCAGGGATGAAGGCCATCCGCAGCTGTTCGGTGACCTGGCGATCAGCGTTCACCACCTTGGCGACATTGTTGGCCAGCTTGATGATCAGCTTGGCGATCTCATAGCCAGGCGCGGCCTTGCCACCGATCAGCACACAGCGCGGGGCGCCAATGTTGCCGTCGCCATGCTTGATCCGGTTATAGAGATGAATGACATGCAGGATGTTGAGCAGCTGGCGCTTGTACTCGTGGATGCGCTTGACCTGAACGTCGAACATGAACTCGATCGGGAACTCGATCCGACAGGTCGAACTCACCATCTCGGCCAGCCGCTGCTTGTTGTCGGTCTTGATCTGGTCCCAGCGCGCGCGGAAGTCCGCATCCTCGGCCTTTGGGGCGATCTTTTCGAGCTGTGAGAGGTCGTTGACCCAGTGGTTACCGATGGTCTCATCCAGCAGCGTTCGAAGCCCAGGGTTGCACATCGCCAGCCAGCGGCGCGGCGTGACCCCATTGGTTTTGTTGTTGAATTTCTCCGGCCAGAGCTCGAACCAATCGCGGAATAGGCCCTGCTTGAGCAGCTCAGAATGCAGCGCGGCCACGCCGTTGACCGAGAAGCTGCCAACGATGGCGAGGAAGGCCATGCGTACCTGCGGGTCATCGCCCTCTTCGATCAACGACATGCGCCGTTGCCGATCCATGTCACCCGGCCAGCGTGAGGCAACCTCCGAGAGGAAGCGGGCGTTGATCTCATAGATGATCTCGAGCACGCGTGGCAACAGCTGCTGGAACAGGCGCACCGGCCAGCGTTCCAGCGCCTCGGGCAGCAGGGTGTGGTTGGTGTAGGCCATGGTGCGGCTGGTGATCGCCCAGGCCTCATCCCACTCCATGTGGTGCAGGTCCATGAGCTGGCGCATCAGCTCAGGCACCGAAACCGCCGGATGGGTGTCGTTGAGCTGGAAGCAGTTCTTCTCAGCGAAGGCGCTGAAATCCTGGCCATGCAGGCGCTGCCATTCGCGAATCACGTCCTTGATGCTGGCGCAGGCCAAGAAATACTGCTGGCGTAACCGCAGCTCCTTGCCGTTCTCGCTGGCATCGTTCGGGTAGAGCACCATGGTGATGTGCTCAGCGTCGTTCTTTGCCGCTACCGACTCCGGGTAGCTGCCGGCATTGAACTCGCCCAGATCGAAGACGTCGGTCGCCGTCGCGGACCAGAGCCGCAGCGTGTTGATGGTGTCGTTCTCATAGCCTGGGATCGGGATGTCATAAGGCACGGCAAGCACGTCGTGGGTGTTGACCCAACGTTGCACCATGCGGCCTTGATCGTCCTGATGCGTCTCGGTGTGGCCACCGAAGGGGATGCGCTGGGTGTACTCGGGGCGTTCGAGTTCCCAGGGATTGCCATCGCGCAGCCAGTGATCCGGCTCTTCGAGCTGACGACCGTTGTCGATCAGCTGCCGGAACATGCCAAAGTCGTAGCGCAGGCCGTAGCCTTTGACGGGCAGCTGGAGCGTCGCGCAGCTGTCGAGGAAGCAGGCCGCAAGGCGCCCGAGGCCGCCGTTGCCGAGGCCGGCGTCCATCTCGGCGGATTCGATCTCTTCGTACATCAAGCCCATGTCGTAAAGGGCCTGGCGCGCCTCGTCGGTGATGCCGAGGTTGAGCAGCGCGTTGCTCAGTGAGCGGCCCATCAGGAACTCAAGCGAGAGATAGTAGGTGCGCTTGCAGTTGGCCTGGTCATGGGCGTGGCGGGTGAGTTTCCAACGCTCCATCAGCCGATCGCGCAGGGTCACCGCCAAGGCCTTGTACGGATAATAGGCGGAGCGGCAATCGCGGTCGCGACCCAAGGTATGTGCGTAGTAGTGCTGGAAGTCGTGGCCGATACTCTCGGCGTCCATGCCGAGCGGATCGAGTTTGAAGAGACGTTCGTTAGGGGTGCTGTCGGTGAGATCTTTGAATGGGGACATGCTTGAGATCCTGCGCTAAAGGGGCGGATGGAGACGATTTGGGGCGCGAAAGGCCCTAAGATAACTGTGATGCGCCAAGCTGAGAACGACTAAACGCGTGTCAGCGATCTTGTTTTCAAAAGGGTCTGAATGAATTGGTCGAAGGCATCAGTGTACGTCAGCATGCGCTAAGGCGATGGCCTCAGTAGTAGGCAGCGATGACGCGCCAGCCAAGCCAGGTTCGGCCAAGGCGGAGGTGCACGGGCGTTGGCTGTGGCACATCGGTGCTGGCTGGGGATGGTGTCTGATCGCCGATTTGAACCTCGAAGCGGATCGGTGAGCTGTAAAACGCGTAGCGGATTGCAGGCCGAAAGCCATCGCCGTCCTCGTCATGGGTGAGCAGCAGCTGACGCAGCCAACCCAGGGTGACAGTGTTGGCGAGGGCGTTCGTGCCATCGCGCCGGATGGCCTCTTGAATCCAGTCGATGAAAGCGTCCGAGACCTCGCCGATTGCACTGTCGCGCTCTTTGTTGAGGCGACGTTGGATCTGCTCGTGCACGGCGTCGATATCAACCACCGAACTCAGCGCTGAGGTTGGACCATTGACGGTTATAAAATTGAGCCGCCAGAGGGTGATATAGGGGGAGAGCAGGTAGAGGCAGCTGGTGATCAGCAGGGCCAGAAGCGCCCAGCGAGCGCCCGCAGGCAGGCGTTGGAAGCGGCTCCGCGTCAGAGGCTCCTGGACCGGTAGCTGGCTCGTGTTAGACATCAGGACGCCGGCACCTGGCGCTGCTCGAGCGCCTCTCCGGTTGTCAGCCAGGCCTGCTCGACGTCCGCCAGCTCGGCATCGACCTGGCGCTTCTTCTCCATCAGCGAGAGCAAGCGCGGCTTGGCATCTGCATCGTACAGCGCTGGATCAGCAAGCTGTTGATCGAGGTCTTGCGCTTGCGCGCTGAGCGACTCGAGTCGTTGCTCGAGCCGTTTCAGTTCTTGGCGTAAGGGCTGCAGCCGCGCGCGCTGCTCGGCCTCGCGTCGGCGCAGGTCCTTTTTTGTTGGGATGCTGCCGGCTGCTGCGAGTGCCTGATCCTGCGCGTCCTGACCTTGCCCGTCACCGTTGCGGCGTACGGCGGCGCTCGTTGCCTGCCGGCGTAGCGCAGCGCGTTGGCTGATCCAACTCGGGTAATCGTCGAGGTCGCCATCGAAGGTGGTCAGGGTGCCTGCATCGACGAGGAGGAGTAGGTCGCAGGTGATGCGCAGCAAGTGCCGGTCGTGCGAGACCAAGACCACGGCACCTTCGTAGTCTTGAAGGGCCTCGCTCAGGGCGTGGCGCATATCGAGATCGAGATGATTCGTAGGCTCGTCGAGCAACAGCAGGTTTGGCCGCTGATAGACGATCAGCGCAAGCGCAAGGCGCGCCTTCTCGCCGCCCGAGAAGGGTGCTACGGAGTCCGTGGCCTGGTCGCCACTAAAGCCAAAACCACCGAGAAAGTCGCGCAGTTGCTGCTCGGACGCCGCAGGATCGATCTGCACGAGATGCTGCAGCGGCGAGGCTTCCGGCCGCAACTGATCCATCTGATGCTGGGCGAAGTAGCCGATGCGCAGTCCTTGGGCCTCGACGCGGCTGCCCTTCAGAGCAGCATGCTCGCCGGCGATGGCCTTGATCAGGGTTGATTTGCCAGCGCCATTCGGGCCTAGCAATGCGATCCGGTCGTCGGGATGCAGCGACAGGTTGACCTCCTCGAGGATCGGTACAGCATCGTAGCCGACGGCGATCTCCTCAAGGCGAAGCAGCGGGTTGGGCTGGGTGGCCGCATTATGGAAGTTGAAGCGGAACGGGGTGTCGACATGGGCCGGCGCGATCAGCTCGAGCCGCTCGAGCGCCTTGAGCCGGCTCTGCGCCTGGCGCGCCTTGGTGGCCTTGGCGCGGAAGCGATCGATAAACGAGCGCACGTGGGCCACTTCGCGCTGCTGGCGCACAAAGGCGGCCTGTTGCTGGGACAGTTGCTCAGCGCGCTGCCGCTCGAAGGCCGAGTAGCCGCCGCTATAGGTCCAGAGTTTTTGCCGGTCGAGATGGCAGATCGTGGTGACCACGGCGTCAAGCACATCGCGATCGTGCGAGATCAGGATCAGGGTCCCGGTGTAGGCGCGCAGCCAGCCCTCAAGCCAGATCACGGCGTCGAGATCAAGATGGTTGGTCGGCTCGTCGAGCAGCAGCAGATCAGAGCGGCACATCAGTGCCTGCGCCAGCGCTAGGCGCATCCGCCAGCCACCGGACCAGGCATCGAGCGGCCGACGCTCCTCGCCAACCGCGAACCCGAGCCCATGCATCAGTTGCGCGGCGCGGCTCTCGGCGTCCCAGGCGCCGACCGATTCGAGCTGTCCGAGCAGCTCGCCTTGTCGCAGGCCATCCTCAGCCTGTTCGGCCTCGGCGAGGGCCGCCTGCAACTGTCTGAGTTCTCGATCCCCATCGATGACGAACTCGATGGCTTCGCGCGCTCCTGATGGCGTGTGCTGCGCGACATGCGCCACTACCCAGCCAGCCGGTATCGAGACGTCGCCCGCATCGGCCCCGAGTTCATGCCGCAGCAGCGCGAGCAGGCTTGATTTGCCGCAGCCATTGGCACCGACAAGACCCAGCTTCTGCCCCGGGTGGACGCGAAGATCCGCCGCATCGATGAGCAGCTTAGCGCCGCGGCGCAGGCTGATACCGCGCAATTCAAGCATGCTCAGGCCTGCCCTCGTCGAGCGCTCATCGGCGGCAAGCTCGGCGCCTGCGGGGCTTCGCGATCCAGCTTCCGATAGCCGATCGCTTCGCTGAGGTCGGCGATCGTGATCTCGCGCCGATCGGCAAGATCAGCGATAGTGCGAGCGACCTTCAGGATGCGATGGTAGGCACGCGCCGAGAGCGCGAGCCGCTGCATGGCTTGCTCCATGAGGCGGCGGCCGTCGTTGTTGAGCGGGCAATCACGTTCGACCTCACGCGGTTGCAGCGCGCTGTTCGGTTTGCCGGCGCGTGCCATGGCCAGCGCGCGGGCGGCCTCGACGCGTTGTTTCACGGTTGTACTCGACTCGGCTGTTGTCGGCTCAGCCGAATGCAGCTGCTCAGCGGCTAGCCGCGGTACCTCGACATGCAGGTCGATGCGATCCAGCAGGGGTCCGGAGAGGCGAGCGCGGTAGCGACTGATCTGTTCTTGGGTGCAGCGACAGCGGCCGCTCGGATCGCCAAGGTAGCCGCAGGGGCAGGGGTTCATCGCCGCGATGAGTTGGAATCGGGCCGGTAGCTCAGCGCTGCGGGCCGCGCGCGAGATCAAGATCTGGCCGGACTCGAGCGGCTCGCGCAGGACCTCGAGCACGCGCCGATCGAACTCCGGCAACTCGTCGAGAAACAAGACGCCATGGTGGGCAAGCGAGATCTCGCCTGGACGCGGATTCGCCCCGCCGCCAACCATGGCAACGGCCGAGGCCGTGTGATGCGGTGAGCGGAACGGGCGCTGCCGCCAGGCCGGGGGTATCCCCGATGCCTGTCGGCTGACCGAATGCACCGTCGCGACCTCGACCGCTTCCGCCTCAGTCAGGGCGGGCAAGATTCCCGGCAGCCGCGCGGCCAGCATCGATTTGCCGGTGCCGGGTGGGCCGAGCAGCAGAAAGCTGTGCGCGCCAGCGGCGGCGATCTCGAGCGCGCGCTTCGCCTGCGGCTGGCCGCGGACCTCGGCGAGGTCGAGTGACCGCGGCACTGCTTCAGCTGAGTCGACGTGCTGATAGGCCGTCAGTCTGCTCAGTCCGTTGAGATGTTCGCAGACATCGAGCAGACAGTCGGCGGGGAAGATCTCGAGGCCGCTCACCAGTGCGGCCTCGGCGGCATTGAGCCGGGGCAGGATCAGCGCGCGGCCGACATCGCGCGCGGCCAGTGCCGCTGGTAGCACAGCGTCGACGGGGCGCAGCTCACCGCTCAAGGCCAGCTCACCGAGGAACTCATGCCGGGTCAGCGGCTCCGCTTGGATCTGTCCCGAGGCGCCGAGGATGCCGAGCGCGATCGGGAGATCGAAACGCCCCCCCTCCTTGGGCAGATCGGCGGGTGCCAGATTGATGGTGACCCGCCCAGCCGGAAAATCGAAGCGGCTATTGGCCAGCGCACCGCGCACCCGATCCTTGCTCTCGCGCACCGCCAGCTCGGGCAGTCCAACGATCGACAACGAGGGCAGGCCGACGCCCGCGTGCACCTCGACGGTGACCGCTGGCGCCTGGATGCCGACCCGGGCACGGCTATGGAGGATGGAGAGGCCCAATGGTGCTGGCGCGAGGGCTGTGTTAGCGCAGGTACGCACTCATGCGCTTGGCCCTTCGACATCGACCGTCGTCGCGGTCGAGCCTTGACCCGCCGGCGCCTCAAGCGCTGCGACACGCTTTTCCAGCGCGGCCAGTTTCGCGCGCGAGCGGGCGAGGACCGCTGCTTGAACATCGAATTCCTCGCGCGTTACCAGATCGAGCCGGGCCAGCCCCGACTCGAGCGTTGCACGAAAGCTGCGGCCGATGTCTTCTTGCAACACCTGAAAACCCTTGGGGGCATGTTCTGCAAGGCGGCGGGCGAGGTCGTCTATCTGTTTTGGGTCGAGCATGGGAGTTCACCTGCAATGGAAGCAATGCCGATCATTATAGGGCGATGGCGTTTTAGGCGCCTGCACCGTGCTTGCCCTGAAATGGTGCATGAACGGGTCGAGAATCCGGCCTCAACGCACCGTGACAGTGCGGTTACAGAGTTGCGCTTCTGCGACATTATGCCCAATTCCGTTGCCTTTTGGGTACATAAGTATTTTGGCATACAACCTGCTTAGCACTAACCGACTGTGATTTTGCGATCGGCACGATCACCATGCAGGGCGGTCGTCTCGCCCGTCTACCACATGAACTGAGGTAACTTGACCATGAAAACAAAGAGCTTGGCAAAGAGCTTGGGAATGGTGGCCGCATCTGGCGCCCTGCTATCCGCTTCGCTGCTCGTCTCTGCGCCCGCTGCCGCTCAAGACCCCTGGTCGTTCAGTGCGAACATCGGGGCCGTCTCAAATTATGTGTGGCGTGGTGTCACCCAAACGGGCGATCAGGCCGCGATCCAAGGCGGGCTCGATGTCGGCCACGAAAGTGGCTTCTATGCAGGTACTTGGGTGTCGAACATCGACTGGGGTACAGCTGATCCGAACTACGAGTTGGATCTCTACACTGGGTTTGGCGGTGCCATCAACGATGATGTCAGCTACGACATCGGCGCGATCTACTACGCCTATCCCGATGGGCGAGACTCAGACTTCGCTGAGCTATCTCTCAGCGGCTCCTTCAAATGGTTCACGCTCGGCGTTGCCTACACGGTCTACGGCGAAAATGACGGCGGTTTGTACGATGATGGCGATCTCTACTACTTCGGAAGCGCTGACTTTTCGTTGCCCTATGACTTTGGCTTTAGCCTGAGAGCCGGCTACTACGACTTCCGACATGACGAGGAAGAAGTCACCAAGATCGCTGCCAATGGCACCCCCTTTCTTACAACCGAGAGCTACGACTACTGGAACTTTGGTGCAAGCATCAGCCGCGAGGCTGGGGACTTCGGTACCTTTAGTCTGAACTGGGATCAGAACAACGGTGAGCAGCTTCTCGGCTACGATACCGATCCCAAGTTCTGGGTTGGCTGGAACAAAGAGTTCTGAGCGATTGGCTCGCCACTTGCTTTAGCTTCAGCGCACAAGCGCGTAGCGGCAAGGGCCGATCTGCCATCGTCTAACGCGGCTGGCCTACAGCGGGCCAGCCGCCACCCATCCAACGGAGCACATTCATGAAGCTGGTTGCTGCCATCATCAAACCCTTCAAGCTCGATGACGTGCGTGAGGCATTGGCCGATATCGGCGTCTCGGGCATCACCGTCATCGAGGTCAAGGGCTTCGGTCGTCAGAAAGGCCATACCGAACTCTATCGCGGCGCCGAGTACGTCGTCGACTTCCTCCCCAAGATCAAGGTCGAGATCGCCGTCGACGACAGCCTCGTCGATCAGGTGATCGAGGCGATTAGCAACGCTGCCCGGACCGGCAAGATCGGCGATGGCAAGATCTTTGTCAGTGAAGTCGACCAAGTCATTCGTATCCGCACCGGCGAGACCGGTCCGGACGCCCTCTAATTCGGCAACGGAGGAATTCAACAGTGGAAGAACCGACTATACAACTGGCGTATGCGCTGGATACGTTCTATTTCCTGATCTCGGGCGCCTTGGTCATGTGGATGGCGGCGGGCTTCTCGATGCTCGAGGCCGGCTTGGTGCGCGCTAAGAACACCGCCGAGATTCTGACCAAGAACGTCGCCCTGTTCTCGATCGCCTGCATCATGTACATGCTGATCGGCTACGGCATCATGTACCCGAATGGCGGCAACGGCATCATTCCAGATATCAGCTGGAGCTTCATGTTCGGCGGTGACAACTCGGTTGAGGACGTGCTTGCCAGTGGTGGTGATACCTACTACTCGGTGATGTCTGACTTCTTCTTCCAAGTGGTGTTCGTCGCCACGGCCATGTCGATCGTCTCTGGTGCGGTTGCTGAGCGCATGAAGCTCTGGGCCTTCTTGCTCTTCGCGATCATCCTGACCGGCTTCATCTATCCCATGCAGGGTTATTGGAAATGGGGCGGCGGTTGGCTCGACGGAATCGGCTTCAGTGACTTCGCCGGCTCGGGCATCGTCCACCTCTGCGGCGCTGCCGCAGCCTTGGCCGGCGTGCTACTGCTCGGGGCGCGCAAGGGTAAGTACGGAAAAGATGGCTCGATCAACGCCATCCCCGGCGCGAACCTCCCACTCGCGACCCTCGGCACCTTCATCCTCTGGCTGGGCTGGTTCGGTTTCAACGGGGGCTCGCAGTTGGTGGTCTCCAATATCTCCGATGCCAATGCCGTTGCTGCCGTCTTCGTCAACACCAACATGGCCGCCGCGGGTGGTCTGGTCTTTGCGCTGCTAACCGCGAGGCTCATCTTCGGCAAGGCCGATCTCACCATGGCCCTCAACGGTGCGCTCGCCGGCCTGGTGGCGATCACCGCCGAGCCCCTGACCCCGATCCCGCTCGCGGCCACCCTGATCGGTGGTGTCGGCGGTGTGATCGTGGTCTTCGCCATCATCTCCTTGGACAAGCTGCGCATCGATGATCCCGTCGGCGCCATCTCCGTGCATGGTGTCGTCGGCATGTGGGGCCTCTTGGCGGTGCCGATCACGAATCCAGATGCGGGTATCGTGCCGCAGTTGATCGGTCTGGTTTCGATCTTTGCTTGGGTCTTCATCACCTCCATCATCGTTTGGCTGCTGATCAAACTGGTCATGGGCATCAGAGTGAGTGAAGAGGAAGAGTACGAAGGTGTCGATGTCGGCGAATGCGGACTCGAGGCCTATCCTGAATTCGTCGGCTCCCGCGGCGGCGCTGGGCTCTGACGGATTACGCTTTCCGCGTATCGACCTTGCAGCGGGGCCTTCTGGCCCCGTTTTTGCGTCCGAATTAAGGAGCAACGGATGCGGAGAGCCAGAGATCAGGGGCCAATAACGGTTTGGCTTACCGGCTCCTGACGTCCGGCAATCAGGTGAAATGACCAGCGATGAGCAGCAAGCGGGCTATTCGCCCTGGTTGGTGCTTGCAAGCGCCTGCTTGAAGAAGGCCGGCTGAGCCAGTGCGGCACGATGGATCTCAGCGGTGTAGTAACGCGTTGGGAACGGCAGATTGGTTGCAGCGGCGGCACGGAAGTCTGGAATCGCCTGGTCACGGCTCACCAGGGTAGCGCTCCACCAGCCTGACGGATAAATCGCTTGCGGAAAGAACAGCGTGGCACGGTCTTGGAAACCGGCAGCCGCGGTGTCGGCATAGATGCCGCGGATGATGTCCATGTGATAGAGCGGCGATTCGCTCTGTTGCACCAATAGGCCGCCGGGCGCTAAGGCACGGTGGCAATCACGATAGAAGGTCGCGGTAAACAAGCCCTCGGCTGGCCCGACCGGATCGGTGCTATCGATGATGATGATATCAAGCGATTGATCAGGCGCCTCCCGCATCCAGCGTATCCCATCATCGAACAGCAGGGTCGCGCGCGGATCGGCGTTGGACTCGGTCAGCTCAGGAAAGAACTGCTCGGCAACCCGCGTCACGCGTTCATCGATATCGATCTGGATGGCCGACTCGATCTCCGGATGGCGTAACACCTCGCGCAAGGTGCCACAGTCTCCCCCACCGATGATCGCGACCCGTCTCGGCGCTGGATGTGTAAACAGCACCGGGTGCGAGAGCATCTCATGGTAGAGGAAGTTCTCACGCGTCGAGAGCATGGTAAAACCATCGATCACCATCAGCTGACCGAAAGTCTCAGTCTCGTAGACCTCGATGGTCTGAAACGGGCTTTCCTCGCGATGCAACCGCTGTTTGATCCGCAGTGAAAAGGCACTGCCAGCAGCCTCAGCGACCTCGGTAAACCAGTCGTTCTCGTCTAACATCAGCCTCAGTCTCTCCCCAAGTCAAACGTCACCCTTCAAACTTCGCCATTCGGCCTCCAACCCGCTCCTCATCAACGCGGATAGCGATCGTCGAGATTCGCCGGGCACAGCACATCGCGCATGATACCGATCAGCTCCAAGAGCTGGTCGTTGCGGATGCGATAGTAGATGCGGTTGGCCTCCTTGCGTGCGATGACGATGTTCTTGTTCCGCAACTGCTCAAGGTGCTGGGAGATGTTGCTCTGCGAGGTTCCCGTGCGCTCGACGATCTCCCCCACCGAGAGCTCGTTCTGACCGAGCGAGCAGAGGATCTTCCAACGCAGTGGATGCGCCATCGCCTTCAAGGCCATGGCGGTCAGGGTGGTATCTTCGGGGGCAGAATAATCGGCTGGCAGGTCATCGGTCATGGTCAGCCTCCGTCGTCCTCTCAAGATGGGTGGTCGTCAGCGCTTCCATGACGTTGTCGTTATCGATGCGGACATAGCCGCTCATGTCCTTCGCGATGCAGATGATATCCGTTATTGCGCCATCAGTATCTTTGATTGCCGTGCGCGAGAACAAGATGGGCACGCGCCGGCCGTTGCTGGCGATGAAGCGCGCCTCGATCTTGGCCAGCGCCCCGGTACGAATCAAGGCCTCGAGCCAGGTCCCCATGAAGGCGCCCGCCTCCTCGTCGCCCTCTTCCTCGAAGACATCGCCGATCGAGAGTCCCAGCAGGTCTGATTCGCTGTAGCCGAGCATACGACAGGCGGCTGGGTTGGTGATCTTGATCTCGCCCTCGGGGGTGAGCACGAGCAAGGCCTCGCCCATGTGGGTGATGATGTTGGCCAAGTACTGCCGCGCTTCGGCGAGTTCGGCGGTACGTTCGGCTACCTTGATCTCGAGTTCGCGGTTGAGCGAGCGCTCCTTCTCGATCAGCCTGAAGTAGGTGCTGATCTTATTGATCAGCAGGTTGTCATCGATGGGCTTGAGCAGATAGTCGACAGCACCGATCGCAAACCCGCGCTGTTGGAACTCCTCGGCCTTGAACGCGGCGGTGAGGAAGATGATCGGGATGTCGCGTGAGCGTCGCCGCCGCTTCAGCAGCGATGCGGTCTGAAAACCGTCCATCTCCGGCATCTGGACATCGAGGATGATCAGGTCGATGTCGTGATGGCTGAGGGTGAGGTCAATCGCCTCGCGGCCCGAGGAGGCCTCGAGCACGGTGACTTTGAGATGCTTTTCAATCAGCTTGCGCAACGTGTAGAGGTTGTGCGCGTGATCGTCCACGATCAACAGTTTGTAATCGAATCCGTCCATCATGCCGTCTCCTCGATGTCCTCAACCGCACTCCGGCGCAATGAGGCGTGGATGAGAGTGGCCAAGGCAGCCGGTTCGATCGGCTTTTTCAGGAAACAGCATGCCCCTGCCTCGAGACAGCGCGCTTGCGCTGCTGTGTCCAAATCGCCGAATACCACGATCGGCAGATCGGTCAGCCGATCCGTCTGCCGTAAGCGCTTGATCGTAGCACAGGCGTCGTTCGCTTCAAGGCAGCCTGCGAGCAGTAGCATCGAGCAGTCATGCTCTTCAGAGAGGGTTTCAAACGCCTCTTCTTCATCAGCCGCGGTCTGTACCTGGAGTCCAAGTGCCTCTAGTTCTTCAGTCACGGCGAGCAAGCTTTGCACGTCGCGCTCGACCAGTAAGACCCATTGGTTGGCGTAATCGATGCTGGCCGCATCAGAGCTGTCGGCGCCCATATCCAGATCTAAGGTGCCTGCACCATCGACAGTGAAAACCGCTTTGCGTGTCGACGATCGCAGGCCTTGGGAGAGGTGCGTTTTCTCTGTCCCCTCGCTGTGGTGACTGTCGGCCTCGGCGACGCCGGCGCTGGGAGGAAAGGCCTCCATCGTCTCGATCACCTCGACCGCGGGAAGACCGCTTGGATCGCATGACAGGGGCAAATGGAGTGTGAAGCAAGACCCAAGCCCGGGTGTGCTGGTCACGCTGATTTGGCCACCAAGCAGCTGTGCCAGTTCCTTGCTGATCGAGAGTCCGAGTCCTGTGCCCCCGTAGCGTCGGCGGGTGGAGCCGTCGGCCTGTCGGAAGGCCTCAAAGATGATCTCCTCCTTGCCGACCGGAATGCCAATGCCGGTGTCGGCAACCGAGATCGCGAGCGGATACTGGTCGTCTCCAGCCTGGATGCTGATGGTGGCCTGTCCCTTCTCGGTGAACTTTGCGGCGTTAGAGAGGAAATTTTTCAAGATCTGACGGATCTTAGCCTGATCGCTGTAAACATGGTCGGGTGCGGCGGCGCTGAACTCGACACGCAGCTTCAGCCCTTTTTCGGCGAAGATCGGTCCAAGCATCACCACAAGCTCGTCGATCATCGCTTTGGTTGGGACCCACTCCAGATGAACGGTCACCGCCCCGGCCTCGATGCGCGAGATGTCGAGAACGTTGTCGATCATGGCCAGCAGGTCGCGTCCGGCTTCGTTGATGACCTTGGCCTGACGACGTTGGTCGTCATCGAGTCCGGATTCCTGAGCTGCGAGCAGTTTAGAGAGCAATAAGATGGAGTTGAGCGGGGTGCGCAGCTCGTGGCTGACGTTGGCGAGGAACTCCGATTTATATCGATTCGACTGCTCTAGCTGACGCATGTGTTGGCGCTCGGCGCTGAGATGCTCGGCATGACTCTGAGCCAGTGCGTTGAGCTGCTCGCCGAGTTCTCGCACTTCGGTGGGGCCCTGCCAACGAAACCTGGGCGTCTGCTCTTCGCGTAGAATGCCACGAACGCCACTGGTCAGCTGTTGGCCGAAACGCTCGGCGCGCGCCGCCAGCCAGCGGGCGATGATCAGCAGGACCAGGATCAGCACCAACACAATGCTGAGCACGCGCCCGACGAGCGCATTGCGGAAGTTTGCGATCGGCGACGGATCGACCGGCCGCCCGACCCAGAGCGGTTGCGCATTTTCGGTGAGAAACATCGGCACCCAAAGCAGCGGTGGACCAAAATCCCCTTTCCAAAGGGCGAGCTTTTCTTCGTTGAAGATCGTCTCGAGGCCGGGAAAATCGGTGAACGCCAGTGCTTCTTCGCTGAACGGTTCACCCGGACGAAGATAACGGCCGTCGTTGGTGACCCAAAGTGTCTGCCGATAAAAGTTTGCCAGACCGCCAACATCGATGGTCATCATCAGCAGACCCAGGGGTTTGCTCTGGTCTTCGGCATGCTGACCAACCGGGCTTGCGAGCTGAAGCGTCATCAGTTGTCGAGGATCTTCGCGGGCGGCAAACGGGTTGACTCGAATGCGGCTAACGATGACCTCGCCGGATTTGAGCTTTAGGCCGGCACTGGTAAAGCCGCGACTTGGTGGGTCGGGAGGGTGTGCGGTTGGTCGCCATTCGCGGGTTGATGCGTCGCGCTCGAGCCAAAAGCGCTCGTTGCCGTCACTATCTACGAAAAGGATCTCGATCAGGTCGGCCTGGTCATTGAGCATCTGGTTGATCCAGCCGGTGTAGCGTGCGCGTGCCAGGTCGATGGTTTCTTCATCGCTGGCCTCGCCGAGGATGATGCCGGGCTCAGGCAGTTTCGCCAGCAGTCGGATCATCTCGTGGCGGCTGGCAAGATGTTGGTCGAGATCGCGGAAGTCCGCCCGCAGATTCTGCAGATACGCCTTCTGATAGAACATCGCGGTACGATCGAGCACCAGCGGCAGATTGATCAGCACCGCGACAATCAGAGGCACCAGCCCGAATGCGAGCAGCAGCAGAAGGATGTAGTAGCGAAGCTTCATACAGAGCGCGATCAGCAGAATAGCAAGAGGGTTATCGGCGGGGTCTAACGCTGATGTTCTATCGCCACTTAATCGCCACTTAAGAGGTTGAGTCGCCTGTGATGATTCAGTTAAAGAACATACTCGGACGCGAGCGACTCCGGCGTGAGCTAGGCGTTGCCCGCTCACTCGTCGAACGTCGCCGCAGCGCGGATGGTGCCTGGCGCGACCCATTGCTTGGTCAGTTCGTGCGGCCAGCAGATCTCGTCTTCGATATTGGCGCGCACGTTGGTGATTGTACCGCGAGCCTGCGTCGGCTGGAGGCGCGTGTGGTAGCTGTTGAGCCACAGCCGGCACTGGCGCGGGCCTTGTGGATCCTGCATGGCCGTGATCGGCAAGTGGTGATCGAACAGGTTGCCATAGGTGCCGACACGACTGAGGCAGAGATGTATCTCAATCTTGCCAACCCAACCACGAGTTCGCTCTCGCGCGACTTTATAAACTCCGCTCAGTACGGGCGAGAATGGCGGGACCAGCGCTGGGATGAAACGATTATGGTGCCCGTGACGACGCTAGATGCGCTGATCGCGCGTCACGGGGAGCCGCGGTTCTGCAAGATCGACGTTGAGGGTTATGAGGCTACTGTCCTGCAAGGGTTGAGTCGTCCCTTAGCCGCGCTTTCGTTCGAGTTCACGACCATTCAACGCCATGTCACGCTGCAGGCGCTCGCGGAATGCGAGCGGCTCGGCGCTTATCGCTACAACGCTGCATTGGGTGCAAACGCGTCGCTGGTGCACCCGAACTGGCTGAGCGCTGAAGAGATGGGCTGCTGGACCGAGGGGCTGCCGGAAGCAGCGAATTCGGGGGATATCTATGCGGTGCGGGTGGATGCCTAAGGCGGTCGATATCAATCCATGGCGGTATGCTCCGCAGTCCTGCGGGCTTTGATGTGCGCATGGATGTGCGCATGGCCATGACCGATGAAGCACAGGCCTTTTGGCTGGTCCGGCCGGGGCAGGGGGCGCTGCGCACGGAGACGCTTGCAGCCCTCAGCGATGGTGAGGTGGAGGTGCGCACCCTCTTCAGCGGGATCAGCCGAGGCACCGAAGGTCTGGTGTTTCGCGGTGAGATACCGGAGAGTGAGTACCAGCGCATGCGTGCACCGTTCCAGGTCGGCAGCTTCCCGGCGCCGGTCAAGTATGGCTATATCAGCGTTGGCCGTGTCGAGGCCGTCGATGCGGCCGAGGATGCCGAACTGCTCGGCCAACCGGTGTTTTGTTTGTACCCGCACCAAGATCGCTATCGGGTGCCGGCCTCGGCGGTGCATCCATTGCCGGCTGGGCTACCGCCGGAACGGGCGATCCTCGCCGCGCAGATGGAGACTGCGATCAACGGACTCTGGGATGCGCAACCGCACCTTGGTGATCGGATCGCGGTGGTTGGCGCGGGGGCAGTTGGCTGCCTCTGCGCTTGGCTCGCGAGCAGGATTCCGGGCTGTGAGGTTGAACTCGTCGACATCAATCCGCAGCGTGCCGAGACCGCGGCTGCATTAGGGGTTGCGTTTCGAGATCCCGCCACTGCTCGTCCTGATGCGGACTTGGTGATTCATGCCAGCGGAACCTCCAACGGGCTCGTCGGCGCGCTCGCGCTCGCCGGCGTCGAGGCGACTGTCCTGGAGCTGAGCTGGTTCGGCAGCCAAGCCGTCAGCTTGCCATTGGGTCAGGCCTTTCATCAGCGCCGGCTCACGCTGCGCTCATCGCAGGTGGGCAGCCTCCCGCTTCAGCAGCGGGCGCGCTGGGATCATCGGCGGCGCCTGCAGCTTGCCCTATCGCTGCTGAGCGACCCGGTGCTTGATGCATTGATCACCGGCGAAGAGGCCTTTTCCGACCTGCCGAGGGTCATGGCTAGGCTGGCCAAGGCCCCCGGTGCGACACTGATGCACCGTATCCGTTATGGTGATCCTGCGATGTCCGTTGGTAATGAGTCAGCATAGGATGAGTGATCATGTATAGCCTCTGCGTTCGCGACCACATCATGATCGCGCACAGCTTTCGCGGTGAGATCTTCGGCCCCGCGCAACAACTGCATGGCGCCACCTATGTGGTCGACTGCGAACTGCGTCGCCCGCAGCTGGATGCCGATGGCTTGGTGGTCGATATCGGCAAGGCCTCGATGGTACTGCGCGAGGTGCTCGGCGAGTTCGACTACCAAAACCTTGATGAGCACCCCGCGTTCAAGGGCCAGAATACGACCACTGAGTTTCTTGCCCGGGCGATCTTCGACCGGTTCGCGGCGCGGATCAGCGCGGGCGATCTCGGTGAATCGGCCAAGGGGCTGACCGCGATGCGGGTCCAGCTCAGCGAATCGCACGTCGCCTGGGCCGCCTATGAGGCCGAGCTGCTAGCTCAGACCACAACATGACGGCGCCAATGATCGAGCATCACTTTCGGGTTGCACTGCACGACACCGATGCGGCCGGCGTGCTGTTCTTCGCCCATCTGTTCCGCCATGCCCATGATGCCTACGAGGCGATGATGGCCAGGATCGGCTGGCCGGTCGATGGTCTGATTCGAGGACGTCAGATCGGGCTGCCGCTGGTGCATGTCGAAGCCGATTTTCGGCGGCCGCTGCGCCATGGCGATCAGGTCGATGTCGTCATCGCGCTGAAGGAGCTAGGCGAGCGGCGCTTTAGCTTGACCTACGGATTCTTCATCGGTGATCAGGAGGTGGCAACGGCGCTCAGCGTCCATGTCGCCATCGATCCGCGCACCGGCAAGAGTCAAGCGCTGCCGACATCCCTCATCAGTGCGCTATCTGCGAGATCGGGTTGAATGAGACGGTCATCGTCGTTCAGTCTCTAGCCTGGGCGCATGATCAACGCGAGCCTCAAGGCCTGCGCGCGGTGCGAGGGCCTCGGCGTGGGCGAAGAGCGCTTGCCGATCACGCTTGCCAGTGCTGAGTGTGGGTAGACGCTCAAGACGCGCGAATAACCGCGGTCGCTGATGTGAGGGCAGGTTGTTGCGGCACCAGGCCTCAAGCTGTGCAGGCTCAAGCTTGCCGACGTAGAGTGCGACCAGTCGATGTCCCCAGGTCGGATCAGGTACGCCGATGACGGCGATCTCGGCGATCTGATCCAGTTGTGCCAGCTCACGCTCGATCTCGGCGGGCAGTACATTGATGCCGGCAATCAGCACCACATCATCGGCACGCCCTAGTACCTGCAGGCCACCGCCTGGCAGTCGGCAGGCGAGGTCTGAGGTCTGTAGCCAGCCGTTGTCGAGACCATGGCCGGGCGTGCGAGTCGGATTGGCATAGCCGAGCATCAGCATCGGGCCGCGGATGCGCAGCGGTTGGGCCTGCTGTGCGCTGCCCTGGGCCTTTGCAGAGGCTCGCGATCGGGTCTGTTGCGCTGGCTGCCGAGTAGGTTGCTCGGGCGGCTGGATGTCGGCGAGGCTTACGCCCCGCGACTTTGTATTGGCTTCTCCGCAGCTGGGGCAGCTGAACTCGACGCCGTCCAACGGTATCATGCCCTGCTGTGGCAAGCCCTCGGCATCAATCCAGCCGCCGGCGACCTGCGAGAAGGTCTCGGTCATGCCGTAGCCGAGGTAGAGCGGCCAGCCCTGTTCAACGGCCCGTCGGGCCAGGTTACTATCGATCCCCTGTCCGCCGAGGAGCACGACCCTGAGATCGGGCGGTGGTGTCGGATCGACGTCGAGCAAGCGCTGCAACATCGCAGGAACCAGCGAGAGATGGGTGATGCGTTGGTCCCAGAGCGCCACTCGGACCTTCTCGGCCTCGAAGCGCGACTGCACGATCAGCTCGGCACCCGCAAATGCGCAGCGATAACCGATCGCGAGTCCGCCCACATGCTGGCGCGGAAGGACGCAGAGCCAGCGATCGCCGCGCTTGAGCTCGAGTCGCGCATTCACGGCTAGGCAAGAGGCGATAATCGCCGCCGCGCTCAACATGACGATCTTGGGCTCCGCGCTGCTGCCGCTGGTCTCGACGAAGAGCGCTGGCGCGGTGGCAGCACCGGGCACGACTGTCATCAGGCTCGCGGATGAATTTGGATTTGCAGCCGCAAGCGCAGGCCTGGCCGCTGGCGCAGGCTCCGATGCGGGTGCGGGCGCAGACCAATGGGCTGATCCGCAGCGGATCAGCGTGCCGGCCGTTCGCCTTTCCGCATCAGTGATCCGCGTTACGCGTTGTTCTGTGCCTGCCCCTGCGCCGATCAGCGAAGCTAGCCCCAGATCTGCTAGTACCGCATCTTCGTCAGCGGGCCGCCAGGACCATTCAGCAGCGGTCGTGCGGATCAGCGACTCGTGCCGCGAGGCCGGCAGATCAGCGCGCACTAGCAGCATGGCCACGCCAAGACTCGCCAGCGCCCATTGCATCAAGAACGAGTCCAGCACCGGTGTGGTTGGACAGAGCACTAGCTCAGCAGCCGCCACACCGGCGCCGGTCAATGCAGCCGCGCGTTGCTCGACGAGCACCGCGAGCTCAGCGTATGAGTAACGCCGATCGCCAATCCGAAGCGCACCGGCGTCGCCAAGCGCTCGCCGGCGCTCAAGCAGCGTGCTCAGGTCCTCGCCTTGGTCAGTGTCGATCAACTTCTTCATCGATTTAAGGGCGCGGGGGTGCGATCATCTGGAACGAGACAGTGGATCCCGATGACCGCCACTCCAGTGGTGCTCAAAATCGGGAAGCAGTTGATGGACAGTTTCTTTGATGAGTCTGTGTCTGCTGTCATCCAAAACGACATCGGTCATGGCTACGCGAAGCCTGCCTGCTGCGCGAGGTCTTCAGGGAAGAAACCGCACCGACGAAGGCGAAACATACCGTTGCAGACAGCCTCGGGGTCGTCTTCGACGCTTTCTGGAGGCGGCTGCGCTGAGCCAGCGCAAGCAAACGATCGGTTCGCCTTGACCGAAAAGAATCACCGACGCTAGGGTCTTGCGGCGATCGCGCGTGCCGCGATACTAGCCTCCAGTAAGGGCCCCTGATAAAGCCCGCCGACAAGGTTCACACGACTATGCCGCTTGCCTTCCCCTTTTCTGCCATTGTCGCCCAAGAAGAGATGAAGCTCGCGATCTTGATCGCGGCGACGGATCAGAGTATCGGCGGGGTGCTCGCGTTCGGCGATCGCGGCACGGGCAAATCGACGGCGATTCGTGCCCTGGCAGCGCTGCTGCCGGCGATGCGCGTCGTCGAGCGCTGCACCTATAACTGCGATCCCGATGCGCCAGACTCAGGGCTCTGCGAACAATGCCGCGAGCGCAAGGCGAGCGGCCCGCTCAAGGCGCGCAAGGCGCAGGTGCCGGTGGTTGATCTGCCGCTGGGGGCGACCGAGGACCGCGTCATCGGTGCGCTCGACCTCGAGAAGGCTCTAACGCGCGGCGAGAAGGCGTTCGAGCCAGGCCTACTGGCACGCGCGCACCGCGGTTTTCTGTATATCGACGAGGTCAACCTGCTCGAGGACCATCTGGTCGACTCGCTGCTCGATGTCGCCGCGAGCGGCGAGAATGTGGTCGAGCGTGAAGGCCTGAGTGTGCGTCATCCGGCCAAGTTCGTGCTGGTCGGCAGTGGCAACCCGGAAGAGGGTGAGCTGCGCCCGCAGCTGCTCGACCGCTTCGGCCTTTCGGTCGAGATCAGCACGCCACAGGACCTGAAATCGCGGGTGCAGGTGGTGCGTCTTCGCGATGACTTCGAGCGTGATCCGCAGGCCTTCATCGACAAGTACAAGCGTAAGGATGGCAAGGTGCGCCGCCAGATCCTGAATGCGAAGGAGCGTCTGCCCAATGTCGAGGTTCCGGATGCGGCGCTTGAGCGCGCCTCCGAGCTGTGCATGAAGCTGGGCACTGACGGTCTGCGCGGCGAGCTGACGCTAATCCGCGCGGCGCGCGCCTATGCTGCGCTGGAGGGTGACGAGAGCGTGACCGACGAGCATCTAAAGCGGGTCGCGCCGCCGGCGCTGCGCCACCGGCTGCGCCGCAATGTGCTCGACGATGCTGGCTCCACGACCCGCGTCGAGCGCGCTCTCGAGGAGTTGTTCGGCGAATGAGCGGCTCGCGTCGCCCGAGAATGATCAACTGGTGTTGCAGCGGCTGGCGGCCCTGCCCTGAGGGCGCACCGACAGCGGGTCTAGCCGGCAGCCTAGAATCCTGCTCGATCCCGCGCTTGGGTGCGCCGCGATGACGGAGCCGATGACTGGTTCGACGACTGATCCGACGACTGATCCCACTCAGGCTGGCCTACCCGATAACAGCGCGCGCTGGGACGATGCTTGCCTGGCGGCGGCGCTGTTCGCGGTTGATCCGGTCGGCAGCGGCGGCATCTCGGTGCGCGCGTTGCCGGGTCCGGTGCGTGATCTCTGGATGGAGCTGCTGCGCGAGCTGCTGCCGCCGGATCTGCCAGTCCGGCGCATCCCGCTGCATATTGCTGATGGTCGCCTGCTCGGCGGGCTCGACCTGGCGGCCACCTTGCACGCCGGGCGGCCAGTGGCCGAGCGCGGGCTGCTGGCCGAGGCCGATGGCGGCGTGGTGCAGTTGGCGATGGCGGAGCGGATTGGTCGCTCGACCGCGGCCTACCTCAGCGCAGCGCTCGATAACGGCGAGATCCAGGTCGAGCGCGATGGGATCACCGCCCGCACCTCGGCCCGGGTGGGTGTGGTGGCGCTCGACGAGGGTGCCAACGAAGAAGAGCAGGTGCCGCACACGCTGCTCGATCGCTTCGCCTTCCTGCTCGATCTTGGCGATATCCGCTACCGCGAGGCGCTCGCATCAGACTTTGACCCGAGCCAGATTCAATCGGCGCGGCGCCGGCTGGGCGAGATCGAGATCGATGAAGAGGCCATCGAGATGCTCTGCGGCACGGCGTTGGCGCTGGGTGTCGATTCGCTGCGTTCGTCCATTGCGGCGTTGCGCGTTGCGCGGGCCTCTGCCGCGCTCGCCGGGCGCGATCGCGTCGAGTCCGCCGATGTGAGTGCGGCGGCCCGCTTGGTGCTCGCGCCGCGCGCGACCCGCATTCCGATGCCGGAGCAGCCGGACGAGGAGCAACAGGCCGAGGAGCCACCACCACCCCCGGAAGACAACCAGGACGAGCAGAAAGACCAAGATCAGACGCCGCAGCAGGAGCTGGACAAGCCGCTTGAGGAGCAGGTGCTGGAGGCCGCGCAGGCGGCGATACCGCCGAATCTGCTGGCGATGCTACAGATGGGCGCGATGCGCCAACGCTCGAAGTCGAGCGGTAAGTCGGGCGCCATCCAGAGTGGCTCCTTGCGCGGCCGTCCGGCTGGCACGCGCCGCGGCGAGCCCGGCGCCGGTGCACGGCTGAATGTCATCGATACGCTGCGGGTCGCGGCACCTTGGCAGCGGCTGCGTCGGCAAGAGCGCGCCGAGAAGGGCAGCGAGTCCGAGGTGTTAGTCGAGGTGCGACGCGATGATTTTCGCATCACCCGCTATCGTCAGCGCTCCGAGACCACGACCATCTTTGTCGTCGATGCCTCAGGCTCGGCCGCACTGCATCGCCTCGCCGAGGCCAAAGGTGCGGTTGAGCTGCTGCTGGCCGATTGCTATGTGCGCCGCGATCGTGTCGCGATGATCGCCTTTCGCGGTCCGCGTGCTGAGATCCTACTGCCACCGACGCGCTCGTTGGTGCGCGCCAAGCGCGGCTTGGCTAGTCTGCCCGGCGGCGGCGGCACTCCATTGGCCTCTGGCATCGATGCCGCGTTGGCGCTCGCCGATGGCGTCACCCGTCGCGGTGGCACGGCGGTGGTGATCTTGCTCACCGATGGCCGCGCCAACGTCAATCGCGACGGCATTGGTGGCCGCGCCCAAGCAGCTGAGGATGCCTTGGCCTCGGCGCGTGCCTTCCGCGTCGCCGAGCTGAAGGCGCTGGTGGTGGATATGTCGCCGCGGCCACGCCCGGATGCCGAGAATCTAGCGCGCGAGATGGGTGCGGTCTATCTGCCGCTGCCGCATGCGGATGCGCGCGCGCTTTCCGGCGCTGTGCAGGCGGTTACTTGATCAACGCACGTCGACGGGATCAACGCCAATGACCTCCGCCTCGGTGATGAACGACAAGCCATGCTGGGAGCGCGATGGTCGCAGCTGGCCGAATCGCGAGTGCAGCCGCTTCGTTGAGGCCGGCGGGCTCCGTTGGCATATCCAAGAGGCTGGCAGCGGCCCGCCACTGCTGCTGATTCATGGCACCGGTGCGGCCTCGCATTCCTGGGGCGGGCTGCTGCCTCTGCTGGCCGAGCATTTTCAGGTGCTCGCCCTCGACCTGCCGGGCCATGGCTTTACCGCAGCGCCGGAGCCGAAGCAGCTGTCATTGCCGGGCATGGCAGCCGCCGTGAGCGCACTCACCCAGTCATTAGGTTTCGTGCCCGAGGTCGCCGTTGGCCATTCAGCCGGGGCGGCGATCTTGGCGCGCATGTGTCTCGATGGCAACATCCAGCCAAGGCTGCTGATCAGCCTCAGCGGCGCACTCCTACCGCTCAGGGGGTTTGCGGGGAAGTGGTTCTCGCCGGCCGCAAAGCTGTTTGCGCGGAACTCGGTGGTGCCGCGCTTCTTTGCCCGCGGCGCCCGCAAGGACCCGCGCAGCGTCAAGCGCATGGCGGACGGCACCGGGTCGCGCCTGACCCCCGAAGGGATCGCGCTGTATCGGCTGCTGATCTCCTATCCGGGGCATTTAGCGGCGGCACTCAATATGATGGCGAATTGGGATCTTGAGCCACTAGCGCGGGAGTTGCCGCAGCTCGAGCCGCAGTTGGTCTTAGTCAGCTTTGAGAATGACAAAACGATTCCGCCGATCGAAGCCGAACAGGTCAAGCGGTTGGTGAGTTCTGCGCAGTTGCACTGCCTGCCGAGTCTTGGGCATCTGGGGCATGAAGAACATCCTTTGGCGATTCTAGAGTTGATCATGCGTGAGCTAGGAAGCAGCAAGCCTGCGCTGGGCTGATAGGAGTCAGAGCGTTGCTATCTGCTGTTGTGGGCGTTTTTCCTGCTTCTATCGCCGATCGGCTCACGCGCTAGTTCGTCGTCAATCTTTCTTCAATAGATCCGCGAGACCCGCGAAGGGGTTATGCGTACTCGGCGCCGCGCTGCGCCCGCCCGTGGCGCTGGTATCACGTCCGGCGGCGACGGCAGCGATGTGCTCCTCGTACTTCTGATGCTCGTTGTCGTGGCAGTAGAGACAGAGCAGCTCCCAGTTGCTGCCGTCGGGTGGGTTGTTGTCGTGATCCATGTCTTTGTGGTGCACGGTCAGCTCGCGCAGATTGCTGCGATCGAACTCTCGCGCACAGCGCCCGCAGACCCAGGGATAGAGCTTGAGCGCTTGCTCGCGATAACCGGCGGCGCGCTCGTCCATGGCGCGGCGCGCATCGGCAACGACGCGGTCGAGCTTGCTGCTGTCGATGGTTTGGCCGGTGCGGCCGTGGCGGGGTGTCTCTTTGGGCATCTTGGGCTCCGCGGGGTCTTGCGGCGACGATGGTTGAAGGTTTCGTCCGATTGTAGCCGCAAGTGTGGCCAGATTCTCGGGTATGATCTCGCCTGCTTATGGAACTGCTCAACGCTCTGTTTCGCTCCCCGCCCTGGGAGGCCGTGCGCCTTGGTCTGCACCTGGCCTTCGGGCTGGCGTTGCTGTTTTGGCTCTGGCAAGCCTTACAGCTTCGGTTTGTGGTGCCGCTGAAGCATCTGGCGCGACCACGCGCCTGGCTGCTGCCAGTTGTCGGTCTGCTCGGCTTATCCCTAGTCGCCATTCTTGGCTATCAGGCAACCTGGCAGCTGGGTGGGACGGCGCGGCCGCAATTCATTGCCTTCATGCAGTCGCATGATCGCCGTCAGTTCAACCCGGCGCATTGGATTCAACGCGGCCGGATTCTCGATCAGCGTGGGCAGGTCTTGGCCGAGAGTCGGAATCGGGATGGTGCGGCGGAGCGGGTTTACCCGTATGGCTCTGTGTTTGCGCATGCCATCGGCTATGCTGATCCGCGCTTTGGGCTGAGTGGTGTCGAGGCGATGGCCAACCCGGCGCTGAATGGGTCGACGCTGGACAGCCTTGGGGACTGGGGCGAGCTTGGGCGTCAGTTGCTCACGCAGAGCAAACGTCCGCGCGGGCAGGATCTGGTGACGACCCTGGATGCGGGCTTGCAGCAGGCGGCGGTCGAGCAGATTGCATCAGCGAAGGGTATCGGTCGGGGCGCGGTGGTCCTGATGCGGCCCGCGGACGGTGCGGTGTTGGTGATGGCGAGCGTGCCAGGCTTCGATCCGAATCAGCTGCAACCAACCCTCTTTCGCGGCGCTGATCCAGCAACACCGCTGTTGAACCGTGCCACCCAGGGCCAGTATCCACCCGGCTCCGTCTTCAAGGTCATTCTGGCCGCTCAGGCGTTAGAGAACGGCTTCCGCGGTCGTCTGGACAATCCCGCTAACGGTTACACCACCTCGAGCCGCTATCGGCCGATTCGAGATCATGAATATTACGAGGCGCAGCGCTCTGGTCGGGCTTGGGCCGGACATGGGGTGCTGGATCTGACGACGGCACTGGCCAAATCATCGAATGTCTTTTTCGCGCAGCTCGGTGTGCTCGGCGGCCACCGGGCGCTGACCAAGACCGGTGAACGCTTCCTCTTCAACCGATCGATTGCCTTTGTCGGCGGCCCGTCCGGAACCGTCCATCTGCAGGCCGCCCAGCTGGAGCCAATCCCAGAGCGCGACCGTTATGGGCTGGCGCAGGCGGCGATTGGGCAGGGTCGCGTCACCACGACGCCGGCCTATATGGCCCTGGTTGCGGCCGCGATCGCTAACGATGGTGTTGCGATGCGGCCGCGTCTGCTCCGCGATACAAAGCCGGAGGTGCTCGGGCGATTCATGAGCGCGGATACGGCGCGCCGGCTGCGGGTGATGCTCAGGCGTGCAGTCACCGATGGCACCGGGCGAGGGATCGAGACCGCTGGGCTCGAGATTGCGGGTAAGACCGGCACTGCTGAAAACCCGCAAGGCGCCTCGCATAGCTGGTTTGTTGGCTTCGCACCGGCGTCGGCGCCGCGGCTGGCGTTCGCCGTTTTGGTCGAGCATGGCGGTTACGGCTCGACGGTCGCGGCGCCGATCGCGCGCGATTTGCTGCTCAAGGCCGCAGAGCAAGGTTTCTAGCGATGGCGCGTCGCGGAACGCCGATCAGCATCGGTGATTACTGGCAGCTGCGTGCACCCGAGCGCCGACTGTTGCTCTGGGCGCTGCTCATCGCGCTCTTAGGCTATTTGATGCTGCTGGGCGCGGGGCCGAAAGATGGACTGGATGTACAGTTCGTGGCGCTGGTGCCCTTCCTGATTTACCTGGGTACCTTCGTTAGCGCCCATCTGCTGCTGGTGCTGGCGCGGTTCCGGGGCGATCAGTTGCTGCTTCCGCTCACCGCGCTGCTGAGTGCGATTGGCCTGATCGCCCAGGCCCGCACGGGGCTCTTTGCAGCAGCGGCGTTAGACCCTGCCAAGTTGATTCCACTGCCGCTCGGTGTTGCCTTGATGCTGATCTTTGCGATCGCCGGACGGGGTGGACGTTATCGCCTGGCTACGCGCGTGACCTGGCTATGGGCTGGGGTCTCGTTGCTTTTGCTGGCGTTGGTGCTCGCAACTGGGCAACGTTACCGAGGTGCGGTCTATGGGTTCGGATTCATCACGCCGACTGAATTGCTGAAGCTCACGCTGGTGTTGTTCACCGCGGCCTTCGTCGATCAGCACCTGAAGCGGCTCAGTCGATGGCGCAGTCTGCTGCCGCCGCTGCGGTCGCTCTGGCCGTTGTTGCTGGTCTGGATGCTCGTGCTGGCGATGCTCTTGGTGCAGCGCGACCTCGGGTTGGTGTTGATCCTTGGTGTGATGCTGCTTGCGGTGTTGGCGGCCGGCACTCGGCATCCCGGTTATCTGGCCTATGGCTTGGTGCTAGGAGGCGCGGCCGGCGCGGCCCTCATCAGTCTCTTTACGCACGGCCAGCGTCGGGTCGAGGTGTGGCTGAATCCCTTTTCCGATCCAACCGGGGCTGGCTGGCAGGTCTTGCAAGGCCTGTCTGGGATGTATGCGGGCGGACTCTGGGGAGAGGGCTTTAGCCAGGCGCGTCCGCGTTATACGCCGATCGCCGAATCTGACTTGATCTACGCGGTCTGGGCCGAAGAGCTTGGCTTTGCCGGCAGCGTGCTGCTGGTGATGCTGTTTGCACTGTTGCTGATTCGCTTGCTCACCTTGGCCGCGCGGGCGCGCACGCCTTTCGGGCTGATGGCGGCAACCGGAGTTGCGGCTGTGCTGAGCGTGCAGACGCTGTTGAATATTGGCGGTGTCACCAAGGCGCTGCCGCTAACTGGGATCACGCTGCCGCTCATCAGCCACGGTGGCAGCAGCCTACTCACGGTGTTTGCTAGCCTTGGCTTGGTGCTTGCGATCTCCGACGGCGAGCCGGTCAAGTCGCGGAGAAAATCCATGGTCAAACCGGATAAAGGCGAAGCAACCATAGAAAAGCGGGAGCGATCAGCGCGCCAAGCAAAAACAGGCAAAGCAGCTTGAAGCCTAAATCGAAGGCTAGAAAGCGCATTTAACCCTGAGATAAACACAGAGATTTCAAGACGCGCGCTAAACGGTATCAATGAGTCCAGAGAGTGCGGCGAGTAGGGCGCTGTTCTCGTCTGGCGTACCCACAGTGATGCGCAGACAGTCAGTCAGCATCGGATGGGCGCCATTGAGGTTCTTGATCAGGATATTGCGCTCGCGCAGGCCGTTGAAGAGTGCTCCAGCACGTCCGGGTTGGGTGCGAACGAGGATGAAATTGGCATCGCTCGGGAACGGGTTGAGGTGGCCGCGGCCGCCATCGAGATCGGCGAGGGCTGCGGCGAGGCGTCCACGCTCGTCGCGGATGGATTCGGTTTGCGCGTCGAGGACATCGCGATGACGTAGCGCAAAGGCGGCGCTGGCCTGGCTGAGGACGTTGATGTTGTAGGGCAGGCGTACTTTGTCGATCTGCTCGATCCACTCCGCTGGACCGGCGAGGTAGCCGAGCCGCAGACCGGCGAGTCCCATCTTCGAGACCGTGCGCATCACTAGCAGATTCGGCCACTCGCCGAGTCGCGGCATAAAGCTGGCATCGGTAAAGGGCGCGTAGGCCTCATCGACGATGACGAGGCCGGGGCTGGCGGCGATGATCTGCTCGATGGCGGCGGGATCGAACAGGTTGCCGGTCGGGTTATTCGGATAGGCGATGAAGGTCAGCAGCGGCTGATGACGCTCGATGGCGGCTAGTGTGGCGTCGAGGTCGAGCGAGAAATCGGCCGCGTTTAGATTGACCCCGACATAGTCGAGTCCGGCAAAGAGGCCGATCATCCGGTACATGACGAAGCCGGGATCGAGCGAGAGTAGACTCGGGCGCCAGCGGTGCGAATGCCCGAGCGAGGGATCGTGACGGGTGTCGTCGAGTCTTGCGGTTGGATCGCTATTGGGGCTGAGGCTGGGGCTGACGTTTGGATAACTGGGCTGAGCGGCAGCCGGCGCAGCAACGGCGAGCGCCAGCATCTGGATCAGCTCGTCGGAGCCGTTGCCGAGCAGCAGGTCCATGCCTTCGGGTATCTGCATCGCCTCGCGCAGCGCCGCCTGCAACGCGCGCGCACGCGGGTCGGGATAGCGATTCAGCTCGGCATCACGCAGCGCCTCAAGCCAGTCGTTGCAGAGGGATTCCGGCCAGGGATACGGGTTCTCCATCGCGTCGAGCTTGATCATGCCGGTGGCGTCCGGCACATGATAGGCCTTGAGCGTCCGAATCTCTGGGCGTATCAGCTGTTCGATCAGGCTATTCATGGCACTTGGACGCATCAATCGCGACCGCCGTCACGATACTCGGCCGAGCGGGCATGGGCGGTCAGCCCCTCGCCGCGGGCCAGTGCTGACGCGGTCTCGGCTAGCGCCGCGGCACCGGCTGCGGAGGCCATGATCAGGCTTGAGCGCTTTTGGAAGTCGTAGACGCCGAGTGGTGATGAGAAGCGGGCGGTGCGCGAGGTCGGCAGTACGTGATTCGGCCCGGCGCAATAGTCGCCTAGCGCCTCAGCGGTGTAGCGGCCCATGAAGATGGCGCCGGCATGGCGAATCTTCTCGGCTAGCACCTGAGGCTCGGCCACCGACAGCTCCAGATGCTCGGGCGCGATGCGGTTGGCGACCTCGGCGGCCTGGTCCTGATCGCGCGCGAGGATCAGTGCGCCGCGCGCACTCAGCGCTTGGGCGATGATCTCGCTGCGCTCCATCTGCGGCAGCAGGCGCTCGATGCTGGCGCTGACCTGATCCAGATAGTCAGCGTCCCAGGCGATCAGGATCGATTGCGCGTCCTCATCATGCTCGGCCTGCGAGAACAGGTCCATTGCGATCCAATCCGGATTGGTCAAGCCGTCGCAGAGGATCAGGATCTCGGACGGCCCGGCGACCATGTCGATGCCGACCTGGCCAAACAGGGCGCGCTTGGCGGTGGCGACATAGATGTTGCCGGGACCGACGATCTTGTCGCAGGCCGGGACGGTCTCGGTGCCGTAGGCGAGGGCGGCGACGGCTTGCGCACCGCCGACCGCAAAGGCGCGGTCAACGCCAGCGATGGCGGCAGCGGCGAGCACCAGTTCATTCAGCTCGCCGCCGGGGGTTGGCACCACCATCACCAGTTCCGGCACGCCAGCGACCTTGGCCGGCAACGCATTCATCAGCACCGATGAGGGATAAGCCGCCTTGCCGCCGGGCACATAGAGCCCGACCCGATCGAGCGGGGTGACCTTTTGGCCGAGCAGGTTGCCCTCGGCATCGGTGATCTCCCAGCCCTGCAGGCGCTGATGCTCGGCATAGGCGCGGATGCGCTCGGCCGCAGTCTCCAGGGCTTGGCGCTGGGCAGACGGGATGCGCTCCAATGCCTCACTGAGCCGACGCTGATCCAGCTCGAGGGCGGCAGCGTTCTCTGGTTGCCAATGGTCGAAACGCGCAGTGTAGTCGATCAGCGCTGCATCACCACGCTGACGAATGTCAGCGATGACGGTCTCGACGGTCTGCTTGACACCCGCATCGGAGACTGACTCCCAGGCCAGGAGGTCAGCAAGGCGGGCGTCGAAATCCGCATCCGTGGTGTTCAGACGAGCGATCCTAGGGCGAGCGGTCTTAGTCATGCTGCAATTCTGTGTTTGGTGATTTATGACAACTCAAAGGCCATCGCACTGGTCTTTTCGTCCATCATGTTTATGGTCTTTTTCAGAGCTGCTTAGGGTTAGACACAGAAAGACACAGAAAGACACAGAAAGACACAGAAAGACACAGATGAAAACAGTTTTCTAGACACACAACTCTTCTGTCTGGCTTTGATCTGTGTTTATCCGTGTTCATCTGTGGTTCATTCTGGTCTCGCTGTTGCTGGCTCCTGTCTACGGTGGATGGCGTGTCGTTATCGGCCTGCTGCGGCCTGCGCCTCGACCGCTTCCCGCAGCGATTCGACCAGTGCCCTCACGCGTGTGTGTTTCATCTTCCAGGAGGCCTTGTTGACGATCAAGCGCGAGCTGATGTCGCTGATGTGCTCGATTGGCACCAGTCCGTTTGCCTTTAGCGTGTTACCACTCTCGACGAGGTCGACGATGAGGTCTGCGAGCCCAACCAGCGGTGCGAGCTCCATCGAGCCATAGAGCTTGATGATCTCGACCTGCTGGCCTTTGGCGGCGAAGTGGCGCTCGGCGCCACGGACATATTTGGTCGCGATCCGCAGCCGACCGCGCGCCGGCGGTGGCACCAGCGCGGTATCGGGGCGGCCAGCCACCATCAGCCGGCAGCGGGCGATGCGCAGGTCGAGCGGCTCGTAGAGTCCTTCGCCGCCATGCTCGAGCAGGACGTCCTTACCGGCAACGCCGAGGTCGGCGGCGCCATATTGCACATAGGTGGGGACATCGCTGGCACGGATGATGACCAACTTCACGCGCGGATCATTGGTATCCAAGATCAGCTTGCGGCTGGTTTCCGGGTCTTCCACGGCCCGGAGCCCAGCGGCCTCGAGCAACGGCAGCGTCTGCTCAAAGATGCGGCCCTTGGAGAGCGCGATGGTGAGCCTTTGATCGTCGGACATAGATACGGACACTCTCGGCAACTGGACGGGGCAGGGGATCTCAGCCTAGTTGAGGGCAGATCAGTTGTGGCTGGGGCGGATGAGCCGTGGCTAGATGAGCAGTGGCTAGGGCGGATCAATGCACGCGCCGGATCACAGCACCCAGCGTGGCGAACTTCTCCTCGATATTGTCGTAGCCGCGATCGATATGGTAGATGCGATCGATCAGTGTATCGCCCTCAGCGACCAGGCCGGCGAGGACCAGGCTGGCTGAGGCGCGTAGATCGGTCGCCATCACCGGCGCGGCGGTCAGTCGCTCGACCCCGCGGCAGATGGCGACATTGCCTTCGATGCGGATATCGGCGCCCATGCGCTGCATCTCCAGCGCGTGCATGAAGCGGTTCTCGAACACCGTCTCCTTCACCGTAGCGGCGCCTTCGGCGATGCTGTTGAGGGCGCAGAACTGGGCCTGCATGTCGGTCGGGAAGGCGGGATGTGGAGCGGTTTGGATGTCGACTGCGCGTGGCCGTTTGCCTTGCATATCGACCTCGATCCAGCCCTCGCCCGTGCTGACCTGGGCGCCAGCCTCGCGCAGCTTCATCAGCACCGCATCGAGGAGATCGGCGCGGGTGTCGCGTACTCGAACGCGGCCGCCGGTCATCGCCGCGGCTACCAGATAGGTGCCGGTCTCGATCCGATCGGGCATCACCGCGTAGTCGGTGCCGGCGAGCCTCTCAACACCTTGGATGTGAATGCTGTCTGTTCCAGCGCCGCTGATACGCGCACCCATGCGGTTCAGGAACTGCGCTAGATCGACCACCTCGGGCTCGCGCGCGGCGTTCTCGAGGACGGTTTCGCCGTCGGCGAGCGCGGCCGCCATCATCAGATTCTCGGTACCGGTGACGGTGACCATGTCCATCACAAAACGCGCTCCTTGCAAGCGTTTGGCGCGGGCATGTACAAAGCCGTTCTCGACCCGAACCTCGGCGCCCATGGCGCGCAGCCCATCGAGATGGATATTCACCGGGCGGGCGCCGATCGCACAGCCGCCGGGCAGCGACACATCGGCGGCGCCGAACCGCGCCAGCAGGGGGCCGAGCACCAGGATCGATGCACGCATCGTTTTCACCAGTTCGTAGGGTGCTTCGACGCTCGTGACCTCGCGCGCATCGGCCTGAATGCCCATGCGCTCGTCGACCGTCAGCTGCACCCCGAGCCGCCCCAGCAGCTCCATGGTGGTGGTGATGTCGCGCAGATGCGGGACATTGGTGAGCGAGCAGATGCCATCCGCTAAGAGGGTGGCAGCCATGATCGGCAAGGCCGCGTTCTTGGCTCCAGAGGCACGGACCTCACCATCGAGCCGTGCGCCACCGCTGATTAAGAGTTTATCCATGCTGGGCGGCCTCGATGCGGAGCAGACCCTCGACGTTGGAGAAGCTGGCGATGCGCGCCAGGGCCTCGGGCCAGTTGCGAAATTGCAGGTCGATGCCGTCGCTGCCGGCCTGGTCGACCCAATCGAGCAAGAGTGCGATGCCGGCACTACTGCTGCGCTTGACGCCGCTGAGGTCGATCTCAAGCGCCAAGGGCGTGCTATCGCGCTTAGTGCGCACCGCCTTCAGTAGCCGCGCGCCCTGCCGTGCTAGGGAGGGGACTGTGCTAAGGATCAAAGCACCCTTCAGCTCGAATTGCCCGGGGCTGATCTCCGTCAGTGTCGCCAAGCGTTCGGTTGCCGCCTGCTCTGCCTGTCGATGCCGCATCGTTAGGCACCGCGTGCCGTCTTCGCACGCAATTGCTCGATCAGGCCATTGATGCCTGAAGTGGCGATTGTGGTGCGGAATTGGCTGCGATAGTTGGAGATCATGCTAACGCCGTCGATGACGACGTCATAGACCATCCAGCTAGTGCCGCGCTCGAGCATGTAATAGTCGATGGGGATCGGGGCTGACCCTGGAGCCCGCACCTCGGTCGGCACGACGACGGTTCCCGAGCGTGTGCCTGGGCGTGCGGTTTCATAGACGATGTCCTGGCCCGAGTACTTCATGATCGATTTGGCATAGGTACGCACCAATAGATCGCGGAAACTGTCGGTGAGATCCTGTTGCTGCGTCGGGCTGGCGCTGCGCCAGTCGCGACCGACGGCAAGCCGAGTCATCTGCTCGAAGTCGAAATGTGGCGCTAGGATGCTATCCACCAGCTGGTTGATCAGCTGCGGCTTGCGCTCGACCTCGGCGCGCCGATTCTCGAGCGTGCTGAGCATCTTATCGGCCGTGCGCTCGACCAACTGCGTCGCTGAGGGTTCGGCGCCTAGGCTGGCGAGAGGCAATGCCAGTAATAGGATACCAGCGACCAAGAGTGTTCTCATTTGGAGTGTTCTCATTCGGAGTGCGCTCATTCGCCACCCTCCTCTGCTTTGCTCAAGAGAAATTGTCCAATCATCTGTTCGAGTACCAAGGCTGATTGTGTGAATTCAATGCGATCGCCATCGCCTAAGACCTCTGGGCTACCGCCTGGATCAAGGCCGATATACTGCTCGCCGAGCAGCCCAGCGGTGAAGATGTTGGCAAAGGTGTCGGTCGGGATCTGGTCGTAGCGGTCTTCGATGCGCAAGGTGACTAGCGCCTGGAAGGTTTCCTGGTCGAAATCGATCGCCTCGACCCGGCCCAGCCGAACCCCAGCCATGGTTACGGGCGCGCGCACCCGAAGGCTACCGATGTTGTCGAACTTGGCGGTCAGGTTGTAGCCCTCGCCGGTGGCCGCGGTGCTTAGGTTGCTGACCCGCATGGCCAGGAAGAAGAGCGCGACGAAGCCGAGCGCCATGAAGACGCCGACCAGGATCTCGCTCAGGCGGATTCGCGCCATGGCTTCAGCCTCCGAACATCAAAGCAGTGAGAATGAAATCCAGCCCCAGGATCGCGAGCGCCGACTGCACCACGGTGCGGGTGGTAGCGCGGCTGACTCCGGCCGATGTCGGGGTCGCATCATAACCCTCGTAGAGCGCGATCCAGGTCACGACCAGACCAAAGACCAGGCTTTTGATCACGCCATTGACCAGGTCTTCATCAAAGTCGATCTTGTTCTGCATCTGCCCCCAAAAGGCGCCGTCATCGATGCCGAGCAGACCGACACCGACAAACCAGCCGCCGATCACGCCAATGGCGCTAAATAATGCGGCCAGCAGCGGCATTGAGATCAGACCAGCGAAAAAACGTGGCGTCAGTACCCGTTTGACCGGGTCCACGGCCATCATCTCCAGTCCAGACAGTTGCTCGGTCGCCTTCATCAGGCCGATCTCGGCGGTCAGTGCGGAGCCGGCGCGTCCAGCGAACAACAGCGCTGTCACCACCGGGCCAAGCTCGCGGACCAGAGAGGCGGCCACCATCACGCCCAGGCTTTCAGCGGCGCCGAATTGGGACAGTACATAGTAGCCCTGAAGGCCTAACACCATGCCGACAAAGAGGCCCGAGACGACGATGATCAACAATGAGAGCACGCCGACGCCGTAGATCTGCGCCAGCAACAAGCGAGGACGCACCAGCATCGAGGGCAGGCCGCGGAGAATGCCAACGAGCAACAGGTGGGCACGGCCAAGGCTCGCTAAGATCGCGAGCCCGACGCGACCGAGTCTCGCTAATGAGTCAAGCAATGGGGCTGCGCTCAGTGGCAGACGCTCTGGAGCAGATCCTGCTCCAGCGTCTGTGCTGGGTAGTGATAATGCACGGGTCCATCCGGCTCGCCCTGCATGAATTGTCGGACCCAGTCCGACTCATTCGCGGCAACCTCTTGCGGTGTGCCTTCGGCCATGATCTTGCCGTTGGCGATGATGTAGAGATAATCAGCGATGCTGGTGGTTTCGGTCACATCGTGGCTGACGATGATACTGGTCATCTCGCTGGCATCGTTCAGTTGCCGGATCAACGAGACCAATACCCCCATCGAGATCGGGTCCTGCCCGGTGAAGGGCTCATCGTACATGATCATCATCGGGTCGAGTGCGATGGCTCGGGCCAGCGCCACGCGCCGCGCCATGCCGCCGGAGAGCTGGCTCGGCATCAGTGCCGCGGCGCCGCGCAGGCCAACGGCCTCGAGCTTGATCAACACCAGCTTGCGCAGCACGGACTCTGGTAGCTTGGCATGCTCGCGGATCGGAAACGCGACATTCTCGAACACGTTCAGATCGGTCAGCAAGGCGCCGCTCTGAAACAGCATGCCCATACGAATGCGCAGTTGGTAAAGCGCATCTCGGCTCAGTTCCTGGATGCTCTGGCCGTCCACTTCAACGGTTCCGGCGTCGGCATGCAACTGGCCGCTGATAAGCTTCAGCAGGGTGGTCTTGCCGGTCCCGCTCGGACCCATGATGGCAGTGATCCGACCGCGCTGGATGTCCAGATCGATGCCGTCGAAGATGCAGCGATCACCGTGGTAGAAACGCAGGCCGCGCACTTTGGCAAGCATCTGCTCGTCCGTCATGCCGGAGCGCTCTTCACGCGGCAGCGTCACTGATGCTTGCTTTGACTGCGCTGTTGCCATGGGACGGGAGTCCTTACTTTGGCGACGATCCAAAGCGCGCCATTCTCGCGGCCTGCCCCTAGTAGCGTCAAGGATGAGGCGATGCCGACCGATCCGCTGTGCCCCGCCTGCGCCCGCTCAGGCCTGATGCAGATCCCACTCGGATGCCTAGTACTCATGGCGCGGCGCCATCCTGGCAGGTGAATCGCGCGAGATTCAGGTCAACTGAGCCCGAGGAGATCTAATAGCTCTTGCCAGGCCGACAGGTCGGTACTGCTCGGCCGTGCCATGATGATCAAGCTGGGTGCTTGGCCCTGTTGCTCAGCCATCTTGCGCAGCCAATCTCGCGCCCCGCGCAGATCGCGATGCAGCTCGGCTGGGGCGATGAGGCCGTAGCAGGATGGATAACTGCGATCTGGGTCGGGATTGCTCCGCTGCGCGGTTTGGCGGCGTTGATAGCGCAGGCAGCGGTTGGCGTCGCTGCCTGTTATGGTCGAGATTACCGTCGATGCCGGCTCGTCAATCGGCTCTATCCAGGCGTCGAGTTTTGCTCCGAGGCGTTGTTCAAGCTGCGCCGGCTTGAGCTGGTGGTGACGATCTTGCGTTTCTTGAGATACCGTCGGCGACTGCTCGGCGGCAAATCGGAAGCCTGGCGGTACGTCGTCATACCATTGCGCCGCCGTCTGCGGATCGGCGTCGGTCCAAAACACGGCCGGCAGCAGAGCGGCGCGAAAGCTGTTGGCAAAATAGCTCAGACGCCAGTCGTGCGGCAGGTCTTCTGGATAGAAGAACGCGCTGTCGGCAAGATCCCACCAGCCGCGGCAGGTCACCATCGTTGTGTTGCTCATCCGGATATCCTAGGGCAGGTATCATAAGACAGGTATCATAGGTGTCGAGAGCCAGATGGGTGCACTGGGGTGAAGAGCGAGAGCCACATGACCGATTACAAAGCGCGCGCCAAAGCGATCGAGATGGTGATCTTTGATGTTGACGGAGTGCTGACGGACGGGAGTCTCTTTCTCGGTGACGATGGCCAAGAATACAAGGCCTTCAACTCGCGGGATGGCCATGGAATGGCAATGTTGCGCCAGGCTGGTATTACCATGGCGGTCATTACCGGGCGTCAATCCGAGGTGGTGCGCATCCGCATGGAAAGTCTGGGCGTCGCGCACATCTATCAGGGTCAGCGCGACAAGCGCCCAGCCTATGCTCAACTGCGCCAGGCCTGTGGGCTTGAGCACGCACAAATTGCCTATGTGGGCGATGACGTCGTCGACCTGCCGGTGATGCTGCAGGTGGGCTTGGCTATCGCAGTCGCTGATGCGCATCCTCTGGTGCGGGAGCACTGTCATTGGCAAACGCGCTTGGCTGGCGGCCAAGGTGCGGCGCGTGAGGTATGCGAAGGTTTGCTTGCGGCACAGGGCAAGCTCGACACCATCTTTGCCGACTATATCCGTCGCTGATGGGCTCTCAGCGCTTGATGCTCAGCTTGCTCGTAGCGGCAGCGCAAGCCCGACGATGGGCTGCTGTCGCTGAGCGCTTTTGGTCTGTTGGTTTCGTGGTCGCTCCATGCCTCTAACGCGGCGCGAGTTTTTCCTGGCAGCGCTGTTGATCGCTACGGGACTGGCTGCGTGGTGGTGGTTGTTTGTGCGCGACACCGATCAGAGTCTAACGCCGAGCACTGAGCGCCGGCCCGATTATGTCGTCGAAGGGCTGCGTGTGGTGACACTCGATAGCGCTGGGCACCCTGAGCGCCGTCTCAGCGCACAACGCCTTCGTCACTACCCGGATGATGGCAGCAGCGAGCTGGATAACCCTGTGCTCGTTGTCTACAGCGACGATGGCCCGCCCTTGCATGCGCGCTCGGAACTTGCCTGGATCAATGCACGCGGCGACGAGATCTTGCTCGAGCGAGAGGTGCGGCTGCAGCGGGATGCGACAGCCCAGTCGGCGCCGGTCGAGCTTCGCACCAGCGAGCTGTTGGTGTTGCCAGAGGTCGATTATGCCGAGACCGGGCATTTTGTCGAGATCGAGCGCGCTGAGGATTGGATCACCGCGACCGACGGCATGCGCGCCTGGCTCGGTGAGACGACGCGCATCCAGCTGTTCGGGCGTGCCCGCGCAGCGCTGGCACCCAGCACCGACGATGACGCAGGCTGAATGCACCATGAGGAGATGGCTATGAGCCCGAATCAAGACCGCGGTTGGGGGCTAGCCGCGCTGTTGGGTCTGCTGTCCGCGGCTACGCTGTTTGCGACCACGACAGCCGTGCGGGCGCTCGAGTCGGATCAATATCAGCCGATGTACATCGAGGCTGATGCCGCTGAGCTGGACGAAAAGCAGTTGACCAGCCTCTACATCGGTAACGTTGAGGTGACGCAGGGCAGCATGTTCATCCAGGCCGACGAGGTGCTGGTGCACCATAAGCCAGACCGCCGCGCCGAGAAGATCATCGCGATCGGTCAGCCGGTGCATTATCGGCAGCGGCTTGATGATGACCCGGACGAGGTGACCGGGCGCGCGTTGCGTATGGAGTACGAAGCGGATCGCGAAGAATTGACGTTGATCGATGACGCGGTGCTGGTCCAAGGCGAGGATCGTTTTGCCAGCGACCGCATCGTCTACAATCGCATCACTGAGCGCGTGACTGCCGGTAGCAGTGCCCAGGGCCGCGATCGGGTCAAGATCCGTATCGAGCCCGAGTCGGCCGCGGAGTCCGCCCCCAAGCCGGCTTCGTCTCAGTGATGGCGACCCTTGAGGCGCGTGCGCTGGCGAAGACCTATCGTCGTCGACGCGTGGTCGATGGCGTCGATCTTGCTGTCAACGCCGGCGAGGTGGTTGGATTGTTGGGGCCGAATGGGGCGGGTAAGACCACCAGCTTTTACATGATCGTCGGGCTGGTGGGCGCTAACGCTGGCCGCATCACTCTGGATGGCGAGGATATTACCCATCGGCCAATGCACGCGCGCGCACGGCGCGGCCTGAGCTACTTGGCGCAGGAGCCTTCGGTGTTCCGTAAGCTCACGGCACGGGATAATCTGACGGCGGTGCTCGAGATGCGTAACGGCAGCAGCCGCGAGGACCGTCGCCAGCGCTGCGATGAGCTGTTGGATGAGCTGGGTATCAGCCATGTCGCCGATTCGCTTGCGCTCAGCCTCTCGGGCGGTGAGCGCCGGCGGCTCGAGATCGCCCGCGCGCTTGCAGTCGAGCCAAAGATCATGCTGCTCGATGAACCGTTCGCGGGGGTTGACCCCATTGCGGTGGGCGATATCAAGTCGATCATCAGTCACCTACGCGATCGTCAGATCGGTGTGCTGATCACCGATCATAATGTTCGGGAGACACTCGACATCTGCGACCGGGCCTATATCATCAACGCCGGCCGGGTGATCGCCAGCGGGGCGCCTGCGGAGTTGTTGCAAGATCCACAGGTGCGGGCGGTCTATCTTGGTGAACACTTTCGGCTCTGAATCTGGTGTCAGAAACCCCTCGATTCACGCTTGACGCTGCGACTGAGCAGCCTTTTCGACTAGACTGCACGGCAGTCAGGCCTTTTGTACCCGCATAACCGCTCGGAATGAAGCAAAGCATCCAGCTCCGTCTCGGTCAGCATCTGACCATGACGCCGCAGCTCCAGCAAGCGATCAAGCTGTTACAGCTCTCCACGCTCGATCTCCAGCGCGAGATCCAGGATGCGCTCGAGTCCAACCTGATGTTAGAGACATCGGAGGACGATGAGCGCGGGCGAGACGGCGTCATGGAGCCTTCGCGCGAGGCTGCTGAGTTGCATCAAGAACGGGCCGACGCGGCCGTGGATGCCGAGGTCTCGGCTGAATCCAGCACACTGCCCGATGATCTGCCGCTCGACAGTGAGTGGAGCGATACCTACGACAGTGATCTGAGCGCACAGTATGCCGGACCTTCCGGTACTCCGGGGGTCGGGTCGTCCGGCGATGTCGACCTGTTTGCGCAGCAGTCGCGCCCGCAGACGTTACACGACCATCTTGAATGGCAGCTCAATCTGGGCCATCTGGGGGCGCGAGACCGGGTCATCGCTGAGGCGCTCATCGATGCCATCGATGCTGACGGCTATCTGCGACTCGATCCCGCCGAGCTGATCGAGACCCTTGATCTCGACGACCTCGAGCTGGACGAAATCGAGGCGGTTTTGCACGCGATTCAGGCCCTGGACCCGGCAGGCGTGGGTGCTCGTGATCCGCGCGAATGCCTGATGCTGCAACTGCGGCAGCTGCCCCCTGAGACGCCGCATCGGGCTGGGGCACTGAAGATTTGCGATACCCTGTTCGATGCGCTGGCGCGGAACGACCTCGATGAGATGCGTCGCCACACCAAGCTCTCCGACCTGGATCTGGGGGGGGCGTTGACGCTGATTCGATCACTGCAACCGCGGCCTGGCTCGCTGATCAGCGATCACCAGACCGACTATGTGATCCCCGATGTACTGGTGCGGAAACGCGCGGGTGTGTGGCAGGTCGAGCTAAATCCTGAAACTCAGCCTAAACTGAGAGTGAACGAAGACTATGCAAAGCTGATCCGGCGCGCCGATGATGGCGCCGAGAATGTTTGTCTGAAGACGCATCTGCAGGAGGCCCGTTGGTTCATCAAGAGTCTGCTCAGCCGCAACGATACGGTGCTGAGGGTGGCGGCGAAGATCGTCGAGCTACAGCGCGATTTCTTCGATTACGGCGAGGAGGCGATGCGCCCGCTGATCCTCAGAGATGTTGCAGATTCGCTCGAGCTGCACGAGTCGACGGTCTCGCGCGTAACCACGCAAAAGTACATGCATACGCCGCGGGGCACGCTCGAATTCAAATATTTCTTTTCCAGCCATGTGGGCACGGCCTCGGGCGGCGAATGCTCGTCGACCGCCATCCGCGCCTTCATCCGCAAGTTGGTCGCCGCCGAGACGGCAAACAAACCGCTGAGCGACAGCAAGATCGCCGGCATCCTGTCCGAACAGGGCATCAATGTCGCGCGACGTACCGTCGCCAAGTACCGCGAGGCCATGGGTATCCCACCCTCGAACGAGCGCAAGCGCCTCTAGCTGCGGTATTCAGTAACCGCCGCCCAGGCTCGCTTGCCAACCCAGGAGTGACACTATGCAAATCAACCTGACGGGTCATCATGTCGATATTACCGAGCCCCTGAAGGGCTATGTCGAGAGTAAATTCGAGCGCCTAGAGCGTCACTTCGATCACGTGATCAAAGTGCATGTGATCCTGAGTGTCGAGAAGCTCCGGCAGAAGGCCGAGGCGCGTATCCACATGAACGGCGCCGATGTCTTTGCTGATGCTGTGCATGAGGATATGTATGCAGCCATTGATGGGCTGATCGACAAGCTCGACCGCCAGGTGCTGAAGCATAAGGAAAAGCGCCAGAGTCACCGCGGCAGTGCGACCAAGACGCCAGCCGAAGGCGAGACCGTCAGCGGCGAGCCGAACGATGAGGTCGATGAGATCGATGCGCCGCTGCACTGAGTGCTGCCCGCGCGGCTTGCAGCGATGAGCTGCAAGTCGACGACTGCGCCGGAGCGAGACCAGGTTCGCTCCGGCCCCCTTTGCGACGCCATCAGCCTATTGTCTCCGGCGTCGTTGCCTTTAACTGCCCAGGCCGTGCTGCGTCCTGCACGCGAAGACCTATTTTCTGGAGCGACGGTCGATGTTTCCCCCCAGTTTGATTGCTGAGCCACGAATTCGCTGTCGTGTCGAGGTCACGAGTAAGAAGCGATTGCTGGAATCCTTGGCTGAGCTGTTGGCGACAGCGCGGCCGGACTGCCCACCGGCCGCGGTGTTTGACCTGCTGAACGAGCGCGAGCGGCTCGGAAGCACCGGCTTGGGCGAGGGTATCGCGCTGCCACATGCCCGCATCGAGGGCATCGATAACGCCGTTGGCGCCTTTGTTCAGCTGAGCGAGGGGGTGAGCTTCGATGCACCGGATGACCAGCCGGTTGATCTCGCCTTTGGGCTGCTGGTGCCGCAGGAGGCAACCGATGCCCATCTGAGCCTGCTCGCCCAGCTCGCCGAGCGTTTCAGTGATCCGCGACTGCGCTCGGCCCTGAGGGCTGCGGATGATGCCAGCGTCGTGCTGGATGTGTTGCAGCGCCGCGATTAAGCCAGGCTCGCGCCGATGCCGCCCGTCGATACGTTACAGGGATTGGTTGAGCACCTTGGCCCACGGCTCGGGCTGCGTTGGCTAACGCCAGTACCTGATCAGCCGCTAGCGCTGCTCAATGCCGACTCATCGGCCGCTGCGGCTCAGAGTCTGGTTGGCTCCCTGAACTGCATCCATCCTAACCGCCTGCAGGTGCTGGGGCTTGCCGAGATCCACCATCTCGCGGATCTGAGCCGAGCAGCTGGCCGTGACATCGTCGAGCGGTTATTTGCCGCTGAACCTGCGGCGGTCATCTTCGCCCAGGACATCGACCCTCCGCCGGGCTTCTTTGCCCGCGCTGAGCAGTCCGGCACGCCCCTGCTCTCATCGCCGCGCGCCGAAGAAGAGATCGTCGACCGGCTGCAGTACTTCCTCACCTACGCGCTTGCCGAGCGCACGACCCTGCACGGCGTTTTTCTCGACGTGCTGGGCATGGGGGTGCTCTTGATGGGTGACCCCGGCATCGGTAAGAGCGAGCTTGCGCTCGAGATGGTGGTGCGCGGTCACCGACTGATCGCTGATGACGCACCCGAGGTTGCGCGCATTGGCCCGGAGACCTTAGAAGGAAGCTGTCCTGAGCTGCTCAGAGACTTCCTGGAGGTGCGCGGACTCGGCGTGCTCAATGTTCGGGCGATGTTTGGTGAGGGCGCACTGCAACGGCGAGAGCAGCTGAACTTGATCGTCAACATGCGGTCGTTCGATGGAGACGCGCTGGCGCAAATGGACCGCCTGCGGGGAAGCCTGTCTACGCGGACGATCCTTGGCGTATCGGTTCCGGAGGTCACTTTGCCGGTGGCCCCTGGCCGCAACCTTGCTGTACTGCTGGAGACCGCAGTGCGTAACCAAATCTTGCGGTTGCGCGGCTATGATGCCGGCGTCGATCTGATCGAGCGACAATCCCGCTCTATCGATGAGAACGCTCGGTGCGTCACCACGGCGCCTTACGTTTAGTTCAGCAGCTTATGCATTTCATACCCACAAACAGGTTATCGGCATGGAGTTGATCATCATCAGCGGGCTGTCTGGTGCCGGTAAGAGTGTTGCACTGCGCACGCTAGAAGATATCGGCTACGTCTGTATCGATAATCTGCCCTTGTTTCTGCTGCATGACCTGGCGCTTGGGCTCAAGCAGTCTCGTCCTGAGGGCGGCGATGGTCGCGGCGGCACGGCCATTGGTATCGATGCGCGCAGCGGTCCGGAGCTGCTCGATCAGTTGCCCGGGGTGATCGAGGCACTGGAGGCGCAGGGCATCGCGATTCGAGTCATCTTCCTCGAAGCGGACACGCCGACCCTGGTGACCCGTTTCAGTGAGACCCGCCGCAAGCACCCGCTGACGAGTGCCGATCGTCCGCTCGCCGAGGCGATCGAGCTCGAGCGCCGCTTGCTCCAGCCCCTGCGGCGGATTGCCAAGACTCAGATCGATACCTCCAGTACCAATGTGCACGAGCTGAAGGAGCTGGTCAGGGAGAATCTGAACCGTAAGGGCCGCGGCCAGGCGCCGGTATTGCTGCAGTCTTTTGGGTTTAAGAACGGCATCCCGAGCGCTGCGGACTTCGTCTTCGATCTGCGCTGCCTGCCGAATCCACATTGGCAGCCAGGGCTGCGTCCGCTGACCGGGATGGACTCGGAAGTGGCCGCATTTCTCGAGAGTTCGCCTGAGGCGATGCAAATGCGCGACGATCTGATCGCCTTCCTCGACCGCTGGGTGCCGCGGTTCGAGGCCGATGGCCGTAGCTACTTGACCATCGGCATCGGCTGCACGGGCGGACGTCACCGTTCGGTCTACATGGTCGAGGCCTTGCGTCGGCACTTCGAGGCACAGGGTCACCAGATCTTGGTGCGCCATCGGGAGCTAGGATGAGCGTAGGCATCTTACTGATCACGCACAACCGGATCGGCGCGGAGTTGTTGGAAACCGCAACCCGCATGCTCGGCTGCTGCCCGCTGGCAGCGGTTGCGATCGATGTACACGAGCAGGATGACCCTGATCAGCTGCGACGGCAGATCTTGGAGTGCGCCGAGCGCCTGGATGACGGTGCCGGCCTGTTGGTACTGACCGACCTCTATGGCGCAACGCCCACCAACATTACCGATGCGCTTTGCCGGCGTGGGCATGTGCGTGTGCTAAGCGGCGTCAATCTGCCGATGGTGGTGCGCGTGCTCAACTACTGTCAGCTCGAGCTGGCGGCGCTCGCGGAGAAGGCGCTGAGCGGTGGTCGTGACGGCGTGTTCGGCTGTCATGAGGAGAGGCTGTCATGATCCGCAGAGAACTCGACATCATCAACCGCCTCGGGCTCCATGCCCGTGCTGCGGCCAAGTTCGTGACCTGCGCCAGTGGCTTTGAAAGCCATGTCCAGGTCGAACGTCAGGGCCGTCGGGTCAACGGCAAGAGCATTATGGGTGTGATGATGTTGGCCGCCGCCTGCGGCACGCGGATCACGATCGAGGTCGAGGGGCCCGATGCCGAGCAGGTGGCCGACGCGCTCGAGGCCTTGGTCGCCGACCGCTTCGGAGAGGGTGAGTGACCGCCGCGCTGCTCGGGGTCGGCGTCTGCGGCTCGCGGCCGGTCGCCATTGGCCGCGCCCAGCTGTTTGCGCGCGAGCCCACCGTTGTCACGGAGGAGATCGATCCCGCTCAGATCGATGCCGAGGTGGCGCGGCTCGATGCCGCGCTCGAGTGCGCACGCCATCATCTCGAGTCGGTTCGAGGTCAGATCCCGAATTCGACGCCTTTGCATATTGCCGAATTCATCGACGCGCATCTGCTGATGCTGACGGATTCGGCGCTGGTCGATGCCACCCGCGACCTGATCCGCGAGCGCAGCATCAATGCAGGCTGGGCATTGCAGATCCAGCGCGATACCTTGGTCGAGGTGTTCGACGCCATGGGCGATGCCTATCTGCGCACTCGGCGTGATGATGTCGACCATGTCGTGCGCCAGATCCAGGTCTTTCTGAGCGGGGAGCCGTCGGCGCAGTCGGTTTCCGCGAGCGATCTCAAAGATCGGGTCATCGTCGCTGATGACTTGACCCCGGCCGATACCATCCTGCTTCGACATCGCGGTATCTGTGCCTTTGTGATCGAGCACGGTGGGCCGATGTCGCACACCGCGATCTTGGCCCGTAGCCTTGATATCCCGGCTGTTTTGGGTGTGCACAACGCGACCCACCTGCTGCGACAGGATGAGCTCTTGGTGGTGAATGCCGAGAGCGGGACCGTGCTCGCTGGCGCCGATGAGAGCATCCTCGCCCATTACCGCAAGCGTCTGGTCAGCGCTGATCAACGTCGACACCGGCTGCGTGAGCTGGTGCGGGAGCCGTCGACCAGCCGAGATGGCGTGCCGGTGGTGCTGCTCGCCAATCTCGAGCTGCCCGAGGATGTCGACGCGGTGCGCTCCAGTGGCGCCTCGGGGGTTGGGCTCTACCGCACTGAGTTTTTGTTCATGAACCGCAGCGGATTGCCGGACGAAGAAGAGCACTTGGAGACTTATCTCGGGGTGATACGCGGGCTCGATGGCATCCCGCTGACGATCCGCACGCTCGACCTCGGCATGGATAAGCAGGTCGATGGGCTTGCCGGCAGCTCAGGGAGCCTGACCAATCCTGCGCTGGGGCTGCGCGCGATTCGGCTCTGCCTGCGCGAGCCGGGCCTCTTTGTGCCTCAGCTGCGGGCGATCCTGCGTGCCTCGGCGCATGGCCCGGTGCGGCTCATGCTGCCGATGATCTCCTCCATCGCCGAGGTCGAGACCGTGCTCGGGATGATCGCCGAGACCCGCCGAACACTGCGCCGCCAAGGGCTGCCGTTCGATCCGTTGATGCCGGTCGGCGCGATGATCGAGGTCCCAGCTGCGGCACTCTGCGCCGGCGGTATCGCCAAGCGCGTCGATTTCCTGTCGATCGGGACCAACGACCTGATCCAGTACACCTTGGCCATCGATCGCGTCGACGACAGCGTCAACTACCTCTACGACCCCCTGCATCCCGCTGTGCTCAGGCTGATCCGCATCACCCTCAGCCGCGCGGCGGAGTCACGCACCCGCGTCAGCATGTGCGGCGAGATGGCGGGTGATCCGCGCTACACCGCAATCCTACTCGGGCTTGGCCTGCGTGAGATGAGCATGCAGCCGGCCTCGCTGCTGGAGGTCAAGGAGGTTGTGCGCAGCTGCGATGTCGGCCGCGTTAGCAACCGCATGGATCAGCTCTTGGATCGCCTCGACGACCTGACCTCAGTGCAGCTGCTCGATGCCGTCAACGAGGTCGCGAACGACTGATGGGATAGCCCCAGGCCATTGCGCCGACGCTGGGTCCATTCACCGTCTCTGGCGAATTCTCGCTACACTGAGCGGCTAGTCGCGTCCTAGAGCCGCCCCACCGTTGCCCGAGGCCTGCCGCATGACCGAGCCCGCCGAGAACCCGCCCGAGGCTGACCGCATCGATCTTCTCCATCAGGTCCTGGAGAGTGGCTCCGTGCGCAAGGCGACGCGGATGCTGAATGCGCTGCACCCGGCCGAGATCGCCCACGTGCTGCAGTCGTTGCCGCCGCGGCAGCGCAAGATCGTCTGGCAGATGGTGGATCATGCTGCCGAAGGTGAGGTGCTGCTCTACCTCAACGACGACGTCCGCGACGAGATCCTGCGTGGCATGGACGCGACCGAGATCTTGGCAGCCACCGAGGGACTGGACGTCGATGACCTCGCCGACCTGGTGCAGGATCTCCCGGCCAAGGTCACCTCGGAGGTTCTGAGTTCACTCGATGAGCAGCGCCGGGAGCGTCTGGAGACCGCGCTCGGCTATCCGGAGGATAGCGCTGGCGGCCTCATGAACCCCGATGTGGTGACGGTCCGCCCCGAGGTGACGCTCGACGTCGTCCTGCGTTACCTGCGTCGGCGCAAAGATGGCCTGCCCGAGCAGACCGATAACCTGATCGTGGTCAGCCGCCAGGGCCGATACCTTGGTGTTCTCTACCTCACTGACCTGCTCACCAGCGACCCGGACGACTCGGTAGCGGAGGTGATGACTCTCGACGTAAAGCCGATCCCCGCCGATGCCAAGGCCCGGGACGTCGCCAACCGCTTCGAGCAGCTCGATCTCATCACCGCGCCCGTGATCGATCCCGATGGTCGCGTTCTCGGGCGCATCACCGTCGACGATGTGATGGACGTCATCCGCGAAGAGGCCGACCACCAATTCCTCGGCCACGCCGGCCTCAGCGAAGGCGAGGACATGTTCGCGCCGGTCCTGCTCAGCGCCCGCCGGCGTGCGGTCTGGCTCGGCATCAACCTGATGACCGCCTTCCTCGCCGCCTGGGTCATCGGGCTGTTCGAGGCCACCATCGAGAAGGTCGTCGCCCTCGCCGTGCTCATGCCGGTGGTCGCCAGCATGGGCGGTATCGCTGGCACCCAGACCCTCACCCTCGCCATTCGCGGCATTGCGCTCGGGCAGCTCTCAGCGAAGAATATCCGCTGGCTGGTCTCCAAAGAGATGGCTGTCGCCGCCCTCAATGGCCTGCTCTGGGCGCTTGTCGTCGCCAGCATCGCCTGGCTGTGGTTCGGCAACAGCAGTATCGCGCTCATCATCGCCACCGCGATCACCCTCAACGTGCTCGCCGCCACGCTTTCCGGCGCGCTCCTGCCACTCGTTCTTGACCGCTTCGGCATCGACCCCGCCCTTGCTGGTGGGGTCATCCTCACCACGGTCACCGACGTCGTCGGCTTCCTCAGCTTCCTCGGGCTAGCGACCCTCTTCCTGCTTTAGTTGGCCGTCCTCCTCGTTCCGCACCAAGGCGGCGTCGGGAGTCCCGGTTGCAGCACTCAATCTGGCATTGGCCAGTGAAAAAAGGCCTCCAGTCGGCTACACTCAACATCTTTTTCATGCTTGGCACGACGGTAGCCGAACCGCTAGGTGCCCTTAACTGGAGGCTCCCATGGCCGCAGCAGAAGACCTGATCGCCCCGTCCATCCTATCCGCCGACTTCGCGCGCCTTGGTGAAGAGGTCGACAATGTGCTCGCCTCTGGCGCCGACATCGTGCACTTCGATGTGATGGACAACCATTACGTACCCAATCTAACCATTGGTCCGCTGATCTGTGACGCGCTGCGTAAGCATGGTGTCACCGCTCCGATCGATGTGCATCTGATGGTCAAGCCCGTCGACCGAATCATCCCAGACTTCGCCCAAGCCGGCGCGACCTATATCACCTTCCACCCCGAGGCCAGTGAGCACGTTGACCGCACCCTGCAGCTGATCAAGGCAGAGGGTTGCAAGGCGGGCCTGGTGTTCAATCCGGCGACCCCGCTCGACTATCTGAAGTACGAACTCGACAACATCGATATGGTCCTGCTGATGTCGGTGAACCCGGGCTTTGGTGGCCAGAGCTTCATCCCCTCGGCGCTCGATAAACTGCGGGAGGCGCGGGCGATGATCGATGCCAGCGGCCGCGACATCCGGCTCGAGATCGATGGCGGAGTCAAGGTTGATAACATCGCTGAGATCAAGGCGGCGGGTGCCGATACCTTCGTCTCCGGCTCTGGCATCTTCGGCAAGGGGCAAGACAGCGACCCGAACCGCTACAACGGCATCATCCGCCAGATGCGCGAGGCGCTCGCAGGCGCTGGCCGTTGACCCTCAATCATTGATTTGCAGTTCTCGGCAACGCCCACATGCAGTTCCCCTTCCGCCCCGGTATGGTCCTGATCGATCTTGACGGCACGCTGGTTGATAGCGTGCCGGATCTGACCTTTTGCGTCGATGAGATGATGGCTCGGCTTGGACGTCCGCCGCGCGGCGAGCCGGCGGTGCGTCAGTGGGTCGGCAACGGCGTCGAGCGCCTCGTCGTCCGCGCGCTGATCGGCCAGCTCGATGGTGAGCCCGATGCTGCCGACTTCGAGCGTGCGCTACCGATCTTCCTCGAGCTTTACGCAGAGAATACGGCCGTGCGCTCAGTGCTCTATCCCGGTGTTCGTGAAGGGCTCGATCTGCTGCGCGCCCGAGGCTACCGACTCGGCTGCGTCACCAATAAAGCGGGCCGCTTTACCGAACCATTGCTGCAGGCCGTTGGTATCCGCGATGCCTTCGAGCTGGTCGTCAGCGGCGACGCCTTGCCCGAGAAGAAGCCCAGCCCGCTGCCGCTGTTGCACGCGGCCAAGCATTTTGGCGTTGAGCCGGCGGCAGCGCTGATGCTCGGCGATTCGGTCAGTGACGTCAGGGCGGCGCGAGCGGCCGGATTTGCCATTATCTGCGTCAGCTATGGCTACAATCACGGCGATGACATTCGCACTGCCGAGCCCGATGCGGTGATCGACGCTCTCACCGAGCTTGACGGCCTCCTCGCGGACCCGCGAGGCTAGGTTGACACCGGCGACTCAGACCACAGTGCCGAAGAGTCGATCCCGACGCGCATGATGACGGCTTCCGAGCGTGACAAGGCCCCAGACCCGCACCCATCGCTAGCGGGTTGTGCTGCAGAGCGTTCTGTTCGACATCGATCCGGAGCCTGCATCGAAGTTTGCGCCCAAGCGTTACAGTTTGGTTTTTGGCGCGTTTCTCAGACGGAAACCGAGCTGAGCGATCGCCAGCGGTCGCGCGCCGGCGGTGATCCAAACGTTGGCTCTGGCATGTGCCTCACAGGCCGATGGCGTCGCTCGACTGCCGGTCTCGAGCCCGCCCTTGGTTTCCGCATCGTCTGGAGTCCGTCCGATGACCCCCGAGAATCTCCACGCCCTCGCCGCGCAGGGCCATAATCGTATTCCGCTGATCTGCGAGGTCCTCGCCGACCTCGACACCCCACTCAGCTGCTATCTAAAGCTGGCCGATGCCCCTTACAGCTACCTGTTTGAATCCGTGCAGGGCGGTGAGAAATGGGGCCGCTATTCGATCATCGGTCTGCCCTGCCACACGGTGCTCAAGGTCTTTGGTCACCGCATCCTGATCGAGCGCGATGGGGCGATCGTCGAGGAGGCCGAAGCGGCCGATCCCTTGGCCTGGATCGAGGCCTATCAGCAGCGCTTCAAGGTCGCCGAGCATCTCGGCATGCCACGCTTTGCCGGTGGGCTGGTCGGCTATTTCGGCTATGACACCGTGCGCTACATCGAGCCGCGGCTCGATCCCTGTCCAAATCCGGATTCGATGGACACACCCGACATCCTGCTGATGGTGTCGGAAGAGGTGGTAGTGTTCGACAACCTGCAGGGGCGGATGTACATCATCGTGCATCTGGACCCGGCAGCAGGCGATACCCTGGACTCCGGCCAGGCGCGCATCGACGCGCTGGTGCGCGGCATGCAGCGCGGCGCCCCGCGCGATCCGAGCGCCGGCGGTCGGCACATCGACGAGACCGATTTCGTCTCGGGCTTCACCGAGGCCGGCTACCAGCAGGCGGTCGAGCGCATCAAGGACTACATCCTCGAGGGCGACTGCATGCAGGTGGTGCTCTCGCAGCGGCTGTCGATCCCCTACCGCGCGCGCCCGCTCGATCTCTATCGCGCGCTGCGCGGGCTCAACCCCTCGCCCTACATGTATTTTCTCAATCTGGGCGGGTTCCAGATCGTCGGCTCCTCGCCGGAGATCCTGACCCGGCTCGAGGATGGCCTGGTCACCGTGCGCCCGATCGCCGGCACCCGTCGCCGCGGCTACACCGAGGACGAGGACCGCGCGCTCGAACAGGAGCTGCTCGCCGACCCCAAGGAGCTGGCCGAGCATCTGATGCTGATCGATCTTGGCCGCAACGACTGTGGTCGCGTCGCCGAGGTCGGCAGCGTCCAGCTCACCGATCGGATGATCGTCGAGCGCTACTCGCATGTGATGCACATCGTCAGCAACGTCACCGGCCAGCTCAAGGCTGGCATGAGCGCGATGGACGTGCTGCGCGCCACCTTCCCCGCCGGCACTGTCTCCGGCGCGCCGAAGATCCGCGCGATGGAGATCATCGACGAACTCGAACCGATCAAGCGCGGCATCTATTCCGGCGCGGTCGGTTATCTCGCCTTCAATGGCAACATGGACACCGCCATCGCCATCCGCACCGCGGTGATCAAGGATGGCCAACTGCACATCCAGGCCGGCGCCGGCGTGGTCGCCGACTCAGTGCCGGAGCTGGAATGGAAGGAGACCATGAACAAGGGTCGCGCCATCTTCCGCGCGGTGGCCATGGCCGAGGCCGGCATTGAGCGCCAGCCCTGTGTCGCCGGTGCGACCGCTGCGGCCGAGGAGCCGGAGCTTGGGCATCGCGCGCCTGAGTGACCTCGCGGCCGCCCCCAGACACTGGGCAACGCCGCCCGCAGCCCTTGCTGCCGCCAGGTCCAGAGGCCAAGGCTGAGAGCGCCAAGAACCGACCAACAGCCGATCGGCTAGACTGTTGCTGGCGTGGCGGCGCACTGCTAGCGTGTCCCGGCTGCGGGTGCATGGCCTGATCTTGGTTGTCAGGGATCCCAGCGCCGCCAGCGCCAACCCCGAGAGTCCGACGGCAAGCTGTCGTTCGATCGCATCGAGTCCCGTATAAGCGACACTGATCGGCACAAGTAGGATCAGCAGCACCAGTGCGAAGGCAATCAACAGGCGTTGTTGTACGGTGAGATTCTGCATGGTTTGTCCACTAATCACGAGACACCGTTGGCGAGATTAGCGGGCGAAAAATGCCAGGTCAACGCGCGAGCATGCAGCGGACGCTTTGCTCGGTCTCACGGGCGCTGCGCAAGTACCTCCAGGGGCGTAAATGGCAACCGCCGGCGCCCATTGCCAGCCCGGGACTAGGCCTGCGGGCGGCGCTCAGCGCGCGCTCCCGCACCTGATCGGGGTCGCTCTGGCGGCCGCCGAGGGGCTCAACTGCTGTATTGAGGTTCATCGTCAGCCCAACGGTTAGCCCAGATCAGTGCTTGCTTGCAGGCAAAGCCGGTAGTATCGGTCACCAGGGGTTGAGCGCGGCCTGTAAACTCAGGACTACAGGAAAGGGCAGGGGGCGAGAAGGAATGGGGGCAACCTGAGCAAGGAGATGATGAATGAAGGCCTTTGATTTCGAGCACCACCTGATCGGGTCCTATGCTCGGTTCTCACAGTCCTTCACCCGCATTCGGGCCGAAGACCTGAATGCCGCGGTCGCTCGTCAGTACGCGCAGGGCCGGTTTTGGCCAGATGCACTCTTATCGCTGAATCCACGCTATCTGTCCGGGCCAAGCATCGATGAGCTGGTCGCCTCTGGGGATCTTGACGAGGCGACGGGCAGGATCTTTTGCTTCGACGCGGGACCGCTCAGACTTCACCGCCATCAAGCACAGTCGATCGCCAAGGCGCGGGCTGAGCAGAGCTTTGTGGTCACCACGGGCACCGGCTCAGGCAAGTCGCTGTGCTTCTTCGTGCCGATCATCGATGCGATTGTCAGGGCCAGGAAACGTGGACGCCCGCCCCAAACCAAAGCGATCATCGTCTATCCGATGAATGCGCTGGCCAACAGCCAGCTCAAGGAGATCGAGAAGTTCATCGCGCAGTCGGGCCTGCCCGATACACTCAAGCCCGTGGTGCGGCGCTATACGGGACAGGAGAACCAGGAGGAGCGGGAACGCGCCGCCAAGCATCCGCCGGATATCCTGCTCACCAACTTCATGATGGCCGAGCTGCTGTTGACGCGACAGGATGCGCTCGATACTCGGGTGATCGACAACGCCCAGGGGCTGGCATTCATCGTGCTCGATGAGCTGCACACCTACCGCGGCCGGCAGGGTGCGGATGTGGCCATCCTGGTGCGTCGCCTGCGCAACCGCTGCAATCCGGATGGCGCGCCGATTTGCATCGGCACCTCCGCCACCATGGCGAGCGAAGGATCAGAGGCCGGCCGTGCGCAGGCCGTTGCTGACGTCGCCTCGCGCCTGTTTGGCGCCGCGATCGGCCCTGACGCGGTGATCGATGAATCGCTGCGGCGCGCCACCGATGAACGCTTGACGCTGGCCGATGTCCGCCCAAGGCTCGCCCAGACCCTCACCGATGAACTGCCCGAGACCCTGCTCGACGCCGACTTGGTCAGACATCCGCTGGCGGTCTGGGTCGAGCTGGCGATTGGCCTGGAGGATGGGCTGACGCTCAAGCGTCAGAAGCCTGTCCCCTTCGGCGAAGCCGTCGCCCAACTGGCCAGTGACACTGCTGCTATGAGCCGTACCCACCGTATCGCTTGGCATGAACTGCTCGGCAAAGCCCTCACCGATGCACTGATCGGGCTGCCTTACAGTGTCAGCACCGAAGAAGAACTCGCCCTCCGCAGCCAGCGCTTGGATGTGCTGATCATCGAGCAAGCCGCCGCGGTTAGCAGCAACCGTCGCGGCGCTCAAGTCACCGCCGCCGATCTGCAATGCCCCGATGGTCTCGACGACCTCGCCGCGCACAACCTGCTCAGCTTCAAAGCCGCCGGCGCGCCCTATGACGCCTGGGCGTTGGAAGAACTCAACAGTCACTACGTCACCTACCGCAAGCTCGCCTCCATCCGTGCCCTGCAACAGCGGCCCGCCGATGATGAGCGCCCGATCAGCGAACCCAGCAAGGCCTATCCACTGCTGCCAGCGCTCGACTTCCGCAGCTACGCCGTTGCTACGCATTTTCCACGCAAGCTGATCAAACAACTCCCGCCCGGCAGTTGTCAAAGGACCGAACAGCCCGGCATCTACACCCTGCGCGCCGGCACCCGCGAGGTGCGCCTGATCGGCATCAACGACCTGCGCGCGCTGCCGCACAACGCCCCCTGGCGGCTATTCTCCAGCAACAAAGCGCAGCAAAGCGCGGCGCTCCACCAGTATCATCCGCGCAGCGAGATCGGCCTTCACCTCTGCAACCTCCTCACCCAGCACCTGCTCGGAGACGGCAACATGGCCCACACCTTTGAAGACATGCAACGCGAAGCCCACGAATGGTTAAAAGCGTCCATCCGCAAGCTCGATCCCGAAGAGGTGCTGCAGTGCTATGGCCCAGAAGAGCGGCTCAAGGGGCTTGATCCTGAAGAGCGGCTCAAGGGACTTGATCCCGAGGTGCGGCTCAAGGGGCTCGATCCAGACGAGGTGTTTTCGCGCTTTGATCCTGCCACGATCGAGGCTTGGCTGAAGAAACACCGTCGGGGCCACTAATGCTCCGGTGGCCCGGCACCGCGGCTCCAGACCATGATCGATAAGCAGGTGATTCACGTGGTCGCATGAGGCCGATTCAGGATCCCCAGTCCTTCGTCGTCCGCGAAGAGTGCGAGAAGGCGGCCTGGCAGCACGGCTTTCGCCGCCAGCTCGGGCACCGCGAAGGCTGGGCGGGATTCGCGTCGACCACGGTGCCGGGCACGATCCATCTCGCGGCGACAGATGCCCGAGGACCTTGGTTCCTCGCGCTGGATCATGCGGGCGTCATCGAAGAGCTTGGCCTCCCAGAGGCCGCGATGCCGGGGCCAGGTCTCACGCGCTATGCGTTCCCGACCCTGGGCGAGCTCTACCGCGCGTTGCCGCATGTCTACCGGCTCTCGGCCAGCCTGCCCGAGGCGCCGCTGATGGCGTTTCAAACCAAGGTCAAAGGCCTGCCAAAGACCACCGAGGCCGAGCGGCTGGTGATACAGCGCATCGGCCAAGACCTCTTCCGTGCGCGCCTGCTCGACTATTGGCAGAGCCGCTGCCCGCTCACCGGCATCACCGACACCGAACTCCTGCGTGCGTCGCATATCATCCCCTGGTCAGACTGCAGCAGCGATGCCGAACGGCTTGATGTGCACAACGGCTTGCTGCTCTCCGCGCTCTGGGATGCCGCCTTCGATCGCCGCCTAGTCAGCTTCGAGGACAGCGGTGAGCCGCGCTTCTCGCCGTTGCTGAGTGAGCCGGCCCGTGCCGCGTTGCGCTGGCAGTGTCCCTTGCCGTTGACCGACAAGCACCGAGCACGGCTTGCGATCCATCGTTCGGGCTTGTTGCCGGCTGATGCCTGAGGTGAGATGAAAGGAACCGCGCCTTCAGCTAGCCAAGACTTCGCGGCCATCACTAAGGGCGCTATCATCGCTCTGGCGCCGCGCCACGAGTTGTCGGACATGCGGGGTGTCGCAAAGGCGCCGAGACCAGCCACGATCGGGATTGCACAAGTAGGTGAATGCTTCAATGCTACTGATGATCGACAACTACGATTCCTTCACCTACAACCTGGTGCAGTACCTAGGTGAGCTCGGGGTGGAGGTGCGGGTGGTGCGCAATGATGAGCTGTCGGTTGCCGATGCCTTGGCGTTGCGCCCGGAGCGGATCGTGATCTCGCCGGGGCCCTGCACGCCGAATGAGGCGGGGATCTCGGTCGAGCTGATTCGGGCCGCGGCTGGTAAGGTGCCACTGCTTGGGGTCTGCCTGGGGCACCAGTCGATTGGTCAGGCCTTCGGCGGCAAGGTGGTCAAGGCGCGTGAGGTGATGCATGGCAAGACCTCGCCGATCCATCATCAACAGCTGGGCGTCTTCCAGGGGCTTGCGCAGCCGTTCGAGGCGACGCGCTACCACTCGTTGGTGGTCGATGAGAGATCGCTACCGGCTGAACTCGAGATCACGGCCTGGACCGAAACGACCGCGGGCGAGCGTGATGAGATCATGGGCATGCGCCATCGTGAATTGCCCATCGAGGGCGTGCAGTTTCATCCAGAGTCGATCCTGACTCAACACGGCCATGATCTGCTGCGCAACTTCGTCGAGCGCTAGTCGCCGTCTTGACCGTGCAACCGCGCTTGCATGCGATGGATCGCTGCCGAGTCCAGGTCACCGAGTCCCTGGCCGAGCAGGGCGTTGAGCCATTGCGCCGCCTGGGCTGCACCGGGCAGGGCAAGCCCCAGCTCATGCGCGGCCTCGAGGACGATGCGCATGTCCTTTTGATGCAGCCTGGCGGTGAAGCCGGGGGCGTAGTCGTCCTCCAGCATGCGCCGTCCATGCACCTCCAGAATCCGGCTGTTGGCGAAACCGCCGAGCAGCGCTTCGCGCACCTTGGCGGGATCGACGCCGGAGGCCTTGGCCAACAGCATCGCCTCGCTGACACCGGCAATGGTCTGCGCGACCAGCACCTGGTTGCAGGCCTTACAGACCTGTCCGGCGCCGTGATCGCCGACATGAACGATATTCTCGCCCATCACTTGGAACAAGGGCCGCACGCGCTCAAAGGCGGCTGTGGGGCCGCCGACCATGATCGATAGGCTGCCCGCCGCCGCACCGATGTCGCCACCGGAGACGGGTGCATCGAGCATCTCGGCGCCCGCCGCGTGCAGCCGTTCGGCCATGGCGCGGGTCGCTGACGGCGAGATCGTGCTCATGTCGACAACCACCGCATCGGTCTGAACGCCCTCGATGACGCCCTGCTCGCCAAGGATGACCTGCTCGACATCAGGGGTATCCGAGACCATGGTGAACAGGATCGGGGCGCGGCGGGCAACCTCGGCCGGGCTCGAGCAGGGCTCGGCTCCGACCTCGAGCAGCGGTTGCAGCGAGGCTTCGCGGCGCGCGTGCACGGCGAGCCGGTAGCCGGCCTTGATCAGATTCAGGGCCATCGGACGGCCCATGATGCCGAGTCCGATGAAGCCAATGGTGTCAGTCATCGATGTCTCCCGGTCCACTGTCGGGTTGATCAAAGCGAGCTGGGTGACTCAGCGCCCCAGCGTCAGGAAGGGCACCAGCACCAGATAGAGTACGGCGAAAGCGCCAGCGAGATAAAACAGGGTGCGCAGCGGATGGCGCATGGCCCGTTGCAGCGTGGTCTCGGCCTGGCCGCTGCGACGTAGGGCTTGGTATTCGGCCGCGAGCCGTGCCGAGCGTTCGGCTTGATAGTGGTCGATCAGCGCGCGAGCCGCCGCCTTTTGGCGGCCATCCAGCAGCCAGAGCCCCGCAACACCAAGACCGAGAAAGCCGGCGCTGGTTTCGTGGTAGGCGAAGCCTTGCGCGTCGAGCAGTTGCCGAACCTCAGCCGCTTCGTCGTCTTCGACGCCGTTGAGTCGGAAGATCAGTATGGACATGGCCGCGATGCTGGTTCGATTGCGATCTGTTCAATGGGTGGCGCGAATGGGTGACGTGAAGACGTGAATGAGTGACGCGTCCTGCCAGGCTGAGGCGCTTCGCTCAGTGCCGAGGTCCGGCAGGGGCGAATTGTTGTGCCCGCAGACGGATCAGCGCCAAGCGGTTGCGCGCTTGACTGAGGTCGTCAATGCCGAGCTCATCCAGCTGATCCAGTCGGGTTTCGCCTTGTTCGAGCAGCTCGGCCAACTCGCGACCGTCAAAGAGTTCGCAAGCCGCTTCGATCTCGACCTCGGAGGCCGACAGCAGCGTCGGTGCAAGCTCCTCTGGGCCGATGTCGCTGTCGAGATGCAGGAGATCGGCGACCAAGGGCTGCTCGAGTAAGCGGAAATGGATGGCGCGGGCGCTCTCCTCGTCGCTCAGCTCTTGCTGAGCGATGGGGTCCGAGCCGGCATGGCGCCACAGCGTCTTCATGATCAGCGCGATCAGCCGCTTGAGCGCCGCGCGTTCCTCGCGATGGTCCTCTGGTAAGGCGTAGCTCTGCTCGTAATGGGCCTCGAGCGCCTCTTTCAGGCCGAGCACGGCATCGCTGCCGGCATCGGCGGGGAGATCGACCGCGCGCTGGATCAGCGTCTGGAACTGCTCGCGAAAGGCCAGCATGTCGTCATGGTCGGCCTTCTGCGCGGCCAGCAGGTCCTCGGGCGGCACCTCTTGCGGTGGCCAGGCAAACAGTGGGTTTTCGTGCTTGCGGCGCAGATGGCGCTCGCGGCGACCGGGCTTGTGGGTGAAGGGCAGTTCCATCGCGATCCTCCTAGCGGCCGTTGACCAGGGCTTCGTAGAGGGCTGAATAGTCGAGATCACCCTGTCCTCGTCCGATGGCTTGCGCCATGATCGCCTCGAGGGCGACGAGCGGCGCGCTGTGCAGATTGGACTGCTCGGCGACCTGGCGGAACAGGGCTAAGTCCTTGTGCAGATGTTTGAGCGGGAAATTGGCCTGGCCATAGTCGTGGTTCAGGTACTTATCGAGCTTCTTATTGAAGGTCGGGGCATAGAGGGCGCTTTGGCGCAGCAGGCCCATGAACTGACGTGCCTGTAATCGGAGCGCGAACTCGCGTCCGAGCAGTCCGATGCCGATGATGGCAAGTTGCATAGCGATCCTCTAATCCGCTGGTGGGAAGGTTGTTTGGCATCCTTGGCCGATCATGATTGGCCGCTCAGATCGGGCAGATGCGGGAGCCCCGCGCTGCTATCAACCGCCGCGCAACCGCGCGATGACCGGCGCCGTATCCGGACGCACGGCGCGCCAGAGCCAGAAGGATTCGGCGGCTTGTTCGACCAGCATGCCGAGGCCATCGAGCGCCCGCGCGGCGCCCCGTGCCTGACCCCAGCGGCAGAACGGCGTGGGTTGATCGGCGTAGAGCATGTCGTAGACCCAGCCGCCCTCGGCGAGACAGTCGGCGGGGATCTCCGGCACCCGGCCCTCGAGACCGCTGGAGGTGGCGTTGATGATGAGGTCAAAGCGCTCACCGACAAGCGCGTCGAGACCGCCGCCTTGCAGCGCAACTGACGTCGGCTGGCGGCTCGCGGGTTGCTGAGCCTTGCCTCGACCCGGTTCGGCATCGGTCGCAATGGCCCCTGCGCGGGAGTCGACCACGCCCTCGGCGGTGACAGCGACCTTGGCTACCGCTGGGGTGCTGAGTGCGAAGTCTCCCGCGGCTGCCGCGTGGCTGAACTCAGCGGCCAGCGCCTCGGCCTTGGCCGCGGTGCGATTGGCGATCAGCAGCCGCGCTGGACTGGCCTCAAGGAGCGGGCGTAGCACGCCGCGCGCGGCACCACCGGCGCCGAGCAGCAGCACGCGCTTGCCGGCCAGCGCGAAGCCATGATTCTCGGTCAGGTCGCGCAGCAGGCCGACGCCATCGGTGTTATCACCGCGCAGCAGGCCGCCATCGCGCACGATCAGCGTGTTGACGGCACCGGCGCTGCGCGCCCGGTCGCTGAGATCCTCGAGCAGCTCGAAGGCATCGGTCTTGAACGGCACCGTGACGTTGAGCCCGCGCCCGCCCTCAGCCACAAAGCGACGCACATCGCCGGCGAAGTCCTCGGGATTGCCAAGGATGCGGCCGTACTCGATCGGCTCGCCGGTCTGGGCGGCAAAGGCGGCGTGGATCAGCGGCGATTTGCTGTGCGCGATGGGGTTGCCGATCACCGCGTAACGGTCGGTCATCACGGCTGCCCGGCTAGGCGCCCAGCCATTGCCCGGCCTGCTTGGCGTAGTAGGTGAGGATGCCATCGCCGCCGGCGCGCTTGACACCGGTGAGCGCCTCGAGCACCACCGCGCGCTCCTCTAGCCAGCCGTTTTGGCTCGCGGCCTTGAGCATCGCGTACTCGCCGCTGACCTGGTAGACGAAGGTCGGCGCGCCGAAGCGATCCTTGACCCGACGCACGATGTCCAGATAGGGCATCCCGGGCTTGACCATCACCATGTCGGCGCCCTCGGCCAGATCGAGCCCGACCTCGTGCAGCGCCTCGTCGGAGTTGGCCGGGTCCATCTGATAGGTGTACTTGTTGCCGCCGCCAAGATTAGCCGCGGAGCCAACCGCATCACGGAAAGGGCCATAGAAGCTGGAGGCATACTTGGCCGAATAGGCCATGATGCGGGTGTTGATTTGTCCCTCGGACTCGAGCGCCTCGCGGACCGCGCCGATGCGTCCGTCCATCATGTCGGACGGCGCGACGATGTCAGCGCCGGCAGCGGCGTGTGAGACCGCCTGCTTGACCAGCACCTCGACGGTGGCGTCGTTCATCACATAACCGCTGTCATCGATCAGCCCATCCTGGCCATGGGTGGTGAAGGGGTCGAGGGCAACGTCGGTCATCACCCCCAGCTCTGGCAACGCATCCTTGAGTGCCTTGACCGCCCGCTGCGCTAGACCATCGGGGTTGAAGGCCTCGCGGGCATCCAAGGACTTGGCCGACATCGGTGTGACCGGGAACAGCGCCATCGCCGGGATGCCGAGCTTGGCGACGGTCTGCGCCTCCTCGACCAGCAGGTCGATGCTCATGCGCTCGATGCCGGGCATTGAAGGCACCGGCTCGCGTTCGCCTTGGCCTTCGAGCACGAAGACGGGGTAGATGAAATCATCGGGCGTCAGCGTCGTCTCGCGCATCAGCCGGCGCGAGAAGTCATCGCGGCGCATCCGGCGCATGCGGGTGGTGGGGTAGGGGGCGCGGTTGGGGTGCAGATCGGACATCGGCGGCTCTTCTCTGAGAACGAGGTGGTGCAGGCGATTCGGGGTACGCGACGGCCATTGATCATCGGCTCACGCATGGGCCGCTAACCATAGCGCACCCGGTCGATCGGCGGCCAGTGTTACGACAGGAAACTTGGGCTGAAGCGCTTGCGGTTGGCTGATGTGGATGTTGAAGTGGCCCGAAAAATGGGGTAACACCCACGTATCGGGGTTGACGTGCTCTGATCCTGAGGGTTAGGACTCAAAAGTGTCGTAGTGACCGCCTATGGCAAAGAGATAGATGCGAGTGTCGTCAAATGTATACACAAGCCGATCCTTCTGGCTAAGTCGCCTCGACCAAAAACCGGAAAGATGATGTCGAAGGGCTTCGGGTTTCCCTAAGCCTGTGCTGGGATCGCCGCGCAACATGTCTTTCAAGATTGCGCAAAGATGCTTGTGCATCCGTTTGTCGCGCTGCCGTAGGTCCTCGTACACCTCCCATGTTCTCCCCTCAAAGACCAGTGATCTCATCTAACTGCTCTTTGGTTGGGGCATATCCGGTACCGGCGTTATGGGTAGCACTGGAATCGGCGATCTGGCGCATAAGGCTAGTATTTTGGAGCACGTACAAAGTTTCTTGGTCACGCTCCCAATCCTCGGCACTGATCACCACAAAATCCGAGCCCGTACGCCGTGTCACGCGAAGTGGCACATGTTGACTAGCCACCTGTTCAATAAAGCTTTTTAGACTGTCTCTAAATTTGTTTACGGTTGTGGTTTCCATTGTCGGACACCTGATTCTGTACGGTAACTCCGTACAGTCTAGGAGAAAAGCCCGAACAATGCCATGCGCTCAGACCCTTCACTTGCGACGCTCGCTCTGGGCCGATGATGGCTGGCGTTAGCGAGAAAATCGGCGGGACCGGACCTTCACGCTCGTTCGCAGCCGAACCCAAACATAACTCTGATCGGAGCTACAGCCGAGCTGAAGCCGCTGCCAAAGCCGCCGGGGTTCGGCATCTGGAGCACGTGCGGCGATCAGCAACGGCCGTGGGTCCATTGGCGTCGATAGGCCCCAGGGGCGAAACAACCAGCACGATGCTGACTCGCTGGCTTCAGAAGCGCTAACCGCGTAGATACGCGACACCACCGCCAGGGATCGAAGGTCGCGACCCCGATCGACTCTACAGGCATGACTGAGATCAATGATGAATCGGCTCGAAGGGGGTCAAACCTCCGCACTATCGACGCTATTGCGCAGATGTGCGCTAAACTCCGGAGCGGCCACCCCCCCGCGCCTTCTACGAATCGGCACGAGGCACCTATGCTATCGGTCCGCGCTGCGGCTCACCGCCTCCGACACCACGATACCCCGTCGCTCCTGCCATCCGAAACCCAACCCTGCTGAGTCATGACATCGGAAGCGAAGACCTATCTAACACGGCTCTATATCGAGAATTACAAAAGCATCGGCGGTCCTTTCGAGCTCAACCTAGCGCCGATCACGCTTTTTTACGGTCCCAACTCAGCCGGGAAAAGTGCCGCAACCGGAGCATTAAGGCTGATCGGGGCACTATGCCGGGCCGGCGACCCGTTCGACTTCGTTTCACAGCTCGAACGTGCGGCAAGAAACCACGATCTGTCCCGCGACATGATGCTCGGAGTATCCGCCAGCTGCACTGCGCTCAAGGCTCCTATCAATGCAAAGAAGCGTGGCGCCTTCACGAATGATTTCGCTGAGCAGTTCCCGCGCCTGATTGGCGCATTCTATCAGTTGCCCGATGCGGCGCCCGACGACGAGCCACCCTCCTATGAGGTGACGGTGATCTTCCGAATCGAGTTCGATGCGGAGAAGGAAACAGCGATCGACTGGCTTCGGCTGGAGCCTGAGGTTTCGGAATGCGAGAGGGGGGAGTTTGGCGCATCTTGGGCGACCGAGATTTCGGTCGACGCGATACCGCTTCTGACCTTGACCACGTACTCGATCTACATCAACGAGTCACACCCGATCATCCGGACGCTCGACGAAGAACTCTCAGAATACGGACACACACTACGCTCGTTGGTCGATTTCTTCTGGGAGGGCAAGACCGCAGCCGGTTACCTGGCCTTCTTCATCGAGCATCAGTTCAAGGATGGCGTGTTCTATATCGATGATGACATTGCGCTGCGGTTTCACGATGGGCGCCTACCTTTCGAGGAGTTTCGCACGCGCTACTTCCAGCTCCGCCATATTTTGGACTTCCTGGTTCAAACCCCGCTGAACCTTGTCGCCGATACGATCGATCAGGCGGCCTGCATTGGCCCTACCCGGATCATCCCGAGCGAGCAGGATGTCACCTTTCTGTCCCGTGACGGGTTTGTGTGCTCAACACTCTCGGGTATCTGCGAGTGGATATGGTGTGACGGCAGTCAGGCGTGGTTCGCAATCGTGCGAGATTTCAATGAGCATGCTCATTATGCTGCCATTGCAGCTGCGTCTGATGATCAAGGCAGTCCGGAGACAGGCGATCTACTGACTGACTACGGTTACGTTGGCATGCAACTGTGGATGAACCCGAAGACTCGCCCCCGCATGCAACAGGAGTGGCGACGCCGAGCGGAGAACTGGGATCTTTGGCGCTTCAAGACGATCGGCCTCAAGGAGATCAACGACTGGCTCTCGCCACCTCAGCGGCTGGGTCTAGGACACCACCTCGCGATCACATACACCGAGTGCAGTTCGGCGACAACAGTCCCCGGCTCTGAAGGTTTGCGCGCGGATTGGGGCGCACTGCCCGAACGGCTACTCCTCCTGCGCTTGATCGATGAGCGTCTCGGTGCGCCAGTCAACCTGGACGAAGTCGGTGTGGGTATACCTCAGGTCGTGCCCGTGCTGGCCGCCGGCGTCTTGGTGCCGCAGAGCATCGTGGAGCAGCCTGAGTTGCATCTGCATCCCAAGCTTCAGACATCGCTGGGGGATTTCTTTGCGGCCTGCAAGAACCGACACGGCCACCGCTTCATCCTTGAGACCCACAGCGAGCATGTCGCGCTGAGGCTGCTGCGCCGAATAAGGGAGACATCCCAGTCGCACATCCGTCACGTCGACTATCACTTGCGCCCTGAGGATGTCGCGTTCTTCTTCTTCGACGCCCAAGAGGAAGCTACTGAGATAGTCCCTCTGCGCGTATCTGCTGATGGGGAGTTCCTCGACCGGTGGCCGCGAGGTTTCTTCTCTGAGCGAGAGGCGGAGCTGTTTCTCGAGGATGATTAAGAAGTTCGCGATTGAGCCTGCCGCACTGCGTCGGTGGGAGGATTTTCGTTACGTCACCGAGAAGCTGGGCTTCTCGCATGGGCGGGTGTTGGCGGCTTTCCCCAAGGCGTGGATCAAGGAGTTTATCGAAAAGCAGCTCGTCGACGCAGGTGAAATGGAGCGCAAGCGCTTCATCGCGAAGCTGCAAGTGATCAAGCAGGAACGCATGGTGAACTCGGGCGTTCCGTATTGCGGTGATGTGCCTTGGAGCGAGAACGCGCTGAAGCACGTGAACGCCTTCGATCGCGTGATCATGGCCGATGGGAGCGAGGAGTGTCACCGCGAGTCAACCGTTCAGAGTATCGATGTGATCGATGAGGCGTTCTTCGAGGTCGCGCGGGAGGTGGAGTGCGAGAGTACGCCACGTGGTCTGGCAAGACCTGCGGAGCCATTGCTCTCACACGCCAGTGAGGCTGCCATTGTGGATCCATACTTCAGGGTCGACATCAACAGTTGCCTGTCGGTACTGGTCGCTTTGGCCAAGTCGGCGGTGGCGGGCAGGCGTTTCGAGCAGTTCTACGTCTACACCAGCACGAAATTTCTACCCCGGGATCGGGGCCGTGCCGCACGCAGCGAGTTCGGGAGAATTGCAGAGATAGCCGGACTCAGCGGTGCGCGCTTCGAGTTCCGATGCGTCGATCCGAACCGTACCGAGAAAGCATTCCACGCTCGGTATCTGCTGACTGGTGAGGGAGGGTTGCGGTATGACAAAGGCTTTCAGGCCTCCCACGGGAAAGAGTTAGTGGATGTCTCACTGCTCGACCGAACACTGCATCTTCGGCTGCGGGATATCTATATCGCGGCGCAGCGGCCGCGCTTTGTCGTCGAGAGCTGGAGTTGGGATTTCTGAGCCAACGAAAGTCAGACTGATCCCGTGCCTGGGTGCCAACGACCATCTTGGCATGGCTCGCGTGGAAGGGTGCGAGCCGTCGAGCACCCAGGACCAATGGCTGAAAGCAAGGTCCGAAGTATACGAGAGTCTCAAGCGGCCGGTGGGCGGCAGCTTGCCGAGGCTTCAGCAGCACTGGTGCACTGGTGCTGCGAGAGCCGTGACAACCTTCGTCGGATCGCCTCGCGCGCGTGGAGTCGCTACACATCCACGCTCTACTGTACCTGAAGGGCTTGGTGTTAGAGTTCGCACTCGGGCATGATCCGCTGACTTGGTAGACAATATTTTGTCACCATTACCGCTTAGTTCGAATACCTCAATAAGCAAAACAGATTAGGATGCTTGCAATGGATCAAGAAGTAAACTCTTCTAACATCGAGCGGTTGGCACATGAGCTAAGAAGTGCGCGTCGTCGCCTGATCGAAACTGGTACGCGTAATCGGCTTATCCATGTCAACCGGGAACAGAAACGTAGCAAGTCATTAAACATCGTTAATAAAAGGGCTGATAGTGTTTACGAAGTACTTTATCAACGCGGCAGGCCTATGCAGTTTAAGGCTACCGCAACAGAGCAGGTCGATAAGGAACAATTCCCTGATGAACTTTACCTTGCTTTATCGGACAATTCGGTAAAAGAGGATCGGTGTTCAGATTCTTTCCTCGAAACACCACTAACTGCTGATGCGTTACAGAAACGCCTACTCAGTTTGTATCGTGATGCTCGGACGGCTGAAGAAGAACAAGGCATTAATATCCTCTATTTAGCTATCGGCTTTATGTCCTGGTTCGAGGATGAGCGATCTCAAGTACAACGTGAAGCGCCTCTGCTTCTTTTGCCTGTCGAGTTGGTTCGCAATAAGAAAACGGGGCACTACCAGTTGCAGGTGCGTGATGAGGAAATGAATGCCAACTTGCCGTTGCAAGAGCGGTTAGCAACGGATTTTGGCATTACACTGCCCATGCTTGAAGAGACAGCTAGCGATCAGGCAGCTGGAGAAGATTCAGAAAATGAGTGGAGACCTAGCGCATACTTTGAAAAGGTATCGAGGGCCATTGCGCAAAAGACACGTTGGTCGATCGATGAAAATGGTTTGCAGCTCGGGTTTTTTTCATTTGCTAAGCTGCTAATGATGCATGACTTAGAGCCGGATCGCTGGTCAAGCGATCATTTGGCTTCCAACCCGATTTTGAAGGGACTGCTGACAGGCGGATTTGAGTCAACACCACCTTTGTTTTCAGACGGCGAGCGACTTGATACTAAACTCGACCCTGCTGATCTGTTGCATGTCATTGATGCTGATGCATCTCAGACCAAGGTCATAGAGGAGGTCGGTGTTGGGCGGAATCTAGTCGTACAAGGACCCCCTGGCACTGGCAAATCTCAGACCATTACCAATCTGATTGCTAAGGCTGTGTATGACGGCAAGACGGTCTTGTTCATGGCTGAGAAAATGGCTGCGTTGAACGTCGTCCACCGACGCATGAAGAAGCTTGGGCTAGCTGATCTTTGCCTGGAGCTGCATTCGCGTCAGGCTAACAAAAAGGGTGTACTCCAGGAGTTGAAGCGGACGCTGAATGGAGTCAATCATGCCTTTGAAAATCCGACCGATGGGTCGGCGCTGCGCGATTGTCGTGATGAGCTCAATGTGATCGCGGAAAGTCTGCACACACCTCTGACCGATCGCAGCTACACACCTTTTCAAGCGATGGCAGAGGTAATCGGATTCCTCGGCCGTGAATTACAACCGCCTGTTTTTCAGAACGACACTCTTAGTGAGTGGAATGATGAAGAGCGTACGCGCCGGCGGATGTTGGTGCAGCAGTATGTTTCTGCCTGCGAGACGATTGGGGATCCATCGACACATGCATTCTACGATGTGAAACGTTTGGATCTACAGCCAGTGGATCAGCAGCGGCTTAAGCAGGATTTGACATCTGCGGTTGGAGCGCTAGAAGCTCTCGTCACAGAGTTGGATGTGGTCGCGAGCGCCTTAGCGGTGTCACCACCGAATGACCTTAGTCGCACGCTGGCGTTCTGTTCTTTTCTCTCCCGTCTGCAGCCGGATTCTGCGGTGCAGACGAGTCTCGTCAACGCCTTATTCGGTCAACTCGATGAGACGCGTCTATTAGAAGGCCTCGAGACAGGGGCTACCTGGCGACGCGAGCGGGATACAGCGGCGGCGGTGTTCAAAGATGCTGCTTGGTATGCAGAGGTACAAGCGCTCCGGGAGCCAATCGCCAAAGGCGTGTCTTCCGGCTTGTCGCGCCTCTTCGGTCGTTATCGCAGTGCAAGCCGAGAGTTTAGGGTGTTGCTCAAAGGTCCGCCTCCCAAGGCGCCAACAGAACGACTCGAACTGCTCGATCAGCTTCTACAAGTGCAAGGTCAGCGTGCTTTGCTCAGTGAGGATGAAGACTGGTTGCGTGGGGTTTTAGGTGATGCTTGGCGTGGCGAGCGCACAGATTTTCAGGCTGCATTGGCGACACTCAACTGGTTGCGATCGCTGGCAGAAACCGGCTGGTTACCGCAGGAACCTCAGACCTTGAACTCTTGGGCTGCGGATTTTCCTCAAGCGGCAGCCCGCGCCGATCAGCTCAAAGAGCTGCTCAAGAAAGCCGAGGACGCGGTTTCCAAGCCCATGAAGGACCTCGACGAGTATAAGCCTGAAGGCTCTACTACGGATGCCAGCAAGTCACCCCTGGGAAATTCCCAGCTATTGGTATTACTGCAACGCCTTCGCCACATGCTTGCTAATCTCAGCAGCTATGTGGACTGGGTGCGCTATAAGCAGAGTCGCAACGAGCTAGAAGAAAGCAATAATGGCTTGAAAACACTACTGCAAGCGCTTGATAACCAGCATGTCGCGTTAGCTTCAGCGGTAGATGAGTTCGACTACGCGGTCGCCGAGGCACGTTGGAATTATGCACGTTCCGCTCAGCCAGAACTTGCGCGGTTAGCCGCATGCGATCGGCATAAGTTGGTCGAGCAATTTCAGACGTTAGATGCTGAAAGGGTAGCAGACGTCCGAGCGCTGATCCGCAACCAGCATCGACAGCAATTGCCTACGGGAGCTACCGGTGAGATGGGGTTCTTACGTGGCGAAATGGCGAAGCGACGTCGGCATCGCTCTATTCGCCAAATTATGATTAACGCCGGCCGCATGGTCCAGCGTATCAAGCCTGTCTTCCTAATGAGTCCGATCTCCATCGCGCAGTTCTTGCCACCAGAACAGATGAGCTTTGATTTGCTCATCATCGATGAAGCAAGCCAGATTAAACCGGAAGACGCTATCGGCGCGATGGCGAGAGCTAGGCAAATTGTGGTTGTAGGTGATAGTAAACAGCTGCCGCCCAGTTCCTTTTTCGACCGCTTAACCGACGAGGATGGTGATGAGGACGAAGAGGAAGATGGAGCTGCACCAATGGCCCAAGCGATTGAGCTTGAGAGTATTCTCACGTTGTGTGAAGCTCGGGGTCTGCGGCGTCTCATGCTCGAGTGGCACTATCGCTCCCGTGATCCTTCCTTGATCACTGTCTCGAATGCTGAGTTCTATGAAAATCGTCTCATACTGCCGCCGACGCCAACTCAGCACGATGACAATGTTGGTCTACAGTTGACTCGCGTTCCAGGCGTCTATAGCAGCAAAAGCCGGGGTGGCGGGCGGCCTGGGACTAACCGCATCGAAGCTGAGGCCATCGTCACGGCACTCTCTAGGCATGCGAGGCATAATGCTGAACTCTCTGTAGGCGTTGTCACCTTTTCCAAGTCACAAAGTGACATGGTCACGGAACTACTGGAGCTTAGGCGCCGTGACGACTCGCTCCTCGATGCCCTGCTACGTGAGGGGCGAAACGAAGATGTCTTCGTAAAAAACATCGAGAATGTGCAGGGGGATGAACGTGACGTCATCATGATCAGCGTCGGTTACGGTCCTCATGAGCCTAATGGACGGCTTTCCAGCATGAACTTTGGTCCGGTTAATACGGACGGTGGTGAACGGAGGCTGAATGTCTTGTTCAGCCGGGCTCGAATCCGCTGCCAGGTGTTTTCATCATTTGCACCGGAAGAGATAGATTTGTCAAGAACGACAAAGGATGGTCCGCGTGTACTCAAACGTTTCCTGAAATTTGCCGAGATAGGTGAGCTTGAACAAGCTTTGCCAACGGGTGCTGATGCCGATAGTCCGTTTGAAGAAGATGTTGCGACTGTTATCCAAATGTTGGGTTATCCATGTGATGCGCAAGTAGGCAGCGCGGGTTTCCGTATTGACTTAGGTGTTCGCAATCCTGATCGTCTCGGGCAATATATATTGGCGGTTGAATGTGATGGAGCAACTTATCACCGCGCGTTGTGGGCACGTGAGCGCGACCGACTCCGGCAGCAAGTCCTGGAAGGTTTGGGCTGGCGTTTTTACCGTATCTGGAGTACGGATTGGTTTTATCGGCGTGACCAAGAAATCGAGCGACTTAAGAAAGCCTTGCGAGATGCCCAACTTGCTGCGGATTCATGGTCTATCGAGGGGGCTAATCAGTCGGCCTTTGGGCAATTTGGGCAAAAGGATATCTTCGAAGGTCTACCGGACAATGGTGAGACTCATCAGCCTGAACTGGCAGCGGTAGACGATTCATCCTTAGCTGAACAGAATCTGACGGTGCCAATACTGCCCCAGGCGGTCCCCTACCAACGAGTGATTCCCCAGATCGGAGCACAGGTTGAGCCCCATGAAATAGCGACCGAAATCTTGGCCGAGCATGTTGTAAAGGTAGTTGAGGGCGAGGGGCCAATCCATGTCTCAGAGGTTGCCCGCCGTATTGCTGTTGGTTGCGGCAAGACACGCACGGGTACTCGGATTCAAGATGCGACTCAGGCGGCACTTATCCATGCACAAAAGCAGGATCGCATCTACGAGAACGATGAATTTTGGTTCACTTCGTCGCAGCGTGATGATCCGCCTGTCCGTGATCGATCCCAAGAAAGCTCGCCAACAAATAAGGCAATCTACCTCTCGAGCATTGAGATCCAAGCAGCTGCAGCGGTTGTCCAACGCGAGAATGGTCGAGTTGACCCAGAAGAGGGCATTCAGGCGGTAGCCCGTTTGCTGGGATTCCAGCGTACTGGTCCTGATTTGCGAGAGAAGATTCAGGAGGCATTACGGGAGTGACCAAATTGCTCAGCTTTCCGTCTTGTATGCTGCTGCTCAATCATCCGGCCAGTAGTCTTCATCGAGGATATCGGCGATGCTATAGGCACAGCTCTCTGGGAACGGCGACTTGAGAAAGCCTGTTTCCTCCATCGCTGCTCGGGTCGCGTTGCGGTAACTGCGCGGCAACAGGTCTGGCAGGCGCTGTCGCAGGCTGGGGCTGTCTTCCAACAACAGGGCGAGCTGGCGCCGCTGCTCATTGATGGTCAGGCGCCAGCGGGTGCTGCGCCGCTCAGGTTGAAACGCCCATTTGAGCAGGTGCGCAAGCAAGACGGCGAGACGATTGATCAGCTCGCGTCGTTCGCGTGCACTCATGCTCTGTAGCTCCTCAATCAAGTTTGGAATGTCGAGCTGCGTTAGCTGGCTGGAACGCAGCAGGTCCGATTGCTCTTCGATCCACTGATGGAAGTCGGTTTCATAGGTGTTCATCAAAGATACCCTTGGATGATCAATGACTGCCGCTGTGTCAGGCTGAGGATTCGCTGATGCTACCATCGATATCCACTCGGACAAGCGGATGTGCTCTGTGGATGCGGGGTGCTGACACGAAGACTCAACAATGGCGGTTTGGCTGCCACTGTGGTGCCATAGCCCTCTGATGATGATGGAGAAGACTCAATGCGCTTTCCTTCCGACCAACCGCCGTGCGGCGATTGTTTCGATGTTGACCACGAAGGCTTCGAGCAGGCGGTGATCGAGGCCTCGCGCACGCGGCCGATCCTGGTCGATTTTTGGGCCGATTGGTGCGCGCCTTGCCATCAGCTGGCGCCGCATCTCTATCGGGTGATCGATGAGCTGCAAAGCTCGGTTGGGCTGGCCAAGGTCGAGGTTGATGAGGGCGAGAATATGAAGCTGGCTGGTCACTATCGGCTGCGCGGCTTTCCGACCGTGATGCTGTTCCAGCATGGGGAGGAGCGTGGGCGCTTCAGCGGCTCGCGTTCGAGCGTGCAGATTCGTGCCTGGCTCGACGAGCATCTCGATCAACAGCCAGAGGCCAGCGTCCAATGAGCGGAGAGCAGACGACCGAAGCACCGGTGAACGGAGCAGCGACGAATGGAGCAGCGATGAACGGAGAACGGGTGAACGGAGAACGGGTGAGCGCAGGCCCGATGAGCAGCGACAAGACGGCGGGCCGACTGCGTGCCGAGGCCCCCCTGCTATTGATTCTGGCGACCACCGCGGCCTTTCTGCTCTACGGCAAGGGTTGGCTGGCGGATCTGAGCAATCCGCTCTGGCTTGCGCTGATGTTCGCTTGGCTGTTCGGTACCATCCTCTGGGCCGCGCTCAAGGTGGTGCATCACGCGGACATGCTCGCGGAGCGGCTCGGCGAGCCCTATGGCACCCTGATCCTCACCCTCTCGGTGATCTCGATCGAGGTATTGATGATCGCCTCGCTGATGTTCGTCGGCGACAACAATCCGACCCTGGCCCGTGACACCATGTTCGCGGTGGTGATGATCGTGCTCAACGGCATGGTCGGCCTGAGCCTGCTGCTCGGGGCGCTGCGCCATGGTGAGCAGAGCTACAACCTGCAGGGTGCGAATGCCTATCTCTCGGTGATCATCCCGCTGGCCTTGCTGAGCCTGGTGCTGCCGGATTTCACCCAATCGACGCCGGTGCGAACCCTGAGCGGCTTTCAGGCGACCTTTTTGATCCTTGCCAGTGTCGCCCTCTACGGCAGCTTTCTGCTGATCCAGACGGTGCGTCACCGTGGCTACTTCCGCGCCGATGCGGTGGCGCCGGCTGTCGCATCCAATGCCGATGCTGATGCTGATGCTGATGCTGCGGCGCAGGTCGATGCCGCGACGCGGGTCGATGCCGCGGCGGTTGACCGGCAAGTGCATCAGGGTGCTGATGCCCAGGCTCATGCGCCGGGTCCGGTGCCGTTGCACGCGCTGCTCTTGCTCGCCTACCTGGTGCCGGTGGTGTTGTTGGCGAAGAAGATCGCGCTCCCGATCGACTATGGGATCGAGTCGCTCTCACTGCCGGCGGCCTTGGGTGGTTTTGTGGTCGCCGTGCTGGTGCTGACGCCCGAGGCCGTTGGCGCTGTGCGCTCGGCACTCGCCAATCGGCTACAGCGGGCGGTGAACATCTTCCTTGGCTCGGTGTTGGCGACCATTGGGCTGACCGTGCCCGCGGTGTTGGCGATCAGCTTGGCGACCGGCAAGCCAGTCGAGCTTGGCCTCGACCCGACCGATATCCTGATGCTGGTGACCACGCTGCTGGTCGCGGTGCTGACCTTCAGCGCGCCGCGCACCAATGTGCTGCAAGGCGTGGTGCATCTGATCCTGTTCGGCGCCTATGTGATGCTGATCTTTGCGCCTTGAGGACGCGCGCTTTGCTAGCGCTTCGGTTAAGGGCCGAGAGCACTGCTTTCAGCGAAGCGCTGACGGTATCGCGATCGATGGCGACGCCGGCGACTGGTTGGCCGTCAATGGCGAGCTGCACATAGGCGGCGGCCTCGGCATCGGTGCCAGCGCCGATCGCATGCTCGCGGTAGTCGCGCACGTCGATGGTCTGGCCAAAGGCCTGGCTCCAGGCATTGGCGAAGGCGGCGATCACGCCCTCACCTTCGCCTTGGATGCGCTGCTCTCGTGCATCTCGCGCCGTCACGATATCTCGCACAGATTGAACATCCCGCTCCCTACACGTGCCTTGCCTGTCTTGCCCTGCTTGACCAGTCACAGCTGCAACCTCTTCCCCAACGCTGACAATGGTCGCCTCGATCCGATCATGGCCATTGCGGCTGATGCGGTAGCCGCCGAGCCGGTGCGGCGCCTGGTCGCGGATGAACTGGGCCGCGAACAGCGCCCGGATGCTGGCCGAGTCGATGATGCCGCCTTGCTCCTCGCTCGCGCGCTGCACCACCGGCGCCAACTCCACCTGCGCCCAACGTGGCAGTTGCAGTCCATAATCGCGCTCGAGCACGAAGGCCATGCCGCCCTTGCCGGACTGGCTGTTGACGCGGATCACCGCCTCGTAGCTGCGACCGACGTCCTGCGGATCGATCGGCAGATAGGCGACCTGCCACGGCAGGTCGCGGTTGTGCTCGGCACGCTGATGTTTCAGCGACTTGTTGATCGCGTCCTGATGGCTGCCGGAGAAGGCGGTATAGACCAACTCGCCGACCCAAGGATGGCGCGGATGGCAGGCGATGCCGGTGCAGGCCTCAACGGTCTCGATGATGTGGTCTGGGTCGCTGAGATCCAGCTGCGGGTCGATGCCCTGGCTATAGAGGTTCATTGCCAAGGTCACCAGATCGCAGTTGCCGGTGCGCTCGCCATTGCCGAGTAGGGTGCCCTCGATGCGATCGGCGCCCGCCAGCAGGCCGAGTTCAGCCGCGGCCGCTGCGCCGCCGCGATCATTGTGGGTGTGTAAGGAGACGACCACACTGTCGCGCCGCTCGATGTGGCGGCAGAACCATTCGACCTGATCGGCAAAGACGTTCGGGCTGGCGGATTCCACCGTGGCCGGCAGATTGAGGATGCAGGGATGCTCGGGCGTCGGCTGCCAGACCTCCAACACGGCGTTGCAGACCTCGACCGCATACTCAGGCTCGGTCTGCGAGAAGCTCTCGGGCGAATACTGAAAGGTCCAGTCGGTGCCCGGATACTTGGCCGCTTCATCGCGCACCCACTGGGCGCCCTGCACCGCAATGGCCTTGATCCGCGCGCGATCGGCGCCGAACACCCAGTCGCGCTGCACCGGCGAGGTCGAGTTGTAGACGTGGACGATGGCCCGATGCACCCCATCCAGTGCCGCGAAGGTGCGCTCGATTAGATCCTGGCGCGCCTGCACCAAGACCTGGATGGTCACATCCTCGGGGATCTGCCGCGCCTCGATCAGCCAGCGCACAAAGTCATAATCCGGCTGGCTGGCCGAGGGGAAGCCGACCTCGATCTCTTTCAGGCCGATGTCGACCAGTAAGGCCCAGAGCTGCTGCTTCTGCGTCACGCTCATCGGTGCGCGTAGGGCCTGATTGCCGTCGCGCAGGTCGACGCTGGCCCAGCGCGGAGCCTGTTGGATGTGGCGGTCGGGCCAGGTGCGGTCGCGGATTGGTACCGGCTGGCTTGGGCGGTATTTGGCGTGGTGGGCGGGCATGATGCGAACTCCTTGTGGCAGTGGGCGAGTGGCTTGGCTGTGAGCAAACGGCTTGGCAGTGGGCGCGTGGCAAGCTGCTCGGCCTATGATCGGATCGATCGGCGGCGCGTTCGGACCTGTCAGTGGTGTCTTCGGTTGAGCGCTGCCGCCGGTGATCCTGATCGGGGTCTGGCCTTGTGGGCCTTCCCCTGGCTGCCGGCTTGTGGCCGATGGTTGATAGGATGCGCTAACCTAATGGATAGACGATTGCTATCTTGCTGCTTATATCTCAAATTAAGGCAATAATCTGTCGTTCTTGCTCGCTTGTGCGCAATCGGCGCGCAATCGGCGCACAATCGGTGCGCAATCGGTGCGCAATCGGTGCGCAATCAAGGGGCAAGCGCCGTTGAGCGAAATTCAAACGACCTGTGAAGGCGGCCTCGTCTAGACTCCCAACAGGGTTTTCAACCTGCAACTTGCAAGCAATGCGGAACATGAGCACGTCTTTGCCAACGCTCGCCCCCCTAGCCGGCCTGGATCCAGATCTCCAGCGTTCGCTGCTGGCCCAGGTGCGGGATCTCTGGACGCATGGCTCCACGGCGCTGGAAGGCAACACCCTGACCCTTGGCGAGACCAAATTCGTCATCGAGGAGGGACTCACGGTCTCCGGCAAGCCGCTGAAAGATCACGAAGAGGTGGTTGGCCACGCCCGCGCGATCGAGCTGCTGTACGGACTGCTCGACGATTGGCCGGCGCGGCCAGTGACTGCGGCGCAACTCTTCGAGCTGCACCGTGCGGTGCAAACGCGCGTCGTCATTGATATGTACAAGCCCATCGTTGGCTGGAAGATTGAGCCGAACGGGACTTATGCGATGACCGAGGAGGGGCGGCAGACGTTTATCGACTATGCGGCGCCGAGCAATGTGCCGGAGTTGATGGACACTTGGCTCGCAGAGCTGAATCGCCTGGGTGTGGAGCCGCTAGACGAGGCGGCAGCACTCTCCGCTTACGCGAGGCTGCATCTGGGTTTCGTGCACATCCATCCGTTCTGGGACGGCAATGGGCGCATGGCGCGTTTGCTGGCCAACTTGCCTGTGTTGCGGGCCGGACATCTGCCGGTGGTGATCGATGTGCGCGAGCGCAAGCGCTATATCGACACCCTGGCCAGTTACCAACTCGCCGTTGGGCCGCTAACCCCGGGCATGGGGGTCTGGCCAAGGCCCGAGCTTGAGACGGCCTTCATCGCGCTCTGCCGGGAGGCCTATGCGGCCACGCAGGCGCTGATCGACGGCGCCCGCGAGCAACAGGCCGCACGCAGAGCGCGGGCGGACTCTGGCGCAGGGCGACCATGACCGCCAAACCTGTGCTCGAGACCTGTGCTCGAGCACCCTGAGCACCCGCGATGACCGGATGATACGTCCACCACCATGACACTCGACCGCTACGACCGCCACATCCTCGAGATCCTGCAAGCCGAGGGGCGCATCAGTAATCAGGAGTTGGCCGATCGCATCGGCCTCTCGCCTTCGCCCTGTCTGCGTCGGGTGCGGGCGCTGGAGGAGGCCGGCATCATCGGCGGCTATCGGGCCATGCTCGATGCCAAGCGGCTTGGGCTGGACCTCATCGCCTTCATCAGCATCGCGATGGATAAGCACACCCCGGAGCGCTTCGCCAATTTCGATGCCATCGTCGCGACGCTGCCGGAGGTGCTGGAGTGTTCGCTGATCACCGGGCGCGATGCCGACTATCAGCTCAAGGTGATTGTGCACGACATGGCGGCCTATCAGGAGCTACTGCTGCAGAAGATCACGCGCATCGAGGGCGTCTCCGGGGTGCACTCCAGCTTTGTCTTGCGCCAGGTGTTCGAGCGCACCGCGCTGCCACTCGCCGAGGGCCAGCCCGTCAAAGCGCCCGCGAGAGACGCTTGACGTCGGTGCCAGGGTGGTGTTCGGGCCGATTCAGCGCCTCAGCGCGCGTTCAACCATTCGCCGATCGCCGGCGTGACCTCCTTTTGCGCCTTGCCGCTGACATAGATGCCGATATGGCCACCGGGGAAGGCCAGCTCGGTGTAGTCCTGGCTGCCGGTGAGGCCATTGAGCGCCTTGGAGGCATCCGGTGGCACCAGATGATCCTGCAGCGCGTAGATGTTGAGTACTGGGCAGCGGATCTGCTTCAGATCCACCGGGCGCTCGCCAACCCGGGCGGTGCCCTTGATGAAGGCGTTGCCTTGGTAGAAGTCCTTGATGAACTGGCGGAAGGTCTCGCCGGCCTGGTCCGGGCTGTCGAAAATCCATTGCTCCATGCGCAGGAAGTTCTTCGCCTTCTCCGGCTTGTCGAGCATGTCGACCATGTTGATGTACTTCTGCCCGGTGAGGCTGAACGGCTTCAGCGACAGAAAGGTCCAGTTCAACAGCTCGCCGGGGATGTTGCCCATGGTGTCGACGGCGAGGTCGACATCGACGTGCTGCACCCAGTTCGACAGCATGTTGTCCGGGGTCTTGAAGTCGACCGGGGTGACCATGGTCACCAAGTTCCGCACCTTGTCGGGATGCAGCGCCGTGTACATCAGGCTGAAGCTGCCGCCCTGGCAGATGCCGAGGATGTTGATCTTGTCGACGCCATGGGTGTGGCGGATGTGATCGACGCAGCGGTCGATATAGCCATTGATGTAGTCATCCAGGGTCAGCGAGCGATCGGCCTGATCCGGATAGCCCCAATCGATCAGATAGACGTCTTGGCCAGTGGCGAGCAGGCCCTTGATGGTCGAGCGGTCTTCCTGGATGTCGGTCATGTAGGGCCGGTTGACTAGGGCGTAGACGACCAGCAGCGGCGTCTCCTGCTGGGCAACCTCGGCTGGGCGCTGATAGCGGTAGAGCACCAGCTTATCTTCGCGGTAGACGGCATCCTTGGGGCTAACGCCACTGTCGATGTCGCCGGCGTCGAGCAGGTTCTGCATGCCCTGACCGAGCTTGCGGCTGTAGTCGAGCATCTCCTCGCCGAGCTTGTCTGGGCGGATATCGATGGGAAACATGCGGCGGCGCTCCTCTGTAGTTCGTTGGCTCGGACCCGTCTTGGCGGTGTCCTGTGTGTGCTTGGGGGTTGAGTCGGTGGTGTTGAGCCGGCCCGGTCGATGCGGGGCCAGGCGCTGCAGCGCATTCCGGGCTGAGTGGTCGGCTGAATCCGTGGCTGCATCGCTCGCTGCATCACTGGCTGAACAACCCGCTGTTGCGTCTTGATCTGTGCCTGGCAGTCGACCAGCGGGCCGAGGATGCGGCATCAGCTGGCATCGGATTGGCTGCTCGGCTTCGCCGCGGTCTTCTTGCGGGCGCTGGTCTTTTTGGCCGCGCCGGTGCTCGTGCTACTGGTGGTCGATCCACCTGGGCTAGGGCTGGCCTTGGCTTGACTGTCGGCAGGTGCGCTCGCAACTCCGGCCGGTGCGCCCGCTGGCAGGGTCGCGAGCCGGCGCTGGATTTGGTCCAGCTCTTGGCGTAGCTTTTTGTTCTCGCGTCGCGTCTCCTGCAAGCGGTCCTGCAGGGTGCGCAGCTCGCCGCGGGTAGGCATGTTCATCGCGCCGAGCGATTCGTCGACCATGATCGAGAGTCGCTGCTTGAGCGCCATCTGAGCGTTGATCAGCTGGCCGTGCACGCGCGAGTATTCAGGCGTGATGACCTCATCGGCATAGACCGCCTCGCAGCAGCCGACCCAGGTGTCGTAGAGGCCGCGGGCGGAATCGATGGTCTCCCCAGCCTCGGATTTCTGCTTTAGCAGATCGCGCATCCGGTGCAGCGCCTTGACGCCGAGCTGATTGAAGAAACCACTGTAAGCTTGGAAGGCGCGTTGGTAGTCGATGCCGGCGCGCATCAGGTCTTGATACTGGGCCTGCTCCTCGCGGCTGTAGCCGAGACCCGGTGCCGAGAGCATCTGCTCCAGGCCTTCTTGCATTGGGCTGCGCATCATCCCGTGTGGCATGTTGCGCAGCAGATCGCCGGGCATCATCGGCGACAGTGACGACATCATCCGCTGCCAGTTGTCGAGTGGCATCTCCCAGAAGCCGAGCATCCGGCGCAGGCTCTCGTCTTGGTCAGCGCCGATGCCGCTGAAGCCCTTTTGCATCTGCTCGATGGTCTGATTCAGCCAATCCCAGGCGCGGCTGCTATCCGCACCCTGGCCAAGACCGGCGTCACTAAGGCCCTTGGTGAATTGTTCGGCGAGGCTGAAGTAGGCCTGGCCCTGATCCATCAGGCGCTGCATGAAGTCGCGCGCCGGGTCAGGTGCCGCGGGCGCGAGGGCCTTGCGCCACTGCTCCATCGCCGCTAGCCAGGGCGCCGCGGCGCTGTTGCTAGCCGTGTTGCTCTCGACGCCCATCGCCTGGCGCCCCATCTTGGCCAGCCCGTCCCAATAGTCGCGCTGCAGCTTGAGCCAGCTGTCGTCGAAGAATGTGTTTTGTGTCATGGTGCTTACCCCTGCCAGGGCCTCCTCTGATCAAGTGTTGGCGAAGCTAGCATGGAAATTTGTGCACTGCAACAAAAGGCCGTAGACTTCCACCGTTGATCGGTGCACCGCCCGCTTAGACGAGCGGGATGGGCACATGCATGACAAATAAGCTCATTCGACCCCTGTCGAACCCCCTATCCGTGAGGAGGAACTCTGATGCCAGAACATGTTGTGATCGTCGCCGCTGTGCGCACCCCAGTCGGAAGCTTCGGCGGTAGCCTATCGTCACTGCCGGCAACCGCGCTCGGTGCCACTGTGGTGAAAGCGCTATTGGAAAAGACTGGGCTCGACCCAGAGCAGGTCGATGAAGTCATCCTCGGGCAGGTGTTGGCGGCGGGTGTCGGTCAGAACCCAGCGCGCCAGACCACGCTTAACGCGGGCTTGCCGCACAAGGTGCCGGCGATGACGATCAACAAGGTCTGCGGCAGCGGTTTGAAAGCGGTACATCTGGCCATGCAGGCGGTCGCCCTCGGTGATGCCGAGGTGGTCATCGCCGGTGGTCAGGAAAGCATGAGCCAGTCCGCGCACGTCGTGCCCGGCTCGCGCCAGGGCAAGCGCATGGGCGACTGGAAGATGATCGATACCATGCTCAGCGACGGTCTGATGGATGCCTTCAATCAGTGCCACATGGGCGTTACCGCCGAGAACATTGCCAAGCAATATGCGTTCTCGCGCGATCTGCAGGATCAGTTCGCGGCGGATTCGCAACAGAAGACCGAGGCGGCGCAGGCGGCCAATCGTTTTGCTGACGAGATCGTGCCGGTCACGGTGCCGCAGCGTAAGGGTGATCCGGTGGTGTTCGACCGCGATGAGTTCCCGCGCGCGGGTACGACCGTGGAAACCCTGAGCAAGCTGCGTCCGGCCTTCGATAAGGAGGGCACCGTCACCGCGGGCAATGCCTCCGGCGTCAACGATGGTGCGGCGGCGGTGCTGGTGATGAGCGAGTCGAAGGCCAAGGCGCTGGGCCTGACACCGCTGGCGCGCGTCGTCGCCTTCGCTAGCGCCGGTGTTGATCCCGCGATCATGGGTACTGGCCCGATTCCCGCCTCGACCAAGTGCTTGGAAAAGGCCGGCTGGACGGTCGCCGATCTGGATCTGATCGAGGCCAACGAGGCGTTCGCCGCCCAGGCGATGTCGGTCAACCAAGAGATGGGCTGGGATCAAGACAAGGTCAACGTCAACGGCGGCGCCATCTCGATTGGCCATCCGATCGGCGCCTCTGGCGCGCGGGTGCTGGTGACCTTGCTGCATGAGATGCAGCGGCGTGATGCGAAGAAGGGTCTGGCGACGCTTTGTATCGGTGGTGGGCAAGGCGTGGCCTTGGCCGTGGCGCGCGACTGAGTTCGGCGCTTGTTCGATCCGTCCCAGTGCATCGGCGCCTGAAACGGATGCATGGGCTCGGGCCTGTTTAGTGGCGGATCGAACTCATTCGGCGCGTTGATTTGACCGTCGCTCCGCCGCGTCGATCCGAGAAACATCGTTGATCCCACACAGTTCGTGCGGCTTCGCGCTGGACTAAACTGAAGGATTACTGGGCTTAGACGTCCCACGAACCCCGCAGGGCTATGCGATGACCGCCGAGCGCATCATCAAAAAATACCCAAACCGGAGGCTCTACGACACCGAGCTGAGCCGCTACATCACACTGGCGGATGTTCGCGCGCTGGTGATGCAGGGCACCCCGTTTCGGGTCTTGGATACTGCCAATGATACGGATCTCACGCGCTCGATCCTATTGCAGATCATGCTCGAGGAAGAGACCGGCGGCGAGCCCTTGTTCAGCGCCAACATGCTGGCCCAGATCATCCGCTTCTATGGCGGCACCATGCAGGGGATGTTCGCACATTATCTCGAGCAATCGCTCGATGCCTTCGCCCGTCAGCAACAACATCTGGCCGATGATCTTGGCACCAAGCCCTTAGAGCTGCTTGGCCGCATGACCGAGCGCAACCTCGAACTTTGGGCCAATGCGCAGAAAGAGTTTCTCCGCGCCGCCGGCTTTGAGCCTCATGATCCTGAGACTGAGCACAAAGGCGAGTAGGCCAACTTATACCCCCCCCTCGCACACAAGCCAAGACGCTCACTTCGACGCCGTTATCGCTAGTCCTGCCGCCTTACCGAGCTGTCGAGGCTAGCGCTCAGGCCATCAAGGCGCTGATCCAGCGCCATGAAACTCATCTTATCCATCTTGTCATTTTCGGCCGATGTCAGCGGCTTTAGCTGATCGGCTCGGATGCGCAATGCCAGATTGGTTTCTGGTTTTACTATTATTAGTTGAATATTCTACTAGTCATCATAGTAAGCCCTGTTGATAGCTTGATAATTGCGCTTAAAAAACTTAATTTTCAATGCTTTAAGAAAATGATAAGGCCGTGATACAGGTGCTTGTCAGTGGTTGATGACCTGTGGACAAAAAAGCCTCTTGAATCGATCGACAACTTATTCACAGCCCAACCCGGGCGTTTCTCAACAGGATGTGATCCGGTATCAGCACCGGTTCGACGGGCTGTCGACTCCTACTGAATGCTGCGCTGCAGCATTTTTCTGCTCAGACGTCTTGACAGCGGTCCGGACGACGACTATTGTGCACTGCAACAAATGCTGCACTGCACAAATCGGAGCACCACCATGAACCTCAACGAAAACATGAAGACCCTGAACGAGCTGACCAACAACAGTGTCGAGCGCATGACCGCCTTGGGCGAGCTGAACATGAAGCTGGCCGAGCGCATGGCGACTCGCCAGATGGACATGTTCGGCCGTTGGATGGAGCAGGGCACCAAGCTGATGCGCATTGCCACCGAGGCCCGCGGCTACAGCGATCTGTACAAGGCCCAAGTCGACATGACCAAGGAGGCCAGCGAGCAGATGATGGCCGAGACCAAGACCAACCTGGAGTTCGCGACCGAAGCCCGTGATGAGTATCGGGGCTGGTATGAGACCACCGTTGCCGAGATGCGTGAGGGTGGCAGCCTGTTCGAGGCCGCAGCTAAGGCCTGAACAGCGATCGGCGAGATTGGACCTCTGCTGATGAGCGAGCCCGCGGGCTCGCGACTCACCGCTGAGGTCCGGTCGTGGCGCGCAGCAGACGGGGAATTGATTGATATGACTGACTCAAACACAGTGGCTGCCCAGCAGCCCGCTGGCCGCGTGGCGTTGGTCACCGGCGGCATCGGCGGCATTGGTACAGCGATCTGCCGGCGCCTGGCACAGGATGGCTGGCGCGTGGTTGCCAACCATCACCCGTCGGAGCAAGAGGCCGCCGTCGCCTGGCGTCATGATCTGGCTGGCGAAGGTCTGACGGTCGACACCATCGCCGGCGATGTCTCTGACTTCGAGGATTGCGGGCGGATGATTGCCGCGATCAAGGCCGACCAAGGGACCGTCGCAGCGCTGATCAACTGCGCCGGCATCACCCGCGACAAGACCTTCAAGAAGATGGACGAGGCGCAGTGGCGCGCCGTGATCGACGTCAATCTGAACAGCGTCTTCAACGTCACCCGTCAGGTCTGGGAAGACATGCTCGAGGCCGGTTTTGGGCGCGTGGTCAACATCTCGTCGGTGAACGGCCAGCGTGGGCAATTCGGCCAGGCCAACTATGCCGCCGCTAAGGCTGGCATGCACGGCATCACCATGACGCTGGCGCAAGAAGGTGCCTCGAAGGGCGTCACCGTGAATACGATCTCGCCGGGCTATGTCGAGACAGCGATGACCCTAGCCATGCGTGACGATGTGCGCGAGGCCATCGTTGCCAGTGTGCCGATGCGCCGCATGGGCCGGCCAGAGGAGATTGCAAGCGCGGTTGCCTTTCTCCTAGACGAAGCCAATGGCTATGTCACCGGCGCCAACCTGCCCGTGAACGGCGGCTTATTCATGCACTAATTGGTCATCGATTCAGCCTGGCTGGCTCGCCGCTTGACGAGCCACCAGCCTCAGTGTCCTCCTCGTCTCTCTCCTAAGAGACAGTTCGGCCCGGTACCCCTTTACCGGGCCTTTTTTATGGCCTGTGTGCGACCTGTTCGGCAGGGTTCGAGCCAGCAGGTGAAGCGTTTAAGGATCGCTAGCGCACCAATGCAGCATGTTAATCTAACCGCCCTGTGTGGTTAGCTGCGTCGAGGTCGCTTCGAATGGCTCTATCGCTCATCCGCTGGCATAGCGTCGCCGCCTTGGCGTTACTGTCGGTGCTTGCATGGTCCGCGGCACTCGCCGCTGATGCGGATGACGCTGACCCGTTAACGTCGGTGGCAGATCCGGCGCAGCCGGAGCGATCCTCGGACGCCGGCAACACGCCCGACTACGTCGATGATGTGCAGCCGTTGTTCAATAGCCGCTGCATTGCCTGCCATGGCTGCCTGGGCTCGCCCTGCAATGTCAAGCTGGATTCGTTCCGAGGCCTGCGGCGCGGCGGATTCGGCCTGAATGCCTACTCGAATCATATCGGCAATTCTCCTCGCACGGACATGGACGCGGCCGATTCGGTAAAAGCCTGGCGCAACAGAGGCTTTTTCCCGATTGTTGCTGACAAGGGTGCAGCGGCAGAGAACCTCGAGCAGTCGCTACTCTATTTGATGGTCGAGGCCGGCATGCGCCACAACGACCACGGGTTCGCGCGCGATGCGCTCGACGGTCTGCGCCCGGATCGCTTCAACGCCCGTTGTCCACCGACCCCCGCGGCGCTCAAGGCGGAGCTCAAGAAGCATCCCGCTATCGGCATGCCGTTCGGGCTGCCGGCGCTGACCGAGGCTCAGTTCAGTATCCTGAAGGACTGGGTCGCGGCCGGCTCGCCAGGTCCGAGCGATGCGCAGAACAAGGCCGCTGAGAAGATTGCGGAGCCGACAGCCGTCGCGCGCTGGGAGTCCTTCTTCAATCAAGACGACAAGCGGGCGCAGCTGGTCAGTCGCTATCTCTTCGAGCATGTCTTCCTGGCGACCATCGTGCTGGAAGAAAGCCCAGGTGATCAGTTCCGGCTCGTGCGCTCGAAGACACCGCCCGGGCAGCCGGTCGCGATCATTGGCACTGGGCTGCCCTACGATGATCCCTACAGCTACGCCAACGTCGAGCATTTTTGGTATCGGCTCGAGAAGCTCAGCGCGTCGCCGGTGCAGAAGAATCATTTCCTCTGGACCCTGTCGCTGGATCAGATTGATCATCTGACCCAGCTGTTCGCACTCGACACCGGCAAGGGCTGGGGCGATACGATCGACCTCACCCCGGGCTGGGGCAGCGACAATGCACTCCAGGTCTTTGCGGCGATCCCGGCCGAATCACGCTACCGATTCATGCTCGAAAACGCCGAGGTGATCGTCGGCGGCATCACCTACGGGCCGGTCTGCAACGGCCAAACAGCGACCTATGCGGTCAAGGACCAGTTCTGGGTCTTCTTCCTCGATCCGAAATTCGATCCTTCCGTGCAAATGCCGATGCTGGGTCTGGATAGCTGGGAGACCTTCATGGACCGCTCGGTGTTCGGCAATGCCGATTACCTGCAGGCCTTCGCCGAGACGAAGGACAAACTGTTTCCCGAAGGCTGGTCGCTCGATGCGGTTTGGGATGGCGACGGAACCAATCGCAATGCCTGGCTGACGGTGCTGCGTCACGAGACCAATGTCTCTGTGGTCAAGGGCGCGCAGGGTGGCGTGCCGCGCACACTCTGGCTGATCAACTTCGCTGGCTTCGAGCGCATGTATTACGACACCGTCGCCGGCTTTGCCTACTGGGAGGGCGATGGTCTCAAGCTTGAGACGCTGCTGTTCTTCAACTTCCTGCGCCAAGCGTTCGAGGATAACTTTCTGACCCTGCTGCCGAGCGATAATCGGGAGGTATTGCGGCAGACATGGACGCAGGGCATCGGTCGCATTGGCCTGGCCGTGGTGCCCTTCGCGGGTAAGGATCAGCCGACGCAGGTCAAGGTCAGTGGCGATGATCCGCTGATGAATCTGATCGAGCAGCTCGAACGCCGTCTCGGCCCAACGGTTAGCGGCCTGCCTGACCCCCTGAACCCGCGGCAAAAACCGAAGGTCGAGCTTGGCGCGTCGATGGCCGGCTTTAGCGACTGGGAGGCGGCGATCTCGACGCTAACCGCTGTCGAAGGCTTGTCTTTCGTGCCGCATCTGCCGAGCGTGATCGTGCTCCGGCTCAATCAGGGCGACGCGCACCGGATCTATTCGCTGATCGCCAACCGCGCCTACAAGTCTCAGTACACCCTGGTGTTCGAGAATGGCGAGTCGATGCCGGAGAAGGACACGATGAGCGTTTATCCGACCCTGGTGAATGGGTTTCCGAACCTGTTCGTCGACCTGGATCTAAAAGAGGCGCCCGGCTTCTTGTCGGCCTTGAGCGCCGTGAACACCAAGCAGGACTGGACCGCATTCAAACAGCGCTACGCCATCCTCCGCAACAGCCATGGATTCTGGCCCTTCTACGACTGGATCAATGCCTGGAACTTTGACCAGCGCGGTGACCTCGCAGGCTGGCTCGACCTCAGCTACTACGACACGCCGGAGACCTGAGTAGTGGTGAGTAGTGGTGAGTGTCAACCGGGTTGGCTAGGTTTCTGTTTGGTCTCGGCGTCGGGCCTCGGTTTCGCGCCGTGACCATCATGCTTTTCAAGCAAGGTCTCGGGCGGCAGTCCAGAGCGGCTTGGGCTGCGCTGGTGTAAGGCCGCCTTGGCGATGAGATGTGCGCTGACTGGCGCGGTGATGAAGAGGAACACGGCGACGAGAACCTCGTGTAGCGAGACGCCGGGCTCGCGCCAGGTAAAGAATACCGCTGAGGCGATCAGCAGGCTACCGACGCCGAGGGTGGTGGCTTTGGTTGGGGTGTGCAGCCGCTCATAGAGGTCGCGTAGGCGGACCAGGCCGAAGGAGCCGAGTAGGGTAAAGCCGGCGCCGATCAGGATCAGCAACGCGACGAAGATCTCGACCAGCAGCGTTGTTAGCTCGGTAGTCACTCGATGATGTCCCCTCGGGTCAAGAACTTGGCCAGGGCCACGGTGCCGACGAAGCCGAATAAGGCGATCAGTAGCGCGGCTTCGAAGTAGAGACTGCTGGCGAGCTTGATATCGAGCAGCACCAGCAGCGCGACGGTGTTCACATAGAGGGTGTCGAGGGCCAGGATGCGGTCTGGTTGATCTGGGCCGATGAGCAGGCGCCAGAGCGACAGCAATACCGCCACGGTCACCAGCAGGAAGCCCACTGCTAGCGCCAGGTTGAGGATCAGCCCGGTCTCGGGCAGCTCGTTCATCGCCTTGTCTCCATCAGTCACCTGACTTCGTCAACCATTGTCGGGATTGATTCACCCAAAAAGAGCATTTTCAACCGCGGATAAGAAGAAATTTCAAGACACTGCCATCCATCCACTTAACCCTTCATCGTTCATCCTTTCAAAAACCTCAGGTCTGTTCCAGAGCATCAAGTAGCGGTTGCTCGTAGCGCTCGCGGATGTCAGCGATAATCGCCTCGGGCTCATTGCCCTGCAGCGCGTGGATGATCAGTTCACTGCGATCGGGACTCAGCGAGGCTGATAGGGTGCCGGGTGTGAGGGTGATGATGTTCGCCAACAGACTGACGCTAACGTTCCCCTTCACGCGCAGTGGCATGCGAATAAAGCCAGGCTGGATGTGCGCTCTCGGTCCGAGGATCAAGCGCGCGACCGCAATGTTGGCGGTTAGGATATCGACGAGTACGGTGCCGGTGAGCTTGAGCAGGAGCAGGGGTCGCCGGATGTGGATCTGAGCGGTCCAGAAGCGCGCGGTGTAGAGCGGGATCAGCCAAGCCAGCAGCGCGCCGAGCAGGATCTGACCGGGGCTGATCGAGTTGACCAGGAGCAGCCAGAGGCCCAGCAGCATGAGTGACAGGATCGGATGTGGGAATAACGTTTTCATCGGTTAATCAATGCCCACCAGCGTGTGACGGCAATGCCATGCCGTCTGGCGTCGTCTCGCCTTCAATTAACGTCTTGCTGTCGAGTCGCGTCTCATCGCTAGCCTGCGTCTCGGCGTCGAGGACCGCCTCGATGTAGTCTGCAGGGCTCAGGAGCTGGGCCGCGGCCGCCTCGGTATAGCTGTAGATCGGACTGGCGAAGACCACGTAGAGCAGGCTGATCACCGCCACCGCTGCCACCGGGACCAGGTTAGCCGTATCTGGCAAAGTGGCGGCGCCGGCGTTGGTGTCGGTCTTGAAGAATAAGGTGCTGCCGGCGCGCGCCAATGCCATCAGCGTCAGTAGGCTGGTGCTGAGCACGATGGCCATGATCCAGGCGATTGCTGGGGTGTCCAGGCTGGCCTGGATGATCAAGACCTTGCCGATGAATCCAGACAGCGGCGGCACGCCAGCCACGGCCAGGGCCAAGACCAGGAAGAGCCCGCCGAGCAGATTCGCTGCCGGCAGCATCGGTCCGGCACGCAGTTGGTCGGCAAAGGCACCGCGGGTACGGGCGACATTCTCGGTGAGCATGAACAGGGCAGCGGTGACCAATGCGGATTGGAAACTGTAATAGAGGCCGGCGCTCAGTGCTGCCTGGCTGCCAAGGCCAAACGCAGTCAGGATGCTGCCGCTCGAGATCACCACCAGGTACGCGACCAACAGGGCCAGGTTGCGGCTGGCCAAGACGCCGATGGTGCCGACGATGATGGTCAGGAGCCCGAGCACCAGCAGCCAGGGCTCGACCAGGTTGGCGAGCGGACCCGCCTCGGCGCCAAAGATCAGGCTGTAGACGCGGAGGATCGAATAGCCGCCGACCTTGGTCATGATCGCGAACAGGGCGACTGAGGCCGGACCCGCGGCCGAATAGGCGCCGGGCAGCCAGAGGTGGAGGGGCACCAGCGCGGCCTTGAGTGCGAACACTACGAATAAGAGCAGCGCCGCCGCACGGACCAGACCGACCTCTTCAGGCGGTAAGGCGGCGACACGCAGCGCGAGATCGGCCATGTTCAGCGTGCCGAGCACGCCGTAGAGGGTGCCGACCGCGAACAGGAATAGGCTCGAGCCGACCAGATTGACGACCACGTAATGCAGGCCGGCCTTGCTCCGGGCTGCGCCACCGCCATGCAGCAGCATGCCATAGGAGGCGATCAGCAAGATCTCGAAGAAGACAAAGAGGTTGAACAGATCGCCGGTGAGGAAGGCGCCATTCAGGCCCATCAGCAGGAATTGGAACAGCACGTGGTATTGGCGCCCGCGCCGATCGCTGCCCTGGATCGCGTGCATCATCGCGAACAGGGCGAGCACCGAGGTCACCATCACCATCGCCGCGGAGAGTCGATCGGCGACCAGCACGATGCCATAAGGCGCGGCCCAGCTACCGAGCTGATAGACCAGCAGATCGCCGTTTGCAACCTGCAGCAGCAGCCAGAGCGAGGCCGCGAGCAGTAGCTGGATGCCGAGCATGCTGATGGTGCGGCGCAGCGGCGTCGCGCTGCCGCGCAGCAGCACCAGCAGGGTGCCGGTCAGCAAAGGCACCAGGATCGGCGCAATGACTACATGGTTGCCAAGGTCAGTCATGGCTCGCGTCCATCGACGTGGTCGTTACCCAGGTCGGCCCGCGCCCGCAACGCGAGCACGACGACAAAGGCCGTCATGCCGAAGCCGATCACGATGGCGGTCAGCACCAGTGCCTGGGGTAAGGGGTCGGCATAGTCGGTGCGATTCGGCTCGAGAATGGCTGGCACCCCGATGCTCAAGCGGCCCATGACGAACAAGAACAGGTTCACCGCATACGACAGTAGGGTGATGCCGAGCACGACCGGAAAGGTCCGTCCGCGCAGAAGCAGGTAGATACCACAGGCCGTTAGGAGCCCGACGGAGAGAGCGATGAGTGCTTCCATTAGCGCTTTAAGTCGGAATCGTCGATGGCAACACGGCGTTGCACGAGGCCAATGCGGCCGAGTCGGATCAGGATCACCAGGGTGATGCCGATGACCACCAGCATGACGCCGAGATCGAACAGCATGACCGAGGCCAGCTCGAGATCACCGATGACGGGTAGATGCAGATGGCCATGGGTCGAGGTCAGGAACGGATAGCCGAAGTACCAGCTGCCAAGCCCGGTGGCGGTTACCAGCAGCAGGCCCAGGCCGATCAGCGGATGCAGCTCGCCAGAGAGGCGCAGTTTGGTCCAGGCGATGCCATTGGCCAGATATTGCATCACCAGCGCCACCGAGATGATCAGCCCGGCGATGAAGCCACCGCCAGGGAGGTTATGGCCGCGCAGGAAGATGAACACCGCGACCATCAGCGCCAAGGGCAACAGCAAGCGCGAGAAGGTGGCGAGGATGAGCGGATTCACATCGCTGCTCCAGGGCCGGCCCTGGTCGTCGGTGAGCGGGACGTCGAGCCGCAGATCGCGCAGCATCATGTAGATGCCGATCGCGGCGATGGCGAGCACGGTGATCTCACCGAGGGTGTCGAAGCCGCGGAAGTCGACCAGGATCACATTCACCACATTGGTACCGCCACCGCCGGGAACGCTGTTCTCGAGCATCCAACCGGAGATGCTGTCGTAGGGGCGTGTCAGCACCGCCCAGGTCAGCAGCGCGGTGGCGCCGCCGCCAAGCAGGGCCAGCAGCAGGTCGCGCAGCTTGCGCGGCAGCGAGGATTCGCGCGGCGTGCGTTTGGGCAGAAAGTGCAGCGCCAGCAAGAGCAGCACGATGGTGACCATCTCGACCGAGAGCTGGGTGAGTGCCAGATCCGGCGCTGAGAGCTTGACGAAGGCCAGCGCGATGATCAGACCGACTACGCTCAGCATCACCAGCGCGGTCCAACGCTGCCGATGCCAGACGACCGTGCCGATGGCGCCGGCTGCTAGGCAGAGGGCGGCGCTGGTGCTGACCGGGTCGATCGGCAGCAGGGTGGCGCTGCCCGTGATGGGCATGCCCCAGAAACCGCGCGCCAGCATGACCAGCGCGGCGCTGATCAACACCATGAGCATGAACTGCAAAGATCGACGATGGATCAGTTGATCTAAGGCGCGGCTGCTCCAGAGCAGGGCGCGCTCAAAGCCCTCGAACAGGGCGCGCGCATCGATGCGGCCGAACAGTGTCTCGTGCCAGCGGAACAGCGGTTGGCGAATCGCGTAGATCAGGGCGCCACCGGCGAGCGCCAGCATGCTCATGCCGAGCGCTGGCGTGAAGCCGTGCCAGACCTTGAGGCTGTAGTCAGGGGCTGGCGCCTGCAGCACGGCGCCGACGGCGATCCCGAGCAGCGGCCCGAAGGTGAGGCTCGGTAGGATACCGACCGCGATGCAGATCACCACCAACACCTCGACCGGCACCAGCATCCAGCGCGAGGGGTCATGCGGGGTACGCGGCAGGTCGGTTGGGGTGCCGTTGAAGAAGACATCATGGATGAAGCGCAGCGAGTAGGCGACCGCGAGCGCGCCCGCAATCGTCGCCAGCACCGGCAACAACCAGAAGCTTTCGGCGAAACTGGCCATGTAGACGGTCTTCTCGAAGAACATCTCCTTCGACAAGAATCCATTCAGCAGCGGCACCCCGGCCATGGCAGCGGCGGCAATCATTGCCAACAGGCCGGTCTGCGGCATGAACTTCCAGAGTCCGGCGAGGCGGCGCATATCGCGCGTGCCCGCCTCGTGATCGATGATGCCAGCGGCCATGAACAGCGATGCCTTGAAGGTCGCATGGTTCATGATGTGGAACACGCCAGCGACCGCCGCCAAGGGTGTGCCAATGCCGAACAGCAGGGTGATCAGGCCGAGGTGGCTGATGGTCGAGTAGGCCAGCAGGCCCTTGAGGTCATGTTTGAAAAAGGCATTATAAGCACCGACCAGCAACGTCAGCAGCCCGACAGGGGCGACGATCCAGGTCCAGGCCTCAGAGCCGGAGAGGGCCGGGAACAGCCGGGCGAGCAAGAACACGCCAGCCTTGACCATGGTCGCCGAGTGTAGATAGGCGCTGACCGGGGTTGGCGCTGCCATCGCATGCGGCAGCCAGAAATGGAACGGAAACTGGGCCGACTTGGTGAACACCCCGAGCAGGATCAGCACCAGTGCCGGCACATAGAGCGGATCAGCATGGATACGCTTGCCCGCGGCCAGCACGGCGCTGAGGTCGTAGCTACCGACGATCTCCCCGAGCAGGAGGATGCCACCGAGCAAGGCGAGACCACCGCCGCCGGTGATCGCGAGCGCGATGCGCGCGCCTTGGCGGGCATCCGCACGCTGGCGCCAATAGCTGATCAGCAGAAAGGAGCTGATGCTGGTCAGCTCCCAGAACATCAGCAGTTGGATCAGGTTCTCGGACATCACCAGTCCGAGCATGGAGCCCATGAACAGCAGTAGATAGGCGTAGAAGCGGCCCATTGGGTCCTGCTCGGCGAGATACCAGCGCGCGTACAGGATCACCAGCAGGCCGATGATGAGGATCATCAGCACGAACAGCAGCGCCAGGCCATCGAGCCGGAATGCGAGCGACAGCCCTAACGCAGGGAACCAGTCCAACTGCCAGATCAGGGTCTCGCCCTGCATCACCGATAGGCCTGGGACGATCGTCAGCGCCAGGGCTGCGAGGGCGACGCCGCCAGTGACCCAGGCCGACCAAGGCCGCCCGGTCATCACGGCCCAGGGCGGTAGCATGGCGCCGATGAACGGGATCAGAACGATCAGTGGCAGGTTGGTCATGGCTTAAAGACGAACCTTAGAGATTTGCGCGGCTGTCGATCTTGTCGGTGGACAGATCGTGCAGGATGCTGCCTAAGATCTCGCGGACGCGCTGTTCCTGTGTGGAATGCTTGCCCTTGCGGGCGGCGGCAAAGAATTTGGCCAGGACCTTATGATCTTCGCCGTCGAGGGCCTCGGTAAATCCACGCTGCTTCTTCGGCGCCTGATCTGGAACGCGGTTGGGCGCGCTCTCATCGGCCGCCTGGCGGCCATGGGCCCAGTTCATGGCGCGCGCGCAGTAGAGGATGCTGCGGTCGAGCAGGACAAACGGGAAGCGGGGGTTGCTCACCGGCCCGAGCGTGAAGCGCTCGACGCCGAGTGTGCGCTGGATATCGAGCTTGGCCAGCTGCGAGGTGCCGAGCACGCCGAGCACGCCGCCAACGCCGGCGCCGATCAGGGTGCCGGCGCCGAACGAGAGGCCCCCGACACCCAGATCGATCGCCCCCCCAGTGGCGGCACCCGCGGCAGCACTCGCGAGGACCGTCTGATGCCGGTTGAGACCGAGATGGCGCTCGACCTCGTCTGAAAACAGATCCTTGACCAGCAAGGAGTCGGGCGCGACATTCCAGACGTGATGCTTGAAATGCGTTCGTATCTCGGTCTGGGCCTCCGTTTCGAGCGTGCGGAGCCCATCCTGCAGGCTCTCGTTCAGGCGTTGGCGAATCGACTCGCGTTCTCGGTCCGAGCTGAGTTCGTTCAACTTGACGATCTTGACCACCTTGAAGGTCAACGCCTTGCGCAGGAGGTCGAGGATGCTATCGACGCTGTGATCAATGCGCCGCTGCCAGTCGCGCTCGAAGGCGCGCACCGTCTCGTGCAGCATCGGCTCCCAGCGTTGGTCGATGGTCTTGAGGGCGTTCAGGAGTGCGATGCGCTCAGCATAGGTGGCGCGATGCGCGTTGAACTCGCGCACCGAGTTGAAGGACTTGTTGAGTGCGTCCTGCCAAGCGGCCATGTGCTTGGTGTTACTGGTCAGGTTGTTGAGGATGGCCATGCGCGGACGTCCGGTGAGGCGCAGCAGTTCCATCTCGGTGCGGTCCTTCTCCTTGATTCGCTTTGAGCCGTCGACCACCAAGATGATGCCTGCGCCATCGGCAAGCGGCCGCATCAAGGCGCAGTCGTGACTGTAGAGCCGGTCATTGGCGTGCGCATTCAAGAATGCGCGCGGGAGATCGATCTCGTCTGCATGCTGTTGAAACCACTCGAGGATATCGGTCGGATTCTGAAAGCCGGGCGTGTCGACGAAGCGCATCACCGCCTTGCCATCGATCTCGACCGGATATTCGTCAGAGCGTGTCGTGGTGCCGGCGCGCTTGTCGATGGCGATGCGATCGTTCTCGGTCAGCGTAGCGACGACCGACGATTTTCCGGCATTCGGATGGCCAACGATGGCGAGTGTAGGAACCTGAGCTTCCATCATTCAGCCTCATCATCATCAGGCGGCGCGAGCATGACCAGCCGCAAATAGGGGTCGCCCATCTGCTCGATCTTGCGCTGCCAATCGGCAAAGTCGAAATCGCTCAGTGGCGGCAGCGGATCATCTTCATCGTCGTCAGGATCGCCAATCAGCGCCAGTAATACCTGCGCCTGCTCGCCAGCTGCGGCGCGGACGCTGCGCAAAAAGCGGAGATTTTCGGTGATCGGGGGCTGTGATCCGTCTTGGATCAGCGCGATCCGAGGCGGCGGTGCGTGCCAAATCGCATTGCTGATCAGTTCGACGGTCTGATCCGCCATCGCACGGCCGCCGCCGTAGGTCACTGCGGCAGCCACCCGCCAGCCGGTCTGGCTGCGCAGCAGTTGCTGCAGCCGCGCATGATCCTGCTCCGCCAGCAGGTCGGCAACATCGATATGCAGGAGCAGCACGCAGGCATCGGCATCGACAGTGACCCGATCCACAGGCGGCGCCTCGGATTCAGGCGTTGCGCTGGTGCGTTCGAGCGCTGCATGGGCGCTAGGCGGTTGCGTCGACGGGCCGGTGCTCGTCTCCGCTGGACCGGGCAGTGGCAGCGGTTCCGGGCGCGACTCAGGCTTCGGTGTCGATTTCGGCTCAGGCTTCGGCTCAGGTTTCGGCTTAGAGGCTGCGGATGGTGGTGCCGGCGGTGTCTGCTGGGGCTCGGGTGCCGAGGGTGGATGTGATGGCGCTGCAGCGGTTGTTTCCGACCTCGTTTGCGTTGCCGCCGATGGTGCACTCGCGGTCGTGGTATGCGGCTCATCGCTGGGCTCGGATTTGGGCTCAGATCTGGGCTCAGATCTGGGTTCAACACGAGCGTCGGTCTTCGCCGGTCGCGGTGCAGCGGTCGGTTTGCTGAGCGGCTTGAGCGGGGCCGGGATCGGCATCTCAGGCCCTTCGCCGTTACGGATGATCTTGGTCTCGAGGCTTGGCGTGATCATCCGCGCATAGGGCGCTTGCGCGGACTGATGCGTGAAGGGCAGGGCAGCCAGTGCCCGCCGCTGCTTGAGGGCCGAGAGGCCGAGCAAGGCGATGCGCGGGAGTAGGCCGTAGGTGAGCACCGAGAGCACCAAGAACCAGCGCCAAGAGCGTAGGTGCCCAGCATCGAGCACATACAGGGGGTCTTTGAGGCTGATGCGGGTGCCAGCGATCTGATCCAGCGTTGGCAGGCCTACTCCTTCGCCGAGCAGCCAGCTCCAAGGCAGGGCGATGAACCGTATCAGGCCCTGGATGGTCTCGGCGCGGATATTCATCGCCGAGCCCCAGCCGAAACCGAGATCCGCAAACCAGATCAGGGCCATGGTCATGAAGATGACGCCGATATTGAAGCCAATGCCAAACACCTGCGCGGGTACTAGCACGGGCAAGTAGCTCGCTGGGCCGTAGAGCGCGTAGTTAGCCTGCAGCAGGCCGCGCTTGGCCTTGGCGCGCTCTTGCAGGTCAGGTCGCACATGCGTCAGGCGCTGTTTTTGCACCCAGCGCGCAGCGCGCGAGAACAGGGGGCGCAACACCTGGCCGAGGAATGAGATGTCCTGTGTGGCGCCCTTGATGAGCTTGGAGCGCCGGCCGTACCAAAGCCCGAAGGTGGTGCCGACCAGGATCAGTTGAAACAGCACCAGCCAGAATAGGTACCAGGAGACATTGACGGGATGATCGCCTTCGTAATGGAGCAGCGTTGATGCGGCGCCGATGCCGATCGCCAAGCCGACCAGGCCCATCGCCGTGGCGACTAAGCGCTGCGCGCGCGCGAAGGCCTGGCCAGGAAGCAATTCCGCAATCTCCGGCTCTTCCTGATCGCGTCGGCGTTCGAGCCACCAGCGCAGGGCCTGGTTGCGATGCTGACGCGTATGGGCATCCGCGTCGCCGATAAACGGCTCGATCCGGTCTTTGTAGATAGCGCGATCGCGCTCGGCTAAGTGCCGGCGTTCAGCCGGGTGCTCACGCAGCAAGCGTTCGTCTTCATCGACGTAGTAGTCGAAATCGATCAGGTCGGGAACCTGCCAACGCAAGTGCCCGGACTTGCCGTCGCGTGCGCTATGTCGGTTGGGCGCAAGACGCCGTAAAAGGGAGAGCATGAATTAAGTGTACGACTCACCGGTGAGATGGCTTGCCCGGATGGCTCGCAGAGACCACGCGAACCATTCATGCGCCACGCCGTTATTTGGATTCTGGATGGAAGGTATAACGGCCATGGTCTAAGGATCAAGCCTGTGGCGTGGTGCTTGACATAAGGCAAGAGACATGGACGAATGCAGCGAACGCTGCTGGCGCAGGAAAAATTTCGGCTGCTATACTGTCAGGCATGATTGACATCAGCTTGAGTTGACACTTTGACTACTGACCCACCCCAGGCAGGAACGATTGCCGCTCGCGCGCTGCAAACAGGGCGCCAGCCTCACGCCGTGATCATCGGAAGCGGCTTTGGCGGGCTGGCCGCGGCGATTCGTTTGGGCGCCCGCGGCTACCGGGTAACCGTTGTTGAGAAATTGGATGCTCCGGGCGGCCGTGCTTACGTGCACGAACTCGACGGCTTCAAGTTTGATGCCGGTCCGACCATCATCACCGCGCCCTTCTTGCTCGAAGAGCTCTGGCAGATGTGTGGTCGCAGCTTCAAGGAAGACATCGACTTGCGTCCGATGGACCCCTTCTATCGCATCCGTTTCGATGATGGCGAGGTGTTTGACACCAACGGCGATGCCGATGCGATGCGCGCACAGGTGCAGCGCTTAGCGCCCGAGGATGTTGCCGGCTATGAGCGCTTCATCAAAGCGAGTGAAGAGATCTTCAAGGTCGGTTTCGTCGAGCTTGGCCATGTCCCCTTCACCCAGTGGCAGGACATGGCGAAGATCGTACCGAAGATGGTTGCACTGCGCAGCTATCGTAGCGTCTACGCCATGGTCTCGCAGTATGTAAAGAACGAGCGCCTGCGAGTGGCCCTGTCGTTCCATCCGCTGCTGATCGGCGGCAATCCGTTTACGGTGACCTCGATCTACTCTCTGATCTCCTTCCTCGAGCGGCACTGGGGCGTGCACTCGGCCATGGGCGGTACGGGCGCCATCGTCAACGGTCTGGTGAGCCTCATTGAGGGCCAGGGCAGCGAGCTGCGCCTGAAGGCCGAGGTTGCCGAGATCACCGTTGTGAACGGCAAGGCGACCGGCGTCAAGCTCAAGGATGGCGAGCAGATCGCGGCCGACGTGGTGGTCTCCAATGCCGATGTCGCTTGGACCTACAAGCACTTGTTGCCGGGTATCGAGCGTAAGCATTGGACGGATCGCAAGCTCGACAAAGCGCAGTACTCGAACGGCCTCTTCGTCTGGTACTTCGGCACCAAGCGGCGCTATGAAGATGTGAAGCATCACAGTATCCTGCTTGGGCCGCGCTATAAGGGGCTGTTGCAAGATATCTTCAATCGCAAGGTGCTGGCGGACGATTTCAGTCTCTACCTGCATCGCCCGACCGCGACCGATCCGTCGCTAGCGCCAGAGGGCTGCGATACCTTCTACGTCCTCGCGCCGGTACCACACCTGGATGCCGACGTCGATTGGTCGGAGCGCGCAGAGCCTTATCGGCGCGCGATTTCGGCCTATCTTTCCGATACCCTGCTGCCTCATCTTGAGGATGAGCTAGCGGTGTCGATGATTACCACGCCCAACGACTTCGAGCAGCGTCTCTGCTCGGTCAAGGGTGCTGGGTTTAGTCTCGAGCCGGTGCTGCTGCAGAGCGCTTGGTTCAGACCGCACAACAAGAGCGAAGAGGTCGAGCACCTCTACATGGTCGGCGCTGGTACGCATCCCGGAGCGGGGGTTCCCGGCGTCATCTCGACAGCGCGTGTACTGGATACGGTGGTCCCCGATGCCTCTGTTTTTGCGTGAAACCCAAACCTCGGAAGCAGCCGATCTCGCTGCTTGTCGGCAGATGTTGAGTACCGGCTCGAAGTCATTCTTCGCCGCGTCCTTCTTCCTGCCGAAGATGATCCGCGACCCGGCGGCGGCGCTCTATGCATTCTGCCGCGTTGCCGATGATGCGATCGACGAACAGCTTGACCAGCGAGCCGCCTTGGAGCAATTGCGCGAGCGACTTGAGCGCGTCTATCAGGGGCGGCCATTGCCGTTGGCTCCCGATCGCGCCTTTGCCGCGACAGTCGAGCGTTTCGACCTGCCGCGCGCGCTGCCGGAGGCCTTGCTCGAAGGCTTTGCTTGGGATGCCGAGGGGCGCAGTTACGAGACCATCGAGGGCGTGCTCGACTATTCGGCCCGGGTTGCCGCTGCGGTTGGCGCCATGATGACCGTGATCATGGGGGCCCGCTCGCCGAGCGTGCTGGCACGCGCCTGTGATCTCGGTAGTGCGATGCAGCTGACCAACATCTGTCGCGACGTTGGTGAAGATGCGCGCAACGGACGTGTCTACCTGCCGAAGGCGTGGCTGCGCGAGGAGGGCTTGGATATCGAGGCCTGGCTGGCCAATCCGACCTTTAACGACGCGGTTGGCGCTGTGGTCAAGCGTGTCCTAGACATGGCCGAAGCGATCTATCAGCGCGCCGAGTCCGGTATCGCCAAGCTGCCGGTGTCTTGCCGGCCCGGCATCTATGCCGCCCGTCTGCTCTATGCCGAGATCGGTCGCGAGGTTACGCGCAACGGCTACGATTCCGTGACAACGCGCGCGGTTGTGCCGCCGGGTCGAAAGGTGACACTCTTAAGTCGAGCGATTGCTGCGACACCCTTTCCGGGCCGAAGCTGTGCTGAATCGGCGCTGCCCGAGAATCAATTCCTGGTCAGTGCGGCCGCGGCGAAGGAGGGCCTGGCAAGGTCGCGGGGGGCTGTTTTGCGTTCAGGCCAAGCTGCAAGCCAGCGTCAGATCGGCCAAGATAGCCCGCAATCGGTCGGTGAGAAGCTGATCTGGGTTCTAGACCTGTTTGCGACCCTAGACGAGCGTCAACGGATGGCGTCACTCGGCCAGGATGGCAGTCTAATGCGGGTCTCCACCGGAGGAGGTTGATTTTGAGCTATTACATCGGCATCGTGGCGCTGGTGCTTGGCGCCTTCTACATCTGGCGCAGTGCGCGGCATCGTAATTTGGTGATCAGCGCCCGCGAGCGTGCGGACGCGAACGGCGGTCGGGGTGAGGTTGATCCCGTCTGGACCGCGATGGGCATGTCGTTTATGCCCTTTTTCCTGTTTTATGGCGCTTTTGCGTCGCTACTGCTCATCGGTGGCTACTTCCTGTCTGACCTGAAGCTCTATCTCTCTCTGTTCGATCTTTTCGGGCTGCTGATCCTGATCATCGCCTACACGGGCTGGATTGTCATTCGGACCCACTACAACAAGTTGGGGCTGGATTTCGCCAACGGATGAGGGGTTTTTGATTGGTCAGGGCGTGTAACCAGCGCCGGTAGCTACCCAAGGCTCCCGGCGCCAAGTGCCTGACTGATGTACGAGAAGCTCGCCACGATCGTCCGTCCAGTCGCATAACACCTGTCTCAGCGCCGGCTGACCGTCGAGTTCTAGGGCATGATCCTGCGGCCGATGCGTATGTCCATGGATCAGCCGGCGCACGCCAGCGCGGCGCATCTGCTTGCTGACCGCCGCGCTGTTCACATCCATGATCGCGTCGGGCTTTTGCGCCATCGCCTCACCGCTGCGCTGTCGATAGCGGGCGGCGATGCCTCGTCGTTTGCTCAGCGGCGACCAGAGGAACAGGCGCTGCACGATCGGATTTCGCACTCGCCGTCGAAAGCGCTGGTAGGCTAGGTCATCGGTGCAGAGCAGATCACCGTGCATGAGCAAGATTGGCTCGTCGTCGAGCTGGATCAGGCAAGGGTCGCGAATCAGCTCACAGCCGGTCGTCCGCGCGAATCGCCGTCCAAGCAGGAAGTCGCGGTTGCCATGCATGATCAAGCAGCGGGTGCCCCGGTCAGTGAGCCGCTTGAGCGCGGCTCGCACCTCGGGCAGCGGGTCGTCGTCGTCACCGATCCAGGCATCGAACAGGTCGCCAAGAATGAAGAGTTGAGTTGCCGCTGGCGCGCGCTGCTCGAGAAACTCGATGAAGAGCCGGATGAGTGCAGGCCGCCGTGGCGAGAGATGCAGATCCGAGATGAACAGCGTCTCGCCTACGGGCGGGTCTTGCATCCGCCGAGCGGCGACTTTACTCAGCATTTGCCCGGAGCTGGCGGACAGGCGGACAATTGTTCAATCAGTAATCTCGGCCTTCTCGATGATGACATCGTCGATCGGAACGTCTTGATGGCCTTGGCGACCACCCGTCTTGCTGTTTTTGATGGCGTTGACGACGTCCATGCCTTCAATGACTCGGCCGAACACGCAGTAGCCCCACCCATCTTGCCCCGGATGGTCAAGGAAGCTGTTGTCCGAGACGTTGATGAAGAATTGAGACGAGGCGGAATGCGGGTCGTTGGTACGTGCCATCGCGACCGAGCCGGTCGTGTTCTTGAGACCGTTGTTGGCCTCGTTCTCGATCGGCGGCCGGGTCGGTTTTGGTGTGAAGTTGACGTCCATGCCGCCACCCTGAATCATGAAGCCGTCGATCACGCGATGGAACAGCGTGCCGTCGTAGTGGCCGTCGCGAACGTACTGCTCGAAATTATCGGCAGTGACGGGTGCCTTGTCGTAATCGAGTTCGATCAGGATGTCGCCGTGGTTGGTCTGAAGCTTAATCATAGGTGTCTCCGTGGTTTCTGGCTTCAGCTTATCAAAACTACGCGCTAGATTCGCCCATCGGCGCCGATTCGTGCCCGCGGCCGCGCTCGCGTTGAGCCGCGGATTGGCATTCAGCGACTCGTTTTGGTCTACCCGCGCCCTTTTGTTACCGTGAAACAAACGCTCCATCCTCCGAGGTGGCGATCTGCTAGGTACGCTAGTATCCATTTCCGTCCTGCATAGACCTCACCTGATATGTTGCACATCCACAATAGCCTGACTCGCCGCAAGGCCCCGTTCCAGCCGATCGAGCCCGGTAAGGTCCGGATGTACGTCTGTGGCATGACCGTCTACGACTACTGCCATCTTGGTCATGCGCGGGTGCTGGTGGTGTTCGATGTGATCTACCGTTGGCTGATGCGCAGCGGCTTCGAGGTCAACTATGTCCGCAACATCACGGACATCGACGACAAGATCTTGGCGCGTGCGGCCGAAAACGGCGAGGCGTTCGGCGACCTGACCGAGCGTTTCATCGCTGCCATGCACGAAGACGCGGCCGCGCTTGGCATCCTGCCGCCTGCAGACGAGCCGCGCGCGACAGCCCATATCGACGAGATCGTGGCGATGATCCAGCGCCTGATCGACAATGGCCATGCCTACGTGGCTGATAACGGTGATGTCTACTACGCCGTCGCGAGCTTTCCCGGCTACGGTCGCCTGTCCGGGAAAGACCCCAAGGATCTGCGGGCTGGCGCCCGGGTCGAGGTCGACGAAGCCAAGCGTGATCCGCTCGACTTCGCGCTCTGGAAGGCGGCCAAGCCCGGTGAGCCGGCTTGGGCCGCGCCTTGGGGCGAGGGCCGCCCGGGTTGGCACATCGAGTGCTCGGCCATGTCGACCTGCCGACTCGGTAACCATTTCGACATCCACGGCGGTGGCGCTGATCTGCAGTTCCCACATCACGAGAACGAGATCGCGCAGTCGGAGGGCGCGACCGGTGAGCCATTCGTCAACGTCTGGATTCACAACGGTTTCGTCCGCGTCAACGACGAGAAGATGTCGAAGTCGCTGGGTAACTTCTTCACCGTGCGCGAGATCCTTGAGCGCTACCAACCCGAGGAGGTGCGCTACTTCATCCTCGGCAGTCATTACCGCAGCCCGCTCAACTACGACGACAGCCAACTCGATGGCGCCCGCGCCGCGCTCACCAGGCTGTATACGGCCCTCCGTGGGCTACCGGCGGCAGCGTCGGCTGGGGGCGAGCAGGCGCGGGAGCGCTTTAAGGCGGCGATGGACGATGATTTCAATACCCCCGAGGCGCTGGCGGTGCTGTTCGATCTAGCGCGCGAGATCAACCGACTCCGTGACACCGATCCACTGGCCGCGGCTGGGCTTGGCGCCGTGCTGCGCGAGCTTGCAGGCGTACTCGGCCTGCTTGAGCAAGAACCCGATGCCTACCTGCGTGGCGAAGGGGCGGCGCGGACGTCGGGTCCGAGTGATGCCGAGATTGAGGGTTTGATCGCGGCGCGTGCCGAGGCGCGGCGGGCACGCAACTTCGCCGAAGCTGATCGTCTTCGCGACCAGTTGCAGGCCGCTGGGATTCAGCTCGAGGACGGTGCCGGCGGCACCACCTGGCGCCGCGGCTAAGGAGCCTAGCTGGCGTGCTGGCCTGGCGTGCCATCATGCTGCCATGCTGCCATGCTGCCATGCTGGCCTGGCATGCCATCATGCTGCCGCGCTGCCATGCGGCTAATGCCGCATCTCGGCATGGCCCCTGAGCCACTAGACTTCAGCGGTTGTCGGCAAGGTCAGCGGCCTGCAAGGTATTCTCCAGCAGGCTGGCGATCGTCATGGGTCCAACGCCGCCGGGCACGGGTGTGATCCAGCTGGCATGCGGTTGTGCGGCTTCAAAGTCGACATCGCCGCAGAGCTTGCCGGCGGCGTCGCGATTCATGCCGACATCGATCACGATGGCTCCGGGCTTGATCCAATCGCCGGGTACGAATCGTTCACGGCCAATCGCGACCACCAACAGATCGGCAGCGCGGGCCTTTTCGGCGAGGGCTTTGGTTCGGCTATGACAAACGCTGATGGTGCAGCGTGCTGCGAGTAGCTCCAGCGCCATCGGGCGACCGACAATATTCGACTGGCCGATCACGACGGCATCCAAGCCTTCCAACGGTTGTCCGGTACGCTCGAGCAGCGTCATCACGCCCTTCGGTGTGCATGGGCGCAGCACCGGCATGCGCAGCGACAGTCGGCCGACATTATAGGGATGGAAACCGTCGACATCCTTGGTCGGCAAGATGCGCTCGATCACGGCCTCGGGATCGATCTGCGCCGGTAGCGGAAGCTGCACGAGAATGCCGTGGATGGCCGGATCGGCATTCAGCCGATCGACCACGTCGAGCAGCTCTGCTTGCGAGACACTGCCAGATAGCTCGTGCAGTTCCGAGTGGAACCCCACCTCGGCGCAAGCCTTGCGCTTGTTGCGCACATAGACCTGCGAGGCCGGATTCTCGCCGACGAGAACAACTGCAAGACCGGGTGTCGTTCGGCCCGTTTTCAAGCGCGCCGCGACACTCGCTGCCACATCGGTGCGGACTTCGGCTGCGATCGCTTTGCCGTCAAGAATCTGTGCGCTCATCTGTGCTGTGCTCCCAGTCAGGCTAGCCTGCAATGCTAACCCGGTCGTGGTCCAACTGCATTGGTCTGGCGCAAGCAGGTTGACCGACGCATTGACGAAAGAACCCCAACCGCGTACTCTATATCGGCTTAGCCATTCCAAGGTTGGGCAGTGGCAAGCTGGGTCGGTTCGCTCGAGCTTGCCGCGATGCAATCGTATATCGGGGTATAGCGCAGTCTGGTAGCGCGCCTGCTTTGGGAGCAGGATGTCGGGGGTTCGAATCCCTCTACCCCGACCACATTTGGTGCTTCGAGCGCCTGCCTATGCTCACAAGAGCAGACGAAGATTGGAACTTCTCCAGTAGGCAACGACCGATGACACGAGCGCCCGTAGCTCAGCTGGATAGAGCAACGGCCTTCTAAGCCGTTGGTCGCAGGTTCGAGTCCTGCCGGGCGTGCCAAACGCTCCCTTGACACAGGCGCTGAAATGACAGAGCTTTGATGTCGTCATCCGCCGTGCAGCGGCGGATTTGGTTTCAATGGTGGACGTAGCTCAGTTGGTAGAGCACAGGATTGTGGCTCCTGCGGTCGTGGGTTCGATCCCCATCGTCCACCCCAAGAAAAAAGAAAAACAAGCGCTTACGGGAAACCGAAGCGCTTTTTCTTTTCCTATTGGCGGCCCAGGTTCCAAGGATCTCGGGCTGCGCCAATTTTGAAAGTTCGCCTCGGCGGCGAACAACACTCCTTCGACATGTTAAGCCCGCGAAAACTCTCACTTGCGGACGCAACGGCATCTGCTCGTTTTAGGTTCACTTTGCCGAAGCCGCGGTTGGACCTGCTCTTCCTCCCAGTCAGCTTGACCGTCCATAGCCGCCTTCATAACGCCCATTCTGTCTTGGATTTGGTCGCGCCGACCAACGGGGCAGTGGGGTTATAGGAGCTTGGGCGACCAGCGCGCCGGTCACCCACTTGATCAGATCGAGCTTGAGTTCCGCCAGTTCGCTCTTGAGTCGGTAGTCCAGATACTCCTGGGTCACCGGGCGCTGCTCTTCCTGGATCTGTTTGAGCGCTTCGGCCAGCCCCTCGGCCTGATCGCGACTGAAGCCCGTCGTTTCCAGGGCCTGAATGAACTTGTGGGTGTCGAATGTCAGTGTTGCCATCATCGGTATCCGTGTCGGCGGATTGACTTGGTGTTGCAAAAATCCGGGCAGTGCTACCGATCTGTTGCTATCAAGGAGGTGACAGGATCATGGCCCATGATTTTGCAAGATATCCAGCTCTAGAACACCCATGCCAGGACCGCTCGGGTGACCGGAAGCCGCATTGCAGATAGGATCGCGCTTGCGGCAAGCTGCCGCGAAAGCCACCCGGCCGTATCGTCAAGAGAAGGACAGACTCATAACTCACGTTTCGGAGTTCAAAAAAGCCATGCTGGCCGGTTCAAGCCTCGATAGAACCGGTCTCCACGCCCTCCAACCGAAGGGTAAACTCATCGAGTTGCAGTGCCTGGACAAAGAAGCTTTGCACC
>NZ_NHSH01000073.1 GCF_016653315.1 Halochromatium roseum | reverse complement strand
AAGAAGATGCCGATCTGACGCATACTGCCCCCGTCGAGTGCGTGTCGCTCCGCTGGGAGCCTTGGTGAGTGTCTTGATCATCCGCCCGTCGATTTGAGCAAATGCAGCAAGACCCGCGCCAATCAACGGCGTGCTGGCCGGCATCCCGAAGACAGGAGCGACCAAAGGGTTCAAGTGGTTGAAGCGAAGGCGGATCCTGATCGATGGAGCAGCGGCATCTCGGTTGTTGAGCGGCCGGATGTCATCGCCATCGTTAGCCGCATGTCGCCACTCAGCTTGCCTGAGCCTGTGGCGAAGCCGACAACGGTCTCGGTCTTGGCTGGGTCGTGACAGTGAGCACTGAGGCGCAACTCTGCGCAGGAGCGTTGGCTCACTGATCGAGCTCAACGACCTCGACCATGACCTCGTTGCTGCGCAGGAACGGCAGCGAGAACGGCGAGTTGTAGCGGGCATAGAGGGGCTCGCCAACCGGTATCAGACCAGCGGCACGGACCGCATCGAGCAGCTGCGTCTCATGGTTCCGATACTTGGATTCGCCCCAGCCGCCGGCGTAACGCAGCACGGCCATGAGACGACCGGGTTCTTCGCGGAGGATGACGCGCGGATCGTTGGGACGCGGCACGGTCTCGAGCGTGAAGCGCTCCGGCATCACGAAGCTAATGATGAAGCCGTTGGCGTCGGGCTGCGCGGGGCGTTGCGTCACCGGGGCGGTCATCTCGATCCGAGTTCCGGCTTGGTCATCGTCGCTGGCCGACGGGCGCTGCGTGACGGGTGCGGTCATCGCGATCTTCTCGGCGGCCTGGTTGTTGCCGAAGATGTAGTCGGCAAGGATGCCGAAGGCCTTGCCCCCGACCTTGTCGAAGCGACCCTGCACCTTGGTCTCCGCGAGCACTTGCGGCTGATAGCGGCGCAGCTCGAAAACCGGGCCTTCACCGACGATCTCATAAGCCGGTTCTTCGGTGGCCATCGCTTGCCCTCCCCAAACTGTCAGTAGCATCGTCAACGCGATACGCGTCAAGCGTTGGGTGTGCCTGTTCATCATCAATGTCCTCGTGCGGCTGGCGTGTTGGCAAGACTGGGATGAAGGCTTCGCCCTCTGGCGGATGGCACTTCCTCGCCAGACACCGCAGGTGGTCTGGCTTCGAATCGGTCACACGCGCCGGTCTGAGCTGCTGCATCGGATCGAACACCTGCTGCCACAGATCATTGATGGCCTTGAACGCGGTGAATCGTTGAGCGAAGTCCGTTAGAGAGACTTCAATGGTTGACCTCTTGATCGGTTGTTGGCTTAGAGAAACGGCTCCACCCGCGAGACAGCCGTGCTCAGTATTGGCCCCGCGAAACCTCGTCACATCGGCTGTTCCCGATGCAGGATCCGCGCGCTGAGCGCCAATGTGATGACCGCATTCCAGTAGGCCCTTTTCGGGGTAGCTCAGCAGCTGTTGACCACGCCATGAACGTTTTATCCGCCGCTCGTCGCTATGGCAGGTTTCGGCCAAATCCGGAAATTAGCGTATTGCTGCCCGGGTTCTGTAGCCGCGAGGACAGCAGACACTCGCCAGAACCAGCGATGACACCGACTGTCCTACGAAGTCCTCGCGCCTCTGGCTTCGCCCGGTCGATTCGGCGAAGATGAGCGATACGCCTGCGCACCCAAGAGCACTTGGCCATGAGCAATACCTTATCCGTCGATTACCCGGAAACCTTCCCCGATGCGCTGCATATGTCCCGAGCGGAGTTTGAGCGTGAGGCAAGTCTGGCCATGGCCGCCAAATTGTTCGAGATTGGCAGGCTCAGCTCAGGGCAGGCCGCCGGCCTGATCGGAATGGGGCGAGTAGCGTTTCTCGCCGAGCTTGGCCGCCTTGGGGTATCCGCCATCCAGGTGGGCGCTGAGGAGTTGGAGGGGGATCTCGCTGCTGCCGAGGCCGCCAGTGATCATCCTCAATAGCAGCCCGGTCATACACCTGAGCGTTGCCTTGGGTGGGCTCGATGCCCTACCGGCGCTCTACGGCCGGGTCTTGGTGCCGGAGCCTGTGCTCCGGGAGTTGGAGGCAGGTGCCCAGCTGGACGACACCGCCCGGAGGCTTCGGATGGTAACCGATATCAACGTGTACGCTCTGGCGAACGGGATTTCGCCGCTTCTAGCGGGCGAGTTGGATCTCGGCGAGGCGGCGGTGATCCAGCTCGCCCTGGATCTTCCGGGGGCCACCGTGGTGCTGGACGATCTCAAGGCGAGGCGGGTTGCCCGCCGTAGCTCCATCCCGATGACGGGCTCCCTCGGCGTGCTTCTGCACGCCAAACGGCGCGGCAAGCTGGACTCGGTGGCCCAGGGTGTCGAGCGTATCCGCCGTCATGGAGGTTGGCTCGCCAACGACGTCGTCGAGCGCGTACTGGCCCTGGCCGGGGAGCTAGACTCTAGTGTTGCAAAAAATGCGCGATAGTGTACTATTGTCTCATGGAAAGCACCATGAGTACAGGCAAAGCGGCGAAACGGCTGGGCGTTTCGGTCAAGACGTTGCAGCGCTGGGAGC
>NZ_NHSH01000072.1 GCF_016653315.1 Halochromatium roseum | reverse complement strand
CAGGTTCATCGCGCCGCCTCGCCAATCAACATTGCCCGGCAGTTTGAACCAGACGCGCGGAAATGTCCAGATCCGAGGGTAAGTGCTTCTAAGGTGCGTCAGTTAGGCGTAGAACGGTTTCGCCCTGGTCAAAGACCTGCGTCCGCTTCTCCCAAGCGCGGGTCGCTGATCGCTTTCCTCGCTCGCAGGGGATGGCGTCCGCCCACGGGGAGCGGCGTGCTAGTGGCATTTAAGACCATGAGATCAACCTGATGAGACCCAAGGCATGAGTGATGCGATAGTGAACAGCTCAGCGCAGGCCCAGGGAACGTTTCAGTCTCAAGCGCGGGGGCTCTTCGTGACCGGCACCGATACCGAGGTCGGCAAGACCGAGGTGACGCTTGGGCTGATGGCGGCCTTGCAGCGGCGTGGGTTCAGCGTGCTAGGGATGAAACCGGTCGCTGCCGGTTGTGTGCAGACGCCGGATGGTCTGCGCAATGAAGACGCGCTGCGGATTCAGGCTCAAGGGTCAAAGCCGCTCGCCTATGCGGCGATTAACCCCTATGCCTTCGCGCCGCCGATTGCGCCACACATCGCTGCCGCGCAAGCGGGGGTCGAGATTCAGATCGATCTGATCGAGACTGCATACCAACGTTTGGCAACCCAGGCAGACTGGGTCTTGGTCGAAGGCGCCGGCGGCTGGCGGGTGCCGCTCGGCCCAGGTCTGACGCTGGCTGATCTGCCAAGCGCACTGGACCTTCCGGTGGTCCTGGTGGTCGGTCTGCGGCTTGGCTGTCTCAATCATGCGCTGCTGAGTGCCGAGTCGATCCAAGCCTCGGGCCTGCAACTCGCCGGCTGGGTCGCGAACCGGATCGACCCGGCTATGGCCGCCGCGGATGAGAATCTGGCGACCCTGCGTGAGCGGCTGCCCGCGCCCTGTCTTGGTGTCGTCCCCTGGCTAAGTGCGCCAACGCCAGCCCAGGTTGCGGATTTCGTCAGCTACTGGAACGCAACTCATTGAAATTGCACAACCGCTTGAATGTGCCGCGTGAGCTTGCAGCCGAGTGTACGGTACTTGCAATCGAGTGGACGGTAGAGGTTCGGCCAAATAGTTGATGTCGAGGGTATTTGGCGGCGGGTCTATCGGCCTGAGCCGCTTACAGCTTGCTCCCCAACATCTCGGCCGCGTGCGCCTTCGTCGTCTCGGTGATCTCAGTGCCGCCTAGCATGCGCGCCACCTCGTCGATGCGCTGTTCGGTATCCAGTACGCTGATCTCGGTAAAGGTCTGTTCTTCACGAGCGGATTTCTTCACCCGTAGATGCTGATGCGCCTGCGCTGCGACCTGCGCCAGATGGGTGACGCAGAGCACCTGCCGGTTCTCACCTAGACGTCGGAGTAGGCGACCGACGATCTCGGCAACGCCACCGCCAATGCCGACATCGACCTCATCGAAGACCAGGGTTGGGATACCGCCGATCTCGGCGGTCGCGACTTGAATCGCGAGGCTGATGCGCGAGAGCTCGCCGCCGGAGGCGACCTTGGCGAGCGGCTGCAATGGCTGGCCAGGATTGGCGCTGACCAGAAAGGCGATGCTGTCGAGTCCTTGGGTGCTGATCAGCTCGGCCGAGCCGGTGCTGACCTCGACTTGAAAGCGACCGCCGGTCATGCCGAGATCCTGCATTGCCGCGCTCACGGTGGCGCTGAGGCGAGCCGCCGCCTCAAGCCGCGACGCGCTCAGCGCCTCGGCACACTCGAGCAAGACCTCGCGGGCCTGCGTGCGCTCGGCGGCGAGCGCGTCGAGTGATTGATCGGCTTGCTCCAAGCGTTCGAGTTCGTCGTGACGCTCGGCGGTAAAGGTGATCAGCTGTTCGGGCTTAATACGATACTTGCGCGCCAGATCATGGATACGGCCGATGCGCTGCTCGACCACCCCAAGGCGGGCGGGGTCCATCTCGAGACCGTCGAGATAGTGTCGAAGGTTGGCCGCCGCCTCTTCGATCTGCACCGTCGCGCCATCGATCAACTCGCGCGTCTCGCTCAGGCTAGGATCGATCGCGCTGAGGCTGTTGAGGTCAGCGCTCGCGCGGCCGAGGCTGTCGCGCAGCGACGGTTCTCCTTCATAGAGCAGATCGACCAGGGTCGCGGCAGTGGCCTGTAGCTCGCCCTGGTTGGCCAGCCGACGCTGCTCGGCATCGAGCTCATCGAGTTCGTGCTCGCCCAGCTCCAGGGCGGCAAGCTCTTCCAGTTGAAAGCGCAGCAGCTCCAGCCGTTCTTCGCGCTCGGTCCGCGCCGCCTCGAGGGTCTTCCAGCGCTGATCAAGCTCCCGATAGTGCCGATAGCGAGCGGCAACCTCGGCAGTGAGTGGTTGATGATCGGCATAGCCATCGAGCAGGCTGCGTTGAGCGGTGGCGCGCAGCAGTGATTGATGCGCGTGTTGTCCATGGATATCGACCAGCCGCTCGCCGAGTTCGCGCAACTGCGTACTGCTTACCGCGCGGCCATTGATGTAAGCACGCGCGCGTCCGCTGCGTACCAGCACACGCCGGATCAGGCAATCGTGGTCATCTTCGAGCGCCTGCTCAGCGAGCCAGGCTTGCGCAGCTGCATTGTTGGTGACATCGAAGCCGGCGCTGATTTCAGCGCGCTCGCAGCCGCTGCGGATCAGGCTCGCATCGGCCTTGTCGCCTAGGGTCAACCCAAGTGCATCGATCAGGATCGACTTGCCGGCGCCGGTCTCGCCCGTCAGCGCAGTCATCCCCGCTGCCAATTCGAGCTCGAGCCGGCTGACGATGACCAGGTCTTGAACGGTGATCTGGGTTAGCACGGGTTATCCGAGTGCGTATGGCCGCCCCAGCCGAGCTTGGCGCGCAGGATGCGGTAGTGGTTGTGATCTTGTGGATGCAGCAGCCGCACACGGCGGCGACTGCGCTCGATCTGGATGCTGCTGTCGGATTCTAGCGGCAAGTCAACTTGGCCGTCGCAGGTCAGACGCACCTGTTCGGGCTCCAGGTTGCAGATGCGGATCTCGATGCGACTGCTGCCCGGCACGACGAGCGGCCGATTACTCAGCGTGTGCGGGCAGATCGGCACCAGCAGCAGGCTGTCGAGTCGTGGGTTGAGCAGTGGGCCTCCGCCCGAGAGGGCGTAGGCTGTGGAGCCGGTTGGAGTCGCGACAATCAATCCGTCGGAGCGTTGGGCGTTGACGAACTGACCGTCGAGATAGGTCTCGAATTCGATCATGCGCACCGAGTTCCATTTGTGAATCACCACATCATTCAGTGCACGCTCCGGTTTCGCCTGATCGCCGATCCGGGCATCCAGCAGGATGCGTGTATCGGCATCATAGGCGCCGCTGAGGATCTGTTCTAGGCGGGGCTCGATCTCATCGGGCAGGATATCGACCAGAAATCCGAGCCGTCCGAGATTGATGCCGACCAAGGCGACATCATGCTCTGACAGCATGCGCGCCGCGTGCAGAAAGGTGCCGTCGCCGCCGACGACGAGCACCAGGTCGCAGCGCTCGCCGATGGCATCGATACTGATGGCATCGATACTGATGCCATCAATATTGCTGCCATCGGAACGCTGCAGTAACGCTGCCGTGTTCTGTTCGACGTAGGTGCGGACACCGCGCGCGCTGAGCAGACTGACGACGCGTGCGACTGTTGTGGCAACACGCGCATCGTCATGCTGTTTGGCGATGATGCCGACGTTTTGAAACCAGGCCATGGGGGCGAGCAATCCTGGGCAGGCATGAACGATGGAGGGGCTTGATCATCACGCCAGCGACTCGGGCCCGTAGGGCGCTGCGTTAGGCCATCGTGGCCTAACGATACCTGGGCTGTAAGCCCTGAATGCGCAGGCACGATCGGCTGGCCGAGGCGATGATCGAGACCCCAATGGGAGCATTGGGCCGACGCGCATGGCTGGCCGCTGCGATCAGTGGCGCCAACGTTAGCACGCGGCATCGCGCACGCCAATGCTGTGGCAGCGTTGAGCCCCGTTGAGCCCCGTTGAGCTCGTTAGCCAAAACGAAACGGTGACTTGTGAGCAGAGGCACATCCGTCGGCACTCGTCGCTGCCAGGGCAAGCTCTGCCGAGCTTGCTAGCATTCGAACAGTGAACGTCGGCTAAACGGTCGCTAACGGTCGCTAATGGCCGCATCGCTTGGAAGATCAGTTGCAAGAACTGGGTGGAGGTTCTTGACATCATTCGGCCAGCACCTTAGATTGCTCGTGTTAGCACTCGATCGATTAGAGTGCTAACAGCCGATTCTTGTCCGGGACCCTGAACCTGAATCTCACGCGATTGATGTTCTAGGGTGGCGCCGCGCCATGAGAGTTTAAGGTGTCGTTCAGTCTCCAGTGAGTGAAAATCTCGTGTCAATGGACTCTCGAGCCAGTGGCCGCTTTGCTGAAGGCCAAGTTAGCGAACGGGCACTGCACTTTCTCAAGGTGCTCGTCGAGCGTCACATTCGCGATGGGCAGCCCGTAGGTTCGCGGACATTGGCCCGCGATACGGGCCTCGATCTGAGCCCAGCGACGGTGCGTAATGTGATGTCGGACCTTGAGGACATGGGGCTGGTGTCGTCGCCACATACCTCGGCGGGCCGGGTGCCAACGGCGTCAGGGTATCGACTCTTCATCGATAGTCTGCTCAAGGTGTCGCCGCTGACCGAGGCGGATGTGTCGAAGTTGCGCGATCAGTTCGCGCGCACGACCGATACTGTCAGTCTGATCCAAACAGCGTCTCAAGCCCTATCTGGGGTGACTCACTTGGCCGGGCTGGTGATGGTGCCGCGGCATGAGCGTGATGTGTTTCGGCAGATTGAGTTCGTGCAGCTTTCCGGACGGCGGGTCTTAGCCATCTTGGTGACGGGCGATGGCGAGGTACACAACCGTATCCTCGAGACGGGGGAGCTGTTGTCACTGTCACAGTTGGAGCAGGCGTCGAACTTCTTGACGCGGATGTTCAACGGCCATGAGATGCGCGAAGTGCGCCGCCAGCTGATGGCTGACCTGAAACAGACGCATGCACACATGGATGAGCTGATGATGCGCGCGGTGATGATGGCGCAGCGCGTTGTCGAGGCGGCTGAGCACAAGGACGACGTCATGATTGCCGGTCAGACCAATCTCATGGGGTTTACCGAGCTCTCCAGCTTGGACCGGCTCAAGGCGTTGTTCGACGCCTTTACCGAGAAGCGGCAGATCCTGGATCTGCTCGATCGTTGTATCGAGGCCGAAGGGGTGCAGATTTTCATCGGCGAGGAATCTGGCTACGAATTGCTCGACGACTGTAGCGTGGTGACCGCCACCTACCGGGTCGAGGATCAGGTACTCGGCGTGCTCGGCGTGATTGGCCCGACACGCATGAACTATCAGCAGGTGATTCCGGTGGTCGACGTCACGGCAAAGCTGCTCGCAGCAGCCCTTCGCGGTCGTTGACCCGCAACAACTCATCAACCAAACATGGCAGAGGCCGGGGATGCAGACTGCGCTGCAGTCGATGTGCTGACACTGGCCCGGGGAGAGTGAAGAGATGACGACGGAGCAAGAAGAGCAGCAACCCGGCGCGACGGTGCAGACTGAAAGCGCTGAGTCGGCTGAGGCGACGAGTGAGCCGGCCGAGGATATCGACGCGACCCAGGCGCAAGCAAAAGAGCAGGATCCCGCCGAGCTGACAATGCTCCTTGAGGATGCGAGGGCGCGGGCCGATGATGCCCACAACCAGATTCTGCGTGTCCGTGCCGAGATGGAGAATATGGCGCGGCGTCAAGCGAAGGAACTCGAGAACGCGCACAAGTTTGCGTTGGATTCCTTCGTCAAGGAACTGCTGCAGGTGCGCGATAGCCTCGAGCTCGGCCAGGTAGCTGCTGATGCCCCGGATGCGGACGTCACCAAGCTGCGCGAAGGCACCGAACTGACGCTGAAGCTCTTGCGCGATGTGATGGCCAAATTCGGCGTCGAGCGGATCGACCCTGACGGTGAGCCGTTCAATCCCGACTATCACCAGGCGATGGCAATGCAGCCACGCTCTGATGTGCCGCCAAATACCGTGGTGAACGTGGTGCAAAGCGGCTACTTGCTCAATGGCCGACTGATGCGCCCAGCACTTGTGATGGTGTCGCAGGCGGCCTGATTGCGCGACATCAATCAGCGTCTTGAAAGCGACGCGCCGGCCAGCGCTGGAGTCTTTCGAACGCTTGAGAATTGCAGGGTTTTGCCCCAATTTGTGCGCCAATGAGCGGATTTGGGTTGGCCCAGCCGACGACGAACAGCAAAACAGATTTACTACTGGAGACAGACCATGGGAAAGATCATCGGTATCGATCTCGGGACGACTAATTCATGCGTTGCGGTGATGGAAGGCGACAAGCCTAAGGTCATCGAGAATGCCGAGGGCGATCGCACCACGCCGAGTATCGTTGCCTTCAACAGCGATGGCGAGGTGCTTGTCGGTCAATCGGCCAAGCGCCAAGCCGTCACCAACCCGGCCAACACCCTGTTTGCGATCAAGCGCCTGATCGGGCGCCGGTTCGAAGACCAGGTGGTCGGTAAGGACAAGGACATGGTCCCGTACAAGATCGTCAAGGCCGACAACGGTGACGCTTGGGTCGAGGCCAACGGCAAGAAGATGGCGCCGCCCGAGATCTCGGCGAAGATCCTACAGAAGATGAAGAAGACCGCCGAGGACTACCTCGGGGAAAAGGTCACTGAGGCGGTGATCACGGTTCCGGCCTACTTCAACGACTCGCAGCGCCAAGCGACCAAGGACGCTGGCCGTATCGCTGGACTCGACGTCAAGCGCATCATCAACGAGCCGACGGCAGCCTCACTCGCCTACGGCATGGATAAGAAGCGTGGCGATCAGAAGCTGGCAGTCTACGACCTTGGTGGCGGTACCTTCGATATCTCGATCATCGAGATCGCCGAGATCGAAGGTGAGCATCAGTTCGAGGTACTCTCGACCAATGGTGACACCTTCCTTGGCGGTGAGGACTTCGATCTGCGCATCATCGATTTCCTCGCCGACACCTTCAAGAAGGAGCAGGGCGTCGATCTGCACAACGACCCGCTTGCGCTGCAGCGCCTGAAAGAGGCGGCCGAGAAGGCCAAGATCGAGCTCTCATCGAGTCAGCAGACCGATATCAATCTGCCTTACATCACCGCCGATCAGACCGGTCCGAAGCATCTCAACGTCAAGTTGACGCGGTCGAAGCTCGAGTCGCTGGTTGAGGATCTGGTCGATCGCACCATCGGTCCCTGCCGCACGGCGCTGAAGGATGCTGGCGTCAGCGCTGGCGACATCAATGAGGTCATCCTGGTCGGTGGTCAGACCCGCATGCCCAAGGTGCAAGCCAAGGTCGAAGAGTTCTTCGGCAAGGCCCCGCGCAAGGACGTTAATCCTGACGAGGCGGTTGCGGTTGGCGCCGCGATCCAAGGCGGGGTGCTCGGTGGTGGCGTCAAAGACGTGCTGCTGCTCGACGTCACGCCGCTGTCGCTCGGTATCGAGACCCTCGGCGGCATCATGACCAAGCTGATCGAGAAGAACACCACCATCCCGACCTCGGCAAACCAGGTGTTTTCGACCGCCGACGATCATCAAACCGCGGTCACCGTGCATGTGCTGCAAGGCGAGCGCGAGCGTGCGGCCGATAACAAGTCGCTGGGTCGGTTTGATCTCTCGGACATCCCGCCGGCACCGCGCGGCGTGCCCCAGATCGAGGTCAAGTTCGACATCGATGCCAACGGCATCCTCAACGTGCACGCTAAAGACAAGGCGACCGGCAAGGAGCAGTCGATCGTCATCAAGGCCAGCTCAGGTCTTTCGGACGATGAGGTCGAGCGCATGGTCAAGGATGCCGAGGCGCATGCCGAGGACGACCGCAAGTTCCACGAGCTGGTTAGCGCCCGCAACCAGGCCGACTCGATGATCCATGCGACGCAGAAATCCATGGAACAGCTTGGCGACGACAAACTCGAGGCCGGTGAAAAAGACCGTATCGAGAGCACCATCAAGGAGCTCGAAGAGGCGATGAAGGGCGAAGATAAGGACAAGATCGAGTCCTTAACCAAGGCCCTCGGCGAGGCCTCCGGCAAGATGGCTGAGCGTCTTTACTCGCAGGATCAGGGTGCTGCTGGTGGCGATGGCGCGACTGCTGATGCGGGTGGCGCGGGCGCCAAGGCCGCCGATGCAGACGACGTTGTCGACGCCGAGTTCGAAGAGGTTAAAGACGACAAGCACTAAGTCGCCCAACGTCCCCAACGCCCGCGCTTCGGCCCGGGCTGCGGCGTGTGGGCGCAGGCTCACGCGCCGTTTCGTTTTTTTCTTCCTAACGACTGACCGATTACGCGAATGTCCCAGCGCGATTACTACGACGTCCTCGGCCTGAGCCGAAATGCCAGTGAGCAGGACATCAAGAAGGCGTTTCGGCGTCTCGCTATGAAATATCATCCGGATCGCAATCCGGATGACGCTGATGCCTTGGCCAAGTTCAAGGAGGCCAAGGCGGCACACGACGTCTTGTCCGATCCCCGCAAGCGCAGTGCCTATGATCAGTTCGGGCATGCTGGCGTGAGCGGTCAGGGCGGCTATGGTGGCGGTCCTGGAGACTTCGCTGGCGGTGGATTTTCCGACATCTTCGGTGATGTCTTTGGTGACATCTTCGGCGGCCGGGGAGGCGGGCGTCGCACCGCACGGGGCGCGGACCTGCGTTACGACCTTGGGCTGACCTTGGAGGAGGCGGTTGCCGGCAAGGACGTCAAGATCCGTATTCCGACCACCGTCGAATGTCACCACTGCGGCGGCAGCGGCGCTAAGCCTGGTACGCGTCCCAAGGAATGTCCGACCTGTCATGGCGTTGGCCAGGTGCGGATGCAGCAAGGCTTTTTCTCCATCCAGCAGACCTGCCCGGAGTGTCGCGGCACCGGTAAGGTGGTCGAAGAGGCGTGCCGCCACTGCCGTGGCGCTGGCCGGCTAAAGGAGGAGAAGACGCTGTCGGTGAAGGTGCCCGCTGGTGTCGACACGGGCGACCGCATCCGCCTGGCTGGCGAGGGCGAGGCCAGCGAGCATGGCGGCGTGCCGGGCGATCTGTACGTGCAGGTCGTGGTTGAAGATCACCCAATCTTCAAGCGTGAAGACAGCCATCTATTCTGTGAAGTGCCGATCAGCTTCGTCACCGCCGCGTTGGGCGGTGAACTCGAGGTGCCAACCCTGAACGGTAAGGTCGTGCTTAAAGTGCCGGCTGGCACCCAGACCGGGAAGCTGTTCCGGATGCGCGGCAAGGGCGTCAAGCCGGTGCGCGGTGGTCCGGTGGGTGACCTGCTCTGCCGCGTTATCGTCGAGACCCCGGTCAACCTCACGGATCGTCAGAAGGCGCTGCTGCATGAGTTTGAAGACAGCGTGAGCGCGGGAGGTAAGCACCACAGCCCCCAGTCCAGCTCATGGCTCGACGGCGTCAAGCACTTTTTCGAGAAGATGGGGCTCTAGCCCGGGAGAAGATCAATGGAATCGATTCGTGTAGCCGTCGCTGGTGCCGGTGGCCGAATGGGACGCACCCTGATCACGGCTGTGCAAGCGACCGAAGGTCTCCGCGTGACTGCAGCCACCGAGCAATCGGATAGCGCTTTAGTCGGTGTCGACGCCGGGGAGCTGGCGGGCATCGGCCATATCGGCGCTGCCATCCGCCCAGACCTCGACGAGGTGCTGGCGGATTTCGATGTCCTGATCGACTTCACTACGCCGCGGGCGACCATGCATCACGTCGAACTCTGTCGCGATGCACGCTGCCGCATGGTGATTGGTACTACCGGCCTCACCGCTGAGCAGCGCGAGGCCATCAGCGAGGCCGCCATCGACACGGCGGTGGTGCTGGCGCCGAATATGAGCGTCGGGGTCAATCTCTGCTTCAAACTCTTAGATCTCGCCGCTCGGGTGATGGGCGACGATGTCGACATCGAGATCATCGAGGCCCATCATCGGCACAAGGTCGATGCCCCTTCCGGCACCGCACTGCGAATGGGGGAGGTGATTGCCGACGCGCTCGGGCGCGACCTCGGCGAGGTGTCCGTCTACGGACGCCAAGGTCAGACCGGTCCTCGCGAGCGTCAGACCATCGGTTTCGAGACCATCCGCGCCGGTGACACGGTTGGCGAGCACAGCGTCTGGTTCGCTGCTGACGGCGAGCGTGTCGAGATCGCGCACAAGGCAACAAACCGCATGACCTTTGCCCGCGGCGCCTGCCGAGCCGCGCGCTGGATCGCCGAGCGCGAGCGTGGCCAATTCAACATGCAGGATGTCTTGGGTTTGCGCGACCTAGGCTCGTTCGACCCCAAGTCTTGATCTACGCATCGGCGACTTAGGCTCTCATGCTTAAGTCGCTTTGAGCATTCTGATCAGTCTGTTTTCTGATTAGCCTATCTCGGTAACGGGCTGTGAGCTGCGCTCAGACCAACTGATGCTGCTGCTGCATGTAGTTATAGACCAAGCTCGACACCTCACGCATTGCGTTGCTGCGGTTGGTGATCCAGGTTCCATAATAGTCGGTGCGCTGGCTCTTCTCAATGATGCCGATGAAGGTGTAGGGACGTGGTCGACCGCGGCGGTCATAGCATTCGATAATGCCCATGTTGCCGCACAACATCGCCGTTGAGCCGGTCTTGTCATAGACCTTGATGTTCGACGGCATGCCCTTGACCCGCTTGGTGATGCGGTCGTGGTTGGGCAACCCCATCAGGTTCCGGACCTCATTGGCGTTCGGCATTCGGTTGTTCCAGAGCGCCCAGAGGAAGCGGCTGTAATCGTGCGCTGAGGCTAGGTTTCGGTAGGTGCGCCCGTTGGCCGGGATGTACTCGACGATGCTGGTTTGTTGGAACACGCCTGGAGCATGGCGCTTGAGGACGCGCTCGACGTCCTTAGGCCCGTTACCGCCGTTGTATCGGCTCACAATCTGCATCAGCTCGGTGGTTGCTGTGTTGCTGCTGTTGCGGATCATCGCCTCCATGCTGTCACGCACCGAGCCGGTGTAACGCAGTTTCGAGCCGCGCTCCTCCATCGTGTAGAAAAAGGCCTGGGCAACGAACGGCTTCAACATGCTCGCCGCTTGGCGCGGCGCGTCCTCATTGATCGAGACCAGTTTCTTGCGACCAGTGAAGTCGTAGACTGACCAGGATGTCTTTTCGTCAGAGCGGATCAGCCCCTGAGCGCGCTGTTGCTTCACTAATCGAACCAACTGGCTCTGCAGGGGTGATTGACGTGCTGCAACGCTCGGCATCGTGGCGCCGAGCAGCAGCGCGGCGGACGCCCCGCTTAAGACGCTGACGAACTGACGACGGTTGACCCTCTGGATCTGGCCAACCTGCCTCCCGTCCTCGGCTCCGCAAAATCCAGTCTCTTGTTGCCCGCTCATCGCATTGCCTCGATGCGTGGTTAAGCCTGCCGCATGAAAAGCGCACTGGTGCCGGTGCCTGCGTGCAGGCACCGTTCCCCCGCACCAGCATCCCCCTGTTGCGAAGAAGGATAGGCTGAGCGGATCAGAAAAACAAGATGATCGAAGAAAAAAATGACTGTACAGTCAGTGCGATCGAAAATATTTCTCGACAGCGACTAATGGTTGACTGGCGCCCCATTGGCGTCTTGCGGTGATTGATCAGCTGTCAGAGGTTGTTCGTGGTTTGGGTTCGTAGCGGGCGAGCGCCTCGTCGATCTTGCGCGTTAACCGGGCTTCGATCTGACCTTGCATCGCGCTCAGCAGTAGGCCGAGCTTGATCGTCAGGTCCATGGAATCGTGCGCAACAGCGATCCGTCCCGAGATGCCTGACCGTTTGAAGTACAGCACATCGCCGCTCCAGTGATAGTCCGCGCCATACTCGTCGCGGACGCGGGCGGCGATGCGCTCGACCTCGGCGCGCGCGGCCTCAAGCCCGAGATGATGCGGTCGCGCGACGTGGATCTTCGACATGGGCTTCTCTCAGACGGCTGGCCAGACGCTCTAGTGTAAGGTCGCTGGCTGCTCTAATGCACGACGGTAGGCAGCCGAGCGGCGATCACCGCCGCGCGGCCGAGGTTTTGCTCTGCGGTTGAGTTTATCTTCAATGGTTTGACAGAAGCGTTCATTGCCGAGCACCCAGGCCTTGTTGGTCGCCGCCCTGATGCGTTCCAGCAGCGGTTGACTGAGTGGATACTCGAACAACGCGCGGTAGGCCTGCTGCCGCTGCGCCAAGCTGTCGCCAAGCGCTCGATAGACCTGATGCGGTGTAGTCAGCTCATCCTCAAGCCCAAGCGCATTGGCCGCATAGCTGGACCAGTCGTAATCCTCCGCCGCATTGACCAACTCAGTGCGTACCGCGTTGGTCTCGATGTACCGACTGACCGGCAACAAGAACGCTTCGGGATCGATCAAGGTTGCTCGATAGCGGCCTTCCCAGAGGGTCCCTTTGCGTCGATAGCGGCCATTGACATGCTGCACAAAATAGCGGCCCGTGTACTGCATGAGCTTGCCGATGCTGTCTTCTTGCCAAGGCGTGAGCAGCAGATGGAAATGATTTGGCATCAGCACATAGGCGTGGATGTCGCATTGGAACTTGGCCGCGGCATCGCAGAGCCGACCCCAGAGGAACCAGTAGTCCTCCTCATCGCGCAAGATCGCCTGATGATTGTTGCCACGTTGAATCACATGCTGCGGAAAACCAGGAAGCACAAAGCGGGGAAGACGAGCCATGAGACGAACACTCCCTCTCAGCATTAGGGCCTGATCCCAGTATAGACGATCGATAGGGCATGGCCGGTTTGCTCTGCGGCTGAGGTCCGGGCTGGGGTACAATCGATGGCTTTCATCCTGCGGAGACCCCCATGGAAGACATCAACCCGATTCGCGCTCAGATCGCCGACCTCAAGGGGCGCCTCGAGCTCCTTAGGGGGTATCTTTGACTACGCCGGCAAACAAGAGCGCCTGACCGAGGTTCTGCGCGAACTCGAAGTGCCCGAGGTCTGGTCCGACCCCGAGCGAGCACAAACGCTCGGCCGCGAACGCGCCTCGCTGGAGACCGTGGTCGATACCGTGCGTGAGCTCGATGCTGGCCTTGCTGACGCCGATGACCTCTTGGCCATGGCCGCCGATGAAGAAGACGTCGAGACCGTCGCGGCGGTGGTCGCTGATCTGCAAGGCTACGAGAAGCGCGTCGCTGAGCTCGAGTTCCGGCGTATGTTCTCCGGCGAGATGGACCCCAAGAACGCCTTTATCGACATCCAAGCCGGCTCTGGCGGCACCGAGGCGCAGGACTGGGCCGAGATGCTGCTGCGCATGTATCTGCGCTGGGCTGAGGCACACGGTTTTAAGGCCGAGCTCACTGAGGTCTCGGCGGGCGATGTGGCGGGGATCAAGTCGGCAACGGTGTCAGTGCAGGGCGACCATGCCTTCGGCTGGCTCCGCACCGAGACCGGCGTGCATCGGTTGGTGCGCAAGTCGCCATTCGATTCTGGCAATCGACGCCATACCTCGTTTGCGGCGGTGTTCGTCTCCCCTGAGATCGACGATTCCTTCGAGATCGAGCTCAATCCGGCCGATCTCCGCATCGATGTCTATCGGGCCTCCGGTGCTGGCGGTCAGCACGTCAACCGAACCGAATCGGCGGTGCGCATCACCCATCTGCCGACCAATACCGTGACCCAATGCCAGAATGGCCGCTCGCAGCATGCCAATAAAGATCAGGCAATGAAGCAGCTCAAGGCCAAGCTGTATGAGTTGGAGATGCAGAAGCGCCGCAGCGAGCAGCAGGCGCTAGAAGAAAGCAAGTCCGATATCGGCTGGGGCAGTCAGATCCGCTCCTATGTGTTGGATCAATCCCGGATCAAGGATCTACGCACCAATGTCGAGACTGGTAACACCCAGGCGGTGCTCGATGGCGGCCTTGATCCCTTTATCGAAGCGAGCCTCAAGAGCGGGCTTTGACGTGCCGCTGAGGCGTGCTGAAGTCGACGCCAAGTCGCCAACTCGTCAAGCGGCGAAGATAAAGAACCGGAGCCTAAAGGGCGCGAAGACCGGCAGTGCGGGTGCCGAGCGGTACGCTAGAGCGCGAGAGCCCGTCACGCGTGACCATTCAGCGGGTAGAACGTGCGCTTATTCGCCCTCCAAGCGAATAGGGCTGCCGCCACTGCCCATGTGAGAAACCTGTTGGACCTATGAACCAGACGAAGTCGAACGACGAAAACCATTTGCCTGCCATGCCGGATCAGGATGAAAACAAGCTGATCGCTCAGCGCCGCGAGAAGCTCAACGCCATCCGCGAGCAGGGTGGCACGGCCTTTCCGAATGATTTTCGGCGCAACGTTGTGGCTGGTGAGCTGCATGCGCACTATGCCGAGATGGATGGCGCTGAGCTAGAGACCCGTAATGTGCGCGCCAAGGTTGCGGGCCGGCTGATGAGCCGGCGCGTGATGGGTAAGGCGAGCTTCGCGCATCTGCAGGATATGAGTGGGCGTATCCAGCTGTTCGTGCAGCGCGACCTGATCGGTATCGATGAATATGCCTGGTTCAAGAAGGAGTTGGATATCGGCGATATCGTTGGCGTCTCTGGCCAGCTGTTCAAGACCAAGACTGGTGAGCTGTCGATCAAGGTCGAGCAGTTGCGGCTGTTGACCAAGTCACTGCGGCCACTGCCGGAGAAATGGCACGGGCTGGCGGATACCGAGAGCCGTTATCGCCAGCGCTACCTCGATCTGATCATGAACGAGGCCACGCGCGAGACCTTCCGCGTGCGCACCCAGCTGGTTCAGGCGATCCGTGATTTCCTCAACCAGCGCAGCTTCTTCGAGGTCGAGACGCCCATGATGCAGGCGATCCCGGGCGGTGCGGTCGCGCGGCCCTTCGTCACCCATCACAATGCGCTCGATATGCAGCTATTTCTGCGCATCGCGCCCGAGCTGTATCTCAAGCGCTTAGTCGTCGGTGGCTTTGAGCGTGTCTATGAGATCAACCGCAATTTCCGCAATGAAGGCCTCTCGACCCGGCACAACCCCGAATTCACGATGCTCGAGCTCTATCAGGCCTATGCGGATTACCACGACCTGATGGATCTCACCGAGACGCTCTTGCGCGAGCTCGCCGAGCGCGTGCTCGGAGCCACCGAAATCCACTATCAGGGCGAGACCTACGACTTCGCGCAGCCGTTCGCGCGCATGAGCGTGCGCGAGTCGATCCTCGAATTCAATCCAGACCTGAGCGCCGAAGATCTGGACTCGGTGGAGCGCGCGAGGGCTGTGGCTGAGCGTCTTGGCATCCATCTCAAGGACAGCTATGGCCTGGGCAAGCTGCAGATCGAGATCTTCGAGAAGACCGTCGAATCGCGGCTGATGCAGCCGACCTTCATCACCGCTTATCCGACCGAGGTTTCGCCTTTGGCACGACAGAGCGATGCTGATCCGTTCGTCACCGATCGCTTCGAATTCTTCGTCGGTGGCCGCGAGATCGCCAATGGCTTCTCCGAGCTGAATGATCCGGAGGACCAAGCCGAGCGCTTCCGCAAGCAGGTCGCGGACAAAGAGGCTGGCGATCTCGAGGCCATGCACTTCGATGCCGACTACATCTGCGCGCTCGAGCACGGCATGCCACCGACGGCGGGTGAAGGGATCGGTATCGATCGCTTGGTGATGTTGTTCACCGACGCCCCATCGATCCGCGACGTGCTACTGTTCCCGCACATGCGCCCACAAGAGGACCGCTGAGCATCCATCATGAGCAGCACGCGCTTTGACCTCGAATTTGCTGGTGAATTAACGCCAGGAACCAAACCCGGCCAAGCCCGGGCAAAGATCAAAGACCTATTCAAACTCTCTGACGAGGCCGTCGCCCAACTCTTCAACGGCACGCCGGTGACCGTCAAACGAGGAGTCGATAGCGCGCTCGCGTCGCGACTCCACGCCGCCTTTGCGCAGGCTGGGGCTCTGGTCCGCATCATCCCCGCCGGTGGTGGCGCTCCTAGCCTAGGCGCAGACGCGGAACGGCTATCGAGCGGGCAGGACAGCAGTCGTCCGGCTGCCGAGCTACCGCCGCTGGATCTCTTTGGCGCCGCTAAGCCAAAGCCGAAACACCCCCTCCTGCACGCGGCGTTCCACAACTTCGAGCGTGGCCTCGCCTTTGTGCTGCTGATTCTGATTGCCGGCGTCTCGGTACTCGCACTGATCGAACTCTGCGTGATCCTCTACAAAGACGTGATGATCGTCAAAAACGACGGCTTTCTGCTTGGCCTCGACGAACTGTTCGAGGTCTTCGGCATGTTCCTGATCGTGCTGATCGCCGTCGAGCTGATGGCCAGTATTTACATGTACATGGTCGATAAGTCCGTCCACGTGGAGATGATGCTACTGATCGCCATCACCGCATTGGCGCGTAAGGTCGTGGTGCTGGATCTCGAAGGCAAGGGTGATCCGGCCATGTACATGATCGGTATGGCCGCGCTGCTTGCGACGCTGCTCGGCGGCTACTACCTGATGAAACGGCTTGACAAATCGGTGTATCGACAAAGGTCCACTTAGAGCTTGATGATGGTATCGCTGTAGGCGACTGAATCAACGCCTTGGCTTTCATGCAAACGCGCGCCCGCAGACAGATGTCGATGGCCTCTGCGGCGACTTGTTAATGGCGACTTGATCATACCGATGGTCGCGGTTCAAGCGCATGTCCTTCGGTGGCGTTTCAGCCGCTACCGCAGTGCAGCGGCGCCAGCCTTGGCGTTTTTTGTAAGCGCATGAAATCGCGTTCGAGTCCCTCGAGTCGGCCGATGAAGCGCTCGCGTTGCGCGTCGCTCAGGGTTGGCTGCAGGCGCAGCAGCAGGTCGGCGAACGCATTGCGAAGTGCCGGTTGTGCTTCGGCCAAAGAACTCGGCAGGTCGCGGTAGTCGACGAGCCAGTCGATCATGAATTGCTCGATGCTCGCTTGCGAGGCCCCACCCCTGAGCAGCTTGATCAGCGCGTTGCGCTTGGCCGCGCGGTAGGCGTACCAAGCGGGTGCGGTATCTGGGATGCGGCGTGCCACATCGGCCACCAGCCCGCGTTGTGCTGAGCTGAGATCGGCGAACCACCAGCGCATCTGATCGATGTAACGCTCAGCTCGCTTGCGGGCGCGGCGCGCGGCCTCCTCGGCGCCAGCCTTGGCGGCATCTTCCTTGTCTTCCTCGACAAAGGTCTCGGCGAGGCGATCGATCTGCCGCGGAGACAGGCTGGCGAGGAGCGGCGCCGCGGTCGCCGAAGCGAGGCGGAAATGGCGCTGATAGAGCGTCTCGAACTGATCGAACAGACAGTCGATCTTGGCGCTGGTGAAGCCCTGGCGAGCATCCTGTGCCGCTTGGGCGAAGAAGCTCGCGAGATAGGGCAGCTCCTCGGCGCGGTGGCGCTCAAGCGCTGTCTCGAGCAGGGGCGACCAGTGCTGCATCTGGGCGCCATCGAGCCCCAGGTAGTCATCGGCATAGCGCTCGATGAAGAAGTCAGCGCTGTTGTAGGCCAACTGCACGCTAGAGCAGCCGGCGGTGAGTAGGCTCAACAGAATGGCGATGAGGATAGGGCGCATCGGCAGGACATCCTGATGGACTGATAACGAGGCGGCAGAGTTCTGGCTGTTCAACTGGCCTGGGCTGGGCGGTGCTGGATTGTGCTGGCTAGAGCCGGGCCGGGTTGGTCTCAGATAGGGTAAACGTTGATCTCCACGCAGTGGCCGCAATCTCAATGGATATCCGAAGCCAAGCCTCTACTGATTGACCATGACCGAGCTGAAAACGTTCTTTGACGGCGGCTGTCCGCTGTGCAGTCGTGAGATCGCCCATTATCGCAAAATCGACCGTGACGGTCGGATTCAGTGGATCGATATCACCCAAGAAGCCGATGCCTTGGCAGGTGCGGGGCTGGATCTGCCAAGCGCGATGCGTCGGCTGCATGTCCAAGCGTCTGATGGCCGTTTGCTCAGCGGCGTTGAGGCCTTCGTCGCGATCTGGCAGCGGCTGCCGCGCTGGTATCTACTGGCAGGATTGGTGACCAGGCTGCGACTGACGCAGCCGCTGGAATGGGGCTATCAGCGTTTCGCTGAGCGCCGCTTTCGGCAGCGTTGCGCGGAGGGTGCCTGCACGCTTGATTGAACAAGCGCACGATAGGCGTCGTCCTTCCGGGCGGGGCGCAGGATGCTAACCCGCTCGTCTCAAGGGGGCCACAACCGGTATCTTCTCGGATCAGGGATTCAAAGGCGGCGCGCGCCTGGCTGGCTCCGTGGTCGCCCGGAACTCAGCGGCAAAACTCTCTGACAAGGGATGCACGTCCAAGGCGCTGTCGCAGTAGTCCACGAAGCGTGCGGCGACGCCATAGAGCATGGGTGTGAGCCGATTCAGCGTGTTGAAGTGTTCCGCGATCGCCGCGTAGTCAGTCTCGTAGGCATGCGCCGCCAGGTTGCGTGTCGCCCGGCACAGCTGCCAATCGGTCAGCGCGTCGAGAATGCCGATTTTTTCGTAGAAGGCCAGCATCTTCAGGAAGGTGTCTCCCGGTTCGCCGGAGAGCAGGTAGGCGTGGCGCATGGCCGCGCCGAGGGTATCCTGCAATTTCGCGAACCGCTCATTCATCGCGGCGAGCGTCTCGAATAACGCGATCTCTTTGTAACGCGCGGCAAGCTCTTCGGGTTGGAGCGGCCAGGGGGCTTTGGCGCGTGAGGCTTGCAGGAAGTAGACGCAGCGCTGAATGGCTTCCAGCAGACCGGCGAGGTGACGCTGTTCGGCGACGAGCGGTGGTATGGTCATGTCGGCAGTCTCAAGGGCTGGGCGCGAGCGCGGGCGAGTTGCTGAAATGGCGAGGCCGCCCTGTCATGATCGTCAACGATCAGATCCACCGGCAGTCCGAGTTGGGTTTCCAAGTCGAGCTGCAAGCGGGCGCGCTCGAGCAATGGCATGGGCGTTGCGGTTTCGACGAGTAGGTCGAGGTCGCCGCCACGCGCTCGGTCATCGAGGCGCGAGCCAAACAGATAGGTGCGCGCTGAATGGCCGGCATGTTCGGAGACGATACGCAGTATGGCTTCGATTTGTATCGGCGTCAGGCGCATGGCTTGCCTTTGCTGTATTGGCTTCGGGCCGGACTATCCAGGACTATCCAACCGCTGTCCGCAGACAGGCCTCGATCGCCTCAAACGCCTGCTGATAATCCTGTTGGCCGCGGCTGCGCGGGGCGTAGTGGCGCACCGGCTGGCCGGCGGCGAAGGCCTCGGCGAGCTTGATGTCGTTGCGGATGCCACCTAAGACGCGCTGCTCGCCGAATTGCTCCGCGACCTGGGTGCGGATCAGCCGATGCTGTCCGATCCGCGTATCGAGCATCACCGGCAGCACGCCGAGCAGGCGCAGTCGGGTGTTGGTGCGCAGGGCGACCTGGAAGAAGACCCGTGAGAGCTGTTTGACACCTTCGCCGGCGAGTGGATGCGGCACGAACGGGATGATCGCCCAGTGCGCGGCCGAGAGGGCGTTGAACAGCAGGTGATCGAGCGAGGGTGGTGAGTCGATGATGATCTGATCGTAGCGCTCGCTGATCGCCGACTCGGCGAGGGCGCGGGCCAGGATTTGGTCATCATCGCGGATGTTGCCGTGGCGAAAGTCGGTGCTGGCGGGAACCAGATCGAGCCCCTCCCAGGCTGTCGTGCGGCACAGCTCGGCCAGCGTCGGTGGTGCCTCGGCAAACAGGTGATGGGCGCTGAGCTGCCCCGGCGCTGGCCGCAGACCCAGCCCGAAGGCACAATGGCCTTGGGTGTCCAGATCGATCAGTAAGGTCCGTTTGCCAGCGGCGGCGAAGGCGGCGGCCAGGTTGACCGCCGTGGTGGTCTTGCCGGTGCCGCCCTTGCGATTCGCCACCGCCAGTACGCTGGGACCAGGCGTCTCGCCAGCGCTTGCGGTTGTGGTCATGGTTGCAGCGCGTCGGCGAGCGCTTGGCGCAGGTTGTCGCGCGTGAACGGCTTCGGCAGCGTCGCCTTAACGCCCATCAGTGTGGCCGATTCGAGGTTGAACTCCAGGCTGATTGAGCGCCTGCCGCCAGACATGGCGATGATTGGGATGTCTCGTTGCTGTTGATTGAGAGCGGAGATCAGTTCGATGCCATCGCCATCTGGCATCAGGATGTCGGTCATGATCAGATCGGGGGATTCCGTCTCCAACAGCGCAAGGGCCTGGGTGCCGTTGATGGCATTGAGCACCTGATGACCCTCCTTGTGCAGCATGGCTTCGAGCATGGTGCGGAACAGTTCGTCGTCGTCAACAATCAGGGTCGTTGTCATGGCTCGTCGTCTTTTGTCGCTGGGCCCGGCGCCTCGCGGGCGTTTTCGTCAAGTGCTCCCGGTTCGAAGGTCCCGGTGAGTGCTGGCAGATCGATGCTAAAGCGGGTGCCGAGGCCGGGAGTGCTGTCTAGGCTGATGGTACCGCCCATGCTGGTCACTAGGCCATGGATCACCGAGAGGCCGAGGCCAGTGCCCTTGCCGGGCGCCTTGGTAGTGAAGAAAGGATCGAAGATGCGCGCTCTTGTCTCCATCGTCATGCCTTCGCCGTTGTCGCTCACGCTCAAGCGAACCTGCGTCTTAGGCGGGTCGTTTGGCGGCTCGGTCCAATGTTCGCCAAGCCATTCGGTCGGCGTACTCTCCACCCGGGTTTCGATGCCAACCTGGATGCGGCCATCGCGCACCTGGATGGCGTCGGCGGCATTGATGCAGAGGTTCATGATGATCTGCTGGATCTGACTCGCGTCGGCCATCACCCAAGCCTGCGGGACCAACGGCTCGAGCACGAGGCGAATGCCGACCGGCAGGGTCGCGCGCAGCAACTCGAGCGTCTCGGCGGCGACCGGCACCACATCCACTGGCTCGCGCACCTCGGGCATGTCACGGGCAAAGGTCAGCAGACGCGCGGTGAGGTCGCGCGCCCGAAAGCTCGCTTGCAGGATGTGCTGCAGGTATTGGCCGCCAGGAGAGGTCTGATCGACCTCATCGGTGAGCAACTCGCTAAAGCCGATGATGCTGCCGAGGATGTTGTTGAACTCATGCGCGACGCCGGCGGCTAGGGTGCCGATCGATTCCAGGCGACGTATCTGATCGATGCGGGCGTTGAGAATGACGCTGGTGCGATGTTCAAGCTGCTCGCGAAAGCTCAGGCTGTAGGCCATGTAGGCCTCCATCAGCGGCGCCGTGACCCGGTGCGCGATGCTCGGCAGGGTCAGTTGCGGATGCGCCTGTGCGAGGTCGACTAGCGCCTCGTGATGGACCTCGCTCACCTCTTCGAGTGGGATCTCTGCGCGCATCATCTCGCGGCCGAGCTCGGCGGCCTCGGCAAGGGCAGTCTCGACCACCAGCGGATCATCGCTGAGCACGGCCCGGTGTAGCAGCCGCGCGTAGCGAGCTGCGATGCTGTCCGGCGGCGCTGCGTCGGCTTGGACGGGGGCTTCAGGCATGCTGGTAGATGAGGAGGGAGGCATCGTCGTGCGGACTCGCCCAGCGCTCGAGCAGGGCCTCCGCGGTGGCCTGGTTGGGTTCGGCATCCTGCAGCGCATCGGCGATCTGGGCGCCTTCGCTGATGCCGTCAGAGAACATCACCAACCAGTCTCCAGGTAGAAAGTCATGCTGTTCCAGGTAGAGGTTGCGGAAGTGTGCGCCAACGATGCCGCGCGCGCCACCGAGCCGCGTGATCCGTCCCTGGCGCAGCAGCAGCGAGCGGATGTTGCCGACCGCGGCATGGGTCAGGTAGTGAGCTTGGAGATCGATGTCGGCCAGCGCCAGTGCCACGCCACGGCTGTCGAGCAGTTGTTCATCGCAGCGTTGAAAACGGGCGTCGATGGGTAAGTGGCGCAGGGCGCTCAGGATCTGTATGGCGCGAGCTGCGGCCTGATGGGCGCCTGGGCCATGCCCGAGGCCATCGGCCAGGGCGAGCCGAAGTGGCGACTCATCTGACCAGACGCCGACCTGATCGCCGCAGACCGATTCGCCGGGCATCGGTCGCAAGGCCAAACCTAGATTGGCCAGCCTGGCGTTCATGGTGCTGTCCGCGTGGGTGCGAGCGAGCCGGCTTCTGTGCTTATGGGCGCTGTCGGTAGCAGCGCTGGCTGGCGCCATTTGACAGCGCGAATGCGGGTGCCCTGGTGCGCCGAGGTGTCGATGCTAAACTCATCCATCAGGCGACTCGCGCCGGGCAAGCCGCAGCCAAGACGCGCGCCGGTGCTGAAGCCCTCGGTCATCGCGAGGGCTAGATCCGGAATACCCGGGCCTTGATCCTCAACGCGAAGCTCGACGCCGATACGGTTTGCCTTCGCGGGATCTTCGATGACGTGCAGTTGCACCATGCCGCCACCAGCGTAGACGGCCAGATTGGTCGCCAGCTCTGAGGTCGCGGTGGCCAGATGATAGGCCCGCACCTGACTGAAGCCGAGATGCTCGGCGAGCTGTCGCGCGCCACGTGCGACCGCCATCACGTCGGCTTCGGTCTGGATCGAGAAGCGACGGCTGCCACACTCCTCGCTCGGCGCGGGAAGGTCAACCATCTCAGCGGGCTTTGCGGATGCTGATGACGACACGGGTCAGTCCCGGCTCTGAGCTGATCTGGAAATGATCCACCAAGCGACGCGTGCCAGGGAGACCTGCGCCAAGTCCGCCGCTTGTGCTGAAGCCATCGGCCAGGGCCAGGGCCAGATCGGGGATGCCAGGGCCGTGATCCTCGACGCTGACCCGAATACTGCAGCCATCCTCATCGGCGTGCTCCTCGATCAGACAACTGCCCTCGCCGGCGTACTGGATGACGTTGCGAGTGAGTTCCGAGACCGCCGTGGCAAGTCGAGTCTGATAGGCGCGGCCGAAGCCCAGACGCGCGCTATGTTCGCGCGCGGCATGGCGAGCGGTGACGATGTCGTTATGGCTACGGATGGCGATACGCTCGGCGGGTGCTGGCTCATTCATCCTCGTCACCGGCGAAGCGAATGTCACCCCGACTGGCGATGCGTGTCTTGAGCTGTTCCAGGCCTTGATCTAGGTTGAAGGTGCAATCGGCGCCGATCAAGTCGCGGCCCATCTCGATCAGGGTCATGGCGACAAAGGGCTGTACCCCGCAGATCACGACCTCGGCGCCGAGCAGGCGCACCATGCTGGCGGTGTCGTTGATGACGCGCGCCATGTAGGAGTCGACCACGTCCAACGCGGTGATGTCGACGGCGACGCCAAGCGCCTCGATCTCGGCGACCTCGTTGACCAGGTCCGACTGGAACTGCATGGCCTCGGTGTCGGTGAGATCCTCCTGGATGGACGCCAGGAGGATGCGCCCCAGTCGCAGGATCGGGATCTTCATCGCGGGCTGGCCTCCATCGCCGCGATGCGCTTGCCGGTGATCAGCAGGGCCTCGGCGATGCCGGCGCGCAGGCTGGCACGCGAGATGACATCGCCGAAGCGAATGCCGAGCTTGGTCAGGGTCTGCGCCCCCTCGGGGCTGATGCCGGTGAGCACCACGCGGCTGCCGAGCAGACGCGCGGCATCGATGGTCTTCATGATGTGCTGGGCGACGCTGGTGTCGATGATCGGCACTCCGGTGAGGTCGATGACTGTCACTCGCGCCTCGTACTTGGCGATGGCCTCAAGCAGATGATCGGTAATCTGGCGGGCACGGCCGGTATCGATGACGCCGACCAGCGGCAGCAGCAGGATCTGATGCCAGAGCCGCAGCACCGGGGTCGAGAGTTCCATGATCGAGATGCTCTGCTCGGAGATATAGCGATCGCGCTGGGCGAGCGCGAGATCGAAGGTCTGCCGTGCAATCTGCTCGAAGCAGTGGTCGAGCCACAGGATCGAACGCTCCTCGACAGCTTGGTCAGCAGCGGCAAACAGCGCCTTGAACAGCAGGTGTTTCAGATACAGCAGGAAGCCAAGGGTATCGGAGAGGCTGCGCTGCAGCCGGGCCTGTTCGGCGACCAACTGCTTCAACGGTGGTTCCAGTGCCGTTTGCTGTTCACGCTCTAATCTGGATGGCTGATCTGTTGCTAGTGAGATCTCCCGCGAGGCGGCTTGATCGAGCTGCGTCATGAGGACATAGAACAGCTCCCGCAGTGGTTCGATCAGCTCCGGATGCGCGCTGCTGAAGCTGCCGTCGGAGGAGGTCTGGGAGAGATCGCGTAACCAGTGCTCGAGCAGTTCGTCTTGACGGTGCTTTAGGACCTGGGAAAGTGACGGGGTCATGATAAAGGCCTAGTGGAGACGTGGAAGCAGCGCGGTCGGCCTCAGAACAGCTCGATGCGTGGGCCGGTATCAACCTCGGTCTCGGCGCTGGCATGATCTGGGTGGCTATGCCGAGCCTCGCTTTCGAGATACTCCTGCAGCAACTGCTGCAAGGCATCCGTGAGCTGCTGCAGCCTATCGGGTTCTGGGTTGTCATCGACACTGATTTGGGTCACCGCCGTATAAAGCGCCTGGCGCTGCATGAGCGTGTTGTTGATGCGCGTTAAACGCTGACTCTCGACATCCTGATACTGCAACAACCCGAGCATATCGGCAATCTGCTCGGCCAGCTCGGTGTTGTGTCGGGTCACCACGGCGAACAGCGTCTTGTAGAACTGCCGCATGTCCTCGTAGCTGTGCTGAAGCTTCTCGAAGGCCTCGGCGACCTGATTGGCCTGTTCTAGCTCGTGGCTGGCGTTGGCCAGATCGCTCTCGTTGAGGCTTTTCTGCACCGCGCTTAGGGCGTGATCGAGACCGGATTCGATGGTATGAGCGGCTTCTGACGAGCGGGTTGCCAACCTACGAACCTCGGCGGCAACCACGGCGAAGCCGCGTCCGGCCTCGCCGGCGCGGGCGGCCTCAATGGCGGCATTGATCGATAGCATGTTGGTCTGCTGGCTGATCGACTTAATCGATCCGGCGAGGCCTTCAAGATGCTTGACCTCGGTGAAGATGCTTTCGACGGCCTGATTGTTTTGGCGAATCTTGTCCGGCAATTGCTGGACAAAGCTAGCGATCTTGTTCATCTCGTCAACACCCTCACGGATGTCCGAGGCCATATCGCTAGCGTTGGTGTCGGAATGCTGCAGATAGTCGAGCAGTTTGCGCGCAGAGCTATTCAGATCATTGACGCGGGTGATCAGGGTGAGCGTCGAGGACTCGCTATCGCTCACCGCGAGCTGCAGCTGATCTTGCAGGGCGTCATCGATATGGGCGCTGGCGCTCAGCGTGCGCTGGGCATCGTCGAATTGGTGGCTGAGTCCTTCCTGCTCGCGGTTGAGGATACCGAAGCTGGCGCGAAACAGCAGCACGGTAGTGAGGGCGAGGGTAAGCAACAGCAGGGCGCCAACGAGCACCGCCAAGGCGAGCGCATCGCTGATGGAAAGCATCCGCGCCAGGTGTTGTGACCAGGGGTAGCCCAGGTAAACCACACCGCTGAGCAGGAGCGTGCCAAGCCCGATCGCGCCCGCCGTGATGAACTGCAGACGACGAAAATGCTGGCTGCGAGTCGCCTCCGCGGGCGGTTGCAAGGCGGCCGCGATCTCACGCAGCCGGTCGAGCTTGGGCAGCCTGCGCGACGCGAGCCAGCGCGACAGCCGCTCAAGCACCCGGCAGCACCTGTTTGATGACCTTGACCAGATCACTGCCACTGGTCGGCTTCAGCAGCCAGCCGGTCGCGCCGAGCTTCTTAGCCTCGTCGCGTTTGGCCTGCTGACTCTCGGTGGTCAGTGCCAGGATTGGTATGAAGCGCATGCCGGGCAGGGCGCGCGCCTTGCCGATGAACTCGATACCGCCCATGTTCGGCATGTTGATGTCGGTGATGATGAGATCCGGCTTGACGCCGCTCTTGAGCTTGTCGATGGCCTGAACGCCATCATTGGCGGTCTCAACCTTGAAACCAGCGATCTCCAGGCTGGCCTTGAGGCTCATGACCATGGTGGCGGCATCATCGACCACGAGAATGGTCTTGGGCATGGTTGGGCTCCTTAATCGTCGAGTGCGGCTTTTAGCCAGTCAGTGAGTTCCGGATCATCCGGCCAGGCTTGTATTCTTGGCCGCAGTGCCATCAGCACTTGTAGATTTGCGGCATGCAGGTGGTTGCAGTTGCTGAGGTCGACCTGTGCCTGAGGATGTTCGAGCAGCCATTCGAGCAGGGTTTCGGCCTCTTCGACGCCCAGAATGTCGTTGATGACAACCGTCTCGTCGTGAAAATCCATGCCCATCACAGCAGACCTCTGGGGTTGATGACCAGTAACACCGAGCCATCGCCTAATAGAGCAGAGCCGGCATACCCTTTGATGCTGCCAAGGAAGCCGGCGAGGGGTTTGAGAATGATATCCACGGTTTCCAAGCAATCATCAACCAGGATGCCGAGAAAATCATGCTCGAGACGCACCACCAGCACGGCAAATTCGCGGTCATCGTTGGCAACCTGCGGCTGATCCAGGCCGAGTAGATCGTTCAGCGCCATCAGCGGCATCACGCGTCCGCGCAAGACGGTGGTTTTCTGCTGTTTGATAAGCTGGATATTGGCCTCGGGCACGCGCACGGTCTCGGCCACGGCATCCATCGAAACGCCGAAGCGCTGTCCGGCGGATTGGATGATCATCACATTGCTCACCGCCATCGACAGCGGCAGCGAGAGGCGCAGACGAGTGCCCTTGCCGAACTCGCTCTTGAGATCGATGCTGCCGTTGACTTGGGCCACCGCGTTGCGCACGACGTCCATGCCAACACCGCGACCGGAGAGGTCGGACACCTTGGCGGCGGTTGAGAAGCCGGCGGCGAAGACCAGGTTCACCGCCTCTTGATCGCTGAGTCGCTCTAGGGCCTGCTCATCGATGATGCCCTTCTCGTAGGCCTTGCGACGAATCGTATCCGGATCGATGCCGCGGCCATCGTCGGCGATCTCGATCACCACTCGATCCGACTCCGAGCGCGCGCGAATACTCAGTTGTCCGGTTGGCGGCTTGCCGGCGGCGCGACGCTCATCGGCCGTCTCCAGACCATGATCGAGGCTATTGCGAATGATATGGACAAGGGGGTCGGCGAGGGATTCGATGACGTTCTTATCCGCCTCGGTGGACTCACCCTCCATCACCAGATGCACCTCCTTGCCGAGCTTGTTCGCGGTATCGCGTACCAACCGGGGGAAGCGCTGGAAGACAAAAGACACCGGCAGCAGACGGATCTGCATGATGGCGTCCTGCATCTCGTCGGCGATGCGATGGATGGTGCTGTACTGGGCCTTGATCTCGCGCGCAAGGTCGCGCACACCAAACACCTTTTCGGCGCGGGCGGCGAGATAGGGCAGGGCATTCTTGGCGACAATCATCTCGCCGATCAGGTTCATCATGGTGTCGATCTTGGTCTGATCGACCTTGATCGAGCTTGGCGCGGCGTAGCTATCCTCGAGCCGGCGTCCGAACTTGCGCGCCGGGGGCTGCGCACTTGCCGCAGCGTCCGCTGGCGTGCTGGCCGTTACGACCTCGGGTGAGGAATCGAGCGAGGTCGCATCATCCGGCGCGGGTGAAGCGGTTTGCGATTCGAGGGCCGCCATTGCATTCGCGGCGCTGGCTAGATAGGGCGCGCCGTTGACCTCAAGCCAGGCCCGAAGAGGTTGCGGATGCGTCTGCTCCAGCGCCTGCTCCAGCGCCTGTTCTAAAGGCGCCAGCAAGGCCTCTTGCCCGAGACATCGGAAGGCGGCGCGCAGGCTGGCGGCTACCGCGTGCAAGCGACCTGGCAGCCAGTCCGGGTGATCATCCAGGGCCAGGATTTCGGCCTGTGTTTGCAGGATGCCGGTGAGGTGTTCATCGATCGCGATCGACTCGGGTTGCGGCATCGCTGATACGCCTGTTGCCGCATTGGCCGAGGTCGCCGTTGGCGGCATCGAGGTTGCGGCTGGATCTTCCTGTTGGCGAATGCGCTGCAGCAGGGCCGCTGCCAAGCGCTGATCCTCGGGTTGGGTTTCCAGGAGCAGCAGCAGCCAGCGCATCGCCGAGGCAATGCGCAATTCGGGAGCGGTCAGTTCCAACAGCACCTTGCTGCTCTGGATCAGGCTCGGCAGATCACCTTGGTGCAGAGACGCCATGGCGCTTTGCAAATAGTCGGCGACAGGCACAGCATCATGCTCGGCACCGGACGGGATGGGCAGGTCGTCGAGCGCGATGGGCCGGATCTGGACCTGATCGGGCACATAGCGAAAATGCTCCAAGAGGCCCTCGCGGTCCATGGCGGTAATGCACTCAAAGCGCAGCAGGCAACGGTAGGCATCCAGGGCCTCCGCGGCTGGCCAAGGCTCGCGCGCACTGAGTGCCCGCCAAGCCAGTGTCGGTAGCTGGATGATCTGGAACAAGGGGTCTTCGCCCTTATAGAAGCAGCCCTCCTCGGGCTGGTAACAGATCCAGAAGAAGGTCTCTCCCGCCAGCATCCGCTCAAAGAGATGCATGCGCACCGCTTCTGGAACCTGCGCCAGCGCAAGGTCCTGGTCTGCATCGTTTGCCGCTTCTGCCGCTTCGGTTGCTGATTCGGTTGCTGTGTCTGTGGCTGGGTTCGTGCTGGTTAGGGTTTCCGGCTGCGCCTTCTCAGGCTTGAGTTGCTTCAACGAGCCCGCAAGATCGAGCGCCGCAGCAGAGCGTTCGGCATCCGCCGGCAGGCTGTCGGTGCCGGCCTGTTGGATCTCGTCGAGCACGGCTGAGACGAAATCCATCGCCTCTAACAGTTGGTCAGCGAGGTCTTGGGAATAACTCGCCTCGCCGGCCCTGACCGTATCCATCAGGTCTTCGGCCGCGTGCAACACGCGGATCATCTCTGGCAGCTCGAACAGACCGCTGTTGCCCTTGAGGGTATGCACCAATCGGAACAGCTCACCCATCAGCGCCTCATCGTTGGGCGCGGTCTCCAGCTGCAGTAGTTTTTCGCCGATGCTCTGGATGGCATCGCGCGATTCACTGAGAAACTGTTCCAGTAATGGATTCATGTCCGTTGCCACTCCCCGAGCAGGCTCTGCACATAAGGCAGGAGGTGTTCAGGCCGGGTCGGTTTAAGGATATAGAGATTGGCGCCGGCCACCAAGGCGGCTTGGCGATCACTGTCGGAGGATTCAGTCGAGATCATGATCGCCGGTGCCTGGGGCATCTCGCGCTGACGCAGCGCGCGCAGAAAGCCGTAGCCGTCGAGCTTGGGCATGTTGATATCAACAAGATACAGATCGAAGGGCGCCTCCTCGATCTTTTCTAGGGCCTCTAGTCCATTGATGGCCTCGGCGACCTGATATCCCGCTTTTTCGAGGATTTCCCTGTGATAGAGCCGAACCGTGGCAGCGTCATCGATGACCAGAATGCGCTTCATCTCGCCTCCAGGGGTTTTTGATAGACGATGGCTTCGGGAAATCGCCGAATCTGAAACAAGGATGAGATGCGGCTCATGGCTTCGGAGTGACCAAGGCAGATGAAACCGCCTGGGTTCAGGGCATCGTAGAAGGATTCAGCGGTTTTCTTGCGCGAGAGGTCATCGAAGTAGATCAGCAGGTTGCGACAGAAGATGACATCGAAATGACGGTGGCTACGCATGTCGGCGCTGTCGCTGACATTGACCTGGGTAAACTCGACCGCTTCGCGCAGGGTCTGGCGAACCTGATACTGGGTACCGACGCGCATGAAGTACTTCTTCAACAAGGGCTCGGGCACATGCTGCACCGCACGCTCGCCATACAGCCCCTGCTTGGCAAGCTTCAGGATCGAGGTGTCGATGTCCGAGGAGATGATCTCAACATCCCATTGGCGCAACAGTGGCCAGTGTTCGAGCAGGTACATGGCGATGCCATAGGGCTCCTCACCAGAGGACGAGGGCACGGACCAGATGCGGATCGGCTTGTTCAGCGGGCGCCGGGTCACAAGCTCTGCCAGCATTGAGTCGACCAGGCAGCGAAACTGATACTCCTCGCGAAAGAAGTAGGTCTCGTTCACCGTCATCAGGTTGATCAGCGCCTGTAATTCGGCGCCGGAGGCCTGGAAACGCAGCATGGTGAAGTAGCCGCGAAAGGTCTCGTTGTTGGTCGCGGCCATGCGATCGAGTAGGCGCTTGTCGACGAAATAGCGCTTGCTGTCCTCGAACAGCATGCCCGTCTTGCGATAAAAGAATTCCCGGAACTTCTGGAAATCTTCGTCGCTGATCTGCGGTTGATTGGGCATCACGCGCCGTCGGCCTCGATACGCTTGAGCGCGAGATCAGCGGCGAATTGGATATAAGGCTCATCGGCAAAGCGCTGTTTCAGCGACAACAGGGCGGTCTTGGCCTGGTCGCTGCCGACCTCGCCGAGCAGGTCAACCGCGGTGGCGCAGACATTCACATGGGCATCTTGGCTGATGACCTCGATGAGCCATTCCTCGACGCGCGGATGTCGCAGAGACTCGAGCACGTCGACAGCGAAGATGCGCACATCAGGATCGGGGTCTTGAAGCAGACGGCCCATAAAGGGCGCGACCTGATCGGGTAATTCCTTCAGCACATCAATGGCTGCATTGCGCAGCATCGCATCCTCCAGATAGAGGCAGTCGATCAGTCCCTGAATGGCGGCCTCATTGCCAATGTTGGTCAGCGAACTCAGGATGACCTGGCGAACACTGTTTTCTGGTTCGCGGCGCAGTTGCTTGACAAGGTCGGCGGTCGCCTCGGGATGAGCGGCTAGATCGCGCGCCGCCCAGCGCCGCGCCATCGGCTCATCCGCGTGCAAGGCCTGCAGCAGGCCATCTAGATCGCGTGCCTGATGGCGCTCGCCGGGGATATCGGTCTCCGGTGTCGGTTTGCCCTTCTTGAGTCCCATAATCTGCGTGCCTTGGCCTCGTGGATTAGCCGGCGTTGACCCACTGCATGATCTGTTCGGCGACACGTTCCATCGGCAACACCTTGGTCGCGCCACCACGCTTGATCAATTCCGCCGGCATGCCAAAGACGACGGCGGTCTGTTCGGATTCGGCGATGGTCCTTGCGCCACGACGTTTGAGTTCGGCGAAGGCTTCAGCGCCATCGTAGCCCATGCCGGTGAGCAGGACGCCGATGACCCGCTGCGGCTCGCAATGCTGGAGCACGGATTCGCCGAGGAGTTCGACCGACGGATGCCAGAGATGTTGAACTGACTCCGGGCGGGTGCTGACCATGAGCCGGTTGGCTCGGCGCATCACCACCATGTCCGCGCCGCCGCGTCCGATGCAGATCTTGCCCGGCTCGAGTGGCATCGGTCGCTGCAATTCGAACACATCCAGCGCGCACAGCTGATTGATGCGCTCCGCAAACGGTCGCGTGAAGCTCGGAGGCATGTGCTGCGCGACCAAGACTGGCCAGGGAAAATCGCCCGGCAACTGCGGCAGGATGTCTTCCAAGGTGCGCGGGCCGCCGGTAGAGACGCCGATGATGACCAGGCCGTCGTTGCGAGCGCCTTGCTCCACCCGTAGCGTCGAGCGCTTGGGTGGCGCTGCTCCGGTCACCTTGGAGACGCTCAGATCGCCTCGGATGCGGGCTGCGAGCCCGCGCGACTTCTTCAGGTGTGCGCCAGCCGCGGCGCGCACCTTGGCGATGATCTCCTCCTCGATCTCGGTGATCGATAGCGAGATGGTGCCGTCTGGCTTCGGGATGTAATCCACCGCCCCAAGGTTGAGCGCCTCGAAGGTGGAGATGGCGCCCTTTTCGGTCAGTGAGGAGACCATCACTACCGGCACCGGACGCTCGGCCATGAGCAGGGACAGCGCGGTGAGTCCGTCCATCTGCGGCATGTTGATGTCGAGCGTGATGATATCGGGCTCAAACCGCTTGTTCAGCTCGACTGCCTCCTCGCCGTTGCGGGCGACCTCGATCACGAAGTCGCCCTCGGCCTGGAAGATGGTCTTGAGCTGACGGCGCATCAGCGCCGAATCATCAACGATCAGCAGCTTGATCACGGCTAGCCCCTCATGCTTCAGTCACGGCGACCTCTAGCTGCTCGGGATGAGTGGTCAGTCCGGCCAACTCGCGGCGCTGCTCATGGGCGATCAGGTGCGTGGGATCGAGCAACTGGATCAGGCGCTGTTGCTGCTGCATGTTGGCTACGCGATTGATGAGCATGGCTTGCTCTGCAGACAGATGCGGGGCTGGCTCGATCGCGGCCTGGGGGATCTTCAGCACCTCGGTGACCAGATCGACGATGAACCCGATGCGCACCCCGTCGAGGAGAAACACCATGATGCGTTGGCGATCATTGTGCTCGACCGCGGGCAGGCCAAGACGTCGGCGCTGATCGATTACCGGCAGCACCGAGCCGCGCAGATTGATCACGCCCTCGACGAAGGCCGGCGCCTTCGGCACATGGGTCAGCTCATCGGGGACACGCACGATCTCCTGCACGCTTGCGATGGGGACGCCAAACTCTTCCTTATCGAGCCGGAATACCACCACCTGCTCTTCGTCATCACGCTGACCAGCCTTTTCGTTGCGTCCGGTGAGATCGGCGCTTGGGTCGTGCGTCGGGTCATCGGATGCTTGCATCATACTCACGCTGTCCAAGGCCTCTTGAATGGCTGAATGTCGGAACAGATTGCGGATCGAGATGATCGAGACCAGCCGCCTGCCGTCCTCGCCAAGCCGGCAGATCTCGGTGATCTCCTGCAGATTGCCGCTCACGGCCAACAAGGCTGGCATCGGTTCGACGACCGAGGTGGGAACCCGCAGCACCTCATTGACGCTGTCCATCACCAAGCCCACCGTCACATTGCCGAGGCGCACCACCACGATGCGGCTATGCTCGTCGGCGTTGCGCACAGGCAGTTCGAGCAGGCAGCGCAGGGAGACCAGCGGCAACAGGCGATTGCGCAGGTTCATCAGGCCCAGCACATGCGATTCGGTGCGCGGCACCTTCACGATGTGCTCAGGGAGTTGAACGATCTCCTGTGTATGCTCGATGGGGATCGCATATTCCTGCTCGGCGACCTGGAAGCTGACCAGCTGAAGCTCATCCTGGGTGGCGTCGGTCTCCTCGCGCGCAGCTCCATCCTCGCCCAAGCTGGTGGCGTTGGCCACGGCGGCCGCCTCAAGTTGATCGATTTCGGTCAGTTCGAGGCCGATCAGGCGCTTGAAGTCCATCACCATGACCATCTCGAAGCCGCCTACGTTCTTCAGCAGGCCCGAGAGCATCTCGGTGTTGACAGTGGTACTGAGCCCAGTGACGTCTTCGATCTGTTCTGGCTCGACCGCAACGACACTGCTGACGCGATCGACGACGAACCCGAGTGGCTGCCCAAGATCGATGACGAGGGCACGCGAGGCATCATCGTTATCGCGCTCATCGAAGCCGAACAGGTCGCGCAGACTGATGATCGGCAAGACCTTGCCGCGCAGATTAGCCAGGCCCAGCAGCGAGCCAGGCCCGAGCGGTACGCGCACCACATCAGGCACGCGGATGATTTCCTGGACTGGGGCCATGTCGACCCCGAACACCTCACTGCCACAGACGAAGATGACGAATTGGCGCACCGCGGATTCGGTATCCAGGGTTGGCGACTGAGCGTCACTGCCGACGGCAGGCGGTGAGGTAGTGACCGTGTCGTTGGTCATGTGGATCTCCGGCAAGACGGTGGTGGCACTCAGACGCTCTGCAGCTCATCGGCGAGCGAGGCGATCTCTTCGATCGCGGCGGCCAACTCCTCGGCGCCCTGTGATTGCTCGGTCGCGGCTGAGGCAGCCTCGGCGGCGGCCTTCTCTGCCTCTTCGGCTGCCGCGGAGATCTGTTCGACGCCGGTCTTCACCTGGCTAATGGAGGCGGCGATCTCGGTGGCGGCATCGAGTACATCGACGGTGCTCTTCTGCACCGCGGCGACATCGGTCTCGGCGCTCACCAGGCCGGTGGTGATGGAGCGCGCTTTTTGCGCCTCGGCATTGGCCGTGTTGATGTTGTCCTCAAGGTCGCGCCAGACCGTGTCGATCTGATCCTGCACGGCCTTGACCAAATCTTTGATGCGGTCGGCATTCTCGGCTGAGTCATGGGCGAGGTTGCGGATATCGGTCGCCACGACCACGAACCCCTTGCCGAATTCACCAGCTCGAGCGGCCTCAATGGAGCCGTTGACGGCGAGCATGTTGGTCTGTATCGAGACCGTGGAGATGGCATCGACGATCTTGTCGATATTGCGCGAGACCAGCTCCAGGTTTTTGATCTGGCGCAGGCTTTCCCGGGCGGAGTCAGCCGACTCGGCGACGCCGTTGACCAGGCTCTCGACGCTGTTCTGGTTGGTCTTGAGCAGTTCGGTGATGACGCGGATCTTCTCATCAGCAGCCGTTGCCCGCTGCTTGGAGATCTCGATGCCCTTTTCAATCTGCGCAACAGCGGTGGCGGACTGCTCGGTCGCCGAGGACTGCAACTGAGCGCTCTTGCGGATTTGCTCGATGGCCTCGGAGATCTGCGCGCTGGAGCGGTTGATCTCTTGTACCGCTGAAGACAGCTCCTCGGCCGCCGAGGCCACTTCCTCAGCGCTCTTGCTGATGTCGGTTGAGCTTCTCAGCTCCTCGGCGAGATCTGAGAGGTTTTGTGCGGCCTGCTCGCACTGGCCCAAGGCTTGGGTCTGCTCGGCGACCGTCTTTGCCGTTTCTTCGGCCGCAGAAGACTGCTCCTCAGCGGCGGTGGCGATCTCCTCGGTGCCCTGAAGCGCTTGTTTGGTGGCCATCTCCGACTGCTGCGCACCGGCTGCGATCTCTTGGATTGCGGCAGTGACCTCCGCGGAATCTTGCTGGATCTGCGTCAGCTGCTCGTTGATCTGCTGACCGTTCTCAGCCTCTGTTTTAACCTTGGCCGCCGAGGCGTTGATGCCTTCGGAGATCTGCTTGACCTCGGTTTGGATCTGACCGACGAGATCCTGAATCTGCTTGGCGCTCTTCTCCGAGGTCTCGGCAAGGGTGCGCACCTCGTCGGCAACAACCGCGAAGCCCTTGCCGTGATTGCCAGCGCGAGCGGCTTCGATGGCGGCATTCAATGCCAGCAGGTTGGTCTGATCGGCAATGCGTACCACGGCGTTGACGATGTCGCCGATATTCGAGGCCTGCTGCTCGAGTTCGGAGACCATCTTCACCGACTCGCCTTGGCGCTCGGCGCTGGTGCGCACGTTATTGATGAAGGTCTCGATCTCCTCGCCGACGTTTACGATCAGCGCTTTCAGGGACTCCACCTTGGTCTGAGCACCCTCGGCATTCTGCAGCTGATGGGTCAGGGCGGTGGTGACCTGCTTGAAGGCGGTCAGGGATTCCTGCGAGGCGCCCGATGCCTGCTCGGCACCGGAGGCGATCTGGTCGGAAGAACGCTTTAGCTGTTCGGCCGCTGAGGCTGCCTCGTTGACGCCCGAAGCCAGCTGCGCGGTCGCTGAGGCAATGCGCTCGGCGGCTTGCTGCTGCTTGGCCAGGGTGCGAGCCCGTTTGCGCTGGGCTTCCGCCTCGCGGGTCGCAACGGCTTGGCTGCCGCGGCTCTCCTGGGTGCCTGCGGAGGCAGAAGGGCTATCGGGATTTTTCTTAACGAGTGCCATAGCGGTTTCCTAGACGGATGGTCGGAATAGGTTTCTGAGGCGTTGTTTTGTCGCGCTTAATCGCCGGAGTTGCAGCGCCGCCGCCGATGAATCGTATCAGGGTTATTGTGGTGCTTGCCGTGAGGCTGCTCACATCTTTCGCACTTTCCAACAGCTGTTTGAAGGCCGGCCGCGAGCGCCTCAACCGCCTGCTGATCAGGGGCCACCGGGCTGATGGCCCAATGCGCCGGCTCGGTTGCAGACGCTCGCTTTGCGCTGTTCGGTCGGCGACACCCTGGTGATGAATCGCTGGTGATGAATCGTTAGACTAGGGCGCCCTTTCGTCTTGTCACCACTCGGAGTGCCTCTTGTCGCCGGAGCCTGGTTTCGTCCATCTTCATCTGCATACCGAGTACTCGCTTGTCGATGGCCTAGTGCGGATCAAGCCGTTGGCGAAGGCGGCGGTTGCCGCTGGGATGCCTGCGGTTGCGGTCACTGACCAGTCGAATCTCTTCTGCCTGGTGCGCTTCTACAAGGCCGCGTTGGCCGCTGGCGTCAAGCCGATCGTCGGCAGCGAGTTGGCGGTGCGCAATCCGGCTGATCCGAGTAAGCCGCATCGACTGGTCCTGCTGGTGCATGAGGATCACGGCTACAGGGCGCTGACACAACTGATCTCGCGTGCCTACACTCAGGGCCAGCAGGATGGCATCGCACAGGTTGAGCGCGCCTGGGTGCTCGAGGCCGCCGACGGGCTGATCGCGCTCTCAGGCGGCAGCGGGGGCGATGTCCAGCGCGCCCTACTCAGCGGTTATCAGGACGACGCCGAGCGCCTGCTGGACGAGTGGCAAGCCGCCTTCGGTGATCGCTACTATCTCGAGCTGATCCGCACCGGGCGCGAGGACGAGGAGCGCTGTGTCGAGCTGAGCGTGGAGCTAGCGCTGGCGAAAGGTGTGCCGGTGGTGGCGACCAACGATGTCGCCTTCCTCGCTGCGGATGATTTTGATGCCCACGAGGTGCGCGTCTGCATCAACAGCGGCCACACCCTCGATGATCCACGCCGCCCGCGCCGCCATAGCCCGCAACAATACCTGCGCACGCCCGAGGAGATGGCCGAGCTGTTCGCGGACCTCCCCGAGGCGCTCGAGAACAGCGTCGAGATCGCCAAGCGCTGTAACCTGGATCTGCGCTTGGGCGAGACCTTTCTGCCCGATTCGCCGGTGCCTGATGGTCTCAGCATCGACGAGCACCTGGCCGCCGAATCGCGCGCCGGGCTCGAATGGCGGCTCGATCGGACCTTCGATCGCAAGGCGCCCGCGTTTGCCGAACAGCGCCGCGTCTACGACGAGCGCCTGCAGCTCGAGCTCGATGTGATCTGCCAGATGGGCTTCCCGGGCTACTTCCTGATCGTCGCCGACTTCATCCGCTGGGCCAAGGACAACGGCATCCCGGTGGGGCCCGGGCGCGGCTCCGGTGCCGGCTCATTGGTGGCTTATGCGCTCAAGATCACCGATCTGGACCCGATCGAGCACGAGCTGCTGTTCGAGCGCTTCCTCAATCCCGAGCGCGTCTCGATGCCGGACTTCGACGTCGACTTCTGCATGGACCGCCGCGACGAGGTCATCGACTACGTCGCCGGCAAGTACGGCCGCGAGGCGGTCTCGCAGATCATCACCTTTGGCACCATGGCGGCCAAGGCGGTGGTGCGCGATGTTGGGCGCGTGCTCGGCCATCCCTATGGCTTCGTCGACAAGATCGCCAAGATGGTGCCCTTTGAGCTGAAGATGACGCTCGACAAGGCGCTGGAGGAGAGCCCGGACCTGGCCGCTGCCTATAAGGACGATGAGGCCGTCACCGGCATCATCGATATGGCGCGCAAGCTCGAAGGTATCGCCCGCAATGCCGGCAAGCACGCCGGCGGGGTGGTGATCGCGCCGACCAAGCTCACCGACTTCGCGCCACTCTACTGCGAGCCCGACGGCCACAACCTGGTGACCCAATACGATAAGGACGACGTTGAGCAGGCCGGTCTGGTCAAGTTCGATTTCCTTGGCCTGCGCACCCTGACCATCATCGACTGGGCATTGAAGACCATCAATGCTGAGCGTCAGGCTAAGGGCGAGGCGCCGCTCGATATCAACCTGATCGACCCGCATGACGCGGACGCCTTCAAGCTGCTCAAGTCTTGCCAGACCACGGCGGTGTTCCAGCTTGAGTCGCGCGGCATGAAGGAGCTGATCCGCAAGTTGCAGCCCGACAGCTTTGAGGACATGACCGCGCTGGTGGCGCTGTTCCGGCCCGGCCCGCTGCAGTCGGGCATGGTCGATGACTTCTGCGATCGCAAGCACGGTCGCGCCGATGTCGCCTATCCGCATCCAGACCTGGAGCCGATCCTCAAGCCGACCTATGGCGTCATCCTCTATCAAGAGCAGGTGATGCAGATCGCCCAGGTACTGGCCGGCTACTCGCTCGGTGGCGCGGATCTGCTGCGCCGAGCGATGGGCAAGAAGAAGGCCGAGGAGATGGAGAAGCAGCGCGCCATCTTCGAGCAGGGCGCGACCGAGCGTGGGGTCGACCCGAAGATAGCGACTTATATCTTTGATTTAATGGAGAAATTTGCTGGTTACGGATTTAATAAGAGTCATTCTGCCGCCTATGCCTTGGTCTCCTACCAGACACTCTGGCTGAAGGCTCATTATCCGGCTGCCTTCATGGCCGCGGTGCTCTCGGCGGATATGGACAACACCGACAAGGTGGTGACCTTGATCGACGAGTGCCGGAGCATGCGGCTGAAGGTCGAGCCGCCGAGGATCAACCGTTCCGAGCTGAGGTTCACCATCGACGGTGACGAGACGGTGGTCTACGGGCTAGGGGCGATCAAAGGGGTTGGTGAATCGGCGATCGCCTCGATGTTGGCGATGCGTCAGCAAGGCGGCCCCTTTGAGGATCTCTGGGCCTTCTGTCGTCGCATCGATCTGCAGAAGGCGAACAAGCGCGTGCTTGAGGCGCTGGTGCGTGCGGGTGCCTTGGACGAGCTGGGCGAGAATCGCGCCACGCTGATCAACCGGCTGCCGTTGGCGCTCAAGCTTGCCGAGCAGCATCATGCGCAGGAGGCGGCTGGGCAGGGCGACCTGTTTGGCGCCCTGGATGCGACGCCGAGCAAGGCCGCGGCGCTGATGCCAGACCCGCAGATTGCGGCCCAAACCTGGCCAGATTGGGACCAGGATGAGCGCTTGCTGGGCGAGAAGGAGACGCTTGGACTCTATCTGACCGGGCATCCGATCAACCGCTATGAGACCGAGCTGAATGCCATGGTCTCGCAGCGCATCGGTCGGCTGCTGGAGACGGCGCAGGGGCTGGGGGCTAACCTTGGGCCGCGCGGTCAGGATCGCGAGCAGCGCACCCTGGTCGGACTGATCATGGCGATTCGCGCCAACAAGACCGCGCGTGGTCGCATGGCGACGGTGACGCTGGATGATCGCACCGGCCGCATCGAGGCGACCATCTTCCCGGAGCTATTCGAGCAGGTGCGGCATGTGCTGGTGCCGGACGCGATCATTGCGGTGACCGGCAATCTGCGCCCGGACAATTTCACCAATGGCTGGACGCTCACCGCCACCGAGGTGCGCACCCTCGCCGAGGCACGTACCAAACTCGCCGATCATCTGGCGCTGCGGCTCGATCTTAGCGATCCAGTCGCGCACGCGGGCGGGGCGGAGGTGTTGCAAGCGCTGGCGACCGCGCTCGAGGCGAGTCGGCTTGAGACGGGATTGCCGGTGTTGCTCGAGTATCGCTGTCCTGAGGCCGCGGTGACCATGCAGCTTGGTGCGAGATGGAGGGTCGAGCCGACGGATGCCTTATTGAAGCAACTGCGGCAGTTGTTAGGTAACGACGCCGCGGTCGAGGTCGTTTATCAACGCAGGCTGAAGCGGCGCATCGCGGGTCCTAAGTTGCCGCAGCCGCTGACCGGTTCTCATGCTGCGACCGGGTCGACTGCTGGGGTTGCGGCCGGGGCTGAGGCCGCTGCTTAGGCGAGCACTTAATCGCGCACTTAATCGCGGCGCAAAGGGTAGCGCATTGGTGGCGCGCTGGCTCAGCATTGCCGTTCGAGACCTAGAATCGTTGCCCAGTCGCCCAATATAATCGTCGTTCATGTGGTTGCGCCTTGAACACCGCCGCAGAATCAGGCAGTCTTCACAGGGTTTTGACCTGCCCCATGTGCGGCTCGAACTTGCGCGAAGAGGAAGATTTCAGTGAGTGACAATAAATCCGGTCTCGGTTCCATGCTCGAGACCCTGAACACGAAAGATATCGGCATGCTGTCGGTCAAGGTTGTTGCCGTGTTATTGGTGATCGGCGGCGGCTACGTCTTTCTGGCGGGTGGCGATGATGACGACGCCCAACTGCCACCCTCGACGGTCGCCGCGAACCTCGCGCCGGTCGGTCGGGTCGCTGTAAAGACAGCAGAACCGCCGCCAGAGCAGCCAGCGGCAGCCGCTGCTTCTGAGCCTACCGCCGCCCCAGCAGCGGCTGAGCCTGCCCCAGCGGCAGAAGCGGCAACGGCGGCCGCCCCTGAGGACGAGCCGGCGGCAGAGGCGGTGGCAGCTGAGGCCAGCGATGCTGAGCCAGCGGCAGCACCTGAAGCCGAGACAGCAGCAGCTGAGCCAACGGCAGCCGAGCCAGCGGCAGCGCCTGATGCGACAGAATCGGTGACGACCGCGTCGAGCGATGCCGAGCCCGTGGCGGCCGAGCCGGAGACCGGGGAGGCGGCACCTGAAACCGTTACGACCGCTGAGGAAACCCCAGCAGCCGAGCCGGCATCCACAGCAACCGCAGCAGCAGAGACCGCTTCTGAGGCGCCCGTTGCTGCTGAAGCGCCTGCAGTGAGCGACGAGGAGCCTGCGAAGGTCGCTGAAGCGACTGAAGCCACAGTGCCGCCGGCCGAGCCGGCTGCAGCTGAAACCGCAAGCACTGAGCCTGCGGTTGATACCGAGGCGCAGGCGAGTGCTCCAGCCGAAGCGCGTCCGTTGCCGGTTGCCCAGGTACCGCCCTCGCCGATCCCTGGCACCTTCACGCCTCCGGTTGAGCCTCGCAAATTCATGCCGAGTCGACCGGTTCCGACCTGGGGGCCGCAGTTCTCGCCGATGCCACCGCGCCCGGTCGCGAGTCCACGCTGAGGCTAGGCCTTCCGCCGTCTTGGCGGGCCAAAAACGCCATGATCCTACTGTCAGGATCGTGGCGTTTTGTCGTTTCAGGTTGTATAGCTGACCGCGATCTGGCTCGTTCCAGGCGGTCTGAGCAGGGCGTGGAATTTAGGTATCAGCAATGCGCCGGTAATAGCGGGCACGGTAGAGCAGTCGGGTCTGAGCCGCGTTGTCTTCAAACTGGCTGCGGCTGTGCAGCACGTTGTTGCAGATCAGGCCCCAGCCGGACTCGAGTCGGGCCTCGAAACAGGGTGTTTGCGGGTCATCGAGCTGGCCACGAAGGGCCTCGACGGCGGTCTCGGTTGGCCCGTCTTGCCGCCACTGGATACTGCGCCGCCGATCGGTATAGCGCAGTGCCAGATGGCCGGCCTCGCCGCGCCGGAACACCGGTCCGATGCTGGCCGGTCTCAGCTCGACGCCGTCGACGCTGTTCGGTGGAATGGTCATCGCACTCGGGTGCGTCAGTGCGGCGATGTGCTCTGGGTTGCGCTCGCGCAAGCGGATGTAGAGCATCTCCGGGTCGATGAGTCGATTACTGCCGCCAACGGCGGCTGGCCGGACACAATGGAGGATGAAGGCGTTGATCTGGCGCTCCGGAGGGTTGTAGTACCCGTCGGTGTGCCAGGCAATGGGCCGGTCGGTGTAGGGAATGTAACGACGATGCAGCGCATCAGGCTGCACGCTCAGGGCAGTGATGGCATCCTCATCAGCGCCGGGGTTGTGATCCAGCGCGCCGAGCCCGAGCTGTATCCCGAGCCGATGCGGGATCAGCTTGTCAGGGTCGCTCCCAAGCGCGGAGACATAGATTGCCATATTGGCGCGTCGACAACGATCGATGAGGGCCTGACGCTCGGCTTCACTGAGCTGCCGGGGGTCGCGCACCTCGACGATCAGCTCCTCGAGCCGCTGGGGTGCCTGCGCGAGTTTCTGATCGCGCCAACGCACATAGTCCTCAGGGCGGTTGAGGCTGAGCAGGGCGTCGAGATCAATCATGGTTGTGCTACTTCTGAAGGCAATGACAGTCGAAACCTCTATACTTTGGGCAGGATCAGGCTGTCTACAGGTGCCGAGTGATGTCTAGCAAGGGTTACACGCATATCCTCGTCGGTGTTGACTTTTCACCCGAGTCCGAGGTGGTGCTTGAGCGTGCCGTGATGATGCGGGATCGATTCGACGCGCGGCTTTCGCTGGTCAACGTGGTCGATTACGTGGCGCCTGGCACCGAGTATGCCGGTGGTGCCTTCGTCGCCGAGCCCATCCTGCCGAACGATGGTCGCCTGGAGAAGGAACTGCTGGAGCTTGCGCAGAAAGAGATCGATGTGCTCGGTGAGCGCCTCTCGGTGCCGGTCCAGGATCGGATCATCGAGTCAGGCCCAACGGCCCGAAGCATTCAGCATGTCGCGCGCGATATTGGCGCCGATCTGGTGATCGTCGGTGTCCATGAGCGCAACTGGCTCGGTCGGCTGCTCGGGTCGACGCCGCAGTCACTGCTCAAGCATGAGGTTTGTGATGTGCTTGCGGTTCGGCTCGATGGTGATGCGGAGGCGGGCTAGGTTTCTGTCTAAGATTGTAAGAGATTGCCTTGTCTACCCGCCGCCAAGATACGCTGGCCGCCATTGCCCAATGCCTCTTCAAGGATCGCCGTCGGCTCAAGCGTACGCTGAAACGGCTGTCAGTGTCGGCCACCGCGGTTCAGCCAGATGCCGAATCGACACAAGACCATGACCACTGGCGTGATCTTGCGCACGCGATCGACCAGTCGCGCGCGATCGTCGACGCCCGTCGAGCCGCGATCCCGAGCCAGATCCCGTTTCCACCCGAGCTACCGGTCAGTGAGCGCCGCGACGAGATCGCCAAGCTGATCGAGCAGCATCAGGTCATCGTGCTCTGCGGCGAGACCGGCTCTGGTAAGTCGACCCAGCTGCCGAAGCTCTGTCTCGCACTGGGCCGCGGCCTGTTCGGACGCATCGGCCACACCCAGCCACGCCGCATCGCCGCGCGCAGCCTGTCCAGCCGCATCGCTGCCGAGCTGGGCACCGAGCTTGGTAGCACGGTTGGCTACAAGGTCCGCTTCCACGACCGGGTGCGCCCAGAGACCTCGGTGAAGCTGATGACCGACGGCATCCTGCTCGCCGAGATCCAGCGCGATCGTTATCTGAACGAATACGACACCCTGATCATCGATGAGGCCCATGAGCGCAGCCTCAATATCGACTTCTTGCTCGGCTATCTGAAGCAGCTGCTGCCAAAGCGGCCCGATCTGAAGCTGATCATCACCTCGGCCACCATCGACCCGCAGCGCTTTGCTAACCACTTTGGCGCTGCTGCTGGCGCTGCCGCCGCGCCGATCATCGAGATCTCCGGGCGCACCTATCCGGTCGAGGTCCGCTACCGCCCTCCCGAGGAGGAGCACGCCGGTGAGCGTGACGATGCGATGCAGCAGGCCATCTCGGACGCCGTTGCTGAGCTCGCCCGCGAGGGGCCGGGCGATGTGCTGGTGTTCCTCTCTGGCGAGCGCGAGATCCGCGAGACCGCCGAGACGCTGCGCAAGCAGCATCCACCCTCGACTGAGGTCTTGCCGCTCTACGCGCGCCAAGGGCCGGCCGAGCAGGCGCGGGTGTTTCAGCCGCATGGCACGCGGCGCGTGGTGTTGGCCACCAACGTCGCCGAGACCTCGCTGACGGTGCCCGGTATCCACTATGTGATCGACCCCGGCTTCGCCCGCATCAGCCGCTATAGCCATCGCAGCAAGGTGCAGCGCCTGCCGGTGGAGCGCATCTCCCAGGCCTCGGCCGATCAGCGCAAGGGTCGCTGTGGGCGCATCGCCTCCGGCGTCTGCATTCGCCTCTACGACGAGGATAACTTCGCCGTCCGCGCCGAACACACCGAGCCCGAGATCCGTCGCTCCAATCTGGCTGCGGTCATCCTGCAGATGAAGCAGCTCGGCTTCGGCGAGATCGAGCGTTTTCCGTTCGTCGATCCGCCCGATTCCAAGCTGATCTCGGATGGCTATCGGGCCTTGGAAGAACTGGCCGCGATCGATGCTAAGGGCGACCTGACGCCGATCGGCAAGCAGCTCGCACGGCTGCCGGTGGACCCTCGTATCGGCCGCATGCTGCTCGCCGGTGCCGAGCACCATTGCCTGCGTGAGCTGAGCATCATCGCCGCCGCACTGGCGGTGCAGGACCCGCGCGAGCGGCCCATCGACCAGCAGCAAGCCGCCGACGAGATCCACGCCACCTTCCGCCATCCCGACTCGGACTTTCTCGGTTTCCTCAATCTCTGGGAGTTCCTGGAGAAGGAGCGCCGGCATCTGACCCGGCGCAAGTTCCAGCGCCTGTGCAAGCAGCACTTCCTGTCCTGGAATCGGGTGCAGGAATGGCACGACACCCAGATCCAGCTGCATGAGCTGATGGCCGAGCTTGGCTATCGCGAGAACAGGGAGCAGGGCCTGGGCAAACAGGCCGAGAAACATGCACAGGTCGCCGGCAAGCGTGCACAGGCCTCCGGCAAGCATATGCAGGCCGCCAGCAAAGATGCGGAGATCGCAGGCAAAGATGCGGAGATCGCAGGCAAACATGCGGAGACCTCAGATAAGCATGCGGAGACCGCAGGCAAGCATGCGGGCAAGACCACAGGCGAGCATCAGAGCAAGCACGCGGACAACCACCCTCCGAGGCATCGCCCGGTCAAGCCTCAAGCCGAGGGCACCTACGAGGAGGTCCATCGCGCCTTGCTCACTGGTCTGCTCAGCAACATCGGCCGCAAGGACGAGCAGCGCGAATACCAAGGCGCGCGCGGCGGCCGCTTCTACATCCACCCCGGCTCGACGCTGTTTGCGGCGACGCCAAAGTGGATCATCTGCGCCGAGCGGGTCGAGACCACGCGCCAATATGGCCGCACCTGCGCGCGCGTGCAGCCGGCCTGGGTCGAGGCCGCCGGCCAGCATCTGGTCAAGCGCAGCTGGTCGGAGCCGCACTGGCAGTCGCGCGCCGGTCAGGTCGCCGCCTTCGAGACCGTCACCCTCTACGGCATCACTCTGTTCAGCCGGCGGCGCGTCAACTACGGGCCGATCAACCCGGCCGAGGCGCGCGAGGTCTTCCTGCGCTCGGCGCTGGTCGAGGGCGATTTCGAGACCCGCGCGCCGTTTTGGCGTCACAATCAGGAGCTGATCGAGTACATGCATCAGCTCGAGGCCAAGTCGCGCCGGCGCGATATCCTGGTCGACGAGGAGGGCCTCTATACCTTCTATCAGCAGCGTGTCCCCTCTGGCATCTATTCCAAGCCCCAGTTTGAGCGCTGGCTGCGCAAGGCGACCCAGAAACAGCCAAAGCTGCTGCACATGGACCTAGAGCAGGTGATGCAGCAGGATGCGCGCGCTATCACCGGCGAGCAGTTTCCGGATCGGTTACAGGTCGGTGCCACCGAGCTGCCGCTCGAATACCGTTTCGAGCCTGGCCATGAGGCCGATGGTCTGACCCTGGTGCTGCCGGCGATGTTGATCAACCAGGTCTCCTCCGAGCGCCTGCAATGGCTGGTGCCGGGGCTGCTGGAAGAGCGCATCACCGCGATGCTGCGCGGGCTGCCGAAGACGCTGCGGCGCTCGTTCGTGCCGATACCAGATACCGCGGCCCGGGTGGCAGCGCGGCTGACGCCCTCGGATCGGCCTCTGGTGCGCGCCTTGGGTGAGGCGCTGAAGGCCCTGACCGGCGTGCAGGTGCCGGAGGATGCCTGGGACGAGGCCGCGCTGCCGCCCTATCTGCGGATGAAGCTGCGGCTGGTCGATCTGGAAGGGCGCACCCTGGCATTTGACGACGATCTGCTGCGGCTCAAGCGCCGACTGGCTGAGGGGGCCTTTGGTGAGGGGGCCTTGGGGGAGGGTCAGCGCGGGCTGGCAGGGCCGTTTGCGTCAGCGTCTGGACCTGAGCTGTCTGGAGGACCTGAGCCAGGAGGCCGTGCACTCCGCTCTGGCGCGCAAAGAGGCCAACGGACTAAAGGTGCTGCGCATGGAGCAAGGACGCCCAGCGGTAAGGGGCGTGAAGCCAATCCGCCTCAAGGGCATACACCGGCAAGCGCGATGGTGCGAGGGCAGCGGGCCGCCATGGCCGCATCGGGAGCCACCGCCTTGGGCTCGGCCAACCCTGCAGCGACCTGGGGGCATGCGATCGAGCGCGATGGCATCACCCGCTGGGACTTTGGCACGCTGCCGGAGTCGGTCGATCTCGACCGCGCGGGTATCAAGCTACGCGGCTGGCCGGCCCTGGTGGATCAAGGTGGCGCGGTTGCGATTCGAGTGCTGGATGCTGAGCACAGCGCCGCCGAGGCGATGCGCAGCGGACTGCGGCGGCTGTTCATGCTCGCCCTCGGCGCCGATCTGCGCACATTGCGCCGTGGTCTCTGCGACACCGCCGGTGGCCTCAGTCGCCTGCGTCTGCAATATGCCAAGGCGCCCCAAACCGAGCCAACCGCGGCCGGTCCTGATCTCGCCGATGAGCTGCTGGCCTTGATCCTTGACCTGACCTTTACCGAAGGTCAGCCGCCGATCCGCGAGCAGGCCAGCTTCGAGCAGCGTCTGAAGACCAACAAGCCGCGTCTGTTCCCGGTCGCGCAGGAGGTCTGCGGCTTAGCCGCCAATCTCCTTGGCACCTATCAGGTCTTGCGCAAGCGTCTTGATGGCATCACCCAGATGCAATGGATGCCCTCGGTGCTCGACATGCGCGCGCATCTAGACAGCCTGGTCTACCGTGGCTTCCTGGTCCAGATCCCATTTGCGCACCTGCAAGACTATCCGCGCTATCTGCGCGCGCTCGAGCAACGCGCCGAAAAGCTGCCGCAAGCCGCCACCCGCGACCGCGACCGGATGCAGGAGCTGGCGCCGCTACTCGAGCGCTGGCGCGAGCGAGTCGTCGCGGCCGCCGACGCCGAGCGTCAAGACGAGCGCCTCGACGAGATCCGCTGGATGCTCGAAGAGCTGCGCGTCTCACTCTTCGCCCAGCAGCTTGGTACCGCCTATCCGGTCTCGGTCAAGCGCCTTGAGCGGCGTTGGCGTGAGCTGGGGCTGTGAGCGACGCTCAAGCCTGACCCGAACAGCCGACCGGCAGGCACAGTCACGATGCGATACTGAGTGAGCAGTTGTTGCCGCGCCATGAACCTTAGGCCGGGACGGCGCTCAGCACCAAATAGACGCTGTAGGCGATAAAGGTCGCGAGCAGAATACTACCCTCGAGCCGATTGATCCGACCCTGGCCACGAAATCCATAGCCCATCACGAAGAGTGCGATCGTGCCCGCCATCATCATGGGCCAGTCGCGCAACATCACCTCTGGTGGAATCGCCGAAATTGGCGTGATACTGCCCGCGATGCCGATCACTGCGAGCAGGTTGAACAGGTTCGATCCGACGATGTTGCCGATCGCGATGTCGTGCTCACCTTTGCGCGCGGCGATCAACGAGGCCGCCAACTCTGGCAGTGAGGTTCCGATCGCAACGATCGTCAAGCCAATGACCAGATCGCTGACACCAAGCGTCTGGGCAACGGTCACCGAACCCCAAACCAACACCCGCGAGCTGGCGACCAACAGGGCTAGACCCACCACGAGCCAAAACAGCGCCGGTCTTAACGGCATCGGATGTTCAGCCAGGTCTTGGCTGACCGCGGTCGCGAGGGTGTCACCGCGGACATGGCGCGCGCTGAACAGCGTCCAGCCGATGAGGGCCACAAACCCGATCAGCAATAGCATCGACTCGATTCGCGTCAGGCTGCCGCCCCAAAGCAGCAGGCCAAGGACTGCGCTGATCACGAGCAACAGGGGGAGCTCGCGGCGAATAATCATCGAGTGCACAGGAATTGGTGCAATCAATGCCGTTAGACCCAGGATCAGCCCAATATTGGCGATATTCGAGCCAATCGCATTACCGAGTGCAAGGTTCGGACTGCCATCCAGCGCGGCAAAGGCCGAGACCACCATCTCCGGCGCTGAGGTGCCAAAGCCGACGATGACCATTCCGATGACTAGGGGCGGCATCCCGACCTGTACCGCGGTTCCCGCGGCACCCTCGATAAAACGCTCGGCACTCCACACCAGGACCCCGAGACCACCAACAATCGCAACAAGTGCTAGCAGCATGATCATTGCGCTCCGGCCATCGCGGATGACACAGAACGGCCATGAGCGCAAGCAGGGGAAATGGTCACTACCGAAGCGATCTGTGGGTAAGTTAATTTTATATTTAACATATACTTATGTCGATGCTGTGTGACTTCTCAGTAGGTTGCGGCAAGCCTGCCATCGCAGGAATCCAATTTGCCAATGCTCAAGGAGCCGACACCGTGAGAGAAACCGCTCCACCACGCGCAGCGTCAATCAAGATTGACTCGACCGACCATCCCGGAGATGGCGTCAGCGAGTGAGCCCACGGCGGTTGCTACCGCTGGCGTCAGCTCAAGGCCGGTCTGCCGGGTCTGCACCGCATCGATGCTGACGATGTAGATATCCAGTGCCAGCGGCAGCATGCACAGACTGCGGCCTAGGGCGAGTGTGTCGGCGAGCCCGAAACCGTGGCTGGAGCTGATGCCCGCGCTCCTTGTCGCTACGCTCATTATTGCTAGCTCATCGAGCGACAGATGCTGCACGGCGCCGATGCGGCTATTCATGCCGGTATTGGTGACCGCAGCGTCCACCAAGATGACGTACTGCTGGCCGGCGATGTGCGCCAGCAGAGCAGGACCAGGTCGGTCGAGCTTCAGGACCTGAGCTTGGTGCGGACTCAGGCGCTCGGCGAGGGCATCGGCCAGGCACCAGCCGACCCGGTCATCGCCCCAGGGCGAGCCGAGACCGATAACGATCACCGGTTCAGGGTCAAGCGCAGGAAATGGGTCGCGCATGATATACAGGGGTCGTAGTTGCGGATCACCTGCTCGCCCGCCTGCCGCAGTCGGTCGGCATCTGCGTTCAGACCGATGCGGGTAAGGGTTTGTGCCAGGTCCGCCTCGATCCGCGCTTGGTTCTGGCTGGTGGGTGGCACGATGCGAGCCTGCTGGATGCGGCCATCAGCGTCCAGATCGTAGCGATGCCAGAGTAGCCCGCGCGGCGCCTCGCTGGCGCCGCGGGCGATCCCAGCACGAGGCGCCAGCTCGGCATAGGCCGGGGTCTGCGGGGCAACGTTAGCCAGGATCTCGGCCGCCTCCAGCACTGCCTGCAGGATCTCGACCGCGCGGGCGATGACGCTCTGCGCCATGTCGTGGCTCGGGAACTCAACGCCCAGCTCGGCGAGCAGGGCCTGCACGTGCGGGTGCAGCCGGTCCTGGTTCAGGTTGACGCGCGCGAGCGGGCCGACCAGATAGGGTTCGCCTTCCAGCAGCCCGTGCAGCGCGGTGGAGTGGGGCACCTGATGCTCGCTGAAGTGCGCTTCGAAGTCGTCCACTGAGATGTCGAGCCCGGACTCGGCGACGATGCGCTCTGCCATCATCGGGTACTCCAGCGGATGGCGCAGCGAGACGCAGTTGAAGTGCTGCGGCTGTTGCGGCAGCGGAAGCGCCGCGGTCCAGCGCAGCAGCGCCTCGGCCGCCGGCAGGGCGCGCTCGGCCTCGGCCTTCACCGTAGCGATCTCGGACAGTGCCGGCCGGCGCCAGAAGCCGCCGACCCGGGCACCCACAGGGTGCACCGAGCGGGCGCCGAGGAGCGCGATGATGCGATTGCCGAAGGCCTGCAGTGCCAGGCCGCGACGCAGCTCGTCGCCATGGCGAGCGGCCATGGCGATGGCGCTGTCGAAGCCGAGGAAGTCCGGCGCCGCGAGCAGATGGATGTGCAAGGCGTGGCTCTGAATCCATTCGCCGCAGTAGAACAGGCGGCGCATGCGTCGGACCCAGGCTGCCAGCCCAGTGTTTGGCTGGCTGTGTTGGTGGCTGTTCTGATCAGTCGCCGCATCCGCGGCGAACAGCCGCTCGATAGCACTGACCCCGCTCATCTGATAGGCCACCGGGCAGATGCCGCAGATGCGCGCCACCAGATCAGGGATCTCGCTATAGTGATGGCCAACCAGGAACTGCTCGAAGAGTCGCGGTGGCTCGAAGATGCGCAGCGCTAGATGCGCGATCCGATCGTCGCGGATGCTGACCTCGAGACCGCCTTCGCCCTCGACGCGGGCTAGGATGGGCACCTCGATGCGGCGGCTGGACGACTCAGTCATCCTCATCCTCCCCGCTGGCGCTGATCATGCTGTGATCACGATCCTCACTGGTCATGCTGCTGCCCTGATCGACGCTGGCCGTTGCTGATCCGGCCCGCGGCTTCGGATGCCATTCGCGCAGCAGTTGCTGGAAGGGCGCGGCGCCGCTCTGCTGGAACAGGAAGCGCCGTTTGACGGCCTCGGCATCCAGACCCAGCTCTGCGAAACGCTGCGCCAGCGTGGCGACTTCGGGGTTCTCCGCCGGTCCGTAGCAGCCGTAGCAGGCGCGGCCGAGGCTGGGGCAGAGCGCGCCGCAGCCGGTGACGGTGATCGGGCCGAGGCAGGGAGCATCCTGAGTCACCAGCACGCACACCTGGCCGCGGCGTTTGCAGTCCAGACAGATCTTGTCCTGCTCGGCAAGCGGGGTGGCGCCGGCGAGTAGGCTGGCGAGCGCGGCAAGCACCTGCGGCGTGCTCACCGGACAGCCCGGCAGCTCCAGCTCCACGTGCACGTGCGCGGCCACCGCATCGGCGGTGGGCCGGGCGTCGATGTGCTGCGGCTCGGGATAGCTGGATGCGATCCAGGCCTCGGCGTTGGCCAGGTTTTTGAGCGCCTGCGGGCCGCCGGCGGTGGCGCAGGCGCCGATGGGCATCAGCCAGCGGCTGCGGGCGCGGATGGTCTGGATGCGCTCGGCCTCCTCGGCGGTCGAGACACTGCCCTCGACCAGCGCGATATCGGCCTCGGCGTCGACGTCGATGATGCCGGCCTCGGCGAAGTGGACGATGTCGAAGCGCTCGGCCAGCCTCAGCAGGGACGCCCCGGCGTTCAGCAACGCCAGCTGGCAGCCGTCGCAAGAGGAAAGCTTGTGCACGGCGAGCCGCGGCCGGCGGTCCAGGCTGTCGACAGGCTGAAGTGGGGATTTTGGGGGGCTGGTCATGCGCGCTCTGCTCCGGCCTTGGTCAGAAGCCCTTGCGGCCCACCAGCCAGCTGATCTCTGACCAGGGGAAGACGGGGCCGTCGCGGCACAGGAAGTAGGGTCCGAGCTGGCAATGCCCGCAATGGCCGACGCCGCATTGAAAGCCGCGCTCCAGGCTCAGCCAGATACGGTCGTCGCTGATGCCTAGCGCCACTAGCCGCTTGGCGGCGGCGAGCATCATGGGCTCGGGGCCACAGATCAGGGCGATGCTCGCCTGCGGGCGCAACGGAACCTCATCGAGCAGGTCGGTCACCAGGCCGACATGGTCCTGCCAGTGGTGGTCAGGCTGGTCGGCGGCGAGCCGTACCTCGGTGTTCGGCAGCTCGGCCCAGGCGTCGTAACGCGCGCGCCAGAACATATCGGCCGCGTGCTTGACGCCTTGTAGGATGACCAACTGGCCGAAGTCTGTGCGGCGAGCGAGGGCGTAGTCGATGGCCGCCACCACCGGCGCACAGCCGAGGCCGCCGGTGACCACCACCAGGTCTTGCCCCTCTGCCTTCTCCAAGGGCCAGCCGCGGCCATAGGGTCCACGCAGGCCGATGCGATCGCCCGTGCCGAGCGTCGCCAACACCCGGGTGACACGACCGACGGCGCTGATCGTGTGTGCCAATCGCTGTGGCTGTGCGGGGTCTGAGGCAATGGAGATCGGCACACCGCCAACCGCCGGCACATAGAGCATGTTGAACTGACCGGGCAGGAAGCGGTACGCGGCTCGCGCGTTCGCATCGGTGAGGCGCAGATGGAGGGTGCACAGGCCTCGGGTCTCTTGATCACGGGCAAGGACCTCGGCTTCCCAGGGTGGCCCCATCCAGGGTGGCCCCATGGCGGCGGCGGTGCTCATGGCGCCTCCTGAGCGGACTCGCTGGCATCGGAACAGATGGCGTTGGCCTCGGCGGTGAGGTCGATGCCGACTGGGCACCAGGCGATGCAGCGCCCGCAGCCGACACAGCCAGAGCGGCCGTATTGGTCATGCCAGCCGCCGAGCTTGTGGGTGAGCCATTGGCGGTAACGGGTGCGGGTGTCGGGCCGCAGCAGACGCCCGTGCACGTAGCTGTGCTCGGCGGAGAAGCAGCTGTCCCAGAGCCGCACGCGGGTGCTGCCGCTGCCGTCGATGGACGGCTGCTCGCGCTCGGTGGAGCAGAAACAGGTGGGGCAGACGGCGACGCAGTTGCCGCAGGCCAGGCAGCGGGTGGCGACCTCGTCCCACCGCGGGTGATCCAGATTCGCGAATAGCGACTCGCGTAGGTTGCGCCCAGGCAGGCTGCGGTGTTGGCTCAAGCGAGCCTGTTCGATCTCGGCCTCTGCCTGGGCTAGCTCTCCGTCACTGGGTGCGCGCAGCGGTAGGGCATCGCACAGTGCGCTGCCGACCTCAGTGCCTGCACGCACCAGGAAGCCGGCATCCAGCTCGGTCAGCGTTAAGTCGGTGCCGGTACTGATCGCCGGTCCTTCGCCGGTGGAGGCGCAGAAGCAGGTGTCGGCGGGCTGTCCGCACTCCACGCCCACCAGCAGTAGGTCGTGGCGTCGGCGGCTATAGCTGGGATCAGCGCGCGCGTCGGCGAAGTGGGCGTCTTGGAGCGCGAGTGCGGCAAGGTCGCAGGCGCGCACGCCGATGACGGCCTGTCGCTGCGCTGGCTGTAGCTCGCGGGTGAAGGCGAGCCGGCCGGCGTCATCGCGCTCGGTGCGCCAGAGCGTCTCGTGGGGCGCGAACAGCAGCGGCTTGAGTGCTTGGGGGCCATTGGCCCAGGCAAAGCAGCGCTGGTGATCCTGATGCTCCAGACGGTAGCGGCCTGGTGTCTGATGAGCACCGATGCCGATCGGCAGTGCAGTTAGGTCGCCGAGCCTGTCATAGACGATGGCGCCGTCGCGCACCTGCGGGCCGATGCAACGATAGCCAAGCGCGTCGAGCTGGTCGAACAGCGTCTGCAAGTGTTGCCGAGGCAGAAAGCGCGAGGCGATCAACGTAGACTCCCGGCTGTGCGCTGGTTCATCATCGGCGCGGCGGGACTGGCACCATCGGGCGCAGTCACCAGGCTACACCCGAAGCAACGCAAGACCGCCTAACCTCGTGGCCCTGAGCATGGCCGAGAACATCGAGAATCTGGTGCTCGAGCACCTGCGAGCAATCCGCGGCATCCTTGCCGAACATGGCAAGCACTCAGACCGGATCGAACTGCACCTATCTACTCTCTAGGTCAACAGATCGACGCGCTAACTACCGCCGTCTATGCCATGATCATGGTCGCACTGTGCGCGAAGCACACAGACAAGCCTCATGTCTCCGCGGCCAAACGCTTGGGACAAGCGGCAGCCCCCACTGAGCGCTTACCATAAAAGGGCTGGTCCCCGCATCCCGAATTATGAGTATGGTCGACCGGGAGCATCACTGCCACACGGGAGAGTTGACCTGGGGCAAGTGATTGGAACGTCAAGAGAAGGAAGACCCGGCTTGACCCTGCTCGAGCTTGACAGCGTCGGCGTCTTGGGCACTGTCTTGGTCGCGGCTCAGGTCGCCGGATGACTCGGGCTGCAGGCAGTGCTGTAGCTCGACAGGGCCGCGGGTGGCCCGGGGCGGCCAAACAAATAGCCTTGGAAGGCATGGCAGCCATTGTGAGTGAGGAAGCGTCGTTGGGCCTGTGTCTCGACGCCCTCGGCGATGACTGAGAGTCCGAGCTGCGGCGCGAGGGCGAGGATGGCGCGCACGATCGCAGCGGCATTGGGGTCGTTGGTAACGTCGTCGACGAAGGAGCGGTCGATCTTCAGCGCATCGAGCGGCAGCCGTTTGAGATAGGAGAGTGACGAGTAGCCGGTACCAAAATCGTCGAGCGCAAACCGCAGTCCAAGTGTGCGCAGTGCCATCATCTTGGTGATCGTGTCTTCGATATCCTCGAGTAACAGACTCTCGGTGAGTTCAAGCTCGAGCAGGCTCGGATCAATGTCATATGCGAGGACGGCGGAGCGCACCATGGCGACGAAGCCTGGGTCGCGAAACTGACGTGCGCTGATGTTGATGGCGAGTGAGCGTTGTGCGCTGCAAGCCTCGGCTGCCCAGGCGGCCAGCTGCGAGCAGGCTGCGTGCAGCACCCATTCACCGAGCGGCAGGATCAGTCCGGACTCCTCGGCGAGATGGATGAAGACATCTGGACCCAACAGCCCGCGCTCGGGATGTGTCCAACGCACTAGGGCTTCGGCGCCAATCAAGGCCCCGGCGCTGTCGACTTGGGCCTGGTAGTGCAGAACGAACTGCCGGGTCAGTAAGCCCATGCGTAGATGCGCCTCGAGCTCGGTACGCTCCTCGAGCGCGATCTGTGTCTGCGGGTCAAAGAAGCGAAAGGTGTTGCGGCCGGCGTCTTTGGCTTGGTACATCGCCAAGTCCGCGCGCTTGAGCAACTCGTCGACGCTCGCGTCGGCGGGCTCGATCAGGGTGGCGCCGATGCTTGGGCTCACATGATGAGGGTTCTCCCCGAGCTGATAGGGCTTGGTGAGTGCCTGCTGCACCTTTTCGGCGACGGTGCGGGTCTGCTGCGCGGCTTGATCGGGCTCATCGCTCAGGCCTTCCAAGACGACAACGAACTCGTCACCGCCGAGGCGGGCGACGGTGTCGCGTGCCCGCACGTTTTGAACCAGACGCTCGGCGACCTGCTGCAGGAGGTGGTCGCCCATATCGTGGCCGAGGCTGTCGTTGAGGTCTTTGAAGTGGTCGAGATCAATGAACAGTAGCGCGCCATGATGGCCGTCGCGGCGGATCGTGGCCAGTGCGTGATCGAGCCGGTCGAGCAGTAGACGTCGGTTGGGCAGGTGGGTTAGGACATCGAAGAACGCGAGCTGCTTGATCTGGTTTTCCGCGACTTTACGAGCGGAAATGTCCTGATTCAGGATCACCGCACCGACGATGCCGCCATCGTGATCCTGGATCGGGACGGCCGAGGTCAGGATGGTCTTTACTTTGCCGTCGATACACTCGATGTCGATCTCTTTATTTAGGGCTGTCTCGCCGCGGAGGATGGCGCGTGATGCTGAGCAATTCTGGGGAGCAACCGCGCGACCGCGTGTGCTTGAGCAGGCCTTGCAGTGGCGGAAATGCTTGAGCCCAATGCATTGTGTGCCGCTCCAGATCTGGAGTGCCACCGAATTACCGTAAGTGATCTTGCCGCGTTGGTCTAGAAACCAGACCCCGACGGGGAGGTGCTCGACAATGGTCTTGAGCTGATGCTCGCTCTGTCGCACGGCGGCTTCGGCATGTTTCTGTTCGGTCAGGTCGGTGGCGACCACGCAGAAGGCACCCTGCTTCTGCGCCAACGGTAGTTCAGTCAGCGAGAGGTGGCAGGGAATCAGAGCGCCGCCTTGACGGATCAGCCGCAGCTCCAGGCGCTGTTGAGGGCGCGGTGATTGGGTATCCAGCCAGGTTTGGTAGGCTGGGCAATCCGTCGCGCTGATCAGCTCGCTCAGGGCGGTGCCAGTGAGAGCCTCACGCGGAAGGTCGAGCATGGCCGCCATGCGTCGGTTGGCAAAGTAGATGTGGCCGGTAGCGGTCAGCGTCATGGCCCCTTCGCCCATCTCTTCGACCATCAGCCGATAGTCGTGCTCGGCGCCTTGCAGCTCGAGCACCCGGCTGCCTTGATGGCCGGCGATGAGCAGGGCATCGATCTCGCCGGCGCGGATCGCGTCGAGCACCGCCTCGGCCTCGACCAAGCGCTGCTTTAGATCTCGAATCTGCGCTGTGGCGTCGGCGAGCGATGCAGGGGATGGGTCGGTGACAATCATGGCCGTGGTGGGTGGATCAACCGGTTGCCGATGCGGGACATCTGTCCGGCGTGGACCTGCACGTTAACGGCTACGGATTGACTTGCCAGGTCGACTGGCGTAAGTCGAGGCCGACAATGGCGCGCTCGGTGTCGGAGAGGTCGCCGATGATCTTCCGCATGGGAAGTGGAAGCCGGCGCACGACGGTCGGGATCGCGAGAATCTGATCACCTTGCGCCAAGTGTGGCTTCTCGAGCAGGTCGATGACCTCGATCTGGTAGCGCCCGCTCAAATGGGCCTCACACATGGCCTGCAGGTTAGAAAAAGCGGCCAGCGACTTCGGTGTCTGGCCGGCGACATACAGCCGCAGCGTCCAGCACTCATCCCCCTCGCTGGCTTCGGACTGATCCGTAGTAGCGGTTGTGTCGATCGCGGTGCCGGCCTGCGGGGTGGCGGATTCGCTAATCGCGTGGCGAAGGCTGCTGTCTTCGGGTTCGGTGCGAACCGACCGCGTGTCGTTGTCGGCGGTTGCGCTCATCGTTGATCCTCCTCCGCCATCTGGTTGTGTGTATCAGCTCGGCGTACTGAGGCCATCGAAGCGCGATTTTGAGCCGACTGTGCCTGACGCTGCAGCTCGCGGTCGATGAGCGCTCGAGTTTCGGATTCCTGCGCTTCGAACTCCTGCTGCAATGCGGCGATCTGCGCGGTGAGGATGGTACGACGCCGCTCGATCTCCTGCTTGCGCCGCTCGATCTCCTGTTGCCGCTCGAGCTGCTCGCTCTGCTCAGCGGTTTCTTGCGCTAGCCGGGCACTGCCGGTCAAGACCCCGCCAGGTCCAACATAGACGTCACGGAGCGCGATGCCATTGTCGGTGATCAGGAACTCACGCGTCTGATTGGAATGCGCCATGCCGCGCGACTTGAGGATGCTGAGGGCGCGGTTACGCTCGCCGCCGGTGTTCACTGACATCAACAGCAGCCAGGTATCGATCAGCGAGGAGATGGCCGAATCGGTTCGCTCCAAGGATTCGCCGCCGAGTGTCAGGCTGGTAAAGAGCGCTGTGATCTGGCGCATCTTGAGAAAGTCGATGAGCCGGGTCAGCATGCCTTTGACCTCGAGCTCGTTACCTTGGGTAATGAAGCTGTTCAGTGGGTCCAAGATCACCACCGATGGCGCGAACTGCTCAACCGCCCGATGGATGAGCGTGAGGTGCATCTCAAGGCCGGTGAAGCTAGGGCGGGCGGCGTGAAATCGCAACAGACCCTGCTCGGCCCAGTGCGCTAGGTCGAGACCGATGGTACGCATGTTCCGCTGAATCTGGCCCGCCGACTCTTCAAAGGCAAAATAGAGCGCGCGCTCTCCGCGGGCGCAGGTGGCTGCTGCGAAGTGTCCGGCTAGGCTTGATTTACCGGTGCCGGCGGTGCCCGAGACGAGCACGCTGCTGCCGCGAAAGAAGCCGTTGTCGCCGAGCATGGTGTCGAGCCGCGCGACGCCGCTCGAGATCCGCTCGGTGGAGACCGGGTGGTCGAGGCCGAGTGAGGTGATGGGGGTCACCGAGATGCCGTTGGCATCGATCAGAAAGGGGTAGTCGTTGGTGCCGTGGCTGGAGCCGCGGTATTTGAGCACGCGCAGGCGGCGGGTCCAGGTCTGATCGCGCTGCTGATGATCGAGCGTGATGACGCAATCGGAGACATATTCTTCGAGGCCTTGGCGAGTCAGCTGACCATCGCCGCGTTCGCCGGTGACGATGGCCGTGACGCCCTTGTCCTTGAGCCAGCGAAACAGGCGTCGGAGTTCAGCGCGCAGGATTAACGGATTCGGTAAGCCGGCGAAGATGGTCTCGATGGTATCGAGCACGACACGCTTGGCGCCGATCGAATCGATCGCATAGCCAAGACGGATAAACAGTCCGCTGAGATCGAACTCACCGGTCTGCTCAAGTTCGCTGCGCTCGACTGCGACAAAGTCCAGCGCGAGCTGGCCCTGTGCCACCAGGTTGTTGAGGTCGAACCCCAGCGAGGCGACATTCTGGGCCAACTCCTCGGCGGTTTCTTCGAACGCAATAAAGACCCCTGGCTCGCCAAAATCGGTTGCACCTCTGATCAGAAACTCCATGGCGAGCAGTGTCTTGCCGCAGCCTGCGCCGCCGCAGACCAAGGTCGGGCGGCCGCGGGGCAAGCCGCCGCAAGTAATCTCGTCGAGTCCAGAGATCCCTGTGGCGGCCTTCGGCAATACACTGTCTATGGTGGTGCTCACGCGTCTCCTCAAGCTAAATCAGTCTTCATTAATGCTCAGGCATCATACAACGGCTGGCGGGATTGAGCTTGCGCAGCATGAGGTATGGCGATTTCGCATTCGGTGCCACCAACGGGGGGTGCCCGTGCGTCGAGAAGGCTCTGGCGCGCGCAGCACGGTTAACGTGAATCTCGCGCGATTCATCTACCAGCGTGGCGCGGCGCCACGCGCGTTAGGGCTGAGCCGCTCGCGCCAGTGCGTGAGTAGCTCGTCGGCGGGCAGCGGCTTGGCAAAGTGATAGCCCTGGCCAAGATCGACCTGCTCGTGGCTAAGAAAGGCAAGCTGCTCGGCGTCCTCGACGCCCTCGGCGACGGTCTCTAATCCGAGTGTGCGGGCCATCGCGATGATGGTGCGCACGATCGCCTCGTCGTTGTCGTCGGCGCCGATGTCACGCACGAAGCTCTGGTCGATCTTCAGTTGATCCAGGGGTAAGATCCGCAGCATTGCCAGGCTCGAATAGCCGGTGCCGAAGTCGTCGATACTGATGCGTGTGCCAAGCCGCTTGAGCTCGGATAATAGTGCGCGCGCGGCATCCGGGTTGCGCATGAGCATGGATTCGGTGACCTCAAGCTCAAGCCGTTCGGGTTGAATCGTGCAGGCTTGCAGGGTGGTCGCGATGGTGGTGGGCAGGGCGACTTCATCGAGCTGCCGCGCGGATAGATTGATCGCGAGCCGCGGCAGATGGAAAGCTTGGCGGTCCCAGTCTGCGAGCTGCTGGCAAGCGGCTCCGATGACCCAGCTGCCAATCTCACTGATCACGCCGATATCCTCAGCCAGCGGAATGAACTGGCCAGGCGGGACCAGCCCCAGGTCTGGATGTTGCCAGCGCACCAGCGCCTCGACCCCGACCAGCGCACCATCGCTAAGCCGTACCTGCGGCTGATACTGCAGCCGCAGCTCGTTGCGCGTGACGGCACCACGCAGCGCGTGCTCAGTGATCAGTCGTTCTAAGGCGCCTTCCGTGAGCGAGCGGTCAAAGAACTGAAAGCTGTTGCGACTGAGGCGCTTGGCGGCGCCAAGCGCCTGACTCGCATGACGGGTGAGGCTATCAGCATCGGTTCCATCTGTCGGATACAGACTGATCCCGATGCTGGCAGTGACCACCAACTCACGGTCGGTAACGTTGACCGGCTTGGCGATGCGCGTCAGCAGTTCGCGCGCGAGGGCTGCGACTGGGGTTGCGTTGGCACGCTCCTCGAGCAGCAATGCGAATTCGTCGCCACCGAGCCGCGCCAGCGTATCGCTTGGTAGCAGCTCTGAGCGAATACGACGTGCCATTTCGATCAGGAGTTGGTCGCCGTCCTGATGGCCAAGGGTGTCGTTGACCTGCTTGAAACGGTCGAGATCGAGATTGAGCAGTGCCAGATGGCCTTTACGCGATGCGCGCGTCAGCGCATGCTCCAGGCGCTCGTTGAAGAGTGCACGGTTGGCGAGGCCGGTAAGCGCATCATGATGCGACAGATAATCGATCTTCTCTTGCGCCTGTTTTGACTCGCTGAGGTCAGTAAACAGGCCAACGTAGTGGCCAACCTGCCCGTTTGGATCGTGCACGGCGCTGATCGAAAGCCACTGCGGATAGACTTCGCCGTTCTTGCGTCGATTCCAGATCTCACCGCGCCAGCTTCCGTGCTGGGCGATCTCGGACCAAATCGCGCGGTAGAAGGCTGAATCATGGACTCCGGATTTCAGCAGCCGAGGATTTTGCCCAAGCACCTCCTCGGCGCTGAAGCCGGTGATGCGGGTGAAGGCCGCATTCACCCGCACCAGTGTGCCGTCGGCGGCGGTAATGGCGACGCCCTGAGGGGTCTCGGCAAGCACCTGGTCAGCGAGCTTGAGTTTCGCCAAGGATCGCACCTGTTGGGCGAGACGCCAGGCTTCGTTCGCCAACAGTTGTGCGGATTCGATATCGATCTTATCGTAGTCGGTCGCCTTGTTTCCAAGGCCGAATAGCATGGTGACGCGATTGCCATCGAGGACCGGCACCACCAGAGCGCGGTTGAATGCGATGTGTCCAGTGGGTAAGCCCTTCGCGTGCGGATGCGCCGCATAGTCACTGATGATCACCGGTGCTCGCCGGCGCAGTGCATCAGCCCACAGCCCAGCCTGCTGCAACGGATAGTGCATGTCGTGGTTGACTTGGCAGCCGGCGTCGAGGGTGCGCGAGGACCAGGCGGCGAATTCGACCGAGGTTTGATCGTTGTTGACGAAGTGCGCGAAGCCGATCTCGCTCTCAGTGAGGCCCTCGGCGAGTGCGAGCGCATGCTGGAGCATGGCCAGCTCGTCCAGATCATCCGCGATGCGCGGTAGGGCTAACAGGGCCTCGTCTCGGCGTGCCTTCACGGCGAGCATCAGGCGATTCTGCTGCTGCTCGGTGATGTCCTGGACCGTGCCGACGGATCGCAGCGGTGTCCCGTCGTCGGCGTACTGGGTTTCGGCATATTCGTTCAACCACTTGACGCTCCCATCCGTGAGTTGGATGCGATGCGCAAGGGTGTACGGATGATGCTCCGCGACCGATGTCTGAAAGGCGCGATCAACGGCCTCGCGGTCCTCGGGATGCACCAGATCAAGGAACCTGCGGTAAGAAGGCGCGATCTCACCGGGTTCACAACCGAGCAACCGATAGGTCTGATCGGACCAGAAGAGTTGTCCGGTCTTGAGATCCAGCTCCCAGCTGCCGAGGACACCGAGACGCTCGGCGTCGCGCAGTCGGCGTTCATTCGCGCGCAGCGCCTGGGTGGCTTGTTGTTGCTGGGTTACATCATGGGCAATGGCGTAGATGCAGCCGGTGTCGGGCGCTGCCACCGCAGACCAGGCCAGACTGCGCCATTCGCCATCCCCGCGGCGATAGCGGTTGACGAATTGCGAGGTGATTCCGCCGGCGCCTAGCTTTGCGGCTTCGGCCTGGGTGGCGGAAAGGTCGTCTGGGTGGACCAATTCCAAGAACGAACGGCCGATCAGCTCATCGGGGCTCCAACCGAGCTGTTCCTGCCAAGCGGGGTTACAGCGACGGATGCGCCCGTCTAACTCCGCGATCAAGAGAAGCTGCAAGGATAACGAGAAGAATCGATCGACATCCTGCCGGCCGGCTGCTTCGCCGTCGATATCTGCGACAATGCCCAACTGCTTCACCGATTCCAAGTCAAGACGTTAACAGACTAAGGATAGCCAGCAAACGCAGCCTTGCCAAAGGGTTTATTGGCCTCAGTTGTCGCAGGGCTCTACCCGATCGGCGATCGATGACATCCGCAACCGTCAAGGGGGATCAGCATGGCCAAGGCAATCGAGCATGAAGTGATTGTGGTCGGTGCCGGACCTGCCGGCAGCGCGACCGCCTATCACCTGGCTAGCGCTGGTATCCGGACGCTGCTAATCGACAAGGCGGCATTTCCTCGCGACAAGGTCTGCGGCGATTGCCTGAGCCCGCGCGCGCAGCACTCTCTCGGGCGTCTCGGGCTATTGGAGCAGGTCGCCGCCGCATCGCATCAGGCGACGCGGATTCGCTTCCGTGCGCCTGGCGGGGCTGAGGCTGAAACCTTGATCACCGGCGCTGCTGCGATGCCGAATCGGACCCTGGTGCTGGCGCGCCGGCGCTTCGATCTGCTCCTCCAGCAGCGCGCGCTGGCGGCGGGTGCACGCTTCTGGATCGGACATGTGCGTGGGCTGGCTGCTGGCGGTGGCGTCGAGCTCGAGGGCGAGATGCTGCCGGCGCGGCTGGTGGTGATCGCGACCGGTGCTGCGCTATCGCTGATCAAACGGACACCGTTGGCGCCAAAGCGTGGCGTACATAGCGTGGCGGCGCGCTGCTACCTGGCGCAGATGCCTGCTCCGGGCCCAGACTTGCGCTTCTTCTTTGATCATCTGCCATTGCCTGGCTACGCCTGGCTGTTCCCGACCGGCCCGACGAGCGCAAACCTGGGCTACTGGTACAGTGGGCGGAAACGGGTGTCAGCGGCCACGCTACTGCCCAGGCTGCTCAGGCAGCATCCGGAGCTGTCGCGTCTGACGGCGGGCGGCGAAGGTGCTGGACCGGTGGCCGGCTATCCGATCCGCAGCGATTTCCTACGAGCACCAAAGCGGGCAGACGGACTGCTCGCGGTTGGCGAGGCGGCTGGCCTGGTCAATCCGTTCACCGGCGAAGGCATCGATTACGCACTCGAATCGGCCGAGCTTGCGGCTGCTGCGGTCGTCGAGGCGCTGCGCCGAGCGCCGGGCGATCGACCCGTCTCCGCGCGATTGCTGGCTGGCTATTCACGCAGCCTCTGGCAGCGCTTTGGCGCGCTCTTCGTCCTGATGGCGCTTGCGCAACGTTATGCCTTTACGCCATGGGTGTTTGACCGGCTGTTCGGTCGCGGTGCAGACGGGCAGCGGCTGGTGGATACCCTGATCCAGGTCTGCTTTGGCGCTGCGCCGCCGTCGCGCGTATTGGCACCGCTGGAGCTGATCCGGCTCATCAGTTCGCGGCCGGCGGCGACCAGGTCCCTCATGGAGTAAAAAAGGAGATTGGATGAAAAAGACCCAGTCTTCGAATAGGCTTTAGCGCCGCCCCCTGAGGTCGCCATGCAATGCTTCTCTGACAGAGTCTCTGACTGACTCAATCTCTGAGCGTCGGGTTTGCGCTCGGCGCGAGGCTCGTCTAAGGTGAGCTGAATCCACTGGCCGCGCCTGTTCAGGCGCGTGCTGCTCCATGCATCTCAGCCGAAACCCTTCGAGTATTCCTATGGCTAATTCTCCGATGACCGAAGCAAAGAGCGGCGATACCGTCAAAGTCCACTATACCGGCACCCTCACCGATGGCACCGAATTCGACTCTTCACGCGGCCAGGAGCCGTTGGAGTTCACGCTCGGTCAGGGGCAGATGATCAGCGGCTTCGAAGAGGCCGTGGTCGGCATGACACCCGGCGAGAACAAGACCATCACCATCGTCTCCGGCGAGGCCTATGGTGAGCGCAACGAGGCCATGGTGCAGCAGGTGCCGCGCACCGCGATCCCGCCCGAGATCGAGCTGGCGCAGGGCATGCTGCTGCAGGCGCAGGGGCCTGAGGGCGAGACGCTCAGCTTCACGGTCGCCGATTTCAACGACGAGGAGGTCACGGTCGACGGCAATCATCCGCTGGCCGGTCGCGATCTGACCTTTCAGCTCGAGTTGGTCCAGATCGCTGAGTAGCGGTTCAGAAACATCTTCCGCTAACGCTCGCAGATGGCAGGCGCTGCTTGCCGCCGCGAGCGGCGATAGGGCAGCTGCCGCGGCGCTTGGGCTCGTTCGTGATCCAGTGCAGCACTGGCGTTGGTCTCGACCTCCGTCTGAACCGTCATTGACTGGGTGGCAAGACCTATGGTCGCTCTATCTGCCGTTTCTTCCGAACGATAGCGGTGCGAACCGAAGCTGTATCATCGGCCATCTCGGCCAAAGCCTGGACGGCTATATTGCGACTCAGGTCGGCGACGCCTGTTTCGTCACCGGACCTGAAAACATTGCGCATCTGCATCGGATGCGCGCGCTTGCTGATGCAGTGATCGTTGGTGCGGGCACGGTCGCGGTCGATGATCCGAAGCTGACCACCCGTCTGGTGCCGGGGCCGAGCCCGGTGCGCGTGGTGCTCGATCCGGATGCGCGGGTGCCGAGCGATCGCCAGCTCTTTACTGACGGCTGCGCGCCGACCCTGCTGTTTTGCCGCCCGACGCCTGTTCGAGGGGGCGACGTTGGCGATGCGGCGGTGGATTATGGCGATGCGGAGATCATCGAGGTGCCTGAGTTAAGCACTTCGGCCGCCGGATTCGACTTGGCAACAGTCGTCAACGCATTACGCGATCGCGGGCTGAGGCGGCTGTTCGTCGAGGGGGGTGGGGTGACGGTGTCGCGGTTTCTGCAGCAGGGGCTGCTCGATCGGCTACAGATCACGGTTGCGCCCCTGATCATCGGCGATGGCCGTCGCGGCGTGACGCTGCCAGCCACCGAGCGGCTTGCGGATGCGTTACGTCCGGCCCACCGGCTCTATCGAATGGGTGAAGACGTGCTGTTTGATTGCGACCTGCAGGCCGAACCAGTTAATCGACAAAGTTAATCGACACAGTTAACCCAAACGGCTCGCCATTGATACCGGCCCTCCCTGGCCGAGCGTTGCGGGCCTGCGTGCTTACTGCTGTGGAGCGGCTGCGCCTTCTTGCTGTTGCTGCATCTGCTGCATTTTCTGCATTTGCTCTTGCATCTGGCGCTGCATCTCCTCGAAGAACGCCGTTGCCTCTTCATTGGTCGCAAAGCCGTCGCTGTCAGCGTCCATGCGCTTGAAGGATTCGACCGTCGGCTGCTCGAACTCGGCCGGGCTGACCTTGCCGTCGCCGTCTTTGTCGAGATTCTTGACGAAGGTCTCGCCGGGGTCGGGCATGCCGCGCTCTTTCATGGCCTCGAGCATCTCGGCGGGCACCTGATTGTTGAATGCGGTGCTCGCCTCCTCCATGCTAATGAAGCCATCGCCGTCGGTATCGGTCTCAGTGAAGCGCGGTTTTTGCGGTGCGAGTGCCTCCTCGAGGCTGACCTTGCCATCGCCGTCGGTGTCGAGCTGCTGGATAAAGGCGTCGGCTGGCTTGGTTGGGGCTGGCGCGTCATCCTGTGCGAAGCTGAGGCTGGTGGCGAAGGTGCCGGCGATGGCGACGGCAAGAATGGAAGCGGCTCTCTGCATGGTCTGGCTCCGGATGTGGTAAGCGGGCTTGTTGGTCTCGGCCTGCGATGAAGACGATCTAGGCTTCTTCTGAAGCGGATGCGCTTTGATCGAAATCGCCTAAGGGTTTTAAGGCCATCAGTGGGATGCCGAGCTGGCGATAGGGTAGTGGTCCTGAGGCGTGCTGGCAAACGCAGGGTTCAAGGATGCGCGACAAGCCAGTATGCTGCGCGTTTTTCGCCGATCGGCTGCTGACCCTAGCCGGCCGGTCTTTGGGTGCTTTTTGATATGGCTGATTCTGTCTCGACGCCGACCCGGACCAACTTCATCCGTCAGATTGTTCAGGACGATCTGGCGAGCGGGAAGCATACAAGGGTGGTCACGCGCTTCCCGCCTGAGCCCAATGGCTACCTGCACATCGGTCATGCAAAATCGATCGTGCTCAACTTCGGCTTGGCCGAGGCGTTGGGCGGGGTCTGCAATCTGCGCTTCGACGATACCAATCCGGGTAAGGAGAGCCCGGAGTTCGTCGAGTCGATCAAGGCCGATGTGCGCTGGCTCGGTTTCGACTGGGGCGGGCGTGTGCGCTTTGCCTCGGACTATTTCGAGCAGCTGTACGCTTTTGCCGTCGAGCTGATCGAACAGGGCTTGGCCTATGTTTGCGATCTGTCCAGCGAGGAGACACGCGCTTATCGCGGTACCCTGACCGAGCCGGGACGCGACAGTCCCTTTCGTGACCGCAGTGTGGAGGAGAATCTGGATCTGTTCCGCCGCATGCGCGCTGGCGAGTTCCCGGATGGCGCGCGCACGCTGCGGGCGAAGATCGACATGGCGTCGCCCAATATCAACCTACGCGATCCGGTGTTGTATCGGATTCGGCACGGGGTGATCCATCATCAGACTGGCAGCGAATGGTGTCTGTACCCGACTTACGACTACACGCATCCGATCTCCGATGCGCTGGAAGGCATCACCCATTCCCTCTGCACGCTGGAGTTCGAGGATCATCGCCCGCTCTACGATTGGTGCGTCAGCCACGTCTCGGTGCCCTGCCAGCCGCGGCAGATCGAGTTCAGCCGGCTCAATCTCGAGTACACGGTGATGAGCAAGCGCTTGCTGACGCAGCTGGTCTCCGAGCAGATCGTCGATGGCTGGGATGATCCGCGCATGCCGACCATCGCTGGGCTGCGCCGACGCGGCTACACGCCAGGGGCGATGCGTGGCTTCTGTGAGCGGATCGGCGTGACCAAGGCCGACAACCTGGTCGAGATGGGCGTGCTGGAGAGCGCGATTCGCGATGAACTCGATGCGAACGCGCCGCGAGCGATGGCGGTGCTGCACCCGCTGCGGGTGGTGTTGACCAACCTGCCGGCTGACGCACCGGCCGCGGTCGAGGCCCGCAATCATCCGAAGGATGAGTCGATGGGCGTGCGTGAGCTGCCGCTCAGCGCGGTGCTCTGGATCGACCGCGGTGACTTCGAGGAGACGCCGCCGAAGGGCTTCAAGCGCTTGACTCCCGGCGGCGAGGTGCGGCTGCGCAATGCCTACGTGATCCGCTGTGACGAGGTGGTGAAGGATGCGGACGGCGCGGTGATCGAGCTGCGCTGCGCAGTCGATCCCGATACCCTCGGCAAGAATCCGGAGGGGCGCAAGGTCAAGGGCGTGATCCATTGGGTACCGGCTGAGACGGCGCTTCATGCCGAGGTGCGGCTCTATGATCGCTTGTTTACGGTGCCGCAGCCGGGTGTTGGCGATCGCGATTTTCGTGCGGATCTGAATCCGGACTCGCTCCGTGTACTGAGCGATGCGATGCTCGAGCCGAGCCTGGCCAAGGCAGAGCCGGGCGCGCGCTTCCAGTTCGAGCGCGAGGGCTATTTCGTGGTCGATCCGGACTCGACGCCGGAGCGTCCCGTCTTTAATCGCACCGTGACCCTGCGTGATACCTGGGCGAAGGCTCAGGATAGCTCCGGTCAAGCGCGTGCTGGTCAGACTCAAGGCGCAAGAGGCCAGAAAGCCACAGGCCAGAAGGCGCGCTCGGGGGATGGCAGGGGCAACGCCAGCGTCAAGGATCAGGGCGATGGCAAAGCTGAGTCTCAAGCCACTTCCGCGCGGGGCATTGGCGCCACGGGAGGTGTTGCATGAGTTCGACAGCGCCACCACCACTCGAACTGCCAGGCGCGGGCATCAGCTGGCTCGAGCGCCAACTGCTCGGCGCGGGTATTCGTGCAGCGGCACGTTTCTACGGCAAGGACCGGCTGACGCAACTGTTTCGTCAGGAGGCCGAGCGCGCCATCGCCTTAGCGCGTGGCCTGAGTGAGGCGCAGGGGCGACAGCGGGTGCGGGTCGAGCGCTTCATTGGCATCGAGGACAGCAGCCGCGACTGGTCGATATACATGACGCTCGAGCATCTGGTGATCGTCAACACCGCGATCGCCGCGATCTTGCCGCAGCTTTATTCGGGCAGCTTGGTTGGGACTCAGGTTAAGATCGAGGAGGTCAAGCCGGTGCCGGAAGCCGGCCCGGAGCAGATCGACGATCTTGTCGCCCTGATCGAGCGCTATAGCGATATCGTTGAGAAGCTCGGCAATCTGCGTGCTGGGGCGAGGCTGCCGCATCCCTGGTTTGGCCCGCTCTCAGCGGCGCAGTGGCATGCTCTCGCGGCCATCCATAACAGCACCCATCGGCGCCAGATCGAGCGCATCAAGCAGGCGTTGAGCTGAGCAGAGCTGAGCAATCAGAGGCTCGTGTAAAACGTGTTGGGATACTTCAAGACGCCAAACAGGCGTCTAGCAACGGCCTCCCAACTTGAGCGCCACGATCCGGCAAAACCGGGCATAACGACTGGTCGGCGGTGATCGCGATGCAAGACACACCAGCAAGCACACTACCAATCGCGCCACTAAGCGCGCTATCAAGCGCGCTATCAAGCGCGCTTCACATCGCACCAGGAGACGCGTTATAAACGTTCAACCGAAGACGCCAAAGTCCGCGCGTGAGCGCGAGCTGCTGCGTGGCGCCGATGATCTGCTGGTCGATTTCGATCGTGGTGTCACGGTCTTCAACGAGCTGGTGAAAGGCTGTCGCAGCCTGTTCGACCTTGGGCGTGGCATCACCCTCTTCGGATCAGCGCGTTTTGCCGAGGGGCATCACTGGTATCAGCTGGCGCAAGCGACGGGCGCAGAACTGGCGCGAGCGGGCTGTGCGGTGATCACTGGCGGTGGGCCTGGAATCATGGAAGCGGCCAATCGCGGCGCTCAAGAAGCCGGCGGCATGAGCGTCGGCTGCAATATCCGGCTGCCGCATGAGCAACACCCAAATCCCTACCTCGATCGGGTGCTGACTTTCGATTATTTTTTCGTGCGCAAGGTTATGTTGCTGAAATACTCGTCTGGATTCGTGTTCATGCCAGGCGGCTTTGGCACCCTGGACGAGCTGTTCGAGACCCTGACGCTGATCCAAACCGGCAAGGTCGAGGCCTTTCCCTGCGTGCTGGCGGGCTCGGCCTTTTGGCAGCCGATGCTGGATGTAGTGATGACGCAGCTCTACGATGCCGGCACGGTTACGCCCGGCGAAGTCGAGCTTGAGTTGCTCGACGACCCGGCCGAGATCGCCGCCCATCTGCTCGCGAATCAAACGGTGCCGCCACCTGGCCCTTGGACTGAGCAGGAGCCGTCTTAACCTGAATCCCGCCTGCTCAAATGTTGCCCTTGACCTGATCATAAGCCGCCAAGGCCTCGGCGCGGCTTTGCTTGAGATCGACGATCGGCGCTGGATAGTCGCGGCCGAGCCGGACACCACATTGGGCCAACAGGCTCGCCGGCGCCTGCCAAGGTTGATGGATGAACCGATCGGGCAGGCGGGCCAGCTCCGGGCACCAGCGCCGGACATACTGCCCCTTGGCATCGAAGCGCTCACCCTGCAGCACCGGGTTGAAGATGCGGAAGTAGGGTGCGGCATCGGCGCCGCAGCCGGCGCTCCATTGCCAGCCTTGGGTGTTGTTGGCCAGATCGGCATCAACGAGCGTATCCCAGAACCAGCGCGCGCCCTCTTGCCAGGGTAGGCGCAGGTTCTTGGTCAGCAGCGAGGCGACGATCATCCGCACCCGGTTGTGCATCCAGCCGCTGTGCCAGAGTTCGCGCATGCCGGCATCGACGATGGGGATGCCGGTCTGGCCGCGTTGCCAGGCCCGAAGCAACGGTTCGGTGTCGCCGCCGCGCCAGGGGAAGTCGGCGAAGCGCGGGTTCAGGGGCTCGCTCGGCGTCTGAGGGAAATGATAGAGCAATTGATGGCTGAATTCGCGCCAGCCCAGTTCGCGCTCAAAGGGCTCGGCGACCTCGGTAGCGATGCCTCGGTCGCGGATAGCGGCGAGGATCTGGCGCGGGCTGATCTCGCCAAAGTGCAGGTGTGGCGAGAGCCGCGAGGTGCCGTGCTCGGACGGCCAGTCGCGAGCCTGCTGATAGGGCTCGATGGGGCCGTTGAGAAAGCGCTCGAGTTCGGCGCCCGCGCCCGCCTCGCCTGGCTGCCAGGTCTCCCGCAGCCCTTGATCCCAGGGGATGCTTGGGCGCAGTTCGAGGGCCTCGAGGGGCAGCTGCTCGAGCGGGGTTGGCAGCGGTGGCAGCGCATCTGGCGCGGCGCCATGCGCTTGAGGTCGGCCGCTTGATGGCCGGCTGGCGTCGTTCGCTGGCCCAGTTGGGGAGTCGGGATAGAGCCCCCGGTCTGCTTTTAGCCCCTTGTCGGCGTTTGCCGGTGGACTTAGGTCGGTCGTCAGGTCGTCCCGTTTCAGCAGTTCCGCCCTGAGGCGGCGCCAATAGGGCGTGAAGACGCGATAGGGCTCGCCGGCGCCGGTCTTCAGCTCCCAGGGCTCACTGAGCAAGGCGGCATTCTGACTGCTGCAGCGGATGCCTTCGGCACGCAGGGCCTGCTTGATTGCGCTGTCGCTAGCGATCACCGCTGGCTCGTAGCAGCGATTCCAATGCACCGTTGTCGCCCCGCTCTCTAGGATCAGTTGCCGCAACACGGCAAGGCTCTCACCGCGACGGATGAGCAGCCCGCTACCTCGCTCCCGCAACCCTTGGTCAAGCGCGCTCAGACTTTGATGCAGCCACCAGCGCGAGGCCGCGCCGGGGTGCCATGGCGCCTCCTCTTCAGGGGCGTGGATGTAGACCGGGATCAGTCGCTCGCTCTGTGCAACGGCAGCCTTGAGCGCAGGGTTATCGCCGAGCCGCAGATCGCGACGCAGCCAGAGGATGGCGGTGGGCATGCTGTTTGTGGGTTGCTTCGGGCTGCTTGCTGGAGAAAGCCGATTATCGCAGACTAATCGCGAAGACGATTCGTCTGCTGGGTGGTGGGCGTGAGATCAGCTCGCCTGTTGCGATGGCTTTGGAAAATGGAAGCCGTTCGAGGCCATCGAGATCGACCTGGCTTCTGTCCTTGGTAATTGAAGGGAGTCCGGAGGTCAATATGCTCAAGCAACTCAAGCTGACTCAGTTCACGGCCTTTGGCAAAGCGACCTTCGATTTTTCTGATGGGCTCAACGTGATTGTCGGTGCCAACGGCACCGGCAAGACGCATGTCCTGAAGTTGGGCTATCTCTTCACTCGCGCATGGTCGGAACTGTCGAAACAGGGCGTATCGCCGGAGGGAAAGCGTGCCGAAGCTTATTTCGAAGAAAGGCTCATGGGGCTGTTTCGACCGGAGCGTCTAGCGCATCTTGCACGTCAGGGAGGAAAGACGACGACCAGGCTCGACGCTAACGTCTACGGCGAGATCTCAACGGCCAAGATTGATATGACCAATGAGGAGCGACCGGTTGGAATTGGTGAAAGCCTTCAATGGGAGATCGGCATCGATCAGGACGAAGCAACAATTCGTACAGCAAGGCTCGTCAATCACGCTGCTCGCAATACCATATTGCCCGCTTCGCTGTTCGTGCCGAGTAAGGAGATTGTCTCCTTCTTCGACGGGTTGATCTCGCTGTTTGAGAACTACAAGATCAACTTGGATGAAACCTACCGAGATCTTGCGGTGGCAATGACGGTTCCTGAAAGTCAGCGACCTTCGGAACTGTTGCCGCACTTATTGGAGGCGCTATCTGGATCGATCGGTGGGGAGTTGGTGCTCGAAAAGGGTAAGCTGTTACTACGTCAGTCCAACGGCGAGCGGTTGGAGCCACAGTTGCTTGCCGAGGGCTTTCGGAAGCTCGGAATGCTCTTGTTCTTAGTAAGAAATCATCTCATCGAAACGGGCAGTACCCTGTTTTGGGACGAGCCAGAGGCCAATCTCAATCCGGAGCTGATGCGGCCGTTGATCGAGGTGCTTGTCGCGCTGTCGGGCATGGGCGTCCAGATCGTCCTCGCCACCCACAGCCTGTTCGTGCTCCGGGAGATCGAGATCCTCCTGCGCCAACCCGAATACCAGTCGGTGCCTCGCGCCTGCTTCGCCCTGGCCCCGTCGCAACAAGGGGTCAAGGTGTCGCGGGGAACCTCATTCGAGGGTGTAGACCCGATCTTGACGTTAGATGCCGACCTGGCTCAGTCCGGCCGCTTCATGGACGTGATGGATTGAAGCCATGCCGGGCGTGACGGTCGATCGTTTCCGATTCAACCTGCCGACAGGATGGGCGTGGCTTGAGTACGACAAATGCACCTACTATCGTGAACATTTTAACGATCTGGCCTCGTCGAAGGCGGTCGATCTCCTCGTTCTGTCATCTGAGCGGGCGGAGCTTTGGATGGTCGAGATCAAGGATTATCGGCGTCATCGACGCACCAAGCCCGGAAGTCTGTTCACGGAAGTGTCTTGCAAAGTCCGCGACACGCTGGCAGGACTGGCGGCCGGACGCTTGGTCGCCAATGACCCGATTTCACGAGACTTCGCCGTGGATGCGATGCAGGCATGTCGTCTGCGGGTTGCGTTGCTTTTCTGAGTGCAAAGACCGCTTGGACCGTCACGCCTCCCTGAAGCGAACAGCTCAATGAGCATGAAGCCCGAGCGCGAGATCGCTATCCTGTACCGTGAGTCCTCAAGACAGTAAAGAGCCGGGTCGCACGTCTTTATAAGTCGAATCAACCATGCCCAATCAGCTCATCAATATGCACGGCGACGCTGCGCCCGAGCGCTGAGAGGCTATAACCACCCTCCAGGCAAGAGACAATCCGCTCATGCGCATGGCGCACCGCGATCTTGCGCAGCTCGGCGGTGATCCAGGCATAGTCCGGCTCGCGCAGCATGAAGTGGGCCATGTCGTCTTCGGCGTGACCGTCGAAGCCGGCCGAGATCATGATCAGCTCCGGCGCGAAGGCGTCGAGCCGCGGCAGACACTGTTCCTGCATCGCGGCGCGGAAGGCTTCGCCGTTGGTGCGGGAGGGAAGCGGTAGGTTGATCACGTTGGGCGCCTTGGAATCGGCGCCGGAGCCAGGATAGAACGGATGCTGGAAGCTGGAGCAGAACAGCACCCGCTCATCGCCAGTGAAGATGTCCTCGGTGCCGTTGCCATGGTGGACGTCGAAATCGACAATGGCGATGCGCTTGAGCCCATGCGCGTTCATCGCGTGCGCGGCGCCGACGGCGACGTTGTTGAAGAAGCAGAAGCCCATCGAGCGGGCGCGCTCGGCGTGATGGCCGGGTGGGCGCACCGAGCAGAAGGCGGCATGATGGCGATCGCTCATCACCAGGTCGACCGCGAGCACCGCGGCGCCGGCGGCATGCAGCGCGGCGCTCAGTGAGCCGCGCGACATGGCGGTGTCGCCATCGACCCAGACCAGCACATCCTCGGCGCTGGGCGCGGCCTCGAACAGGGCATCGACATAGTCCGCGTCATGCACCGCCAAGAGTTGCTCACGGCTGGCCTTGGGCGCGTCATAATGGGTCACTAGCATCTCCATGCCGGCGGCGATCATCCGATCCGAGATCGCGTGCAGGCGCTCCGGCACCTCGACATGGTGCGCGCCCATCTTGTGTTCGAGACAGTCTTGGTGAGAGATAAAGGCCAGGTTCATCGGGCGCTGCCTCAGCGGCTTGGGTCGGTAGTCCGCAAGCTTAGTCGCTTTGTCATCTTTTTGCTTCGTTACCCGATTCGCCCCAGGAGGGGCCAACCGATGAGACTCTCTGATGTCGACCAGCTCTTTGTACCTGATGCCGTCGCCGTGTTTGGCGCCAGTGATCGCGAGGGTTCGGTGGGGGCCATGGTCTATCGCAATGTCCTCGCCGGTGGCTTCAAGGGGGCTTGCTATCCGATCAATCCGAAGTACGAAACCGTGGCTGGCCAGCCCTGCTGGAAGGATCTGGCCGCGCTCGATAAGCATGTCGATCTGGCGCTGATCGCGACCCCGGCCGAGGCCGTGCCGGGCATCTTGGATCAGTGCGGCGAGTTTGGGGTACGCGCGGCGGTGGTGCACTCGGCCGGCTTCTCCGAGCAGGGCGAGCAGGGCAGCGCGCTGCAGGAGCGCTTAGTGGAGGCGGCGCGACGCAATCGGATTCGGGTCTTGGGGCCGAATTGCCTGGGCGTGATGCGGCCCTCGCATGGGCTCAACGCGACCTTTGGCAATGAGCTGCCGCGCGCCGGCAACGTCGCGCTGGTGTCGCAATCCGGGGCGGTCTGCGCGGCGATGCTGGATCGCTCCGGGCCGCGCCGACTGGGCTTTTCGGCGGTGGTCTCGCTCGGTGCCGCGGCCGATGTCGATTTCGGCGACTTGCTCGATTATCTGGCGCTCGATCCGCAAACCCAGAGCATCCTGCTCTATGTCGAGGGGGTGCGCGATGCGCGCCGCTTCATGAGCGGGCTGCGGGCGGCGGCGCGGCTGAAACCGGTGGTGGTGGTCAAGACCGGCCGGCATCCGGCTGGGTCACGCGCGGCGCGCTCGCACACCGGGGCTTGGGTTGGCTCGTCCGAGGTCTTTCGGGCGGTGCTCGAGCGTGGCGGCGCGGTGCAGGTCGAGCGCCTCGCGCAGCTGTTCGCGGCGGCGCAGGTGTTCGGCGCCGGCCGGCGCCTGGCGGGCAATCGCGTCGCGGTGATCACGAACGGCGGTGGCCCGGGTGTGCTCGCCGCTGATCGGGCCGTGGATCATGGGCTGATCCTGTCCGAGCTCAGCGAGGCGACGCGCGCCAAGCTCGAGCAGGCCTTGCCGGATCATTGGTCGCATGGCAATCCGGTGGATGTGATGGGCGATGGCTCGGCGCAGCGCTATCGCGAGGCGCTTGAGGCCTGCTTGGCCGACGAGGGCGTTGATGGCGTGATCGCGCTGATGGCGCCCTTGGCGACCAGCGATCCGACCACCGTGGCCACCGAGGTGATCGAGGTCGCGAAGAAGACCCGCAAGCCAGTGCTGACCTGTTGGATGGGCGAGAGCCGGGTGGCCGAGGCGCAGGCGTTGTTCGCCGAGCATGGGGTGCCGCATTTCGAGTCGCCCGAGGTGGCGGTCGATGCCATGTCCTTCCTCGCCGAGCAGCGGCGTAATCGGATGCTGCTGATGCAGTCACCTGGGCCGCTGTCGCATCAGTTGGGGCCGGATAGCGAGGGCGCGCGGCTGATCATCGAGGGGGTGATGGCCGAGGGCCGCAAGGTGCTCGGCAGCATTGAGGCCAAGGCGGTGCTGTCGGCGTTTCGCATCAACAGCACCCAGGCGGTGCTGGCGCGCTCGCCGAACGAGGCGCTGATCGCCGCTGAGTCGCTCGGCTTCCCGGTGGTGATCAAGATCAATTCGCCGGACATTCGCTACAAGTCGGATGTCGATGGCGTGCGGCTGGGCTTAAGCGACGCGCAGAGTATCCGCCGCGCCTACACCGAGTTGACCGAGCGCGCGCGGAAGCTGCGCCCGCAGGCACGCATCGAGGGGGTGACGGTCGAGCACATGGTGCCGACCCGCGCCGCGCGCGAGCTGATGGTGAAGGTGGTGCGCGATCCGATCTTCGGCCCGGTGATCAGCTTCGGCGCCGGTGGCACCGATATGCAGGTACTCGAGGACAAGGCGCTCGGCCTGCCGCCGCTCAATGCCTTCATCATCCAGACCATGATCGAGCATACCCGGGTGGCGCGGCTGATGGGCGCCTACAGCAATATGCCGCCGATGAATCGGCAGGCGCTGTCACGCATCCTGCAGCGGGTCTCGGAGATGGTCTGCGAGCTGCCAGAGATCATCGAGCTGGAGATCAACCCGCTGATCGGCAATGATCTGGACGTGATCGCGGTCGATGCGCGCATTCAGGTCGAGTACCCGCCGCCGCAGATGCCGGTGTATGGGCACATGGCGATCCATCCCTATCCGCAGCATCTGATTGAGCGGGTGCCGCTGCCCGATGGCACCGATCTGACCATCCGCCCGATCCGCCCCGAGGACGCCGAGATGGAGCAGGATTTCGTCCGCGGCCTCTCCGATCAGACCAAGTATTTCCGCTTCATGCAGACCATCAAGGAGCTGTCGCCGGAGATGCTGGTGCGCTTCACCCAGATCGACTATGACCGCGAGATGGCGCTGATTGGGGTGATTCGACCGCAGGGTGAAGAGGGGGTTGGTCCGGAGCAAGAGGTGGGTGTCGCGCGCTACATGGCGCATCCGGGCGGCGATACCTGTGAGTTCGCGATCGTGGTCTCGGATGCCAGCCGGCGGCGCGGCATTGGCGCCCGGCTGATGCGCTCGCTGATGCGCAACGCGCGCAATAAGGGGCTGCGGATCATGGAGGGCGAGGTGTTGAGCGCGAACTCGCGCATGCTGGCGCTGGTCAAGTCGCTTGGTTTTCGCATCGAGACCGATCGCAATGATCCGACCGTGAAGTTGGTGTCGAAGGTGTTATGAGCGGTGAGTGGTGAGTGGTGAGTGGTGAGCATGGCCCCATCCCTGGTGGCCGTTCAGTGCACGCTTATAGGCTGTGCGCGTACAGGACCTCGACCCGTCCGATATGGATGATGCCCGAGAAGTTGTCGAAGTATTTCTCGGCGACCTGCTTGGCAATCGTCCGGGCCATATCCCCGCTAGCGGTGATGACCTCGATCTTGATGTTCGAGTAGGTGTCTGAGACGATGGATTGACCCGGCGAGGGGGTGTTGCGGCTACCGACACCGCCGGCGTCCATCACGGTGTAGCCGGTGGCTCCCGCGGCCTGGATGAGCTTGGTGACCTTTCGCAGCAGCACCTTCTCAGTGATGATCACGAGCTTCGTGGCCATTTGTGTCATGACTTGATACCTCTGGGTATAGATCGACGAAACCGGAAGTCTCTCTGTTTGCGATATCACGGTTCCGATGCTTCACATTGATCGATACTGATGCACCGACGAGTTTCTAAGACCGCCGGTGCGCTTCAGTAAGCATCGCATCAGGCCCCGAAGACCACCTGTGCCAAACCGATGTAGAGCGGAATGCCGATGGCAATCGCGACCGGGGTGCCGATACTGGTCGATGCGCCGATATAGGACGATGGGTTGGCGGTCGGGATGCCAGCACGCAGTGTCGGTGGCCCGGAGATGTCTGAGCTGGAGCCAGCGATGACCGCCAACAGCACCACGCCGCCCGGGCTAAACCCGGTTAGCACATGGGCAATATAGCCGAGTCCGAAGGCAATGAGCCCATTCATCAAAGGGGCGACAGCCGCGTAGACGGCGAACCAATGGGCGACCCGGCGCAACTCGTTCAAGCGGGAGTAGGCCTCGATACCCATGATCAGCATCAACACCGACAGCAGACCGCGGAACAGCGGCTCGTAGAAGGTATCGAACACCCGTTCTGGATTGGTGAACAAGCCGAGGGCGATGCCGAGTAACAACGCCGACAGGGCCGGACCCTGCAGGCTTTCCTTGACGATCGGCCAAATGGCTACCTTGTCGCCAGAGCCATCCTTCTTTTTCAGGTAAACACTGGCGAGCACGATGGCCAGGACCAGCGCCGGGATGTCCATGAACGGGTAGAGTGCCACGGCCCAGGGCTCGTAGCTGATGCCTTCGGACTCCAGCACGACCGTTCCCGCGGCCAGCGTCGAGCCGCTAACAGCGCCGAACAGGCCCGCGGTTGCGATCCCGTCCTCGGTGCGGATACCGGGCAGCAAGGCCAGCGTGTAGCGGCCGATAATGACGCTCAGACAGCCCACCAGCACCGCGAAAAACGCCGGCAGCAGCATCGCCCCGATGTCCGCCTCGCCGATCGCCATGCCGCCCTTCAGGCCGACCTTCAACAGCAGCATAAAGACGATGAACTTGTAGATGGAATCTGGGATCGTCAGCCGTGAGCCAAGCGAGGCAATCAGGATGCCCCCCAACAGGAACGCCAGCGTTGGCGACTGCAACTGGTGCACGAAACGTGCACCGAAGTCGAGTAATACTTCCACGTTCTTTACTCCTCGTTGTCTGCACTTCTAGCAGCGTAGCGTCGCCGTGGCGACGACGCCTTTGCTGCGCGCTTAAGGTGCCCCTCGATGCGATGCGCTGAATCGTCAAGCAATCAGCGCAACGCGATTGGTGTGACGCGGGATGAAGTCGTCCGGCCTCTTGCGCTAGCTGCGTGTTCGACCGACCGCACTGTCTCTCCCGAGCCTCGCTTGGGCGACCTGAAAATCGACCATGATGGTCACGCGGAGAATGATGTGGGCAATCCACCCCGATCGGTTATCGGACTTTAGCGGCATGAATATCAATCAAAATCGATAGGTTCGGCAAATCCGATAGATTGGGTGCTGGATTCCGAATGCGGTTACCCGGCGCTGACCCCAGATCTCGGTGGTCACCGGCGCGGTGGTGCTGACCGGGCCAGAACGTCATCAAGACCCCTTAGTGCTTGAGCAACGCAGGTGAAACGATAATGAAGCAAAGACCAATCGTTCGACGATTCACAGGCCTCGTGATCGCTGGACTCAGCGTGACTGGTGCGGCGAGCGCGGCAAGTGATGCACTGAAATACTATCCGACGTCGGTGGTGCCGACTTTGCCAACACCACATGAGCTGCGTTGGATGCGAGAGGATATGCCGCGCGGCATTCTGGCGGTGCTGCAGTCGGCCTATCGGCGCTCGGTGAGTCAGGCATGGTCCGGTATCCCGGCGCTCGATCGCGGTTCGCTTGGCGCGTCGACAGTCGTACCGGCGCTCAAGCCTGTCGTTGAAGGGGCATCACCCGCAACGCCAGTCGGTGCTAAGCGATCCGCGTTGCAGATTCAGAGACAGGCTGAGGCTGACGAGTGATGCCGATATTTGAGATGAGATCGATGCGCGATGGACCTCAGATGGACCTCAGCTGGGCAGCGTCTGACCGGCCCGTTCCGAGACGGCGCGCTTGAGTGCTGCCGAGCGATTCTCGATCCAGTTCTCTTTCGGGATGATGCGTTTGAGACCGAGATTCTCGAAGCGTTGGCGGGGCTGATCGTGGATGCCGGCAAAGTAGACCCGGCAGCCATGCTCAACGGCCTCGCGCACCACGGTCTCGACCGCGAGCGCCGTGGTGACGCCGATATGGGGGACATCGGTCAGATCGACGACCAGCGAGCGTGCGCCCAAGAGGTCATTTTGTTGGCGCGTAATCGCCTTGGCCGCGCCGAAGATCAGGGGGCCACTGAGGCAGAGCATGACGACGCTGTTACTGGGGTCACGCAGGATGCGGACATCCTCTGGCGAGGCGTTGGGGCAGTCGAGACCGTCCTCGGTGTGGGGTAGACCGAGCACGCGCACGCCCTCGGATTGCAGATCAGCGAGGCGACGGATGGTCAACACATTGGCGACAAAGAGTCCGATGCCGACTGCGGTGATCAGATCGACGAAGACGGTCATCGCGATGACGCCGTACATGATCAGGGCGCCGCGGATCGAGACCTTGTGCGCGCGACGCAGGAAGCCCCAGTCGATGATGTCGATACCGACCTTGATCGCGATACCGGCGAGCACGGCCTTGGGGATCGGCTCGACCAAGGCGCTGGCGCCGAAGACGACGATGGCCAAGATGCCTGCGCGGGTGAGTCCAGACAGGGCACTGCGGCCGCCCGTCTGGATGTTGACCACGGTGCCCATGGTGGCGCCGGCGCCAGGCAGGCCGCCGAACAGACCCGAGGCGAGATTACCAAGCCCTTGCCCCATCAGTTCCTTGTCTGAGTTGTGCTGGGTGCGGGTCAAGCTATCGGCGATAACCGAGGTGAGTAGGGCATCGATGGAGCCCAGCAAGGCCAAGACTAATGCGTTGATGACAATGGTTTGCCATTGCGTTGCGGTGAAGGTGGGCATCTGTAGCGTCGGCAATCCGCCTGGTACCGAGCCGATGGCGCGGTAGGCCTCGCCAGCGAAGAGCTGCGGCAGCACAAAGATGGCTAGCAAGGTGCCCGCGACTAGCGCCAGCAGTTGTGGCGGTACCAAGCGCCTGAGCGACTTCGGCATCAGCAGCAGAATCGCCAACGAGAGCAGGCCCAAAGAGGCCTCGGCTGGCTTGATGTTGGCGATGAAGCCTGGAATCGCATTCAAAGACCCAAGCACGCCACCTGGCGGTGAGGCATAACCGAGCAGTGGCGGCAGCTGGATGATGATCAGAATGAAGCCGATTCCAGACATGAAACCGGAGATGACCGTGTACGGCATCATCGTCACGTAACGCCCGAGCTTGAGCGCGCCGAAGATCACCTGGAAGACGCCAGTGAGCATGACGGTGGTGAAGGCCATCGCCATGCCCAGCTCGGGATTGGCGGCCATCATGGTTGCGATGACCGCGGTGAAGACCACGGTCATCGGGCCTGTCGGCTCGGAAATCAGGGTCGGGGTGCCACCGAACAGTGCGGCAAAGAGGCCGACTAAGACCGCGCCATAAAGTCCGGCTTCAGCGCCTGCGCCGGACGCGACGCCGAAGGCAAGCGCCATCGGCAACGCGATGACCGCCGCTGTGACGCCGCCGAACAGGTCACCCTTCAGATGTTTCAGATTGATCTGATTGAAGACTTGCATTGGTCTCCCTTGTCCCCGCTGCGTGGATATCATTTAGTCTGTGTAGGGTAATGGTTCTGGCGCGGGAACCGAAATCGAAATGGCGGATCGATGCTATAGATCGCCAGAGATCGCCAGCGATGACGTCTCTTGTCGGTCAAGCTTGTTGATCCTCGTCGAACCGCAGGCTGCGGCTGGACGTTATACTGCATCATGCTACGTCTGTGTGGCTCTTGTTACATTCTCTCAAAATCTGAACTCGAACACTGGAAACGCTTCTATGGGCTGGTCTCGATGGTTGTTCGCATCGCTGCTCTTGAGTTCGTTGCTGGCGAGCGCGCCCGCCCTTGCGCAGCCGAGCACCAATGCTTGGCGCCTGCGTCTGGATACCGGTGCCGCGCATCGATGGCAGACCGATATCAACGATGGCGGTGAGGTGGAGCTGGATGCCTGGGCAGTCCGTGTTGCAGCCGATAAGGCGGTAGCTCCGGATCTGCGCCTGGGACTTGCGGCTGGCTATGGCGAGCGCCATTACGGCTTCGAGGGCGAGACGGGTTTTGCGGCCTTGAAGCCTTGGTCGGACGTGCGTCAGCTCCGTCTGAGCGGTAGTCTGAACTGGAAGGCGGACGAGCGTTGGAATCTCTTCGCGATACCGACGATCCGCTGGTTTGCCGAGGAGGGCGCTGACCTTGGCGACGGTCAGATCGGTGGACTGCTGGCTGCTGCAAGTTATCGGGTGAACGATCGACTTAGCATTGGACCGGGTTTTGGCGTCTTCTCCGAGTTGGAGAACGAGGTCGATTGGTTTCCGATCTTGGCCATCAACTGGAAGCTTTCCGAGCATCTGGCGTTGCGCACCGGCGGTGGTTTTGCCGCAACCGAGGGGCCAGGCCTCGTGTTGGACTGGCAACCGTCGGAGCGATGGTCGCTATCGCTCGGTGCGCGTTATGAAAAGGCGCGGTTCAGACTCGATGACAAGGGTGTCGCGGCGGCTGGGGTCGGTCAAGAGCGATCGGTGCCGGTCTATCTGGGGGCAGCCCGGAGCTTCGGCAGCCACCTGCGCTTGAGCCTGATTGCCGGCGTTGAATTTGCTGGCGAGCTGCGGTTGGAGGATGCTGACGGTGTGCTGATCGAGAAATCGCGCTTTGATCCTGCGCCCTTTGGCGGTGCGACGCTCGATCTTCGCTTCTGATCAGCTGTGCGCCTTTCTTGAACGAGCGGCTGCCTGCCTCGTTTGACGGGAGCCGACCCCTTGAAGGTCAATGCATCTGATGTGGAGTAAGCCGGATGGAGATCCTTGAAGAGACGAATGAAAGCGCCTTGGTGTTGACGCCGCAGGGGCGGCTCGATAGCCGAACCGCGCCGCTGCTGCAAGAGCATCTTATAGGTCGTATCGACAGTTCGCCCTCAGTGCTGATCGACTGCTCACGTCTCGATTATGTATCGAGCGCGGGTCTGCGGGTGTTCCTGATGGGCGCAAAGCGCTGCAAGCAGACGGAGCGCGGATTCGCGATCTGCAGTCTTCAAAACACGGTGAAAGAGGTCTTTGAGATTAGCGGCTTTCTCTCGATACTCACCTCTTATCCCGATCGAAAAAAGGCGCTACAGGCGATCTCGGCAGCTGCAGCGGATTGAGGATTCGCCATCTGTAGCCCCGCCTCTCGCGCCCTTGCTCGTCCATGACGACGCGCCCCTTTGCTTTGTCCCTGTGTGTGCCTAATATGATCCGCAATACGCTGCTTGAGAGACATCGCTGTCGTGTTTCACGGCGAGTTTGGAAGCGGGACGAGGAAGGGGGTTCCCATGACTTTTGAACATGATTGTGAGCGTTGCGGTCGACCATCGCCCCCGGCGAGGGAGGCGGGCCGGCTCTTCATTTGGCCACCCCTGGGCCACACGAGACAAAAACTGAGCGCTGCGCTGAACGACAGCCCACTGACGGCCTCCGAGATTCCGGGTCAACTCGGGCTGATCGTTGACGTGACCCCTGAGCGCGAGGGCCTATTAGCGAGCCTCCTTGCTGGATGTCTGACGCGGGCGGAGATCCGCGATAGCCGTGCTCTGTTCATGGTTGGAAATGAAGAACCGGGCTTTGCCCAGTTGGGCGAGGTGGAAAGCCTGGAGACCTTTACCGCGCAGCGGCGCGGCCGTTGGCTGCAAGCGTTGCTGCACGCGGCGCGGGTGACGACCCATTTCCAACCGATCTTTCATGTCGCTGCTCCGGATCGGGTGTTTGCGCATGAATGTCTGCTGCGTGGGATCGATGAGCAGGGTGAGATCGTGCCCCCCGACCTGATGTTCGAACTGGCCATGGAGGCCGATCTCGTCTTTCCACTCGATCGCTTGGCGCGTATCACGGCCGTGCAGAATGCAGCAGCACAGGGGATCAGTAGTCGGATCTTCATCAATTTCACGCCGGCTGCCGTATATGACCCGATCAACTGCCTGCGGACCACCGTTGCTGCCGTCGAGCAGGCGGGGCTTCAGCGCGAGCGCATCGTCTTCGAGGTGATTGAGACCGAGCGTATCGGTGATCCCAACCACCTGGCTAATGTCCTGAGCTATTACCGTGACGCGGGTTTCAAGGTGGCACTCGATGATCTCGGCGGCGGCTATGCCGGGCTTGGCCTCCTGCCGAGTCTGAGTCCCGACTTCGTCAAGCTGGATCGCTCGCTGATCGATGGGGTGAGCAGCAACCGGATTCAGTCGGTGGTGATCGAGCGCGTCACGCAAATGGCACACGATCTCGGTATTGAGGTGATTGCCGAGGGCGTCGAGCAGGCCGAGGATCTCGACTGGCTGCAGGCAAACGAGGTCGATTATGTGCAGGGTTTTCTGCTCGGCAGGCCAGCGCCAACACCGCACGCATCGCTCTAAGGCGATGCCTTGGCTTAGCCCCGAAGCGGTGCCCCGCTCAGGCACTGCTCCTATTGCGCATCTCGCGCAAGGTACCAACCAAGTGTGCTGGTAGCCGCGGCAGGGCACTGATCAACGAGACCAGCATGGCGGCCGCATAAGGCACCGCTTGGACGAGGAGGACCGCCGCCCAGACCCGCACGTCGATCATATAGGCGTCCGGGCGTTGCAGCACCGCGAAGGCGCCGAGCACAAAGGCGCATAGCAGTAGCGCCTCTTCACGCGCATCCATCAGCGCCCGGAACAGGGCGACCGAGGTCGCCAGTTTCGGGGTCCGAAAGAATCCCAGCTTGCCAGAGAAGACGCCGGCCCAGCTTGCGCGGGCAATGGTATGCGAGAGCGCGAGTCCGGCCAGACCCGCGGCGAAGGCCTGACGCCAGGTGGCATCGACGCGGCGTCGATAGAGCACGAAGCTCTTGATCATCTTGAAGCCAAACAGCACCAATGGGACCAGCGCGATGCTCATATAGGGCGGCGTGATCGTCTCCGGGGCCGCGACCATGGCGATGGTCCAGGCCAGCGCGGCAAAGTTGAACAGCAGATTGAAGCCATCCGCAAACCAGGGTAGCCAGCCGGAGAGGAAGTGCCAACGCTGACCGCTGGTGAGTCGCGTGCGACGCAGGCCGAGCAGTTCGCGGCGATGCGCGATCAAGACCCGCACCGCCCCGTAGGCCCAGCGGAAACGCTGTTTCTTGAAGTCGGCAAAGGTATCCGGGATCAGCCCGCGGCCATAGGTCGCCGGGATATAGAGCGCCTGGTGGCCAGCTTCGAACAATCTCAGGCCAAGCTCGGCGTCTTCGGTAATGCACCATTCAGACCAGCCGCCGACGGCCTCCAGCGCGTTGCGCCGGATCATGGTCATGGTGCCGTGCTGAATAATGGCGTTGCGCTCGTTGCGGGTGACCATGCCGATATGGAAGAAGCCACGGTACTCCGCCAGGCACATGGCCTTGAAGGCGTTTTCGTCGCCGTCGCGATAGTCCTGTGGGGCCTGCACGATGGCGACCTCGTCATCGAAGAAGGCCGGAATCAGGTCGCGCAGCCAGTTGGGGCTGACCAAATAATCGGCGTCGATCACGGCAACGATGCCGGCCTTGGGGTCAGTTTCGCGCAGCGCGAAGTTCAGCGCACCGGCCTTGAAGCCGGCCAGCGGGCTGACGTGAAAGAAGCGGAAACGCTGGCCATGGGGCTGACCCTTCAGCATCAGGCGCCGGTTGAGCTGCGCACAATGCGTACGAACCGGCTCCCAAACCGCCGGATCTTTGGTGTTGTTGTCGATCACCAGGACCTCGAAGCGCGGGTAATTCAAGGCAGCGAGGGCGTCGAGGGTCTCGATCAGCAAGGCCGGTGGCTCGTTGTAGGCAGGTACATGCAGCGACACCATTGGCAGCCACTCATCGGGTACCTCGCGGCGCGGAAAGGGGCGCCGCCAGCGCTTAAGCCAAAGCGATTCGGCCCACTCGTGCGCCTCGGCGGAGAGCAGCACCAGCACACCGATGCCGCCAATCAGCAGCAGCACGCCAACCACGGTCGTCAGCGGTGTCATGTATTGTCGGGTGTACTGATAGACCAGCAGCACAGTCGCGGTCGAGACGGCATAGGTGATCAGCGCGAGGAAGCCCTTGCCGGACGAGGAGAGGCTCGAGCTGTCGCGATAGAGGAGCAGCAGCAAGAGCACGGCGATGCCAACCGAGAGGGCGGCGAGCTCATGCCAGTTCGGGATGCGCACCACTGGCTGTGTGAGTGCAAACTTGGGCTCGCGCTCGGCATTATAGACCCCCCAATAGGAGCCAATGGAACCCTCGATCTTCGCCTTCCAGAGCTGGTCGAAGGCCTCCATCACGTAATAGACGATGCCTTCTTGCTCAGCGCGGGCGAGCACGCGGCGCAGGAACCGGGTTTGATTGGCTTGTGAGGGTTCGGCGCCACGATTGCGCCGCCCATGACTCGGCCAGCCGACCTCGCCGATGATCACCTCCTTGCCCGGAAAAGCTTGCTGTACCTCGTAAAGCTTCTTGAAGGAGAAGTCAACGGCCTGGTCGATCGGCACCCCTTCCCAGTAGGGCAACAGATGGATGGAGATGAAATCGACATGCTCGGCCAGCTCAGGATGCTTGAGCCAGACGTGCCAGGGCTCGGCCGTGCCAACGGGGATATCGGTGAGTCGGCGGATGCGATCGAGGTCGCGTGTCAATTCGGCGAGTTCGACGTCTTCGCGCAGGATGGCCTCGTTGCCCACAAAGACGCGCACGATATTCCGATGAGGCTCACGCAGGATGTCGATCAGGCGTTCGAGCTCGGCCTGATTGGCCTTGGCATCGGGGCCGATCCAGGCGCCGAGCGAGACGTTGAGTCCGCGGGCACTGGCAAGCCGTGGGATCTGACCGAGCGGGCCATCAACCGAGTAGGTGCGGATGGCATGGGCTTCGCCTTGCAGCAAGGAGAGGTCTTGATCGATCTCGGCGAGCGACGGATAGATGCGCCGTTGGGGATCTTGGTCGGTGCGCATCGGCTGGAAGGAATAGCCTTGGATGCGGGTTGGCCAAGGCGGCTCAACCGAGGGCTGGTTCATCATCGCCCAGAGTGCGATGCTCAAGCCGGCGATGAGCAGCGGGATGACGATGGAGAGTGTGCGGTGCATGACCTAGGACTCTGGGGCTAAGGCAGCGAGCGCGTAGAGTCGTACCTCACTGGGGGCGAGCAGCCAGCCATCGACGGATAGCAGCGTCGCGCTGGTGACGTATTCATGCTGGATCAGGGCGGTGAGGGCCTGCTGAAGCCCAATCCTGTCGGTCGGTACAGGACGCTGTTGAGCGTTCAGCGCGGCGAGCAGCGGATCGACGAGTCGGTTCACATCCTGCTGTTGCGGATGTTCATCAAGATAGCGCTGACCGAGGCGGCCAGCGGCGACTGGATCGCTGAGCGTAGCGAGCAGTGTGCTTGGGCTGATCGCCTGGGGGCCAGCACCTTCGGCGTCCGGTGCGCCGGGTGCTGAGCCGATAGCGCTGCGCGGGCTCGTTGAGGACGTTGACGTGATTGCGGCAGGTGTCCCTAGCGGAAGCGCGACTAGGCCGAGCACCATGCCGATAAAGGTGCGACGGTCGAGTCTGGCGAGCGAATCGCTTGTGTTGATTGCTGTTCCGGTTGCTGTTCCAGTTGCTGCTCCGGCTGCCGTTCCGATTGCTTTCCTGGTCAGTTTTGATCTTGGCCCAAAGGCTGGCCCAGAGGCGATGCTCATGCCGATTGTTGCTCAAGGTGGTCGGCGAGCCGATAGGCAAGCGCCAGGATGTTCAGCGTTGGGTTAGCCGAGCCGCTGGTCGGGAACAACGAGGAGCCGGCGATGTAGAGATTGTCGATGCCATGCACCCGGCCATTCCGATCGGTCACCCCGTGCTTGGGATCATCGCTCATGCGGGTGGTGCCCATGTGATGGCTGCCACCCGAGACCCGCGGCTCCCAGCGGCCATCGTCTGCTAACCGGGGCCGCATGCGACCGATGCCGGTCGCGCTCAATTCGCGGCCGAGTGCATGGATGTTGGCGATCAGGCTGCGCCGATCCTGCTCGGTCAGCTTCCAATCAAGCCGGGTTCGCCGCAGCCCCAGGGCGTCGAGCTCGTCGCTGAGCGTGACGCGACTGTCGAGATTTGGTATTTGCTCGCAGGCGCAGCCAATCCCCATGCGCACCCCGAGGCCATTGCTAGGTTGCTCGCTGCCCGCTTGCTGGGCGCTGCCGTTGACAGCGCGATCAAGGCCAGTGCTTGGGATGCCACTCGGCTGCGGGGCATCGGTCAGGAAGGGGCGTGCCGCGGCAAGCATGTTGCGCGGCCCGGTCGTTGCCGGATCGGTCGTGCCCAGAGGGGCCGGTGTGGCCGACTCGGGTTTAAGCTCGGGGCCAAGGGTTTCGGTCACTGACATCGTGAAGGAGGCCGACAACATCTGCTCGCGGCGCAAGAAGTCGCCGCGCGGGATGTAGCAGACCCTTGCGGTGCGTCCATCGAAGCGGACCTGTTCGCGGTAGATGCGCGGGAGTCGGCTGAGATCGGCAATGACGACATCAGCGAAGCCACCGAGGTGCGGATGCTCCATGAAGCAGCGCCCGACCATGTCGTTCTGGTTGCCGAGACCCGTCGGCATCACATCGTTGGAGAGCAGCAGCAAGCGCGCGTTCTCGATGCCGCCAGCCGCCAGCACATAGCGCTTGGCATAGACCTGGTGGCGGCGACCGCTGAGCGTCTGAATCTGCAGATGATCGACTGCACGCGCTGAGGGGTGAGCGCGAATCCGGGTCAGGTTGCTGTGCAGCAGGACGCGAATCTGATCGGAACGCTCGAGCTCGTCACGATAGTGCTCGCCGAACCGAGTCGGTGGGCTGTACTGGAAGAAGCGCGTCATGAACCGACCGGCGCGCCAGTCGACCATCGGCTCGCCCGTGGCCTTGGCCCAATAGGCGCCATTCTCATACTGTGCGGGCGCCGTTTCGACCGCTGTGCTCGCGATCTCCCAATAGGGGTCCAGCTCCTCGCGGCCAAATGGCCAGCCGCTGAGCGGAATCCAGTCGCGCTGCTCGAAATCGATTGGGTCGAGCGGTCGACAAAATCCACCCCAGTGGCCAGAGGAGCCGCCGAAATAGCGCAGCCGCGAGCTGCTGAGCGGATAGGTGATGCCGGGGGTCTCGCCTTGATACAGGTCTTGGGTCTCGGCCTCGGGGCTGAGGCCGCCAGACTCGATCAGGCAGACGCTGGTCTTGGCATTGGCGAGCCGGCGGGCGAGGCTAATGCCAGCGGGACCCGCGCCGATGATGGCAAGATCCGCCTCAATGCGGCGGTTATCGTCGAGATGGCGAGCGTCGATGAGCACGCGGGTGAATCGCTCCGAGCTGGGTCAAAAAGAGGTTGACCTTTCAGCTCGCCTGCCTTTGAGGAGGTCTGGGGCAAATCCGCTAGCGAGGCCAGTGTGCACCTCGGCAGGACCACTACACCTGCATCGATACCCGCTCTGGATTGGCGATTGCAGGTGGCGGCGCGAGCTTACTCAGCGTCATCCGAAAACGACTCAGAGGAGCATCAGGGCTACCCAAAGTCGATGAGTTCACTTAAGAGTAGCGCATTCGCCCTACAGATTGCGCGCAAATTTGCTGCCCAGCCGATTGCTATCGGCCGTGCTCAGCCAGCCGCGCTCAGTCAGCCGTGCTCAATCAGCGTCTGGCACAAAGCTCAGCACATTGCCGTTGATGCAGTAACGCTTGCCAGTGGGTGGCGGGCCGTCGTCGAAGACATGGCCGAGATGGATGCCAGAGCTGGCGCTGCGGACCTCGGTGCGGCGCATGCCATAGGCGTTGTCTTCGTGATAGGTCAGGGCGCCTTCAACCGGGTTGAAGAAACTTGGCCAGCCGCTCTTGCTCTCGAACTTGGTGTCGCTGCGAAACAGCGGCGCGCCGGTGATCGGGTCGACGAAAACGCCGGGGCGCTTTTCATCCAGATGTGAGCCGGTGAAGGCGCGCTCGGTGCCTTGTTCGAAGGCGATGCGCTGCTGCTCCGGGGTCAGGATCTGGAAGCCAAGCCATTGCCAGAAGCGCTCCTTGTCGCCCTTGTAACCGGTGTAGCGCGAGACCTCCTTGCCGTCCTCGAACAAGACCATGGTCGGGGTCGCGAACAGCGCCTTATCGAGCGACCAGCCTTCGGGCGGTTGCGGATTCAGGGTCGAGACCACTGGCACCTCTGAGGACCAGCCATCCAGCACCTCGGCACGGAACTGCTGGCAGAAGGGGCAATCCTCGGCCTCGAAGACGATCAGCTGGCGCTCGGCATTGAGCGCCTTGGCGTCGAGCCTTGGCGAAGGCTGGGGCCGCGCCGCCTGATCAGAGGGACCTGCGGCAGCACCGGGGTAGGCGACCTGAGTGCCACCGAGACCGCAGTAGCCATCGGGATTCTTCACCAGATAGTCTTGATGGTAGGTCTCAGCGCGATTGTAGTGGCGCAGCGGGGCGATCTCGGTGGTGATCGGGCCGAAGCCGGCGGCGCTCAGCGCTTGCTGATAGGTCTCGCGGGTGTTGAGGGCGACGACGCGTTGCGCCTCGCTGTTGAAGTAGATCGCGCTGCGATAGTTGCTACCGACGTCATTGCCCTGGCGGTCGCCTTGGGTCGGATTATGGTTCTCCCAGAAGCCGATCAACACCCGCTCGAGGCTGACCTGCTCGGGGTCGAATGTGACCTTGATGACCTCGGCATGATTGCGCTCATCGCTCTTGCCGCGCTGGATGCGCTTCTCGAGGTTGAGCACCTCGCGATAGCTGGTGCGCTCGGCATCGCCACCGGCGTAGCCGGATTCGACATCGAGCACACCGGGGATCTCAGCCATGCGTTTCTCGGCGCCCCAGAAGCAGCCCATGCCGAGGACGATCGATTCGGTCGCGGCCAGGGCTTGCAACGGCAGGATGGCGAAGAGGGCGGCTAGGAAGGTGGCGAAGAGGGCGGGGGTCAACAAACGGCGAGGTGACTGCATGGGGTTTAAGGCCTGATCTGAACGAAGCTGACGCCTATGACCAGCGGGAGGGTCGAGTTGTTTCATCGCCTGCCGCATCGATGGGCAAGTGCCTGTCGAGCGTATCAATCTGCTCGGCCCGGCCCATGGCATCGGAGCTTGCAGCTTTTTTGCAGGGCGCTGTGGCGGTGACAAAGGCGCGCTGAGAGGTTCGCCAAGTGCTCTAAGTCAAGCATTGGCCGGAGCATCAAGCCGCCCGCGAGCCATCGAGTTTTAGATCGAGACGAATCGCGTCCCAAGGCACGAAGACCTTGTTCTGGGCATCTTGATCGATCAGCGCATGTTCGAGCAGTTTGTCGAGATCCTTGCGCACACCCTGATCCCCTTGCCCGAGGCGCTTGGCCAGTGCCTGGATCGAGAGTGGCCCCGTCGCCTTGAGCGTATCCAGTAACCGCAGGCGCGCCGGTGTGAGCTCGGCGAACAGCTGCTCCGCGCTGGGGAAGTTCAGTCGGTAGTCGGCCTCCGGCAAGGCCTCGCCCGCATCGATAGCGCGCGCCAAGCCTTGTAGCTCTGACTTGGTTTGACTCCAGTCACTGAGCCCGACGATCACCTTTGCCATGTTGCGCCTCCCAGTCGTCTAGTTCCCAAATCCGTTGTGAGACCTTATCCACCAGTAGGCATAGGGGACGCCTCGATGCGTTCGGCTCGGAAGCCGGTCGCGCGGAAACCAGTCAACCTCCTGAAATTCATGATCGAAGGGGATGCGTTCAGGAGGTAGCCGATTGGGCAGCGGCACCAGATAGGTGCGCCATCGGAACACAAACGGCACGATGATCGGAGCGACCTGAAAACGCTGTTCATTCCAGTCAGCTCCGTCGGGTAGGGCAAAGACTCGTCCGATGGGCTGCCCCCGGCAGAACTCCTCCTCGGTCTCTCGGATCGCCGTCTCGAACAGCGACGCGTCTTGTTGCGATCGCCGGCCGCCTGGGATGCTCCACTGCCCTTGATGCGGACGATGCGAACGCCGCCCCAGCAACAGGTGAGGGGTTCCTTGGTGATCGGCAACAAACAGGATTCCGGCACCTTCGTACATGGTCCCTCCGCGGGGCGCCCGGCCCCAAACAGACACTGAAGACAGCATTAAGCCACATCCAGAGTCTGCCTACCACGAGGCTCTAGATGCGAGGTCTTTGAGGTATTCTGGTGTTTTCAATAATCAATTTTTTCGGCCCTTGGGTATCAATGGCTTGCGTTGCGATAACTCAAAAAAATTAAAAATAATAAAAAATAGTATATATAAATCAATAACTTGAGAATGAAAAAATGAAATATTAGTTGCGCCGTTCTAGCTTGACCAGGTGAATGAAGAGGCTCTAGCATGCATCCCAATCGTCCTATTGCGTTCATTCAGGAGAGACCATGGCCCGCACCTTGTCGAAGACGAGGACCAGACCCGCTGGAACCCGCAAAACCGTTCGCCAACACCTTGATCCCCTGGTGGCCTATTGGTCCCTACGACTGCTGATCAAACTTCGCTTCTGGCAGCGGCTCTCTGGATACCCTGGGGCGCTGACCTTCGATGGCGACCTGTTGCGCACTCTCGGGCTTGGCCGTTACGAGGATCAGGACATGACGCCAAGCGCCTTTCTGCGTCTCTTGAAGGAGCGCCTACAGGTTCTGGCCGCTCAACAGCCTGAATCGGTGCTTGAGCCCTTGCATGGTCGGTTACAGCGGGACTTGGCGCTCTCCGCAGTCGAGTGCCGGATTCTCACCCTGGTGCTGGCGCTCTGTGCTCACTCGCCCTTTACCCGACTGACCGATGAGTTTGGTGAGATCCCACGCTCGGATGCGATCGCCGCCATCGCCACGGCACTCGCGGTTCCGGTCGCTACCGTGGGCAAGGCACTCTCGCCCGACGGCTACCTGGCCCGCGCTGGCCTGCTGCGGGTCAGTCTGGGTGGCGTTGACAGCCTGGCAGAGAAGTTCCTGCCGCTCGAAGGACTCGAAGCCTTGCTATTCGAGGCCCGCACCTCTGTCGCCACCCTGACGCGACGTTATTTCGCACCCGCCCCGCGCCCAACCTTGAAACGCAGTGACTATCCGCATCTGCGGGCAGCACTGGACGATCTGCTCGCCTATCTAAAGGGTGCCCGGCAAGGCAACGAGCCCGGCTGCAATGTCCTCCTTTATGGTCCGCCCGGCACCGGCAAGACCGAGCTGGCCGGTGTCGTCGCCCAAGCGCTCAAGCTGCGACTCACGGCCATCGCCACCGCCGACGATGACGGCGATGCGATCAGCGATGCCCGTCGCATCGGCGCCTATCAGTTCGCCCAGCAGAGCCTCTCGCGCCAAGCGGACAGCCTGATCCTGTTCGATGAGGTGGAAACCCTGTTTATGCCGTCCTGGTTGGGAGCCCTGTTCGAGAGCGAGCTACCCACGGCGAACAAAGGCTTCACCAACCAGTTACTGGCGACCAATCCTGTGCCAACGCTGTGGATTGCCAATGACATCGAAGACATGGACCCGGCCTACCTGCGCCGCTTCGACCTGGTCATCGAGATGCCGGTACCGCCCCAATCGGTGCGCGCTGGAATCGCCGCCAAAGCGTTCGACGAGCTGAATGTCAGCCAGTCCTTCATCCAGGCGCTTGCTCGCCAGCCAGCCCTCGCCCCGGCGCATCTGACCCGCGCGGCGCGGGTGGCGCAGCTGTGCGCACAGGGTAAGACCTCCCGTGTGCAGGGCAAGACCTCCCGTGTGCAGGGCAAGACCTCGCGTGCACAGCGCAAGACCTCCCAGGCGCAGGGCAAGACCTTCCGCGCGCAGACCGAGGCCCAGCTCAGCCGTCTGCTCAGCGGCACGCTGAAGGCACTCGGGCACGCCACGCCGTTGGTGACCAGCGCCTCCACCGTTACCGCGTATCAGCTGGCGCTGCTCAATCCCGACCGACCGATTGAGCCCGTGCTGCAGGGACTCGCCAAGTCCCAACAGGGCCGCCTCTGCCTCTACGGACCACCCGGCACAGGCAAGAGCGCCTTCGCCGCCGAGGTCGCGCGGCGGCTCGAGCAGCCACTGCTGAGCAAACGCGCCTCTGATCTGCTCGGTGCCTTCGTCGGTCAGACCGAGCAGGCGATCGCGGCGATGTTCGCCGAAGCGCGCGCCGATCAGGCCATCCTGCTGCTGGATGAGGCCGACAGCTTCCTGCGCTCGCGGGCCGCCGTTCAGCAAGGCTGGGAAGTCACCCAGGTCAACGAACTGCTGACCCAAATGGAGGCCTTCGACGGCATCTTCATCTGCACCACCAATCTGGTCGAGCAACTGGATACGGCCTCGCTGCGCCGGTTTGACCTCAAACTGCGCTTCGATCCGCTGCGCATCGAGCAGCGTGTCAGCCTGTTTGCTCAAGTGCTGCGCGAGCAAGGCGTCGCCAAACCAGACGAGCAGCATTGGCGTGGGCCGCTAGCCAGCTTGGACGGACTCACGCCAGGCGACTTTGCCGCAGTGATCCGCCAACTGCGCATCGAGCAGGCCGACTGGACTCCTGCGCTCTTGTTCGAGCGGCTGCGAGGCGAATGCCAGCACAAGCGCCAGGGTCAAGGCCGCCCGATCGGGTTCGCGGCGTCCTTCTGATCTCACCGAGACGCCTGAGATGCAACCTCTTCGATCACACCGATCCGTCATTTTAAGTCGGTCTACGACGACAGAGCCTTGCCCGTCCTCGCCATCCGTGTCTGCTTTTTAGCTGCCCATTTGCAGCAGGAGATGTCCATGATGACCAGCGCGACGCCCAGCGACTCCCTGATCCGCCGCGATCTTGACCAGATTCCCGCCGTCGAACGCCGTCTCGCCCGGCTGACGCTGCAATTCGTCCTCAGCGATCCTGCGCTGCAAAAGCGCCTGAGCGACAGCGATTTCACCACCCCGCTGTGGTCCCTGACCCAGTGCCTGCTAGAACCGGTCGCGCTCGGCTTCTTCGAGGCCACGCTGGCGCCGAAGGGCACCACTAAGCTCAATGCCCGGGTGCGCAATGCCCTGAGCGTCCTGAGCACAGAGAGTCAGCATGGCGACAGCGTTGCTGATGCCGACGCAGACGCTGATGCCGACGAGGAGGAAGACGAAGCAGCATGGTTGCCCCCGTCGATGCGCGGCAAACGCGAGCGCGCCCGGCCCCGGCAGCGTCGTCTACGTCTGTTCTATGCCGGCCTGTCGCGCGCGGTGCTTGAAACTCTGATCGAGGCTGATGGCGAAGATGCGGTCATGCCGCTCGCCGCACTCCTCACGCGCTGCCTGGATCTGCCGCCTGCCGCAGCGAGGCTACTGGACACCCTGATCTTGCGCGAGCACAGCAAGGAACTGCGTCAGTTGCTGAACGAAGCCCGTCCCGGCCCCTATGTCCCGAACGAGCACCGTACCGACATCGCCGCGCTGCTCGGCATCGACGAACAGACCCTGCGCCCGCTGCTCGCCAAGGACAGCCCGCTGTGCGTGCTCGGGCTGATGGAACGCAACCGCTCCTTCCACGCCGATCTGGAAGACTATGTCAACGCTGGCGACCTGCTGCGTGACCTCATCGACGCCGAGCCTCACGACGAACAAGCCCTGCTTGCGTGCTTGCTTGAGCCGGCGCCGGCGGCGGACTGGCCCTTGAGTGCCTTTCCGCATCTGCAGGATCAGGCGCTGCGCGTGCGGGGGGTGCTGAACCGTGCCGCGCGCGATGGGATCGCCGGCGTCAATGCACTCTTCTACGGACCGCCCGGCACCGGCAAGACCGAGCTAGCGCGCGCCATCGCTGCGGACAGTGATCTGAAGGCCTTTCAGGTGCGCAGCGCCAACGAGGACGACGACGGACTCAACCGCCACGGACGCCTGTCGGCATATCTGTTGGTCCAGCGGCTGCTGGCTCGACGCCGCGACGCGGTGATCATCTTCGACGAGATCGAGGATGTTTTTGCCCAGCAGCTCGACCTCTTTGCGCTGTTCAGCGGACGCGCGCCGGCCGGGGAGCAGAAAGGCCGGACCAATCGCATTCTGGAAACCAATCCTGTGCCGACCATCTGGATCACCAACGCGGTCGATGGTCTGGACGACGCCTTCAAGCGCCGTTACCTGCTGCCGGTGCCCTTCGTCACTCCACCGCGCTCGGTGCGCCGACAGATGGCGGAGCGGCATCTGGGCGATCTGACCCTCGAGCCGGCCTTGCTCGATGAGTTGGCGGGCGACGACCTGCTGACCCCAGCCCAGTTCGCAGCCGCGCGGCGACTGGTCGATCTGCAGCCGGAGGCGCCGCTGGAGACCAACATCCGCGAGGGCGTGGCGGCCTGTCGGCAGCTCTTGCATGGCACGCCGGCGCCACGTCGACGCGAGAACGCCACCGCCTTTGATGTCGCCTACCTGAATCTCGGTGGCGGCATCGCTCCCAACGCCCTCGCCCGAGCACTGGAGCGCGAAGGCAGCGGACGGCTGTGCTTCTATGGCCCACCCGGCACCGGCAAGACCGCCTTCGCCGAGCTGCTGGCCGAGGCGTTGGATCGAGAGCTGGTCGCACGCCAAGCCTCGGACTTGATCTCGCCCTATGTCGGCGAGACCGAGCAGCAGCTCGCGCGCCTCTTCGCCAGCGTCGATCCCAAGCGCTCGGTGCTGCTGCTCGATGAGGTCGACAGCTTCCTCGCAGCCCGCCGCCAAGCCCGGCACGGCTGGGAGCGAACCCAGGTCAATGAGCTGTTGCAACAGATGGAGTGCTTTCCCGGCATCTTCATCGCCGCGACCAACCTGATGAGCGGTGTCGACGAAGCCGCCTTGCGCCGCTTCGACTTCAAGCTGGCCTTCCGGCCGCTGAAACCCGAGCAGCGCATCCAACTGTTTGCGCGTGAGGCGCTCGGGGATGCAGAGGCGATGGTGCCAGCGCATCTCGCGCGGCACTTGGCAGCGCTGAACAACCTGACGCCGGGCGACTTTGGCAATGTGGCGCGGCAGCAGCGGTTGCTCGGCGAGCGGTTAGAGCCAGAGGCCTTATTGCGGCGATTGATCGCGGAGTGTCGGCTCAAGGACACTGAGGAAACCTGGCGAGCCGCATAGGCTAGACTAGACGTGGCGGTGGCGGTAGCAGCTGAAGACGATGAGTAAGAACCCATCCGAAGTCGTGCGTCACTGCTATTGATGATCCAGTCGTATTTGACTGTTGGACTTTCGCTGAAGGAGCAAGCTCACATTGCGCGCAAAATATCAACGCCGAATCAGGCAGTTCGCGGAAACCGATCTAAAAAAGCGGCTAGAATCCGCGATAGCGCCAATCATGCACACCCTGCCACCTGAAGTTATATCGACGATGGCCTTGATCATCCCTTGGTCCACTGTTGCTAAGCCGCCACAAGCGTGAGGTGAGGCGGCTTCGCTGGCCGTGGTCGTCGTCGCGCCGGTCGGGCTGGCCAGGGCATGCGCTCAAGCACCTGCTCAAACAGGGAGGGATGGGGCTGAGCGAAGAAGCGCTCGGCGGCGGTGGTGCCATCGGGGCGCGTGATCGAGAAGTTGTGCAGGGCGGTGAGCACCTGCTGCTTGCGCGGACTCAGACGATGATGCCCATGCTGATAGAGCGCGAGGACGCCATTGCGGCCCTCGACACAGGAGCTGCTGCGCTGAAACAGATCGGCACAGTCCCCGGCGACCTGCTCGAGGTGCCGACGGGTCGCCTCATCCAACGACTGGATCGGGTGCGCGGGCTGCTGCAGCGGGGCGAGGCGCTGGGCACTGAGTGCCCGCAGCCGATGGCGTTGCTCAGCACTGGGACTGCGCGCGGCGGCGCGCTCCAGATAGAGCGCTGGGATCAAGTCGTTGAGCATCGCCTGCTCAATCGCCGGTGCGAGGTCCAGCGCCTGGACCCGCGTGTTAACCGTCATGAAGAAGAACGTCAGCGTGGCCACCAGGCTGTGCGTCAAGCGCTTCGCCTTGGCCAGATGCGCGCACAGGCGCTCGGAGAGGTCCACCTCCTGTGCGAGCGCCTCCAGGCGTGCAAACAGCCCTTCTAAGTGCGTCTGCAGTTGCTCGGGCGTTTGCGCTTGTCCCTGCTCGAGCTCATAGGGATGATCCACCGCGCTGAAAGCGCCGATCAGGGCTTTGGACTCCGCGCGCTGCGCCTGGGCGCGCTCGCGCGCGAGGCTGGCTTGCACGTCGGCCTCAAGCGCGCGATCGATGCGCGCAGCAAACGCAGGCGGGCGCCCCGGGCCATGGTGCTGGCGATGATAAGCCTGCTCGGCCGCGCATTCCGCCTGCCAGCGCGCCTTGGCCGTCGTCTCTTCGGCCTCGGCCTGCTGTTGCGTGCGCCTCAACGCCAGGCTCATCGCCTTGCTCACCTCATGCTGGAGATGGAACAGGTCGGTCGAATGATGGGCACCCTGGTCGCGCTTGACATGGGCCAGCAGTCCCTTGGCCTCATCGCTGATGCCTTGCACCACGGTGATCTTGAACCCCGCCAGCCCGCGCTCCAGCGCCTGGCTCCAGGCCGCCGCCGAGCGCGCCGCGCTCGCCTGCTCGAGAAGGATAAAGTTCGAGACCGGTTCAATCGCCACTAAGCGCATGCCGTCCTGCCAGGTCTCGTCTTCGACGATGCTGAGGGTGCGATGCGGCATGGTCTTGGCCAGTGCCGCGCGCAGGTCGGTGGCTTCGCTGACGATCTGCCGCTCCAGCTCCGCCTGGAACGCCTGCTGCGTGCCGTAGGAGGCACCGATGAACACCGACAGTCCACTGAGCTCGAGAAACTGGCAGACCACGCGCACGCCCGCGCCGCCCTGTTCGCTGATGCTCCAGTGCGCGGCCATCTGCACCCGGCGCAGCCACTCCACGCCCTCGGGTGTCTCGACAAAGGCCGCCAGCGCCGCCGGTGCCGATGTCTCAGGGGGTGCGTTCCAGTGCCGCACGGTGCTGCGGGCGAGGCCGGCGCTGGTGATCGCCGCACGCTGGCTCTGCCCAGCTTGCTGCGCTTGCGCTACCGCCTGCCGATGCTTGGCGCGATCCAGGCGATCATGGATTGGCGTGGGGCGTCGTTCTGCATTAGAGTCAACAGCGGTAGGAGCATCGGGCAACGGCTTTTCCCTCGGTTAGTTTGCACTTCCAAGGGTACGCCCTCCCGGCGCTCCTGCCACGCCTTCAGCGTGGATGATCGCCTACCAAAATACTCAGTTTTGGACCGAGCGATGATCAAGGCCGGCGCACCCAGGCAGACGATGATGGTCGTGTGTTTGAATTGATCGATCAGGCGATTGATAGCGAACCCTGGAAGGTGGAATCAGCATGTTAAAAGAGCTGCGTCTTCGCAACTGGAAAAGCTTTGCCGACGCCACCCTCTATATCGATCCGCTGACGATCCTAATCGGCAGTAATGCCAGCGGTAAATCCAATGCCCTGGATGCGCTGCTGTTTCTCAGTCGGGTCAGCCGAGGTATTAGCCTGTTTTCAGCGATTGCTGGTGATCTCAATCTGCCGGCCTTGCGTGGCGGGATCGAATGGGTTTGCCGCAAGCCTGAAAAGCGCTTCAGCCTGACGCTGGTCGTGAGCGGTGAACGGGAGCGAGAAGAGTATCGCTACCATCTCGGCATTCAAGTCAATGCCACCAAAGCCGAAGTCCAGGAAGAGGAATTGATCTGGCTGCACTATGGGCCAGGCAGCCAAACCCCCAAGGAAACGAGTCTATTACAGACCCGCATTGACGAAGCAAACAGTCCAACGATTCCGACTTACTACCGCACAGACATCCATGGCACGGGTACTAAGGGCTGGGGTAAACGCGCCGATCTGGCGCGAACGCAGCTGATTCTGACCCAAACGGAAACCATTCATAACGCCAATCGCGAGGTGCAGCGCGGCGCACAGCAGGTCTTGCGCCAGTTGCAGGGCATCTTTGTCTTTGATCCCATCCCGAGCCACATGCGCGACTATAGCCCATTGGCAGACAAGCTCTCGACCGATGGCTCCAACATCGCGGGGGTTCTGGCGGGGCTGGATGCGGAGCGCAAGCCAACCGTCGAGGCCGCATTGACCCAGTACCTGAAAGCGCTGCCCGAGCGCGATATCAAGCGCATCTGGACCGAACGGGTGGGCAAGTTCGGCACCGATGCCATGCTCTACTGCGAAGAGGGTTGGGACGGTCAGCCAACGCATGAAGTCGATGCCCGCGGCATGTCCGATGGCACCCTGCGCTATGTGGCGATTGTCACCGCCCTGCTGACGCGCGAGCCGGGCAGCCTCCTGGTGATCGAGGAGGTCGATAACGGATTGCATCCCTCCCGCGCCCATCTGCTAGTGAGCATGCTTCAGACCTTGGGCAAAGCGCGGGGGATCGATGTCTTGGTCACGACCCATAACCCGGCGCTACTGGATGCGGCTGGTCTCGCCATGGTGCCCTTTATCACTGTGGCCCACCGCGACGATGCCACCGGCTTCAGCGGTCTGACGCTCCTCGAAGAGATCGAGCAGCTACCCAAGCTGATTGCTGGCGGAAGCCTGGGCACCCTGTCGAGCAGGGGGCGGATCGAAGCGGCCCTCAAGCAGGATCATGGCCAGTGAAGCGGGTGCTCATTCTCGATACCAGCATTCTCTGCGTCTGGCTGGATGTTCCCGGCATGGAGACCTGTGGGCCGGACGATGATCGTTGGGACAAGTCTCGCGTTGAGGCCAAGATTGCCCATGAGCGCAGCAGTCAGACGACCTTTGTCCTGCCGCTGGCCAGTATCATCGAAACCGGCAATCACATTGCGCAGGCTCGCCATAGTCGCAGAGCACGAGGGGAACAGCTGGCGGACTTGATGCGCAAGAGTGCCGATGAAGAATCGCCTTGGGCGGCCTTTTCCGATCAATCGGTCTTATGGTCCGCGGAGCGCTTGAAGACGCTCGCCGATGCTTGGCCGGATCTTGCCGGTCGCAAACTGTCTCTTGGCGATGCCACCATCAAGGACGTTGCCGAACATTACGCCAGCGTGGGCTATGCGGTCGAAATCCTGACGGGCGATCAGGGTCTAAAGGCGTACCAGCCGGCCGCGCCTGTTGCCATTCCTCGAAGAAGACAGAAACGATCCTGACGCCACGAACAGATCATGTAAGGTGACGTCGCTCATCCGGTCGCCGTCCGAATCCACTCCACCCGCTTGCGCATCACCCCATAGTAGACCACCGGAATCACCACCAGCGTCAGCAGGGTGGAGACGAACAGGCCGAAGAGCAGCGACACCGCCAGGCCCGAGAAGATCGGGTCGCTCAAGATGAACGAGACCCCGGCCATGGTCGCCAACGCCGTGAGCACGATCGGCTTGGTGCGCACCACCGCCGAGCCGATGACGGCGTCTTCCAGCCGATCACCGGCACGCACCTGCTGATTGATGAAGTCCACCAGCAGGATCGAGTTGCGCACGATGATGCCGGCGAGCGCGATCATGCCGATCATCGAGGTGGCGGTGAACTGGGCGCCGATCAGCGCGTGGCCGGGCAGGATGCCGATGATGGTCAGCGGGATCGGCGCCATGATGATCAGCGGCACCACGTAGCTGCGGAACTGGAACACCACCAACAGGTAGATCAGCACCAGCCCAAAGGCATAGGCGATGCCCATGTCGCGGAAGGTCTCGTAGGTGACCTGCCATTCGCCATCCCATTTGATGCTGGGCTCGTAGGGGTTCTCCGGTTGGCGGGTGTACCACTGCGACAGGTCCTCATCGAGCTGGCCGGCGATGGTGAAGAGCCCGTACAGCGGGCTGTCGATGGCGCCGGCCATGTTGGCGGTGACATAGACCACCGGCAGCAGATCCTTATGGTAGATGCTGTGCTCGCGCTGGCTGTCGACGACAGTGACGATCTCCGACAGCGGCACCAGTTGGCCGCCGCGCGAGCGTACCCGCAAGGCCAACACCTGATCCAGATCGGCCTTGTCGGCCTCGGCGTATTCGACTCGGATTGGCACCGCGTACTTGACATTGGCGCCGTGCAGATAGGCCATGTCCTCGCCACCGAGCACGCTGGCCAGGGCCTGGGCGACGCTGGCCTGATCGACCCCGAGCTGTGCCGCCTTGGGGCGATCGACCACGAGCACGACCTTGCGCCCTGGATACTCCATCGAGTCATCGATATCGACGATGTCCTCGGTGCCGGCGAAGACCGCGCGCACCTGCTCGGCAAGCGCCATCTGCTCGGCGTAGTCGATGCCATAGATCTCGGCGACCAGCGGCGCGAACACCGGCGGTCCGGGCGGGATCTCGACGATCTTGGCGTTACCGCCATGGCGCTCGGCGATGCTCTGTAGCGGCTCGCGCAGTCGCAGCGCGATGGCGTGGCTCTTGTCCTCGCGCTGATCGTCAGGCACCAGATTGACCTGTAGATCGCCCTGATGGGCCTGATCGCGCAGATAGTATTGGCGCACCAGGCCGTTGAAGTTCATCGGCGAGGCGGTGCCGGCATAGGCCTGATAATCGGCGACCTCGGGCTGCGTCTCCAGATAATGCCCCAGCTCTGCGAGCACGCGCGCGGTCTGCTCCAGGCTGCTGCCCTCGGGCATGTCGAGCACGATCTGCAGCTCGCTCTTGTTGTCGAACGGCAGCATCTTCAGGATCACCGTCTGACTCAGCGGCAGCAGCAGCGAGGCGCCGATCATGAGTAGGATGCCAGCCAGCAGCAGCCAACGGTTGATCAGGCCACGTCGCCCTTCCAGGAACGGCGTGATCACCCGCTCGAACAGCCATTGCAGCTTCGGGTTGGCCTCGTCTTCTCCCGTTTCGTGCTTCTGATGCGCTGGTGCCGATTCGCTGCCAGAGGCGAGACGCGAGTTAGCCTGATCCTGTGGCGCTGCAGCGTCGTCCGATGCGAGATGCGGGTTGGTCGCATCCCGCTGCATCGCATCACCACCAGGTGCGGGACTCGGGCTGGCTCCATCCGGTGCTGAGGCCACGCGGCCTGGCATGTCTGGCCGAGCTTGATGCGCCTGGTCGGCGAGGGCGGCATCCTCGTGGTCGACGAGCGCCGCATCATGACGCCGACCGAGCACCTGATACGCAAGCCAAGGCGTGAGCACGAAGGCGACGGCCTGTGAGATCACCATCCCCATCGAGGCGTTGATCGGGATCGGGCTCATGTAGGGCCCCATCAGCCCGGAAACGAAGGCCATCGGCAGCAGGGCGGCGATGACGGTGAAGGTGGCGAGGATGGTGGGGCTGCCGACCTCGTCGACCGCGCCGGGCATCAGATCGAGCATCTTGCGTCGGCCGATGGCCATGTGGCGGATGATGTTCTCGACCACGACGATGGCGTCATCGACCAGGATGCCGATCGAGAAGATGAGCGCGAACAGCGATACCCGGTTGAGGGTGAAGCCATAGGCCCAGGAGGCGAACAGGGTCAGCATCAGGGTGACGATGACCGCGCCACCGACGACGAGCCCGGCGCGCCAGCCCATTGCCAACCCCACGAGCACGATCACGGTGATGGTGGCGGAGGCCAGCTCGGTGATCAGCTTGCGCGCCTTGGCGTCGGCCGTCGCGCCATCGTTGCGGGTGATGCTGACCTCGACGCCCTCGGGGATGAAGATGCCATCGAGCTGCTCGAAGCGCGCGATGATCTGCTCGGCGACGGCCACCGCATTGGTGCCTTCCTGCTTGGCCACGGCGATGGTGACCGCCGGCGTGGTGCCGACCAGCGCGGGGCTGTCAGCGCCGCTGGCGCTGTCGGTGTCGCCGGAGCCGGAGCCGGAGCCGGAGCTGGCACTGGTACTGGCACTCGAGCCGGCACTGGCACCAGCGCCAGCACCCATCCAGACATAGGCCTGGGGCACCTCGGGGCCGCGCTCGATGCGCGCGACCTCGCGCAGATAGACCGGACGGCCGCCGTGCATGCCGACCACCAGCTCGGCGATGTCGTCGACGCTGCTGAGCATGGTGCCGGCTTGGACTAGGATCTCTTGGTTATCGGCGACGATGGCGATGTCGTCACGGCTACTGTTGCCTGCCTGCAAGGCGCGGCTCAGGTCGCTCAGATCGATGCCGTGCGAGGCCAAGGCTTGCGGATCAAGGATGACGCGCATCACCTGTTGCGGCGCGCCCACCGTGTAGACATCGCGGGTGCCGGGCACCCGTTTCAGCTCCTGCTCGATGGCATGGGCGACCTGGCCCAGCTCATAGGCGCCGAGCCGCTGATCCGCCGACCAGAGGGTGGCAGTGAGGATGGGCACATTGTCGATACCCTTGGGCTTGATCAATGGCTGACCGACACCGAGGCCTTCGGCCAGCCAATCGGCGTTGGAATTGACCTTGCTCCACAACCGCACGATGGCCTCGGTGCGGTCCTCGCCGACCTCAAACTGGACCGAGATCAGCGCCATCCCAGGGCGCGAGACCGAGTACACATGCTTGACGCCCTGGATCTCGGAGAGCACCTGCTCGGCCGGACCAGCGACCAGGTGCTCGACCTCGCTCGCCGAGGCGCCGGGGAAGGGGATGAAGACATCGGCGAAGGTGACGTTGATCTGCGGCTCTTCCTCGCGCGGCGTCATGAGGATCGCGAACAGACCGAGCAGCAGGCCGACCAGCGCCAAGAGCGGCGTGATCTTGGCATCCTGGAAGCGTTGGGCGATGCGCCCGGAGATGCCAAGCGTCGTCTCTTGGCCCGGTGGCGCTGTGGCTCCGTCGGTGCTGGCGGCCTCAGCGGTTCCAGCACTGTTCTGGGTTGTCGTTGGCGACTCAGCCATCTTGGCGATCCTGGCGGCCCTGAAGGTTCGCATCCGCTTGGCGTTTGAGCGCGACACCGGCGGCGATGGGGTCGAGCGCGACCTGCTCGCCTGGGCTCAGGCCGGCGAGGACGACGATCTCGCCATCGAGGCTCGAGCCAATGCGAATCTTGCGCAGTTGGATGCGGCCGTCGTCGCTGACCACATAGGCGCCCGTGACCTCGGAGCGGTAGACCACCGCGGCGCTGGGGATGGTGAGCTCCTCCTTGCTACCGGTGACGATGGCGGTCTTGACGAACATCCCGGGGAAGAGCCCCTCAGTGTTAGTCTCCAGATCGGCGCGCACCTTGAAGGTGTTCGAGCCGAGATCGGCGAAGGGGAAGACGGTGATGCGGCTTGGCGCGGTCACCTCGCCATTGGGCAGATGGATCTTGATCTCGCCGCGTTCGCGCACCGCCGGGATCGCGCTCTGTGGCACATCGATGATCACGCGCAGTTCTTCGAGCGAGATGCCGCTCATCACCGGGCTGCCCGGGCTGGCCACCTCGCCAAGCTCGACATGACGGCGAATGACGATGCCGGAGTAGGGCGCGCGAATCTGGGTGTAGTCCAGCTGCTCCCGTGCCTGCTCCAGGTTGGCCTGGGCCGATTCCAGGCGCGCCTTGGCGCTCTCGAGATCGGCCTCGGCCTGATCCATCGCGGATTCAGAGACGTTTTTCTGTTTGTACAGCCCCTCGATGCGGGCGTACTCATCGCGGGACTGTTCGAGCTGCGCCGAGGCGGATCGCAGATCGGCCGCTGCTTGCGCGAGGCGCGCCCGATGCTCGGTATCGCGCAGGCGGGCAATGACTTCGCCCTTCTCAACGAAGTCATCGACATCATAGAGGATCGCTTCGACCTGTCCGCTGGTCTGGGCCGAGACCGTGGTGCGATTGATCGCTTCGACCACCCCATCGAGCCGGTATTCCTCGGGCACCACGCGATAGCTGGCCTCGGCGGTGGCGAGACCAGCCGCCGCCGGTTCGCCAATCGCTGCGTTAGACAATAGCAGCGTGGCGAGCGTCGCCAGTTGCTGGAGTCGCTGCAGCCGCCGCCGAAATCGGTTGTTTGATGGCATCGATGGAGACCCCGTCAATTCGCATGTGCTGATGGATGTGTAGGTTGGAACCGAGCCGAAAGCACAGGTGACTTGTTCATCACTTGGCGATTCAGTTTAGGCGATTCAGTTTAGGCGACCAGTTTAGGCGACCAGTTTATGCGATGAGTTTAGGCCATCCGCTTAGGCCATGAGCTCGTCTGCTGTGGTTGCGCGATTGCTTTCGAGCATGCGTTGAAAGCGCTGCGGATCGCGTCTCAAGATGTCGACGTACTCATCGAGCAGCCGGGCCCAATGCGGGCCGCCGTGCTCTTGAAACTTGGCCAGTGCGACCAGCAGAATCTTCGCCGCCGCGCGCAGTTCGCGTTGCTCGCCCTCACCGTAGTGCTGTACCAATTCAGCGTAGAGCGCTTCCACGCGTTCGACCGGTGGCTGGGGGTCTTTGGCTTTGGGCATGGGGATCTTTGCCGACTGTGCTGCTGGGTCTTGGGCGCTCAGTATAGTCCAGGAAAGCCCTGGGTTAAGACACCTCAATGAGGTGCACATGGATGCGCAAGCCACGCCGAGCGAGTGGATGATTAAAGTCGATCTCGGCCTCGGTCTTGTCGACACTGAGAATGGTGCCGGGGGTCTCTTGTCCACCAGGTGCTTGAAACTGGATGACCTCGCCCGGTTCCGGGGCGAAGCCTTCCGGCAGATCGCTGAGCGGTACCCGATGCACCAGCCCGGCGTCATGGGCGCCGAACAACGCCGAGCCATCGGCCAGTATCTGCTCATCGGCGCCGGGCCGCAGATCGATCAGCAGGCTTTCGAGGCCGGGCGCTAGCGTGCCATCGCCGATGCGAAAGCGCATCGGCTCGTCACCGAAACTGGAGAGGACCTCGGTGCCATCCTCGAGGTAGACCGCGAGATGCAGACAGACCTGGCTGCCTGGGCTGATCTTGGCGCTATGGGTTGTCAAGCCTTGGATGCCTCGCGATGGAACGGTTGTTGGCGTTGCGGCTCAGTATGCCGTGCTTCACCTAGCCTTGTCTTGAGTCTCTCAGGATCAGCGAGCCTCAGGCGCGAATCACCCAAACGCGCCGTCCGCACGGGCTCGTCGCCTCTTCACTGCGGGTCGGCCCTTCGGTGTTGAAAAAGCGCATGCGCTGCTGGTCTCCGATGCCTCAAGCCAAGGGGCGGAAGGGTAGCATGGGGCGGATCTGGTCGAGCCTCATCGCCGTCTGCTCTGGTTGCCGGATGCGATTCAGCGGGCCGGTCGGGCGCTCACCTCAGGCTGTATTCCGACTTGCAGCATCAGCGGCTTCCAGGCCTTCCTGCGCCTGCGCAGCCAACGCTTGCAGCAGCTGTTCAAGTGAACTGGCGAGTGCCGTGGCACTCTCGATCGCGGCCTGATCATTGGCGCGGGCCTGTTCGCAGAGGCGATCGGCCTGTTGTCGCAACGGCTCGGCGCTGAGGTGGGCGGCAAAGCCCTTCAGCATGTGCCCGATGCGAAAGCATTCCTCGAGGTCGCCCTCAGCGGCCAAGTGTCGCAGTCGAGCTGCGGTATCGCGCTGGCTGCTGAGCGCGGTGTCGATCAGGCGCTGCACAAAACCGGGAGACTGTTCGAAGCGTTGCTGGAGCAGATCCCAGTCGATTGGTGACTCTTGGGTGAGCTTGGCATCAACCCGGCTGGTTGCGCCAGCCGGGATGGCTGCTGTGGCGCGTTCGGGTGATGGTGCCGGTGCCTGCGTGCTGAATGATCCCTGTGGCCGGTTCTGCCGTCGTTGGTCGATCGCGGCCAACAGGGCTTCGAGGTCGATCGGTTTGGTCAGATGCGCCACCATGCCGGCGTTCAGGCAGCGCTCGCGCTCTTCCGCCATGGCATGGGCGGTGAGGCCGATCACCGGCAAGTCCGGCCAACGGGCGCGGATGCGTCGTGTCGCCTCGTAGCCATCCATCACCGGCATCTGCACATCCATCAGCACCAGGTCGATGGCGTCCGCGCCGATCTCCGCGAGGCGTGTCAGCGCCTCTTGGCCATCTCGTGCCGTGGTCATCCGCGCGCCTTCGTGGCTCAGCAGATCCTCGAGCACCATCAGATTCAGCGCGACATCGTCCACCGCTAAGAGGTGCAATCCGGCCAAGGATTGGGTGTCGGCGCGGGTTGAGACGTCAATCGCTGGTTTGCTTGGCTCTGCCGCCGCTGGCAGTGGCAGGCGCAGCTCAAAGCAACTCCCGATGTTGGGTTCGCTGTCAACGCTCAGGCTGCCGCCCATCATCTTTGCCAGAGCCAAACTGATGCTCAGCCCGAGACCGGTGCCGCCATGGCTGCGTGTGGTGCCGACATCCGCTTGTTCGAACGGCTGGAAGATGCGTGCGATCTGCTCCTCGTTCATGCCGATGCCGGTGTCGGTGATCTGGAACCGCCGTTCCTCACCCTTGGACAGCAGCCTCAGTTGGACCTCGCCGATCTGGGTGAACTTGATCGCGTTGCCGAGCAGGTTGAGCAGGATCTGACGCAGCCGCATGGCATCGCCAAGCACCCAGGCGGGGAGGTCGGAGTCCAAGGCTTGGATGCTCAGGCGCAAGCCCTTGGCGTTGGCCTGTGGGCTCAACAACGACTCGATTTCGGCGAGACAATCCGCCAGACAGAACGGTTCTGCCTGGATGTTGAGCTTGCCGGCGCCGAGCTTGGAGAAGTCCAAGATGTCATTCAGCAGGATCATCAGATGCTGCCCGGCGGTCTGGATATGCCGAAACAGCTGCCCTGCCTCCTGGGTGTCATAGTCGCGCCGGCCGATCTGCGCGAGACCCAGGATGCCGTTGAGCGGCGTGCGGATCTCGTGACTCATATTGGCAATGAAGGCGTTCTTGAGCGCCGCGAGGCGTTCGGCCTCAACCAGTGCCTGCATGCGCGCAGACTCCATCCGGTGCCGCTCGGTGATGTCATTGCCGGCGGCGAGCACGCCGACCACCCGGCCAGCCGCGTCCTGCAGCAGGCTGCTGCGCCAGGCAATCAGATGCGTGGAGCCATCGCTGCTGACCAGGCGGCTCTCGAGGTAGCCCTCGGCAGGCACTGTGCCATCAAGGAGTTGCGCAAAGAGGCCGCGCAGTTTGGGGCGATCCTCTGCCGCCAGGCAACGCTCGAACCAGTCCTGACCCAGCAGATCCTGCTCGGTCCAGCCGAGCAACTCGCAGGTGTAGCGATTCGCCAGGGTGACCCGACCCTGGACATCAAGCGAGAGGATGATTGAGTTAGCGGTATCCAGGTAGCGCTGCGCCCGATCGCGCTCCCGGCGCAGCGCATCAGTGGCGCGGCGCAGGGGCGAAATATCGGCGATATTGCCGAGCACCCCTTGGGGCTTGCCATCGCTGCTGCGCAGCAAGGTGGTTGAGAGTAACACCGAGAGCTGTTGGCCATCGGCGCGTTGCAGGGTCCATTCTCGGGTCTCTTCGCCATCGCGTAACAGCGGCTCACTAAAGACCCTGAATCCGACAGGGATCTGTTCGCCAACCTGTGCGGACAGCTCATCGGCGCGTGCCGCGACCTCCTGCTCGAGGTGGAAGCGCAGGGGCGTTTGCTGCCCGATCATCTCTTCGGCGCTGTAGTCGAGTAGGCGTTCGGCGGCGGGATTGAACTGGGTGATTAGGCCCGTCATGTCGGTGGCGATGATCGCGTAGGCGGCGAGATCGATCATTTGCGCGGCGACATGGAGCTGCTCTTGGGCCCGCCGACGCTCACTGATGTCCTCGATCGCGGCGACGAAATAGGCAGGCTCGCTATCGTCGGTGCGCACGAGAGACATGGTCACTAGGGTCCAGATGATCTCGCCGTTGCGTCGACAGTAGCGTTTTTCGAGTTGATAGTGGTCGATCTCGCCGGCGCTCAAGCGTGCGAGCAGCTCGAGGTTTTTGGGGAGATCATCGGGATGTGTGAGGCTTTGAAAACGCCGTTGCCGAAGTTCATCGCTGGAATAGCCGAGCATGGTCGACAGGCGGTCATTGACCCGTAGAAACCGACCATCGGCCGCGACCTGAGCCATACCAAGCGCTGCCTGTTCAAAGGTGGCTTGGAAGTCCTGCTGGCTGAGGAGCCGGGCGCGCTCGGCCTGGCGAAGGTCGGTCAGATCCTTAAACACTGTCGCGATCAGTGGTTTTCCGTTTTGCACAACCATGCGGGCGCTGACGCGAACATCGCGCAGGGTGCCATCCTTGTGGCGATGTTGGGTGTCGAAAATGACCGAGCCGTCGCGCTTGATCGCCTCGACCTGTGCGATCTGTTCGGCAGCCGATTGCACCGCTTCGACATCGCCGATGCCCATGCCGGCAAATTCAGCCTCGGTGTATCCAAGTTGTTGATACGCTGCTGGATTGAATTGGACAAGCTGCCGCGTGTCCGGGTCAATCAGCGCCATGCCGTCCGGTGCCTGACTGACCAGCGCGAGGAATAACTGTTCTTTCTCAGCCAGCGCAAGCTCCGCGCTGCGGTAGTGGGTGACATCGGTGTTGGTGCCTATGATCCGCAAGGCTTGGCCATTTTTGTTCCGCTCTGTGGCGACTCCACGTCCAAGAATCCATCGGTAACTGCCATCCTTGGCGCGTAGCCGATGCATCACGCTGAATTGATCGCTGTCGCCGGTTCGGTAGCGCTCAAAGGCCTCGAGTGTGGCCGAACGATCCTCGGGATGGATGCGGCGCGACCATTCGTCGTAGCGCGGTGCGATCTCCTCCTCGGCATAGCCGAGCATCTCTTTCCAGCGCCGCGAGTAATCGGCCTTATTGGTGCGCGCGTCCCAGTCCCAGATGCCATGGCCGGCACCATCGAGCGCTGAGAACAAGCGCTGCTCGGAGGCGGCGATGTGGTTGTGCAGTTGGCGCTGGTGACGATTGTTGACGACGAGACCGAGCAGCAAGCCGGCAACCAAGAGCGCAAGTACGCCGGTCAGCAGCAGTTCGCGTTGGTAGTAACGCCAGATGTCGTCCAGGCTTGGTGCTTGTTGCTGGGCGAACGGCGGTACGCGCAACTGGCGCATCACCATCTCTAAGGTTCCGTAGTCGGCCGGCAGATCGAAGCCCGCAATCCCAGCGGCTTGTGCTGCGGGATGCTCGGGCGTGAGTTCGATCAAGGCCGCCGTCAACTGACGCCCAACGCTGGCATCCAGGCCGGGGAGGGCCATGATCGGCCATTCGGGATAGAGCCGGGTTGAGTGCAGAAAGGGGAAACCAGGCGCGGTCTTCGGCCCAAGTATCTTGATCTGGCCGAGTTCAATCCGCCCTTCGGCCTGTAATTGCTCCAAGATACCTGTTCGCACGAAGCCGGCATCGCCGCGGCCGTTGAGCACGCCGAACACCACTGCATCATGGGTCGCCGGGTCAAGCTGCATGTTCAGCTGATCCGGCTTCACGCCCACCGCGGTGAGCGCCTCCAAGGGCGCGATATAGCCGCCGAGGAACTCGCGGCCAACCGCCAGAATGTCGCGCTGCCTGAGATCTTGCAGCGTCTTCAGGTCATCCCGCTCGGCGCGGGTGAAGATGACCCCGCCAAGCTGGCTGATGCCTTGCCCCTGTTCTTGACGCATCAGGGTGGCCAGGGCACCGCTCATCGGGAACTGCTGGCGCAGATCCACGTAGTGAACCGGGTTGGTAAACAGCAGATCCAGTTCGTCGAGCGACAGGGCGTGTTTCAGCGCCTCGATGTCGAGTAGGCGCAGGCTGACCTGATGATCCGGTAGCCGCTCAGACAGATAGGTCGCCAGCGGTTGCCAACGCTGACGCAAGATCTCGGTCGGGCGAAAGGCGAACATGCCGAGCACCAACTCGCGGCTGGGCGTCGTCGTGGGTGATGAGGCATCTGATGTGCGTTCTGGAGCGGCGGCAGTTGAGGTTTCGTTTGCAGAGGCTGGTGCGGATATGAGCGCCGTGGGTGCTGATGCGGGCCCAGTGAGTGCTGATGCGGGCGCAGTGGGTGCTGTTGTGGGCGCGGCTGTTGCCTCGGATGTTGGCACCGGCTCAGCGCACGCGGGCTGTAGAGCCGTGACTAACCCCAGCAGCATCGCTGCGGTCATGATCGACGCGCCTGCGAGAAGCCGGTGAGATGGCGCTGATCGGTTCGCGGACGCCATCATCGCCGCGCTCGATCGCTGCGCGCGCTGAGGCAGGGTAAGGTGCTCCAGGGGGGCGGTGCGCGCCTGTCGAGCAGCCGCAAAAAGGCATCCCGCTCAAGCGGGCGCGAGTAGAGATAGCCTTGATGCCATTCGCAGCCGTTGGAGCACAGCCAGGTCGCCTGTGCTTGGGTTTCGATCCCTTCAGCGATGACCCAGAGCCCGAGTTCTCGCGCCAGCGCGACAATGGCGCGCACCACCGTCTCACCGGCGGCGCCAGTGCCAAGGTCCATGACAAAGGACTGATCGATCTTCAGTTCATCGATCGGGAAGCGGCCGAGATAACCGAGCGATGAGTAACCGGTGCCGAAATCGTCAAGCGACAGGCTGATGCCAAGCCGATGCAGGGTGCTGAGAGTGCCGAGCACCGAGTCGAGGCGCGCCATCAGTGCCCGCTCGGTGATCTCAAGCTCCAGGTTCTGCGGTGAGAGCCCGGCACTGGACAGGCGTTCGGCGATCTCTTCTGGTAATCGCTCGTCATCGAGCTGAGCGGCGCTGATGTTGACCGAGACCTTGACCGGGCTCAGTCCTGGGGCATGCATCAGGCTGAGATCGGCGCAGACCAGATCCAGCACCCGGTTGGTCAGGGGCACGATGAGGCCGGTCTCCTCGGCCAGCGGGATGAAACGCCCGGGTGAGATGAGCCCTTCCTCGGGATCGCGCCAGCGCACCAGCCCCTCGGCGCCGATCAGCCTGCCGCTGCGGCCGTCGACCTTCGGTTGATACCAGAGTTCCAGCTCATGCTGATCGATGGCGCGCCGCAGCCGAGCCTCGAGCGTCAGACGGCTGCGCTCGCCGATATCGAGATCGCGGTGATAGGTCTGCACCTTGTCTGCGCTCAGGCAGGCTGTGGCTGCCGCAGCCAGGGCGTGGTGGAGTAGGGTATCGGCGTCTTGATCGCAGTCCAGCGCATCCGACAGACCGACCTTGGCCCTCATTGGCAGCTCGATGCCGGCTACCGCTAGCGGTTGACTGAGGGCGGACAGCAGGCGCTTGGTGAGTTTGAGTGAGGCTTGGTTGTGAGCGGTCGTCAACAGGGCAAAGGCCGCGTCGCTGATGCGCGCGAGCAGCTGCGGTTGGTCTGGGTTCCAAGCCTGAGGCGATGGCAGCGGTGCTTCCGGTGCGGCGATGTCCAGGTCTGCCATCAGTCGTCTTGAGAGGTTTCGCACTAACGGCTCTGTGACCGCCTGACCCCAGCCCATGCCAACCCGTTTCAGGGCATCGATCTCGACCACCAGAACGCAGAGTTCAGCGGTGTCGTCTTGATCGAGTCGACGTTGTAGGGACTCGAGGAAGAAGTCGCGGTTGGGTAGCCCGGTGGCCCGATCGTAGTAAGCCAGCTTGATGATGCGCTGCGCCGAGCGATGCATGGCGGTGACATCTTGGACAGTTCCCAGCCAGCCGCTGAACTCGCTCGAATATTCGACGTTTTGACGCAACACGCGGCCGCCTGTGCAGAGCTGGTGTTCGAACTGAATTGGTGGACGCTGTTCGTGGTCGAGGCTGAGCAGACATTGTTCGACCTCGGTGCGCTCGCGCGGATGCACCTGAGCCAGCAGCTGTTGCAGGCTGAAGCCCCGCGGGCGATGTGGCAGTTGGAGCAGCTCGCACGCGGCCTCGGCGAACTGGAAACGACCTTGTGCTGGGTCGAACTCCCAGTGCCCCAATCGAGCGATGCGCTGCGCAGCGGCCAACTGGCGCTCCTGTCGAGCAAGTGCCTTCAGCGTGGCGTGGGCGCGCAGCAGATAGCCGACACGGTGGGCGATCAGCGCGCTATTGATCGGCTTGGCGATAAAGTCGGTGGCGCCGACCTCGTAGGCGCGCGCGATCGAGTCGAGATCATCCTGCGAGGTCAGCATCACCACCGGTAGGGTTTGACCTTTGCTGTGCGCTCTCAGCACGCGACAGACCTCAAAGCCGTCAAGGCCCTGCATCATCACGTCGAGCAAGATCAGGTCGGGGTTCAGCTGCTCGAACAACTGCAGTGCCTGCTCACCGCTACTGGCGATCTCGACCTGAAACCGATGCGCCAGTGAGTCCTCAATGATCAGGGTTGTGATGGGGTCATCATCAACCGCGAAGATTAGGGGTCGATCGTTTGTCCTGGGCTGAGGGTCCATGTCCACTCCTCTGTCTGCTGTCTTCCCAGCTCGTCTTTCGGACTATCGGCTCGAACCGCTTGTCACTGAAGACTTCAGGCATGCCGTTAGCAGAACATCGCTGGGGTCGAAGGTGGGTTGCATTGACCTAAGCGAAGATTCTGATGCCTCACCTGCGAGCTGATTAGATTTCTTGAGCTGCGTCAGGGTTGTCGTCCTGAGCAGCCCGCGCGTCAGGCTTTCTCATCCGCCCCTGTTTGGCGGCAGGCAACGCGCACATTGAGCCTTTGGCCCCGGCCGTTTATGCTGCACGGCTGGTTTTCTGATTCGGAGCAACGCCCGATGGCGGCTCAACACAACTCACCAAGAACCCTGTTTGACAAGATTTGGGACGACCATGTCGTTCGCACCGATGAGCATGGCACGGTCTTGCTCTATATCGATCGGCAACTGGTGCACGAGGTGACCTCGCCGCAGGCCTTTGAGGGGCTCAGGCTCGCCGGCCGCAAGCCGCGCCGCCCCGAGGCCAACCTGGCGGTGCCGGATCACAACGTGCCGACCAGCGACCGCCATCTTGGCATCGTCGATCCGATCTCGCGTCTGCAGGTCGAGACGCTCGAGGCCAACTGCCGCGAATTCGGCATCCAGCTCTTCGACATGGGTGATCCGCGCCAGGGCATCGTGCATGTCATCGGCCCCGAGCAGGGCTTTACCCAGCCCGGCATGACCCTGGTCTGCGGCGATAGCCATACCTCGACCCATGGCGCCTTCGGCGCGCTCGCCTTTGGCGTGGGCACCTCCGAGGTCGAGCATGTGCTGGCCACCCAATGCCTGCTGCAGCGCAAGCCGAAGAGCATGCTGGTGCAGGTCGAGGGGGCGCTGGGTCGTGGCGTCACCGCCAAGGACATCGTGCTGGCGATCATCGGCGAGATCGGCACCGCTGGCGGTACTGGGCATGTGATCGAGTATGCGGGCGAGGCGATTCAGGCGCTGAGCATGGAAGGCCGGATGACGGTCTGCAACATGACCATCGAGGCCGGCGCGCGCGCCGGGTTGATCGGCATCGATGAGCAGACCATCGATTATCTGCGCGATCGCCCGCGGTCGCCGAAGGGCGAGGCCTTCGAGCAGGCGGCGGCCTATTGGCGCTCGCTGAACACGGATCCGGGCGCCGAGTACGATCGCGTGGTGCGCATCGACGCGGCCAGTATTCGCCCGCAGGTGACCTGGGGCACCTCACCCGAGATGGTGGTGCCGATCGACAGCGAGGTGCCAGATCCCGATGCGGTGGCCGATCCGGTCAAGGCCGGCAGTTATCGCCACGCGCTGACCTATATGGGTCTCAAGCCGCTGACGCCGATTGCCGAGATTGGCATCGATAAGGTGTTCATCGGCTCCTGCACCAATGGGCGCATCGAGGATCTGCGCGCGGCGGCGGAGGTGGCCAAGGGGCGTCGAGTGGCCGAGTCGGTCAAGCTGGCGATGGTCGTCCCCGGCTCCGGTCTGGTCAAGGAACAGGCCGAGGCCGAGGGGCTGGACCAGATCTTCATCGACGCCGGCTTCGAGTGGCGCGAGCCCGGCTGCTCGATGTGTCTGGCGATGAATGCCGACCGGCTCGAGCCGGGCGAGCGCTGTGCCTCGACCTCGAACCGCAATTTTGAAGGGCGTCAGGGGCAGGGCGGTCGCACCCATCTGGTCAGTCCGGCGATGGCCGCCGCGGCGGCGGTTGCCGGGCGCTTCGTCGACGTGCGGGAGTTTTGATGATGAAAGCCTTCGAGACCTTTCGCGGTGTGGTGATGCCGCTCGATCGCGCCAATGTCGACACCGATGCGATCATCCCCAAGCAATTCCTGAAGTCGATCCAGCGCACCGGCTTCGGCCCGAACCTGTTCGACGAATGGCGCTATTTGGATCATGGCGAGCCGGGTCAGGATTGCAGCAACCGACCGCTGAACCCGGACTTCGTGCTCAATGATCCGCGCTATGCCAAGGCCGAGATCCTGCTCACCCGGCACAACTTCGGCTGCGGCTCCTCGCGCGAGCATGCGCCCTGGGCGCTGGACGGTCAGGGCTTCCGGGTGCTGATCGCGCCGAGCTTCGCCGACATCTTCCGGCAGAACGCGATCAAGAACGGCCTGCTGCCGATCGTGCTCGATGAGCAGACCGTTGATGCGCTGTTTGCGCTCGCCGGCGGCGTGACCGCGCTCGAGATCGAGGTCGACCTTGTGACGCAACAGTTGCGGCCCAGCGGCGGTGAGCCGATCGCCTTCGAGATCGACGCCTTCCACCGCCACTGCCTGCTCAATGGGCTCGATGACATTGGCCTGACCCTGGAGCGCGCCGACGAGATCGCCGCCTATGAGCAGCGGCGGCAGCAGCAGGCCCCCTGGCTGTTTGCGTCACCAGCATCGGTCTAGCTGCGACATGGCATAAAGAATAACCACAGATTCAAACAGATGGACACCAAATCCTAGCGCCGCTTAGCCGTTGTCCAGGTTCTCCTTCCCTGGGCGCTTGATCGCTAGCGATCGGCAAAGCGAGACGAACGATGTAGGCACTCCATGAGCAGGCACTCCATGAGCAGGCACTCCATGATCAGTGTTCATCGGTGTCTATCTGTGGTTCAACATCCACGCCTAAAGGCCAATGGGGCGGTGCTCGTCACACGCCCCTTGCTTCAACGGAGACTCGATTGACCAAGAAGATTCTTATCCTGCCCGGCGATGGCATCGGCCCCGAGATCGTCGCCGAGGCGGTGAAATTACTCGACTGCCTGCGCGCTGATTTCGGACTCGACATCGAGACCGAGACCGCCTTGGTCGGCGGCGCGGCCTATGACGACTGCGGCTCGCCGCTACCGGCGTCGACCCTCGACCTGGCCAAGGCGGCCGATGCGGTGCTGCTCGGCGCCGTCGGCGGCCCCAAGTGGGAGCCGCTGGAGATCGCGCTGCGCCCGGAGAAGGGCCTGCTCGGCCTGCGCGCTGGGCTTGGCCTGTTCGCCAATCTGCGCCCGGCGATCCTCTACCCGCAGCTGGCCGAGGCCTCGACCCTGAAGCCCGAGGTCGTTTCCGGGCTCGATATCATGATCGTGCGCGAGCTCACCGGCGGCATCTATTTCGGCCAACCGCGCGGTGTCGAGACGCTGGCCAGCGGCGAGCGGCGCGGCATCAATACCCTGGTCTATACCGAATCCGAGATCGAGCGTATCTGCCGCGTCGCCTTTGAGGCCGCGATGCGGCGCGGCAAGCGTCTTTGCTCGGTCGATAAGGCCAATGTGCTGGAATGCACCGAGCTGTGGCGCGAGGTGGCGATCCGGGTCGGCCGCGACTATCCCGAGGTCGAGCTCAGTCATATGTATGTCGATAACGCGGCGATGCAGCTGGTGCGCGCGCCCAAGCAGTTCGACGTGATGGTGACCACCAACATGTTCGGCGACATCCTCTCCGATGCGGCGGCGATGTTGACCGGCTCGATCGGCATGCTGCCCTCGGCCTCGCTGAACGCCGACAATCAGGGCATGTACGAGCCGATCCATGGCTCGGCGCCGGATATCGCTGGCAAAGGCGTCGCCAATCCGCTCGCCACCTTGCTCTCGGTCGCGATGATGCTGCGCTACTCGCTGGCGGCGCCGGAGCAGGCGGATCGGATCGAGCAGGCGGTGTCTCAGGTGCTGGATCGCGGGCTGCGCACCGGCGATATTGCCTCGCCTGGCACGGAAACGGTCGGAACCGCGGCGATGGGTGACGCGGTGCTCGAGGCGATGCGCGCTGCGGCTGCTTAGAATACAAGCGCGCCTCTTTTTGTGCAGGTCGTGTATTGTTTCGTTTGTTTTTCTTCGCATATCACTGTTCGTGTTGTTCCTGAACGGTGCCTAACAAAGGTGAGCACTCGATGAATCGAGTCGGTTTCGTTGGCTGGCGTGGCATGGTGGGCTCGGTCCTGATGGACCGGATGCGTGAGGAGGATGATTTCGCGCTGATTCCCGAGGCGCGTTTCTTCTCGACCTCGCAACAGGGCGAGCCGGGTCCGGATGTGGGGCAGGGCGCGCAGCCGCTGCTCGATGCCCATGATCTGGACGCCTTAGCTGGGATGGATGCCATCGTCACCTGCCAAGGTGGTGACTATACCGGGCAGGTATTCGAGCCGTTGCGTGCGCGCGGCTGGCAGGGCTATTGGATCGATGCCGCCTCGACGCTGCGGCTGCGTGAAGACAGCACCATCGTGCTCGATCCAGTGAATCTGGATGTGATCAAGCAGGCGTTGGCGGCGGGCAAGCGCGACTTCATCGGCGGCAATTGCACGGTTAGCCTGATGCTGATGGCGGTCGGCGAGCTGTTGCGCCGTGACCTGGTCGAATGGGTCAGCGCCATGACCTATCAGGCAGCGTCCGGCGCTGGCGCGCGCAACATGCGAGAGCTGCTCTCGCAGATGGGCGCCCTGCAGGCCAGTGTCAGCGAGCTGCTGGCTGATCCGCGCAGCTCGATCCTCGATATCGATCGTGGGGTGACGGCGGCGATGCGTGCCGAGGCCTTCCCCGCCGAGCAATTCGGCGCGCCGCTCGCCGGCAGCCTGATCCCCTGGATCGACAAACCGATGGAGAACGGCCAGTCGAAAGAGGAATGGAAGGGCGGCGTCGAGACCAACAAGATCCTGGGCCGGGAGGAGAACGCGATACCGATCGATGGCACCTGTGTGCGCATCGGCTCGATGCGCTGCCACAGTCAAGGGCTGACGATCAAGCTCAAGCAGGCGATCCCGATCGACGAGATCACCGCCATGCTCGCCGAGGCCAACGATTGGGTGCAGGTGGTCCCGAACGAGCGCGAGCAGACCGTCGCTGAACTGTCGCCGGCGGCCGTGACTGGCACGTTGCGCATCCCCGTCGGCCGACTGCGCTCGATGGCGCAAGGTCCGCAGTTCCTAAACGCCTTTACCGTGGGCGACCAGCTGCTTTGGGGGGCGGCTGAGCCGCTGCGCCGGATGCTTCGCATCCTCTTCGAGCGTTGATGCTGCGGCGTGGGGCTGTCGATCGTCAAGCGACTGCGACACCAATCATCTCCGGTCGCTTTTCCTAAGGTGCTACCGCGGGCCTGGCCGCAACGGCCAACGCTAACAGCGCTCAAAGGTGGGGCACTCCGCTGCCGCACGCTGAGCCTATTGCTCGGTATGGCTACCCTTTTGCAAGGTCAGCCGATTGCAGCGCTGGGCCTCGGCGAACTGCACACCCATTCCGCACTCAACCAGCCTTTTTATGCTGAGATCGAGCTGTTCGAGGTCGACCAGAACGCGCTTGATGCGGTTAAGGCCAGTCTGGCCAGCCAGTCAGCATTTGAGCAGGCCGGGATCGAGCGCCCGCATGCGCTGACACGCCTGCAGTTCACGCCGATGATGGGCCCTCGGGGTGAACCGATGATTCAGGTGATCACCCGTGAGCCGATCCGCGAGCCGTACCTGGATCTGTTGGTGGAGGTGATTTGGCCAGATGGGCGGCTAGTGAAAGAGTATGCGGTGCTGCTCGACCCGCCCGCCGTGGGCGGACAACGCACGCCGCGCGCAGCACCGCCGCCCCCTGCGCGAGCGACTCAGTCGCCATTGGCGGCGGCTGCACAGGCCTCGAACGCGTCCCGCATCGAGCCAGACTCAGCCGCATCGTCCGATGTTCAGCGCCCTGAGTCTGTGGAGACCGCAAGCGCTGAGCAGCCCGCAGCCTCGCAGTCGTCGGCAGAAGGTGCCGAACGGGCCGATGTCGAGGGTCTGAGGGTTGACGTTGAGATCCCAGCGTCGGCGGCGGAGCTCGATTTTCCGTTGCGCTATGGCCCGATTCGCCCTGGGGATGGTCTGATCAGGATCGCCCGTCGTCTGACGCCGCCTGGGGCAACTCTCGAGCAGACCGCAATGGCGATCTATCGCAACAGTCAGGACGCCTTTCACAACGCCGATATCAATGAGCTGCGGATCGGTGCCGAGCTGGTCATTCCAACCGCTGCCGAACTCTTCGCGTTACCACCGCAGGCTGCGCTCGCGCAATATCGATCGGCGTTGGCGGGTCGTCCAGCGGTGGCCGCCCCGCTGACCGATCTAGACGTGCGTTTGAGCATTGCGACCGCGGAGGTGGGCCAAATACCCGCTGTGGATAGCGAGGCGGGCGAGGTTGCTGAGGACGCGCAGGCCGACCTCGATCTTCCAGACTTGGCACCAGCGTCTGCCTCGGAGCTGAGCGCGAGACCTATTACCGACAGTGAAGTTGAAGATAGTGAAGTTGAAGATAGCGATGCTGAAGATGGCGATGCTGAGAACGTGCAGGGCGACCTCGATCTGCCAGACTTGGCGACAGCGTCTAATCCAGATGTGACTGAAGCGCCAGCGCCGAGCCCGTCTCAGACGGATGCCGTGCTCGAGGCGGAGATGTTGTTGCTACGCGAGGTGAGCGAGGCCAATCGCCAGGAGGCGACTGAGCTCCGAACACGCGTCAAGGAGCTGGAGGCGCAGCTCGAGGATATTCGACGCCTGCTCGAGCTGCGTGATGCGCAACTGTTCAGCTTGGCCATGGCCGAGGGGCAAACGGCTGACAGCCTGCCCCAAGAGCCGGCTGAGACCGGAGATCACGCTGGTGCGGCGACCCCGTCTACGGCTCTCGACCAGAGCTCCGCAGCCCTCTCAGCTGCTGGGACGAGCCGTGACGATGCCAGCGCTGGCGAACCGGAAACGGTGTCAGAGTCTGATCCAATGACGGTGATCAGCGCCTGGCGCCAAGCGCTACCGAGCTGGGAATTGCCGCTCTTGGGTGTGGGGTTGCTCTTGGCCTTGCTCGGGCTGGTACGGTATCGCCGCAGTCGGCAAACATCTTCGGTCGCTGCATTGGATGCCGATGCCGATGCCGATGTCGAGATCGATGACGACGACATCATGCGCGCAAGAGACATCGACAACGAGCCGTTTTTGGATGATCTGCAGTTAGACCCCGAGTGGCCAATCGCCGAGACGATCGAGTTCGACGCCCTGACCGGCGAACAGACGCTGGCAACGGCTGAGATGACCCAGCACGAGATGCTGGCTCCTGAGCCGGCGGCTGAACCTGTACAGGATGCTGAACGTGGGGCGCAGATCAAACCGGCCCATGTTGGCGAGGGTCCAGAGGTTGAATCACTTATCGAGGAAATGCCAGAGGTTGGCTCTGTTGACGCTGAGGCGCCAGCGGGTGATGCCGTTGTCGACGGTGATGACGGTGATGATGAGGAGCTGTTCCTCGATCTCGACGAACTCGAGCAGGTGGCGGAGTCAGGCCCAGCGCAGCCGCCTGAGCCGCCGTTTGCGCTGGACCAGCCAGCCGTTGGTGATCAGTCGTTGGCCGAGGACCAAGGTCGCTATGAACTCGATCTTGCGGCCCTCGATGCGCTAACCGACGCTGAGCCGAGCCCTGCTGCGCGGCCTGAGCCTGAATTAGGCCCTGTCGTTTCGGGGCCGTCGCAACCGGTCGAGGATCAATCATTCGAGGATCTTGACGATCTCGAACTACCCACCCTTGCCGATCTGCCCGATCCTGACGCAACGGCGTTGGCTGCGTCACCGACCTCCGATCAGGACGCCGAGCAGGATGCCGAGCAGGACGTTGATCAGACCGCCGGGGATCTTGGTCGCGTTGCGGTCGCAGCAGAGGAGGGAGGCGATGAACGTTGGCCCATCGAAGGTGATGAGGGTTGGGATGAGGTTGGCCTCAAGCTCGATTTGGCGCGCGCCTATCTGGACATGGACGACCCGGATGCGGCGAGCGCTATCCTGAAAGAGGTGGTCGCTGAAGGCCGTGATGAGCAGCGACGTGAGGCCGAGGCACTGTTGGCCAAGCTCAGCTAAGAAACTGTCCATCTGGACAGCCACTAAGGGACAGGGCGCGTCCCCACCCTGGACGATGAAGCGCTGGTTTCACGCTAACCCCATGATTCGGCGACGATTGGCCATGAGAGATAAGGATAATATAAGGCATGATGATGAGCCCTGCCGATGCCGTCAGCACGACACCGCGAATCGCGCTTGGCGTCGAATATCTCGGCACGCAGTATTGCGGTTGGCAGTTTCAGCATCACGCGCTCAGTGTGCAGCAGGTGTTGGAACAGGCGCTTGCACAGGTTGCTGATCAACCGATCCGAGTCCACTGTGCGGGTCGCACCGATGCGGGCGTTCATGCGACCGGGCAGGTCGTGCATTTCGAGCCCCCGGTCGAGCGCCCAGAACGCGCCTGGACCCTGGGCGTCAACGCGAACCTGCCCGACGATGTCGCGGTGCGCTGGGCGCGCCCGGTCGGGGCCGATTTTCACGCCCGTTTCTCGGCCGTGGCACGGCATTATCGCTACTTGATTCTGCGTCGGCCGGTGCGCTCGGCGCTCTGGCATCGACGCGCACTCTGGACCCATCGGTCGTTGGCGGTCGAGCCCATGCGTGAGGCGGCCGCGGCGCTGATCGGGCGACATGATTTCACCAGCTATCGCGCGCTGGCCTGTCAAGCGAAGAGCCCGGTGCGCACCTTGCACTCTCTCGATCTGATCGAGCGTGGCGAACTGCTCGAGCTGCGCGTCGGCGCCGATGGCTTCCTGCATCACATGGTGCGGAATCTGGTTGGCGTGCTGCTGGCGATTGGGCGTCGGGATCGGCCCGCCAGCTGGGCTGCTGAGCTACTGGCGCAGAAGGATCGCGCGCGCGGCGGCGTTACTGCGCCCGCACATGGCTTGTATCTAGTCGGCGTCGACTATCCGGCCGCCTATGGACTGCCGCGCGACCTGGAGGATTTGAGCCCGGATGACGGCAGACCAGGCGATGGCGGGCCAGACGAGCATGGCCTGGCTGTGATCTAATGCGCGGTTTCTGATGATGGGGAGCGGCGCGCTCGATGCGAACGCGGGTCAAGTTCTGTGGTCTCACCCGGCTTGCGGATGTCGATGCGGCCGTCGCGCTCGGGGTCGATGCGGTTGGGCTGGTCTTTCATTCGGCCAGCCCGCGTGCTGTGGATGCGGAGCAGGCGGCTGCCTTGGTTGCCGCCGTGCCGGCCTTTGTGACCGCGGTTGGACTGTTCGTTGATGCCGAAGCCGATCGTGTTCGGGCCGTGCTCGAACGGGTTCCGCTCGGCGCGCTGCAGTTCCATGGCAAGGAGCCGGCGGACTATTGCCGCAGCTTTGGTCGGCCTTGGATCAAGTCGGTCGCCGTGCGTGCCGGCGTTGATCTCGAGGCCGAAGCGCAGCGCTACGCTGGCGCGACCGCGCTGCTGCTCGATACCTATGACCCGGCCCTCGCCGGTGGCACCGGCCGCCGTTTCGACTGGGATCTGGTGCCGGCCCAGCAGGCGCAGCGCATGATCCTTGCCGGCGGGCTGTCGGCGGCGAACGTCGCTGATGCGATTCGCCAACTACGCCCTTATGCCGTCGATGTGAGCGGCGGGATCGAGCGGGCGAAGGGCGTCAAAGACCCAGACAAGATGACTGACTTTATGAAAGGTGTACGTGATGGCGACCAGAGCGGATGATCTCGGACTCGGTAAGCCGCCGATGATGGCGGCTGAGCCTTATCAGTGGCCGGATGCCCGTGGCCATTTCGGCCCCTACGGCGGGATGTTCGTGCCCGAGACGCTGATGCATCCGCTGACCGAGCTGCGTCAGGCCTACGAGCGCTATCTCGGTGATCCGGACTTCCTGCGTGAGTTGGACGCCGACCTGCGTGACTACGTTGGGCGCCCGTCGCCGGTCTACCATGCCGAGCGTTGGAGTCGCGAGTTGGGTGGCGCACAACTCTTCCTGAAGCGCGAAGACCTCAATCACACCGGCGCGCACAAGGTCAACAACACCATCGGCCAGGCGTTGCTGGCACGGCGCATGGGCAAGACCCGCATCATCGCCGAGACCGGGGCAGGCCAACACGGCGTTGCCAGCGCGACGGTCGCGGCTCGGCTCGGGCTGGAATGCGTGGTCTACATGGGCGAGGTCGATGTCGCGCGCCAGGAGGCTAATGTCTACCGCATGCGTCTGCTTGGCGCCGAGGTGGTCGCGGTCAAGTCCGGCACCCGCACGCTCAAGGACGCGCTGAACGAGGCGATGCGCGATTGGGTCACCAACGTCGATAACACCTTCTATATCATCGGCACCGTTGCGGGCCCGCACCCCTATCCGGCGATGGTGCGCGACTTCCAATCGGTGATCGGCCGCGAGGCGCGGGGGCAGATGATCGAGCAGAGCGGGCGACTGCCGGACGTGGTGATGGCCTGCGTTGGCGGTGGCTCGAACGCGATCGGGCTGTTCCATCCGTTCATTGGGGACACTGAGGTTGCGATGATCGGCGTCGAGGCCGCCGGCGATGGGCTTGATACGGGCCGTCATGCGGCGCCGCTCTGTGCCGGCACGCCGGGTGTGCTGCATGGCAATCGGACCTATCTGATGGAGGACGCAAACGGCCAGATCCAAGAGACGCATTCGGTCTCCGCTGGGCTCGATTACCCGGGCGTTGGTCCCGAGCACGCTTGGCTCAAGGATACTGGCCGGGCGAGCTATGTCGCGGTGACGGATGACGAGGCGCTCGCGGCCTTTCATGGCCTGACTCGCACCGAGGGCATCATCCCTGCGCTCGAGACCAGCCATGCGCTGGCCTATGCGGCCAAGCTGGCGCCAACCATGCGCAAGGATCAAAGCATCCTGATCAATCTCTCGGGCCGAGGCGATAAGGACATGCAGACCGTCGCGCGCATGGAGGGGCTGCAGCTATGAGCCGCATCCAGACCCTGTTCGAGCGCCTGCGCGGCGAGGGCCGCACCGCGTTGATCCCGTTCATCACCGGCGGTGATCCAACGCCCGCGCTGACCCTGGAGCTGATGCATCGGATGGTCGCTGCTGGCGCCGATCTGATCGAGCTTGGGGTGCCGTTCTCTGATCCGATTGCCGATGGGCCGGTGATTCAACGGGCGACCGAGCGGGCCTTGGCGCAGGGGGTCTCCTTGCGCGATGTGCTGGGCATCGTGCGCCGCTTCCGCGAGACCGATGATCAGACGCCGGTGGTCCTGATGGGCTATCTGAACCCGATTGAGGTGATGGGCAATGCGGCCTTCGCTGAGGCGGCAAGCGAGGCCGGTATGGACGGCGCGCTGATCGTCGATGTGCCGCCGGAAGAGAGTCATCAGCTGGTCGACGCGATCAAGGCGCAGGGGCTCGACCTGGTCTACCTGCTGGCGCCGACCTCTGATGCGGCGCGTATCGAGGCGATCGCTGAGGTGGCCTCTGGTTTTGTCTACTATGTCTCGGTCAAAGGGGTGACCGGCGCCGGTCATCTCGATGTCGACGAGGTCAAATCCAAGTTGGACGCAATTCGCGCACGCATCGAACTGCCGGTTGGGGTCGGCTTCGGGATCAGGGATGCCGCGACAGCGGCGCAGGTGGCGCAGGTCGCCGATGCGGTGATCGTTGGCAGCGCCATCGTCGGCCGCATCGAGGCGCTTGCGCAGGAAGGGCAGGCGGAGCGGATTCCGGCCGTGATTGGCGACTTCCTCAGCGAGCTGCGGGTCGCGATCGACCAGACCAACGACGGAGGCCAGCATGGCTGAGAAGAGCGCCCGTGGTGAAGCGATGAGCTGGTTCGAGAAGCTGATCCCGAGTCGTATCCGGACCGAAGCGATTAGCAAGCGGGCGGTGCCCGAGGGGCTCTGGGACAAGTGCCCAGGCTGCAACGCCGTGCTCTACCGGGCTGAGCTGGAGCGCAACCTCGAGGTCTGCCCCAAGTGCGGCCATCACAATCGGATACTCGGGCGTAAACGGCTCGAGCAGTTCCTTGATCCGGAATCGGCCGAGGAGGTTGGCGTCGAGCTGGACTCGACTGATCCGCTCAAGTTCAAGGACATGAAGAAGTACAAGGATCGGCTCAGCCAGGCGCAGAAGCAGACCGGCGAGAAGGAGGCCCTGATCGTCATGCGTGGGCGGCTCAAGGGCATGGCCTGCGTTGCGGCGGCGTTCGAGTTCCGTTTCATGGGTGGATCGATGGGCTCGGTGGTTGGCGAGCGTTTCGTGCGCGGAGTCGATGCCGCGTTGGAGCAGGACGCCCCCTTCGTCAGCTTCTCGGCGAGCGGCGGCGCGCGCATGCAGGAGTCGCTGTTTTCGTTGTTCCAGATGGCCAAGACCAGCGCGGCGCTCGGCCGTTTGCGCGAGGCACGTCTGCCCTTCATCTCGGTGATGACCGATCCGACCATGGGCGGTGTCTCGGCGAGCCTGGCGATGCTGGGGGATATCAATATCGCCGAGCCGGGCGCGCTGATCGGGTTTGCGGGTCCACGGGTGATCGAGCAGACGGTGCGCGAGACCCTGCCGGATGGCTTCCAGCGCAGTGAATTCCTGCTTGATCATGGGGCGCTGGATCAGATCTGTGACCGACGTGAGCTGCGTGATCGGATTGGTAATCTGGTCGCGATGCTGATGCGACGCTCACTGCTCGATGAAAGTCTCGTCGAGAGCAACAGCGCGAACGAGTCGGTGGTCACCGAGTCGCGCGCCTTGTTGCCGAGTCCGCTCTGAACAAGTCCGCTCTGAACATGGTTGCCGCCAGCCCTTGGGCACCTGCTGATGCTAGCGCGACTGAGTTTGGTCAGACTGCGTCTGGTCCGGCCGATTCTGACCTGAGCAGTGTCGGGTCGAGCCGCTCCGGCCTGATTGAGTCAACAGAGGCTGTTTCAACGGTTTTGAACCTGCGTTTTCAGACCTTGGCAGACTGGCTCGCGTGGCAGGAGACACTGCACCCGAGCCGGATCGATCTCAGGCTCGAGCGCATCGGTGGGGTCTGGCAGCGGTTGCATCCTGAGCTCCGTCCGGGCCGCCTGCCATGCGCCGTGATCACCGTTGGTGGTACCAACGGCAAGGGCTCCTGTGTTGCCTACCTGGAGGCCTGGTATCGGGCGGCCGGCTACCACTGTGGCGCCTATACCTCGCCGCATCTGCTGCAGTACAACGAGCGCGTCCGGATCGACGGCGAGATGGCGACTGATGCCGAGCTATGCGCGGCCTTCGCGCGCATCGATCAGGTCCGGGCCGAGGCGTCGCTGACCTATTTCGAGTTTGGCACCCTAGCCGCGTTGGACCTCTTCGTGCGGGCTGGGGTCGAGATCGCTCTGCTCGAGGTTGGTCTTGGTGGGCGTCTGGATGCGGTGAACATCATCGATGCCGATGTCGCGCTGGTGGCCAGTATCGGTTTTGACCATACCGCTTGGCTCGGTGATACCCTCGATCTGATCGCGTTTGAAAAGGCTGGTATCTTCCGCGCCGGACAGCCGGCGGTGATCGGGCAGCGCGATGCGCCGGCGCGCTTGCGTGAGCGTGCAGGGGAGATCGGCGCGCTGCCGATGCAGCTTGGGCAGGAGTTCGACTGGTCCTCAGAGGCTGGACAATGGGCCTGGCATGGAGCGAACGGTAAGCGGTATGCTGCTTTGCCCGCGCCGGCCTTGCGGGGGCGCCACCAGTTAGACAATGCTGCTGCAGCGCTCTGCGCGATGGAGCAGCTCAGCGATCGGCTCCCCGTCAATCTGGCGGCGATTCGCCAGGGACTGTTGCGGGTCAAGCTCGATGGTCGCTTCACCGTACGACCAGGGCGGCCGACTTGGATTCTCGATGTCGCGCATAATGATCAAGCGGCACTGACCTTGGCCGAGAATCTCGCCCGTTATCCCTGTGCTGGGCGACGTCTTGCGGTGCTCTCATTGCTTGCGGATAAGGATGCCAGCGCCGTCATCGCGCCGCTTGCGCCTTTGATCGAGGCTTGGCACCTTGCACGCTCGGCGAGTGATCGAGGCATGGCCCTAGAGGATTTAACCGCCGCCTTGGCCAAGAGCGAATCGACGGCCAGCTATGTCGCACATCCCGATCTCGATCAGGCACTCGCCGCAGCCGCAGCGCAAGCGGGGCCAGATGATCTGATCCTGGTGTTCGGCTCTTTTGTGACGGTCGAGGCTGCACTGCGCAGTTCGATCATTGCTACTGTATAATCATCTGTTGTGCAACGAGCGGATATCCTGGGGGCATGACGCAGATGGATGAGGCGGCTAAGAGACGTCTGGTCGGTGCGGCCGTATTGGTTGCGCTGGCGGTGATCTTTGTGCCGATGCTGGTCGAGCGGGGCGCTGATGATCTTGGCGAGCCGATTGTCATCCCAGAAGCGCCTGATCTGGATGGTGTGGCTGATGGCGATTCGAGTTTCGCCGAGTCGGGATATGATCCGCAGCTTCCCGATCCTGACGTTGTGTTGTTGCCGCTTCCAACGCCGGAGCCTCCGCCGTCGGCGCTCGATGCTGAGTCCGCCTCGGCCGAATCTCGGTCTGATCGCCAGACTCAGCCCGGCACGTCGCCAGCAGAGCGTCGTGCGAGCGAGTCAAACAGGGTGACAGATACCAACGACGGGCGCGGCGAGACCATCGCCCGTGCGGCCGCGGGTCCTAAGCCGGTGCCCCCTGGCACCAGCGCCTGGGTCATCCAGGTCGCGAGTCTCGGCTCGCCGGAAGCGGCCCAGGCCCTCCAAGACGAACTGCGCAACAAGGGCTATCCAGCCTTTGTCGAGCAGGCGAATGTGAGCGGCCGTCGCTATTACAGGGTTCGGATTGGTCCTGAGATCGAGCGTGCTCGGGCGGACCGTCTTGCCACGCAGCTTGCCGCCGAGACCGGTGGTCAGCCATTGGTTCAGCGCTACCCCTAACGCTCATGGCGCGTTGCCACCCCGGACAATGAATCGCCTGAGATTCAAGTTAAGTGCTGCGACGCCTGTGCTGTTGCGGTCTGCGCCGGCGCATCGAGCCGGTTTCCTGGTCGAAGCTGACGGGCCGAGGCTGCCAGGCATTCGATCTACGCTTGTTCAAGAGAGTGTTCGACGAGGCTTAGGCAGGACTCACTATGATCTGGGTTGATTACGTCATCATCGCGATCATCGCGCTTTCGGCGCTGATCGGGCTGGCAAGAGGTTTGGTGCGCGAGGTGATCTCGCTTGCGGTCTGGGTTGCTGCCTTGGCGGCGGCCTGGCTGTTCTACGAGCCGGTGGCGCTTGAACTGACGCCCTGGATCTCGACGCCGTCCGTGCGCATCGGGGTCGCGGTCTTGATCCTGGTGTTCGGTGTACTCATCGTCGGCGCCATCCTCGGCTATATGCTCGCGACCCTCGTCGATAAGACGGGGCTGAGTGGCACAGATCGGTTGCTTGGCGTGGTCTTTGGCGCTGCGCGGGGCGCGGTGCTGGTTGCCCTGGTGGTCTTCTTGGCTTCGCTGACACCGGTCACCGAAGATCCTTGGTGGGATCAATCGCAACTGCTCGATCAATTTAAGACCCTAGCGGATTGGATGCTGGAGCAGGTGCCGCCGGATGTCTCCGAGCGCATCAAGGCGTTGTGAGGAAGTAAGGCCATGTGCGGAATAGCTGGCATCGTAGGCAAGTCGCCTGTCAATCAGATCCTCTACGATGCCTTACTGGTGCTACAGCATCGTGGTCAGGATGCCGCCGGTATCGTCACCAGCGACAGCAAGAAGTTGCACATGCGCAAAGACACGGGGCTGGCGCGCGATGTGTTCCGCACCCGGCATATGCTGCGACTTCGCGGCAACATGGGTATTGGCCATGTGCGCTATCCGACCGCTGGCGGCTCTTGTTCGTCTGAGGCACAGCCGTTCTACGTCAACTCGCCCTACGGCATCGTGCTGGCGCACAACGGCAACCTGACCAACGCCGAAGAGCTCAAGCGTGACGTCTTTGTCGACGATCTCCGGCATATCAATACCGAGTCCGATTCCGAGATCCTGCTCAACGTCTTCGCGCATGAGCTGCAGTTGCAGAACAAGCTGCGCATCGACGAGCAAGACATCTTCCGTGCGGTTGAGGGCGTGCACCGGCGCTGTCGGGGTGGCTATGCAGCGGTGGCGATGATCCCCGGTTTTGGCGTGTTCGGCTTCCGAGATCCGCACGGCATCCGACCGGTCGTCTACGGTAAGCGCGAGACCGACGCCGGCGAGGAGTACATCATCGCCTCTGAGAGCGTGGCCCTGGATACCATTGGTTTTGAGCTGATCGGCGATGTGGCCCCGGGTGAGTGCGTCTTCATCGATGTCGAGGGTCATCTGCACACCAAGCAATGCGCGCCGCAGCCGGTGCTCTCGCCTTGTATCTTTGAGTTCGTCTACTTCGCGCGGCCAGACTCGATCATCGACAACATCTCGGTGCACAAGGCACGCTCGCGCATGGGCAAGAAGCTGGCGAGCAAGATCAAACGGGACTGGCCCAGTCACGATATCGACGTCGTGATTCCGGTGCCGGATACCAGCCGCACCGCCGCGCTGCAGTTGGCCAATCATCTCGGCGTGCCCTATGCCGAGGGCTTCATCAAGAATCGCTACATTGGTCGCACCTTCATCATGCCGGGCCAGCAGGTGCGGAAGAAATCGGTGCGGCAGAAGCTGAACGCGATCGATCTCGAGTTTCGCAAGAAGAACGTGCTGCTGGTCGATGACTCGATCGTCCGCGGCACCACCTCGCAGCAGATCATCCAGATGGCGCGGGACGCGGGTGCGCGTAAGGTGTACTTCGCGTCTGCCGCGCCGCCGGTCCGGTATCCGAACGTCTACGGGATCGATATGCCCTCGGCCAGCGAGCTGATTGCGCATGATCGGAGCGAGGCCGAGATCGAGCAAGCGCTCGGCGCCGACCGGCTCTTTTTCCAAGACCTCGATGATCTCATCGACGCAGTACAAAAGCGTGGCAAGAGTTTGGTCGACCGCTTCGATACCTCGGTGTTCGATGGGGTCTATGTAACGGGCGATGTGACCCCGGGCTACCTCGAAGAGCTGGAGCGCGCTCGCAACGACGGCGCCAAGGAAGAGCGCCAGTCGCGCCAGGACGAGACCGTGATCGAGCTCTACAACACCGCATGAATCTCGCCACCCGCGCGATCCGCATTGGGCATCAGCGTACCGCTGAGGGTGAGCACTGCGAGCCGATCTTCGCGACCTCGAGCTTCGTCTTCGAGAGTGCCGCTGAGGCCGCCGCGCGCTTTTCTGGCGAGCAGCCGGGGAATATCTACTCGCGCTTCACCAACCCAACCGTACGTGCCTTTGAGCAACGGCTCGCAGCGCTCGAGGGCGGCGAGTCTTGCGTTGCAACCGCGTCCGGGATGGCGGCGATCCTGGCCACCTGCATGGGCTTGCTGCAGGCTGGAGATCGCATCCTCGCCGCACGCAGTCTGTTCGGCAGCACCACCATGCTGTTCGACAAATACCTTGCGCGCTTCGGCATCGCCACCGACTACGTCCCGCTCAGCGACCTCGACGCCTGGGCCGCCGCGATCCGCCCTGAGACCAAACTGCTGTTCGCCGAGACGCCATCGAATCCGCTGACGGAGATGGTCGCAATCCGACCCTTGAGTGAGATTGCCCACGCGCAGGGTTGCCTGCTCGCAATCGATAACTGCTTCTGTACACCCGCGCTGCAGCGCCCGCTCGAGCATGGTGCCGATCTGGTGATCCATTCGGCGACCAAGTATCTCGATGGACAGGGCCGCTGCGTTGGCGGTGCGGTGGTCGGCGATGCCAAGCGGGTGGGCGAAGAGGTGTTCGGTGTCGTGCGCACGGCCGGTCCCTCGCTCAGCCCGTTCAACGCCTGGTTGTTTCTGAAGGGACTGGAGACACTGCCATTGCGCATGCGCGCCCATGCCGCGAGTGCGCAACTGCTGGCTCAGTGGCTCGACGAACATCCGGCCGTGGCGCGCGTCTACTATCCCGGCCTGCCCGATCACCCGCAGCATCATCTCATCGCCAACGGCCCCAGCGCCGGTCCAGAGGCGCAGCAGCAGACCGGTGGCGGCATCATCGCCTTCGAGGTGGCATCGGCCCATTCGAGCCGAGCGCGCGAGGCTGCTTGGTCGGTCATCGACGCCACTCAGATGCTCTCGATCACGGCAAACCTTGGTGACACCAAGACCACCATCACCCATCCGGCGACGACCACCCACGGCCGGCTGAGCCCCGAGGCGCGAGCTGCAGCGGGGATTAGTGAGGGTCTGATCCGGATCGCCATTGGGCTCGAGGATTGGGTTGATATTCAGGCCGATCTGGCGCGCGGGCTGGCCCCGGCCCCGATGTAGCCTCGCTGTCTCGATTGTGTGTCTTTATCACGCTCGGCAAGCTCTGCGTGTTGCGTGCTCTGATTGGCGTCAGCGCCGATGAGCGGGCGCTGTTTGAATGCTGAGGGCCTGGAGCCGTTTGCCGTGGATCGAAGACCCGCGCATCATCGCTGTTGCGCTCGCGCAATCCCTTGCCCTGTGAGGATTCCGCCGCGAATGCCACGGGTAAGTACAGTCGGATAGGCGTCTCAGCAGTTCTTGCAGATCTCGCGGGTAAATTCCTCGAGCTTGTGGGTGTCGGCGGCGAACAGTCGGATACCTTCGGATAGCTTCTCGGTGGCCATCGCGTCCTCGTTCAGGGCCCAACGGAAGCCCGGCTCATCGTAGCTGACACTCGGAATCTCCATCGAACGTGCCGCTTCGGCGTCGAGCTTACGCGGCACTGGGCCGTCGGCCTCGGCAAGCTCGGCGAGGAACTTAGGCGCGATGGTCAGATAGTCGCAACCGGCCAGCTCGAGGATCTCGTCGAGATTGCGGAAGCTGGCGCCCATGACGATGGTCTCGTAACCATGGCGTTTGTAATAGTTGAAGATCTCGGTCACCGATTTGACGCCGGGGTCTTCGTCGGCGGGATAGCCTGTGACGTTCTCGGCATGCTTGTACCAATCGAGAATGCGTCCGACAAAGGGCGAGATCAGGGTCACGCCGGCCTCGGCACAGGCAACGGCTTGGGTGAAGCTGAACAGGAGCGTGAGGTTGCAGTGCACACCCTGCTTCTGGAGATACTCGGCGGCGCGAATACCCTCCCAAGTGGAGGCGATCTTGAACAGCACCCGCTTGCGAGCATCGATGCCGACTTGGTCGTAGAGGTCGATCAGGCCCTCGGCGCGGGCGATCGTGGCCTTGGTATCGAAGGACAGCCGCGCGTCGATCTCAGTGGAGACTCGGCCGGGCACGATCTTGAGGATCTCGGCGCCGAAGTTGACCGCGAGCTTGTCCATGGTCCAACGTGCGTGCTCGTCGGCGTTATTGCCCTTGTCCTTGCCAAAACTCACCGCGTCTTCGACCAGGTGGCGGTAGGCTGGCATCTGCGCGGCCTTATAGAGCAGTGACGGATTGGTCGTCGAATCTTGCGGCTTGTACTCGGCGATGGCCTCGAAGTCGCCGGTGTCGGCGACGACGGTGGTCATGGTCTTGAGTTGATCGAGCTTGCTCATGCAGTCACCTCGTCTGGATTAGTCATGGTTCAGCGTTCACCTGAGCGATCACCATGGTCGATCAAGATAACGATTGTGACATGGTTGCGATAACGGCGGCAGCAAGAGGCCGGAGGCTCCGGAACGGCTTATCGGGTCGCTTGCTCTGTGAGTAACGATCACAATATTGGAGGATTGCTATTGTCGACCAGCGCTGCTGGCGGTGTGCAAGAGGCCTCGGTGTTTGTCGATCTGCCAGGTGGAATCAGCTGTAACTGACATCGCCTCCATCTAAGCCACTGTCGAGAGCTTTCATAAGATGCGCCAAATCACCTCAGGGGCGGCCGAGTTCTTGGTCCCATCTGGGCTCGAGCGGCATGCGCTGATCGATGCGATTGATGAGCTGATCCCTGCTGCGCGAGAACCGGACGTCACGCTGAGTCGTCGCTTTTACGACAGCTTCGACTGGCGGCTGTTCGTTGCAGATGTCAGCCTCGAAGGCTGTTGTGGTGAGACCTCGGCGTCGCCGGATCCAACGACGCCGTATCTAACAATGAGTCTGTTTGCGGGCGCGCAGCCGGCGCGTTCGATACTGTGCTGGCGCGATCTCCGTGAGCCCGATGCTGCGCCGATCATACAGCCGCTCGAATCCGAGCCTGGGCTGCTTGATGAGATGCCGGCTGGACCGGTGCGGGATCGGCTTGCGCCTCTGCTTGAGATGCGTCGGCTGCTGCCAATGGTGGAGGTGATCTCGCAACAGACGCCTGTGCGCTTGTTGAATGAGGATGAGAAGACCGTCGTGCGGCTGGTGGTCGAGCAGAACCGCTTCCGAGAGCCGAATGCTGGCCGTCACGGAGACCTGAGGTGTCGGCTGAGGCTGCTGCCCATCAGGGGCTACGCGGAGGCCTTCGAACAGGCGCGGCTGGTGCTGGAAAAGCGGCTTGGATTATCCGCACTCGAGGAACCGTTAGCACAAGAATCGCTGGCACAGGAGGCGCTGCTGGCCGCGGGTCATCGACCCGGCGCTTATTCGACCAAGCTTGATCAGAAGCTCCATCCTGGTCAGCGTGCCGATCTGGCGACAAAACAGATCCTGCGCGGACTGCTCGAGACGCTTGAGGCCAATCTCGAGGGCGCGCGCCAGAATCTCGATAGCGAGTTCTTGCATGATCTGCGGGTTGCGACCCGCCGCACACGCTCGGCCCTGAGCCAGATCAAGGGTGTGTTTCCAGAAGCCCTGGTCGCTGATTTCAAGCAGCGCTTCGCCTGGCTGCAGCAGGTGACCGGTCCAGTGCGCGATCTGGATGTCTATCTACTCGATTTTCCGGATATGGAGCGACGATTGCCGCCCGCTTTGCGCGGCGACTTGAAGCCGCTGCATGAGCAGCTCGTCTGGCAGCATGCGGAGGCTCAGCGTCAGCTTGCAGCTGAGCTTGGATCGACAGCGTTCAACAGCCTGCTACGAGATTGGCACTGCTTTCTCGAGTCAGAGGTGCTGGTCTCTGAAGCGCCGACCGCTGAAGCGATTGACTTCCGCGATCAAAAGCGACACGCACACCCGCGTCATAGCCCGTTGCCAAGTGATGCTGGGTTGCCGAGACAAGCGCTATTGCCAAAACAGGCCGCGGTGCCGATCAAGCAGGTCGCGGATCAGCGCATTCGCAAGATGCTCAAGCGAGTGCGCGCGGAGGGTAGGGCGATCACCCAGGATTCGCCCCCTGAGTCTCTCCATGAGCTGCGCAAGAGCTGCAAGAAGCTGCGCTATCTGATGGAATTTTTCCAGAGCCTGTACCCAAAGGGGCAGGTGCGTGAGCAAATCAAACAGACCAAGCTACTGCTGGATAATCTGGGGCGATTTCAGGATACCGCCGTGCAGGCACAGCATCTGCGCGAGCATGCCGAGTCGAGCGTCAATGCCAGTGCCGGTACTCGCGCCAATCCCGATGCCAATACGGGTGCCGGTGCCAAGTCCAGCGTCACTAGCACGAGCTCCAATGCCAGCAAGAATGGGCTTCCGCCCGCAACCTTACTTGCAATGGGCGCACTGATTGGTCAGCTCCTGAGTGATCAGGCCAGCGCGCGTGCGACCTTCAATGAGGTCTTTGCCGCTTTCGACAGTGCCGAGAACGCCAAGCGTTTCAAGACCCTGTTCGCGACTCATGCGCATCAGCGGAAATCGCGGTAGACGAACGCGGGATTCCTGTAGTGAGTGGGTGGGTAGCGAGTGGTGAATGAGGGGCTGAGTGTTTATCTGAGTAGTCGGCGCAAGATGTCGCTGTAGATGGCTGAGAGCTGCTCGAGTTCGTCGACGCCAACGCATTCGTTGACCTTGTGGATGGTGGCGTTGATCGGCCCGAGTTCGACGACTTGGGCGCCGGTGGGGGCGATGAAGCGGCCATCGGAGGTGCCACCGACGGTTGAAAGCTGAGTTGGCTGGCCGGTAACGCTGAGGATGGCGGCTTGGGCGGCCTCGACGAGGGCGCCTGCCGGGGTGAGGAACGGATGCCCGGAGACGCGCCAGTCGATCTGGTGGTCGAGGCCGTGGCGGTCGAGGATGGCGTGGATGCGCTGCTGGAGCCGCTCTGGCGTCTGCTCGGTGGAGAAGCGTAGATTGAACAGGACCTCCAGCTCGCCGGGAATCACATTATCGGCACCCGTGCCGGCGTGGATGTTCGAGATCTGGAAGCTGGTCGGCGGGAAGTGGTCGTTGCCCTGATCCCAAGAGGCCGCGCAGAGTTCGGCCAAGGCCGGCGCCGCGCGGTGCACGGGGTTGTCGGCGAGTTGCGGATAGGCGACATGGCCTTGCTTGCCGCGGATGCGCAGCCGGCCGCCGAGGCTGCCGCGGCGGCCGTTCTTGATCACGTCGCCGAGCCGCTGATGGCTCGAAGGTTCACCGACCAGCGCATAGTCGATGCGCTCATCGCGGGCTGAAAGTGCTTCGACCACGCGCCGGGTGCCGTCAATCGACGGGCCTTCCTCGTCGCTGGTGATCAAGAAGGCGATCGAGCCCCGGTGATCGGGGTGTTCAGCGATGAACCGCTCGGTCGCGGTGATCATGGCCGCCAGCGAGCCTTTCATGTCGCAGGCGCCGCGACCGTAGAGCAGGCCGTCGCGGATCTCGGGGGTGAACGGATCAGAGGCCCAGTCGGTGAGCGGGCCTGGCGGCACCACATCGGTATGGCCGGCGAAACAGAACAGCGGGCCGTCGCTGCCGCGGCGTGCCCAAAGGTTATCGACCTCGCCGAAGCGCATCGGCTCGATGCGGAAGCCGAGCGCCGCCAACCGCTCGGCCATCAATGGCTGGCAGCCGGCGTCTTCTGGGGTGACCGAGTGGCGCCGGATCAGGTCTCGGGCCAGTTCTAAGGTTGGGGAGGCCAAAGAATCGGCAGTGGAATCGAAAGACATCGTGGGGCTCATCAACCTGGAGCCGGCGCATCGCGGGCCGGCGATACTGAAAAGGACGCTCAGCGAAAGATCGCCGCGTACTCGGCCTCGGAGAAGCCGAGATAGCGCTGCTCGCCGGTATCAAGCAGCGGCCGGCGGATGATCGAGGGCTGCTCGAGCATCACCCGGATGGCCTGGTCCTCGTCCATGCCCTCGCGCAGGGCCGGATCGAGCTTGCGCCAGGTCTGGCCACGCCGGTTGATCAGCGCCTCCCAGCCGAGCGTGCTGATCCAATCGCGCAGCAGCGCCTCGTCCAATCCCTGCGTCTTGTAGTCGTGGAACTGGTAGGCGATGCCCTGGGCGTCGAGCCAGGCGCGCGCCTTGTTCATGCGGTCGCAGTTGCGAATGCCATAGAGCTTGAGTACTTGGGACACGGATCGGGACCTTGTCGAAAACCGGGTGGGCGGGCTGGCGGGAGGTTGCGCTCAGATATCGCGCAGCAACTCGTTGATGCCGACCTTGCCGCGGGTCTTCTCGTCGACCTGCTTGATGATCACCGCGCAGTAGAGGCTGTGGCTGCCGTCTTTCGCGGGCAGGTTGCCGGGGACGACGACAGCGCCAGCCGGCACTCGGCCATAGGTGATCTCTCCGGTCTCGCGATGATAGATCTTGGTGCTCTGGCCGATGTAGACGCCCATCGAGATCACTGCGCCCTGCTCGACGATGACGCCTTCGACGATCTCCGAGCGGGCGCCGATGAAGCAGCCGTCTTCGATAATGGTCGGCGCGGCCTGGATCGGCTCGAGCACGCCGCCGATGCCGACGCCGCCGGACAGATGCACGTTCTTGCCGATCTGCGCGCAGGAGCCGACCGTGGCCCAGGTGTCGACCATGGTGCCCGAGTCGACATAGGCGCCGATGTTGACGTAGGAGGGCATGAGCACACAGCTCGGCGCGATGTAGGAGCCGCGTCGGGCGGTGGCCGGCGGGACCACGCGCACGCCGCCGTCGCGGAAGTCCTTGGAGCTGACATCGGCGAACTTCGAGGGCACCTTGTCGTAATAGTTGGTGAAGCCGCCCTTGATGAACTGATTGTCTTCGATCCGGAACGAGAGCAGCACCGCCTTCTTGATCCAGTCGTTGACCATCCAGTCACCGTCGTGTGGCTGGGCGACGCGTAGCTCACCGCAATCCAGGCGTTCGATGGTGTCGATGACGGCATCGCGCACGCGGGTCTCGACCGTGCGTGGGGTGATCTCGGCGCGGTGCTCGAAGGCCTGCTCGATGATGGCTTGTTGTTCGCTGTGCTGGTCGGACATGGGGGGCTCCTGTGGAGACTAATGAAAAGAGAGCGGTGGAGAGAAGGGGGTTGGACAGGCGTTGCTAAGTGGCTGTCCACTTTCTACTTACCGATGATCGCTCAACACTGGCCATAAAATCGGGAAGAAGTTGATGGATACTTTCTAAGGCCATTTCTGGCAAACCTTGTCGCTTTATCCGCAAAGATTGCGAACCCCAGATGGACATAGATCCTCGCCGTTTCTATCCATATTGATCTGTGTTTATCTGTGGTTGTTCATAACCGCTCGCAGACGGCGCGGATGCGCTCCGCGGCTTCGATGCAGTCATCGAGCGGTGGCACCAGCGCCATGCGGATATGGTTCAGGCCGGGGTCGCCGTGCTCGTCGGCGCGCGACAGGAAGCTCCCGGGCAGCACGCGCAGATGTTGCTCGGCGAGTAGACGGCGCGCGAACTCGGTATCCGAGATCGGCGTATGCGGCCAGAGATAGAAGCCGGCCGGTGGTGTGCTGAACGCGAGCACGCCGTCCAGAATTGCGGTCACGGCGGCAAACTTCTCGCGATACAGGTGCCGATTCTCGATTACATGCGCCTCATCTTGCCAGGCCAGCAGGCTCGCCTGCTGATGCTGCAACGGCATCGCGCAGCCATGGTAGGTGCGGTACCGGAAGAACGGCTCGATCAGCTGCGCATCGCCAGCGACGAAGCCAGAGCGGAGTCCAGGCGCATTCGAACGTTTCGACAGGCTATGGAAACAGAGGCAACGGCGATAGTCGTCGAGACCAAGCGCTGCGGCGGCCTGCAGCAACCCGGGCGGTGGACTCGCCTCGTCAAGATAGAGTTCGGCGTAGCATTCATCGGAGGCGATGATGAAGTCGTGCCGCTGTGCCAGCTCGATCAGCCGCATCAGCTGGGCCTGATCCATCACCGCGCCGGTCGGATTGCCGGGCGAGCAGATGTAGGTGAGTCGGCATCGCTCCCAAACCGTTTCCGGGACAGACTCGAGGTCGGGCAGCCACTGCGTCTCCTCGGTGCAGGGGAGCAGATGGGGCGTGGCACCCGCGAGCAGTGCGGCACCTTCGTAGATCTGGTAGAAGGGGTTCGGCATCAGCACCAGCGCATCCTCGCGCGGGTCGATCACCGCTTGGGCAAACGCGAAGAGCGCCTCGCGCGTGCCGTTGACCGGTAGCACCTGGGTCTGCGGGTCGATACCGCTGGGGCCAAGCCCGTAGCGGCGACCGAGCCAGTCGGCGATCGCCTGGCGTAGCTCGATCAGCCCGCGTGTGCTTGGGTAGACGGAGAGCTGGTGCACATGCGCGAGCAGCGCGTTGGCGATGAACGATGGCGTTGAATGCTTCGGCTCGCCAATCGAGAGCGCGATCGCCGGGATGTCGGCCGGCGGCTCGATATCCTGCATCAGCGCCGCCAGCTTCTCGAATGGATAGGGTTGTAGGCGGCTGAGGTTTGGATTCATGACGGGCGAGCGGTCGACCTGCGGATGTTAAGCTGCGGGGCCGTTGCAAGAAGGCTTCGATCAAGCAAGGTTTCGATGAACAATCCGCCAGTATAGGCCAGGGGGCTGATCTGCTCCACTCGAGTGCTGGCGCTCAGCTTCATGGCGCGTCGTCATCCCGGCAGGTCAAGCGATTGATTCAACGCTGGTGCTCGGCTAATCGGTACAACCTACTGGAGCAGATTTCGATGCGTTTGATTCATGCTATCCACCATGTCAGCCTCATCGTCGCCGACACTGAGCGCGCCTTGGGCTTCTATCGCGACTTGCTGGGGCTCGAGGTGGAGCCTGGGCGACCAGACCTGGGTTATCCCGGTGCCTGGTTGAAGCTTGGTGGGCAGCAGATCCACCTGCTGGAGCTGCCGAATCCGGATCCGGTTGAGGCGCGCCCTGACCATGGTGGGCGCGATCGGCATCTGGCTGCGACGGTGGCTGATCTTGATGCGGTTGCTGCCGTGCTCGATGCCGCCGGCATCGCCTATCGCCTGAGTCGTTCCGGACGCCGAGCACTGTTCACGCGTGATCCGGATGCCAATGCGCTTGAGCTGATCGAACAGTCGTAACCGGTCACCAACCCTTGTAATACCAGAGATTGTTCCAGTCTGAGGGTGTCTGGGGGCTGCTACCCTGGGCCGGCTGCTGGCTGCGGGATTCGAGACTGCCGCGGGCCAATGGGTCGGGTTCGGCTGAAGGCGGAGGCATAGGAGCCAAGGGGCTGAGCCAAGGGCCGCGATTGAGGTAAAGGCGGCGCTCGCTCTCGATCAGCTCGCGCCGCTCTTCTTGGTGTCGTCGCTGCAGCTCATGGCGCTCATCGCGCTTGGCGCTGCCAATCGGATCGAATGCGTCGATGCGCGCTTGATGCGCTGCCCGGCGTTGCTCATATAGGGCACGCCGCTGAGCGCGTACCTCCTCGAGCCAACGCGGCACCTGTGACTGTGGGCTGCTCGGCTCCGCTCGCCGCGGCTCGATAGCCAAGCCTGCGGCCGGCATGGGCGCAGGCCGGATGTAAGGCGCTGATCCGTTCGTCTGATACGGCGCTGCCTGAGGGACTGGCTGATAGGGGGGGCGAGTGATGCCTGGTTGCGAGGTATCGCCCTGTTCCAAGGGCTCGTTTTGCGCTGTTTGCACTCCCTGATCCGCGTTTGCAGAGCGATCTTCGCGTTCTGCGGCGCCACTCTGGCCGCTCGAGAACAGGGTGATGAACAGGAGTGTGAGCAGGCGTGTGATGGACATGATCGATCCGGAAAAAGGCATTGCCGTCAATGAGCTGTGATGCGTCTGCCGGATTTCAATAGCGAGAAGGTTAGCCACCCGGCGCCTGGTCAAGGCGGTCATGGACTTCCCGCCGCAGGCAGCTCAGGGTCTGCCCGCAGCGCACTGGGGTTCCATCTCGGGTGGCAATGAAGAAGACGTCTTCCACCTCGGCGCCGACCGTGGCGATTTTAGCCCCTTGCACCTGGATGTCACAGCCTTCGAACACGGCGCCGATCTCGGCGAGCAGGCCGGGTCGGTCACGCGTGGTGAGATGCATCAGCGTGCGTTGATTGGTCGCATCCTCGGTAAAACTGATGCGGGTTTCGATTGGGAAATAGCGCAGTTGACGCGGTAGCCGGCGGTTGACGCGTAGCTCGGCGTTTGGCGGTTGCTGGAGTTCGTGGCGCAGCTCATTTGCCAAATCGTCGCTGGGCTCGCCCTCGTCCAAGGGTTCATGGTCGCGTGTGAGCACTTGGAAGACGTTCAGCGCGATGTCGTCGTCGGTGGTCATGATGCGGGCGTTGACGATGTCGAGGTTGCGCTGATCGAGCAGGGCGGTGATCTGCACGAACAGGCTCTCGCGGTCCTGCGTGTAGATGAAGATCTCGGTACAACCGCGGTTTGGCAATAGGCGCAGACTGACGATCGGCAGCTCCTCGGGACTGGCGTCGAGGATGCGCTTGGTTTGCCAGGCGATCTCCTCCGGCTGGCTGGGTGCAAAGAAGTCGACCGAGAAGCGGAACCAGAGGTTGCGACAGTCCTCGGCCTCGACACCTTGGCGCGCGAGGATGCGCATGGCCTCGATCTGCTTTTGCTCGATCAGTACGTCCTGCGCTTGTGGATTGTCGAGTCCGCGGTCAAGGCAGCGCCGAGCGGCTTGATAGAGCTCGCGCAGCAAGGCGTCTTTCCAACTGCTCCAGCGCTTCGGATTGGTGCCGCGCACGTCGGCGACGGTGAGTAGGTAGAGGTAGTCGAGTCGGTTGATGTCGCCAACCTGCTCGGCGAAGGCTTGGATCACGGCCGGGTCTGAGATGTCTTTGCGCTGCGCGGTGACGGACATTAATAGATGGTGCTCGACCAGCCAGGCGACCAGCCGGCTATCGAACTCGCTGAGATAATGCAGCTGGCAGAAGTCCCAGGCGTCATGGGCGCCGAGCAGCGAATGATCGCCGCCGCGGCCTTTGCCGATGTCGTGGAAGAGACCAGCGAGATACAGGATCTCGAGCTTTGGGACTCGCCTCGCTACGGCGCTACACAGCGGAAGCTCGTTGTCGTGCTCGGGCACTGAGAAGCGGCGCAGATTGCGCAGCACCCGTAAGGTGTGCTCGTCGACGGTGTAGACGTGGAAGAGGTCGTACTGCATGCGTCCGACGATATTGGCAAACGCGGGGATGTAGGTAGCGAGCACGCCGTAGCGGTTCATGCGCCGCAGTGTTTGGGTGACCCCGCTCGGATGGCGCAGGATCTCCATGAATAGGCTGCGTGCGCGCACGTCTTCCCGGAAGTCGTCGTCGATTCGATGCCGGTTTTCGCGGATCAAGCGAATCGTCGAGGCGCGCACGCCGCGCAGGTTCGGGCGCAGCTGCAGCAGATGGAAGACCTCGAGCAGCGCGATCGGGCGCTGTCGAAAGACGCGCTCGTGGGTGACTTCCAGGTAACCGCCGCGGCTTTGGAAACGGCGATTGATGGGCTCCGGCGGGCCGATGCGATCCTGCAGCAAGATCGCCTCGCGGAACAGTTGCAGCAGCATCTCATTGAGTCGGTTCAGCTCCATCACCGTACGATAGTACTGCTGCATGAACTGCTCCACGGCGAGATTGTCGTTGTGGTCACGGTAGCCGAATTGGTCGGCGAGGGTGCGCTGATAGTCGAACAGCAGCCGGTCTTCGTGACGGCCGGTGAGCCGATGCAGCGCAAAGCGAATCCGCCACAGCAGGGCGCGGCCTTCGATTAGGGCGAGATGCTCGCTCTCGGTCAGGAAGCCATGCTCGACCAGCTCATGCAACGAGTCTGATCCGAAGTGACGCTTGGTCACCCAAGAGATCATCTGGATGTCGCGCAGCCCGCCTGGGTTCTCCTTGATGTTCGGCTCGAGGTTGTAGGCGGTCTCGCCATAGCGCCGCCAACGCTTGTGCTGCTCATCGATCTTGGCCTCGAAGAAGCGGTCGGTGGGCCAGAGTTGGTCTGGCGCGATGGCTGACTGTAGCTGATCGAAGAGCGCATAGCGTCCGGTGATGAAACGGGCCTCGATCAGATTGCTGATGACCGTCAGATCATCGGCCGCAGCGGTAGCGCACTCCGATAGGGTCCGGACCGAATGGCCGAGCTCGACACCGATATCCCAGAGGAAGGTCACGAGCTCGGTGAGTGGCCCTTGCAAGGACTCGAGCGAGTCTTCGTCGACGAGGATCAAGAGGTCGATATCGGATGCCGGATGCAGCTCAGCGCGGCCATAGCCACCAACGGCGATCAGGGCGCCCACGCTGGGCGCTGGCATGATGCGCTGCCAAGCACAGCGCAGCACCATGTCGACCAGCGCGGAGCGCGCGGCGAGCAGCTGGCCGACCGGGACCCCCTGTGCGTAGCTCTCAAACAGGCGCTCACGACCCTCCTTGAGGGTCTGCCGAAACCCCTTCAGGGCGCTGCCGGGATCGGCGCTGAGCAGCTCGGCCTCGCGCTCCAGCAGGTCGAATCCAGGCGTGCCCTCGGTTCTCATCCGGTGCCTGTGCGAAGCTGAGCCGGCGTTGCGCTGCCCGTGGCTGTTTCGACCGCCTGCTCGGGGCCTTGCTCGGCGTCTGACCCGGCGGCCTGCGCCAGCTCTTCCTGGCGCAGCGTTAAGACCTCGTGGCCGTCGTCGGTGATCAGGATGGTGTGCTCCCACTGTGCCGAGAGGGCGCGATCCTTGGTGACCACGGTCCAGCCATCGGGGAGGAGTTTGACCTGGCGTTTGCCGGCATTGACCATCGGCTCGATCGTGAAGCACATGCCCGCCTGCAGCCGGAGCCCGTCGCCTGGCTTGCCGTAATGGAGCACCTGCGGCTCTTCGTGGAATTCGCGTCCGATGCCATGACCGCAGTACTCGCGCACCACCGAGAAACGATGACGCTCGACAAAGGTCTGGATCGCATGACCGATGTCGCCAAGCGTGGCGCCTGGTCTTGCTGCGGCGATGCCGATACGCATCGCCTGTTGGGTGATCTCGACCAGTCTTCGGGCCAGCACTGTCGGCTCGCCGACGTAGAACATCTTGCTGGTGTCACCGTGGTAGCCGTCCTTGATGACGGTGATATCGATATTGACGATATCGCCCTTCTTCAGGCGCTTATTGCCAGGAATACCGTGGCAAACCTGATTGTTAACCGAGGTGCAGATCGAGCGGGGGAAGCCGCGATAGTTGAGCGGTGCAGGAATCGCATCGAGCTGGTTGACGATGAAGGCGTGGCAGATGCGGTCGAGCTCGTCGGTGGTAACGCCGGGCACCACGTGTGGCTCGATCATCTCGAGCACAGACGCTGCCAGCCGGCCCGCAACCCGCATCTTTTCGATTTCCTCGGCGCTCTTGATGGCAACACTCATAGGGTAAAAAGTCCCGCGATAGAGAATACTCGTGAAGAACGACGAGGGTCTTCTCGACGTCGCTGTGGTTTGCGACGATGAAACCCGCCATGGTATAAGACGCAGCGGAGTCGGGCAATCAACCTCAGTTCCGTTCTCCGTATTTATCCCAGATAGAGATGTCGCTGCCGGCGGCTATGGTCAAGGACCGATGGCTGCAGGGCGTGACAATCAAAATACGCCACACACGTGCCGACACATGATGCTGGGTGCCTCATAAGAGGTTGCATCATGGGGTGCGTGGAGGCCCAACCCAACACGAGTACAGGTTCATGAGCGACGTATCGATGCGGGATATGCTGCAGGCCGGTGTCCATTTCGGCCATCAGACCCGTTACTGGAACCCGAAGATGGCGGCCTACATCTTTGGGCAGCGGAACAAGATCCATATCGTCAACCTGGAGCGCACCCTGCCGCTCTATCAGGAGGCGATGGGTTATCTGGGCAAGCTTGCGGCGAATGGTGGCAAGGTCCTGTTCGTCGGCACCAAGCGGGCGGCGCAAGACGCAATCCGTGAGGAAGCGACGCGCTGCAACATGCCCTTCGTGAATCATCGTTGGCTCGGCGGCATGCTGACCAACTTCAAGACCGTTAAGCAGTCGATTGCGCGGCTCAAAGAGCTCGAGGTGATGTTCGAAGACGGCAGCATCGAGCGCTTCGGTAAGAAGGAGCAGCTCACCCTGCGCCGCGAACTGGACAAGCTCGAGCTGAGCCTTGGCGGCATCAAGAACATGAACGGTCTGCCTGATGCCTTATTCGTGGTCGACGTCGGTCACGAGAAGATCGCCGTCAACGAGGCCAACAAGCTTGGCGTGCCAGTGGTCGGCGTTGTCGATACCAACAACGATCCGAGCCATGTCGACTATGTGATCCCTGGCAACGACGACGCGATCCGTGCCGTCCGGCTCTACATCGAAGGCGCCGCCTCGGCCATCCTCGACGGGCGTCAGACGGCGGCGGCGATGGCCGGCGGTCGCGACCTTGCCGACGAGCCCGAGGCTGCCGCTGCAGGCTGAACGATCGGATTCAGATCGAATCTTGCCCGAGCGCGCTGCGCGACTGTCTCGGGCTTCAATCAATTTTGTTGGAGTGACTCATGGCGATTTCAGCCGCACTGGTCAAGGAGCTGCGCGAGCGTACCGGCGCCGGCATGATGGAATGCAAAAAGGCGTTGGTCGAGACGAATGGCGATATTGAGGCTGCCATCGAGGCGATGCGCAAGTCGGGGCAGGCAAAGGCTGCGAAGAAGGCCGGGCGGGTTGCCGCTGACGGCGTCGCGGAGCTCCGTATCGCCGATAACGGCAGCACCGCTGTCGTGGTCGAGGTCAATAGCGAGACCGACTTTGTGGCCAAGGACGAGCATTTTGCTGGGTTCGCTGCCGCAGTCGCCGAGACGGCGCTGACCAGCGGTGTAACGGGTGAGGTCGCACTCGCGGCTCAGCCGTTGGCAGGCGGCTCCGGAGAGACCGTCGAGGAGGCGCGGCAGGCGCTGATCGCCAAGATCGGCGAGAATGTTGCTGTGCGTCGCATGCAGCGTTTCGATGCCCCCGAAGGCGACCTGTACAGCTACAGGCATGGCGTGCGTATCGCCGTGTTGGTCGAGATGCTCGGCGGCGATGAGACCCTTGGGCGCGATATTGCGATGCACATCGCAGCGTCGAGCCCGCTTTGTGTCTCGGCCGAACAGGTTCCGGCTGATGCGCTCGCAAAGGAGCGCGAGATCTTCCAGGCTCAGGCCCTCGAGAGTGGCAAACCGGCCAACATCATCGATAAGATCACTGAAGGGCGGATGCGGAAGTATCTCGAAGAGGTGACCCTGCTCGGCCAGGCCTTCGTCAAGGACCCTGATACCCAGGTCGGCGATCTGCTCAAGGCGCGTGGCGCCGAGGTCAAGCGGTTCGTGCGGATGGAGGTCGGCGAGGGGGTCGAGAAGAAGGTGGAAAACTTCGCTGAAGAGGTTAAGGCCCAAGCGGGTCAGGTCTAGGGCAACCATTAATCCAACGCTTAAGGATCGGAACGTGCCGCAGACACCCTATCGGCGTATCCTGTTGAAGCTGAGCGGCGAGGCGCTGCTCGGCGATGAGTCCTGCGGTATCGACCCGAAGTTGTTGGGACGTCTCGCCGATGACATTGCCGATCTAGCGCGCCAAGGGGTACAGCTGGCGTTGGTCATCGGCGGCGGAAACATCTTTCGTGGCGCGGCCCTCGCTGCTGAGGGCATGGACCGCGTGACCGGCGATCACATGGGGATGTTGGCGACGCTGATGAATGCGCTCGCGATGCAGGATGCACTCGAGCGCCGCTCGGTGCCAACCCGAGTGATGTCGGCACTGAAGGTCAATCAGGTCTGCGAAGACTATATTCGCCGGCGTGCGCTGCGGCATCTGGAGAAGGGGCTCGTGACCATCTTTGCCGCTGGCACCGGCAACCCCTTCTTTACGACTGACTCAGCCGCAAGCTTGCGTGCGGTTGAGATCGGCGCTGATCTCCTGGTCAAGGCGACCAAGGTCGATGGCGTCTTTTCGGACGACCCGATGACGAATCCGAACGCAACCTTCTACAAGCGATTGACCTATGATCAGGCCATCGCCGAACGGCTCAAGGTGATGGACACAACGGCCATCGTCCTCTGCCGTGACAATGGAATCCCGCTGCGCATCTTGAACATTTATGAGGCCGGCGCGCTTGCCCGAGTGGCGGCGGGTGAGGATATTGGCTCGCTGGTCGTGACTGGGAATCAACAATGATCGACGACATCAAGAAAGACGCGGCAGATCGGATGTCCAAGAGCGCTGAGGCATTGCGTCACGAACTCGCGAAGATCCGAACCGGACGCGCCCATCCGTCGTTGCTGGATCACTTGAAGGTGAGCTATTACGGCTCCGACGTGCCCATCAATCAGGTTGCGAACGTCGCCGTTGAGGATGCACGCACGCTGACCGTGACGCCCTGGGAGCGCAACATGGTGCAAGCGGTTGAGAAGGCGATCATCCAGTCGGACCTCGGCGTCAACCCGAATAGCGCTGGCACTGTGATCCGTGTGCCGATGCCTGCACTCACAGAAGAACGGCGCCGTGACTTGCAGCGCATCGCTCGGGGAGAAGCGGAACAGGCACGTGTTGCGGTGCGTAATATTCGTCGCGACGCTAATCACGAGCTGAAGGAACTGGTCAAGGAAAAGCTCATCTCTGAAGATGACGAGCGGCGCGGACAAGAGATTGTTCAAAAACTGACCGATCAGTTCGTTAAAGAGGTCGATCAGATTTTGGAGGAGAAAGAGCAGGATCTGATGGCGATTTGAGTGCGGCCACTGTTCCGCATCTCTGGTTGCTGCCTTGTGAAGCTCGCTGATCACTGATGATCCTAGCGCCCGTCGTCGATCGTGAAGGAGTCCCGTTCAAGGTGCCTCATCATGTCGCTATCATCATGGATGGCAACGGGCGATGGGCGCGGCAACGTGGCTTGCCCAGGACTCAGGGCCACCGCGCTGGGGCTAAGAGCGTTCGCGCTGTGGTCGAACAGAGCCTGCGCAGCGGCGTGAAGATCCTCACCCTGTTTGCGTTTAGCAGCGAGAATTGGCGGCGGCCAAAATCTGAGGTCAGCACCTTGCTTGAACTCTTCATGAGTACCCTGAGGGCTGAGGTGAGTCGCCTGGCGGAGCACGGCGTGAAGCTCCGCTTCATTGGTGATCTATCCGCGTTCTCGGACAGGCTGCAACGTCAGTTGGCTGCGGCCGAGGCGGCGACCCGCGAAGGCGATGCCTTGCTGCTTCAGGTGGCCGCGAACTATGGCGGCCGCTGGGATATTGCGCAGTCGGTCCGCGCCCTGGCCCGAGAGGTGTCTGCCGGGCGACTTGAGCCGGACGCGATTGATGAGAAGCGCATCGAGTCCCGCCTCTGCACAGCCGGACTACCTGAGCCCGATCTGTTCATCCGCACCGGCGGTGAGAAGCGCATCAGTAACTTTCTGCTGTGGCAGTCGGCCTACGCCGAGTTTTATTTCTCAGATCTGATGTGGCCCGAGTTTGATGCCGATGCCTTTGGTGCTGCGCTGAAGGATTTCGGGCGTCGTCAGCGACGCTTTGGCCTCACCAGTGAACAGGTCACCGAACTGGCCAAAGTCTATGGCGTCTGATCGTGCTGGTTGGTGGACGCCCGCGTTGCGTGCTCGGGTTTTGACCGCGCTCCTGCTAGCGCCCTTGGTGATGGTCGGCGTGCTGCTGTTGCCCACGGCTTGGGTGGCGCTGTTGATGGCGCTGTTTGTCGCCATGGGCGCTTGGGAATGGTCGGCGCTGGCGGGGTTCGATGCGCGGGCGGTGCGCGCTGGCTATGTGGCGCTGACGCTGGCCTGCCTGCTCTTCCTCTGGCTGGCTGCAGCCACTCAGTTCGATAGCTTTATCCTGGCCGCTGCCGCACTCTGGTGGTTGGTGCTCTCGGTGCGGCTGGTCTCGATTGAGCGCATCGATCAACCAACGCAGATCGAGCCGGTGCTGTTGCTGTTGGGTCTCTTGGTGCTGGTGGCGCCTTGGCTGGCGTTGGTGCAGTTGCACCGACTCCCAGACAACGGCCCGGGCGTTGCGCTGGGTTTGCTGATGCTGATCTGGATCGCGGATTCTGCTGCCTATTTTGGTGGGCGGCGCTTCGGCCGCGCAAAGTTGTCCGCTCTGCTCAGTCCCGGCAAGACGCGTGCTGGCGTCTATGCCGGCTTGGCTGCCGCGGTTGTCTGGGGTGCGGTCGTTGCGATTCTGCTTGGCTTGTCGGCAGTGAAGATGTTGCTTCTCGTGCTGATCTGTGTCCTGACCGCGGTGATGTCGGTGGTTGGCGATCTGTTCGAGAGCTTGCTGAAGCGGCGGCGTGGAATCAAAGATGCCGGCGCCCTATTGCCCGGCCATGGCGGCATACTGGATCGCATCGACAGTCTGACAGCAGCGGCTCCGATCTTTGCGCTAGGCTACATCTGGCTCATCGGCGGGCAATGATGGAGGAGAGGCTATGATCGGTATCACGGTGCTCGGTTCGACCGGCTCTATTGGCGTCAGTACGCTCGATGTCGTGCTGCGGCATCCAGATCGTTTTCGGGTGGTGGCGCTGAGCGCGCACCGCAACGTCGAGCGCATGGCCGAGCAATGCCGACGCGTAGAGCCTGACTATGCGGTGATGGTCGATGCCTCGGCCGCAGTCGCGTTGCGTGAGCGGCTCGCGGACATGTCCCGGCCGCCCGAGGTCCTTGCGGGTGCCGAGTCGTTGAACAGCGTTGCCGCGTTGCCCGAGGCCGATTATGTGATGGCGGCCATCGTTGGCGCGGCAGGTCTGCCGTCGACGTTGGCGGCGACCCGTGCTGGTAAGCGCGTCTTGCTGGCGAACAAGGAGGCGCTGGTGGTGGCCGGGGACATCATGATGCGGGCGGTGGCGGAGAGCAACGCTTTACTTCTGCCGATCGATAGCGAACACAACGCGATCTTTCAGTGCATGCCGCCCAGCTTTGCCGATGGACTCGGCAACTGTGGCGTCGAGCGCATCCTACTGACCGCCTCGGGTGGGCCGTTCCGTGATGCCGCGCCTGAGTCGCTGGCGGCAGTGACGCCGGATCAGGCCTGCGCCCATCCGAATTGGCAGATGGGACGCAAGATCTCGGTGGATTCCGCGACCATGATGAATAAAGGCCTGGAGATCATCGAGGCCTGCTGGCTGTTCAATACCTCACCGGCCAAGATTCAGGTCGTAGTGCATCCGCAGAGCGTGATCCACTCGATGGTGCAGTACTCCGACGGCTCGGTCTTGGCCCAGCTCGGAAATCCGGATATGCGAACGCCGATTGCGCACGCCCTGGCTTGGCCGGAGCGGATGGCCTCTGGTGTCGAGCCGCTGGACCTGTTTATGACCGCTCAGCTTGATTTCGAACCGCCGGCGCTGGACCGCTTTCCCTGTCTCGCATTGGCGTACCGGGCCGCGGGCGAGGGTGGTACCGCTCCGGTGGTGCTGAACGCCGCCAATGAGGTTGCGGTGGCTGGTTTCCTGGCCGAGCGGATCGGTTTCACCCAGATCGCGACGCTGGTCGAGCGCACCATGGACCAGCTGCCGGCCGTGCCGGTGGGTGCCAACGGTCTCGAGCAGGTGCTTGCAGTCGATGCTCGGGCGCGTGAGATTGCGGAACAAAGCCTGCTCGAGATGGTCGCTTAACCCATCATGATGGACCTGCTCCTCAAGCTTGGCGCCTTTCTAGTCGCCATCATTGTCCTGGTCACCGTGCACGAATTTGGGCACTTCTGGGTTGCGCGTCGGCTCGGTGTCAAGGTTCTGCGGTTCTCGATTGGCTTCGGGCGTCCGCTGCTGACCTGGCGCCGGCGCGCCGATCCGACCGAGTACGTCATCGCGGCGATACCGGCCGGTGGTTATGTCAAGATGCTTGACGAGCGAGAAGAGCCCGTGCCTGAGGCCGAGTTGGGGCAAGCCTTTAATCGGCAAAAGCTCTGGGTGCGCTCGGCCATCGTCGTCGCCGGTCCAGCGTTCAATTTCCTGTTCGCCTTTCTGCTCTACTGGCTGCTGTTCATGGTGGGGCAGTCGGGCCTAAAGCCTGAGATTGGCGAGGTGGCGCCGCAAAGCATTGCTGCTAAGGCGGGCTTCGAGTCCGGAGATCTGGTGCTTGAGGTTGATGAGCGTCCGACGCCGACCTGGAACGCCGTCTGGCTCACGACCCTGTCCGAAGGGATCGGTGGGGACGACCTCAGCATCCGTATCCGGCGCCCTGATGGCAGCGAACAGGTTCATGTGCTAGACGGCGACCTGCTTGCCGATCTCGAGCCTGGCCAGGGCTTTCTCGATGCGATTGGTCTGCAACGCGCATCACCCTTGATTCCTGCCGTCATCGGCGAGCTGGTCCCCGGCGAGCCGGCAGCGGAGGCGGGATTGAAGATCGGCGATCAGGTGCTGCAAGTCGATGGCGTTGAGATGAGCGATTGGCAGGCGCTGGTCGAGACGGTGCAGGCGCACCCTGATCAGGTCTTGCGTCTCTTGATCCAGCGCGGGGCAGAGCGCTTGACGCTCTCGATCCGCCCACGGTCGGTCGAGGTCGACGGTGGGCAGAGTGGGCGCATCGGCGCGGGTGTCCAATTCCCCGACGAGTTGCTCGCCGAGCAAGAGGTCTGGGTCTCTTACGGACCTGTCGAGGCCATTGGCCAGGCTGCGCGGCGGGTGGTCGATGTGTCGGTCTTGACCCTTCAGATCGTCGGCAAGATGCTGGTCGGTAAGGCTTCGGTCGAGAACATCAGCAGCCCCATCGGTATCGCCAATGCAGCGGGTCAGACCGCGAGCTACGGTTTGTCTTCGTTCGTTCAGTTCCTCGCCCTACTGAGCGTGAGTCTCGGCTTGATCAACCTGTTCCCGATCCCGGTGCTCGATGGCGGTCATCTCCTCTACTTCGCGATCGAAGGCGCGATCGGCCGCCCCTTGTCTGAGGCGGTGCAGGAGCAGGGCCAACGCATCGGCATTGCGTTGCTGATCTCACTGATGGCGCTGGCCTTCTACGTCGATATCGCACGGTTTCTGAGTTGATCCCCCGGTGTGATCTCGCTGGGCTGATTTGGGTAAATCCCTTATACTCGAGCGCTTTGTAGGCGTTGGGTCTTGTCGGTCGCCATCAGCTGCTTTGATCGCGTCATGCAAGCCTGACCTTGCCGACCCTAAAGAATCGTTCAAAGAATCGTTCGTTTCCTGTCCAGGAGGTCAATGTGACGTCGTCTCGCGCTATCAGCGCAGTAGGCCGATTGAGGGCAGCGGTTTTCGCCTTGCTGTTCCTCGCCGTCGGCGTCCAGGCCGCTGAATTCGAGGTTGCCGATATTCGCGTCGAGGGTCTCCAGCGTATCGCTGCTGGGACGATCTTCAACTACCTGCCGGTGCAAGTCGGGGATCGGGTGAGCGACGGCATTACTGGCAATATCATCCGCTCGCTCTATTCGACCGGTTTCTTCAGTGATGTCAAAGTCGAGCGCGAAGGTGATGTGCTCATTGTCGTGGTGCGCGAGCGCCCGGCCATCGCGCAGATCGACATCTCTGGTAACAAATCCCTGAAGACCGACCAGCTCAAGCAGGGGCTCGAGGAGATCGGCCTCGCCGAGGGTCGGGTATTCAATCCAGCCATGCTGGATCGCATCGAGCAGGAGCTACGTCGGCAGTATTTCGGTGCCGGCAAGTATGGCGTCGACATCGAATCCACGGTCTCTCCGCTCGAACGCAACCGGGTGGGGGTCAGGATCGCGATCACTGAAGGCCGGACCGCGCGCATCAAGCAGATCAATATCATCGGTAACGAGGCCTTTGATGACAAAGAGTTACTGAAGCAGTTCGAGCTAGGTACGACTCGGTGGTACTCGTTCTATACCAAGAACGACCAGTATTCGAAGCAGAAGTTGGGTGGTGATCTCGAGGATCTGCGTTCCTTCTATCTCGATCGCGGCTACGTCAATTTCCAGATCACCTCGACCCAAGTCTCGATCAGCCCGGATAAGGACGGCATGTACGTCACCATCGCTGTCGAAGAGGGTGATGTCTATCGGGTCAAAGACATCAAGCTCGCGGGTGAGTCTTCGGTGCCGACCGAGCAGCTATTTCCGTTAATCCACCTGCGTCGCGGTGAAGACTTCTCTCGCATCAAGGCGACCGAGAGCGCGGAGCGGATCTCGGAATTGTTGGGCAGTGAGGGCTATGCCTTTGCCAACGTCAACGCAGTGCCAGAAATCGATGAAGAGAACAAGGAGGTCACCATTACCTTTTTTGTCGATCCCGGCAAGCGTGTCTACGTCCGTCGGATCAACATGGAAGGCAACACACGCACCCGTGACGTCGTCTTGCGGCGCGAGATGCGCCAGCTGGAGCGGGCCTGGTTCTCTACAGAGCTGGTCAAACGCTCGCGCGAGCGCCTGCAGCGACTCGGCTACTTTGAAGATGTCACGCTCGAAACACCAGCTGTGCCCGGCCTCGCCGATCAGGTGGATGTGGATGTGACGGTGAAGGAAAGGCCCTCTGGCAACCTGCTCGCTGGCGTTGGCTTTTCGCAGTCGCAGGGCATCTTGTTCAATGCCAGTGTGACCCAGAATAACTTTCTTGGTACGGGCAAGCGTGTCTCGTTGGCGTTGAATACGAGTCGCAGCTCGCAACTCTATCGGCTGGCCTACACGAACCCCTATTATACGGTCGACGGCATTAGCCGAGGCTTTGATCTGAGTTACAGGGCAACCAATTTCGACGATCTGACTGGCGCTGATTATACGACCGACGTTGGCGTTGCTGAGATCAACTTTGGCGTGCCGATCTCCGATAACAGCCGAGCCGGCCTCGGATTTCGCTATCAGTATACGCACTTCTTTCCCGGTGGAGCCTCGCCACTGGCGCAGGACTTCGTGCTGGACAATGGCGAGAAATTCAATGATTTCTTTGTCACTGCAAGCTATACCAAAGACAGCCGCGATTCGGCCATCTTTCCCAATCGCGGCACGCTGCAGCGCGTATTTGGCGAGATTGCGATCCCGGGCAGCGATCTTCAGTACTATCGGCTGAATGTCCAGGGTCGACAGTACATCCCACTGACGCGCCGTTTTACCTTTGCTGCGAAGGGCGATATCGGCTATGGCGCCGGCTATGGGGATACCGCGCAATTGCCGTTCTTCGAGAATTTCTACGCGGGTGGCCCACAGTCGGTGCGCGGCTACGACGCCTACTCGCTCGGTCCGCGCGAGATTGGCGGGAATGAGGACCCGGTCGGCGGCAACCTAAAGCTCACCGGCTCGCTAGAGGTCTATGCGCCGCCACCGATCGGCGGTCGCTTTGAGAATACCGTTCGCCTCGGCGCTTTCTTTGACTTCGGCAATGTCTGGTGGACCGAGTCCGACCCATTGGTCACGCCAACCGGCTTCGACCTTGGCGAGCTGCGCTACTCGACGGGTGTCTCGTTTGCGTGGCTCTCGCCCGTGGGTGCCCTATCTTTGAGCCTGGCCTATCCGATCAATTCGACGGATCAGGACGAGACCCAAGTCTTTCAATTCTCTTTCGGCCAGGCCTTCTAGAGCCGAATCGCCATGTTGAAACAACGCTGGATAACTTCCGCCTTCTTGTTGCTACTCGCCGGCCCGGTGCTGGCTGACGAGCCCTTCCGTATTGCGGTGATTGACCCGAATCGGATCGTTGAGGAGTCGCCTCAGTACGAGGCCGCGCGCAATCTGCTGAGCGCAGAGGCGCAGGAGCGCGAGGCGGAACTGACCTCGCAGCAGGAAGATATCGCCCGCTTGGAGACGCGCCTCGAGCGTGATGGCGCCTTGATGCGCGCCGACGAAGCCACGCGGCTACGCAATGATATTCGCGCTCGCGAGCGTCGGCTGCGCTATGCGCAGGAGGAGCTGCAGGCGGACTTCGCGCTGCGCCAGAGTGATCTGCGCACGAAGCTGGTGCAACAGGTCGAAGAGGTTGTTGAGCAGGTCGCAAAGGACAAAGGCTTCGACCTGATCTTGAGTGAAGGGGTAGTCTATACGAGTCCGCGCGCCGATATCTCAGACGAGGTGATCGCCCGCTTGAAAGAGGTGTTTGAGAAGCGCTGAGACCGCCCGTGCGGTGCTCGCCTCGTATGACGCCTCGAGACTGCCAAGACGATGCTGCTGACTGAGCTTGCAATTCGAATCGGGGCCGAGTTGAGCGATCCCGGCGCCACCATCGAGATCAATGATGTCTGTGCGCTGACCGATGCAAAACCTTCCGCTGTCACCTACGTCAGCGCTGAGAAGTTTCGTCATGCGCTGCGCGAGACTACTGCGGGGGCCGTCATTGTGACGCCTGCCTTGGCGGCGGAAGCGCCCTGTGCTTGCCTGCTGGTCGACAATCCGGTGTTGGCATTTGCGCGTGCTGCCGAGCTGCTGCATCCGCGCAGCCGCGCGCCCGCCGGGTGCCATCCGAGCGCCGTGATTGCGGCAGGCGCCGAGGTCCACCCGTCTGCCTCCATCGGCGCGCTCTGTGTCATCGAGGAAGGGGTGCGGATTGCAGCGGGGGTTGAGATCGGACCTCACTGCGTGATTCAGCGCGATAGCCTCATCGGCGCCGAGACGCGTTTGGTGGCTTCAGTGACCGTCTGCGAGCGGTCGATCATCGGCAAACGTGTACTATTGCACCCTGGTGCGGTCATCGGTCGCGAAGGATTCGGTTTCGCCCGTGACGGCGAGCGCTGGATTCGGGTGCCGCAGATCGGGCGCGTGCGTCTTGGCGACGATGTGGAGGTTGGCACCAACAGTGCCGTGGATCGTGGCGCCATCGGTGAGACGGTAGTCGGCGATGGGGTTAAGATCGACAATCTGATTCAGATTGGGCACAACGTCGAGATTGGTGACCATACGGCAATGGCGGCTTGTTCCGGGATTTCGGGCTCGACGCGGATTGGCAAGGGCTGCACCATCGCAGGCGCCGTCGGTATGGCCGGGCACCTCGAGATCGGCGACGATGTGCACTTCACGGGCATGGCGATGGTGACCCGATCATTTGAGCAGCCCGGAACCTACAGCAGTGGAATCCCAGCCATGCCAAGTGCGGATTGGCGACGTAACATCGCTCGATTTCGGCATCTCGACGCGATGGCCAAGCGCTTGCGGCGGCTTGAGGAGCGGGTGGCCGAGCTGCAGAAGGCTCAGCGCGACCAAACAGACTGAGCAAGAGCGAGTAAGGTGATGAGACAGCGTGATGTTGGCGTGCAGTCGGCTCTCTGGAGGTAGTCTTGATTAACATGGATATCCATAAGGTGCTCAGCCTGCTGCCGCACCGCTATCCGTTTCTATTGGTCGATCGCGTGGTGCTGTTCAAGCCCAATGAGCAACTGATCGGCTTGAAGAACGTGACCTTCAATGAGCCTTATTTTGCCGGTCATTTCCCGGTGCGTCCGGTGATGCCGGGGGTATTGATTATCGAGGCTCTGGCCCAGGCGACTGGGCTGCTAGCGATGGAGTCGCGACCAGAGGAGGTCGGCGAGAAGTCGCTTTACTACTTCGTCGGCATTGACAAGGCGCGCTTCAAACGTCCGGTCGAGCCCGGCGATCAACTCTTCCTCGACGTCCAAATCCGTAACGTCAAGCGCGGCATCTGGAAGTTCTCCGGTGAGGCGCGCGTCGATGATCGCATGGTCGCGAGCGCTGAGATCATGTGCACAGCGCGGGACTTCTGAGCCTTGATCCATCCAACCGCGGTCGTCGATCCGTCGGCGCAATTGGAGTCAGACGTCGAGGTTGGACCCTATGCCATCATCGGTGCCGATGTCAGCATTGGCCGCGGTACCCGAATTGGCCCCCATGCCGTCGTGCGCGGGCCGACGGTCATCGGTCGAGACAACCGGATCTTTCAGTTTGCGTCGGTTGGCGAAGACCCGCAGGACAAGAAGTATGGTGGTGAGCCGACGGCCTTGACCCTGGGCGACCGCAATGTGGTCCGCGAGTCAGCGACCATCCATCGCGGCACCATTCAGGGCTATGGCGAGACCCGTATCGGCAATGACAACCTGTTCATGGCCTATACCCATGTCGCGCATGATTGCATCATTGGCGACCAGGTGATCATGGCCAACGCCGCCTCCCTTGGCGGCCATGTGGTGATCGAAGACTGGGCCATCCTCGGTGGCTTCACCATCGTGCATCAGTTCTGTCGTATCGGTGCGCATAGTTTTAGCGCGATGGGTTCGGTGATCGGCAAGGATGTGCCGCCCTATATCACCATCGACGGTCATCCTGCGGTGCCGCGCGGCATCAATAGCGAGGGTCTCAAGCGCCGACAGTTCTCGACCGAGCAGATCAGCGCCATTCGGCGCGCCTACCGGTTGCTGTATCTGTCGAATCTCAAGCTCGAGGAGGCGGCACAGGCGCTCGATGAACTCGCTGAGACAGAGCCCCTAGTCGCAGCGATGACCGCGTTCCTCAGTGCGAGTGCGCGCAGTATCGTGCGTTGATCTGATCGCTTCATCGTGCCAACGCTCGCTGCGAGCCGCCCCCATCCGCTGATCGGCATCGTCGCCAACGAACCCTCTGGCGATCAACTTGGTGCGCTGCTGATCAGGGCGTTGCGCGAGCGGCGTCCGGAGCTGCGCTTCGTTGGTGTTGCCGGTCCGAAGATGCTCGCGGCGGGGTGCGAGACCCTGTTGCCGATGGAACGGCTCTCGGTCATGGGACTGGTCGAGGTGGCCAAGGTGCTACCGGATCTGCTGCGAGCGCGCCGCGATCTCGTGCACAGGTTGCAACTGCTGAATCCACTGCTGGTGGTTGGTGTCGACGCGCCAGACTTCAACCTTGGCCTGGAGCGCCGCTTGCGCGCTCGAGGTATCCCAAGCGTGCATCTGGTGAGCCCAACGGTCTGGGCCTGGCGCCCTGGGCGGGTGAAGCAGATCCGGCGCTCGGTTGATCTGATGCTGAGCATCTTTCCATTTGAGGCTGACTTCCTGCGCGAGCATCGGGTGCCGGTCACCTATATTGGTCATCCGCTCGCCGATGATTTTCCGCTGCAACCAGATCGCGAGGCGGCGCGTCGCGCGCTCGGCATCAGCATCGATTCGCCAGCTGCCGTCGCCAGTGACCCGATGCCTGTGGTGCAAGCGGTTGAGGTACAGGCGGGTTTGCCGAATGCGCCTAGCGTGGAGGATTCAGGAGCGGCGGTGCCAATGGCGACAGTGGTGGCACCAAAAGCGATCAAGCCCTCGGCGAGCAAGCCACAGGCGAGTGGGCTACCCACGCGCAAGTCTCGCGAGGAGCTTACCACCGCGCTCATCGCGATCCTTCCCGGCAGCCGACGCAGCGAGGTCGAGCTGCTTGGGCGGCCGATGCTGGAGACTGCGACCTGGTGTCATCGCCGGCGTCCAGGGCTTCGCTTCATCGCCCCGATGGTCTCGGAGGCGCTTCTCCAACGCTTCGAGACGATGCGCTGCGAGATTGCGCCGCAACTCCCGCTCAAGGTGATCAGTGGCCAAAGTCGTGAGGCCATGGCTGCCGCGGATCTAGTGCTGACCGCTTCAGGAACCGCAACATTGGAGGCGCTGCTCGCGAAGCGGCCGATGCTGGTCGCCTATCGACTGCATCCTATGACCTATTGGCTGGTGACCCGACTGCGGCTGATCAAGGTCCGCTATGCGGCCATGGCCAATCTCTTGGTCGGGCGAGCGTTGGCACCTGAGTTTCTTCAAGATCGCTGTCGCGCCGATCTCATGGGGCCGGCCGTGCTCGACTTGCTCGACGATGCCGAGCGCCGTACCGAGATCGAAGCCGCCTATCGGCAGATCCATCTTGAGCTGCGGCAACATGCCGCGCACCGCGCCGCCGAGGCCATCCTAGCGCTGGCCGACCGCTCTGAACGTCCTCGTCATGCTTGACTCACAACGACCACAACCCATCCCGAGCCTGCGTGTCGCGGGTGTCGATGAGGCGGGACGTGGTCCACTCGCGGGGCCGGTCTGTGCCGCAGCCGTGATTCTTGATCCGGCGAATACCCCACCTGGAATCGCCGACTCAAAGCTGCTCTCAGCGACGCGGCGCGAGGCACTGGCGATTGCGATTGAGGATGCCGCGATTGCTTGGGCGGTGGCCTTTGTCAAGGTCGCCGAGATCGACCGCATCAATATCCTGCAAGCCTCGTTGCTGGCGATGCGCCGCGCGCTCGATGCGTTGGCGGTGGCGCCAACGCTGGCGTTGATTGACGGTAACCGCTGTCCCGAGGGGCTCAGTTGTCAATCCCAAGCTGTGGTGCGAGGAGATCGCACTTTGATATCCATCGGTGCCGCCTCAATCTTGGCCAAGGTGGCCCGAGACCAGGAGATGCGGCGGCTCGATCAATGCCATCCCGGCTATGGTTTCGCCCAGCACAAGGGCTATTGCACCAAGGCACACATCGAGGCGCTAGATCGGCTCGGCCCCTGTATCGAACACCGCCGCAGCTTCGCTCCGGTACGCATCCGGCTAGAGAATAGTGTCTCGTCCGCAGTCTCGCGGGGCCCTGCCATCGGCTGACCTGTCTTGCTAGCCGCATCCTGGGGCGAACTCGCCATGAAGGTCGCGTACAGAGAGCCGATGTACTGTCGATCCACATCAAGACCGAGAAGACCAGCATGCAACCAGCCTCCAACAGCGCGAGCCCGAACAGCCTCCTGCCGACCAAGCCACTCTCGAGCAACCAGCTTTCGATCGACACACCGCTGAAGCGTCCACTCCGCACGGGGCCGCTCCTCAAGAGCCTGGGGCGAGGCCAGGTGACACCGACGCAGGAGCCCCGAGTCAGCCGAAGCCGCTCGCTGGTGGTGCTCAGCCGCAAACCGGCATTCGGCATCGGCACCTTCATCCTCAGTGCACTTCTGCTCATCCTAGCACCCGCAGCCATGGCCGCAGAGCCTGGTGCGCTCCTGACGCCGTTGCCGGATCAGCCTGATGCGCCCGCTTTCGAGCTGGTCGGGCCTGATGAAAGGGTCTACCGGCTTGCTGACTTCAAGGGCCAACCGCTGATCGTCAACTTCTGGGCCACCTGGTGCCCACCTTGTCGTGCCGAAATGCCTTCGATGCAACGCGCCTGGGAGCAGATCGAAGCAGAGGGCATTGGCATGATTGCGATCAATGTGGGTGAGGACGTGGAGACGGTGCAGGCTTTCTTGGAGCAGGTCCCGGTGAGCTTTCCACTGCCACTCGATACCGACTCTAAGGTCACCCAGCGCTGGCCCATGCGCGGACTGCCGACGACCTTCGTCGTCGCGCCGGACGGACGGTTAGTCTATAAGGCCACCGGCGAGCGTGAATGGGACGACCCTGCGCTGTTAGAGCAGGTGCGCGCACTAAAGGTGGAGTGATCGTTGCCCGGGTTGCAATTCTCAGCGGCAAACACGACCTTTGACACCACGATGATCCGCCCAGGCGTGTGCGCAGACCCGCGGACATCGGCATCGCGCAACCGGGCAGTGATACCAAGCATGGAGATTTAAAATACTATGTCGGCGGTCCATCTGAGTGCTCCTGACATCGACCCGAAAGAGGTCGCCTACTTTGAAGGCTTGGCGCATCGCTGGTGGGATGAGCAGGGCCCGTTTTGGCCGCTGCATCGGCTGAACCGCTTCCGGGCCGACTACATACGCGCACAGCTGTGTCGGGTCTTCGCCCGCAGTGCGACGGCTAAGCAGCCACTCGAGGGGCTAGACATCCTCGACATCGGCTGCGGCGGCGGCATTCTCAGCGAATCCATGGCGCGGCTCGGCGCACGCGTCACCGGCATCGAGATCACCGACAAGAACATCCGGGTCTCGCAGATCCATGCCGCCTGGAGCGGTCTCGACATCGACTATCGGCTGGCGACCGCGCGGCAGCTGGTCGATGAAGGCAAGACCTTCGATGCCGTGATGAATATGGAGGTGGTTGAGCACGTTGATGATCTACCCGGCTTCTTGGCCGACTGCGCGCAGCTGGTGCGTCCTGGTGGCGTGATGGTGGTGGCCACCATCAACCGCACCCCGCTCGCTTGGCTGATGGCGATCATTGGCGCCGAGCGGATCATGGGTTGGCTGCCCAAGGGCACCCATCATTACCGCAAGCTGGTCAAACCCGATGAGCTGATGGACGGGCTTGGCGAGCAGTTGGTGCCGATCGATCGCACCGGCGTGCGCGTGAGTCCCTTCACCCGTGCGTTCAGCTTCACCAGCTCAATGGCGGTGAACTATATGATGCTTTTCCGACGCAACGCTGAGGCAAGCGAACAATGAAGATCGCGCTCTTTGGTGCCACCGGCGGAACCGGTCAGCAGGTGCTCAGCCAGGGGCTTGCCAAGGGCTATGCCTTTCGCGTGTTGGCGCGCTCGCCCGATAAGCTGCAGCCGGCGGACGCTGTCGAGGTCATCGCTGGGGACGTCCTTGACCCCGCTGCAGTCGAGCGCTGCCTGACTGGAACCGATGCGGTGATCTGCGTGCTCGGCAGTCATGGCAGCGCGGCGCCTGTCGAGGCCGAAGGTAGCGAGCAGATCATCGCCGGCATGCAGCGTCTTGGGATCAAGCGGTTGATCGCGGTGACCTCGATGGGCGTCGGCGACAGTTGTGATCAGGTGCCGGCCTTCTTTCGCGTGATCATGCAATTGACGCTGAAGAAGATCATGGCGGCGAAAGAGGTGCAGGAGCAGTTGATCCGCGACAGCGGCCTCGACTGGATCATCGTGCGCCCAGGTGGACTCACCGATGGCCCGGCGACGGGGGCCTATCTGAGCGGCACGGACAAGTCGATCAAGGCCACCCGTGTCTCACGTGCCGATGTGGCGGACTTTGTGCTGCAGCAACTGCTCGATGATCGCTACCTGCGGCAGACGCCAGCGGTTAGTTGAGCAGATGCATGATGCGTCTGGGTCTGGGTCTGGGTCTGGGTCTGGATATGCGTTGCGCACCACCCTAATCTTCTTTTGCTATCTGTTCATCGCGCTGCTGCTCGCGGCGGCCTTGACCTATCCACTGATGCAGACCGGCTGGATCGGCTACGAGCCGCAGCGGGTCATGGGGCGGCTCGCGCAGCTGTTCATCTTGCTCGGGCTCTGGCCGTTCCTCTGGCTGATGGGAGTCGCCAATCGGCAAGCGCTGGGCGTTGCACCGGCGCGTGCTGATCTGCTGCGAGCGATTTGGGGTGGTTGGCTGCTCGGCGTCGCCATCCTCGGCGCTCTCGTGCTCGCGGAACTCTACCTTGGCGTGCGCATCCCTGACCTCGACGGTTTGCACCCGCTCAGCCTGCTCGAGAAGACCATGGCGGCGCTGATCGGTGGGCTGCTGATCGGCCTGCTCGAAGAGCTGTTCTTTCGCGGCGCGCTCTATTCCGCCATTCGTCGACGCGCGAGCGTTGGGGCCGCTGCGGTCGGCTCGGCCGCGCTCTATGCGCTGGTGCATTTTCTCAAACCGCACGCACTGCCGCCGGGCGTCGTCTTCGATTGGGCTGGCACTTGGAGCATGTTTCTGCATGTCTTCGTAAGCCTGTTCCAGTGGCAGCATCTGGATTCACTGGTGGCCTTGTTCAGCGCCGGCCTCTTCCTCGCCCTAGTGCGCGAGCGTAGCGGGCATATCGGCTGGAGTATCGGTCTGCATGCCGGCTGGGTGTTCGTGATTCAGCTCACACGCCGCGTCACCGATGGCGATGATGCCTCATCACTCGCCTTTCTCGCCGGCCAATACGACGGCGTGATCGGCTGGCTGGCCGCGGTTTGGATCGGGCTCTTGGCCTGGGGCTATTGGCAGGTGACAACCTGGCAAGCCAGGCGTCAGCGAGGTCGCAATCGCCACAGCGAGCCGGTTGATGGTGCGCAGTCTTAGGGTTGCGATTGCGGTGCTTGAGCCTCGGGGGCATCCCGCTCACAACGCTGCTTGCAGCCGTACCAGAGTACGCGTTGCCCCGGGCCCGCCTTTAAGGGTTTATCGGCCTCGATCAGGCTGACCTCGTTGTCAGTATCGATCACCAGCAGTGGGATCGCATCCTTCGGCAGCGAGGCCTTCATCGCCTCAAGATCAAAGCTTTCGGTGATACGGGTGCCGTGGAAGCCCCAGCCTTGGTACCAGTGGCGCTGCAGATCCTCATAGTGCACCTCGCTTGAGAAGGCGACGCGCCCGCGCGCCGCCGGCGCTGGCCGCCGCGTTTCTGCAGCCTCGCTCGCTGCCAGTTGGAACACCTTTTGGGTGCCCAGTTCAGGTGCAAAGTGGGCGCAGACCAAGGCGTTGTAGGCATCGTTATTGCTGGCGGCGAGTAGGTTCGCATAGGCGCCGAGCTCGAGCGCGTACTCAGCGTGCTCCGAGAGCACTTCCCCAAAATAGACGGTGACGCCGGCAAGCCGCGCGCCACGCAGTCGATGCCAAGCATTGTCGACCACGATCACGGGCACTTCACGCTCATGCAGGGCCTTGGCCAAGCCATTGCTCCAGGCGGTGGCGCCGGCAATGATCAGGCCGCCGCGACGCTGAGCACTCAGGTCCAGCCGCCGCGCCATCCAGCCCAGACTGAAGCCGTGCAGGACCACCGTCAGCAGGATCATCGTGAACACCAACGGCAGCAACTGCTCCGCGCCTGGGAAGCCGCGCTCGGCCAACGCCGGCCCAAAGACACCAGCAACGGCTGCGGCCACCACGCCACGCGGCGCGATCCAGCCCACCAGCGCACGTTCCTGCCAAGGCATGCCCGCGCCGATGGTGCTGATCCAGACCGCGGCCGGGCGGACCAGAAAGATCACCGTGACCACCAGTGCACCGCTGCGCCAATCCATGGCCGCCATGATCTGTGGGTCCAGATCTGCCGTGAGCAGCAGGAAGACCCCAGAAACCAGCAGGATGCTGATGTATTCCTTGAAGCGCCGGATCTCGCCCATGCTTGGCAGGTTCATATTACCGAGCACGATCCCGAGCACCGTCGCCGCAATCAGGCCAGCCTCCTCGAGCACCAGGTTGGCCAGCGTATAGACGCCGATTGCGGTCACCAGCGCGATCGCACCCTTGAGGTATTCTGGCACCTTGCCGGCCAAGAAGGCGCGTCCCAACAGCCAACCACTCAAGCCACCAAGCAACAGCGCCGAAGCGACACCGATCGCCATCTGCAAGAGGGCCTCGTCCAATGGGGGCGGAGTGCTGCCAGAGCCGGCCACATAGTCGAACAACACCACCACGAGCAGGGCGCCGATCGGGTCGTTGACGATGCCCTCCCACTTGAGATAAGAGGCAGGGCGTCGCTTCAGCCGCGCCTGGCGCAGTAGCGGCAAGATCACCGTGGGGCCAGTCACGACCATGATCACAGCGAAGATCAGCGCGACCGCCCAGGATAGGCCGCCGATCCAATGTGCGGCGGCGGCCGTGAGCCCAAGGCTCAAGGCGACGGCAATGGTCACCAAGCGATTGACGCCCGAAGCCGCCTGCTTCAGCTCACCAAACTGCAACGACAAGCCGCCCTCGAACAGGATCGCTGCCACGGCGAGATTGATCAGTGGCTGATAGGCGTCACCGAGCGCCTCGCTTGGCCGGAAGATCCCCAACACCGGGCCGATCAGCAGCCCGCTGAGGCTGAGTAAGATGATCGCTGGGATCTGCAGTCGCCAGCCGATCCATTGCGCGGCGATACCGATGACCATCAGCAGCGCCAGGATCTCGGTCAGATGATGCGTCATCGAAATCTCCCGGTTGAAACCGCCCCGGTCAGGGGATCATGCCGCAGGGAAGAGCCGTCACCTCGTCCAGGCAGCGTTCACCCGGCTTGACCGGGCGTTGATTGAAACATTGAATGGTCATCGCGGTGGCATGCTCGGCTAGCCACAAGGTTAGGTTCAAGGTTAGGTGCAAGGCTAGGCTCAAGCGAAGCAGTCGTGGATGATCTTCTCGATGGCCTCGTGCTTGGTCTCGATGTCCTCAACCAGTGCTAGCTGAATCAGGGTCTTGTCCAGGTTCTGCCGCGGGCTGGTGACGCGGAAGTAGCGATCACCCTCGAGATAGTCGGTCAAGAAGCGGATGGCCAGCTCGAGCGGGATCAGCCGGATCGCAGGATAGAGGAGGGCGACGGCAGCGCGGTCGAACAGCGGCGCGGCAAACTCTGCATAGCCGCTCAGCAGCGCCCGGCAGATGCTGAGGTCGAAGAGCACGCTCGCCTCGCCTTGTGCGCCATGGCTCACCCGTTGCGTCGTGCCGCGCGGGCTAGGGCCAATGCTAGAGCTAGAGCTATGGCCAGGAGCATCAACGCTCAGGCTTGGAATGCCGCTGCCGTTTGGGCGAGCAGCGACGCTGCGGTTGCAACAGGAGCGCAGACAATCGGCGATGTCCTGGTGCAACAGCCCAGGTTGTACGGTATCCAGATCAATCAGGCACAGGGCACGATCCTCGTTCCGCGCAAATAAGACGTTGTCGAGCTTTGGGTCGCCATGTGTCACGTAGGACGCGAGCACGCCATCTGCCTGCGCCTGTTGTAGTAGCGGGATCGAAGCCGCTCGAGCCTCAATCTGCCGCAGTGCCGCCGTCACCTCAGCGTCTACCTGGCGTAAAATGCAGTCGCCAAGTCGCGTCTGGTGATGAGCCTGTTGCCCAGCGTCGCCATCCCGCGTCGGATGACGCACTCGCGCGCCAGCATTGGCCTGGCTACCGATTCCGGCGGTCCTTTCGGTTTCGGTAGATTCGGTGAGATTGGCCACCTTGGTCGAACTGACCACTGCGTCAAGACTCGCCTTGTAGCGGGGGGTATCATGTAGTTCAGGCAGCGTGAGCGCCAAATGACTTGGGTCGAGCTTGGCCAGTGCGGCATGAAAGCGCCCGAGGGCGCGGCCAACCTCGGCGGCCTGCTCAAGATTCTCCAAGGGCTTGATGACGCGACTGTTGTCCACATACTCCAGCAGCCGCCAGGCCTGACCATCGGCGTCTCGCAGCGTCGCCTCACCACTGGTCGCAGGAATCAGCCGCGGCAAGCGCACATCGATATGCTCATGGGTGCAAAGCCAGTCCTGCACCCGCAGGATATTGTCCGCAATGGCATTGGCATTTGCGAAGATGGCGCCATTGATACGCTGCAGAACAAAGCGCTGAGCAGCAGTCTCCACCAAACGCGTCTCGTTGATGAGCCCCGCGCCAAGGGGGCTCAACCGCAAACGCGACTCGCCGACCAGAAACCGCCGCGCCATATCCTCCGCAACCGCATCTTCGCCTCGACGGTAATTGCCCGACCGATCGTCCATCATGTTGTCCCCGACCTCCCCAAGCCGCCTCTCCCGTGGCGGCAAGAGCCCGGGACCAGAAGGCGAGTCCGCTCGGCTAACTGCTTGAACCGACCACCCGCTTACCGACTGAAGTCTAGCAACTTTCAGTCGGACGCTTCATGAGGTATGATACCGGGATAGAGTTACTCCAAAGCGCCCTTAGCTCAGTTGGTAGAGCATCTGACTTTTAATCAGGTGGTCGTGCGTTCGAGTCGCACAGGGCGCACCAAGCAAATCAAGCGCTTACGGTAAACCGGAGCGCTTTTTTGATGCCTGGAGGGAGCGCTTGGCACACTCACGGCACACTCAGAACAACAATACACAATAAAAAACCAAAAAAAATTCTCAGTATGTCAGCGTAAAACCCACCATCTCCCACCACTGAAAAATTCAAACAGTTGTTGGGCCGCGCTAACCCCTTGATTCTTCGTCCGCGCCGCTAACCCCTTGATTCTTCGTCCGCGCACCCTCCGCGCACCCTCGCACTCGGCGCCATGTCCCGCGCATCCTCGCGCGCCTGATCCTGCGCGAACTGTGCCACGCGACACACCGCGAGCGCTCCCGTCGCTACGAAATCTCCAGCGACCAGGTGAAAACCCACCATAACCCACCACTTGGGCCATTTTGGGTCTTTTTTGCTATATAAAACAATGGGTTATAGCGTTGTGGGTTTCGATCGCCAAACCCACCACTAACCCACCATTTTTTGCCGTTCTGGGCGTGTGCCGCGCTCCTTCGTCGCTCAGCACGGATGTCAAGGGTTCTCAAAAAACGCCGTTTCGCTGAGCAACTGTGCCGTCAGTGTGCCGCGAGCGCGGTATTCAGAAGAAAAACACAACAATTACAGACTTTTGTGTTGTGGGTGCATCGGATTGTATATCAGACGTTGGCCTTTTTCGTCGTTTGTTGTAGGCTTTAGCCATGGCTTCAACCCGCGCAACCGACTGATTCAACGTCCATGGCAACCATCCAAGACCGCAAGAGCGCCGACGGCAAGACCACCTATCGCGTGATGATTCGCCTCAAAGGCTACCCGGCGCAGACCGCCACCTTTGAGCGCAAGACAGACGCAAAGGCATGGGCCGCGCAGACCGAGGCCGCGATTCGTGAAGGACGGCACTTCAAGACCGCCGAGGCCAAGCGGCATAGCCTCGCCGACCTGATCGACCGCTACAGCCGTGATGTGCTGCCAAGCAAGAAAGGCAAGACGCAAGCCACTCAAGCGGGACAGCTCGCGTGGTGGAAAAAACAGATCGGCAACACCTTGCTTGCGGACGTAACACCAGCGCTGATCGGCGAGTACCGCGACAAGCTGCGTGATGAGCCGATCCCGAGCGCGGCAACAGACCCGAAGAAGCGCGGCGAGGGTAAGGCGCGGAGTCCGGCGAGCGTGAATCGCTACCTGGCCGTTCTAAGCCATGTGTTCACGGCTGCCGTGAAAGAATACGGCTGGTGCGAGGACAACCCGCTAAGGAAGGTGACGAAGCTCAAGGAGCCGCGCGGGCGGGTGCGCTTCCTCAGCGACGACGAGACCCTACCGAACGGGACCGTCATACCCGGCGAGCGGACCCGATTCCTCAACGCCTGCCGCGCCAGCACCAGCCCGGACCTCTACACCTGTGTCGTGTTGGCGCTCAGTACAGGCGCAAGACTCGATGAAATCATGTCGCTACGCTGGCCGCAGATCGACCTCAACCGGCGCGTGGCGACCTTGAGCGACACCAAGAACGGCGAGGTTCGCGTTCTCCCGCTGGCCGGTCACGCCCTGGAGCTGGTGCGCGAGCGCGCCAAGGTCCGCCGCCTGGATACCGACCTCCTATTCCCTGCTCGCAAGAAGCAAGACGACGGCAGCATCAAGCCGGTTGATCTACGCACTCCGTTCGAGACCGCGCTGAAGCGAGCCGCGATCACCGATTTCCATTGGCATGATCTCAGGCACTCGGCAGCGTCCTACCTGGCGATGAACGGCGCAAGCCTCGCCGAGATCGCCGAGGTGTTGGGTCACAAGACCTTGGCAATGGTGAAGCGCTACAGCCATCTTTCTGAAGCGCATACCGCCGGCGTGGTCGAGCGCATGAACGCACGCATCTTCAAGGAGGGTTGAGCGATGGATCGACCAACCACCGAGGAACTGTTCGAGCAATCGATCGAGGACGCGATCGCAAACGGCGGTCGGAACAGTTCGGCCGCGCTGCTGCGCTATGCCTCTGGCATATTGCGTGGTGAGTTGCCGCTATCGCCAGCACTGGCGCAGTGGTTCACTGAAGCGATCGAGCGCATCGGCAATGACGAATCGGCCGACGTAGCCTTTGGCACGAAGCGGCGAAAGGGGTCGAAGCCGATCAGGTCGGGCGAACAAGACGCCATCTCGATCCTTGACCGCGTGAACGCGGCGCGTGCCGAAGGCTACCCCACCAAGGAGAACCGCAACAGTCCGAGCTGCTTTCATGTCGCCGCTGAATCGCTCGGACTGTCGGAGGACATCGTTCGCAAACGGTATTACGACTGGGAGGTTGTTGATGAGATCGTGTTTGAGGTTCCGCCTGCGCTCTTCGAGCACCAGGAGCACAAACACCATCCGAAACCGCTTACCCAGCCTGAAGTGGACGCCCTCGCCCTCGCCGTCAAGGCGTTAAGCCCGCCCGACCAAGAAGCGATCGTCGCCACACTAGAGGTGATCGCCAAACGCGAAGGTTCCCGCTAATCGCTGGTTACAGCGACCCACTACACGCCCATCGCTCGCGCCGACAATGCCCCGCAACAGACGGCTAACCACTGTCTATCTCGCTCACACAACTGGAGGGCATGATGAGCACCAAGCGAAACCTCTACCGCGTCCGCGACTTTCAACAACGCAACGCGGGCATGTACCCCACTGAGTCAGCGATTCGTTGGGCCATCTTCAACGAGAAAACCAACGGTCTCGCCGACTCCGGCGCCATTCTGCGTCAAGGACGCAACGTCTTTATCGATGAGGATCGATGGTTCGCGTGGCTTGATCGCATCAACGGTGTCGAGCAGCGCAGCGCGGCGTAGGGAGTGTGCGAGATGAAAAACCGAGATCGCCGCGCCTTGCGGCAAATGAAGCAGCGCGGCCGCTGGCCTGACGCCGAGAAAAATGAACCCCGACCGGCGGGCGACACCGGTCAGGGTTGCGATCTGACAGTTAGGCGACGTGATATGCTTTCAACCGTCCGCCGCAGTGCTTGCAACACCGCGACGGCAAAGCCCTGACCGCACGAACGGCTGGGCACCGGCATTCGTATTCTACCCGATCAGCGGGTGAACTGCGTCCGCCTCTGCCAACCGTCGGCGGTCTCCAAAATTTGGAGACTGACCACATGATTCTATCCCCTGACCAAGCTCAAGCACTGCGCGAGCTTCACGCCTTCACGGCATCTCATCGCACCAGGCACGCCCTGAGCGGACCCGCGGGTTCCGGCAAAACCTATCTTGTCGGGCAGTTCCTCAGCCAGACCAAGCTGCCGATCCGGCTTTCCGCAACAACGCACAAGGCCGCCAAGGTCGCCGCAAGGATGAGCCCAGACGGCGAAGCATCGACCGTGCACAGCCTTCTGGGTCTGCAGCCCGAAGCTGACCACAAGCGCGGAAGGATGGTGCTCGAGCGCAAGCGCCGCCCAAAGGCCAAGCGTGGCGACCTGGTGATCGTAGATGAAGCGAGCATGGTGGACTCGGACCTGCTGGCCGTTGTTGACCAGTACGCCTCTGAGATCGGTTTCCGCGTGCTTTACGTCGGCGATAATCATCAATTGCCGCCCATTTTCGAGTCTGTATCGCCCGCGTTCGACAAGGTGCCAACGTCGCATCTGACGACGATTCACAGGCAGGCGCTCGACAATCCCTTGATTGCCACCGCGACCGGATTCCGCAAGGTGCTCGACGGCGCCCCATTTCCGGTCATCACACCGCGCGCCCCAGGTGTCTACTGCGCCTCAGCCGGCAAGTTTGAGAGCGCAATGCTGAACGCATTTGCCACCGACGACTACCGCGCCGATTCGGATTTCTGCCGTGCAATCGCATGGACCAATCGGAGAGTGGTTGAACTCAATCGGGTGATCCGTCGCCGCTTGGTCGGTCCTGCCGCTGACCGCTACCCTTTTACCGAAGGCGAGCAATTCATCGTCAACGAGGCCGTCAAGCAGTACGGCAAGGTGATCCTGCCGACCGAGGCGACCGTCACCGTGCTTGATGCCGCCGAGGGCACAATCCACGACTCAGGTTTCGAGGTTCGTGGGGTCTCGGTCGAGGTGGAGCACGAAAAAGGGACTGCCAACCTTTTTTGCCCAACCGACAGAGATGCCGCAAAGGCGCTGTTATCGCACTATGCCAGCAAGGCGAACGCGCTGCAGCGAGCCTGCAAGGCCCACCGCAACCCAACTGATGAGCTGGATAAGGCTCGCCGTGAAGCCTGGAAAGATTTTTTCAGCGCTAAGGAGCGGATGAGCGATCTACGCCCACCACACGCCTGCACGGTTCACAAGAGCCAAGGATCGACCTTCCAACATGCGTTTATCGACATTGGCGACATCGGTCAATGCACCCGATCCGACATCATCGCTCGTCTTACCTATGTGGCATTGACCAGACCCGCGCTATCCGCCCTGCTGACGGGCGAACTACCGCCCCGCTGCTATCCGGATCAGAGGGTCGCCGCATGAGCAACAGCAATTCAAACCTGCATGCGGTGCCGAATCGCGGTATCGCGCTGACCCGGATCACGGCAACCAACCCGCGAATCCTGACCAAGCAATTCAAGGTCGGCACCAACGGCAAACTGGTTAAGACCTCCAGCGCGCAACTCACCGAGGGCACAGCCGAACTGGTTACTGTTCCGTCGTTGCGTGAATTTGCTGACCTGCTCGACGGACTGAAGGTCAGTCAAGCGCTGGCCTTTGGTGTAACGCCTGAAGCGACAGCGCGCCTTGTTTCCGAGAAGCGTCTTGAGTCGGCGCCCGGAGCAATATCCCGAACCCGCAAGTTCTTTGGGTTCCGTCGCGCTCCCGGCATCTTCATGCTGGACCACGACAGCGACGCGGATCATGCGCTTGAACCTGAAGCACTGATCGAGGTCTTGCGTGGTCTTGCTCCCTGCCTCGCGTCGGCGCCGATGCTTTGGCGCCCGTCCGCGTCGAGCGGCATCCAGTGCACTACCGACGATAGCAAAGCAGGCATCACCGGGCAGCGCATCTACATCCCGGTTCGTGATGCCGCGCTGATTCCCGAGGCAGGAAAGGCGTTGATGGCGCTGCTGTGGTCATCTGGACATGGCCGCATCGAGATCGGCAGGGCGGGGCAAGCGCTAGAGCGCGGCCTTGTAGATGCCTCAGTCTGGCAGCCCGAGCGCCTAGATTTCGCAGCGCCGCCGATTCTCGGTGAAGGCGTCGAGCGCAAAGCGCCAAGATGGTTCATCGACGGCGATACAAAGGGCATGCTCGACCTCCGCGACCTAATCGCCGCTGCCGATGGCACGATCAAGACCCAAGCCACCAACGCACGCCGATCCGCCCGCGAGGCCATCAAGCCGCAACTCAAATCGGCCCGCGAGGAATGGGTCGAGACCGAAGCGCCCAAGATTGCCGAGAAGCACGGCATCGCCGTCGAAGCGATCCGCGCCGCGTTGACCCGCGCCAGCGAGAAACGCGAGCTAACCGGCGATTTCGTCTTGCACTGCGATGATGGCAGTACGCCCACGGTCGGCCAACTGCTCGACAACCCGCAGAAGTGGCACGGCAAGCGCTTTGGCGATCCGCTGGAACCTGACTATGGCAGTGATCGACGCATCGCCTGGGCCAATCTCCGCAGTGGTGGACGCCCGTACATCTACAGCCATGCCCACGGCGGACGACGCTTCCCGCTGCTGCGCCCGAGCGCCAGGATTGAGCTGAAACGTGGTGATCGCGCGCGTGTGGTGGATCAGGTACTCGACCTGTTGCGCGCCCGAGGCGATCTGTACGACCACGGCGACGGTGCATCCCTCGCGCGCGTCACCGAGGACGCCCGGACCCTACCGGTCAACCGTGATTGGCTGGTGGACCACTTCGACCGCATCGCCGAGTTCTATGTCCTGGTTGCCGGTCCAGAGCCGGACGCGCCGCCTGATGAAGAACCGCAGGACGCGCCAGCATGGGCCGCCATGCGGATTGTCGCCAAAGACGGCGAGCGCGGTTTGCCTCAACTGGATGCGGTGATAACCGCGCCGACCTTGCGCGCCGATGGCAGCATCCTTGCGGAGCCGGGTTATGACGCTGCCTCAAAACTGCTGCTGATGAGTGATACGCCAGACCTCCCGGCGGTCCCGGTTGCGCCGACGATGGAGCAGGCACGCACGGCCCTGGATGCGTTATGGCATCCGTTCCGGCTGTTCCCGCTGGTGGACGAGGTGGATGCTGGCGTCGTGCTGTCGATGCTGCTGACCGCAGTGGTCCGCGCCAGCCTGCCGACAGCGCCCGGTATCGCACTGGATGCGCCGAGCGCAGGCACCGGCAAGACCTTGCTTGCTCAAGCCATCGCCGCGTTATCGCTGGGGTATACGCCTCCGGTTCTCCCGCCCGCAGGCAGCCAAGACGACGAGGCCCGCAAGCGCCTGTTTGCAGCACTACGCGACGGTCATCGCGTGATCTTGTGGGACAACGTGAGAGACGGTCTTGGCAATGCGGCCTTAGACGCCTTCCTGACGAGCGCGACCTATTCTGACCGCATCCTTGGCAGTTCGCAGACCGCAACCCTTCCGAACCGATGCCTGTTCCTAACTACAGGTAACAATCTGCGGCTGATCGGCGATACCTGTCGGCGCATCTTCCCGGCCCGACTGGACGCCCGGATCGAGAAACCCTATGCCCGCGAGTTCGATTTCTGCCCATTGGAGCAGGTGCTTTCTCGCCGCATGGAACTTGTGTCGGCAGCGCTGACCATCATGCGTGCATGGATCACCACCGGCCGCGTCAGACATGGCGCCGGCAGAACGGCCTCCTTTGAGGTTTGGGATGACCTTGTGCGGCAGACGGTCTGCTGGGTCGGGACATGGGACAAGCGGTTTGCAGACCCGCTGACCGCCACCGAGCGCGCCTTTGCGCTCGACCCTGAAACAGCGAAGCTCAGCGCCCTGTTGTCGGCATGGGATGCCGTGATCGGCACCAAGCCCACCACCACCGCTGCACTGATCACTGCCACCGAGCACAGCGAGTTCGCACCCGAGGACGATGCGCGGCCCGCACTTGATGATGCTGTTCGTGAGATCGCCGACCAGCGCGGTGTCATCAACCCCCGAATCCTTGGTCGCTGGATCGAGCGCCACGTTGACCGCCGCCACGACGGACGACGGATCATCCGAGGAACGGTCTCCCGAGGGCGCCAGCAATGGGCGCTGGTGCGAGATGCCGATGAGTCGGTCAAGCCGCAAGCAGCCGAGAAAGTGAGGGCATCGCTATGAGTGCAGCCACCTTACTCGACCGCGCCAAAGCTGCGGACGTGACCATCACCGCCACCGCAGCGGGGACGCTTGACCTGTATGGACCTCCCGAGGCGATTGCATCGCTCACGCCAGAGTTGCGAGCCCACAAGGCGGAGCTGTTAGCGCTGTTGACCGCCGCCAACGAGTCAAGCATCGACGCTGGCGACGAGGCAACCATCCGCGCCTGGCTCGCGTCCATCGGCGAGCACGACAAGCAGATCATCGGCGAGGTGATGCAGATGTGCGCAGTCGACCCGGCCGCACTGACGTATTACCTAGATCGAGCGACCGAGGGAAGGAGGGAAGCCGCGTGAACAACCGCATCCGATGCTCGGACTGCGCACGCCTGGACGATCAGGATTGGTGCACGCACTACGTCGAACACATACCCTACGCGCGGCACTGGCGGACCTGCGACAGCTATAGCGGCCTACCGCCGATAGCGAGCGTCCGGGCTAGCCTGGAGGCTGCGGATTTGATGCGGTACGTCGCCGAGTTGCGCGACACACCCGAGGGCCGTGCGTTGCGACTGCGGCATGGAGCAACGGAGATTGAGCGCTTTTGCATCTATGGCCTGGCTGGATTGACCGTCATCCCGAACGATCCCGCCATCATCGCCAGAGCCACCAAGGGGCACCGCAATCACGGCGGCAGAGCCGATGACAGCGATCCGCGAATCCCCGAATACCAAGCCGCTTAGGAGCAATCACCATGGCGGAGCACGCGGCATGATGAACAACCTGCTCGGCACTGAGCTACCGATGCCACCGAGGCCGCGGCCGCAAGCGGTCTGAGCGATGCCATTCGCGTTGCAACGGCACAACGCAAACCTGCACCGTGCCCGCCGATACCCTCAGCCGGGGTAACACTCACTCAGGAGCAGGTGATCTGTAGTCAGCTGCTACCTATCCCGCAAGTCCAGCAATGACGGGGCTTTCATGCCGATAGGGAGCAGCTGACTTGGGGTAAATGGTGGCTGGGGTAACGCTGGGGGTAACATTTTAGCAGCGTTAGAAAAAACACTTGCACTGTGAGAATCAACGGCGCAGACTAACGGCATGTCAGACCAAAACGCCAAACGACGCCAAGCCCGGTTTCATCAACGCAAGACCGAGCAAGGCTATCGCAAGCTGAATTTCTGGATTCCCGAGCGCGATGTCGAGCGCGTCAAAGCGTACGTCGCGCGTCTGACTAAGGCTTTCGAGCGCGAACGCAAGGCCGATGAGGACAACGAGCTATGAGCTACGTCGAGAACGCAATCCAGATCGCCACCAAGGCGCACGAGGGCCAGCAGGACAAAGCTGGCAAGCCGTATATTGAGCACCCCTTGCGCGTCATGGCGGCCATGCAGACCGACCAGGAGCGCGCCGCAGCCGTCTTGCATGACGTGCTCGAGGACACCGACACCACAGCGGCCCATCTTCTGCAGGCAGGCATCCCCGAGCGCGTTGTGATCGCGGTCAAGGCCCTGACCAAGCGGCCCGGCGAGCCCTATGCAGACTTCGTGGCTCGCTGTGCTGATGACCAGATCGCGCGGGCGGTCAAGACTGCAGACCTGAAGGACAACATGGACCTGTCACGGTTGCCTGTGGTGACCGAGAAGGACCGAGCCCGGACTGAGAAGTACGCCGCAGCACTGGCGCAGATCGATGAGCACGAGCGCTATCTGGACAGCTGGGAAATGGACTGCCGACCGCCGACCACCGAGCACGGTGTCACGGCTGGCAAGAAGTACCGCAAGAAAGATGACGACAAGCCCGCCGACGATGGCGGCAGCAAGGACAGCTGATAACGGCACCGTCACCGGCTGGAACCCGGCAACGATGCCTCACCACAACCACCTAGTACGAGGTGAATCATGGCTACACGCCAGCATACCAACACCCTAACCCTGATGGCGCGCATCAACACGGCGCTGTCGTTCATACTCGCCTGCACTTCCGTGACCCTGGCCGTGCTCGCGCTCGGGGGTGCACCGGTATGACAAGGCCCCGCACCGATCGGCCGCGCGAGGTCGAACGTTACATCGCTCGCCAAGTCCGCAAGCTGAACGAGCCGGCCCTGCTACGCCTGCTCGCCGAACTGCGAAACCTGACCACACCCACCACAGGAGCCCAACAATGACCGACATCACGCAAGAAGCCATCGACGAAGGCGACACCATGCACGCGATCATCAAAGACACCCTAGAGCAGATCGCGGGCGACGGCGAATTGACTGATGAGCAGCGCAATCGTGCTCGTCGCGTGCTGGCCGGACTGCACCAGCTTGAGGAAGCGCTGATCGATATGCTCGAGCGCGGCGAGCGATTGCCGGCCGCATAGCAATCTCGATTGAGACCAACCAACCCGCCCATGGCAACATCGGCGGGTTTTTTATTGCGCGCACAGCCCCGCTGAAGTTGTCGTGACTCACATAATCGGTTTGTCACGACAAGTCACGACAGCGAGAACAGCATGGACCTTCCACCGCTTTTCGATTGCCCGAATCGGCCATCGCTGCGATTGACCGAGCACGCTTGCGCTCAGAGTTTCCTCAAGCACCAAGGTGACCAGCATCATCCTTGCTACCGATGCGAGATCGGCGCGGGTCATGCTGGCGTCAAGCTGAAGACGGCAACAGGAAGGCATTGCGCCTGGTGCGGGAAGGATCATCGGCGCCTTGTGTTCAAGATCGTTTGCATATCGTGCTTTAACCGGCTACGCGAAACCATCACTGGCAAATGGCGCCGCAGTAAGCCGCCGACGCTCACTGAACAACTCAATGCCTACTATATCGAGGTACGAATCGATGATGACCAGAGAACTGATGATTCTCGCACCGAGCGCTGAGGCCGCAGCAGAGATCGTGCGCAGAATGCACCCCGAGGCGACCGTCGAGACGATCGAGGACACAGGCCGAGCGACCGCTTCTGACGTGATTCATTTCCACCAGCACGCCAAAGCGACCAACAAGCGAGCAAACAGAGGTAAGGCAGCATGACCTATTCATGTGATGTTCGACAATGCAGCAATTTCCAATCACTCGTTGAAGACCTGGCCGCGATCGATCGCATCGGCGGCAGTGTGGTCGCTAAATCGTTTGGCTACAGCGAAGACATGAGCGACATGGACTTGCTGCTCCGGTCATACAGCGCGATGAGCGACAACGAGATTCTTGCGGCCCGCCGAGCTACAGCAGGGTTTCCTGCTCGCCGAGCACCGGGAACGATGCCGGTTTCGCGTTATGAGTATCGCAAGAGCATGACCCATATCGACCACAGCGAACAAGGCACAACCCGCGCCATGAGAGAGATGTCCAAAATGATGAAATCGATTGCACGTCAGAATCGGAGAGCTACCCCGCGTGTGAATGCCGGCGCCGAGATCGCAAAAGCGAGAGAGACGGTCTGGAATGCACAGCAGCAAGGCCAGATCGACACCCGCACCGCTGCCGAAGCAGATCTGCGTTTGCGAAATCTCGCGTTGCACAGGCTGCAGCGCTTGCAAGGCCGGTAATCCCCATCGCCACCGACAGACCTACAGCCCGGCCCTTGCGCTGGGCTTTTTTTTGCCTTGCTCGCTGGGGTGTCGTGACGTGCTAATGGTCGAAACCCCACCGAAACCCGGTCAAAACCCCGAGGAAAGTATGTCGAAAGTCGATCCCATCGAACGCGCCGAGCAGCAAGTCGCAACCGCTCGCGCCAATCTTGAGCAGGCTTTAGAGCGCGGCTCAGACAGCACAGGACCGCGCGCCGACCTTGACCATGCCCTAGCTGCCCTGGACGCCGCCAGAGCGGCACAGGCCCAGCCAGAGGCCCTAGAGCAAGACACCAGCATCGACGCTGAAGCCGACACCCTGGCGCTGCAGGCAACCAAGGAGATCAGCGCCAAGATCGAGGCCCTTTGCCAGATCGAGCCGCCCAAGGTTTCGATCAGCACCGCCGCCGCCCGCGATCTGATCATCGCCCGCAAGCAGTCTCAGCAGGCTCAGGAGCGCCTGAACGCCTGGACTGAGCGTGTCGCCAATCTTGAGCAGCGCATTGCCGAGGTCGAAGCCAAGCGCCAGCAGATCATTGACCGCCGCTTAGCCGGCGACACCAGCGACAACGACGCCGCCGAGCTGCACCTCCACCAGCAAGATGCTCAAGCGCTGGGCGAGATGCTGGCGCGAGTCAAAGCTGATCGTCCGACGCTGGTCGGTCTGTCCGGTCCTGAAATCCAGTGGCAGCGCGCCCAGGCCGAGGCCCAAGCCAGAGCGCGCGTATCGCTGATCTCCGAGTTGCAGGAGCGCCTCATCGCGATGGCATCGATCGAGCCCAAGCCGCCTTATGGCGAGCGCTGCCGTGTTCATCCGAAGATCGCCGAGCTGACGATGCACGGTGCATGGGGCTGATCAATGCCCGCGCCAGCAAAAACAGGCCGGCCTCCGAGTCTCGATAAAGAGATTCGGCGCCTGGCCCGCTGCCACGGGCACCAATGGCTCGAGCAGATCGATCGCGCGGCCCGGCTTGGTGACGCAACCGCTGCTGCCTGGCTGGCCGATCGAGCGCTCCAGCTGCAGGAGCAGCGGCCGAAGCAACCGGGATCGTGATTGCCCACCGGAGCTGCACCGGAGGTTAAATCCGTCCACGTCGCCGCCGGCCGACGCTGCAGCAAGCCGGCACTAATTCACCGAGGACATAAGACATGGCAGAAAACATCCGCATCGGCATCAAAGGCGAGGCCGACTTTACGCAGCTCGAGAACGCGGCCAAGCAGACCGCCGACAAGTTGGCGCAGACGCTCAAGGGCGCATCAGTTACGGGCGCGTTCAATCCGCAGGAAGCGCACGACTTCAACTCGGCGATCGACAAGATCAACCGCGCGCTCAAGGAGACAGGGCAAGCCGGGCGTGCCTTCGCTGACATCCGGTTTCCAACCGGTCAGTTTGCCGAGGTCGAGAAGCACCTCGACAACATCAAAGACCGCATCGAATGGATGCGGCGCAACTCGAGCTTCGGCCGATCGATCATCAAGCGTGCCGGCGAGCATGGGCTGAGCACCGAGCATCCGGATCAGTGGACCCCGGAGCAGTTTCGACGCATGTACCGCGATCCGCGCATCGCCGACATGAACTGGCAGCGGTTTATGGGGCCGGGTTATCAGGCAGGCGCTCAGCCGCCACAGCCGGGTCCAGGGCACCGCAGCGGTGCGCTACAGGGACTCGCTTATGGCGGTCAGGCACTCGGTCGCCATGTCGTCGGTCAGGCCGGCATGGGCGGTGCGCTCGGACTCGGCTTAGGCGCGCGTGGTGCGGCAGCGATGGCAGGCGGAACCGCGCTCGCAGCGACAGGCATTGGTGCCGTGGTGGGAGGCGTTGCTGCAGCTGGTGCCGTTCTCACCAAAGGCTACGGGGAGCATTTGCGCACGATCAACAGCGTCGACGCGCAGTACAAAGCGCTCGGTGCCAAAGACGGTTTCGGCGGACTGATGGACCGCACACGCGATCTGGGCGAAGCGCTGCAGATGGCGCAATCGGATGCCGCGGCGCTCGGCGAGCAGTTCATGCGCACCGCCAACAGCGACGACACCGAATCAGCACTCACTGGCGCAGCCTCAGCAGGGCAGTGGGCGCGTGCCATGGGTCTGCAGCCTGGACAGGGTGTCGGTCTGCTCGGTCGCGCTGAGCGAGCTGGCATCGGCGATGACGAAGGCGAGCGAGACGCTTTCAAGGATCTCATGGCGCAGACCATCGAAGGGTCTGGCATGAACGCGCAGGCGCTGCAGCTGACCGAGCAGATGGTCGAGTATCTAGCCAACATCGAGCAGAACCTTGGGCGCGAGGCAACGCTGTCTGAAGCGGAGAACCAAGCGGCTTTGCTGCGCGCGCTCTACGGTCCCAACGGTGCGATGTCGGTCGGTGCGGCATCCAAGATTACGTCGTCGTTGTCCAGTTTGGGAACCGGCAAGAACGCGATGGATGAGGTTTCCGCGACGATGGCCTTCGGGCCGATGCTCGGTTTTGACTACGCAAAAATGAAACTGTTCATGGAGCAGCCATGGACCGCGACACCAAACGAGGTTTTTGGCGAGGGCGGCGACAAGACCAAAATCGAGATGATGATGGACTACCTGCAGGGCGCCCTGCCGACGGGGCTGTCTGACGACCCGCTGCGCTCAATGGCGGCAGGCTTCAAGGATATGGGGCTCGGTTCGATGACCGACTTCCTGCACGCCGTGAAAATGCTCGAAGAGAAACGCAAGCAAGAAGCGGCCGGCGGCGAGTACAGCTGGCGCGAGCGCATCGGCGAGCCGACACCAGCCGACACCTCCCGATCGCTGACCGCGGGGATCGCCAACGAGTCGGCGGACATTGCGGCCCGGGCGCAACCGACCATCCATGCGGTGAAAGGCTTGCTGCTCGAGGCCCTGGAGGGTGTCGAGGGGTTTGCAACAGCCGTCGAGGACGCGGCGACCGAGCTGGAGATGTTAGGGAAGGCGGCCAATTTCGCCTGGAAGATGACCGGCAAAATGATGGGCGTCTTTGGTACGGGGCCGGCGGGGCTGATGTGGGACGGAGTGCAATCAGTACGCGACGCAGCGCCAGCGCTCGGTGACGGGGCAGTGCGGGCAGGTGGTGCGGCATTGGATTTTCTCATCCCGCCAGCAGAGGGCAGCGTCAACCCGACGCCTTATGCGATCAATCCCGGCGCTTTAGGCCAGCCGAGCGCCAGCACCAACCCAATCCCGACGCCAGAGCCTCAGTCGAGCGCCAGCACGCAATCGGTGATTGAGAGAATCACGAGGAACATGCCAGCCGTTGAGCAAGACACTCGCCGGCTGCGTGGTGGCACGCTCAGCAACGGTTGCGCAGCACACACCAGCTCGCTGCTGCAGCGCAATGGGTTTGATGTGAAGACAGAGCTTGGTGCTCAGAATTTAGTGGACCAACTGCTCGGAAAAGGCTGGGATAAGGTACCGATCGGCGAGCAGCAGGCAGGGGATATCGGGGTGACAGCAGACTGGGGCGCTGGCCTACGCGGCTCCGATCACGTCTATACCGTGATGGGTACGGACCCGGACGACCCTAACATGCTCGACATTGTCGACAACCAGAAACCGCGCGGCGGCAAGCGCCCGATCGTCGGTGGTGGCAAGACGACCACCGAATACTTTATCCGCCCTCCCTACAGGATGCAGGAGTTCATGCGCCAGTTCGGCGCCGACGCCGGCAACTGGCTATCCACAGGCGCCATGCTGCCCGGCATGGCCGACCTGCCCCGCGAGATCCAGCAGCAGCAGAAAGAGCAGCAAGAGAGGGCTGAGGCACGCCAACAGGCCGTATCGGCCGCGGCCGATGTCAACGTCAACATCAGCACCGCAGCCGCTGACGGCAGCGTCAACATGCAGCGCTACAACCTCACTGTGTCCGAGCCGCTCGTGGCGGGATCGACGCGGGACCGCAAGACCTGGAATCACGATGTCACAGTCTAATATCGCAACGCGCCACAGCTACCGACCCGAGATCAAGGTCGAGATCGACGGCGGCGACGTAACCCACTTGCTCGGTGACCGCGGTTCGGTGCGTATCAGCAAGAACCTCTATGCACCCACCGGCGAGGCGCAGCTGATCTTTCCCGATATGCCACTGGACGGCGACTCAGCTTATGGTCAATGGGAGCCGTTTCAGCCCATCACGATATCGATGCGACGCTGGCGCGAAGGGAGCGCGAGCCTGGAAGACTTCTATGTCGTGTTCCGGGGCTTCCTGCGCTCGGTCGGGCGTAACGAGTCCATCGACGGCCAAGGCAAGCCGCAGCGTTTCGTGACGGTCGTCGCGCATGATGCGGGGTGCTTGTTCCTTGTCGAGCGTTTGCACCCCTGGATCACGTTTCAAAACCGGGGCATACCAACCAAGGACGGCGCCAGCACGTTCCTCAACGAGTATTTGGTCGGGACCGAGCTTGTCAGTAAGGCCCATCCTGCAGGGGATTTCCTGTGGGAAGTGGCGACGATCACCACCGATTCGATGATGACGGCGGCCGGCTACGAGTTCCAAAAGAAATTCTTCGTCAAGCGAGGCACCATCATCCCCGCGACCGCGCTCAGCCAGGAGGGGCCGGTCTGGTCGCTGCTGGACCGCTACGCCGACAGACCCTGGAACGAGTTCTTCGTCCGCGAAGGCGAAGACAACCCGGAACTGGTGTTCAGGCCAGCACCGTGGTTTGACATGGACGGCAACCCGCTGCCGGACTTTGACGACGATGTGAATGCCGATCTGCGGTTTTTCGAGATCCCGATGTCAAATGTCGTCGCGCTCAATGCCCACCGGGACGACGCGGAGATGGTCAACCATGTCTGGGTAGTGCCACCACAGGGCGCGGCCATCGGTTATGCGTCGTCGGTCGCCAACGGTATGGGCGTCGTCAACGCGGAGACGCGCGCGAAATACGGCGATCGGATTCAGATCGAGGAAACGCACCTGCTGCCGAGTCAGTTGTCGGTGATGAACAACCGGGAAGCCGAGCAGAACGAGGCTCAGGAAGGCGTCAAAGGCTGGGCCGAGGAACGGCAGAAGTGGCTGATCCAAGCGGGCGAGCAGACCCACAATTTCGAGCGAGGGTCATTGACTGTCAAAGGCTATGCGTCCTATCGCGTCGGCGACTACTTCAGACTCAAGCGCAGCGCAAAGAGCGAGTCGTTGTGGTGGTCTGCCTATGTCACGCAAGTCGTGCATGACTTCCAGCCGTTCAACCGCTTCCTCTGCACGCTGCATTACATCCGGTCGGATCAGTGGGTTCGGCGCAAGAACGTGCAGGGTGCATATTGGGTCGAGCGTCAACGTGGGATCGATGTGGCGTGATGCGGCTGGCGCTATTACCAGGATCGCCGGTAATAGCGTCGCCTGCCCTTCAGCCATTGCCAGTTCTGGCGAAAACGTCAGGTTCAGCGATCTGAACCGAAACTGAACCACTGAACCCATGCCTCGCAGAACCGCAAAAATCGACGTTCCGCGCCTTCGCCAGCGCATCAAGGACCACCTGCTGAGCTGGGGTGACAGCGAATGGGAGCGCTTCGATCGACCGCACTCAATCAGCCATTCAATGTGGCGCCGGTATGTGCGCGAAGAGCGCGACAAGCTGATCGAGAAAGGCATCCTCGAGCGATCCACCGGCGATCTACTGAAGACCTACGCCGACAAGACCCGCGTCAAGACGGTTGCCAAAGCCGTCGACGCCAAGGCCATTACCAAGCCAGACGTTGCGCAGCCGATTGAACTGATGGCCGAGATCAACAACATGTTGCGCTATTGCGATGCCCTCACCGACCATGCCGCGGCGGTCGACGGCGATACGATCACGGTCAACGATCCCGCGGATTTGCGTGAGGCGCTGAAGACGCGAGCAGCGATTCTGAAACTCGCGGTCGATGGTCAAGAGCGGTATTTCTCGGTGAGTCGAGTAACCCGCTTTCATCGCATCCTGCTGGCGAGGATCACCGAGGCCGACCCGGTCACCGCGAAACGAATACTGGCCGAGATGAACGCTATTGACGCTGAGTACGGACTAACCCTGGGCTGAGCACCAAGGGGGGTAGCCACCTGAAAATGCTACGGCGGTATCATTTTGCTGCCTCAGCAATGACCGCCCATCCAGATCAAAACGCCGCTGCGCGTCGTCGGCTCAGTGACCGATGCGCTGAGCAGGAGCGCACCATCGGCGAACTGCGGGAGCGTCTAGCGGCCGTGGAACGTGGCTCTACCCAGCTGCGCAACGCTGTTGGCCGAGCTGCGGGGGTTGTGCGATGAGTGAAACACCAACATCGATGGAGACCGAGATGAACCAACAAGGCTTGGCTGTGGCACCTACCTTTGAACGCAAGGTGCATAGTGCGTTCGCCAAGGACGATGCCTCTCGCGCGACTGCTCAGCAAGCAATCATCCTGCGCCTGGAAGCCGGGAGAGACCTAGCTTCGTTGCGAGACGAATGGAAAGCAGAGCACGGCAAAAAAGGTTGGATCGAGTATCTGAACAGCCAGAGACCAAGCGGGTATTCGCGGGCAACCGAGCTGATCAAAACCTACGCCGAGTTCGGCCACTATCTCGCCGAAAATGTTACTCCCGGGAGTAATATTCTGAACAGCTTCTCCGTGCTCAAAGCAATCGCTTCTGCATCCCATGATGGGGTTAAGCAAGACCTCAAAGCGCGCATGGAAGCCGGCGAGACCTTTACCAAAGCGCAAGTCGAGGCCGAAATTCGCAAAGCGCGGGAGGATGAGATCGAGAAGACCAGAAAGACCCGAGCCAACGCCAAGCGGGACCGCGAAGCGCTCAAGCGGCTGGAGCAGGCTGCTGCGGAGAAAGACGGTCAGGTCGGGCAATACGCTGCAGAAATGACCCAACTACGGGAATCCCTCGCCGAAGCTCAAGCTAAGCTCGAGGCCGCAGAAACAGGCGCCCTGGCCGTTGCGCCTCGCGTCGTCACCCGGGCCGACCCCGAGATGGAATCTCGCCTGCAGGAACTGGAACGCGAGCGCCAGCAATGGGAGCAGGAACGTAAGGAAATGGCGCACCGGCTGGACTTGCGCGATGCGCAGTTGAACGATCAGACCAGGAAGCTCGCGGAGGCGCTCGGCACCGCGGCCAAGCACTCGTCTCCGCAGCTGGTCATCGAGCAGTTCATAAACTCGACCTGGCTGGCCGGGACCGAGCGCGACTTGAAAGCCGTGGCAGAGATCGTTCGCCGTCATCCCGCCCTTGGTGACCATCCTGGCCTGCAGTACCGACTGCGCAGCCTGGCTGATCTGGTCGACGGCGCCCGCGGTGCGATCGAGATGCAGGATGTCGGGATGCTGGTCGACGCTTAGACCGCGAGGGGCATGGTCAACACGACCATGCTCGCCTAGACTGATATTGGGCAGGGCCAAGCAGGCGGTTATCAAGGCGCTCGACGGCGGCTTTCACCTCTTTCACCGACCAGTCATGCTCGACCAGTAACCCGGCCAGCATGGGCCACAATTCGCGCGGGGATTGTTTGAGTTCGACGAGGTGGAGACGACGGTTACTGTCGGTGGATAGGAGTAATGTGACATCGTTGTCACATTGCTCAATCAAGTGAGCGATAACCTCACCGGCATCGCCGAAACGCCTTGCTTCAGTTCTTGCGGTATCCCCCTCCTTCCCCGTCGCCGCCCTCACAAGCTGGGTGCGGCTGAGGGGACGGTGAACAATCCGAGCGGGGCGAACCAATACCGCAAGCTGGTTGATGAGGTGGAGCCTGCAGGGGTTCGATGGGTCAACTCGGATTTGAAATCCGAGTTGTTTCGGCTCATGGGGCCGGGCAGCAAACCGAAGTCGCACTGCTGAGCGACGATCAGGCCGCATTCGTCCTCCTACTGACCCGCAACACAGAGCGCGTTGTCGAGTTCAAGTATCGGCTTGTGATGGAGTTTCGCCGCATGCGGAAACTGATCGCCAAGCTCTACGCGAACCCACCAAGACAGGACGCACTGAAGGGCAAGCGCGAGGCCCACGAGCCGATGATGAACGCGCTCAAGGCCTACAGCGGTTTGCCATACGGCAGCGCACGCGCATGGTCGAAGCCGCCTAGACCACCAAAGGGGTAGCCATCGACGACCCCCTTGTCTAAGCTGTACCTGAGCTTCGTCGGACGCCAACGCGCAAGCCTGGCTAGGACCCCGAATCGAGGGTTGCGATTCGCTCGTAACATCGCTCACGGGAAACCCGGAGACCCGCCCGGGACGGCGAAGCATCCAATTTACAGCGCTGGCAAATCCAAGCCGCACGATCCATGCTCATCCTGCAGCCGCCGTCAAGACGGTGACGTTTGCCCGCTACCAAGTGCTGCCTGGTGACACCGAGGGGAGCAATCCCGCCCTGTAGGGGCCTGAAACATCGGGGAATGCGGAGAAAGAGCCCTGCTATTTTGCGGGGCTTTTTCATTCTAGTGTTTCGATCTTCGCAACGCCCTTGGTCTGTGCGGCCGCTGAGGAGGCTGCTCCACGCGCGCGGGCGCGACAGTCAAACCGGCAGATCGCAGGTTTGGGCTCTCGGCTGCCCCACGCGCGGACTTGCCCATTCCAGATTTCTCTGCCAGTTCCAGCAGCCATTTCTGTTCCATAGTGGAATCTGCGTCGCCGCTGGAATCGACGTACAACCGTGGAATCAACCTCCCCACCTCAGCCGCAAACGCTTTCCGCTCGGCGCCGGTCAGGTCATTGCGGCTTCGAGCCAATCGAAGAAGGCGGATTTATCCTCTGGTGTGGCTTGCTTGGGTGTGATGCTGCGGTTGGTTTCGGTGGTGAAGGATTTCCACCAGTTGTAGAGTGTTTTTTGCGGAGTCCCTGTTGCCTTTGCCATTTCACCAAGCCAATTGCCATCCTCCCCCTCATTGCCACTGGCAAAATCTGCGCCTTGGCAATCCGCTGCAATTTTGGCAACGCCGACCGCAAAAAAGCACTAGCGAGCCTGCTGTCCGTTACCGTGCGATCCGTTACGTCATGGGTCTCAGACCTTGACCAAGCCGACCGCGAAGCGCGTAAGGCGACCATCCGCGATCTGTATCTGAAAGCCTATACCGCTGAGGAGATTGGCGAGGCGGTTGGGTCTGTTGATGTAGTGAAAAAGGAACTTCCGTGCATTTTAGAAGATTTTCCAAAAAGCACCAAAGTCCAATTTTCCGACGAGTCTTTCGAGCCGCCCATCTACAACGTCTGGAAGCTCCAGAACAAGACCAACACCGCTCGCCAAGATTGATGAGCCGAGATGGCGGGTTAAGGCGTTGCTGACAGCGATTGAGTCGGATCGGAAGCATGGGACGGAGCGGGTTGGCAGTAAATTTACTGCCAAAACCGACTCGGTCGCGCCCGCGCGCGCGTGGGGCAGCCCGGCACATCGGGCCAAAGGGTCATTTTCAGATGGTCGCGCCCGCGCGCGCGTGGGGCAGCCTGTACAACGCCAGACAGCCCGCACCTAGGCCCACAGGCCCGCCACGGCGCCTCAGCCACTTAGCCGCACCTGGACAGCACCCGACGCCCGATAATCGCGCAATGAGCCCCTAAGGCCGTGCTGTGGCTGGCTTGGTGGCGAGCCGAGCAGCAACGTCTGCGCGATGAGGCCAATGCTAAGCGGGCTGAGGCGGCGAAGGCACAGATAGCCGAACAGCCGCGCGACGATAGCGGGAAGGTGCAGAGCCGGGTAGCGCCTCAGATTGAGGCGCTACCCGGGAAGGTAGAGGCAGAACCATCACAACCCGCACCAAAGCCAAAGCAAAAACGCGGCAACGAGTCTGAAGCCAAAGCTAAGCGCATCGGCGTCAAGCGCGCGGCCGTCGAGCGCGAGAAAGCCGGGTTCCTCCTGGCTGGCATCGAGCGCGGCGAGGTGAAGCTAACCCGCTGCCACCGCAGATAATCCAAACCTGGATCTGGTCACGCTCCACGACATCCCCGTTACCGCGTTACCCGGTAACGCCACGATCGGCGAAGGTATGGTGAACATGACCATACCCTGAACCATCACGATGTCCCTGACGGTTGCCGGGACCGTGGGGTTGATCGCCATGGTTGTATTGCCCCTGCTGAGGGTATTTGCTGGCGCTGATCGACCGCGTGTGGTGGGTTTTGCGCGGGAAACCCACCACTACTTAACCTCTTGTCTTGTATAAGGAAAAAGGCCAAAAAACGGCCTAGTGGTGGGTTATGGTGGGTTTTGAGCGGACGCTTGAGATTTTGCTGCGCGGAGAACTGAGAATCAAACGCAGCAAAGCAAGAAAGCGCTGTGCCGTGGCACACTCACGGCACAGTTGAGGCTCAGAAACGGCAACAAACGGCCACAAGGCGCAACAATTGCATGGCACTGTAAGCCGTTGACCCGGAAGAAAAAGCGAGACGAGACAGCGACTTGCGAAACCGGGAGAGTCGGTCTTTTAATCAGGTGGTCGCAGGTTCGAACCCTGCAGGGCGCACCATATAAAACAATGGGTTAGCTACTTTACGGGCTAGCCCGTTTTTCATTTTAGGCCTCTGGGGTAACGCTGGGGGTAACATTTTGCAGACGTTTGAAAGGCACTGACACAGGACCGAGGTGCTTCACTGGGTCGGGATGCTTGGCCGTCTACTTCGCGTTGTGATGACCACTGGAGGCGGTCGGCGATCGTCATTGTCAGCGGCTCCCATCGCAGCACTTCCCAGCCGCCCCTCCTTTAATCAATCTCACAGCTGCTCGGCGTTAGCCCGTCCTGCGTGCGTCAGCGAGGCGACGACCGCCGATCGCCACCAGTAACGGCGACGCTCGATCACCAAGGGTGCCGGGGTGATCCCCAGCTTGATCCAGCGCCACAACGTCATGTCGCTGATGCCGCCAGCCAGACGCCGAACCTCATCGGCAGTGATCAAGCGGTCGTTGTCGACCTGGGGCTCGTTGGGAGTCGGGGTACTGTCGGTGCACTGCGTTTGTGTCTGCATGGTCGTCCTGCTTGGGTCGTGGAGGAAAACGCGATCCTGGACTCGCGCCCGTTCGCTGGAAAAAGGTGTGGCCCTTCTGGTCTTGAGACGGCGCTCACTCATTCAGGGTGTTCCAAGCCGATGGCAGCCGATCAGCGTTGACCGAGTGAAGGGCGGTTTCTTGGCGATCCCTAGCCGAACACAGCCATGGCCGGCGGGTTCATCTGGTGGGGCCTCTTTGACAGCGCTCCTCAGCGGCGTCAGTGAGCCGGGGGCTGCGCATCAACGGCCTCATCATCCTTCGCCGGCCGCACGCCACCCCGTCCTCGCCAACCACCCCGTTGCTTGAGTCTGCAGATCGGACACTGCAACGCGGTGCGCGAAAAGTCCGCAGCGAGGTAATGGATGCGGCACTGCCGACAAAAGCGCCGCAACGCCAACCCGGTGGTCAGATCCCGGGCCAGTACCCAAGCCGCATTGATATCGATGGCTGGTCCCAGCCGGCCACCAGCCGCGACGCGCTCCTGCTGCTCCAGGTACAACCGATGGGCCTGCAGCAACGCCTCAAGCTGGATCTGCCGCTCCGTCTCGGCACCACCGAGCGCCCGATACAGCGCAATGAACAGCGATGCGCTGGCCTGACTGAGTACCGAGTCCAGCACCGCGTGCGTACTCGGCAGCTGTCCAGACTTGGGCTTGTCCGCATGGATCTCCCGGTGCAGCTCGCGCACCAACGCAGCCCGCAAACCCGTGATCCGCTGGACCAAGGTCGTGCGCATCCCGCATCGGAGCAGCGCGACGGCCTGCTGTGTGCGGGCCAATTGCTGCAGTCTCATGAGCGCTCCGCCTCCTCGGCAGCCAGCAACAGCGTCTGCAGTTCAGAAGCGACCATCGACGACGAGGGAACGCTCAAGCGCTCATGCAGTAAGCGCGATGGAAAGCGCGGTCGAAACAGCAACACCCCCGACTCCGCCAAGGCGCACAGCACCAAGAACGAGGCCTGGCGCAGCACGCCGATCAACTCCAGATCAAGACCGTAGACCAGCCTCGCCTTCTCCACATCTGAGCGCGCCAGCGCCTGCGCGCTCAGGAGCCAGTGCAGATTCAAGGTCACCACCGCTCGGTCCAGATCAGCCTCCGTCTTTGTGGGCATCAGATAAAGCGTTATATCGAGCTTAGTTCGCGCTATGATATGCACTACAGCGCGAAAAACACAACAATGACTCGCGATAAAGCGTTACACTTTGTTCATTCTGACCTGGAAAGGACGCTGATCATGTCCGCCGTTGAGACCTCAAAGACCCCATCAAACATCGATACAGCCCGCTATCCCGGTTGGGATGGCGCCGGTTTCCCGCAACGACTGGCCGAGATCAAGGGCGGCATGAGCACCCTGGGTTTCGCGCGAAAGTGTGGAATCTCGGAAAGTATCTTCCGCAAGTATCTCGCGGGAACCAGCGTGCCTGGTGCCGATAAACTGGTGGAAATCGCCCAAACGACCCAGGTCTCGCTGCGCTGGCTGGCCACTGGGGAAGGACGCCCTGACGGGGTTGAGGACAGGCTTGATTTGGCGATGCTGGGCTCGGTGATCGCCGGCGTCGAAGCGGGCCTCGAGGAGATCGGCGGCAGCATGGCGCCGGAGAAGAAAGCCGAACTGATCGGGCTGCTCTACGAGATGGCGTGCAATGGCGAGTCCATCTCGGAGAAGCCGATGCTCCGCTTGGTGCGACTCGCGAGCCGTTGAGGTGGGCTGAGGACACACGCTCTCCTCGCCGTCAGCCTTCGGAGCGCACGTATCGCAAACAGCGTCTCCGTTCTACTGAGGTGTCGACGAGTCCCGCTGGCTTCGCAGATCGGAAGCGGTCGGGTATCCTTTCGCAGCGCGTGGTCTCCGGATCGGTGCCATGGGAGCCGATCGGTGTGCGTCTTACATTGATCCCCATCGACCTGAGGACCGAGGCCATGAGTACCCGCCAAGAGGAGATTCGTGACGCCATCCGGGGCTTCGCCGACCAGATCAAACCGGCTGTTGATCCGGATCAGGCGAGCCCAGAGACCGCATCCGTGCACAACGAGTATCCACCGCTGCAGAGAGCTGAGAACGGCGGATTCGTCTTCCATGTCGGCGACACGATGTTCGGCCAGGGGCCGGTCGATCCCGACAAGGCGCACCATGCTTACGTGATGTCGCGATCAGAACCTCCAATGACCCGCGAAATGCCGACGGACAGGCCAAATCTGAAGCTGCTCATTAGCAGCGTCTTCTTTTGGGTGCTCGCCATCCTACCGTTGTACATCGCCCGATTCTTGCCCGATCTTCAACACCATTGGTTCGACGCTGTGGGTTTCTTTTCGCTCTTCCTGGCGGCAGCGACCACGTTTATGTTCGCGTTCGAGATGAGGCGTTAGTCCTCGGCGGGGATGGCGCGCCTTAGGGGCGGCCGTCCACCGCGAACGCCCCTCGTCGGTGACCAGGACGGCGACAGCGATCTGTCAGCAGTGAGTGACAGCACGGCGGTGCGCCCCTGCGCGTGCATGGCGCTCGGTCTCGCCTCTCACCACAGCCGCTTCCTACAGCCGTCCCGAAATCCACCACAACGACGCCATGCGAGTGGACAGATCGCAGCGTGAAACCGGCATGCTGTGCCAGCAACCGTTTCCGCCTCTCTAGCGTCTTGTCAACCTGAATTCACGCCGAAAATCGGCATCTAAACCCACTGCGTCGGCCTCGCCCTTTGCCTAGCCTATCCCTCTGGCAGCGCGCTTGAGCCGACGTCGATCGAGCAGGCCCCCGCGCTGGTGATGGTTCGCTTGCGAGGTTCTCGATGCGCAGCTCAGTCGGAATGACGATTCGCCAACGCCGCCAACAGCTCGGCTATTCCCAAACCACATTGGCCCAGCGAGCCAAGGTCACGCAGGGCTGGATTTCGCGTCTGGAGAACCGGGTCGAGAATCCCACCCTCAACAGCCTGACCCAGATTGCCAAGGCCTTGGATGTCGAGGTGATCGACCTGCTGAGCCCGCGCCGTGATGACCACGCCGCTTCCCATTGACGCGGTGCGCGCCTGGGCCTGGCAGTGTCCAGGCATCACGCCGTCGCAGCGGTTGGTGCTGCTGGCCCTCTGCGAGCAGCTCCATCGCGGTCATCCTTGCCAGTGCTCGGTGCATGAGCTGGCTACCCTGGCTGCCGTGACGCCGCGCGGTCTGACCAAAGCCCTATCCGGGTTGGACGGGCGTTACCTGCAGCGAGAACGCCACGGCCGCGGGTATCCGACCCGGTACCGGCTGCTGTGTTCGGCGTTAGATGTGCCAACAACCGATGACCGGGTGCCCATTGAGGCTGCTGTCGAGGCTGATCCACTCCCGCGCCCACCTCAGGTTTCCCATGCGGACGAACCAGCACCCAAGGACAGCGCGCGCCAATCTCCGCCACCTCCTGCCGAGCACAAGCGGACACCAGCGCCAAGCGCAACCAGTCCCAGCAAAGCTCAGCATTTGACCTTGGTTCGGCAAGACGGAAGCGCTGCTGCGACGCGTCCTCCAGCCGCCCTAGCGCCGGCCCCCGTCACGTCCTCACCGCCTTCACCGGCACCGAGCCCTGTAGACCCCCCAGCATCCCCAACGCACCAACAACGCGCCCGCAGCGCGCCGATCCCACCCACTTGGAAACCGAGTGAGTCGGTCTATGCCTGGGCGCACAAGCGCGGTCTCACTCGCGACTGGGTGCAGGCGCAGATCGATGAATTCATCATCTATTGGCGCGACTGCGGCGAATCACGCAAGAGCTGGGATGCCACCTTCATCAATCGACTGCAGCTGCTGCAGTCGCGCATGACCAAGGGGTCGACCCATGAAACACGTCAGCGACTGGCCGATAAAGACTACGCTGCGGGAACAACTCCGCTCGATCAAATCGACTGGCTGCGCGCCGGTGATGTCGCTTGAGGAACTGGGTGCCCCAGGTCGCGAGGAGGTGCGGCGGATTCTCGCCGAACGACGCGCCGCACAGCAGCGCGCCTCCGAACGCCTGCTCGGGCGCAGCGGGATTCCGGCACGCTATCGCGACAAGACCTTTGCCAACTATCAGGTGACCACCGCAGAGCAACGACGGGTGCTTGGGCTCTGTCGGGCCTATGCCGACCATGTGCAGCATTCGCAACAAGGTGACAGTCTGGTGCTTGTCGGCACCCCCGGTACCGGCAAGACCCATCTCGCCTGTGCGATCGTTGCTGAGGTGCTGACCGCCGGTCGCAGTGTCTTGTTGCTCTCGATGTCGGAGGCCTTGCGGATGATGCGGGCGAGCTTTGCGTCCGATGCCGCCTACAGCGAGCGCGAGGCCATCGCTCAGCTCACGCGCGTCGATCTGCTGGTCATGGATGAGGTCGGCATGGCGATCGGCAACGCTGACAAACGCCGGGCGATGCTGTTCGATGTGCTTGATGCCCGCTACAGCGACCTGCGCCCGACCGTGCTGGTCAGCAACCTGAGTCGCGATGAGCTCACCGACTACCTTGGCGAGCGACTCATGGATCGCCTCTGCGAAGGCGGTTCGGTGCTGATCGCCTTAGCCTGGGAGAGTTATCGGCAACGACCCCGCTCATCGGGCTCGACGGTGCTGAAGAGCGTTTGATACCGGGTTCCACGGGCTTGTCTCACCGCGCCTGCGTGCAAGCATCCTTAGTCCGCTTGCGAGCGGCGCTCGCCAGGCTCAACGCGCGTGTTGGAGCGAACCACTCGTCGCTGTCTCAGTGCTCTGGGCCGGCTTCTATACGGACCTTGAAGCGCAGGCCCCCGCTGGTTAGGAAGTGTCCATCAACTGTTTCCCGATTTCATTGTAGTCGGTATGCTTGCCTATAGTGGTGTTAGGGTCGAGGGTGAAAGCAGATGGCAGCGGTTGAAGTTGTGATTCCGGAGGCGGTAGAAGAGCACGTCAAGGCGGTTTTTGATCAACTCAACGAGAAGCACCGCCGCTGGGTTGCGGGTCTGTTGTCAGAAATTGTTGGTTACGGTGGAACGAAGTGGGCGGCGC
>NZ_NHSH01000071.1 GCF_016653315.1 Halochromatium roseum | reverse complement strand
TTCGCCCAAGTCGCCGATCCTGACACGCTCGCCAATCATTTCGGACTCGCAACGACAGCGGTTGACGCGCAACCGCGCTACAACGTCGCGCCGACCCAAGCAGTGCTGGCAGTCCGACTGACCGAGGGTTGGTGATCGATTCTCCCGTCCTGTTGGGCATTGCAGGACCAGGTCGCGCCGGGATTGGTGGAGCCAATAGAGCACTTCGAGCGAGGTTGTCGTCTGCAGACCGACCAGCGCCTGATCCCAGGGCTGGAACACCTCGATCTGACACTCGGGGCCGTTCAGGTTACCTTGGCGCGGACAGTCCTCGCGCTGCTGCCAAGGGGTATGGATGCGCCCGATGTACTGCAACCAGGCGTCTGACGCTTGGAGGTGCTCCACGGCGACCTCGCCGGGGCGTTTGGCTTGCTGCGGGCTCATCGCAGCGCTCCCTGGGTGCCGCCCTTGAGTGATGCCGTCGAACAGGTTGGGCGCGCGGCCGCCTCGTGCTCCAGATGCGAGCAGCCCTCGAGAAACGTCCACTCGGCCTGGGGATGGCTGGGGGATTCGATGATTCAGCCGATCGCCCTCGATGCCGGGACCGCTGCCGGGTGCCGCGACCACCCCTTGGCCAAGCTGCAGCCATTCGATCGGGAAGACGCTGTCGCGCGCCAGCAGCACGGCGCGCTCGACGACATTACGCAGCTCGCGCACGTTGCCCGGCCAGTGGTAGCCGCGCATCTGCTCGTAGACCGCCGGCGGACCTCGCGCACTTGGCGACCGGAACGGGCGTTGTATTCGTCGATCATCACCGGCACCAGCTGCTCGAGATCCTCGAGGCGCTCGCGCAGCGGTGGCAGGTCGAGGCGGAACACCGACAGGCGATGGAACAGGTCGCTGCGAAAATCGCCGCTGCGCACGCGCTCCTCGAGACGCTGATTGCTGGCGGCAATGATCTGCACATCGACCTCGATCAGGCGCTCGCCACCGAGCCGGCGCAGGCGCCGGTCCTCGAGCACGCTCAAGAGCTTGGTCGTCGATACGCATGGCGTTGGTCAGTGTCATCAGGCGGATATCGGCGGCCACGGTGGGCTGATTGTCTTTGGCGATGAAGAGGTCGTGGGCGCCGCGCGCCACCACCTGTTGGGCGATCTTGCGCTGGGTCAGCAGGGCATCGGCGGTGATAGTCTTGCCGCGGATGTCGAGCGATTCGAGCAACGGGATGGCCATGCCGATCTCATTGGTCTGCTTGACCTCGTCGGTCGCGCCTACGGGCAAGGCGGCGACTTGTTTTGGGTGTAGCAGGCCTGGCTTTGGTGTCCCACGGCACCAAGGATGTGCGTCTGCTGCCCGGCCTCGTCAATGGCGTTGCGCAGGGTCTTGCCGTCGAGGGCCAGCCCTTCGTCGGCCCCGGTCATCTGCGCGTTCCAGCCTTGCAGGGCATGATCGAGGTACTCAGGCGGGATGCGAATGAGCAGGTCGCGGAAGCGGGTGCGGCTGGGCACCTCGTAGCGGCCGTTGCGGTAGCGGCAGCGAAAGCGCGCCCGTGCCTGCTGGCTGAGGTCAGCGGCCCACGCGGCGATGGCCTTGTAGCCACGCGCCCCGCACAGCACCGCGCCAGCGGCGATGCCCAGGGCCGCGGGCAAGGGATGGCGCCGTCCCTGGCCGCGGCGCGGATCGGGAATGTCGGCGAAGAACTCCGGAAGTGCGCGCATGTGATCAGCCGTCAACAGCCTCTTCGGTGCTCCATGGTGGTAACGCGGATCAAGGATTGGGGCAGATAAGCGCACGCGCACGTTGCCGATCAATGGGCGGACGAACACCCGCTTGGGCGTGCGCGCACGCTCGCTGTAGCCGGCACGGGTACGGCGAAAGCCGCGGCTCTCGCCCACCGCCAGCCAATTGGCCGCGCGGTAGCTGGTGTCGAGGAAAAAACGCGGATCGACGAAGGTCTCCAACAACCACAGCGGATGTCCGAAGCGCGCCTGCCAATCGGTGCTGACTCGCCGCTGCAAGTAGCGCGAGCACGCGCGAGGCAAGATTCGGCACATGCGCATCGGGCAAGATGAGAAAGCGCACGTTGTTGCCGATCAGATGCAGCCGATCGTACTGGTAGCGATGCTTCCAGCCGATCCAGCGGTCGCGCGCCGCGCACTTCCACGCCGCCGCGCCCACCACCAGCAACGCCAACCACTGCTCCCGCCAGGTCGCCACGTACCAGATCGTCTGCCCGATCTTTGCCGCCGCACCGAGATAGTGATGGTTATCGAGCAAGCCTTTGAACCGCAGCTCCTCTTCGCGTGCGACCGCTCGTACTCAAATCTCTTGCAGGTTCAAGCCGCTCTCTCACAACGCCATTTTTCCCAGCACGATACCTGACAGCGGGCGAAATGACCAGATCCGGGGATAACATGTCATCATGGTGTCGGATTTGCGGTTAGAACGGGTTTCGCCCTGTCCGGAACGCACAAAACCCTTGTCGATAAACACCTGATCTCTTAACATGCTCGGCTGGTTGAATTTCCAACCAGCCTCCTCTCGCCGATGTAGCTCAGGTGGTAGAGCAACTGATTCGTAATCAGTAGGTCAGCGGTTCGAATCCGCTCATCGGCTCCATATAATCAATGACTTGCCGCAGCCGCCCTGATGCTGCCCTCGCTCCCGCGTTACCACATGGTTCTAGCATCGACGCAATCCGGCTTTGCCCGCGACAGTGAAAGATCATCGATTTAGGCACGTTTCGCCACGTAGCGGTGCCTGATGGTCTCCGCAGCCAGGAATTGGCTCCGCTCTTGTCAGATCAAGGCTGAATCGAGCGACTGCGCTGGCGCTTCTCATCCTCCTCTGCGGCAACGCAAGGACATATCTAGCACTGTAGAATCAACCGAGTCTCCTATGCCAGTGGGTAGTGCTCTACATGTGTTTCTCACACGGCAAGCCCGAACTCATATCGATTGATAAAAAGCCCAATAACAGTATCGTGCATGACGTCGAGTTTGGAAAAACAGATGGTTTTCCGTGCCAGGCGTTTAATACGTGTTCTGAGCGTAAGATGCTTGCGTTCAATTTTTTGTGTATTGGCCTTACCAGTCACTTGCT
>NZ_NHSH01000070.1:68471-196669 GCF_016653315.1 Halochromatium roseum | reverse complement strand
ATCTGACAGGGACGATTTTCATGGGACGCCACCAGCCGCTGTCGGTGTGGTTTTCCTCTCTGTACTTGATGGGCCTGAACCAGTCGAACCTGCAGATCGCCGAAGCGCTCGGTCTGAATGAAAGCGATGGTCAGTGGATGGCCGAGCAACTGCGCGAGGGGATCGTCAAACGCCGTCGCACGGTGCGCCTGAGCGGCAAGGTGGAGTGCGATGAGGTGTACATCGTGGCCGGACACAAGGGTCGAGCGGATCGGATCCTGGGACGTCCACCACGTCGACGGCGGCTCAAGGGGGCTCCCGGACGAGGCACCTTGGCGAAGGACAAGCCACCCATCTTCGGCATGATCGAGCGTAGCGGGGAGGTGCGCATCGTCATGTTGGCGGATGTCAAGCAGCGCACGATTCGTCCCCTCATCGAAGAGACCATTGAGCCTGGCACCCTGATCAACACCCCCACGAGATCAAGGACATCACCGGGCACTACTCTGCGCCGGGACTGAAACTGCTCTTAGAAGAGGCAGAAAAGATCACCAGGCAGGGTGCCGTAGTGCTGCGGGTCGTGACACAAAACGTGACACAAACAAAAAGCCCGGCCTAAGTGCTTGATTTGGAGCGGGAAACGAGACTCGAACTCGCGACCCCAACCTTGGCAAGGTTGTGCTCTACCAACTGAGCTATTCCCGCTACGAGCCACTTAGAATACCACCGAGAATTTCTTTGTCAAGCACTCAAGGAATCAAAAAACAGCGGGGCCAGATCAACAACCTTGCTGTTCCTGTCTTGTTGCAGTGCGGCATTGGCCTTAGCATCAAGCACATCATCGAGTACTGATCAACTGTCGCCAATGCTCAGGAGCACAACATGGCCGTCCAAGCCGTTCGAGAATCTATTCAGGGGCATCCGTTCAACGATGTCCTGAACGAACTCCATGCCCACACCCTCACCGGCGTACCCGGCGAGTCCGATCCCTTCACCTTGAGCGAACTCGAGCGCGAGTACATCGCCTACGCACTCGCCATCTACTATCAGTGCGATCACTGCCAAAAATATCATGGCCGTGTCGTCGACCGCCTGCGCGAACAATCAGGGGCCAGCCACTGGGACTGGCGCGCCGAGTTCGTGCGCATCAGCCTGTTCCTGCGCACCAGCCGCTTCAACGTCTCGCAGCTAGAGTGGGATGGATGGATCGACTCTTGGCAGCGTTTCGCTGGGCGCCTGCATGCACGCCAACCCGGTCTCGCTTGCTGTATCGCCTATGCCGTCGGCATTGCTCGCGCCGACGAGCACTTGATGGATCTCTCGTTCGAATCGCTCGGCAGGCTTTACGCAACCGATGAAAATCTACTCGGGGCCATCCGCGACATCGATCGCCTGGTGGTCTTCATGAAGGCCGCGACCTCGAAGAACCGAACTGACCCCATCGTTCGTCGCCAACTCTCGGCGCGCGGTATCCGCGTCTAGACACAGAGGCCGCTCGCAGGGCCTTGGCCTTGCGAGCGGATTCATATGAAGGTTATGTCGACATCCAGACCCAGCACTTAATAGCCAAACTCACTAAAACGCAACATCAGCGGCTGACCGACATAGCCTAGCCCCTAGCCCCTAGCCCAAGGATTCCGATCAGCGCCTCGCGGCTGTTGAGGCGATCGATGAACTCCAGGTCTCCCTCCCCCGGATAGACATCAGGGTCATTGATCGTACTTGTGCAGGATGTCTTTCTTCGCGCGCTTATATTCTTGCGCGCTGATCAAGCCCTGCTCATAGCTGGCGTTCAGGTCCATCAACTCTTGACCCATCGTGGTGCTGGTCGCACTCACGGTTGTCTTGGCACCGCCCCCGCCACAAGCAGCGAGGCTCAATGTCAGCAAGACGCAGATCGCACAGCAGCGCATAACAGTCGTAGGCATCACTAGGACTCCTCATCGGTTTCCAATCGAGTTGTTCCCTCGGTATCAACGAGCGCATCGACAATACGCCGTTGCTCGACCTCGGTCAGATGCGGATGCATCGGCAGACTCATGATCTGCTCAGCAGTGGCCGCGGCAACCGGTGTGCACTCCGGGCAGCAGAGATGAGCATAGGCCGGCTGCTGATTCATGGGCATCGGATAATGTACCGCCGTTGGCACGCCTGCCGCTTTGAGTTTCGCTTGAACGGCATCCCGGTGCTGAACCCGCAGACTGTATTGGGCAAAGACGCTGGTTCGATCGGGCGCTGGCCAGGGCAGCAGGGTGATCGCCTCGGCTGTCGCGGCTTTCCTGCCGCTGAAAACCTGATCTGGGCCCCTTTCCTCTTGGGTTTCCACTCTGGTTTTCGCTTCGGTTTTCCTCTCGATCAGCGCATGATAGCGACGTGCAACGGCTTGGCGTTGGGCGATGTCTTGCTCGAAACGCTCCAGGTTAGCGAGCACGACCGCACATTGCAGGCTATCCATGCGGCCACCGATGCCGATGCGCCCGTGGATATAGCGCGCGCTCTGGCCATGCACACGGATCTCGCGGCAGGCTTGCGCAAGAGCATCGTCGCTGGTGAAGATAGCGCCGCCATCGCCGTAGCCACCGAGCGGCTTGCTGGGGAAGAAGCTGGTACAGCCGATGGTGCTCAGGTTGCAGCTCTTGTGGCCTTTGTATTCCGCGCCAAAGCTCTGGGCAGCGTCTTCGATGACCGGCAGATTGCCATGACGGGCGGCGATGGCGTTGATCTCATCCATATCTGCCGGTTGCCCGTAGAGACTCACGGGCATGATGGCCTTGGTGTTGTCGCTAATCTTGGCTTCGATCAGTGCGGCGTTGATGTTGCAGGTCCCGGGCTCGATGTCGACGAAGACCGGCGTCGCGCCCACCAGCACGATCACCTCAACCGTCGCGACGAAGGTGAACGGCGTTGTGATCACCTCATCGCCCGGCCCAATGCCGAGCGCCATTAAGCTGATCAGCAGTGCATCGGTGCCGCTGGCCGCGGTGATGCAATGCTGGGCGCCGGTATAGGCCGCGAGGCGCTGCTCCAGCTCAGTCACCTCGGGGCCCAAGATGTATTGGCCATGATGGAGGACGCGGTGGATGCCTTGCTCCAACTGCGGACGCAGGGCGTCCTGCTGGGTCTTCAGGTCGATAAATGCCATGGGGGCCTCAGCAGCCTGCTCCCGCAGCCAGACAACCGCCTCTGACGGCGAAAGCTGAAGCAGCGAGGTGCCAGCCGTATCGTAACCTTTGTCGTTGGTCAGGATCGCCGTCTCTCCCTGCAACGCACTCGCCGCCTTGACGATTTGGGCATCTTCCAGATCGTCATGGAGCAATAGAGTCCGATCTTGGTCAAACCCGAATGCACTCAGCGGTTGAAGATTGTCGAGTAGATTCAACAGCAATTGCTTGACCGTCTTCTTCGCCTGAGTTGGCTCCATTCCCTCCCGCTTGAACTGCCGATTCGCCACAGATTGCAGCACATGCAGACTTGGACTTGCGATCCAGGTAAAGGCGTCACCGCGTTGTCGGCTTGAGACCAACGCTGCGATGTCCAAAAGGCGATCCTCGGGCTGACGCTCCAGCCAGAGATCCAAGACGACGTTGACATCAAAGACCAGATTCTTCATCAGCTGTACTTGTCCGCCAAGGCTTCAGTCAATGCGGCTTTATCCTCTGCAGGACTTGCGACAGGCCTTGCCCGGGACAGCGGTCCTAAGAGTTGGCGAATCGCTGACAGGGTCGGCGCACCCGCTTGGCGAAAAGCCTCGGCGTCCTCGGCGTCGGAGGTCATGGATGAGGCTGAGGCTGTATCGATGCGCCCCCCTTTATCAAGCGCCTCATCAAGCGCCTCATCAAGCGCCTCATCAAGCGCCTCATCAAGCGCCTCGTCAGGCACCTCGACGACCACCCGCAGTGGGTCTTGCTTGAGCCTCAACGGCGTCAGAAATTCGAGTCTGCCCTGGCGATAGATGGCTTCAACTTGCATGATGATCAGCGTAAATAGTGGTCTGTCCCGGGTTATGATCAGCGTCAATCGTGGTCTGTTCCGGTTTTTGATGCCCGTTTGTGATCACGGTTTATGGTAATCAGTGGGCATTCTGGTCTTTGTCGCTATTGGCGAGGCTCGGCCAGGCCGCTTGCAGGTAGAGGATCATCGACCAGAGCGTGAGGAGCGCGGCAATGTACAGCAGGATCACCGCGGGCCAGTAGATCGGTATACCCAGAAACGGGCTGCCGAGGATGAGCAAGACGATCGAGATCATCTGCAGCGTGGTCTTCACCTTACCGGCCATCGACACCTTGACCTTGGCCCGGGCGCCGATCTCGGCCATCCACTCACGCAGCGCGGAGACGGTGATCTCTCGGCCAATGATGACGGCGGCAGGCAGCACAAACAGGATGCTGGCCTCCGCCTGCACCAAGAGCACCAGGGCGACGGCCACCATCAGCTTATCAGCAACAGGGTCCAGGAAGGCCCCGAGCGGCGAGGTCTGGCTCCAGCGCCGCGCGAGGTAGCCGTCAAGCCAATCGGTGATGGCAGCGACCGTGAAGATCAGCGCACAAACCAGGCGCGCCCAGGGCACTGGCAGATAAAACACCACCACGAACACCGGAATCAGCGCGATCCGCAGCAGCGTCAGGATGTTCGGAATGTTCCATAGGGTGGTGTTTGGGCTCACAGACTTCCCCGATAGACTGACTCGCAGGTGCACAGAACAACCGATCTTGCTTGACTCACGACCATTTGTCGTCGCGATTTATCGATCGATCGGCCGCACAGGGCTCATGGGCAGGGCACGACCAATTGGCAGCAAGCGATTAGCACTGTGCCATCAAGGCCGCCACCTTCTCCGCGGTGGGCTGTTCGATCACCCCACGCTCGGTGACGATCACATCGACCAACTCGGCCGGCGTAACATCGAACACCGGGTTGTGCGCGCTAACACCCTCGGGTCCGACAGGCGTCCCACCACAACTGAGCACCTCATCGGCGGCCCGCTCCTCGATCGGGATATCGGCACCGCGCGCGACGCTCAGATCGATGGTCGAGGTTGGCGCGGCCACCATGAAACGCACGCCGTGATAGCGGGCCAACACCGCAAGCCCATAGGTGCCGATCTTATTGCAAACATCACCGTTTGCAGCAATACGATCGGAACCGACGATGACCCAGCCAATCCCCCCGCGTGCCATCAGACTCGCGGCGACGTTGTCCGCCTGCACCGTCACCGGAATGCCGGATTGGTCAAGCTCCCAGGCGGTCAGCCGCGAGCCCTGTAACCAAGGGCGAGTCTCGTCAGCATAGACGCGTCCGATCTTGCCCGCGGCATAGGCACTGCGCACCACGCCGAGCGCGGTGCCGTAGCCGCCGGTAGCCAAGGCGCCAGCGTTGCAATGGGTGATGACGTCGGTAGGACCCTCGATCAGCGCCGCACCCAGGTCACCCATCGCCTGATTCGCCGCGACGTCCTCGCGGTGAATACGCAGCGCCTCGATCAACAGCGCCGGCACCGGATCGAGCTGGTCAAGCTGATCGAGCAGCTCACGCATGCGCTCGAGCGCCCAGAACAGGTTGATGGCGGTGGGCCGCGCCGCGGCGAGCACCTTCAGATCCTGGTCAACGCCGGGACGCCAGTCGGCCGGACTGCGCTGGAAATGATCGCGCACCGAGAGCACCACCCCGTAGGCGGCCGTCACCCCGATCGCGGGCGCACCCCGCACCACCATGTCTTTGATTGCACGGGCGGTTTCGGCGGCATTCTCGCAGACTACGAACCGCGTTTCGGCGGGCAGCGCGCGTTGGTCGAGCAGGAATAGCTGATCCTCATGCCAGACGATGGCGTTGTCTGGATGGGCAACCAGTGCATGCGGCTTTATAGCTTGCTTCATAGCTTGGGACGTTTCCATGACGCGATCCCTTGTGGCAAAGTTCTGGTGCATTCTTGGCCTTTTTGGCCCTTCGCTCAAGTGGCAACACGCCGAGGACCCCTTCATGCAAGCCGAGATCCTGATTCATGCCGACTGGATTCTGCCAGTGGATGCGGCGGATAGCACGCTGGAGCGGCATAGCCTCTGTATCGATCGCGGGCGCATCAGCGCACTTTTGCCGCGCACCGAGGCGGAGCAGCAGATCCAAGCTCAGCGCGTGCTCGAGCTGCCCGGCCATGCGCTGATCCCCGGCCTGATCAACGCCCACACCCATGCGGCGATGACGCTGTTGCGCGGTCTCGCCGACGATCTACCACTGATGACCTGGCTGCATGAGCACATCTGGCCCGCCGAGGGACGCTGGGTGGATACCGAATTCGTCGCCGATGGCACCCGGCTCGCGGTGCTGGAGATGCTGCGCGGCGGCATCACCTGCTTCAACGATATGTATTTTTACCCCGAGGTCACGGCGCGCATCAGCGCCGAGGCCGGGATGCGGGTGCTAGCCGGGATGATCGTGGTCGACTTGCCCACCCGCTATGCGCAGGACGCCGATGACTATCTGCGACGCGGTCTCGAGTTGTATGAGCAATATCGCGACCATCCACTGGCACGTATCGGTTTTGCGCCGCATTCGACCTATGCGGTCTCAGAGGAGCCGCTCGCGCGCATCCGCACCCTGAGCGATGAGCTTGAGGTGCAGGTGCACATGCATCTGCATGAGACGCGCGATGAGGTGATGCAATCGCTCGGCACGCACGGCGAGCGGCCGCTGGCGCGACTGGATCGCCTCGGCCTCCTGGGGCCGCAGCTGATTGCCGTGCACATGACGCAACTCGAGGATGAAGAGATCGCCCGCGTCGCCGCGAGCGGCGCGCATCTGGTGCACTGCCCGGAATCGAATCTGAAGCTGGCAAGTGGGTTCTGCCGGGTCGCGGACCTGTTGGATGCGGGCGTGAATGTCGCCCTCGGCACCGACGGTGCCGCCAGCAACAACGATCTGAACCTGCTCGCGGAGATGCGCACGGCAGCGCTGCTGGCAAAAGGGGTCGCCGGTTCTGCTGCCGCGGTACCCGCCGAAACCGCCTTGCGCATGGCCACCCTGAACGGTGCCAAGGCGCTCGGGATCAACGACGAGACCGGTTCGTTGGAGGTCGGCAAGGCGGCAGATGTGGTCGCGGTCGACCTTGGCAACCCGCATACGCAACCGCTCTACCATGCCTGCTCGCAGATGGTGTATGCGGCCAGCAGCAACCAGGTCCAGCACGTCTGGATCGCAGGTCGCCAGCTGATCCGCGACGGCGAGCCCCTGACCCTAGAGCCGGACAGCATCCTCACCGCCGCCCATCGCTGGCGCGATCGCATCGCCGAGCGCAACAGCTGAGACGATGGCAACCCGCAAGGCGTTAACCCGCAAGGCGTTATGCGCTTACCCTACAGTCGGCACTTCAAGACAGAACTAGCCTAAGCTCACCGCCATGAGTCATCCAAATCATTCACTCTTCTGGATGGCGGTCTACCTGGCGCTGGTCGGCGCCTTGATCGCCGTTCTCTTCGTGCCGCTCCAAGACGCCTTTCTCGCCAACTGGGGCTTCAATAGCCTGATCCTCGGCGTGCTCGCGATCGGACTCATCATCAACCTGCAGCAGGTCTTGGCATTGCACCCCGAGATCGCCTGGATCAGGCATTTCCGTACCGGCAATATTGAGCTGCTCGAGGAGCATCCGCGACTGATGAAGCCGCTGGCGCGCCATCTGCACGGTCGGCGCAAAGATCGCTTTCGGCTCTCGGCGCTGTCGTTGCGCACGGTGCTCGATGGCATCCGCTCGCGACTTGACGAGTCGCGCGAGATCTCGCGCTATATGATCGGGCTGCTGATCTTCCTCGGCCTGCTCGGCACCTTCTGGGGCCTGCTGGACACGGTCGGCTCGGTCGGGCGTGTGATCGCCGGGCTGGATGTCTCCGGCGGCGCGGTCAACGAGGTCTTCGCGACGCTGAAAGAGGGACTGGAGGCGCCGCTGGACGGCATGGGCACCGCCTTCAGCTCGTCGCTGTTCGGGCTCGGCGGCTCACTGATCCTGGGCTTTCTGGACCTGCAGGCCGGACACGCGCAGAATCGCTTCTTCAACGAACTCGAGGAATGGCTCTCCGGCCTCACGCAGCTCATCGACGAGCCCGAGATGGGTGGTGCAACCCACTCATCCGCACGCCTCGTCGAAGCTGCCGCCAAGACCACCGCAACACCCAACGCCGACACCGCCGCCCTGCTCGACGAACTCCGCGCCCAGCGTCAGGTCCTCGAAGCCCTACTCGCCGCCCAAGCTGGTCCACGAGCGCCAGCCCCCGATGCGACCGCAGAGGTGACCGCAACCCACAAACGCTGACCCAACTCACAACTAACCACTAACCACTAACCACTAACCACTTAAATCCCAGTGTTCACCGGAATCCGCCGCAGCTCCCGCACCGTCAACGTCTGGCCGGGCTATGTCGACGCGCTCTCGGCGCTGTTGATGGTGGTGTTCTTCGTGCTGCTGATCTTCACGCTGGCGCAGTTCCTGCTCCGCCAGGTGGTCTCGGATCAGGAATTCGCACTGGATCTGCTCAGCAACCGTCTCGCTGAGGTCAGCGAGGCCCTAGGCCTCAGCGAAGAACGCGCCGAGGCGCTGAACGCACAGGTGGCCCTGTTCTCGGAGCAGCTAGGCGAGGTCACCGACGAGCGCGACAGTCTGGCTGCGGCACGCGACCAGGACCAGCTGCGTCTGCTGGCGCTGGATGCGCTGGTCGCCTCACAGCAAGAGGCGCTCGCGCAAGAACAGGAATTGACCGCGGAGCAGCGCGATCAGGTCGCCCTGCTCAATCTGCAGATCGCCGCCTTGCGCACCCAACTGCAGGAGGTCGCCGGAGCCTTGGCAGCGGCCGAGCGCGACAAGGCTGAGCAGGCCGAGGAGATCACTGATCTTGGCGAGCGACTGAATCTGGCGCTCGCGCGACAGGTCAACGAGCTCGAGCGCTATCGCTCCGAGTTCTTCGGTCGGGTGAAGGAGGCGCTGGGCGAGACTCCCGATGTGCGCATCACCGGGGATCGCTTCGTGTTCCAGTCCGAGCTGCTGTTCCCGTCCGGCGAAGCGGCGCTGAATCCGGCCGGCCGCGCGCAGCTCGAGCAGCTTGCCGAGACCTTGCTCGAGGTGGCCAAGCTGATCCCCGATGAGATCGACTGGGTGCTGCGTATCGACGGCCACACCGACCCGCAGCCGCTGCGCGAGGGACACCGCTACGCCTCGAATTGGGAACTCTCGACCGCGCGCGCGCTGTCGGTCGTCGAGTTCCTCGCCAGCCGTGGCCTACCGCCCGAGCGCATGGTCGCGGCCGGCTTCGGCGAGCATCGTCCCGCCGTTGCCGGCAATGATGCCACGGCCTATCGACGCAACCGGCGTATCGAGATCAAGCTCACCAGCCCTTGACCAGAAGCCGCGCGCTCACCTTAGGTGTCGATCACCTGAAGTTGTCGAGCGGCATCGCGTTGAACGGATGGTCAAGCGGGCTCAGTCGGCGAGCAGCAATGCTTTGAGCGGATGGGTGAGCATGCTCAATCGCCTAGCAGCAGCGTCTTAGCAGCATTGATCTGGGCTGCCAGATAATCAGAGCCACCCCGATCCGGATGCAGCTTTTGCATCAGGCGACGATGCGCGGCGCGAATCTGCTCAGGCTCGGGCTCGGCCCCGCCGCCCGCGTCGAGACCAAGAATGGCCAAGGCATCGTCGCGCGTCATGCCCTGCCCGCCCGAGCCGGACGCCTTGCGCCCATCGCGAGCATCCCCATCCCAATCCGCACCGCCCTCGGCGGCCTGCTCGCGCCAATCTGGGTGCTCGCGTTCCAGATAGGCTGTCAGCACCGCCGCTGACTGCTCATCGTTGTCCTGATAGAGCTCGAGCATGCGCAACAGTTGGTCGAGGACTAGCTCAGAGAGCTGCCGGCCCTGGAATGGACCTTCGCGCACCTCGCCATCCATCGCACCGCTCGCATGATCGAGGCTCATCGCCAGATAGCGGGTGCGGATGGCGGAGCGCTGTCCGCTCTCGCCGCCGGCGCCTGCCGCGCCACCGAGACCGCCGCCAAGCCCACCACCGAGTCCACCACTCGGGATACTGCCAGCCAGGCCACTGAGCCCAAGCGAGCGCAGCAGCCGTTGCAGCATCGGCAGCATATGCAGCAGATTGAGGATGCGAAAGCCGACTGGAATCGCCGCGGCCAGCGCCGCAAAGATCGGGTTCAGGCGCCCGCTGAGGGTGGCGATCACAAGCAGCCCAATGCCACCCCAGAGCGCGGCGCGGCGCAGCACGCGCGCGACCTGTGTCGCTGGTGTGCGGCTAAACCAGTAGAGAAACCACAGCGCACCACCAACGATGATCAGCAGGATCAGCAGCCGCGCCATTGCTCAGACTCCAGCATCATCATTCACTTGCCTCTCAGCTGCTGGCTCAACCGCAGGACATCACCCCCGCGCCGGCGACCAAAGTCAGCCAACGCCTTGCGACCGCCAGTGGCATAGACCGCGACCGCACTGAGAAGGTCCTTCAGGGTGCCTGGGCTCGAGGCGTCGAACGGACACCAAGCGCCACCGCTGAGGCGCGCAAGCTCCTTTAACGCACGCTCGGCGGTCGGATCGCGCCCCTCCTGGAACACGAAGGCCGGCACCCCGAGCAGGCCGAGCTGACCCGCCAACCCGGCCAGGCTATCAAGCGGCTCCTCGACGCAATCACCGACGAAGACCAGCGCATTGACGCGCTTGCGCCCTGTTTCGGCGATGGCGTGATCCAGTACGCGACCGATCTGGGTGATGCCAGCCGCGCAGCGCACCGCCGTCATCCGCGGCAAGAGCTGATCCGCATGACTGCACCAAGGCGAGGCGTGCAGCTCCTGAAAACCGCGGTAATGGACCAGCTGCACGTCCAGCCCGCCCAAGTCGTTCGTCTCTTGGAACATCGCCGCCTGCAGACTGGCGGCCTGATCCCAGCTCGGCTCGCGGCTCGCGGTCGCATCCATTGAAAAGATCAACCGCCCGCGCGAACCCGACGGCGCTCGCTTGGGCACCGCCGCCACCTGCGCTAGGAAGGCATCAACCTCGTTCCGGTTCGACGTCGTTTCCAGGTCTGTTCGCGAGCGTTTCATCGTCCTCAGCTGTTCGGTGAGATTGAGTTAGATTGAGGGTCAATTGGGGGTAAAGCGACGGTCAATGGGTCGGATATCAGGGCTCATCGCCCTCGGTGACGATCTGCAGCTGCGCATGCACGAGCGTCCGATGCACCGGGCAGCGTTCGGCAATCTCCAGCAGCAGCGCACGTTCCCGCTCGCTGAGCGCTCCGACCAGCGTGATCCGCTGCACAATCTGCTGCGGACCCTGCCGAGCGCCCTCCGCGGCCGGACGCTCCTGATGCCGAAGCCGCACCTCGATGTCATCGAGTGCCAGACCTTTCCGGCTTGCCACCATGCGCAGCGTCATCGAGGTACAGGCCCCTAAGGCCATCAGCAGCAGCTCATACGGATTCGGCCCCAGATCCGTGCCGCCGGCTGACTCCGGCTCATCCGCCAGCAACTGATGCCGCGCCGCATAGAGCCCACGCAGGAAGGCCTGATCGCGCTCGGTCACCAACACCTCGCCGGGCTCCACAGCGGGCGCAGTGCCACCGCCAGCCTCCTCATGATGGCGATGCAGGCCCAGATAACGACTCGCCCAGGCGACCAGCGTCTCTGCGACGTACTCGGAATCCTCTCGGTCGGTCAACAGATGGTCGGCCCGATCGAGCGAGATGAAGCTCTTCGGATGCAGTGCCGCGTGGTAGATCTTGGCCGCCTCCTCAACCTCAACGATCTCGTCGACAGGCGAATGGAATACCAACAGCGGGCGCTTCAGCCGGCGGATATGCTCCGCATCGGCATACTGTTTGAGGTCGTCGAGGAACTGGCGACGGATGCGAAACCGGCGTCGACCCACCCGCACCTCGGCCTCACCGGTCGACTCCATCTCGCCGCGCACGCCGCTGAACAGGTGCTCGATATGATCCGGCGTCGCCGGCGCGGCGATCGTCACTACCGCCTCGACCGACGGCAGACGCCCCGCCGCGGCGAGTACGGCGGCACCGCCCAGGCTATGACCGATCAGCAGCGCTGGCGCCGAGTATTCAGCCTCAAGCGCTGCCGCCGCCGCGAGCAGATCCTGGACATTCGATGAAAAGCTGGTATTAGCGAAGTCGCCATCGCTATTGCCGAGACCGGTAAAATCGAAACGCAGCACCGCAATGCCACGCGCTGCCAGGGCACGGGCGATCCGGGTTGCCGCCGCGAGATCCTTACCGCAGGTGAAGCAATGCGCGAACAACGCATAACGCTGCGTCTCGACGCCCGCCGGCGGCGTCTCCAGCAGTCCCGCGAGCCGGTGGCCCTCGGGATTGTTAAAATCGAACCGGATGCGTGCCATAGCCTGACCTCATGATCTGTCGATAGTATGCTATCCACCTCGGGGGTCGCGGGGAATCGCGCCAACCCTAGTTCAGACGACGACGGTACGCATGGCAACCATCCAAACCGGACTCTTGGTCGTCGAGTTGGCGCTTGAGTCCTGGGCGGCGGCTCAGGCGGCGCTGCTAGAGCAGCTACCGGCTGAAGAGCAATCCCGGATCCTGCGCTATCGACGCGATGCCGACCGCTACCGCAGCCTCATTGCGGCGCTGCTGCCGCGCCTCCTGATCAGCCATCGGCACCAACAGCCTTTAGCGCAGATCCAGGTCGAGCGCGGCCCGACCGGGAAGCCATTTTACCCGGACGATCCCAAGCTCCACTTCAACCTCTCACACTCAGGGCGCTTTGTCGCCCTCGCATTCAGCGCCTCGCCAGTCGGCGTCGACGTCGAGCAGATGCGCCCGATCAGGGACTGGGATGCCATCGCCAAGCGCTTTTTCGCGGTCGAAGAACAGCAGTGGCTCGCCCGTTTCGATCACGCCGAGCGCAGACACCGCTTCGTCACCCTCTGGAGCCGCAAAGAGAGCCTGCTCAAGGCCACCGGCGAAGGCGTCGCCGGTGGCCTCAGCAGCTTCTGCGCCATCGCCGAAGACGATGTTGAGATTGAGATCGACCATCGCGGGCAACGCTGGTTCCTGCGCTCCTACCCAACCCTGCCCGGCTATGGACTCGCGCTCTGCGCGGGCTCGCCCAGTTTGCCACAGCCACTCCAAGCCCAGCTGCGGGCAGCACACTGCCTCGCCGACATCGAGCCAGCCATCGCTGCGTTGCTGGCCATGCCGCGGGTTGCAGCCAATGCCAAAGCACCTTAGGCTGAGGCATCGTTGAAACCGCACGTTGAAACCGCAGATGCACGCAGATTAAATTATAAAAAACAAGGCCCTAAAAAGTTTTAGCAAGGCATTCCCAACAGGTGGAGCAGGGATGCGTAGTAGGGTATTGGAATCGCTGCGTTCATCTGTGTCATCTGCAGTTCAAATGCGCTTTATTTACATGAATCTCGAGCGATTCATCTGCCGGGGTCGCGCGGCGCCACGAAGTTAGGATCATGTTCAAGGAAGGCCCGGCCCGGGTTCAAATGACGCACCAGGGGTGTCCATGCTGACAACGACAAACACGCTCGCGATGCCACCGCTGATCAAGACCAGCGCCGGTCAGGAGCGGCGCGTCGGGGTCGAAATCGAGCTGAGCGGACTCAGCATCAGCGAAACCGCAGACCTGGTGCAAGACACGCTCTTCGGCACCGATGCAGGTGAAGTGCTGCATCCCGGACGCTACGAGATCGCGTTGCGCGGTGACCCCGCAGGCGACTGGGAGATCGAGCTGGACTTCGCCTACCTGAAGGCGCTCGGGCGGCGTGAGCGCAGCGAGGCTGACCTCGGCAATGCGGTCGAAGGACTCGCCGAAGATCTCCTGCGCCTGGTTGCCGAGCGCATCGTACCGGTCGAGGTCATCAGCCCACCGCTACCGCTCTCGCGACTGGCCGAATTCAACGCCGTCATCGAGCGCCTGCGCGCCGCTGGCGCGCGCGGCACCAGCGACGACCCCACCTACGCCTTCGGCATGCAGCTCAATCCTGAGATGCCGGCCACCGATGTCGACAGCATCCGCCAATATCTGCAGGCCTTCCTTTGCATCGAAGACTGGCTGCGCGAGCGCGCTGCGGTCGATCTGACCCGGCGGCTCACCTTCTTCGCCGACCCCTTCCCGAAGGGCTATGTGCGCACCACGGTCGCGCCTAGCTACTCGCCCAATCGCACGCAATTGATCGACGACTATCTCGATGCGAACCCAACCCGCAACCGCGCGCTCGACATGCTGCCCCTGTTTACCCACCTCGATGAAGCGCGAGTGCGTGAGCGGGTGCAAGACGAACGGGTCAAAGCACGACCGGCCTTGCACTATCGATTGCCGAACAGCGAGGTCGACCAACCAGGCTGGGATCTCAGCGGCCCCTGGCAAGACTGGCTGATGGTCGAGCGCTTGGCTGCAGACCCGGCGCAGCTGGAGCGGCTCTGCGCCACCTATAGCGACTATCTCAACAATCCCCTTGGACGCCTCACCGGAGACTGGAGGCAGGAGTGTCAGCAATGGCTGAGCGAGAACGACCTCCTCTAATTGGCGTCACCGGCCCGACGCGCGGCTCGCACGCGCCCAAATTCCTCGTGCAGCTGGCTTTGCGCCTCGCCGGTGCGCGCACTGAGCTACTCACGCCGGTGAATCCAAAGCCAGAGTTCCAGGCCAAGGCGGATGGGTTCGTGATCACCGGAGGGCATGATGTCGACCCCGTCCTCTATGCCGCCGCTCCCGAGGTGAAGCCGAAATACGATCCAGAACGCGACGCGCTCGAATCGGCCGTTATCGATCGCGCCTTGAAACGCGGCCTACCCCTACTCGGCATCTGCCGTGGCGCGCAGCTGCTCAACGTGCGCCTCGGAGGAAACCTCTTCCAAGAACTCCGCTCACGCCGCAAGCACACCTCCAACCGCTGGACCATCTTCCCGCTCAAAACCCTCTGCATCGAGCCCGGCACCGAGCTGCGGCGCCTAATCGATAGCGACCGCGCCCGTATCAACAGCCTGCACAATCAAGGCATTGACCGCCTAGGCGAAGGCCTGATCGTCGCCGGTCGTGATCTCGACGGTATCGTGCAAGCGATCGAAGCCCCCTTGCGCCACAGCGTCCGCGGCGTTCAATGGCACCCAGAATTTCTCCTCTACAACCGCGGCCAACGCCAACTCTTCAACAGCCTTGTCGCCGCAGCTCGGCTCAGAAACGCCCTCCTAGCGACTGCGCGACCAAAAGGCCAGCATTGATTCGTGCTCGCCTTTGTTGGCCTTAAGCGCCTTGTAGGATGCGAGGAAGTCCTCCTGAACCTAGGGATCAGGAGCCTTGCCCGAGGCTGCAGATGCGCATCCAGTTCGGCCAGCTGCAAGTGGGTGAGCAGCGCCTCACGACCAAACCTCCATGCCTGCGCCAACACCGTCTGCACCGCCGCCGCCTGCAGATCAGGCGGATAGCCATACTTGCGCAGGATGCGCTTCACCAGCACCCGCATCTTGGCGCGCGCATTCTCACGATGTGCCCAGTCGACGGTAATGTTGCCTTGCAGCTGCACCAGCAACTCATGGGCGATCACCTTGAGCTGAGCGTTGCCCATCACCTCGACCGCGCTTTGATTCTCGGCCAGGGCATCGTAGAAGGCCAACTCATCCTCGCTTAGGCCTGCTTCCTCACCACGCGCCTGGGCCGCGCGTAGCTCCTTGGCGATCTCGATCAGTTCCTGCAGGACTTCGACCGTACTGATGGCGTTGCTGTGATAGCGGGCGATGGCGGCCTCGAGCCGTTCGGAGAAGCGGCGGCTTTCGCTGACATTGCTGCAACTGCGTAAGCGCACCTGATCGTTGAGCAGCTTGCGCAAGGCCTCGAGCGCCAGGTGCTTCTGCGGGGTCTGGGCGATCTCGGCCAGGAACTCATCGGAGAGGATCGAGATGTCTGGCGAGCGGATGCCAGCGGCACCGCGGATGTCGACGATCTCGGTGGAGACCACCGAGCGATCGATCAGTTGGGCAATGGCCGCATCACGCTCGGCGCTGCCGTGACCGCCACCGCTGCTCGACTTGACCAAGGCGGCGCGGATCGCCTGGAAGAAACCGACCTCATCGCGGATCGCCTTGGCCTCTTCGCTGGCGGAGGCCAGGGCATAGGCCTTGGACAGTTGCAGCACGGCGTCTTGATAGCGGCGGTGGGCGCGCTGCTTGGCGGTCTCGTCGCACTCGCGCGCGGCGGCGGCTTGTTGCTGGCTGAGAATCCACTCGATGGACTGGCCCATCAGTGCCAGGCGCTCGCTGGGGTGCCGGTGAGCGCGGCCCGATAGTCAAGGCCGTGGGAACCGAACCCATGGAACATGGCCTGCACGATCTCGACCTTCTCCAGCATCACCGCGACGGCCTCGGCGGTGTCGATGCCGGTGCGCTCCTGATCCGAGCGTGAGTATTGGCCGAGGGCCTCCTTCAGACGCTGGGCGATGCCGATGTAATCCACCATCAGCCCGGCGGGCTTGTCGCGGAAGACGCGGTTGACCCGCGCGATGGCCTGCATCAGCCCGTGACCGCGCATCGGCTTGTCGACATAGAGCGTGTGCAGCGCCGGGGCATCGAAGCCGGTCAGCCACATGTCGCGCACGATCACTAGCCGGAGCGGATCGTTCGGGTGCTTGGCGCGGCTGGCCAAGCGCTTGCGTTGGGACAAGCTGGCGATGTGCGGCTGCCAGTGCTCGGGATCAGCGGCGGAGCCGGTCATCACCACCTTGACCGCGCCCTGGTCCTCTTGGTCGTTGTGCCAGTCGGGCCGCAGGGCGACGATGGCCTGGTACATCGCCACGCAGATGCGCCGGCTCATGCAGACGAGCATCGCTTTCCCATCGAGTGCCTCCAGGCGGCGCTCAAGGTGTTCGACGAGGTCGGCGGCGATGCGGTTGACCCGATCCTCGGCGCCGACCAGGGCCTTGATGCGCGACCATTTGCGCTTGAGGATCTCCTCGACCTGATCATCATCGGCGTCGCCGGTCAGCTCATCCAGCTCCGCGTCCAGCTCAGGCTTCTTGCCTCGGGCAGTTCGATGCGGGCCAGCTGGCCGTCGGAGATCACCAGTGCGGCGTTGGTGCGGAACAGGCTGGGGATCTCGGCCTTGTAGGTCTGTAACTGGGTGTAGGCAGTTTGAAGGGTCGCTTGCTCGCTGCTCGGGCTTTTCAGCTCGATGACCACCAGCGGCAGGCCGTTGATGAACAGCAGCACATCGGCGTAGGCCTCACGCTCCGGGGCGCTGCCATCGGGGCCGGCCTGGGCCTCGGTGGTGGTTTGGTAGCCGAGTGCCGCGAGATCGGCGAGCAGGGCTTGCTCGATGTCGGCTTCAGCGAGAAAGGTCATTGCCCATGGCCTTGGCGAGCAGTGCGAGTCCGCGGGCGTTCTGGCCTTGGCCGCGCTGGGCACGGACGCGAAAGAGGGCTTCGGCTTCGGCTTCGGCTTCGGTGACCATCTGACTCGCCATCGCATCAAACAAAGCATCGATGCTCTGGCCGCGGCCTTGGGCGATCTCGTCGAGGCGTCGATAGGTGTCGTCGGGTAGCGTCACGGTGAGCGAAGTCATGGCGTTGAGAACCAGTTTTCCATAGCCAGCCCTTCAAACGCGCGAAAGTCGTCCAGGTTGCGCGTGACCAGCACCAAACCATTGGTGGCAGCAATGGCGGCTATTTGCGAGTCTGCGTAGGCGGGCGGTTGACCCAGCCGCCGCAAGCGGGCGCGCTCATTCGCCTGCCAGGTCGCCGCTTCGGTATCGAACGGTAGCACTGGCAGACCGGGTTGCACGCGCGAGAAGAGGTAATCTTGGAGTTGTGCGCGGCGTCGGCCTGGCTCCAGGATCAACATCCCAAAAAGCAGCTCTTGCCAGGTGACGCTTGCCAGCGCCGCTGTTGAGCCATGGGCTTCAAGTTTCCGCATCACCCCGGGATCTGGCTTTTTCGCCACAGGCTCGGAGACGACATTGGTGTCGAGCAAATAACTCAGTCGGGCCACTGAAAAGGCTCCTGAGTAGAACGATCACGCCAACCGTCGATCTCATCATGTGTCCAGTCAATCGGTTCAAAATCGGGCGCGGCTCGCATCTCCAGCAAGGATTGCCAAAAGTTCGCCGATTCGCGGGGCGTCGCAATCGCTGTGGTCTGAGGGTCGCGAGCCTTAAGCGGACGCACAATGACTTCCACAGCTTGGTGTTCCCATTCCGGGGGCAAGTCGATGCAGAGTTGTCTGGGCGCATCGTCGATCTGGCTTTGCAGGATGGTCATGGTCGTTTGCACCTCATCAGGGGTCTTAAAGCACCGCCTCGACCTCGCGCTCGGCGTCGCGTAGGCGAAAGGTGACGATGCGCGGCGGGTGTCACGCTGGGCACCGATCGTCGGCACGCGCTCAGTATAGGGGCATCCAAAGCGATACGGCATTGCTCGGGGTGTCCCGGAGCGTTCCTGCACCACTTGCACTCCAATTGTCCCGTAATCCACGAGGGCGAGGCTGAAGGACGACACGAAGACGCGCCAACGAGATTCATGGATCATCTGCGCTGCAGCTGAGCGCAGGACGACGGGATCATTTGAGGGATATCGATCCCAGGTAGGGATTTGGGCGATTAGCCCATTTGACCAGGTATACCCTTGTGGGGATTTTGAGGGGTCAAACCACCGAACCGATGAAAGAAAGCACCATTAGTGATTGTTTTTAATGGTTTTATCGAGCATTGAATGGCGGAGAGGGTGGGATTCGAACCCACGGTACGCTCGCGCGTACACCTGATTTCGAGTCAGGCCCGTTCGGCCACTCCGGCACCTCTCCTAGGGCCGATCTTTACGACCGGTAGTCGCAAGACGGCCAGTTACTATATCATTTCAAGTTGCAGAGACCAACGGATTGCTGCAATTTCTGGCGTAGCACGCGCCGGCTCATCACAGGCCGCATCCAACGCCGCTGCGCTGCCTGACTGTGTGCGCAGTCCGTCGAAGGCGTGGTCAGGGGTGACGCCAAGTCCGCAGCCGCTGGGCGTTGACGAACTCGAGGCTGATGCCATGTTGCTCGTGCCGTATGCGAGTCAGGCCAGCATAGTCGATGCGGATGCGGTACCAATGCCGGGGGTCGGCGTCCATGACATGACCGACGATGGCTCGGCTGACGCCAGCGTGACAGACGATGAGTAAGTGCCGTCCTGGATAGCTGGCGACTTGGCGATCGTAGGCGCGACCAATGCGCGCCTGCAAGGCATCGAGGCGCTCGCCACCTGGCGGCCGGTTGGCGACCGGATCGCGTCGGAATGCGCTGAAGACGGCCGGCTCTTGTTGCGCGAGATCGGTTGGCCTGCGACCTTCCCAAGCGCCCATGGCGACCTCTCGCAACTCAGGGTCGACCGCTAACGGTAGGCCGTGCCGCGATGCCAGCTCGCAGGCGAAGTCGCGCGCGCGGGCCATGGGTGAGCTGAGGATGAGATCCCAGGGGTTGTCGTCGCCAACGGCAGCGCGCATCTGCTGCCAGCCGAGGGCGCTGAGTGGATGATCGACGCCCTGGCCGCGGATCATGCGGCCACCGAGCGGCTCACCGTGGCGGATCAGGTCGACAATGGTATCTTGACCGGGCACAAGGATCTCCTTGGCGATGCAGCGGCCAGCAGCCGCTCCTAGGTGTTGCGTGATGAGAGTATCTTAATGCTGAAACGAGACAAGACCTACGTCGGCCTAAAGGCTGACAGCTACGGTGGCATGACGCCCACCGGCACCATTATTCGCGACGCCCAGGTCTTTGGCCTGATCCCGGAGGATGAGACCTGCAAGGGCTGGACGGTGTCGCGCGTCGAGGCCCTCTATGATCAGGTCAGCCAGGCCTGGCACCCGTATGGCCACCTCGCATCGCGCCTACCAGAAGACTTGCGCGAGCGTCATCGCCGCATCTATCAAGCCGCTATCCAACAGGCCCGCGAGTTGGGCTGGTCCGCCGAATTGTATGACGACCCAGAGATCTGACGACCCACTGATCACCCGCCTGCTTGAGTTGGCCCGCGAACTCTCTGAGGGTTCCGAGGGCTATCTCGAGCGCCAGGACGACCCCCAGCTCTGGTACAACCGCGGCTACGCCAATGGCATGCTTGCCGCGCTCCACAGGCTAGGCTATGGCGCGGAGGCGGATGCCGCGGTCGAACCGGACTGCTACGATGCTGCCCGCGACCAAGCCCACCTCGCTTGGGGCAAGGCCTACGAGCACGGTCGCGAGATGGGGATCGGCGAAACCTACCAAGTCACGGGGCATCACCCACCTGAGTCAACGCAACCGGGCTAGCCGGCAAGGCGCAATCCAACAGGATCACTCTGGTCGAGCGCGCCGATCCGCAGCGTATCGCCTCGCTCAACCTGCTTTCTTGACTTAGAAACTGTCCACCAACTCCTTCCCGATTTGAGGACCCAGGGTGGGCGATTATCGGGAAATAGAAAAAGGCAGCCACTTACTTTCACTCACTTACTTTCACTCACTTGCTCGAACCACTCGCTCGACCCACTCGCTCGACCCGATTCAGGAACCGGAATGACTCGACTGATTTCGTTTAACGTCAACGGCATCCGCAGCCGTCCGCACCAACTCGAGGCGCTGAAGGCGCGGCATGATCCGGATGTGGTCGGCATCCAGGAGTCGAAGGTCGCCGATGAGGCCTTTCCCGCCGCCGCCATCAGCACCCTTGGCTGGCGCGCGGCCTACCATGGCCAAAAGGGCCACTACGGCGTTGCACTGCTTAGCAAGCGCGATCCGCTGCGGGTGATCAAGGGCTTCCCAGAGGATGGCGCAGAGGCACAGAGACGCGCCATTACTGGCTTCTACGAGCTCGATGACGGGGCCGAGCTGGCAGTCATCAATGGCTATTTCCCGCAAGGGGAGAGCCGCGCGCACCCGACCAAGTTTCCCGGCAAGCAGAAGTACTACGCCGATCTGGCAAGCTACCTGCGCGAACATTTCAGCCCTGATCAACCGCTCGTGCTGATGGGCGACATGAATGTCGCGCCACAGGACGCGGACATCGGCATCGGCGCCGACAATGCCAAGCGTTGGCTGCGCAGCGGCAAATGCAGCTTCCTGCCCGAGGAGCGCGAATGGCTGCAAACCCTGATGGACTGGGGCTTACACGACGCCTATCGCTGCATTCATCCAAACTGCGACGACAGCTTCAGCTGGTTCGATTACCGCTCGCGCGGCTTCGAGCGCGAGCCCAAGCGCGGACTGCGGATCGATCTGATCCTGGTCTCGGCACCGGTGCGCCAGCGACTGCGCGACGCCGGCATCGACTATGACATCCGCGCGCTCGAGCGGCCGTCGGATCACTGCCCGGTGTGGATCGACATCGATTAACGGACAGGCCGACCCCATTCTTTGCCGACCGTCAGCCACTGCGCCAACCGGCCGCACTAGCCAGGAGACCACGATGAGCGAAAACAAGATCCACGCATTCGAAGGCAACGAGATCGATGTGCACTGGGACCAGCGCCTGTGCATCCACATCGGTGAATGTGGACAGGCCGACAACAGCCTGTTTGAGGGCGGCCGCGAGCCCTGGTGCGTTCCGGACCAGGTCTCCAAGGCCGAGGTCCGCGAGGTCTGCGAGCGCTGCCCGAGCGGGGCGTTGAGCTACATCGACAAAGACGGCTCGGCTGAGCAGCCCGCGGCTGAGAACAGCGGCCAAGTCGTCTACAACGGCCCGCTCTACCTGACTGGCGAACTCGACATCGAGGGCGCACCGGAGGATATGCCGGGGGTTCGCTTCCGTGCCGCACTCTGTCGCTGCGGGGCGTCGAAGAACAAGCCCTTCTGCGACAACAGCCACATCGAGGCCGGATTCGAGGATTTCGGCGCCATCGGCAAGAGCGGGCCAGGCCTCGAGGCCAGCGGTGGGCCGCTGAAGATCAAGGCCATCCCGGACGGACCTCTCAAGGTCGAGGGCAATCTCACGCTGCGAGCGGCCAGTGGACGCATCGCTTGGCAGGGCACCAAGACCGCGCTCTGTCGCTGTGGCGCATCGAAGAACAAACCCTTCTGCGATGCCAGCCATCGCGAGGCGGGGTTCAAGTCAGACTAGCTCTAAGACGCTGTGCTTGAGACCGGCAAAGGCGGATGCGGGAAAATCGCCCGTCAATGTGCCCGATGTTCATCTGAATCCTTAGAGCCTCATCGAGAGCCTCATCGAGAGCCTCATCGAGAGCCTCGTCGAGAGCCTCGTCCAGAGCATCATCGGCCCATGTGCCGCCTCGCGGCGTCGGGCTATAGCACAGGCGTCACCAGGTCGGCATCAAGCACGGGATCGGCCTGCAGCCCAGGCCGCTGATCGACCTCATCGGGGTCGATCACGCCTTTGATCCGCACGGGGAGGAGACGGTTGCTCAGATCCACTCCAGAGGTCGGGATATGCGCCAGGAGGTAGCCCGGCGTGTAGCCTACCTGCACTGAGACGTCGAGCGAGGCGTCGTCTTGCTGGCCGCTGACGAAGCCCTCGATCAGAACCTCCTGAACCGATCCAACCTGGCGCTGCAGCCAAGCACGTTTGAGGCGCTGGGCGAGCACATGCAGCGCGCGACTCCGGGCGCGCTTGACCGACGTTGGCACCTGATCCGCCATCTCGGCAGCGCGGGTGCCTTGGCGTGGCGAGTAGCTGAAGATATGCAAGCCACCGAAGTCCATCTGCTCGACGAAGGCCAGGGTTTGCATCCATTCTGACTCGGTCTCGCCGGGAAAGCCGACGATGATGTCGGTGGTGAGGTTGAAGTTCGGATGCGTGCTGCGCGCCAGCTCGGCCAGCCGCGCAAATTCCGCCGTCTTGCAGCGCCGCGCCATCCGCTTGAGCACACTGTCGGCGCCGCTCTGGAGCGGCAAGTGCAGATGCGGCATCAGGCGCGGATGTTCAAACAGCCGCCAAAACCGCTCCGGCAGATCCCAAGGCTCGACCGAGCCTAGCCGGACCCGTGCCACATCAGTCTCGGTCAGCACGGCCGCCAGCAGCTCGCTGAGGCTGGAGTCGCAATCGCTGCCATAGCCCGCGGCATGCACCCCGGTCAGCACCACCTCTTGAATGCCATCGGCGACCAACTGGTTGATCTCGGCACAGACCTCGGCGATCGGTCGGCTGCGCTCCTCGCCGCGCGCGCGGGTCGTGATGCAAAAGCTGCACTGATAACGACAACCATCCTGGATCTTGACGAACGCACGCTGCCGACCGCGCGCAAACAGCGCCGCCGCGCCGGGCTCGGTCGCCGCCTCGGGCATCAACGGCAGCTGCAGGGCTTCCTCGGCGATGGCGACCAAGCGATCCTTGTCCTGGTTAGGCACCACCAAGTCGATCCCGAGCTCACCTAGCTGATTGGCCTCGAGCGACACTGCACAGCCACTCACGACCAAGCGGGCACGGGGGTTTTCGCGCTGCAGCCGACGCAACAGTTTGCGTGATTTACGCACCGCCTCGGCAGTGACGGCACAGGTGTTGACCACTACCAGATCCGCCGCATCGCCCTCGCCGCTGATCCGGCAGCCGCGGGCCTCCAGCTCCCGCGACCAGCCGGTCAGCTCGGCTTCATTGAGCCGACAGCCTAGAGTGCGCAGCTTGACCCGCACGCCGTCTTACCAAGGATTAGCGCCAGCCAGGCATCTGGCGACGCGGGATCAGGACGCGCACCTGCTCAGCGCCGTCTTCACGCGTCAGACCCAAGACATCGCCATCAGGCGGCACCGGCAGCCGACGCGTGCTGCTGCCGGTCGAGACACGATAGCTCTCGCGATAGCCGCGACCATCATCGAACGTCTCTGAGCGGCGGGTATGCGCATCGCGCCGCGTCCGCACGAGCACATTTTGTCCGAACGGCCGTACCTGCACATTGTCTGGCGCCAGCCCATTGAGATCGATGATCAGGATGTAGGCCTCCTCGGTGCGCTCCTGCGTCATCCGCACCTGCCCCGTACTCCAGCGATGCCCGGCGCCGGAATCAGGTAATGGCGCGCGATAAGGCATCGCCGGCGCCGGCATAGGCTGCGCGCCGACCGGCCCTTGAGGCGGTGCGGCGAAGCTACTGGTGAGCGCCACCAATAGGCTGATGCCGAGCGCAGCAGCCGTTAAGCGGGCCATCGACCCATTAGCTAAACATGGTTTCATTGGACCAGTCCTCTACAGGTGAGCAAAGGGGATTCAGCACAACTTCAATTATAGGCGGGCCAGCTTACGCAAGCAGCCGAGCTCGTCCTAACGCTCATGGCGCCGCGCCACCCCGGCAGATGAATCGCACGAGATCCAGGTTTAGGCTCATCGCGCCGCCAACCCTGACGATGAAGTGTTTGTTGGACGATAAGCCATTGTCGCAACCTCAGGCACGCAGCTTCCAGGTCGGACAGCCGGCCGTATCAATGAGCCCATGCCGCAGCAGCCAGTCGCGCGCATCGGCCGCGTCTCGCTCGAACCAAGCCGCTGTACTGCCGAGCCTAAAACTGTAGCCCCAGGCGTCCATATCAACAAAGAGACGCTCAGCACCAACCGTCACGAGCTGGTTGGCCATTAAGATCTGCAGATAGCAGACCGCATCTTCCTCGGCAAAGCCGCCACCGGCGTCGGTATGCAAAGCGGCACGGCGCTCCGCATCCATGCAGACGAAATGCGCGGCCTCATGCAGCGCCGAATGCACCGGGGTATCGTCGCGCAGATAGATCACTGAGCCGATCAGCCCCGCCTCCGGCGCGCCCCAATAAGAGCCTGGGATCGGTGCCGCAGACTCGACGCGCGCCGTGCACAGCGGCTTGAACCGGCGCAGTAATGCATCGATCTCAGGACGGCAGTCGTGGTAACAAAGCATCTGGTCGTCTGTCTTCTCTATCGAATCGATTGTCGTTGATGGCCTATGACGCGGTCCCAGACACCCTGCGCCAGCGCCTGCTGCGCTTCACCAAGAGGATTCTTCGATGGCACGCCATGCCCCCGACACCTTTTCAAGTCCTGCAACTTCAAGCCCCACGACTTCTAGTCCTACGACTGTAGCTGAAACGACACCCGGAACAACCCTAACGGAGCAACTCGAGCCTAGCCGCATTCAGGTCAGCCAGATGGATCAGATCGCTGCCCGTGCGATCGCGATCATGAGCGTCTTGGGTGGGCTCGGCCTCGGTACCCTACTGATGCTTGCACTCGCAGGACCGGCCCCAGAGCGCCTGCAGCAGGATGCCGAGCTCGCCGGCTTAGTGCGGAGCATGGTCCTGGTGAAGGGCATCATCCTGCTCGCCGCCCTGAGTCTCCTGACCTGGCGGCTGGGCCAGCCTGTCGCGCGACTGCCGCTGCTCGGCTACGCGGTCAGCCTTGGCGTCTCGGCGGCTGCGCTCGCCTGGATGTGGAGCCTGAATGCGATCCCGATCGCTGCCCTCTTCTTCTACGGCGGCCTCATCAGCGGCTTCTTCACCGCATCGCGCGACCACGCTCTGCCACCGAGCCGATCCAACGCCTAGCAAGACCTAACGATAAACAACCCGCGCCGCCAGCCCGCCAAACCGAAGCTTGCCCGACGCGAGCGAGGCATCAGTTGCCAACAGCCGAGCTGAACGTGCTAGCGTAGTGGGTTTTTCACGCCGTTCCCATCTCGTATGCTCGCACTCAGCGTCCACCAGCTCAGTAAGACCTATGCCAACGGCCTCCAGGCCCTCAACGCTGTCGATCTCCAGGTCGAGGCAGGCGATTTCTTCGCCCTGCTTGGCCCGAACGGTGCTGGCAAATCGACGCTGATCGGCATCGTCACCTCGCTGGTGCGTAAGAGCGGCGGTCGCGTCGAGGTCTTCGGCCACGATCTGGATCGCGAGCCAGAGGCGGTGCGTGCGAACATCGGCGTGGTCCCGCAAGAGTTCAATTTTAACCTGTTCCTGCCCGCGATCGAAGTCGTGCTGAACCAGGCCGGGTACTTCGGGGTACCGCGCAAAGAGGCCCGCGGCCGGGCCGAGATGCTGCTGCGCAAGCTCGATCTCTGGGACCGGCGTGAGACCGAGATGCGCCGACTCTCCGGCGGCATGAAACGGCGTTTGATGATTGCGCGAGCACTGGTGCACCGCCCGCGCCTGGTGATCCTCGATGAGCCCACCGCGGGCGTCGATATCGAGATTCGCCGCACCATGTGGGGCTTCATGCGCGAGATCAACGCCGAAGGCACCACCATTATCCTCACCACGCATTATCTGGAAGAGGCCGAAAGCCTCTGCCGCAACATCGCCATCATCGACCATGGACGCATCCAGTCGCGTACCGATATCGCCACCTTACTCAGTGAACTCGACACCGAAACCTTCGTGCTGAACCTCAAGGGACGCGTCTGCCAGCTGCCGTCGCTCGGTGGCTTCGTGCTCGAGCACATCGACGAGAGCACACTCGAGGTGCAGATCAGCCGCGAGCACACCATCAACGGGCTGTTCGAGGCGCTTTCGCGCAATGGCATCGAGGTATTAAGCCTACGCAATAAGCAGAACCGGCTGGAAAAGCTGTTTCTCGATCGGGTCGAGGCGGGCCGAGGAGCAACCCCATGAACATCAACGCCGCAAACAAAGGACCGCTGATCGACGCCAACCGCTGGCGTCGCTATCAGATCACCTTCACCACCCTGTTCAGCAAGGAGGTGACGCGCTTCTCGCGCATCTGGATCCAGACCATCCTGCCCTCGGCGATCACCACCACGCTCTATTTCGTCATCTTCGGCCGCCTGATCGGCGATCGTATCGGCCCCATGGAAGGTCTCGCCTACATCGATTTCATCGTCCCCGGGCTAGTGCTGATGGCGGTGATCACCAATGCGTACAGCAACGTCGTCTCCTCGTTCTACAGCAGCAAATTCTCGCGCTACATCGAGGAATTACTGGTCTCGCCGGCGCCAAACTGGGTCATCCTCGCTGGATACGTGGCCGGCGGCGTTGCCCGCGGCCTCGCCGTCGGCAGCGTGGTCTTGATCGTGGCCGCCTTCTTTACCCGCTTCAGCATCCACAATCTCGGCGTGACCTTTTTGATCCTGCTGCTCACCGCCATCCTGTTCTCGCTCGGTGGCTTCATCAACGCCATCTATGCCAACAGCTTCGACGATATCTCGATCGTACCAACCTTCGTGCTGGCGCCACTCACCTATCTCGGCGGTGTCTTCTACTCGATCGAGCTGCTGCCGCAGCCCTGGCAAACCCTCTCTCTTGCGAACCCGATCCTGTACATGATCAACGCCTTTCGCTATGGCCTACTCGGCGTCAGCGATATCCCGCTCGGCTTAGCCTTCCTCATCATCGCCATCTTCATCGCGGCCCTCGGCTACTACAGCCTGAGCCTGTTGCGACGAGGCATTGGCATCAAGCAGTGAGGCCGCGGCTCGCGTCTAGATCAGACGATCCCTGCTTGTGACCCGATGCCCGCAATGGGATGATTAACTTCTGATTTCGCCTGCTGAAACACACTGCACCGCCGAGACGGGTCTCAGCCCGGCCGTGACGGTGCAGCAGGCACACCGAACCGCCCCCTTCAGGAAACACGCCGAGTGGCCAAAGCCAAAATCACCGCTCCTTCGCCCAAACGCAGGCCACCACGCCGGCGTCGCCGTGGGCTCGGACTCTGGGCCTTTTTCTTCAGTTCTGTCCTACTGTTAGCCCTCATCGGCGCCTTAGGCCTCGGGCTGTACGGGGTCCAGCTCGACAAGGTAGTCCGCGAGAAGTTCGAGGGCCAACGCTGGGCACTTCCCGCGCGCGTCTTCGCGCGACCGCTCGAACTCTATGTTGGCCGCCCCATCACCCAAGATGCCCTCATCGGTGAGCTCGAACGACTCAAGTATCGACGCAGCGCCGGCCTCGAGCGCGCCGGTAGCTTCCAGGCCGAAGGCGATCGGGTCCTGATTCGCACCCGCCCGTTCCGATTCTGGGACGGCTCTGAGCCGGAACAGCGGGTCGAGATTCGCATCGCCGATGGGGTGGTCACCGACATGCGCTCTGGCGCTAACGGCCGCGACCTGGCCCTGGTCCGGCTCGACCCCGCCCTCATCGCCAGCATCTATCCGACCCACAACGAAGACCGGGTTCTGCTGCAGCGCAAGCAGCTGCCACCGCTGCTGATCAAGACCTTGCTCGCGGTCGAGGACCGGAGCTTCTACAAGCACCAGGGGATCGACCCAAGGGGCATCATCCGCGCCGCCTACGAGAACCTGATGGCGGGCCGCACGGTGCAGGGCGCCAGTACGCTGACGCAGCAGCTGGTGAAGAATTTCTATCTCACCCAAGAGCAGACCCTCGAGCGCAAGGCCAAAGAGGCCTACATGGCCGTGCTGCTAGACCAGCGCTACTCGAAGGACGAGATCCTGACTACTTATGCCAATGAGGTCTATCTCGGTCAGGATGGCAGTCGCGCAATCCACGGCTTTGGTCTCGCGAGTCGGTTCTATTTCGACCGCGACATCGATGAACTGACGGTGCCGCAGATCGCGCTACTGGTCGGCATCCTGAAAGGCCCGGGTGAATACAACCCACGCCGCAACCCGGAGCAGGCAACCGCGCGTCGCAACCTGGTCATCGACGTCATGGCCTTCCACCAGATCATCACCGCTGACCAAGCTGAGGCGGCCAAGAACAGCCCGCTCGGCATCAAGGACGGCGGTGCCAAGCCGTCCGGCGTGTACCCCGCCTTCGTACAACTCGTGCGCCGCCAGCTCCAGCGCGACTATCGTGAAGCGGACCTGCGCTCCGAGGGGCTGCGCATCTTTACCACCCTGGACCCATTGATCCAGAGCCAGACCGAGGCCGCCATCGACGAGCGCATGCCGCAGCTTGATAAGCAGCGCGGATATGCACCCGGCACGCTCGAGACCGCAGCGGTGGTCACCTCGGTCGCTCAAGGAGAAGTGCTGGCGATCGTCGGCGGCCGCGACACCGAGTATGCGGGTTTCAATCGCGCCCTCGACGCCGTCCGCTCGATCGGCTCGGCGATCAAGCCGGTGATCTATCTGACCGCATTGGCGCAGCCCGAACGCTTCTCGCTGGTCAGCCCGATCGCCGACAAACCGATCAGCCTGCGCGCCGGCGGCGAGCTGTGGACGCCGAAAAACTACGATCATCGAGTGCATGGCACGGTGCCGCTGTACAAAGCACTAGCCAAGTCCTACAACCTCGCGACCGTCAACCTCGGCCTCCAGGTTGGTGTCGGCGAGGTCGCCAAAACACTGCGGAAGCTCGGTGCGGTGCGCCCGGTCAGCGAGGTACCGGCGATGCTGCTCGGCTCGGCCTCACTGCCACCGATCGAACTCGCCCAGGTCTATCAGACCATCGCCGCCGGTGGCTTTCGCGCCCCATTGCGCGCCATTCGCGAGGTGCTCGACGCCTCCGGCCAGCCACTCAACCGCTATCCGCTCGCGGTCGAGCCGGTGGTCAGCAGCGATGCCGCCTATCTCACCCAATGGGCCATGCGTCAGGTGGTCGAGCAAGGCACCGCGACCTGGCTCAAGCAACGCCTACCGGATGGAATGACTGTCGCCGGCAAGACCGGAACCACGAATGACATGCGCGACAGCTGGTTCGCCGGCTTCAGCGCCGACCGCGTGCTGGTGGTCTGGGTCGGACGTGATGACAACAAACCGATGGGCCTGAGTGGCTCGAGCGGTGCGTTGCGGGTCTGGGGTGACATCATGGCCGAGATTGGCAGCGAGCCGCTGAGCGACGCTTTCCCCGACACGATCGAGATCGCCAGCGCTTGCGGAAGCAGCAACATCCCCTTTAGCCGTGGCCATACCGGCGGCAGCGCGGCCTGTGGCGGCGGTGGTGGCGGCGGCGGCCGCTCAAGGTCAGAACCCGCGGCCAATGACAATGACGAACCGAAGCTGGCCCAAGGCTCGCCTGCGAACACGCCCGATCCGCAACCGCCACGCCGCGAGCGCAATGAGCGGCCTCAGAACAGCCCTTTCATGAGCGATTTTTACGGCAACTGATATGTACAAGCACCTGATCCTGCTGATGCTCTTACCGCTTCTGCTCACCGCCTGTACCTCGATGGAGCGCAGCGGACCACCGGCACCCATCGTCGCCGTGCAAGAGGCGCCCAAGCCCGTTGTCGACACACCTCCAGCCGAAGTAAAACCACCAGCGCCGCCAGCACCAGAACCGACCCGGGTCTACGCCTATACGCCACCTGAATCGATCAGCGACACCCCTACTGAGCCAGCGCCGCCCAGCAGCAGCTCGGCGCCATCAGCTGCTGCGACATCGGCTGCTGCGCCATCGGCTGCTGCCGCACCGACGCCAGCGGCCCAGAAGCCAGCCACTCAAACGCGGACGCAGCAGACGCGGCAGACGCAGACCACCAGCGTAGACCGAACACCGGCAACGCCGAGTCCAGCCAGCCGTCCGCCAGCCGAGACGGCACAACCAAGCTCAACGCCATCGCAAACGGCTCAGGCCAGCGCCGACACGCCACCGACACCGCCCCAAGAGTCCACTCCCCCGGCGACACCTGAGCCCGCGGCAGCCACCCCGCCAGCGGCCGCCCCACCGGCACCTGAGGTCGCCAGCGCGGCGCCCGCAGGCGGTCTTGCACCGAACGACATGCCACCCGCCGTCGCCTCCCTCGCCCAGCGCGCCGAGCAGCAGCGCCAGTCTGGCGATGCCGGCGGCGCGGCCGCTACCCTAGAGCGCGCGCTGCGCATCCAACCGCAAGAGGCCTACCTGTGGAATCGGCTCGCGCGGGTCAGGCTGGAACAAGGGATGAGCGATTCGGCGGCCAAGCTGGCTTCCCGCTCGAACGCGCTGACCGGCGACGCACCGGCCCTGAAGACCAACAATTGGGAGATCATCGCGACCGCCCGCCGCCAATCCGGCGACATCGAGGGGGCGGTGGAGGCCGAGCGTAAGGCTGCCGGCGGCTAATGCGCAGCGATCGGAGCCTGTGGATCAAACCCCATCAACCCCCGCGAACCCGATTCAGCAGGCCGTGCACCTGGCGCTGGCGGCCGATGGGCCGCTCGCCGAGCGGCTGCAGCAGTTTCATCCGCGCCCGCAACAGCAGGACATGGCGCAGCGTGTGGCCGACATCATCGGGCGCGGCGGTGCCCTGATCTGCGAAGCCGGCACCGGCACCGGCAAGACCTTCGCTTACCTGGTGCCAGCGCTGTTGAGTGGGCGCAAGGCGGTCATCTCCACCGGCACCCGCAACCTCCAAGATCAACTGTTTCAGCGTGACATCCCGTTGATCCGCGCCGCGCTTGGCGCGCCGATCGAGATCGCACTGCTGAAGGGACGCGCCAACTATCTCTGTCGCTATCGGCTCGAGCTCGCCTTCGAGGAGCCAACGCGGCATCGACCCGAGGTCAGAGCGCACCTACAACAGGTGCGCGACTGGAGCAGTCATACCCTGCAAGGCGACATCGCCGAGCTGCCAATCCCGGAAAACGATCCGGTCTGGCCCGCGGTCACTTCCACCGCCGATAACTGCCTTGGCCAAGGCTGTCCGGTCTTCAACGATTGCCATCTGCTCGAGGCCCGCCGCCGCGCGCAGGCGGCCGAGATCGTCGTCGTCAACCATCATCTACTCTGCGCCGATCTGGCGCTGCGCGACGAAGGCTTTGGCGAGGTCTTGCCCGCCGCCGATGTCTTCATCATCGACGAGGCGCATCAACTGCCCGAGGTCGCCGCCAGCTTCTTCGGCGTCTCGATCAGCGCGCGCCAGCTGATCGAGCTAGCACGCGATGTCGCTGCTTGCGATCGGCGCGATGCCGGCGACGTGCCAGACCTGCCGCTCGCCTGCGACGCACTGCAACAGGCCGTCGCCGAGCTACGCCTCAGCCTGAGCCAAGACCTTGGCTATGAAGACCGCCGCGGCCCTTGGCAACAGATCGCCGAGGCCCAAGGCGTCCAAATGGCGCTCGATGGTCTCACGGAGGCACTGGACGCGCTCGCCAGCACCCTAGAGCCGATTGCCGATCGCTCGCGCGGTCTGGAGCAGGCGGCCGCGCGGGTGACGGCGATGCGCGCCCGGCTGGAGCTGCTGCTCGCCGATGAGCCAACGCCTGAGACTCAGCAAGGGCCTGAAGATCAGCCCGGATACGGGCGCGACAATCACCCCGCTGAGCCACTCAGGTACGAGCGCGATCCTGAGCACCAAGCGTCCGCGCCTGATGCCAGCCGAGACCAGATCGGCGCGCATGGCGCTGTTCAGCCCGGTGGCGAGCGTGGCAGCGAACCAACCCGCGTGCGCTGGTTTGACCTCCAGGGGCGAAGCTTCCGCTTCCATCAGACGCCGCTTGATGTCTCGGAGGTGTTCCGCGAGCAGCGCCATCGGCACCAAGCGGCCTGGGTCTTCACCTCGGCAACGCTTGCGGTTGGCCGCTCATTTGCCCATTTCGCCGGCCGCGTCGGCTGCGAGGATGCCGAGACCGCGCAATGGGACAGCCCCTTTGATTACGCCCAGCAGGCCCTGCTCTATTGCCCCTCAGGCATGCCAGAGCCATCCCAGAGCGGCTACACGACGCGGGTGATCGAGATCGCCCACGAGGTCATCAGACTCAGCCAAGGCCGCGCCTTTCTACTCTTCACCAGCCACCGCGCCTTGCGCCAGGCCGCCGCCCAGCTCGAATCCCGCATCAGTTACCCTTTGCTGGTCCAAGGCCATGCGCCACGGGCAGAGCTGATCGAGCGCTTTCGCCAGCTCGGCAATGCCGTGCTGCTCGGCACCTCGAGCTTTTGGGAAGGCGTCGATGTGCGCGGCGAGGCGCTCTCCTGCGTGATCATCGACAAACTGCCGTTCAGCTCCCCGGCCGATCCGATCCTGCAGGCGCGTGCTGATGCGCTGAAGCGCCAAGGCGGCAATCCGTTCCGGGATTTTCAGCTCCCGCAAGCCGTCATCGCCCTTAAACAGGGCGCCGGCCGGTTGATCCGCGACCACCAAGATCGTGGCGTGCTGGTGGTTTGCGACCCGCGCCTGAACAGCCGCGGTTATGGCCGAATCTTTCTCAACAGCCTGCCGCCGATGCGGCGCACCGATGATCTGACGGAGCTGGAGGCCTTCTTTACCCCGTCACCCTGACGCAGCGGCTCAGCACAAGCCGAAAAACAGGGGATTGGGATAATCAATCCGACGGGTGATCAGTCCTGCGCCAGCCCGGCCTGGCGCAGCAGTGCCCGCAGACGGGCGTTTTCGGCCTCGGCCGCATCGGCCCGGCGTGCCTCATCCTCGGCCCGGCGCCCCTCCTCCCGAGCGCACGGAATCCGTTGGCCCTGATACCAGAGCCGTACCTTTCGACCCAGCCGCCACAGATCCGGCTCCAGCACCTCCAGCTCTAGACCCGGCACGGCCTGACTGCGAAAGCGCCGATCCGCGCGCAGTGTCGCCTCCCGATAGCGGCTGGCGTCCGCATCGAGCCTAAACCAACGCAGCGCGCGCGGGTCCTTCAACTCCGGATAGAGCAGTCCGAATTCCGGAACGCCGTTGGTGGCATTGCGGTCGCGCATCCGCTCGCTGTCCTTGCGCTCCTTCTCCGCGCGCTCGGTGCTCACCACCTCCAGCGCCAGCCGCAGATCCGTGGCCAACGCCCGCTCCGGGTCAGTGGTGTCCGCCAGCGCGTAGTCCGGATAGAGAATGCGCTGCTTGTCGTCCTCCTGGACCCAGTACCAAATCGGGTTGTCGCTCAACACCCGCAAACCAGTCCAGTCGGCGAGCTGATCCAAAAATGCTCCCAGGTCGCGGATCATGGCGGAGTGAGCCGTCGATTGCGCCATGTCGAATTCGTCGTCGTAATAGGGGATGCCAATCGTGGCCTCAGGCGGAAAGGGCTGCCGACACAGCCGCGCGCGCGCGATCTCGGCGGGCGAGGACGGATAGGATTCGCGGACGGGCTGGGCTAGCGAAGACATCGGCGACTCCGGCAGGGTGGCAAACATGCGTTTCGAGTGGCGAGCACTGAGGACAAGCAGGATAACCGATCCTGATCCAGTGAGCTTTAGCGCGACAGGATCGACTCGATCGCCCCCGGACATCCACCCGATGGGCGATGCCGACAACGCCCAGCGCGCTGTGCTAACGGAGAGATTCAACCCTGCACCAATGCCAGCATCTGCTCATAGCTCAGTTTGCCACCATCATCGGCGCCACTGAGCAGACCATCGGCCAGATCACGCTTGCTCGCGTGCAGTTTGAGGATACGCTCCTCGATGGTGTCTTTGGCCACAAGCCGATAAACCGTCACCGGCCGCTCCTGACCGATGCGGTGGGCACGATCCGAGGCCTGATCCTCGACCGCGGGATTCCACCAGGGGTCCATGTGAATCACATAGTCAGCCGCGGTGAGATTCAAACCGGCACCGCCGGCACGCAGGCTGATCAGGAACAGATCGCCCTCGCCGGCCTGGAAGGCATCCACCGCCGCGCGCCGCTGCGCCTCCGGGGTCGATCCGTCGAGATACTGATAGCGGATCTGGCGCCGATCGAGATGTTCTCGGATCAGGCTCAGATGATCGACGAACTGGCTGAACACCAGCGCCTTGTGGCGGTTATCCAAGAGTTCGTCGACGATCTCGGCAAAGGCCTCGAGCTTGGCACTCGGCAGCTCGGTCTCCGGCAGCGCGAGACGCGGATGGCAACAGACGCGCCGCAGACGCATGATCTCGGCCAGCAGCAGCAAGCGCTTGTGGCCCGGTCCGGCCTTGTTGCCCTCGCTATCCAGGCGCTCCATGGCCTCGCGCCGCAGCGCCTCGTAGAGCGCCATCTCGCCAGCGCTGAGCTCGAGCTGCAGGTTGATCTCGGTGCGCGGCGGCAGCTCAGCCAGCACATCGGTCTTCAGGCGCCGCAGGATGAAGGGCTTGAGCAACTGCCGCAGTCGCTGTCGCGCGCCCTGATCCTTGTCTTGCTCGATCGGGGTCGCGAAGCGCTGGTTGAAGCGCTGCATCGAACCCAACAGGCCCGGATTGATGAACCGGAACAGGTTCCACAGCTCGCCGAGATGATTCTCGATCGGGGTGCCGGTGGTGATCATGCGAAAACCACCCTTGAGCGCCATGATGGCCTGCGAGCGCTTGGTCATCGCGTTCTTGAACGCCTGCGCCTCGTCGGCGACGATGGTCTGCCATTCGACCTGGCTGAGGCGCTCACGCTCAGTCTGCAGCAGTCCGTAGCTGCAGACCACCAAATCAAACGGGCCTGCCGCCTCCAGCATGGCACCGCGGTCGCCGTCTCCGAAGCGCAGCGGGCTTAAGGTTGGCGCAAAACGCTCGGCCTCGTTGAGCCAGTTACCGCAGACCGAGGTGGGCGCCAGCACCAGGGTCGGACCCCGCGGCGCCCGGGTCAGAATCAAGGCCAATGCCTGAATGGTCTTGCCCAGCCCCATATCGTCGGCCAAGCAAGCGCCGGCGCCCCAATGCGCCAGCCGTGCCAGCCAACGGAAGCCTTCATGCTGATAGTCGCGTAGCTCGGCCTGCAGGGTCGATGGCAGCTCCGGCTCGAAGGCCTCGATCTGCGCCAAGCGATCGAGCAGACCGAGCCACTCCTGACTGGCCTCGACCTGCATGCCGTCGATCAACTCATGCACCGCCGGCGCCGCCAGCGGATGGAAACGGCCGTCATCGACTAGGCTCGCGAGCCCTTGCAAGCGCCGTCGCAAGGCGCTGCTCAGAACCAGGAAATCGCCCTCGCCAAGCCGCACGTAGCGGCCCTGCGCCGATGCAACGCGCTCGATCAGCTCGCGCATCGCCAGCACCCGACCGTCATCGAGCTGCAGCCCGCCGGCGACATCGAACCAGTCGTTCTTCTGTCGGACCTTCACCTGCAGGCGGCTCAGCCCGATCTCTTCACTCAACGCGATGCGCCGCCCCTGCGGCCAATCCAGCTGCACCTGATCGCCCAGCGCATGCAGTTGCTCGAGCGCCGCCAGCGCCTCTGCGGGATCGGGCAGAGTCCAGGTCCAGTCCTGCGCGTCGTCCCAGTCTGGCCCGAACTCAGGGTCCAGCGCCAGACCCGCATCCAGCATCGCATCGAGGGCCGGATCGAGCGCTGAGCGCAACACTGGACAGGCCGCAATGACAGTCTGAGCCGCCGCTTTCTCTGCCGACAGATCGCGGGTGCAGCGCAGTGGCCGTCCCTCGTGTTCAGTGAACAGGATCGCGCGGCCAGCGCCTGGCCGCAGCTGTGGACCGATGTCACCGAACGGATGGATGAAAAGATCCAGCCTTAGCCCCTCATCGCAGGGCATTAAATGCATGTGCGGGCGGAGATCGGCCTGAATCGCCTCCGCCTGGCCGTCTCCGCCGCCGATATCCGAGTGCACGGGAAGCATCGGCGCGACCGCGGTGAGACTGTCCAACAACGCCTTTTCGCCAGCGCGCGGGATCGCCAGGCCTTCAGACCCAAGGATGCGCGCGATCTCGCGATGACCGGCATCAAACTGGATCACCCGCAGTCGCTGCGGGGTCTCCTGCACCGGCAGCAATGAGCGACCGTCCGGCGGAAAGGGCTCAAGGCTGACGAGGATGTCCTGGTCACGACGGATCACGCTCAGCGCCGGGGCGCCACGGATCAGCTCGACCGGCACCTCCGGCGCATCGGGCCGGAACACCAGCGGATGGCCAATCGCGGCCAACAGCGCCCGATCGAGATCCATATTATAGCTGCTGCGTCCATAGCCACCGGACCAACCGACCTGCTGCTCGCATGTGATCGCCTCGCAAATCGCCCGATCCTTTGGCGTCAGATACGGGAAACGCTCCGGCTCCTCGGCCAGACGTTGTAGCGAGACCGCGCGGCCCTGGGTCCAGCCACCACGCTTGGTCCGCTTTTGCTCCCGCGGCTCGAGCTGGGCAATGCCGCCGCCATACAGGGTCAGAAGCCAAGCCATGCGGCGGTTCGCATCCTGCCGCTGCCCGACCCGATCAGCACCCGTGTCGCGCTGTGCTGCCAGGCCCTTGAGCGCCTCGAGCGCAATCTCCCAGGTCGGCTTAGGTGCCAGCAGATCGGTCAGCAGCACCTGGCTGCTCGGAGGCTCCGCCAACGCAGGCAGCTCATCCTCGACGCCAAACCGCTGGAGCAAGACCACCGCCTCACGCGCATACCAATCAAGCCCCGCCCGGGCCGCCTCCGCGGCGCTGTGGCGGAGCGCGATCAGACTCTCCGCAGAGGGCCGCTTGCCAAGCCAGTGCAAACAGAGCGCCTGAAACAGTGCCGGGAAGGCGCCACGTGGGGCCAGGCTCTGCAGCAGCCAGGCGCTCTCGGCGACGCGCGTCTGCCCAGCGAGCACGGCCGCGAGATCATCGATCAGCCGGAACACCGGCTCGAGCAGGTCGGTGACGCTCGCCTTCAGACAGATGGCCACCTGCTGCCGGACATACTCCAGATCAGCGGGTTCGCCACGCTGCAACAACGCCAGCAGATGCAAGACGCCAGGGATACCAGGGACATAGAGATTGCGCTTGCGGGTACGCCGACGTTGCCATTGCAGCGCTGCCTCGAAAGCCTCGATGGCCGCCGGATAGGCGCCCTGCAGCATCGACAGCCAGCCGGTCAGGATCAGCGCCTGCGGATGCTCGCGTCCGGTCAACAGCTCCGCAACCTGATCGAGCTGACCCCGGAGCAGACGCTGTTCGGCGAGCGCATCAGCAGCATCCGGGCAGCTTGGCACCAGCGGCGCGAGCAGGCGTTCCATCAGCCGGTACGAGCTTGGCTTGGCGTTGAGATCAAGGGCTGCCTCGCGCAGCATCGGCGCCAGCGCCAGCACCTTCAGCCGCGCGGGCAAGGTCTCGAGCCAGGCCGGATCAGCAGAACGCGTGCAGATGCGGGCAAGCAGCTCGACCTGCCGATAACGCACCTGAGCAAACGACTCGACGCCCTGCAACGAGAGCATCTTCAGGACCTCATCCTCACGCCCAGCGTAAACGGCAATACGCAGCTGCCGAAAACGTCGTTCATCGCTAGGCCGATCCCAGGCGTTGCGCATCGCCACCGGCACCACCTGCTCAGCCGCACTGACGATGGCCTCGAAGTTGCCATCGGTGAGGGTCTCGCGGGTCAGCGGCTCGAGCAGGTCAGGATGGCAGACCAGCAAGTTGCGTCGCTGCTCCATCAGGCCTGCATTGAGCATGCGATCGCGCCACAGCTTGCCAAGACGCTCCTTGAGCGGAGCGCCGCGCCGGTTCTTCCAGCCTAGCGCATCCAACACCCCGCCAAGTGTCGTCTGACTAATCGGCTCGCAGACCACCGAGAGCACGCGCAGGATTCGGCGCTCGTCGGCGATCAACGACTGATAGGCGGCGCGGCGATCGCTCATGCTCGACGCTCGCGGGTGCGGGCTGGCAAGGTTAGCTCGGCGGACCGGCGGCAGCGAGTTTGGTCTAAGATGCGGATCGCGAGCATATCCTTCGGTTCGTGCACTGACGGGATCTTGAGCTGGGGAAAGTCCCCCATGGTACAGTCTGCACGTCCAACGTCCACTTGGCCGCCACATTCCGATATGAAGATCCTGGCCCTAGAAACCTCAGGCAACGACTGCTCAGCCGCCTTGCTGATCGACGACCAGCTTGAGCAACGCTGCGAGACTGCGCCACGACGGCACGCCGATCTGATCCTCGGGATGCTAGAAGCGCTGCTACAGGAAGCACATCTGCCCCTTTCAGCGCTGGACGCGATCGCCTACGGCCGCGGCCCGGGCTCGTTCACCGGCGTGCGTATTGCCACCGCGGTCGCACAGGGTATCGCCTTTGGCGCCAATCGACCGGTGATTGGCGTCTCAACCCTTGCCGCCACCGCTCGCGCCGCTTACCGGCAGACCGGACAACGCAAGATCGCCTGCGCACTCGACGCCCGCATGGGTGAGGTCTATTGGGGATGTTACCGGATCGACGACAATGATCAGACCAGGCTCCTCGATCTGGAATCGGTCGTTACACCCGATCGCACGCCCGCCCTGGATGGCTCGGGTTGGTGTGGCGCCGGAAGCGGCTGGGAAGCCTATCCAACCCTCGCCGAACGCCATCAAGCGTCGCTTATGAGTGATGCTAATCCTGACCCTGACCCTGACCCTGAGTCAGAGCCAACGCGAGTACGCCTGCTCGCAGACAGTGGCCCACAGGCCGAAGATATCGCCTGGCTAGCCCGCGCCACCGCACAGAACGCGCAGCGGCCGGATCAGGCGCTTCCGGTCTACCTTCGGAATCGGGTCACCGACGTTCGACCGAAGCCCGCTGAATCAAGCTAGGTCTGGGCGAGCCGGGCTTAGAACCCAAGAGAGCCTCAGGCTTCCGGGCTCAGGTGGTGGCCGCGGCCCATCTTCGGGGCGTGATGGCGGCAGTGGCGACGCATACAGCTCACAACATAGTGGATCAAGGTTACCTCGACCGCGACAAACACGATCAGGCCAATCGCAATTCGCGTCTCGGGCTCCGGCTGTGACAGGCCAAGTGTCAGCCAAGTGACAAATCCGGTGATCCCAGCGATTACAGTCATGAGCACGAACGGCCACATCGACGAAAAACACGTCTTGCACAGTTTCATCACAACCATCCTCGGGCGCACAAACGCGACCTGTTTTTAAGTTTTTGGTCGAATACTTGATAAGCATAGCCGAACTCTCGGCTGACGACGACAACCACGAGCCCAGATTGGAAATCAACCATCCTGGTCGTCTTGTTCTGAAAAGCATATAGCCTGTTCAAAAACAAAACAACTGTATCTTGACTAACCAAACAGCAAAACAAACGCTTGTCAGCGCCGCCGCTGCTTGTCTGGCCGCAACCGAACCCGATACCAAGGTCGCACTGACGCGCCAGGTTTCGGCGCGTTGGGCAGCTGGGGAGATCGCACCCGGAGCGCCGGCCGATTGGCATCCCCTGCAAACCTCGGGTCGCCCTGCCCGACCACGGCTGGTCTCAGCCCGCGAACTCCCTAAACGCAAGCTCAACAACCCAGCCGGACTGGCCTCACTGGTCCACGCCGTCGCCCACATCGAGTTCAACGCCATCAACCTCGCTTGGGACGCGGTGCAGCGCTTCACACAGATGCCAACGGCCTACCAAGCCGACTGGGTGAAGGTCGCCGCCGAGGAGGCCGAACATTTCGTCTTGATGCGCGATCGGCTCCAAGCCTTAGGCTACGACTATGGCGACCTCCCCGCCCACGATGGTCTCTGGGACATGGCACACCGCACGGCGGGCGATGTCCTCGAACGCATGGCGCTCGTGCCACGGGTGCTGGAGGCACGCGGACTCGACGTCACACCGGGGATGATCGAGCGGCTGCGCCAGAGCGGGGATCATGACACCGCGGATCGGCTCGAGATCATTCTGCGCGACGAAGTCGGCCATGTCGCGATTGGCAGCCGGTGGTTTCATCACCTCTGTCAAGAGCGAGGCCTGGAGCCGCGTGCAACCTCCCTAGCGATGATCCGGCTTCATCTGCACGGCCAGGTTCGCTGTCCGCTGAATCGCGCAGACCGCTTGAGGGCCGGCTTTGATGGCGCCGAACTCGATGACCTTGAGGGATTGTGTGCCGGTGGGCGACGGCCAGCACAAAGCCAGCTGACATGACGGCCGCTCATAAAAGCCCAACCTCGCCCGGCGAAGCTGACGATCGGCCACCGATTCACGCTGACTCGGGTGTCCGCGTTCACGCCCCCCTGCTCTCAGTATGACGCTCGGACAGGTACATCCCGACCAAGACGGCGACGCAGAACACGATATAGAACTGGCCGATCATGCCTTCGAGCACCGTCAGCGTCTGCGCCAGATGCGACATCGGGACGATGTCCCCATAGCCGATCGTCAGCAGCGAGACGAAGCTGTAGAAGTACAGCAGGTCATACAGTTGCAGCATCTCGAGATCAGTACCATGCGGGCCGAAGTCGAAGGAGCCGGGGACGAGCAGTTCGATATTGAGGAAGACGACCGTGAAGGTCGCGCCGATCAGCAAGTAGACGCACAGACCGCCCAACACGGCGTCTAAGGTGATCCGGTCGCGTTGCAAGATATACGAGACGATGGACAGGATGGTCGCGACCATGAACGCCCCACTGACGACACCGAGGACAACGGTCATGAGCCGGTTCGGCGACAACAGCAGGATGCCGTAGGCAACGACAGTGAGTCCAAAAAGCGCGGCGCTGAGCCAGAACAACCGCCCATGCTGGATCAGCACCAGAATATAGAAGATCAAGACAAAATAGGTCAGGTCTCCGATCGCGCCGAGGTAGAGGTTGTTCTCGAAAATCGGCAGTACCGCCATCTGCACCATCATGTATGCGAACAGCATGATGAACGGCGCTTGAATACGTCGGCCCTGGGCTGTTAGATGCATGGAGAACACCTACTCTGATGTCGGTGCGTCGCCAGACTGATCTGCTCCGACCGTCCGCGGAAAGATCAACTGCGCCGCCTTGTCAGCGGCAACGGGCTCGCTGTAGAGATATCCCGCCAGCATACCCGATTCCACCTCCCTATCGACCTTAGTGTCGTTAGTAGGCGTCGATATCGGCTTGTATCTCCAAATAGCCGGCTGCGCCACACTGCTCATCTTTTCTCACACAGCGCTAACGACCGATGAATCCGAGCCTGTCCTGGCGATCTCTTCCGAGAAATCCTCGCAGAAGAGCGCGGGCGACAACAGCGCCCTACTTCAGCTTGACACAGTAGTTTCCGCTGGTTCGATATCCCTTCGGACAGTGCTTAAGCTTGATAATGACGTCGTTGTCGCCGCTGTCGGTGCGCTCAAGCGGCACACAGTACTCGCCGCTGGTACGGTACCCGACCGGGCAGTGGCCCACCTTCGGGATGGGCGTCTTGTCCTGATCCGCCAGTGCTGCCGTTGGCAACAGCAGCATGACGACTCCTGCGCCGACGAAGGCACGAACGGTGTTCCGCAGCACATTCAGTGGTCGTCTTTTCATCTGCATCTGCTCATTTCTGCCGAAGATAAGTCACCTCAAACGCCTTGCACGGCCGTAACTGCTGCAGGCGGTTCGCGAAGGCAAAGGCCTCGTTCATCTCGTAGTGCTGGAAGATGTCGAGGCCCCGGTCGAGCGCGATCTTCCAGCCCGTGTCGGTGACGATGTGGCGGGCATGGATCGATTTTGACTGGTCAAACTCCCAGTCGAAGTTGATGTCGATGGCCTCGCAGGCCTCCTTGATTTTGCCAAGATTGTCGCGCTGCTGCTCGCCCCTGAAGTCATCTTCGACGGTGACGAGCCTGATCGACACCTCCTCGCCCGGCTCCTTCTGGCGAACCACGGTTTCCACGAACTCCATAAAGTTGCGGACCTGATAGAACAGCCGGATATAGGGATCGGTGACGGTGATGCGGCTCGCGCCACGAACGTAGGGTCCGAACAGCGTGTCGTAGGTCACGCCCTTTTGGTTCTCGATAAAGGTCAGATGCCCTTCTTTCGGGCCAGCCGCATCGTCTGTGCCGCCAGCCGCGTCCTGTGTGTTCTGCGACGCGGCTGCCCCCTGCTCTGCCAGCGCCGGCCTTCCCGCGACATCCGGTTCCGCTTCCGCAATGGTTCGGTGGTAGTGGTGTGGGTACTCGACCTCCTCAAGCGTGGTCACGACCTTCTCGGTGCCTTGCGCGTCGCTGTAGTGGAACGCCACCGCGGCATAGGTGGAATCGATGCGCATCAACTGATCCTTGACGCGTTTTCGCCCCTCCATCGAGAAGCGCAGCAACTCCTCGACCTCCTCGCTGGTCGCGCCGTCATGCGGAAACAGGATCTTCATCAACCCGGAGAAGGTCTTGTGAATGCCGTCGCGATCCCGGGTCGAGATGTCGGAGGACAGGCTGAAATGCGGCTTGTATCGGTCTGAGAAGTCGTGATCGCGCAAGGAGCGCAGGATCTCGGCCAGGTAGTCGACGACAAAGCCATAGCCGTTCGAGAACATCTCGTTGCGGATGATATCGACCTCCCAGCCCGGCACATAACAATGCAATCGGTCCAGGAAGGCTGAGTCGTAAAACCTGTCCGGCAGCTCCTCGAACAGGTCCGAGTGCTTGAGCATGTAGGGCACGGCATGACGGGTGTTGCCGACGAATACCATCGACGCCTCCGCGCCCAAGGTCTCGATCCCGCGGGAGAACGACTTGTTCGCCATGTAGTTCTTCAGGATATCGACCAGCGCCTTATCCGCACGCTTCTGCTTACCGGCAAACTCGTCAAAGGCCACCACGTCCCAGTAGCCCACCAGCCCGATCTTGCCGGTCGAGTTGTTGACGAACAGCTTCGGCACCGTCACCTCGCCACCGGAGATCAATATCCCGTGCGGGGAGAACTCGGAGAAGATGTGTGACTTACCGGTTCCCTTGGGTCCCAGCTCGATCAGGTTGTAGTTGCGCTCGCAGAACGGGATCAGCCGGATCAGTTGGGTCAGCTTGCTGCGGCGACCGAACAGCTCCGGGTTAAAGCCCATGCTCTGAACCAAGAGGTCGATCCACTCATCCAGCGAAAACTGCCGTCGCGCCTCCAGGTAGGCGTCAAAATCAAAGTGCGAGAGCTGGATCGGCTTCAGGGTCGAGAGCATCCAGGGCGTAGCACGATTGTCCTCGGTGAACTGGTACTCGATGTCGCAGATGCACCAGACGCCACTGACCAGCAGTTTCGGGTGCGCCTTAACGGTGTCCGAGTCCACCAGCACCTTCTTGATGCCCAGGTTGGAAAACTCGGCCTCATAGGCATCGGTCTTCTCGTTCAGCGCGACACTGACCTTATCGATGACCTTGTAGCGTCCCTTCTCCTTGATGTTGGAGCGGACCAAGCCGGCCTCGTTGCGGTGCACGAAGTGTTTGCGCAGGATCTCCTTGACCGTCTCGATGCCGGTCTGAATGGTTGGCTCGTCACTGGTCGCGCAGTACTGGCCAAGGAGATATTCGAGCACGTAGGATGGAACGATGGCATTGCCCTTGACGGCCTTGACCAGGTCCTTTCGCACGACGAGGCCGGGAAACCACTGGGTTATTTTTTTATCAAGAACATTCACTTGAGTTTAACTACGGAAGATGAAGATTTTTAACCACGGAATACACTGAATACACGGAAAAAATGAATTATGTGGGAAATTTGGGAATTGGAATATTAATAACATACAGAATAAGCGCAAAGGTTCATAGAACGATTCTTTCTATTTCGGCCTTTGGGTAGTAACCGAAATTGACTAGCAATGCTAGCTCATGCCCAGTCGCTTTTAGGTAATTGAGTGTTTGAGCACGATGCTCGTTGCCGAGTTCTTTAACGGCTTTCAGCTCAACAATAATTTTTGAATAACAGATGAAGTCGGGCCGATAAGTTTGCTTTAATGTCTCATTTTTGTAATGAAGCACAATCTCCTGCTGTGCAACATATGGGATACTCGCTCTCCTTAACTCTTTCTCCAAGCACTCTTGATAAACAGCTTCGAGAAAACCGCACCCCATTTCGCGGTACACCTCAAAAACAGCACCTCGTATCCGATAACTCTCTTCTTCATATTTCAATTTACCCATTTCCGTGTCCTCCGTGTATTCCGTAGTCAAAAACTCTCTTCTTCATATTTCAACCACCATTTCCGTGCCCTCCGTGTATTCCGTAGTCAAAAACTCTCTTCTTCATATTTCAACCACCATTTCCGTGCCTTCCGTGTATTCCGTGGTCAAAAATCAAAGTCGCTGGTAAACGACCGCCGCATCAGGTAGCGCACCGCCTTGTACTCCTTGTAGTGCGTCGTTCCCGCGTGCCGCTCCTCGAGCCTCAACACTACCTCCTTGCTGTTGGCAGCATCCGCCGCCCGCGACAGCACGAAACGCACCTGTAGCTCTCGCTCGCGCGGGTTGTCCGAGGTCAGGTCGAAGATCAGCTCATGGCTGTCGGAGATCAGCTCACCGGCTTCGGTATAGATGCCGGCTCGCAGTGCCCGCGGCTGGACCTTGTCCGTCACCGGCTGGGCCTGGTAGAGCACCACGGCAAGCTGCCCGGAGGTGATCACCGAGCTGGCGCCTCGCAGGATGTCCACCTCGACCTGCGTCACGTCACTCTGGCGCTTCTTGTTCACCTTCAGCACCGGGATGATGACCTCCTGCAATGAGGCACCGCCATGCACAAAGCGGCTACCGGAGCCCTTCAGCCGCAGCCGGTTGATCGACTTGGACAGTTGTACTTCAAGATCACCGGCAAGGCCCAGCGCCTGCGAGCTGAAGTGCTTCAGACCCGGCTTCTGCCGCAATCCCTTGCCGATCACGAAGCGTCGATCCCGGTAGCTGATCGCGTCGCCTTCAGGCTCCTCAGCCGAAAAGTCGCTATCGTCGATCGCCCGGTGTTGGTAGATGAAGCCATGATCGGCCGTGATCAGGATGTTGGAGGCATTCGCCGCCGTCAGCTTCTTCACCAAACGCAGCAGCTCCTGGAGCGTCTGCTCGGCCGCCTCGAACGCCTGACCTTCCGAATGGATCTTGTCTCCGGTGTGGTCGATGCAGTTGTGGTAGACGTAGACGACCGTGTTGGACTTGAGCAGGTCGCGGCTATCATCGCGATTCATCGCCATGAATTGCTCCGCCGTCACGGCAGCCCCCGCCCCGTCCAGCGCCGTCTTGAGGATCTTGTCCCGATTGGTCGTGCCCTGAGAGCTCAGGCCATCCACCAGCACCGCCGCCGCGGCGTTGTCAGTGATGGTCAGCTCGCGATGGGGCAAGAGTGCGGCCATGCCGAGCTGGGTGTAACTGGGCAGCGTCGAGAGTGCCGGCTCCAGCTCCGCGCTGTAGCGGTCCTCTTGGCGGATCAGGGTCAGCAGCTCCTCGCCGATCTCATAGCGCAGCGCGTCCGAAATCACCACGCAGACCTTGACCCCTTTGCTCAAGAAGGGTTGTATCCAGTGCTCGAAGAACCGGCGTTGCGGCCGCAGCCTGGGGATGCCCCAGGTCGATACTGCATCAACATACGCCTGCCAGCGATCGTTCACCTTGAGCAGATACGCGGTCGAATACAGGTTCTCGACCTGCTCCGCCAACGCCTCCAGGAGCGAGGACTGGCCGGACTTCCGCACGTGGTAGATGAATTTGCGATAACGCTGATCGAGCTGGTACCAGGTGGCACAGTAGCGTTGCACCCCATCGGCCAGGCTGTTCATCTCCAGGTTGGCCTCGCCGAGCAGCTGGATGAAGCCGGCGGCGTACTCGATGGCGTCGTAGAGATCACGATAGTCGGCGTACCAGTGCCCTTGCCGGCGCTGGCGCACCCACAAAGCCACATCACCGGCGCTGACCGTGCGACCGACCACCGCCTTGACCAGATCGCTGAGGATCTTGCGGTCGATCAGCTCGAAGTAATCGATCTCAATCAGATCGCGAACATCACGCTTGCTGAGGTCCGCCTCGATACCCAGCACGCCCGCACATTCGTTGGAGAGCTTCTCGAAGCTGTCTTCGTGCGCGCGGCTGTCCTTCCAGCGTTTAAGGAACACCAAGGCGTCGGAGGATAGGTGGCCTGTGGTCAGTGGCCCGTGGCTAGTGAAATGCTGGAAGTAACAATCCTTAAACAGCGTGACCGCAAAGTCTCGGATGCTGGGCTCGGGCGACGCATAGCCGTAGTGCCGGGTCAACTGGGTCCAGACAAACCCATCGAGCGCGCACCCTGTGATCAGTGAAAATCGGTCGTCGGCGTTCTCCGCCACATCCTGCAGCAGGCTCTCCAGGATGCTGTCCATGCGCGGCTCGGCACCCGCGCAGACCGCGACCATCTTGAGCCGGATCACACCCGCCGTGTCGTCCGGCTTGAGCAGCTTCTTCAGTGCCTCTTTGCGCTTGGCGGCATGAAAGAACTCGAGGTGCTGCTGAACGACATCGGCAAACTCTAGCCCCAGGTCCAGCTCGGCCAGCCAGATGGCTACTTGGTCGGTGCGAAACTCCCCTTGTGCCAGCTGCACGTCGAGCAGCCAGTTGTCGAGGTCCTCCGGCTGCGGCCCATCGCGATACAGCAGGAACTTCTCATCCGGCTGTTCACGCAAGATGCGGTGCTTGATGCCGAACTCGTTGTTCGCGATCTCGAGCTTGCCGACGCCTTCGAGCGAGACGGCTTCGAAATCGGCGCGCAGCTCGCGCTTGGCGTCGTACCAAAAGACGATCCGGTGCTTGTCGAAAAGTCGGCGTAGCGCCTGCTCGATGCGGGATTCCATGATCAGGCTCCAAAATCGACCTTCCAGATGCCGGTCGCGATCTTTGCGAGTTGCTGCTGCCGAGACTCGATCTTCTGTGCATCCCAGTGATCATAGTGCTCAGCAACTGCACGGGTAATCTCAAAGTCGCTTTGCGAGTAGACCTCTCGTTTTACCGGGTAATCCGCATTACTAAGGTCACGGTTTCGATTGGTCTCCAGGGGAGTCATATTGCCGATGCGATAAATGAGCCGATCCTGTTTTGGCTCATCAATGTATGACCAGGCCTCCGATGGATGCTCCGGCAGGATGTGCTCAAGATTGTAGGTTGCGCTCTCGAAATCGAAGCTTTTTCGTGACCGCTGCCGTTCAATCTCAAACAGAATGTAGCGCACCACCTTCTTGTTCCGGCTGTTTGTCGTGCGTAGCTCCTTCTCTGTGAAGGCCACTCTGAATTGACTGTCGTCCGGATAGACCTCGCGGAACGCAGAGATCACGTCCGTCATACGCGAGTACGTTCCGGCAGACACTTTCCAAGCGATATCGTTGTATAAACGCTCCTGCTCATGAGTCTGCAGGTTGCAGATCACATTATATCGAAACGAAACAACGGCAACCGCCTTCATGATACGCGTGAAACCGCTTCTCTCGGACTCGTAGAACCTTCCATGACAGGCTAACAGCATGGCTAGCGGCTGCCGCACATTGAACATGAGCAGTTGCTCAAGCGCACGCCTCTCCTCGCTACCCCAAGATGGATCTTGTGGGTCTCGAAGGGCCGCGTAGACAGCGGCTGATTGATCAAGGTTTCTCAGGAGTCCGAATGCTGCGTCGCGCGTTGTAATGCACCTGCGTATCGTCTTGAACAAGTCAGACTTTCGCACAAGCTTGTTGCGGCTATTCCAAAACACGCGCAGAAACTCAGGGAAGCTTTCGCTACCCAGCAGTCCCACGATCCGCTCCCATCGCTCCTCAAGCGCCAGCAGTTCCGATTCATGAGTTTCCTGCGTGCTAATGACGGAAAATAGGTAGTTTTTCAGCAGATCAGTGGAAGAAAGCCTGACGCCTCGTGCATTCAAAGTTTCAAAGACCTTAAAAGCGTTCAGCTCATCCGTTACAGTAATAACAGTAAAAAAGAGCTTATCAACCAGCGCCTCGACAAAGGCTGTCAGCAATTTTCCACTTTCTTCCAGGTTGCCGGTTCGTGACTTTATCCTGTCCTTGAACCAATTAAATGCTTTGCGCAGTTGATGTTCAGAGGCATTTAATCCTCGTTGTGGTAGCTTGTCTAGAGGCACAAGGTATGTTTGATAGAATCGGTTGTTGTGCCGATTGAGTTCAAGTTTGGAACGGGGCACCAAGCTGACGGGGTCCAGATAACCAATATAGCTATTCTGCAGCTGCTGCTTACGCTTTACATTGTTGTCCGCATCGAGATTGCCATTGATCAGATCTTGGAGGTGCCCAAGGCCCGCCAAGATCATGACACTGATCGTTGTAAGTCGCTGCTGACCGTCAATGATATCGAATTGTTTGCTATCCGATGACTGGAGCACAAGATAGCCCATATAATGGGCAGGCTCTCCATCAGACTCGAAAAGCGCGGTCATATCCTGCCAAAGATCGTCCCATTCATCTTCGGTCCATGAATAGTCGCGCTGAAAAGGCGGCACTCGGTAGTTTAGCCCGTTGCCGAGCAGCTGCCGAAAGGTTGAATTGGTTGTGTTGAAATTCATCGCTCGTCAACGCTGCTCAAAGACATCATGGAAGAAGCGCGTCTGGTCTAACCTCTGCTGCCACATCCGGTGGCGTTGGACGTTATGTCTGCTCTTTTTTCGCGCTCTTCTCGGTGATCGCCTTGAATCCTTTCTCCGTAAGGCGGTATGTTTGCAGCCGACTGTTAGGTTTGTCGGGGAGGGTATATTCCACCATTCCTTCTTCCAACAGCGCTTTGATCGCGCGTTTGAGTGCGCCTGATTTCTTTGGCATATCGAGACTTCGTGCGATTTCGCTCGCGGAAAGTTCAGAATCGGATAGCGACTGAAGAACTCGCACCGACTGGTCCCTTGACTGGTCCCTTGACTGGTCCCCTGGCTCCTGCTGCGCTGCGGTGTGTTCGCCACTTCTTGTGCTACGGTGCTCGACAGCAAGATAGATGGTCAGGCGCAGGCGCATACCGATCTCTTCAATGATCGGCTCAGGGAGTCCTTCGGCTTTAGCTTCGGCAAAGATGCGGCGCACGCCGGTGCCCCATTGCTCGATCAGATGAAGCTCACGAAAGACGCGGGCGATCACATGGTTGCGAATGCGTGAGGTGCCCTGTTTGATCTCGTCGATGGTGAGACCGGGCAGAAGAATGCCGGGACTTTCAATTTCGATGCGGTTGTCGAGAAAGACCACGCGGATTGGCGCACCCCGCTGGGCATAGTCGCCATGTACCAAGGCATTGATAATCGCTTCGCGCAAAATAGAGAGGGGTATGCTCCAGCGATCCTTGCGTCGTATTGCGCTGAGATCGGCTCCACGGTAGGCGTGCTTTTGTAGAAACAGTATCACCTGATCGACGGTTTGCGGCAGCGGCGCGATGATCTCGGCATGGTCGAGGATATCGAGCTTTTCACGGCCATAAAAGCGGCCACACTGCACCCAGGCATCGGAAAAGTGCTGAGTGCGATCTTTACCAAACAGCAAGATACCGCCACGGGTCGGCACCATCCGCCCCTGATCGTGGCTGATCAGTTTCAGGCTGAGTAGCGCCTGATCATCCAATATTCGTTGCGTACCAAAGGCTTGTATGATCGCTGCCCGATCGAGATCCTCCAGCGTGAGGCTGGGCATGGGCAGCTCGTCAAATGAGCCGCCGTTTACTGATCGCTTTAATTCGCCAATCAGTGCCGCATCGGCCTGACGGTTGGTCGAGCCAAGACGCACATAGGTGCCGCCTTCCATGCCTTCCGCCTTGATGAAGTGCGGACGAGCGCCGCTCAGAAACACCTCGATCATGAGCAAGGTCTTAGCGTCCACGGTAGTCATCTCGATATTCGGCACCAGACGTGGAGCGATCGAGTCAGCAATCAGATTGGCAAGGCGCTCCTCTTCATCGAGCGGATTTTCAATCCCCACCACCTGACGATCATCCGTGACACCGAAAACCAAGCGACCACCCGCAGAATTGGCAAACGCCACGATTGACTTAAGCCACGGACGCGGCGATCTTGCATCGCGTTTGAACTCCAGTCGCTTGCCTTCGGGTTCCTGGAGCAATAGGGCGATGGGGTTATCGTTGGCAAGCGTCATGCTGCTTCGCCTTGTGCAATCGCCTGGGTCAGCACTTCCATACTCTCTGCTTTGGAGTTGCCATCGACTAATCGCATATAGGCACCGCGATGGTTCTTTTCCGTTCAGCCAATCTTGGTAATCGGTGAATGCTGCGGTCTTGCTTGTCATGCCACCCCGTGTTGAGCGAGCGCCGCAGCCTTGGCGGCTGCGAAGCCGGCAAAATCGTGAGCGTCCGGAACGAGGCTGATGGACCGGGGCGCATGGCGATCTCAATCCTCGCTCTTGGCTTCTAGCCCCGGAATCTTCTTCAGCGCCGCGCCGAACTTTGGATAGTTGACCTTCACCCCGTCGTCGAGGTCGATCTCCACCTGCTCGGTGGCCAGGGGGTACATCACCTCGCGCTCCCAGGCATCGAGCTCTTCGATGGTCTTCTTGAGCTTCTCGATCTCTTTCAGCGCCTTGGTCTTCTCGCCCTTGGTGGCATCGGCGCTGGCTTCGACACCGCGGAGGTGGTCGAGGCGGGTACTGAGTTTGCCGCGGAACTCGCGCAGGTAGTCGTTGAGTACCACGCTGACCGTATCCGGGCGATAGCGGTGCATGTAGATCAGCGCGTTGAAGCTGCCCTTGGGGCTGGAGAAGAGCCAGTAGATGGGCCGCTTTTTGTAGCGCTTCACATGGTCGTTGTAGAACTCGCCGAGGAAGTAGTCGCGGATGCTGTAGTTGCGCTTGCCCTTGACGTTCAGGGCTTGCTCGACGAAGCGGAGGTTTTCTTCGTAATGGTCGTTGCCGAAGGTGACGCGGAGGAATTGGCGGAAGCGTTCGGTGATGTCGTCGGTGAACCAGTCGCCGTCGAGTATGGGGATGACGTTGTTCTCGTCCGCGGGAAAGGCATTTTTAACCACGGAATACACGGATGACACGGAAGGGGGATTTTGAATATTTTCTTTTTCCGTGTGTTCCGTGTGTTCCGTGGTTTGAATCTTTCTGTGGTAGTCCTCGATGGTCTCGCCTTGGTTGGCGAGGATCAGTCCCGGCTTGTCCAGCGCGTAACGACCGAACATACATCCCACCGCATAGGAAACCAGCTCGCGCATGGTGTCGGCCAGCAGCAGCGCCTCCAGCTCGTCCTCGCTTTTGTCGTTGCCGTAGCGGTAGTGCGGGTTGCAGGTCAGGGTGATTTCGTTGAGTGGGACTTCGGGGGGCAGCTCGTCCTGCAGGCCGTAGGCGTCGATGAAAATGCGGTTGTTTTCTTGCTCCAGCCGCTGCATCTCCAGCGTCATCTCCCGCCAGTGAGCGCGGAGGTTTTGGAAGGCGGCTCTTAGGGTTGGTTGGTGGTAGTCGGGATTCAGTAGTGGGAGGCTGGTGAAGTCCCAAGAGGTTTCGTAGGAGTCCCAGTCCCATCTCACGCAGCCTACCAGTTTTCCAACGGTTTCTTCTATCCGCTGTCTTTGTGCCTTGATTTCCGGTTCATTCACAGGAACAGAAGCCACGTTTCCAACCTGGAAATGCATCGTCGGATTGATGATTTTCAAGAACTCGAATGTGGTCTTTGATCCCAGCAGACCGGCAATCAAATCAAGGTCGGATTTAGGGGGAAAAGCTGAATGGCTTGAACCATCAAACAAAAAACCTCTTTCCGATCTCCGGACACCAAAAGCCGAAGCGCTTATGTCCGTCCATGTCACGGAAGGTCGGAAAAAGTAGCTAGGGTTCCGGATTGCTGATCGTTGCTTGCCATTTTCATCGCGGAAATTACGAATATCTCTTCCATCTTCCTCCCAATTGATGACAAACTCGTTATTTCCGTACCATTTCCGAAAGTCGCCACCTTTGTTGTATGGAAGCCACTTGGCCTCGTTCTCCAAAGCTTCTCTTATATTATTCAAGCTAAAGTTAATCCTTTCGAAAGAAAGCTCATGCCAACGCCTGAGAAACAAGTCGTTATTCGCAGTTGCAATTCCTTGCCGAGGACTTGCAACATTATAAAGGTATTTTCCACTATCAAAAGCCCGGCGCATTTGATCTGTAGCCCAATACGCAATTGTGCTTCCAGGAATCTTTTTAAAGTCAGCAGCTGAGGCACGATAGAACCAGCCACAGTAAGGGTTCGTAACTGCCTCTCGGATGGCGTTATCTTTCTCTGCTTCAGAATTGCCATCAACTAACCTCAGATAGGAACCCTGGTAATCCAGACGGTTAGCATTCTCCAAAACAAAGGTGGTGGTTGAAACCACTTCGCCGCCAATGCTGTCAAAAGCCCTGGCACCAAGGTGAGCCATTGATAGCAGTGTATTCTGATCCAGAAGCCGTGCGCGCAGTGCCTCGAAGGATGACAAGAACATCCAACTTTGCATCGTTATCATCGCAATCGCCCCATGTTTCTGTGCAAGGTCTAGATTGCGTTCGATGAACATGGCAAATAGGTCGGACTTACTGTTTTGATAGCTATCTTTAGCGAATGTCTGCAAACGCCCCGCCATGCTTCTAGCTCCCATATACGGCGGATTGGCAATCACCACTTGGTATTTGGGACTCAGGTAATCGGCCTGCCGAAGGGCTTGCAGCACCTTCTGATGGGTCATGCTGATAAACAACTGCCCAGAGACGTTCTTTGACTCCAGTATTCTCAGCATCCCGTCCACGTCGGTGAGATCGGGACGGATCAGCGAGCCGAAATTGTCGGCCTCTTCAAACTGGCGCAGGGTGGTTTGCAGCGGTGCGGTGAACAGGTCGCGCCCGACAAAGTCCATGTACTCCTTCAGCTCATCCTCATCGAACCGAACATTTTCCAGCACGCAGATGTTCGGCTTGACCCCCTTATTGAAGAACCGGCGCTGCTTGGCGCGAGCCTTCATGGTCAGCGCAAAGGCCGCCAGCTCCCCGGCGCGTTCGTCGATCTCGATGCCAAAGAGATTGTTCGTAAGAATCTTCTCCGGAATCTCAGCCGGCTCATAGCCTTCCTCCTCGTAGATGGCATAAAGCAGATCAAAGGCATAAGTAAGCATGTGACCAGAACCACAAGCTGGATCACAAATCTTGATCTCCTCCGGCGAAGAAACAACCAGAAAATCCTTTTCAACCACGGAACACACGGACGACACGGAATCATTACTCTTATTTTCTTTTTCCGTGCCTTCCGTGTATTCCGTGGTTAACTCTTCTCCTGGTTCAATGTAGTAATCCATACGCTCCCTGAGCCTGGAACCGGGACGATTGAGCATCCACAACCGCCCAAGCGAATTTTCCACCAGATAGCGCACAATCCAATGCGGCGTAAACAACTGTGTCGCAGCAGGAATGTTCTCAGGCGTGATCTTCTTATTCTTCTTCAGCCCGTCGAACACCTCGTCCTTCTTCTCAGAGATGTAGAACTGGTAAAGCCAGCCGATCACCTCGACATCCTCGCAGGCATCCGGCGTCATCGCCTCGCGGATAAGGCTAAGGATGGAGTTGCCCGAGAGCAGATCGTCGGGCATCAGCAGCTCCGTGTAGTCGTCGATGCGCTGGAACAGGAACGGCATCGCCTCGTTCCAGAAGTTGCAGACCGCCACCACCAACAGGCGGTAAGCCTCACCCTGCGGGTCGCGGCTAGACGCTTTGCCATCGAGCAGGGCAAAAATCTGCTGCCGGACCTTGTCGTGAACCATCTCCTCGTTGATGTGGCCCATCTTGGCTTCGGTCAAAATCTCCGGCTGAAACTGTCCGGGGTCAGCGGGAGAAACCACATTCATCCGGTTATAGCGGTTCACATCCATGAAGCGCAGGGCGCAGAAGCGGTTGAACCAGATATAGGCCACCCGTTCGATGACCTGTTCCTTATCGCTTTTTTGGATCGCTTCTTCCAGTTTTTTAACCGCCCCCGAATGCTCACGACGCGCCAAACTTTCTGCCGCTAACACCAGCTTCAACTTGGCGTCCACCTGTTCAATCAGAGCGCGCCGGGCATATTGAGCAAATCGCTTTAGCTTATGCGTTTCCATCCTTAGCCTCCCGCACTCAAACGCCGGACCGAATTTGCGCCGAAGTGTTTTTTATACTGATCCAGATTCAAAACCGCGCAGCCGGCGGCACAGGGTGCTGACCAATCTTTATGCGTGATCGGTAGAGACCGCTTCAGCTCATCCTGTTTTGCAAGCAACAAAGCTGGGTCCAGACTGGCCATAGAGATTAATACAATATAGTAGACGGGTTTTGTCGCCTTCCCACTGAGGGACCAAAACCATGAACTGTCCCGGTACTTCCCCGCTAAATCAGGAATGAGGTTTCCGGTCAGCAGCTTTGTTTTGAATGCCTCTGGATTGACCGCCCCAGGCATATCGGGATCTTTGATTTCGAGAAAGACAAATCGGTCGTCGAATTCGGCAATGAAGTCCACCCTCTTCAGGCTACTGGGATTATGTAAAGCATCATCGTCAAAGATGATCGCTTCCATGGCTGAGCTAAAGTCAAACTCCAGATCATTCTCAGTCAAAACCGTCATCAAGCACCTCCCAATGAGCGCTTGATCTCTTCATCGTAAAGATCACTGAATGTATTGGCGATAGCATTGCTGTGCAGCTGTCGATAATCATCGGCGGACTGGACACACAGATCCCCATTTTCCCAGGAAAGCGCATGAAATCTAATGTGATGCCCTACATCAGGGTTGACGAGGAGATCAAACCATTTGAGCAGCACATAGTCATGGGTTGCCAGAATGATCTGCTGGCCGATTCGTGACAGCTCTAGCAGGATCTGCACGAGCAGCTTCATCAGCTTGGGGTTCAGATTGGATTCGGGCTCGTCCCAGAACAGCGGGCCACTGACACCGGGCTGGATCGCGCCGGTTTCCAGTAGGCGTGACAGTATCCCCGCCTTGCGGAAACCCTCGGCCATGGAGTTGGCGGAGTATTCAGCATGCTCGGTTTTGAAGGTGACCTTGCCGCCGCCATGGAACAGGAAGCGACCGCCGCAGATGCCTTCGATCTCGGCCATGGCCCATTTAGATTTTTCGTGCAGGCTTTCCGAACGGACCTCGGGTAGATCGAGCAGCAGGCAGATATCCTGATAGGTCTGGTCAAAGGAGAGGCCGTATCTCTCATACAGGCTGTTGAACCCCTTCATGAACGAGAGGACTTCCTTGGTCGGGATGAATACCGCCTCGGCCTGGTACTGCTCGTAGTTGGCGCGATCCTGGATGGCTACCGCCTTGGAGTTGTTGAAGAAGGTCGCGGCGATCTTCTGCCCTCCCGAGAATCGGGCTGACAGATAGGCCTGCTCGGTCGCACCCTGGCGATGCATCTTGCCGAGTTTGTCGTCCAGCGGCATGAAGAGGCGCAGCAGCTTGGCGGTCAGCGCCGCTTCGAGTTCATCGTCGCCGCGCTTAGGCTTGTTCTTAAAGAGGGGCGCACCGGCGCAAAGCCCATAGGCTGCCTTGAGCAGATGGGTCTTGCCGGTCCCGTTCTCGCCGATGATCAGGTTGATTTTGGGCGAGAGGTCCAGTGTCAGGTCTTTGAAGACCGTAAAGTTTTTCAGTTCAAGACGCTCGATCATATTTGTACCCGCTTTCCTGCGTTGATCTGCTCTAGAAGGACCGTACGAAGCTGCTCCAGGTACTGATCGATATCTTGGGCCGTGGTCAACAGCGGCTTGTCGAAGGGAACGCGCAGTTGCTTGGCCGCCACGTATTCTCGCCGAGGTTCCTTGATGCCCGTGGGTTTGCCATTGTCGGCGTCCGTCTCCGGGTCTGGCTTAGGGGGCTCTAGCAGCGCAAACATGCGGTCGAGCAACTTCTGGTAGCCCTGCTCTTCAAAGTAGCGCAGCCGATCATTGATGACGGCGATCAGCCTCTGCTGGGCGATGTGCGCCTTCAGCTCCTGAAACGGCGCATTCAGCTCGTCGGTGCGTGCGGTCGGGAGCCTTTGGTATTCGGCCATGTTGTGCAGGCGTTGCTGCAGTTCATCGAGCAGGCCCTGCGCCCTGCTCCGCGCCTCGCTGACCTGCTGCTCCACCCGCTGCTTAAGGGCATCGAGCTTGGCCTTGAGCTGCTGGATGCGATTGCCCTTGAAGCAGTGCGGGTCGTAGAGCGTCTGGCGTATCTCGTCCAGCTCTGGGGTTTCGATGTAGGCGAAATTCGCGTCCTGGTCCTTGAGGAAGGCCTTGGCATCGTCGTAGATGGCGTTTTGGGGGCCGCCCATGAACTTGCGGATCGGATCGATCACGCCTTCCTTCAGGTCCAGCAGCGCATCTTCCTCGCGGGAGAGCTCGCTGAGGTACCAGGTGTAGGGCTTGGCCGCGAGGTCCTTGAGTTTGTCGATGACGGCATCGAGCCCGTTCAGGAACGGATAGCGATCGGCCTGGGCCTGGAGCTGCTCGAGATCGGCCAGCAACGCCTGGACCTTGGCACTGGTTTCCTGGCCGAGCGCCTTGGCCTCGTTGGCTGACGGGGGTGCATCGAAGAAGTCGCCGACGAATTCCTTCAGCCGTCGCACTTGGGCGGCGGTGAACTCGACCGTGGGCTCGAGCACGACGTTGTTGGTGCCCTGGGTGTTGAGCAGCGCCCGTTCCAGCGCGTCGTCTTCCAGCAGGTTGCCGTCGGCACGGACCTCGAGCTTGCCGCGGGCGCAGAGGTTGGCGAGGTTGCATAGGATGGCGGCGTAGTACCAGCCGTAGGGCTTGCGCTCAAACTTCTCGAGCAGGCCCTTCAGGGTGGTGCGCACCCCGCCCCGGTTGTTGCTCTGGATGAAGGCGAGCAGCTCCTGCTCGGATTCGGCCAGGTTGGTCGCATCGCCACCGAACAGGCCGTCCTGGGCATGGCGCAGGTAGTTGCCGACATCGGCTTCGGTCAGGGTGATGCCGCGCAGCATCCGCAGATTGGGGTAGGCGCGCCCGATCAGCTCATGGAACCCTTTGCTGATGCGGGTTTCCGGGTCTTCCGAGCCGACCTCGACATCGCCACCGGCGACCAGCAACTTGGCCTTGCCCAACAGCGTGCCGACCAGGTCCTTGAGCTGGTTGTAGCGGTCGCGGTTTTGGAAGCCCTTGTCGGTCAGGATGCGCTTGACGGTCTCCTGCTGGGTGACCGAGACGTTCTGCTGGATGTATTTCTCGGTCTTCTTGAACATCAGGAGGTCGCGCATCAGGCGGTCTTCCTGCGGCAGCACGACGAACAGCTGGTCCTGTTGGTAGGTCGAGTGGGTGCGCAGCATCGACTCGTTGTCGGCGTGCTCGTGGAAGGGGCTGACGATGTGGATGGCCAGCTCTTGCTCACGCCCGTGCAAGCGGTCGTCGAGCTTGCGTGAATAGGCGTAGTCCTGGCCATTCTTGTCATAGCGGATCTTCTTCGCCCGCAGCACCTGATCGAAGATCAGCTTCTGTAGCTCGTCGGCGACGTCCGTGGTTTCGACCTCGGTGTTCTTGATCTCCTGCTCGATGTCCTTTTCTTCGTCGGTGAGGTACGCGTACAGCTCGCCGTTGCGCTGGATGTAGGTTTGCTGTTCGAGCAGGTTCAGTGCGCCCTCGACCTGCTTGGTCAGCTTGGACAGGTCGGCATCGAGGTCCTCGAGCATCAGCACGCAGAGGTTGCGGATGGTCGGCTTGAACTCCTTGACGTACTTGACCAGGAACAGCGCCTTGAGCACGCGGATCGCAAAGGCATCGTCGAGGTGATGCTCGGCCTGCAGAATGGCGCGCTGGATGTTGGCCTTCACCACCGTGCGGATGCCTTCGAACATCAGGTCGAAGGTGGCCAGCTGCCCGACGGGCCGGTCGGCGATCTGCAGCGCGACCTGCTGGAACACCCCGAGCATCGAGCGCTCCCCGACCGAGCTGTGCTTGCCCTCGAAGGCATTGTGCTGAGAGAGGTTCTGGATCGCGGCCTGGAACAGCGCAAACTGGTACGGGATGAACGGGTAGCTGTGGATGAAGTGGTCGCGGTCCTGGAAGTTGCGGTAGGTCTGGGAGCCGTCGGCGAAGCCGAACAGGGTCTTAAAGTTGTTGACCTCGGCGTGATAGGTGTCGGAGAGCTGTGCGACACCGGCGTCGTTCTTGGCCAGCAGGCGCTTTTGAATCACCTCGGCGACATCGGCACTGGTCAGCTTCATCCGGTTGGCGAATCGTGCCTGGATCTTGGTGAAGTCGTTGCCCTGCTGCTGGGTCATCTCCCCGACCACGGTGTTCATGTCCTCCTGCGCGGTGACGATCACCCAGGCGCGGCCCCGACTGCGGGTCGCCAGGCTCTCGGCGATGGTCTGCAGGTTGGTCATCAGCTTGACGTTGTCGGCGATGTACTGACCGACCTCATCGACGAAGAAGTTCAGGCGAAAGGCCGGCGATTGCTGGTCCAGGTAGGCTTGAACCTTCTCGGCAAAGTCCTCGATGGAGACGCGGTACTGGCTGCGGTACTTGTCCAGGATGCCAGTGGCGTCGGCCGCGTCCCCGCCGGTGACCTCGGCATAGGCGTTGGCGATGTTTCGGGATTCCAGCAGTGCCTGCTCACGCCCGGCCTCCCAGGTGCGGCCGGAGGCCTTTTGATAGGCGTGCTTAAAATCGGCATACAGCCCGCGTGCGTCGAGGTCGCGCTCGAACTGGGCGATATGCCCCTGCTTGCCATAGTAGCCGCACATCTCATCGAAGACCTTCATGAACACCGCGAGCAGGGCGTCGATCTGGGTCTTGCTGATGACATCGGCCTTTTGGTCGATGTTGAACAGGATGCTGCGCGAGGGGATGGCGACCGCGCGTGTGATATCGCCGCGCAGGATCTCGTTGTCGCGACACTTGGGAAGGAACAGATCGAGCGTCTTGGCGCCATCGATCTCGCGGTTCTCTAGCAGGAGGGCGAGCATCTTGAGCAGGTGCGACTTACCGGAGCCGAAGAAGCCGGACACCCAGACGCCGTTGGCACCTGCGTAGTTGTTGTAGGCGTCGAGGAAGCTCTCGAGGCGCTTCTCGACCTCGTTGGTCAGGACGTACTCTTCGACCTCCAAGCGCAGGCTGGCGTCGTCATCGGCCTTGATCACACCCTCGATGGCGCGATCGATCGGTTTGGCAAAAATATGCTTGAGTGTCGTCATCACTGAGTCGGTCCAAACGCCCTGGTTGTCCAATCGTTTGCTGACGGAGACAGCTGCTCCGCCAAGGCATGCCGTCAATACAAAAATCAATCCATCTAGCGAGCCACCGAGCGGGTGCCGACGAACACCCGGTCATGCCTCGTAAAGGTAAATGTTGAAGGCGCGGTAGTATTTGTCGTCGCGCAGGCGGCCAAACAGGTCCAAAGAGGCCCCGGCCTCCAGTGAGTGGGTATAGGCGCCGGGGAAAAACATCAGCGTTGGCTTTTCTTTGGCAACGCTTTGCAGGTTGTTCAGCACGTTGTGGGAGCGGATGTAGGGAAACACCTCGCCGACGCCGCTGATGAACATGACGTCGAACTCAGCAGCCTGCATGCGTGCTGCGATGGCTGGGACCAGGTGCGCTTCAGGGTCCAGCACGCCTTGCAGCAGTTCTTTCAGCTCGGCCTTCGAGACCGAGGCCTCCATCTCCAGGATTTGATCCCAGATGCCGCGCGTCTTGAGCAGGTCAATCGCGATGTCGTAGAGGTTGATCTCGAGCGGGCGCACGCCGGATTGATCGAGTGTGTTGTGCAGTTGCCGTTGCAGCCGGGCCATGGCGACCGCCTCGTCAGGCTTGAACGGGCAGATGAAGAAGGGCACCTCGTTGCCGAGCCCCTGCTTTCTGAGAAAACGCTGACCGGAGATCACCTCAAGCAGGTGGTTGTAGCGCGCTTGCATCGGCAGGGTTGCGATGTCGGCGGTCATGCGGCGATCCCCCTGAGGTCCTGCTCGGTGATTGGGAAGTAGCGTGCCGCTGCGGCCTGATGCGTCAACAGGAGCGTTGTCAGCTCGCGGCTCAGCGTGGGCGCCAAGATGATGTTGTCCTTGCTCAGCAGCCGGGCCTCGCGCAGCATCTTGAACAGCACCTGACGGAGCTTAGCGCGGGTGGACGGAGTGATTCCGGCCAGCTCGGGATGCTGCGCCTGCTTGGCGTCGAGGAAGGCGTCAAAGTCGGAGCCGCTGAGGTCGTTGCGCAACGCCAGGTAGCGCTCCCTGACGACATCGGCCATGAAATCCGCGATAAACCTGAACCGACGGCAGATCGCGACCCACACCAGCATGGCTTGGTCTTGCGCGTCCGCGGAGTCGAAGAACGCGATCTCCTCGGACGTCAGGTGCTGCAGACGGGAGATGACCTCTCCGACCAAGCGCTTGGCCGTGCTGGCCTTGCGGGCTTGAAGCAGGTTGTCGCGAAGGGCCTCGGCGCGCGCCGCATGCCAGTCCCCGAGTTGCTGGAAGCGCGCAAGCACCAGGAGCGTCTCGCGCAACAGGAGACCGCCTGTCGTGAACGCCATGTTGTATCGCTCAACGCCCATCGGCTGGTCTTCGTGCCCCTCATCGTCCCACTGATCGTCTCCGTTTAGATCGGACGATCAATTACTTGCGCTTTTCCCTTTGCTCCTCATAGTCCCGACGCAAGTGATCCGCAAGCGCTTGCCGCGACACAATGATTTCGCTGGTTGCGCACTCCATCGCCTCATCCTTTAAGGAATAATTGACAATCGCGTAGGTGTTGTCGGTGTCGTTCTCGACCAACAGGCAGTTCTTTAAGTCATGCCTGGCAGACACAAACAGCTGCTTGCCAAACAGCGGGTCCGTGCTTTGCAATGCACCAGACACCGCCTCGCTCCATTTGCCCGCGCTCTCCAGAGGCATCATTGACCACGGAAATTTAAACTCAATGGTGATCAACGAAGGTCCTCATCATGCTCGGCAAATGCTGATTGTCGTCCAGAGACGCGAAGGGCCAGGCGAAGCGGCGAGGTGGATGCGGTGTCGTGTGACGGCGACGACCTAGGCAGCCTCGCTGCGCGGCGATTCTCGATCGTCCCGCGTCAGCGCATTCGCACAGCGATCAACAACGAGGACTGCGGGAATCAAGCAACGAATTGACGTAAATGGTCGGGGTGAGAGGATTCGAACCTCCGGCCCCTGCCTCCCGAAGGCAGTGCTCTACCAGGCTGAGCTACACCCCGATGTTCTTCATCAATCGCCTGGTGCGCCAATTGATGGTTCGCTTATCGCGCGGATGGCCGTTGCAGCTATCCGCTTCGTCAGTTTATACCTGCTCGTCTTGCAACTCTTGGCCTGCTTTTTCTGAGCTTGCCTCATTAGCTTGCTCGGCTACTTACTTTGATAAGTATCTTCTCAGCGCCACTTTCAGCTCGACTCGTTACTCATCGAACCCCCTGGGTTCGCTAGCGAGTAGATTTGGCCTGTACTAATAGGTCCGAGCGACTGAGAAGTCTGCCGTTGCCGCCAAGGACGCTCGACTGGGCGATTCTGTTACTGCGTTTAAGGCTTGTTTGGCCGCGTCCGCATGCCAGCGAGCAAGCTCCACAGTATAGTCGATCGCTTTGGTGGCGACAATGGCTTCGATAACATCGTCGATATGTTGCCTTCCGCCCTCTTCGATGGCTTGGCGGAGCCGCTTGCGCTGAGCGTCGGTGCCGACCTCCATCGCGCGAATCACCGGTAGCGTCGGCTTGCCTTCGTCGAGATCGTCGCCGACCTGCTTGCCAATGGTGCCGTCGTCTGAGATGTAATCGAGCGCATCGTCAACCAGCTGGAAGGCGATGCCTAGATGCAGGCCGTAGCTTGCCATTGCAGCCTCGACCTCGGGGCTCGACTCGGTGAGAACGGCGCCAAGTCGCGTGCCAGCCTCGAACAGAGTAGCGGTCTTGCGCTGGATCACCTCCATGTAGCGCGACTCGTCGGTGTCAGCATCGTTGGCATTGAGCAGCTGGAGCACTTCACCTTCGGCGATGCGGGCCGTTGCCCCTGCCATCACCTCCATGATGCGAAGATTGCCGACATCGACCATCATCTCGAAGGCGCGGGCATAGAGAAAATCGCCGACCAGGACGCTGGCTTCATTGCCCCATACGGTATTTGCCGTATCGCGATTGCGGCGCAGCTCCGAGCCATCGACGACGTCATCATGCAGCAAGGTCGCGGTGTGGATGAACTCCACGATCGCCGCTGCATCCAGATGTCGATGGCCCGAGTAACCGCAAGCGCGCGCCGCCAGGAGGACGAGCAGGGGCCGTAGTCGCTTGCCGCCGCTACTAACGATATAGTGGCCGATCTGGTTGATGAGTACGACGTTAGACTGCAGGCGCTCAACGATGAGCTTGTCGACAGCCTTGACGTCATCGGCCACGGGCGACCGAATCTGAGAAAGGTCCATGAAGCGGCATCTACTGCTGATAGGGCCGGCAAATGCTAGGTTCGCACTAGAAGACTGTCAAGAGCGTTCGCTGAAAGTCATGCCGTTGCCAGAACCTCTACGCCGTTGCCAAGGCCTCGCCAGGACCTTGCCCTAACCTCGCCATGCCTTCGGAAATTGGGGCTTGAGCCGGCGTTGCCGACAACTCAGGCCCCTGCCTTAGCGGCGGCAAGCCGAATCGGACCTTTCATGCCTTTGACGCCCAGCGATCGCGGGGGCATACTAGGGGGTCTTGTGCGATCGAGGGATTGTCCGGCGGAGGTCACTCAACGACTGTACCGCAGCCCCACCTCGCTTGGTGAAAATACTTCTATTTCGAGGCATCTCGACCCCGTTATGTACGCAATCATCGAAACCGGCGGTAAACAGTACCGCGTCGCCGAGGGCGATCTCGTGACCGTCGAGAAGCTCGACGCCGATCAAGGCTCGACTTTGGATATCCCGCGCGTGCTGATGCTCGCTGACGGTGACTCTGTTCAGGTTGGCAAGCCTTACCTGGACGGCGCTAAGGTCACGGCTGAAGTCGCCGCTCACGGCAAGCATGACAAAGTCCGCATCGTCAAATTCAAGCGCCGTAAACACCACCTGAAGCGGCAGGGCCATCGCCAGCTGTTCACCCAACTCAAGATCACCAGCATCAGCAACGGCTGACCGACCCACTGGATTCGGCAGCGCGACGGAGACCACTACAATGGCACATAAAAAGGCAGGCGGCAGTTCCCGAAACGGCCGCGATTCAGAGTCGAAACGACTCGGTGTGAAGCGCTTCGGCGGTCAAACCGTCTCAGCTGGCAGCATCCTCGTGCGCCAGCGCGGCACTCGCTTCCACGGCGGCGTCAATGTTGGCTGTGGCCGCGACCATACCCTGTTCGCGTTAACGGACGGCGTGGTGCGGTTCGAGATCAAGGGTCCGCGCAACCGCAAATTCGTCAGCATCGAGCCTACCGAAGCCAGTGCGTGAAATTCGTCGATGAGGCTGAGATCCGGGTCGAGGCAGGCGACGGCGGCAATGGCTGCGTCAGCTTTCGGCGCGAGCGCTTCATCCCCAAAGGAGGCCCCGATGGCGGCGATGGCGGCGATGGCGGCAGTGTCTACCTGATCGGCGATCCGGGGCTCAACACCCTGGTCGATTTTCGCCATTCGCGCCGCCATCGCGCTGAGCGTGGCCGTGACGGCATGGGCCAGAATCGAACGGGCCGCGGAGGGGAAGACAAATGGATTCAGGTGCCGCTCGGCACCCGCGTGCTAGATGCCGAGACCAATGAACTGATTGGAGAGGTTCTCACCGCTGATCAGCAACTGCTGGTGGCACAAGGCGGTTTCCATGGCATCGGCAACGCTCGCTACAAATCGAGCACCAACCGGGCTCCGCGCCAGTCCAAACCCGGCACCCCGGGCGAGCGGCGTCGCTTGAAGCTGGAGCTGATCCTACTCGCCGACGTCGGCCTCGTTGGACTCCCAAATGCGGGCAAGTCGAGTCTGATCCGCAAGGTCTCCAGCGCGCGCCCCCGCGTTGCTGACTACCCGTTCACGACCCTGTATCCGAACCTCGGCGTCGTCAGTTTGGGTCCGCGACAGAGCTTCGTGATCGCCGACATCCCTGGTCTGATTGCCGGCGCTGCCGATGGCGCCGGACTCGGCACGCGCTTCCTGAAGCATTTGAGCCGAACGCGACTGCTGCTGCACCTGGTCGACATCGCCCCGTACGAAGGCAGCCCCGCCCCGCTTGAGCAGGCTCGGATCATCACGCAGGAGCTTGCCGCGCACGGCGAGGAGCTGGCGACAAAAGAGCGCTGGCTGGTGCTCAACAAGGCTGACCTGCTCGAGCCGGAGCTGGCGACCGAGGTGCAACACAGGCTCATCGACGACCTCGACTGGACGGGGCCGGTGTTCACCATCTCGGCCGTCACGGGTGCGGGCACTGATGCACTGGTCGGCGCCGTGATGCAGCGGCTCAACGCGCTTCAGCATCCATTCGAGCCCCGACAAGAGGCCAATTCCCCACCAAAGGCCCAACCAAAGGCCCAACCAAGCGCATCCGAGGTCAGCGACAACACGAGCACCGAGACCAGTACCAGCGAGCCATCAACCTGGCACCCTCTCGACTAAACTCGCCCCTCACGCCTCGCCTCTCACAACGCACTAATCGCTCCTCACGCCTCGCCACTCAAATGTTCAACCGCGAGCGGATTCCGCAGACCCGGCGCTGGGTCATCAAGATCGGCAGTGCGCTGCTGACGCGCGACGGCGCTGGCCTGGATATCAACGTTCTCGAGCCCTGGGTCGCCCAGCTCAGCGCGCGTCGGCTTGCTGGCCATGATCTGGTTCTGGTCTCGTCTGGCGCCGTCGCCCAAGGCATGGCACGCATGGGCTGGCTCCAGCGACCACGCGCACTACACGACCTGCAGGCGGCCGCGGCGATCGGTCAGATGGGGCTGATCCGCGCTTGGGAGACCTGCTTCGCGCGGCGCGGCCTGCATACCGCACAGGTGCTCCTCACCCGCGACGATCTCGCCAACCGCGAGCGCTATCTCAACGCCCGCAGTACCCTGCGGACCCTGCTCTCGCTTGGCGTGGTGCCGGTGATCAATGAGAACGACACCGTCGCCACCGACGAGCTGCGCTTCGGCGACAACGACACCCTGGCGGCGCTGGTCGCAAACCTGATCGAGGCCGAGCTCTTGGTGCTGCTGACCGATCAGGACGGCCTGTTCGACGCCGATCCGCGCAAGCATCCAGGCGCCCATCTGATCGCTGAGGCCCGCATCAACGATCATCGCCTCGATGAGGTCGCCGGTGGCAGCGGCGGCCTCGGCAGCGGCGGCATGGTGACAAAGGTTCGCGCGGCCAGGCTCGCCGCCCGCTCCGGCTGTGCCACCATCATTGCCCCCGGACGCAGTGAAGACTGCCTCAGCCAGCTCGGCAAGGGAGCGCCGATCGGCACCCTGCTCACCCCGGTGCAAGAGCCACAGGCAGCACGCAAGCAATGGCTGGCCGGCCATCTGCGCGTCAGCGGTCGGCTGGTGCTCGATGACGGCGCCGCACGGGCGCTGTGCGAGCAAGGGCGCAGCCTACTCGCGGTCGGCGTCAAGGCCGTGCGCGGTCAGTTCAAGCGCGGCGAGGTCGTTGCCTGCGTGGACGAGCATGGCCGCGAGATCGCGCGCGGGCTGGTCAACTATGATGTACAAGATACCTTGCGCATCCAGGGCCAGCCCAGCTCGGCCTTCGTTGGCATCCTCGGCTATATCAATGACGAGGAGCTGATCCACCGCGATAATCTGGTACTGATTTAGCGCTCGCGCGTCACCCGCACGCTTGCCACCCCAGACCAAATTCCATACCCTTCGTCGGTGCTTATGCCGAACCTCTGGCCCAACCACCGACCCCAGATGAGGACCCCAACGGATGCAACCGACCATGGATCGCGCACGTTTCAACATGATCGAGCAACAGGTGCGACCTTGGGATGTGCTCAATGAGCGCGTACTGACGGTGATGCGCAACCTGCCGCGTGAGGCATTCGTGCCAGACGCCTACCGCGGGCTCGCCTACGCCGATATCGAGATCCCGCTCGGCGAGCGTACGGCCATGCTGGCACCAAAACTCGTCGGGCGCATGCTCCAAGCGCTGGATGTGCGACCACACGAGAGCGTCTTTGAGATTGGCACCGGCACTGGCTACGTCACCGCCTGCCTGGCACACCTTGGAGAACGGGTTTCCAGCATCGAGATCGACCCGGACCTCGCCGAGGGCGCCCGCGCTCGGCTCGACGCCATGGGGCCATCCCGGGTCGAGGTCCATACCATCGATGCCTTCGCTGGGCATATCCAGGGCTGGCCGTTCGACGTCATCGCCGTCACCGGATCAGTGCCCACCACCGAGCCTCTAGCCGCGCTCGAACGCTTGCTGGCGGATGCTGGCCGGCTCTTCATCGTCGTCGGCGAGCCGCCGCTGATGGAGGCCATGCTCATCACCCGCATCGGCAACGATTTCCGCCGCGAGCGCCTGTTCGAGACCAATATTGCGTCGCTGGAGAACGCCCCAACGCCAGAACGCTTTGCATTCTGAGCTGACACGAATCGAGCAAGAGCCCAGCGTATGGACCAAATAACCCCCCAAGCGCTTAAACAGATCCTTGACGGCAGCGGCAAGATCGATGACCAGCGGCCACTCCTGCTGGATGTCCGTGAGCCCTGGGAGCATGCCATCTGCCGCATCCCAGGCAGCGAACTCTTACCCATGCGCCAGGTGCCGGCCAACGCCGGCCAGCTTGACCAAGAGCGCCCGGTGGTCGTCATCTGCCATCACGGCATTCGCTCGCAACAGGTTGCTCGCTTCCTCGAACATCAGGGCCTGAAGCGCGTCATCAACCTGCGCGGCGGGATCGCCGCCTGGGCAAGCGACATCGACCCCGAGATGCCAACCTACTAAAACCGAGGAGATTACTATGAGCATCCATCAGGCTCCGATGCCGTTATGCCAGGCCGCGTTCGCGCAACTGCTGATCATCGACGCCCAGGAACGGCTCGCCGCGGCCATGCCAGAAGACCTGCTTGAGCGCACGGTGACCAACATCAACCGCCTGATCAGCTCAGCCAAGATCCTCAACATCCCGATCATCTCGACCGAGCAAAATCCGCGGGGTCTCGGCAAGACCATCGCCGCGGTGCGCGAGCAGATGCCAGAGACCGCGGTGCCTACCGAGAAGACCTGCTTTTCCTGCTGCACCGCCCCTGGCTTCGAGCGCGCGCTCACCGAGCAGCCGCAGCGTAAGCAAGTCGTCCTGGTCGGCATGGAGGCTCATATCTGTATCCTTCAGACCGCCTCAGGCCTGCAACGTTGGGGCTATCAGGTCTTCATCGCCGCTGATGCGATCTGCTCACGGCACCCAGGCAAGGCCGAGAATGCCTTGGAGCGCATGCGCCACTCCGGCATCCATGTCAGCAACACCGAGTCGGTCGCATTCGAATGGCTCAGCGACTCCCAAAACGAGCAGTTCAGAGCCGTCTCACGTCTCTTCAAAGAGCCGCGCAATCCCTAGGCTGAAAGGATAGGAAAGACAAGGACAGGAAAGCCCGAGCAGCGCCGGAGCGCCTAGTCGCCCCAGCACGGACAGGCTCAGGTATACGGCCAAAGCAAGACGCGCAAAACCAACGCGAAAGCCACAACAGACTCCGATCGAATCGACGGCTAGGCGCATCAAGCGGTCGGCTTGATGCGGCCGAGTTCGGAGTCGAGTAGCACCAGCAGGCGCTGCAGCGCACCGCGGTTACGTGCGACGAAGGCAGCGCCGTTCTCTCCGATCCGGGCGCGCTCAGTAGCCTCGCCAAGCCAGGCCTCGAGCAGCGGGGCCAAGGCTTGCGCGTCTTTCACCTGCACCGCACCCTCCTCGGCCACCAGGAGTCGAGTGATCTCGGCAAAGTTGAAGCAGTGTGGGCCAATCACGACGGGGACGGCTAATGCTGCCGCCTCCAACAGGTTGTGTCCGCCGATCGGTACCAAACTGCCACCGATAAAAGCCACATCCGCCGCCGCCAAGAACAATGGCAGCTCGCCCATGCTATCGGCCAGATAGACCGAGCAGGCGGCATCGCAAGCGCAACCATCGCTGCGACGCACCATCGCCATGCCTTCACGATGCACCAAGGCCGCAACCCGATCGAAACGCTCAGGATGGCGCGGCACCAAGACCAGCAAGGCCTCCGCGAACGACTGCCGCAGCCGGCGCTGAACCGCCAGCAGCGGCTCCTCCTCGCCCTCATGGGTGCTAGCGGCGACCCAAACCGGGCGGTTGACGCCCCAACCACGGCGCAGAACCTCGGCGCGGTCACGCAGGCTCGCCGGTAAACGCACGTCGAACTTGATGCTGCCCGTCACCTGCACCCGATCCGCCGCCGCGCCGAGCTGAATAAAACGCTCGGCATCGGGCTGGCTCTGCGCTGCGATACGTGCAAAGCGACCGAGGGTCTGCGCGGTGAACTGGCCAACGCGGGCATACCCTTGAGCCGAGCGCGGCGACATCCGTGCATTCGCGAGCATGACCGGGATCTCCCGCTCAGCGCAGACCGCGAGCATGTTCGGCCAGATCTCGGTTTCGACCACCATCACCAACCGAGGCCGGGTCCGGTTCAGGAATCGGCGCATGATCCAGGGCAGGTCATAGGGCGTAAAGACGTGTTGGACCCGCTCACCGAACAAGGCTCGCAGCCGTCGCGCACCGGTCGGTGTCGTCGTACTGACCACCAACGCCATCGCCGGCTCGCGGCCGAGCAGTTCGCGAATCAGTGGCTGCATCGCCTGCACCTCACCCACCGAAACCGCGTGAATCCAAATGTCGACGGGACGCAACGGCCGACGCCAAAGCCCGATGCGCTCGGGCCAGCGCTCCAGGTAAGCCGGATTCCGATAACCACGCCAGAACAGGCGCAGCAACACCAGCGGCAGCAAGAGCAAGAGTAGGAATGAGTAAAGACGATTAGCCATCGGCAAGATCGACATAGAGTTCCCAGTACTGCTGCATGATCGCAGCACGCGAGAATTCTTGTTCGACGCGCTCTGCGCCGCGCTTGACCAATGCATCCGCCAACAAGGGCTCTTCCAGCAAATGCTGAATCCCTTGCGCCAACGCCGGCCCATCGGCGCAAGGCACGCACCAAGCATCCTCGCCATGACGGACGATCTCGCGTGCGCCACGAAACGATGCCGTGACCAACGGCAGCCGCCAGGCCCAGGCCTCGAGGATCACATTCCCCATGGGCTCAGCATCGAGCGATGGAAACACCACGAGATCGGCAAGCTGGAGATAGGGTGCTGGCTCTGGGCGCCAACCAAGCCAAAGGATGCGATCCATGATCCCGAGCGCCCGTGCCTGCTGGTGCAAATCCTCCCGCAAAGGTCCATCGCCGAGCATCAACAGGCGCCAGCGCCGGCCGCCAAGCTCGACAGGCAAGCGCGCAAGCGCATCGAGAAGATATCGATGCCCCTTGAAGGTAACGAACCGCCCCATGCAGATCAACAGTTGCTCATCTGAGCTTAAACCGAGTTCTCGGCGCAAATCCTGACCGTCGCTTTGAAGGCGTGGTGGCAGATCGACGAAATTGTAGATATGAAAAACTCGCTCGGCGGGCAGCCCCTGCTGAACCATCCAGTCACAGAGCTGGCGCGTGTTGCCGATCCAGGCATCGGCATGCCGATAGGCTGACAGCTCATAGTAGCCGCCCAGTCGTGTCAGATGCAGCGGCCTCGCCGATCCAGCCAAGCCAGTGCGTCGCGGCAGCTGCGCCAAGCGCGTCAAGCGTGTCGCACGGCCCATGTAGGTCTGCACGATTTCGGGCTGGAGGCGTTTCACCAGCTGATCGATCGCAGCGCGCGACAGCGGGTCCCAAACCGTTCGGAACGGCAGCCGATGACAGGGGAGCTGTGCACCAAGCCCCTGCGCGCGCGCCTTGTCCAAGCCACTACCGGCACGGATACCGATCGCGGCCGGCGCGCCGCGGTCGGCCAGCGCATCGCAAAAGCGCTGAAACCAACGCTCGGCGCCGCCGAGTCCCTTACTCCCAATCAGCTGCAAGCTGGATGGCCACTGAGGCTCTGGCTGAGCCGGAGCGCCAGCATGGCCGGCAGTCTCCGACCCTGGGCCTAATCTCTTGCTGTCATTCATGACGGGGCCTCGCAATCAGCTCACGATAGACCCTAAGGTTACCCTCAACCATGGCGTCGACGCAGAAGTCGCGCCGAACCCGCTCTGCCCCAGCTCGACCGAGCCGCTCGCGCAACTGTGGGTCGGACAGCAGTGCCCGTATCGCCTGCTCCAGTGCGGCCCCATCGCCGGGAGGCGTCAGCATACCGGTCACACCGTCCTCGACCGCCTCCGGGATGCCACCCACCCGACTCGCAACGATCGGCACCCCAGCCGCTGCCGCCTGCAAGAGCGAGACACCAAGCCCCTCCATCAACGCCGGGTGCACCAACAGCGTTAGACAGGGCAGCAGTTCTGGCAGGTCATCGCGAAAGCCGGTCAGATGGACTCGCCCGCGCAGTCCCGCAGCGCCGATTTGCTGTTCGAGCGCTGCCGCCAGCGGACCTTGACCAAAGAACAAGACCTGCAGCCGCGGCTGCTCGGCGAGCAGCGCCGGCAGCGCCTCTAACAGCAACGCATGCCCTTTGCGCTCGATCAGCTGCGCGACCACCCCGAGCAGGAGCGCGTCTTCCGGCAGTCCCAGGCGTTGGCTGATCAGCTGCACGCGGCAGGGCTGCGCATATCGCTCGGCTGGCACCGCACTGCGCACCAAGCGCAGCTTGGCTGCTGGCAGGCCTTCGGCGAGCAGCACGCGCTCGATACCTTCGGAGATCGCGATCACCCGGTCGTGAAGTCGGTACTTGGTCGCCACCAGCAGCTTGGGCTCGGGATTGTCGACTCGACGCGTATGCAGCACCGGAACGCCAGCCAGGCGTGCGGCGATACCGCCCATCAGATCGGCACCGATGCGACTATGAAGGTGCACAAGGTCCGGCCGCGTCTGGCGAATCACGCGATACAGGCGGCCGATCATCAGCACATCGAGATCGCCACCCATCGGCATCTCGCGGACCTGGGCGAAGGGTGCGGCGCGGGTCGCGAGCTCGCAGCCGCAGCGGCAGGCCAGATGAGTGTCGACACCGCGCGCTGCCAGCCCCTCCAGTAGGTAGAGCAACTGCAGTGCACCGCCGTACAGGTGCGCCCCACCCTCGACATGCAACACCCTCATGCTGGATTCGCCGGTCGATCGGCCAAGTCGCCGCCATCAGCGAGATCGCCCAGGGTCGCCATCACCTCGCTGACCTCGATATCGCGCATGCAACTAAAAGCCCCGTCGCAGGTTGGCCGGCGCCGGCAGGGCGAGCATTCACGCCGATGGTAGAGCACGCGCGCTTTGGTGCTGCCGGTCTCGGTATAAGGACAAGTCGAGCCGAATAGCAGCACCGTCGGCCGCTCGAAGGCGATACCCATGTGGCTGAGTCCGGTATCGACGCCAACCAGCAAGCGCGCGCGCTGGATGAGCGCCGCCGCAGAGAGCAGGCTGGTCTCACCGACAAGGTTGACCAGCGCCCGGCCACCACCGGTAGCCAGGCGGCCATCCATGCCGTCAGCCTTTTCAGGCCCTGGCCAAGCGCTAACCACTGCTCTACTCCCTGCCCCGTCTTCGGCTTCTGCTTCGGCGAGAATAACCTGCGCGGCCTGGCGATCGGCGGGGCCGCCGAGCATCAGCGTCGGCAGGCCGAAGTGCGCTTGAATCTGGCCGGCCAGCGCTGCCCAGCGCTCATCGAGCCAGTGCTTTTGCGGACGCGTGGTGAACGGACAGATGACGGCGTAACCGGCGCTCAGACCATGCGCGGCGATCAGCGTCCCGGCCTCAGCCTCGGCCGCGCTGCCCGGATAGACCCGCAGCCGAAAGTCATCGATCGGCCAGCCCAGACGGGATGCCAGGTGACGATATTCGGAGCTCATCCAAGCATTATCAGGCCCGCGTCCGACTCGACGCGTCATCAGCCACTGGCCACCCTCGCGCGAACCCAACCCAATGCGCTCTGGCGCGCCGGACCAACGCACCGGCAGCGCACTCTTGAGCAGCCCTTGGAGATCGATCGCCAGATCGAAGCGCTCCGCCCGCAGCGCCTTGATAGCCGATACGACCTCCTTCAGCAGGCTCAGCAGTTGCCGTTGGCGCCAGAGTCGACGCCAACGCGGAAGCGGCCATTCGATGATCTGATCGAGGTCAGGGTGATGCGCCAACAGCGAGGCACACTCCGGCTGCACCAGCCAGGCCATCCGCGCCGCCGGATAGGCGCGTCGCAGACTGGCGATCAGTGGCGAGGCAAAGACGATGTCGCCGATCGCACTCAAGCGTACGAGCAAGATGCGCCGCGGCGAGATCTGCCCGCTTGAACTGCGAGTCGCCATTAGCCGCCGGTGTCTCTCATACCATGATCCCGCATGCTGCCGTCTCTGATGCCGTCATCGCTGATGCCATTGCCACTCACAGGCTCAACCTCTCACTCCCTCACCCGTCATGCCGTCGCGCCGGTAAAGCGACATGCTCAACGCAGCGCCGGCGAGCAATGCCCAGTAGCCGCGGAAGTCCTGATGCACCATGCGGAAGTTGAACAGGCTCCAGACCGCCAAATAAACCAACGAGAGAACCAGAAACAGACCCAAATCCCGACTCAGCCTTCCACCCCGAACCCCGTCATAGACCGTCCAAACCATCAGCATGGCGATCAGCATCCAGAGCCCAAAGCCGACCAGACCCAATTGCGTTAGTAGCTCCAAGTAGCTGTTGTGGAGATGCTTGAGCACACCATCCTCGAAATGCCAAATGCCTTCCGCGGCGGCCGCCAGCCTCTCGTCGACAGCAGTCTGCATGCCACCACGAATGGCCTCCATGAGTTCGCCCTCAGCCAATGCCGCCGCATAGAATCCATCCGTTTCGTTCTCAACAGCCCTCGCTGCCACACTGGCGAGCATCAGCGGATAGCTGGTACCAGCCCCCCAGCCGAACCAGGGCCGTTCACGCCAAAGCTCTAGGCCAAAACGCTGGGCATGCCAACGCAATGTCAACGAGGTGATCTGATCAGCGGGAGTCTCGCCCCGCAGCAGTTGCTCGGCAACCGCCTGCTCCTCATGCAGACGCTCGCCGATCTTGCTCGCGTTCAATCCAATCAGCAACAGGATCGCAGCCGCCACGACCAGCAAGTGCATAGGTGGAATCCGACCGTCATAGCGCCATGGCCCGCGCAGCCATAACCCCAGCCCGAGCAACGCCACCAGGATCAATCCAAGCCAGCTACCACGGGCTTGTGTCAGTACCACGGCTTCAGCCAGCATGACCAGGGCCATGAACCATAACGCCAAGGCCCACCAACGTCGCCGGCCATCAGTGCGATACCAGCAGCGCCGGCGCAGCACCAACAGCCCGATCAAGGCCGTTCCTGCGTAGAGGGCATAAGCGAGCGCCGGAAAACCGAAGCCTGGTCGCGAATCGAAGAAGGCCTCGGCATCGCCGAGAAACAGCGCCCAATCGAGTCGCCATAGCGTGCCGAGCACCAGCCCGATCAGGGCCAGCAACAACAAACGCAGCACGAGCTGCTCATCGCCGCGCAGTGCATAGGCGATCGGCACCACAACAACGAGCTGTGACCAACTAAACGCCGCCGCCCAACCTGAAGCGAGGTCAGCACTCGCAACGCGCGGTAAAAGCGGCTGCAGCAGAGGCTGCAGCAGCACATAAAGCGCAAACGCGAGCATCAGCCAAACCAGTAAATGGCGCGGCAGCAGGGGCTGAGGGCGATGCAGCAGCAGCACCAGGAACCAAACCCAGATCAGTAACAGCCCAGCCGAGACGCCCGCCGGCACCATAAAGAGGCTCAGGGAGAGTCCATAGAGGCTAAATAAGCGCAGGCCCTCTAGCCAGCTGTTCCAGGACGAGGCATTCGCAGTGATCACTTGGACAAACAACAGCGGCTGAAAGGTTCAACACTGTACTATAACCGACCTGCAGCACTGACCATCTCTTCAGGAAGATGCGTCCAAGCCCGGAAAGAAACGCAGGATTCCAGGCAGCTCGCGCCTCCCTTTGAAGGAGGATATTTCTCGTGCAAGACTGAAAAAGGCACAGAGCATGACCGATAACAGGGCATTCCCGTCTCCGAGTGCGAGCGCAAGCGAACCTCGACCGCGACTGGCCATGATTGGTTTCCTCAAGGGAAGTGGCGGTATCGGACGCGTGATGACAACGCTGATGGAGGCGCTGCTCGAGCGGGGCATCGAGATCGACCTGTTGCTACCGAGTCCCAGGCATCCAGACCTGAGCGAGCTTAGAGGTGAGGTCGAGTGTTTTACCATCGATCTCGAGCAACTCAAGCAGGCCGAGGTCCAGCTGCTCGACTATCTGCACCAGCGCCAGCCAGACGCCATCCTCAGCAATCGCGACCGAAGTCATCGCCTCCTGATGCAACCCAAGCTGACCGGAGAGCGACCCTTCACTGCTTTTCGCATCGGTACCAATGTTCCGGAACGGCTCAAGCGCAACAGTCCCTGGACAGCGGCCTGGAATGGCTGGCGACTCACCCGGCTCTATCGCCAAGCCGATCTGCTGATCGGCAACTCTTCCGGGGTCAGTGCCGCCTTGCACCGCATGCTAAGCCGGGGGTCGATACAGCACCACCCATCGCCGCGCATCGAAACCATCCTGAATCCGGTCGACACCGAGACGATCGACCGCCTGGCCAGCGAGCCGATTTTGCACCCTTGGCTCAAACAAAAGCCCGGGCCGATCATCGTCAGTGTCGGGCGCCTAGTGCGAGCCAAGCATTTCGGCCTCTTGCTGCGCGCCTTCGCGTTACTACCGACGGCACTCGATGCACGCCTGATGATCTGCGGTCAGGGCGGCCAGCATGACCGGCTGCAGGCGCTGGCAACACGGCTCGGGATTGCGGATCGGATCGAATTGCTGGGTTATCAGCCAAACCCGTTTCGCTATGTTGCCGCTGCCGATCTGTTCGTCTGCTCATCGCTGTTCGAGGGCTCCAGCAACGCCCTAATCGAGGCCCTCGCACTCGGCACGCCCTGTGTTTCGACCGACTGCCCAAGCGGCGCGCGCGATATTCTCGACGATGGCCGGCTCGGCCCCTTGGTGCCGGTTGATGATCCGGTTGCCCTGGCTGAAGCGATGCGTTCGGTGCTCGAGAAGCCGCTACCGGCAGAGCTGCTGCGCGCCGGTGCCGGGCGCTTCGACCCGAAACGGAGCGCCGCGCGTTATGCGCAGGTGCTCGGGCTCAGCGATCCAAGGCCGGAGATGAGCGCTCCCGAGTTAGGGATCGGCGAGCCTGGGACGGCGAACTAAGGACGATGTGCGGCATCGCCGGATTGATCCTGAAAGACGGCCGCAAGCCAGAACGAGCGCTGCTCGACGCCATGGCCGCGCAGTTGGCGCATCGCGGTCCGGATGACCAGGGCGTGCATATCCAGGGCGCCGTCGGGCTGGCGCAGACGCGACTGTCCATCATCGGGCTCAGCAGTGGACATCAGCCAATGGTCTCCAGCGACGGCCGGCTCAGCCTTGCGGCCAATGGCGAGATCTACAACTACCTCGAGCTGAACGATGCGTTGCGACGGCTCGGTCACCATCCCTCCTCGAGTTCAGACTCCGAATCCATCCTGCTCGCCTACGCGGCATACGGCGACGGCTACCTCGAGCGCCTGCGCGGCATGTATGCCTTTGCCCTGTACGACGACGCCCAGCGGCGCCTGCTGCTGGTGCGCGACCGCTTGGGCATCAAGCCCCTGTTCTACCTGCAACTCCCTGATCGCATCGCCTTTGCCTCCGAGATCAAGGCGCTGTTGCCACTGCTTGGCCACCAACCCCAGGTCCAGCCTCAGGCGCTCGCACAATTTCTCTTGCAGCAGTTCAGCAGTGGCGAGGAGACCCTTGTCGCTGGGATTCGCCGCGTGCTGCCCGGCGAGATGCTGGTGATCGACGCCGATCTGGGGATTCGCCGGCATCGGTATTGGTCGCCGTTGCAGATCGCCCCAAGCAGCCTGAACGAAGACGAGGCCCTGCAACAGCTGGACGGTCTCCTCACCGAAGGGATGCGAGAGCACATGCGCGCCGATGTGCCCTTCGGACTCTTTCTCTCCGGGGGGCTCGACTCGGCGGTGCTCGCCTGTCAGCTGCAGGCGCTTGGGGCCGGACGCATCCAGAGCTTTTCGGTCGGTTATCGCGGCACGGCGATGGCGCACGAGCTCGACGAGGCGCAACGGGTTGCCGACTGGTTCGGCTTCGAGCACAGCGCCCTCGAGCTGGAGCTGGATCAGGTGTTTGCCCGCATCCCCCACAGTGTCTGGGCGGCAGACGAGTTGATGCGTGACTACGCCTGTCTGCCCACATCGATCCTGGCCGAGACGGCCGCACAGGATCTCAAGGTGGTGTTCTCCGGCGAGGGCGGCGATGAGGCCTTCGCCGGCTACCGTCGCTACCGCCCAACGCGGCTGGAGCGCTGGGGGAAATCCCTGCTCCACCCCGGCAGCGGCGGCTTTCGCAGCCGCCCGCAATGGTCGCGGACCTGGATGCAACGCCTGTTCGGGCCGAGGCTGAGCCATGCCGCAGCACGCGCCCGCCAGCCGTTCATCGATGCCTGGCAGTCGACCCCGCGGAACTGGTCCGACCTACAACGTCGACAACAGACCGACCTGGTGACCGCGCTGCCGGACAACCTACTGGTGAAGACCGATCGCATGCTGATGGCCTTTGGGGTTGAGGGGCGCGTGCCCTTCCTCGACCATCGCCTGGTCGAGTTTGGGCTAGCATTGCCAGATCATCTCAAGGTGCTCGGGCGAACCGGCAAAGTGCTGCTGCGCCAATGGGCTGAGCCCCGTTTGCCACCGGGTCATCTCGAGCGGCCGAAACGCGGCTTCCATGTCCCGGTTGGCGACTGGCTCAGTGGCCCGATGGCGGCGCGCATTGGTGACCTGCTGATGCGCAACCAGGGCGTTCGTGAGTGGTTTCGGAGCGAAACCATCCCGGATCTGGTGGCGGCGCGACAAGCCCATCGTGGCGGCAGTCGGGAGCTGTTCGGCCTGCTGCAGTTCGCGATCTGGCACCGACTGTTCATCGACCAGCCGGGCCAAGTTCCGCAGCCCAATGAAGACCCGTTGGACTGGATCGCCTCTGATGGCTGAGCCTCGCGTTGCCTTCTTTTTGTCCACCTCCGGCCACAGCGGCGTCGACCGGGTGGCCAAGAACCTGCTGCCGGCGATCGCCCGACGCGGCTATCCGGTCGATCTGCTCAAGGTGCGTGGGCACGGGCCAGAACTGAACACGGCTGATCCTGGAACAGCCGCCCCCGGTATCCGCATCCTCGATCTCGGTCATCGGCAAACCTACGCCTGCCTGCCAAGTCTGGTGCGCTACCTGCGTCGCGAGCGACCTGCCGCGCTCTTATCGGACAAGGACCGTGTCAACCGAACCGCCTTACTGGCGCGTGCCCTGGCCGGCGTCGAGACCCGTTTGTTGCTGCGCTTGGGGACTACGCTTTCGGTTGATCTTGCCAGTCGTGGTTGGTGGGAACGCTGGTTGCAGCGGACCTCGATCGGCAAGCTGTACCCCTTTGCTGACCAAGTCATCACTCCTAGTCAGGGTGCCGCGGACGATATCGCGCGTTACACCGGCCTGGCACGATCGCTGATCCAGGTGGCGCCTTCGCCGGTGGTGCCAGCGTTGCTGTTCGACACCAAACTGCCCGCGCCGACGCATCCCTGGTTCCAGGATGCGGACTGGCCCCTGATCCTCGGCGCCGGCGAACTCTGCGGGCGCAAAGACTTCGAGACGCTGTTGCGGGGCTTTGCCCTGCTGCGCGCCCAACGTCAATGCCGACTGATGATCATTGGCCGCGGCCGTCGTCGTGAGCGCCTGCTCAGGCTCGCACGGGAGCTGGGTGTTGCCGAGGATGTCACCCTGCCGGGCTTCATCCCTGAGCCCTATGCCTACCTGGCTAACGCGGATCTCTTTGCCTTTACATCGCGCTGGGAGGGGTTGGGCTTTGTGCTCATCGAGGCGCTCGCGCTTGGCACGCCCGTGGTGTCGACGGACTGTCCGAGCGGTCCGAGCGAGATCCTGCAAGCAGGTCGCTATGGGCCGCTGGTTCCAGTTGGGGACCACCAAGCCTTGGCCGCGGCCATGGCAAGCACCCTCGCTGCACCCTTACCCGCCGCGACACTCCAACAAGCAGCCCGCGGTTACGGCATCGAAGCCGCCACTGATGCCTACTTGTCCGCCATGAGGCTACCGCTCTGCCGAGCTGGCCTCGGCAAGCTCGGCTAGCGCCCCGGCCTCGAGACAGCGCTCGATCGCCGCACACAACAGCTGATGGCCACGCGGGGTGTAGTGCACGCTGTCTCGAACCAGGAACAGCGCCTCCAGGTCTGGCTGGCGGGCGAAGTCATCGTATGGATCGCAGTAGTCCAGGTCGCGGGCCTCGAGCAGGGCTCGCACCTGCTGACGCGGGCCATCGAAGGTCTCGGGATCGCTGAGCGCATTCAACTCGGGGAACAGAACGATGCCGAGCGGCAGACCACGCTGTTCGATGAGGTCGGTGAATTGATCCAGACGGGTCGCGAAACGCTCGCGGTTCTCGTCCTGCCGCCAGGCCTCGACCACGGTGCGCATCCAGGTGGTGTGATAGGCCTCGCGCTCATCGGCACTAAGCAACGCATAGCGAAGTCGGGTATCGAGTTCGTCGAGGAAACGCGCCGCATAGGTGCGGCCAATGCGCGCTTGGATGCGCGCGATCCACTCCGGCTTATGCCAACCTTCGACCTGCCGGCGAGCGCGTCGCGCTGGGCCGACGCTCTGCATCGGCGCGAAGTCGTTGAGCGTGATCCCAAGCAGCACCGCATCGGGCTCGGCACCGAGGAAATCCAGCTCGGCGAGCTTGACGTAATGGCCGAAGCTGTACGCATGCACGCCGAGATTGAGCACCCGCCAGTCCTGTGATTGCACTGAAGAGGCCGCTGGCTGCCCGGCAGGGGCTGCTCGCGCGATCGCCGGCTTATCGAGGCAGCTCGTGAAACGCTCCTCGGCCTCGACACCAGGGCCGAGTACCACGGAATCCCCAAGCACGGCGACCCGCAGGCCCTCGCCCGACCGCGGTGCGAAATCGGCGTCGCGAAAGCCCTGAGGATTGGTCTCGATCAGGATGTGGTGATAGGCCGTGCCCTTGAAATGCGCGGAGAAATTGGGCTGATAATGGTAGCCGAGTTCAGCATGCGGCTGCTCGAGCCCGGTTGGATAGCCATAGCCGCTGATCGGCCGGCTGACCACGAACTGATAGAACACAAAGCCGGCCAGCTGCAAAAGCAGAAAGACGAACAGCAGCCAAACGAACCCCAGCAATAGACGACGCACCATGCCCCTTCCTCGGCGCGAAACAGCCGCGCTGCGTTCCGCGTCCTACGTTCATCGCATTCGTTCTACAAGCGACCGACCCAAGGCGCGCGCCGATCAGCGGTCAGCTAGGTCAGCCAATCTAAATAGGTCAGCCGATCCGATAGGTCAGACCATCAGAACTTCGTTATACTCCGGCGGCTGACGCGGCACCCGCCGCGCGAACCTTAGTGCAGACGCGTTTGCGGTTCTCATGGCGGTCAACATCCTCGGCATCTCGGCATTTTATCACGACAGCGCGGCCGCTCTGGTGCGCGACGGCGAGGTGCTGGCGGCTGCCCAGCAGGAACGCTTCTCGCGCAAGAAGCATGATGCCGCCTTCCCGGCCGAGGCGATCCGCTATTGCCTCGACGAGGCCGGCATCGCGCTGGCCGAGCTGGATCAGATCGTCTTCTACGACAAGCCGCTGATCAAGTTCGAGCGGCTACTCGAGACCTACCTCGCCTATGCGCCGCGCGGGCTGCGCTCGTTCATCACCGCGATGCCGATCTGGCTCAAGGAGAAGCTATTCCTTAAGGAGCTGCTCAAGCGGGAGCTGGCCAAGCTCGGTGCGCTGCCGATTGCGCAACTGCCGCCGCTGCTGTTCACCCAGCACCATCAATCGCACGCCGCCTCGGCCTTCTTCCCGAGTCCGTTCGAGCGCGCGGCGGTGCTCTGCCTGGATGGCGTCGGCGAGTGGGCGACCACCAGTGCCTGGCTCGGCGAGGGCAACCGGCTGAGCCCATTGTGGGAGATCCAGTTTCCGCACTCGCTCGGCCTGCTCTATTCAGCCTTTACCTACTTTGCCGGCTTCAAGGTCAACTCCGGTGAGTACAAGCTGATGGGGCTCGCGCCCTATGGCGAGCCGCGCTATGTCGAGCTGATCCTTAAGCATCTCATCGCGCTCAAGGACGACGGCAGCTTCCGCATGGACATGCGCTATTTCAACTATGCCAACGGCCTGACCATGACCAGCCGCGCCTTCACGCGGCTGTTCGGCGGCCCACCGCGCCAGCCGGAGTCGCCGGTGACCCAGCGCGAGATGGATCTAGCTGCTTCGATCCAGGTCGTTACCGAGGAGGTGGTGCTGCGGCTTGCGCGCACGCTGCATCGCGAGCTTGGGGTTGATCGGCTCTGCCTGGCCGGCGGCGTGGCGCTGAACTGCGTTGCCAATGGCCGCCTGCAGCGTGAAGGCCCATTCGAGCAGATCTGGATTCAGCCCGCCGCGGGCGATGCCGGTGGTGCGCTCGGGGCGGCGCTCTCGGTCTGGTATGAGTATCTGGATCAGCCACGCACCAGCTCGACTGATTCGACGACGGACCGGATGCAAGGCGCCTATCTTGGCCCGCGCTTCCCGAATACGCAGATCCAGACCTTTCTGGATGACGCTGAAATCCCCTATCAGCGCCTCGATGACGAGGTGTTGATGGCCAAACTGGCCGAACTGCTCGACGCCGGCCAGATCATCGGCTGGTTCCAGGGGCGGATGGAGTTCGGCCCGCGCGCGCTTGGCGGGCGCTCGATCATTGGCGACCCGCGCAATCCGCGCATGCAGTCGGTGATGAACCTGAAGATCAAGTACCGCGAGTCATTTCGCCCATTCGCGCCAGCGGTGCTCGCCGAGCAGGTCAGCGACTGGTTCGAGCAGTCGCGGCCCAGCCCGTATATGCTGATCGTCGCACCGGTGGCCGCGTCGAAGCGGATCAAGATGACCGAGGCCGAGCAACAGTTGTTCGGGATCGATAAGCTGCATATCGCCCGCTCCGAGGTCCCGGCCATCACCCATGTCGATTACTCGGCACGGCTGCAGACGGTGCACCGCGAGACCAACCCCCGCTTCCATCGGCTGATCTCGGCCTTTGCCGAGCGTACCGGCTGTCCGCTGCTGGTCAACACCTCATTCAATGTCCGTGGCGAGCCCATCGTCGGTTCACCCGAGGATGCCTATCGCTGCTTCATGCGCACTGAGATGGACGCCCTGGTGCTCGAGAACTGCCTGCTGACCAAGTCCGAACAACCCACTCAGGAGCAAGACCTGAGTTGGCAGCAGACCTTCGAGCTGGACTAGAGTACCGAGCCTATCGCCACCCCATGCACCCGATCCCCGAACTCGACCGCGCCGGACTGCGCAGCTTCGCGCTGACCACGGCGACGATCATCGTCCTGCTGTTTGGGCTGTTGCTGCCCTGGCTGCTCAGCCTTGGCTGGCCGCTCTGGCCTTGGCCGCTGGCTGCGGTGCTAGCGCTCTGGGGCTGGATAGCGCCGCGCAGTCTGCGCCCGGTCTATCGCGGCTGGATGCGTTTTGGCCTGATGATGAGTCGGATCACGACGCCGCTGATCTTGGGCCTGGTGTTCTTTCTGCTGTTCGTGCCGGTCGGCGCGGTGATGCGCTTGTTCCGTCATGACCCGATGCGTCGCCGGCTGCGGCCTGAGGCCGAGAGCTACCGCGAACCGAGCCGGCCGATTGCGCCCGATTCGTTCGAACGACCCTACTGACGCACGACCTGCGCACAACCTGACCGACGAGAGACTGCTACCGATGCTCGACCTGCTCAAAGACCTCTGGGGCTTCATGCGTGAGCGCAAGAAGTTCTGGCTCGCGCCGATTATCGTCGTCATGCTGCTGCTCGGGGCACTGATCGTGCTCGCCCAAGGCTCGGCAGTCGCGCCGTTCATCTATACCCTTTTCTGAAAGCAAACCCCATCGCATCCATGAGTGCCCCGCCGCTGCTTGCCGTCTCGATTCTGTTCTTCGCGCTGGCCGATCTTTGGCTCGCGTTTCCGCAGATCGATCTCGTCGTCGCGGGTCTGTTCTGGACCCCGGAGGGCGGCTTCGCCGCGCGCGGTGCCTTCTGGGAACAATTCATGTATGGCTCGATCGATGAGGCCTTGGTGATCGCCAGCCTTGGCCTGACCGGTGCTTGGGCGATTGGGCGCCGGCATGCATCGGCGGCAAGCAGCGCCCTAGGCGGCATTGACGCGCCCGAGGCCAAGGCCATGCGTGTTGTCCTCACGCGACGTGGAGATCTACGCCTCGCCAAACCCAGCAAAGTCAGCGCCGCACGGCTCGTCAGCGGGCGCCAACTGGGCTTCCTGCTGCTGTTACTCGCGCTCGTGCCAGGGCTGATCGTCAATCAAGTCTTCAAGGAGCATTGGGGACGAGCACGCCCAATCCAGCTCGAGCCGTTCGGCGGCCACCGGACCTTCACGCCGGCCTTCGTCGTCTCCGATCAGAACGGCGGTAGCTTTTCCTCTGGTCATGTCGCGGCCGCCGCATGGCTGGTCGCGGTACCGGTGGTGCTGTTCGGGGTCAGCTCCATCTGGACCGGCGTGGCCCTGCTCTATCTGCTGGCCATGGTGCTCGCACGGATGGCCGCGGGCGCCCATTTCCTCAGCGATACGTTGACCTCGATCTTGCTGGTCTGGCTGGGTTTTCTCATTCTGCAACGCCTGTTCCCGTTGGAGCCGCCAGGCACGTCAGTCCTCGGCTCAGACCCAGGCTCAAGCTCAGACTCAGACTCAGGCTCAGTCTCAGACCGCAACGCCCGAGCAGAGCCCCTGCTTCAGCGTCAGGCCAAGGCGCCCGCGAAGCAGGCACGCCGATGAACCCATGCGCAGAGTGCCAAGGTCGCCGTCAGCAGAGACCCCAATCAGGTCGGGGCCTTGCGACGCGGCTCCTGATTGGCCTGATTGGCCTGTCCGCTCTGCTGGTGGGCTGTCAGACCCAAACCGTCACCGAGTCTGGGCCGGGTCTTAACCCGAGCCAACTGCAAGCGCTGGTTGCCGCTAGCAACTGGGAAGGCATCGCCGCTGCCCGCATCCAGTGCACCGAGGCCAGCGACCTCTGCGCCGAAGCGCACGCCATCCATGCCGATGCCTGCTTACGCCTCGCCATTCAACTCCCGGCGGATGCATCCGCGACCGGAGGACGGACGCGCAAGCTCCTCGACAAGGCCGAGTCCGGCTATCGCCAGGCCCTCGACCTGCAACCTTCAAGCGCATCGCCGAGAATCGCCTCCTATCATGGTGGACTCTTACTCACACTCAGCGAGCGGCGCAATCGGCTCGACGCCTCGGTGCGCGAGAACAAGCTCGATCGCGAGAACCAAAAGCTGATAACGGCCGCCGAAGAGGCGCGCGCGCAGGTACCAGACAGTGCTCTGGGCTTCATTTACGGCGCCTCGGCGTTGGTCTACCACGCGCTGTTGAAAGAGTCCGGCAGCGACCGTTGCCAAGGACTCGCGCAGGCCGCGACGATGCTCAAGCGCTCACCCAAGCCACCGGACGAACTGGTCGACGAGCAGCAACGGCTGCAGGCGCTGATCCAACGCAGCCAGCGCGAGAGCGATTGCGTGCCGTCTCGGCAGCGCTCATGAGGCGCTTATGAGCCGCTCTAGCGGAGCACAGCAGCGTCCGAGTCCTAGTCCTCCTAGTCCTGGTCCTAGTCCGAGGAAAAATCCTAGCTCGAGTCAAACGCCTAGCCCAAGCCCTAGCCCGAACTCAAGCACGGGCGGAAGCCGGATTCAGATCGATCCCTCTCAACGGGGTATGGGCATGGGTACAGGCATCGCTTGGGTGCTGCTGCTGATCCTCGGCGTCACGGCTTGGCGGCTGCTGGTGGCCGACTCACTGCCGGTCACGCGCGATGAGGCCTACTATTTCGACTGGGCGCGCCAACTGGCCTGGGGCTACTTTGATCATCCACCGGGGGTCGCCCTGGTCGGCGTCGGCACCTGGCTCGCCCCTGGCTCAACCTTGGCCGCTCGGCTCGGCGCGGTCGCCTTGGGCGGCTTGTCGCTGTTGGTACTCTGGCGACTCTATCACGCCAGTGGCCTGAGTTCAGGCAACGGCTTGCTCCTAGCGCTCATCCTCTCGGTCGCCAGCATCCCAGGGCTTGTCGCAGGGATCATCACCACGCCGGACACGGTGCTGATGCTGTGCTGGCCTCTAGCCTTACACGAAGCCCTCCGTGCGCTCCAAGGCCAGCGCAAGCGCTGGCTCACAGCGGGTCTCGCGACCGGGCTCGGGCTGCTCGGCAAATACAGCATGGTCATGATCGGCCCGGTCTTCCTCTGGGCGCTGCTGCGCGCTGACCCACGCGCGCTGCGCACACCTTGGCCCTATCTCGGTGGGCTAGTCGCGCTACTAGTATTCGCGCCAAACCTGGTTTGGAACGCGCAGAACGACTGGCTGACCCTCAGGTTCCAGTTCGGGCACGGCTTTTCGACCGATAGCGGACCGATCCAGCTAGCAGCAGACGCCCTGCCCGCAGTCACTGGCGCGCATGCGTATACGCCAGACCTGTCGGAACCGATAGACTGGGGCGAGCGGCTCTCCAGCCTCGGTGGCTATCTCGGCGAGCAACTGCTGTTCTGGGGGCTACTGCTGGTGCCGATCGGTATCGCTCTTTGGCGCGTTGGTCGACGCTCTTACCTGCTCGCTGGCCAGCGCCCAGTTGGTCAGCACTCAACTGGTCAGCACTCAGATAAATACTCAGGGCGGCATCCTTTGTGGCGCCTTGAGCGGAACCTTGGTGGACGCTTTGCGCGCAACCTTGGTCGGCGCTTTGCGGGTATCACACCCGAGTGCAATCAAACGATCAGCGTGCGAGCGACCAACATGCTCGACCCGGCCGCTGTTTCGCTGCTGGGCGCAGCGGCTTTGGTGCCCTTGGGACTGTTCGCGCTGGTCGCGCTCGGCAGCGAGGTCGAGGCGAACTGGGCGGCGCCCTATCTGATCGGCGCCGCACCTTTCGTCGCGCTGCTGCTGCGACGCTCGGCTGGTCGCGGATTGGGTATTGACGGCTGGGCGCTCCTCGCCGCCGCCGGCAACCTGGTGCTGATCAGCATTTATGTGCTGCACGCAGTCACCGCCTTCCCGCCCTTGCCCGATGCGCCCGGGCGGGCAATGCGCGAGACCCGCGGCTTCGAGAAATTGGCTGGCTACAGCGCACGCTTAACCGAACCCGTGGTCGCGGATCGCTACCAGTTCGCGGCGATGCTGAACTTCTATCAGCCCCAACTCGCAGTCAGCCAATGGCCCGGCATCACCCGACCATCGGAGTATGGACGCGGACGGATCGCGCCGTTGCCAGACCCGCAAGTCCTACAGCAGACCGGCTTCTGGCTGCTAGCACGCAAGTTCTCCGCGCCCGAGATCGCAGGCTTCGAAGCGGTCGAGATCCGCAGTCTCTACAGTTGCCCCGATGGCCGCTTCACCGCCGTCGATGGTGCCGCAGCTTGGGAGGCCGGGGGTTGTGATGATCCGGCCAATGTTTGGCGGCTGTATCGCTATCGTTCTGAAGCGGCGCCCGGATTGGAAGCGCCATGAACGGCAAGCACAGCAAGACACCGACGGCACTCTTCGCCACCCTGGTCACTGGATAACCCGTGACTGATGCTAGTCAAACTGGAAGCAACAGTGTTCACACACTCCTAATCTTGTCAGGGCTTCGGCAAGGTTACACCGCGCTGTCCCTGATACTTTCCACCGCGATCCTTATACGAGGTCTCGCAGACCTCGTCCGACTCCAGGAACAGGATCTGCGCCACACCCTCATTGGCGTAAACCTTGGCCGGCAGAGGCGTCGTATTCGAGAACTCGAGCGTCACATGTCCCTCCCACTCGGGCTCCAACGGGGTCACATTCACGATGATGCCGCAATTGCTGACGAAAACACCGGCGGCGAGCGCAAAATTGCCTGCCTCCGGAACTGTCAAGCAGTAAACGTCGTGGTCGCCCTTGACGGCCCGAATGGCCTGTATCTTGTGGTTGTACACGGCCGCTGACTCTCTTATCGCTGGTGCTCCTTTCCCACGAAAGGCGGCGATGACTTCCGGAAAACGGCGAAATACCGAACGATCGCAGTCGAGGAGCCGAGCCGCGCCTCGGATTGAACCTGTCACATCCAAAGCCTCGCGTACGACCTTGGCGTCGATCTCATCGCGCCGGTTAATGCGTGCTGCGATCTCAGCCTGTTGCATTCGACGCGCCCCTGTATCGGTCGCCCAGGCCTGTCGAGATGCCGCTGCACTGGCAAGACGTGCAGCCGGGTCTTGATAGTGCCGGCGCATCGCCTCGCTTTGCTGCCGCCGCCGTTCATCGTCTTTCCAGCGATCCAAATGTGTCTGGATCAAGCGTTCACGTGCCTCTCGATAGGCCTCGTCATGCCAGAAGCGCTCTGCACGCTCGCGTTGAACAGAGGAATAGTGCTCCCGCCATTTCGGGTCTTCTCGGAGCCGGCTCAGGACCTCACGAATGGATTGACTGTGCTCATCAGGATCGAAATCTTCACCGTAGGTCTCGGCGTTGTGCAGTCGGATATGCTCAGACGCTGCTAGGCGCTCGATATTCCAAGGCAGATTGTTAAGGCGGTCGAAGTCCTTATGATGCCGGTGCGTCCCGGGCACATCTTCGTAAAGTCCATTGCGCAGGTTCCATTCGTCAGCAAGCCGATGCGTTGGATACAGATGGCCATTGGACGGCTGATAGACCATCTCGTATCCACGAGCGAGATGCCGATAGAGCGGCATCAGAGAATCGTTCGGACGCAGTTCGTTGGCTGGGAGCATGCGCCCGTCGCGAAGCACGAATTCATGGTCCGGCGTGCAATGAATCTGCTCGCCGTTATCCAGCGTCAACTCGAGCAGTGAGTCGCGGCCGATATAGCGCGGGGCCTCGAGCAAAGCAGCGATGACGCGACCATATTGGCCAATGCTGTAACCCCAAAAGAGTTCACCCTGCTCGGCTCGCAGCGCCATCTCCTCTAAGGTGGGTGTAGAACCGTCGAGCAGCGCAACGCGGGTGTCAGCGCGAAAGCAACGGGCATAGGTGCTCTTGCCAAGACAGATCGTTAGCACATTGCGTGGGATACGAAAGTATTCGACGGTCCTGGCAAGCGCGAATGAATTCGGCGGAATGATGCAAACATCGGCTTTGAGATCAACGAAGCTCGAGGAGTCGAAGTTCTTCGGATCGACGATGGCCGAGTTGATGTTGGTGAAGATCTTGAACTCATCGGCACAGCGGATATCGTAGCCATAGCTTGAGGTGCCGTAGGAGATGACGCGGCCGCCGCCTTCCGACTCCCGCACTTGGCCGGGGATGTAGGGTTCGATCATGCCCTGCTCGCTCGCCATCCGGCGAATCCAGCGGTCGGATTTAATACTCATAGTGTCGACGTTGTACCGAAACAGATTGGGATCTTAACCGAGCAGACCATCCTCGAACGAGTCGTCACCGGCAGCCAGTGGCTGATCAGAGCGCTCGGCGCCGGCCAAGAACAGCTCGGTCATCAGCGCCTGGAAGCGCTTGCTGCTCGCAGACATGAACTTGCCTCGCCGCAGCACCAGGCCATAGCTGCGCGCCGGGAAATAGGCATCCAACGGCCGGCGTGCCAGTGGGTCCTCGCCGGTGAGACAGACATCAGTGACGATCGAGATGCCGAGCCCGAGCGCGACGTATTTCTTGATCACCTCCCAACCGCCAGCCTCCAGGCGGACCTGGTAGCTTAGTCCCTGCTGCCGGAACACCAGATCAACCAAACGCCAGGTGCTCAGATGACGCGGCGGCAGGATCAGGCCATGCTCAGCGATATCCTGCAACGAGACCTGGGACTTCTCCGCCAGCGGGTGTCCGAGCGGCATGATCAATGTCGGCCGGTAGTCCACGATCGGGATATAGCGGATATCGTCCGGCACCTCGAGCATCGAGCCCACCGCCAGGTCGACCTCATCGGCCCGCACCATCGCCAGGCCATCGCGACCGGTGACATTGTGGAGCTGCAGCTCGATGCCTGGATACTGCTCGGCAAAGCGCTGCACCGGCGCTGGCAAGATATAGAGGATGGTTGACTCGCCCGCGGCGATATCGAGCCGACCGCGATCGAGCCGACCACACTGCGCCGCGAAGGTCTCCTGGAGGCCGTCGATACCTTGCACCAGCGGCTGCGCCAGCTCGAACAGCAGCGCCCCCTCGGGGGTGAGCTGGATCTTCGGTCCGCGGCGTTCAAAGAGGATGGTATCGAGCTCGCGCTCGAGCGATTGGATCTGCAACGAGACCGTGGGTTGACTCAGTGAGACCATCTCCGCTGCCACGCTAATACTGCCGACGCGCGCCGCGTGGCAAAAAGCGCGTAACTGCTTGAGGCGATTTTGACTGCCCCAACCCGACGGCCCCGCCGCCGCGCGTGCTGTTTCTCGAGGACGCGACTGGGGCGCAGCAGGCAGGTCTGGGTCGGTTGACGCGTCGTGATTCATGGCACTAGCACTCGCACTCTCCCTGTCCCAACGCGGATTGCCGATGTTGCCGCTGAGTACCCAGCTAGATCGAACGCCAGCGGATCGCTCACCGATCCAAATCGACCAGGATATTGCGAGCAACCGCGCGCTGATCCGCGTTGCCTTCCTCGAGCACGCGGTACAAGAGCTGTTTTGCATGGGCAACCTCACCCGATGCCCGCAGCTCGTTCGCCTTGCGGATCAGTGTTTCGATCAGCTCGAGCTGCGACGAATCATCCGTTGAGCTTGCCAACGGGTTAGGCGCCAAGGTCTCGAGTTCCTCGGCCTCGATAGCATCCAGCTCAGCCTCCATCTCGTCATCGGTCATCGGCCGATAGCGACCAGGCTCGTTGCGATCGCCACCGTCGATCTCATCACCCACCATGGTACTGAGGTCGTTGTCTGGCGACGGATGCGGGGTCGGCGACCAATCCGTATCACCGGCAAACAAGGGGCTGTTGGGAGCATCCTCGGGACCATCGGGCGTACCCGCCCCTTCATCTTCGCTCTCCTTGGGCTGGACGAAACGCGAGAAGAAGATCCCTGCTTCGAACAGCAGCCACATCGGCAATGCCAGCATCGTCTGACTGATCACATCTGGCGGTGTCAGCAGCATGCCGGCAACGAAGACGCCGACGATCACGTAAGGACGTTTCTGCTTCAGCGCTGCGGGCGTCGTCGCACCGATCGCCACGAGCAGAATGGTCGCGATCGGGATCTCGAACGCGATGCCGAAGGCAAAGAAGAGCTTGAGTACGAACTCGAGATAGAAGGCGATATCGGGCATCTGCGCGACGCCCTCGGGCGTCACCGCCGAGAAGAAGCCAAACACCAGCGGAAAGACCGCGTAGTACGCAAACAGCATGCCGAGATAGAACAGCAGGATGCTGGAGGTCACCAGCGGCACCGCCAACCGCTTCTCATGCGTGTACAGCCCGGGTGCGATGAAGGCCCAGAACTGATAGAGCAGATAAGGCATGGCAACGAAGATCGCGACCACCAATGCCAGTTTGAAGGGCGCCAAGAACGGGGACGCAACCTGGGTCGCGATCATCTGCGAGCCGGCCGGCAACTGCGCGCGGATCGGCTCAGCGATGAAGGTGTAGATGTCGTTCGCGAACGGGAACAGGACCAAGAACACCAGTAGGATGGCGATCAGCATCCGAATCAGGCGGTCGCGCAGCTCAACCAGATGGGAGATGAACGGCTGCTCGCCGCCCAAGCCATCTGGCCCGAGCGCATCGGCCCCCGAGGAGCCCTGCTGTTTAGTGCTTTCGCGGGAGGCTAAGCTCATCCGAGGCGACTCATGCGCGGTCCTTGGGGGAATCAGTTGTTGCCGAGCCCGAGCCTGAGGCGTTATCGAGATCAGCGTCTGACGCGCTTTTCGCACCAGGACTCGAGACAGAAGGCTGAGCAGCGGGCTGTCCGCTCGACTTGGCGCTTGGCTGGCCGCTCACGGCCTCTTCCAGGATGGTATCCAATGGCCGGCTTTGGGATTGCTTGCGCAGGATCTCTTTGAGCTCGTCTGCCTTGATCTCGCGATCGATCTCCTCCTTCACCGAAGAGAAGGCACGCCGCGCTCGACCGACCCAGAGCCCAGCGGCGCGCGCCAGCTTAGGCAGCCGCTCAGGACCGACTACGATCAGCGCAACCACGCTGATCACCAGCAGTTCTAAGGCACCCACATCGAACATCTGATCCGCCCTAATCCAATCTGTTCAAGCGTCTGTTCAAGCATCTGCTCAAGCGTCTGTTCAAGCACGCTCGATGATGCAGACTGCCGCCGGCATCTCAGACCTTGGTCTTATCTGCTGACTTATCCGAGCCCGAATCGCTCATCGAGCCGGTTGCATCAGCCGCCTGCTCAGACTTCGCTGCGTCCAAACGCTTTGGGTCTTTATCGTCCTCATCCGCTTTGTCGCCATCCGACATCGCCGAGCGAAACCCTTTCACGGCGTTGCCGAGATCTGAGCCAATGCTCTTTAATCGCTTGGTGCCGAACAGCAGCACAACGATCAAGAGGATGATTAAAAGTTGCCAAATACCGATTCCACCGACACCCATCGAAACCTCCCGGGACCAAGCCTTGAGGTCGCCCTGCACGGACAACCGAACTGTTCATTGAGTACAACTCGAGGCGGCGATCGCCGCTCGCCTCTGACATGTTCTCGCCACGACCGGCGACTATACCGCATGGCCATGCCGCAGTGCATATCTCTGGGCAACAAACGACGCATTCGACTGATGCATCCGACCGACGCCCGCAGGCCAACCTCTATCCTTCAGCCGGATCTCCAGCGGCTCTCAGGCTGATGGCGCACCGCAGCACCCGGGCTGATGAATTGCGTGCGATTCAGGTTAATCCGACCTTGAGGCCTTCTCGGTCAGTCCGGAGAGCCCGAAGCGCCGATCCAGCTCAGCGAGCACGGCATCCGGATGCAGCCCCTGATCCGCCATCAGCACCAGCGAATGGAACCAGAGGTCGGCCAGTTCGTAGACGAGCTTATCCGGATCACCATCCTTTGCCGCCATCACGGTCTCGGTGGCCTCCTCGCCAATCTTCTTCAGGATGGCATCCAGCCCCTTCTCGTAGAGCTTGGCGACATAGGAGGAGCAAGGGTCAGCGCCCTTGCGTTCTTCCAACACCGCGGAGAGTCGACTCAGGATATCGGACACGATTTCAGCCTCTCTTGAAGTACATGGCGCGTCACCACTCCGGAATATGAAGCGTCTGTTTCAGGCTAGATACATGGCGCGTCGCCTTCCCAGACGCCAAAGCGATGCTGCCATAGGCTGGACGCTGGCTTCAGGCCTCACCAGCTCCAGCCGCTACTCGCTGTCCCTCAGCAAAGTCGAGCGTGCCCTCATAGATAGCGCGACCGGTGATCGCGCCAATGATGCCAGGCTCGGCGACCGCCACTAACGCCTTGAGATCGTCCAGGTTGGTGACGCCACCCGAGGCGATCACTGGGATACGAATCGCGTCAGCCAGGGCGCGGGTGGCCTCGATATTGGGTCCGGTCAGCATACCGTCACGGCCGATATCGGTGTAAACGATGGCTTCGACGCCGTCGTTCTCAAAGCGTTGCGACAGGGCCTCAACGCGGTGCTCGGTGACCTCGGCCCAGCCATTGATCGCGACCTGACCGTCTTTGGCATCGAGCCCGACGATGAGATGACCGGGAAAGGCCGCGCAGGCTCGAGCCACCAACTCGGGCTCCTTGACCGCCTGAGTGCCGATGATGCACCACTGCACCCCCGCCTCGAGATAGGCGCCAATCGTTTGCTCGTCACGAATGCCACCGCCGACCTGGATCGGCAGATCGGGAAAGGCGGCAGCGATGGCGCGAATCGCATCACCGTTGACCGGCTCGCCAGCAAAAGCCCCATTCAGATCGACCAGATGCAGCCGCTTCGCGCCTTCAGCAACCCAGCGACCGGCAACCTCAACCGGGTCATCCGAGAACACCGTTTCGTCGTCCATGCGGCCTTGTCGTAGACGCACACAGCGGCCGTCCTTCAGGTCAATAGCGGGAATCAGCAACATCGAGGGCCCTCCGGCGGGCGATTGAAGTGAATACGAGTGTGCGCCAGATCGCGCGCTTGATCAGCTCCGCCAGCGCCTCTGCCCGAGCGACCACTGAGTCGACCTTCAGCGATTTTCTTGGGCGATTTTCTTGGGCGATGTCTGTCAAAACGCATCGCACCTTAGACGCTGCAAGACAAGAGACCGTCAAACAGGGCCGCAGCCAACTGGAGCCCGACGAGCGGCGGCGCGGCCAGGGAAGTTCGGAACTCGGCGAGCTGGTCGATCGAGGCGAGAGGCTCACAGCCGCTGTTCAGAGGCTGCCCTTGGTGGAAGGCATCACCCCTGCCATGCGCGGATCGGGCTCGACAGCCATGCGCAGCGCGCGGCCAAACGCCTTGAACAGGGTCTCGGCCTGATGATGGGCGTTGATGCCGCGCAGATTATCGATCTGCAATGTCATCGCGGCGTGGTTGACCAGGCCTTGGAAGAACTCGCGCAGTAGATCAACATCGAAGCCGCCAATCAAGGCCCGAGTATAGGGCACCTCGTAGGTCAGCATCGGCCGCCCCGAGAGATCGACCACCACCCGCGAGAGTGCCTCGTCGAGGGGCACATAGGCATGGCCATAACGGCGGATGCCGGCTTTGTCGCCTAAGGCCGCGGCGAGTGCTTGGCCGAGGGTGATGCCAACGTCCTCAACCGTATGATGCGCGTCGATCTGCAGATCCCCTTCCGCCTGCACCTCAAGATCGATCAGACCATGGCGGGCGATCTGATCCAGCATGTGCTCGAGAAAGGGCACGCCAGTATCGAACCGCGCACGGCCGACCCCGTCGAGATCGAGCTTCACGCGCACCTGGGTCTCGAGGGTCTTGCGCTCGATCTCAGCGATGCGATGGACGAGGGGTTCTGCACTCATGATCAGATGGCGGGCTCCCGGTCAGCGGCAAAAAGTCAGCGGCAAAAAGTCGGCGACAAAGTCAGCGACAAGCGCGGTGGCAACTGCACAGTATAGACAGCACTCAAGACTCGAGCCAGAAGGTCACTGGCCCATCATTGGTCAGCGTCACCTGCATATCGGCACCGAAACGCCCACTGGCGACCGGGCGATGACAGGCACACGCCTGCTCGAGCAACAGATGGAAGAGCCGCTCTCCCTCCGCAGGAGCGGCGGCACGGGTGAAACTCGCGCGGGTGCCCTTTTTGGTCTCGGCAGCCAGCGTGAACTGGGGCACCAACAGCAAGCCACCACCGACATCGACCAGGCTCAGGTTCATGCGGCCGGTTTCATCGGCAAACACCCGATAGCTCAGCAGCCGTTCCAGCAACCGAGTCGCGCGCGGTTCGGTGTCACCCCTCTGTACTCCGACCAACACCAACAGACCGCTGCCGATGGCACCGATCGTTTCCCCCTCAACCTCAACTTGGGCCGCGCGAACCCGCTGTAATAAGCCGATCATGCTATCGACTCAACGCTTGGCGGCATCGAACTCACCAGGAGTCGGCTCCAGATCGAGCTCAGCTGCCATCCGGTCGGTCGCCGCCACTAGCGCACGGGCGATCCCAGGCTCGAAGGCGGCATGGCCGGCATCAGCGATCACCTCGAGCGAGGCGCGCGGCCAAGCCTCAGCCAGCTCCCAAGCGGAGCGTAAAGGACAGATCAAATCATAGCGACCATGGACGATGACACCGGGGATCTCACTGAGCCTGGGCGCATCCTCCAACAACTGATTTGGCCGCAAGAATGCCTGATGGACGAAATAGTGGCATTCGATGCGCGCCAAGCTGAGCGCCAGACACTCGTCGCTGAAACTGCGGCGGATGTTAGGGTCCGGCAACAGGGTTGCACAGCGGCCCTCCCATATCGACCAGGCCTTAGCCGCAGCCAACCGCATCTCCGCATCCGAGCCGGTCAAACGGCGATGATAGGCATGGAGCAGATCGCCATGCTCGGACGCTGGGATCGGCGCCAAAAAATCACGCCAGTGGTCCGGGAAGACCCAGCTCGCGCCCTGCTGATAAAACCAGGCGATCTCCTCCGGACGGCAGAGAAAGATCCCACGCAGCACCAAGGCGCTGACCCGCTCCGGATAGGTTTCGGCGTAGGCCAAGGCCAGTGTCGAACCCCAGGAGCCGCCAAAAACCAACCAGCGATCGATGCCGAGATGCGCGCGAATCCGCTCCATATCGGCGACCAGATCCCAGGTGCTATTGTGCTCGATGCTCGCGTGCGGTCGGGAGCGGCCGCAACCGCGTTGGTCGAAGAGGATGATTCGGTAGCGTTCAGGATCAAAGAAGCGACGATGCGAGGGTCCGCAACCAGCGCCTGGTCCACCGTGCAAGAACACCGCTGCGATGCCGTCGCGGTTTCCGCATTGCTCGAGGTAGAGCTCATGCCCCTCGCCAACGGCAAGGCGGTCAACAGCAAAGGGCTCGATCGGTGGATACAAGGCGCTGCTAATCTCTTGCACGTTTAGGCACTCTTCGTTGATCTCATAAGCTAGATGAGGGCATGACGGCGAATCCAAGGTTCCGGGCCCCGTTAAACCAGCTCCACGGAGTCACCGAGGCCTAGCCCTAGGCGAGCATCAGCCCGCCCTTGGTTCACTGCGAGTTCAACCAGACCGAAGGCGTTGCGATACCAAAAAGCCTCCCCGACGGCGACATCGGCGAAGGTCCGCGCCGCCTTCAGCCGTTGACCAGCGGCTAGCAGCTCGGCATCCGCTGCCAGACCGTCTGCTTGGAGACCCGTCATGAGATTGCCAAACGCATCGACGTAGCAGATGCAGGCGCGCTCCCCTGGCCAATCGGCGCCAACGAGCTGAGTGAATGTGATGCGCTTTGCCGTCGGCAGTTCGCCGAGCACCAAGCGCGCCGCAACCGGAACGAACAGATCCCGTCCGTGAAAACTCGCTGAGAGTTGTGCGGGGCGCCAGCTGAGGCGATACAGATCTATGTCTGCTTGACCTTGCAACAAGGGTATGAGGAGTCCGTTATCTGGCCCCAGCCACCAATCAGCACCACGCCGCGCGATGATCACCTCTCGGCTCGTGCCAACCCCAGGATCAACCACACAGCAATAGACCGTCTCCAATGGCATTCCAGACTGCAGACCGGGTAGCAGGTAGGCAGCCAGGTCCGGTCGGAACGGCGGGAGGTCTGAAATGAGCGTGACGACCGGGACGTTTGGCGCAAGCTCGGTCAGCCGAAGCTGCATTTGCCCAACATAGGGTCCAACGCCAAAGTCGCTCAGGAGGGCGATTCGAGCACAGCGCTGCATCATGGTTCTGGGTTTAACACTCGACTGAGTTCGAAACCGATACTGGGCTTGAAACGCAAACGGCCGGGTCAAGCCCGGCCGTCGCGTCGCAAAACTGGCGCATCACCGCACCATTGATGAGGTCGTGCGTCAATCCTCGTCGGCCTCAATGATGGCCTCTTCAGCCGGGCGATCAACTAGCTCGACATAGGCCATCGGTGCCGCATCGCCGGCGCGAAAACCACACTTGAGGATGCGCAGATAGCCTCCCGGACGCTCGCTATAGCGAGGTCCCAGCTCGGTAAAGAGCTTGCCGACGATCTCTTTATCCCGCAGCCGCGCAAACGCGAGGCGGCGATGATGCACCGAGTCTTCCTTTGCTAAGGTAATCAAGGGCTCTGCGACACGGCGCAGTTCCTTGGCCTTCGGCAGCGTCGTCTTAATCAGCTCGTGCCGAAATAGCGAACCCGCCATGTTGCGAAACATCGCCTCGCGGTGGGCGCTATTTCGATTGAGTTTTCTTCCAGTTTTTTGATGTCGCATTGTTCTGTTCCGATCGGTACTGTTCCGGTCGCCACTAGCCCGGTCCCTATTGTTTCGGTCTTTATTTGACCATCAACTCTTCAATGTTATCGGGTGGCCAGTTCTCGAGACGCATTCCGAGTGATAAGCCCCGCGTCGCCAGCACATCCTTGATCTCGGTGAGCGACTTCTTGCCAAGATTGGGCGTTTTCAACAGCTCAACCTCGGTACGCTGAATCAGATCACCGATAAGGTAGATGTTTTCTGCTTTCAAGCAGTTCGCGGAGCGCACTGTCAATTCAAGCTCGTCGACGGGCCGCACCAAGATCGGATCATAGGCTGGCTCACTCGGACGCTCATCGCTGACCCCGTCGGTTGGGCCGGACTGGTCGAGATCGACAAAGCTACTGAGCTGATCGCGCAAGATGGTCGCTGCGCGCTGCACCGCACCCTTGACATCGAGCGTACCATCGGTCTCGATGTCGATCACGAGCCGATCAAGATCGGTTCGCTGCTCAACACGTGCCGCCTCGACATCGATCGCAACGCGCAACACCGGACTGAAGGTTGCATCGAGCGGCAGCTTGCCGATCGGCCGCTCCTCACCACTCGCTGCCTCGCGCAAGCTCGCCGGCTCATAGCCGCGGCCACGACGTACGGTCAGCGACATGCTGAGTTCACTCTTGCCGGTCAGGTTCGCGATCACCAGCTCAGGGTTCGCAACCTCTGCGGTATGGTCGATTTTGATATCGCCGGCGGTGACCGCTCCTGGCCCGACCTTGCTCAAGGTGAAGGTTGCCTCATCACGACCATGGAGTCGGATGGCAAGCTGCTTCAGATTGAGCAGAATCTCGAGCACATCCTGCTGCACGCCCTCAATCGTCGTGTACTCATGTAGGATGCCTTGGATCTCGACCTCGGTGACGGCAAACCCGTCCATCGACGACAATAAGATCCGCCGTAGCGCATTGCCGAGCGTGTGGCCAAAACCACGTTCGAAGGGCTCTAGCGAGACCTTAGCGCGATTCGGATTACCGGCGACGGGGTCGACCTTGACGATGCGCGGCTTTAGAAAGCCGCCTGCGACGTCTGACATAGAAAACTCCCTCGACGGCGTTATTTCGAGTACAACTCAACGATGAGCGACTCATTGATGTCGGATGGCAGATCGACCCGGTCTGGAATCCGCTTGAAGACCCCTTTCGCTGACTTACTATCGACTTCGACCCATTCAGCGAAACCGTTCGCCTCGGCGAGTGCCAGGGCGTTCTGTACGCGCACCTGCTTTTTCGCCTTCTCGCGGACCTCGATCTCGTCTTCGACCGTCACTTGATAGGAGGGTATCGAAACCACTTTGCCGTTGACCAGCACACCCTTGTGACCGATCAGCTGCCTTGCCTCAGCGCGCGTCGCGCCAAAGCCCATCCGATACACCACATTATCAAGCCGGCGTTCCAGCAGTTGCAGCAGGTTTTCGCCGGTTGCACCCTTGCGGCGCGCAGCCTCGGCGTAATAGTTGCGGAACTGCTTTTCCATCACACCGTAGGTACGCCGAACCTTCTGCTTCTCTCGCAGCTGCAGACCATAATCGGAGAGCCGACGCCGCCGATCAGCCGCCTGACCAGGCTGCTTCTCCAGGTTGCACTTGGTCTCGAGCGCGCGTGCCCTGCTTTTGAGCCCAAGATCAACGCCTTCACGGCGTGCAAGCTTGCAGGTGGGACCAATGTATCTCGCCATGTTCTCTGCCCCGTTATACGCGCCGCTTCTTCGGCGGTCGGCAACCATTGTGTGGGATCGGCGTCACGTCGGTGATGCTCGCAACCTTGAAACCGGCATTATTCAACGCTCTGACCGCGGATTCGCGGCCCGGGCCGGGGCCCTTGACATGAACGTCAAGATTCACGACACCGAATTCTTTTGCGGCCTGACCAGCCCGCGTTGCAGCGACCTGAGCGGCAAAGGGTGTACTCTTACGCGAGCCGCGAAAACCGGAGCCACCGGAGGTTGCCCAAGTCAAGGCATTACCCTGTCGATCGGTAATCGTGATGATGGTGTTGTTGAAGGAGGCGTGGATGTGTGCGACCCCATCCGCCACCTGCTTCTTTACTTTTTTGCGCGTGCGCAGCTGTTTAGCCACTGTAATCTGTCTCCGAGCGGAAAAGGCGATCCCTGCCGCCAGCACGATCCCGCGCCGGTCGGACAGAGCCCTTGAACGGTGTTAACGACGAACTGGGCGCCGCGGTCCTTTACGCGTCCGCGCATTGGTGCGCGTGCGTTGGCCGCGCAGCGGCAGGCCGCGACGATGCCGAATCCCACGATTACAGCCAAGGTCCATCAAGCGCTTGATATTCATCGATACCTCACGCCGGAGGTCGCCTTCGACCGAAAATTTGCTGACCTCGTTACGCAGACGATCGATCTCGTCTTCGCTCAATGTACGGATGGGCGCGGTGGTCGGCACCTGTGCGGCCTCGCAAATGGAGACCGCCCGAGTCCGCCCGATCCCGTAGATCGATGTCAAGGCAATGACCGCATGTTTGCGGTCTGGAATATTGACTCCGGCGATTCGAGCCATGCGCGTTGCGCTCCTAAGCGTTCAGTTCTGTCAGAAGAAAAAGTGTAAACAGAGCAGTTTAGCACCGTGCGCCTTCCGTTGGAAGCGGCAGCATGCTTCCGCTCGCTAGCCCTGGCGCTGTTTGTGACGCGGGTCTTTGCAGATCACACGAATCGTGCCGTTGCGACGAATCGTCTTGCAGTGGCGACACATCTTTTTGACAGATGCTCTTACCTTCATGATTGTCTCCGTTTTCGATGTAAAGGGTTGAAGGCTGAGCCGCTCGCGCCAATTGCGCGTCGCGTTGCTTCAGCCAACAGCGAGTGGATTGTGACAACGCCTCGTCAGCGTGTTAGGCCAGCGCCTGGTGCTTTCAGGTTGGCCTTCTTCATGAGGCCTTCGTACTGGTGCGACATCAGGTGCGCCTGCACCTGGGCCATGAAGTCCATCACCACCACAACGACGATCAGCAACGAAGTACCGCCGAAGTAGAACGGCACATTCCAGCCGACGATTAAGAACTCCGGCAACAGACAGACCGCAGTGATGTAGAGCGCACCCGCGGCTGTAAGCCGAGTCATCACTGAATCGATGTATCGTGCCGTCTGCTCTCCAGGCCGAATACCAGGGATAAAGGCCCCCGAGCGCTTGAGGTTGTCCGCTGTATCCTTAGCGTTGAACACCAAGGCGGTATAGAAAAAGCAGAAAAAGATGATCGCGGTCGCATAAAAGATAACGTAAACCGGCTCACCCGGCGATAGCTTGCTGGTCAAATCAGCGAGCCAACGCATGTTCTCGGACTGACCAAACCATTGGCCAAGGGTGCCCGGGAACAGAATGATACTGGAAGCAAAGATCGGTGGAATCACACCCGCCATATTCAGCTTCAAGGGCAAATGCGTACTTTGTGCAGCTAACATTCGACGCCCTTGTTGGCGTCGAGCATAATTGACCGTGATTCGCCTCTGGCCGCGTTCGACGAAGACCACAAATGCAGTCACCGCGAGCGCCAGGGCAAACAAGACCAGCACCGCCAGTGCATTCATCTCGCCCGTGCGAACCAGCTCAAGGGTTCCACCAACCGCCGCCGGCAGGCCGGCCACAATACCGGCAAAGATGATCAGCGAGATACCATTGCCGATTCCGCGCTCGGTGATCTGCTCGCCTAGCCACATCAGAAACATCGTTCCAGTGACCAACGACACGGCAGCGGTGAAGACGAAGCCAAATCCCTGCTGCACCACCAACGACGAGCCACCAGCCGTCTGCCCCTGCAACGCAATCGAAATGCCGATCGCTTGAAAGGTCGCCAGCACCACAGTGCCATAACGGGTGTACTGGGTGATCTTGCGTCGCCCGGCCTCACCCTCTTTCTTCAATTGTTCGAGCTGGGGGATCACGGCCGACATCAGCTGCATGATGATGCTAGCGGAAATGTACGGCATGATCCCGAGCGCCAGGATGCTCGCGCGCTCTAGCGCACCACCCGAGAACATGTTGAACATGTCAAGGATTGAGCCCTGGTTTTGATCGAAGAGCACAGCCAGGGCTGCGGGATTCACCCCGGGAACCGGGATGAAGGTGCCGATCCGGTAGACGAGCAGCGCGCCGAGCACGAACAGCAGACGCTGCCGCAGCTCTGTCAGCCGGCCCATGCCGCCGAGTGACTGCATCATTGAGGCCGTGTTCTTCGCCATTTGGATCGCCCCTGGTTCGCTCTTGCTGGTTTAGCTGTCGCTGTCGGCGACCGATCCGCCGGCCGCTTCGATTGCGGCACGCGCACCGGCTGTCACACCCAGCCCTTTGACTTGGTAGGCGCGATCAACGTCACCGGACTTGATCAGCTTCACGCTTGACACCGCACCCGTGATCAAGCCTGCAGCGCGGAGGCTGGCCAGATCAACCTCGGTGCTCTCGAGCCGCTTCAGCTCACTGAGCCGAATCTCATCTTTGCTTGCCGCCTTGCGCGAACGAAAGCCCACCTTTGGCAGACGCCGCTGCAACGGCATCTGGCCACCCTCGAAACCGGTCTTGTGGAAGCCGCCAGTCCGTGACTTTTGGCCCTTGTGACCACGCCCCGCGGTCTTGCCGAGCCCGCTACCGATGCCGCGGCCGACGCGCTTGGCATCGGGCCGACTGCCTAAGTCGGGCGAAAGAGTGTTCAGACGCATCTCAACCGTCCCCCAAAACGCGAACCATGTATTGCACCTTGTTGACCATGCCACGGGTCGCCGGCGTATCTTCCACCTCGACGATCTGGTGCATGCGCCGCAAGCCTAGACCGCGGACACAAGCTTGGTGCGTCTTCAAGCGCCCGTGCATGCTCCGTACGAGCTGCACCTTCATCCTGTTCTCCGCCATTGCTCGCTCCTACCCTAGGATCTCGTCGACCGTCTTACCGCGTTTCGCGGCAACCACCTCGGCATCGACCATGTTGGAGAGGCCGTTGATCGTTGCCTGCACCACGTTAATGGCGTTGTTCGTGCCAATGCACTTCGCTAGAACGTCTTGCACGCCAACGACCTCGAACACGGCACGCATGGCACCACCAGCAATGATCCCGGTACCTTCGGAGGCGGGCTGCATATAGACATGCGCGGCACCGTGCCGACCATTGACCGGATATTGTAGGGTGCTGCCCTTGAGCTTGATGTCGACCATGTTCTTACGTGCGCTCTCCATCGCCTTCTGGATCGCGACCGGTACCTCACGTGCCTTGCCGGTCCCATAACCGACACGGCCTTTTCCATCGCCAACTACGGTTAAGGCGCCGAAGCCAAAGACGCGGCCACCCTTCACGACTTTCGCCACGCGATTGACGGAAATCAGCTTCTCGAGCAGATCGTCGCCTTCGGGCTTGGGGTTGTAATTCGACATCTGCGTCTCCTCAGAACTGAAGCCCGTGCTCACGCGCGGAGTCGGCGAGCGCCTTGACGCGGCCGTGATATTTAAAGCCAGAGCGATCGAAGCTCACCTTTTCGACCCCAGCAGAGCGAGCCCGCTCGGCAATCGCATGGCCGATCCTAGCGGCCGCGCTGACGTTACCGGTATGCCCCTCGCAGGCAGCCTTCAGCTCTTTTTCAACGGTCGAGGCACAGGCGATCACGCGATCACCGCCTTCGCCGATGACCTGGGCGTAAATGTGTCGTGGCGTGCGATAGACGCAGAGCCGATAGCCACCGATCTCGCGAATCTTGGCCCGAGCGCGCGTCGCACGCCGAAGCCGGGCATGTTTCTTATCCATCCGCATCACCTATTTCTTCTTGGCTTCTTTACGCAGAACCTGCTCATCCGCGTAACGAACACCCTTGCCCTTGTAAGGTTCCGGCGGACGGAACCCGCGAATCACGGCAGACACCTGACCGACTTTCTGCTTGTCGATCCCGCGCACGACGATCTCCGTCGGCGTGGGTGTCTCGATCTCGATCCCGTCCGGAACTGGGAAGTCGATGGGATGCGAGAATCCAAGGGCCAGATTGAGCACCTTGCCCTTAGCCTGTGCGCGATAGCCAACGCCAACCAGGCTGAGCTTACGCTCGAAGCCGCTGCTGACGCCTTGAACCATGTTGTTCAGGAGAGCACGCGTGGTGCCGACCATCGCCCACTGTGAATCGCTGTCGTTCGCCGGGCGCGTGGTCAGGACAGCGCCATCGATATCGACCTCAACGTACGGATGTATCGACCACGAGAGCGAGCCTTTCGGCCCTTTCACAGTGACCTCACGGCCCGCCATCTTGATGTCAACACCCTTCGGCACCTGGACCGGCGCCTTACCTATTCTAGACATGACATCCTCCCCTAGGCGACGTAGGCCAGGATCTCGCCACCGTGGCCGGCCTTACGCGCGGCACGATCGGACATCAAGCCCTGCGAGGTCGATATGATCACGACGCCGAGCCCACCCCAGACGCTGGGAAGCTCGTCTTTGCCGCGATAGATACGCAAGCCTGGCCGTGAGACCCGCTTCAGGTACTCGATAACCGGCTTGCCGCGGTAATATTTCAGTTTGAGGACCAGCTGTGGCTTGACGCTGTCATCGTCTTCGACGGAGACGTCGGCGATGTAGCCCTCATCCCTAAGGAGGTTGGCGACGGCCAGCTTTTTCTTCGACAGCGGCATCGAGATCGTGATCTTGCCGCGCGCTTGGCCGTTACGGATACGCGTTAGCATATCCGCAATGGGATCGGTCATACTCATTGTTTTACTCCGGGGTCAGACCGCTGATGAGAGCGCGATACCCGCTCGGGTTTCTCGATCCTGCTCGACACTGAGCGAACAGGTTGATCGGACATTCCGATCGATTTTTTAGCAGATCGGCTTCAGCAGATCGGCTTCTTTACCAGCTAGCCTTCACAACGCCCGGTACATCACCGCGCATGACGGCTTCCCGCAGCTTGTTGCGACCAAGCCCGAACTTGCGGTAGACAGAGTGCGGCCGTCCGCTGATCTTGCAACGACGCTGATAACGCGTCGGGCTGGCATCACGCGGCAGCTTCTGCAGCGCCACGACTGCCGCTTCAACCTGCTCTGGCTCAGCGCTTCGATCGTTGATCACTGCCTTCAACTGCGCGCGGCGCTCTGCGTAACGCTTCGCGATCTTTGCGCGTTTGACGTCGCGCGCAATCATGCTCTTTTTCGCCAACCTTTGCCTCCGAAAATTAGGTACGGAATGGGAACTGGAAGGCCTCGAGCAACGCGCGCCCTTCCTCGTCATTGCGCGCCGTCGTCGTGATGACGACATCGAGCCCGCGCACCGAGTCGATCTTGTCGTAGTCGATCTCTGGGAAGATGATCTGCTCGCGGACACCCAGCGAATAATTGCCGCGGCCGTCGAATGCCTTCGGACTGAGGCCGCGGAAGTCCCGCACGCGCGGCATCGCGACGTTGATCAGCCGGTCGAGGAATTCATACATCCGTTCGCGACGAAGTGTCACCTTGCAACCGACTGGCCAGCCCTCGCGGATCTTGAACCCGGCGACGGACTTGCGCGCGTTGGTCACAACTGGCTTTTGGCCTGCGATCTTGGTCAGATCGCCCACCGCAAAGTCCATGACCTTTTTATCAGTCACGGCTTCACCCACACCCATGTTGAGGGTGATCTTCGTCAGCCGCGGAACCTGCATCACGCTCTTGAAGCCAAAGCGCTCTTTCAGCTCACCGACATACTTCTCGTTGTAGAGTGTCTGCAACCTAGACATATGCTTACCCAACGTCCACGACTTCGCCGTCAGACTTGAAAATCCGAACCTTGTTTCCGTCTTCAAGCGTCTTGAAGCCAATCCGGTCTGCACGCCCGAGCGCCGGGTTATAGAGACCCACGTTCGAGCGATGCAGAGGCATCTCCTTGTCGACGATGCCGCCGGGGACGCCTTTTTGCGGGTTCGGCTTCTGGTGCTTCTTCGCCATATTGACGTTTTCCACCACGACCCGGTCACCGTCCATCTTGAGAATGGTGCCGCGCTTGCCTTTGTCTTTACCAGCAATGACCATTACGTCATCGCCTACCTTGATCTTATTCATGTTTAGAGGACCTCGGGCGCCAGCGAGATGATCTTCATGAAGCGCTCACCGCGGAGCTCACGCGTAACCGGGCCAAAGATGCGGGTGCCGATCGGCTGCAACTGGTTGTTGAGCAGCACGGCGGCATTGCCGTCGAACCGAATCCGCGAGCCATCCGGGCGGCGAACACCCTGGCGCGTCCGCACGACAACCGCGTTGAACACGTCGCCCTTCTTGACCTTGCCACGCGGGATCGCATCCTTCACCGTGACCTTGACCACATCGCCAATGCCCGCGTACCGTCGATGCGAGCCGCCAAGCACCTTGATGCACTGCACCGAGCGCGCTCCGCTGTTGTCGGCCACGCTGAGGCGGGTCTGCATTTGAATCATTGGTTGAACCTACCTTTGCAACTGCTGAGCGGGTGCCGACCGAAGCCTGGTCTGCACGTCTGGTCTGCATATCTAAAGCGAGAGAAGACCTGCCGAGACGCTGCCTAGCGGGCGCGCTCAATGACCTCGACCAACCGCCAGCTCTTGGTTTTCGACAGCGGGCGGCATTGCTCGACACGCACTAAATCGCCCTTATTGCACTCGTTCGCGTCATCATGCGCATGGATCTTGGTCGAGCGACGCATAAACTTACCGTAGAGCGGATGCTTCACCCGACGATCGATGACCACGGTAATGGTCTTGTCCATTGCGTTGCTAATCACCTGCCCGGTGAGTACGCGATTGCTCTCAGTCTTCTCACTCATTGACCGGTCCCCGCCGCCGCCTTGGTTTGCTCTGTCATCAGGGTCTTCACCCGAGAGATGTCACGGCGCACGGCCTTGACTTGGGAAGGCATCGAAAGCTGACCGGTGCGTTGCTGCATGCGCAGATTGAACTGCTCCCTGAGCAATTCGTGCAGTCGCTTCTCGAGTTCAGCGGTGCCGAGTGCGCGTAATTCTTGAGCTTTCATCAGAGCACTGTCCTCTTCTCGAATCGAGTCTGCACTGGCAGCTTGGCCGCAGCGAGTTGAAAGGCGTCGCGCGCCAATTCCTCGGTGACCCCCTCGATCTCGTAGAGCATCCGACCCGGCTGGATCAGCGCGACCCAATACTCGACGTTGCCCTTGCCTTTACCCATGCGAACCTCGAGCGGTTTCTTCGAGACTGGCTTATCAGGGAAGACACGAATCCATAGCTTGCCGCCGCGTTTCACCTTACGGGTGATGGCACGTCGAGCGGCCTCGATCTGACGGGCAGTTAACCGTCCTCGACCGACAGCCTTCAGGCCGTATTCACCAAAGGATACCTGGCTACCACTCTGCGCCAAGCCCCGGTTGCGGCCCTTATGCTGCTTTCGGAATTTTGTACGTTTTGGTTGCAGCATGGCTCAACCCTTCTTATCGGTCTTGTCTTTGACGCCGGTACCGGGGAAATCGGACAGGATCTCGCCGCGGAAGACCCATACTTTCACCCCGAGGATGCCGTACGTGGTCCGCGCTTCGGCAAAGCCGTAGTCGATATCAGCCCGTAGCGTATGCAGCGGCACCCGGCCCTCACGATACCATTCGGAGCGCGCGATCTCGGCACCATTGAGGCGACCTGCGATATTCACTCGAACACCACCCGCACCAGCCCGCATCGTGCCTTGGACGGCCCGCTTCATCGCACGCCGGAACATGATGCGCCGCTCGAGCTGCTGGGCGATCCCCTCGGCAACCAACTGCGCATCGAGCTCAGGTTTACGGATCTCCTCAATGCTGATGTGCACCGGAATGCCCATCCGCTCCGAGACCTCAGCGCGCAGCTTGTCGATATCGCCACCCTTTTTACCGATCACGACGCCGGGTCGTGCGGTATGGATGGTGATATGCGCATTACGCGCTGGGCGATTGATCTGAATACGACTGACCGAGGCATTCGACAGCTTCTTCTTCAGAAACTCCCGCACCTCGAGATCGTTGTTCAACAGATCAGGATAATCTTTTGTGCTTGCGTACCAGGTCGAATTCCAATCCTTGACGATACCAAGCCGAATACCAACTGGATGTACTTTCTGTCCCATGCCTCAACCCCGACCGTCGCGTTCTGCTACCCGGACACTAATGTGGCTGGTGCGTTTTAAGATCCGCGACGCCCGGCCTTTGGCCCGAGCCCGCAGGCGCTTCATCGTCGGACCCTCGCCCACCTGCACCTCGACGACGTGCAGCTGATCGATGTCGGCACCGGCGTTATTCTCTGCATTGGCGATCGCCGACTCCAAGAGCTTGCGCAGCATGCGCGCGCCTTTCTTGGTGCTAAATGCCAGGTCATTCAGGGCCTGCTCAACGTGCTGTCCGCGGATCTGATCCGCGACCAAACGCGCTTTCTGCGCCGAGATGCGCGCGTACTTCAGTGTCGCTGCTGCTTGCATGCCAAATCCCCTAGCGCTTCTTCGCTTTGCGATCCGCCGCATGACCGCGGAAGGTCCGGGTCAGCGCGAACTCGCCGAGCTTGTGGCCGATCATGTTTTCATTGATCAACACCGGCACGTGCTGGCGACCGTTATAGACGGCGATGGTCAACCCAACCATCTCCGGCAAAATCATTGACCGGCGAGACCATGTCTTGATCGGCCGCTTACTATTCTGGGCCACCGCATCCTCGACCTTTTTGGCCAAGTGATGATCGATAAATGGACCCTTGTGGATCGAACGTGCCACGTGATCGCTCCTCGCGTTGTCTTACTTGCGCCGACGACGACGTACGATCATGCCGTCCGTACGCTTGTTGTTTCGAGTCTTGTGACCCTTGGTGGGAACACCCCAAGGACTCACCGGGTGACGACCACCCGAGGTCCGGCCTTCACCACCGCCGTGCGGGTGATCGACCGGGTTCATCACGACACCGCGTACGGTCGGACGCACTCCGCGCCAACGCGATGCTCCGGCCTTACCGAGCTTACGCAGGCTGTGCTCGCCGTTGCCGACGACGCCAATCACCGCGCGGCAGTCAGCCTGCACCTTGCGCATTTCTCCGGAGCGAAGCCGCAGGGTTGCGAAGTTGCCCTCGCGAGCCACCAACTGGACCGAGGCACCAGCGGCACGAGCAATCTGAGCGCCCTTGCCTGGCCGCATCTCAATGCAGTGCACCTCGGTACCCACCGGGATATTGCGTAGCGGCAAGCAGTTACCGGCAGCGATCGGTGCCGCTTCTCCGGCCATCACTGCGGCCCCTTCGGTCAGCCCCTTGGGCGCGATGATGTAGGCGCGCTCACCATCGGCGTACTTCAGCAAGGCGATGTTTGCGCTGCGGTTAGGATCGTACTCAATCCGCTCAACAATCGCGGGAATGCCCTGCTTGCGACGCTTGAAATCAATGATGCGATAACGCTGCTTATGGCCACCACCGCGATGGCGTACCGAGATACGGCCCTGATTATTGCGGCCGCCAGTCTTCGACTTCTTGGTGACCAAGGCCTCGTGTGGCGCACCCTTGTGCAGCCCGGCGCCAGTGATCTTGACGACGAAACGCCGGCCTGGCGACGTCGGTTTTGTTTTTACGATAGCCATTGTCTGTGATCCGTATCTTTGGTGGGCCTTAGCCTAAGCTCCGCCGATCAGGCCCCGCCCCCGAAGTCGATGTCGTTGCCAGGTGCGAGGCGCACGTAGGCCTTACGCCAACCCGGACGCTTGCCCAGCCGACCGCCGAAGCGCTTCGCTTTGCCTTTGACGTTAAGTACCTGCACGGCATCGACCTTGACCTCGAACAATAGCTCAACGGCCTGCCCGATCTCACGCTTGGTCGCTGTCGGCTCGACCCGGAATGCATATTGCGCGGACTGATCCGCAACGATAGAGGCCTTCTCGGAAATGATCGGTCCGAGCAATACCTTCATCAGTCGCTCTTGATTGACGCCGGCATTCATGACAAACGCTCCTCTAGACGGCGCAGCGCGGCCTCTGTGATCAGAACCTGCTCCGCAGCAACAAGGCTCACCGGATCAACACCGGCAGCCGTATCTACCCAAACCCCAGGCAGATTGCGCGCGCCCAACGCGAGGTTGTCATCCACCTCGTCGACCAGCACCAACGCACGCTCGAGGTTCAGCTCGGCGAGCTTCGCGAGCACCGCTTTGGTCTTGGGCGCTTCAATCGTGAACTCGGAGACCACCAGCAGGCGATCGGCGCGGACCAACTCAGAGACGATCGAGCGCAATGCGCCACGGTACATCTTGCGATTGACCTTCTGCTCATAGTTGCGCGGCTGCGCGGCGAAGGTCACACCACCACTGCGCCACAGTGGGCTGCGACTGGTACCTGCGCGCGCCCGACCCGTCCCCTTCTGGCGATAAGGCTTAGCGCCACCACCACTGACGGCAGAACGATTCTTTTGCGCCTTGGTCCCGGCCCGCCCGCCGGCCATATAGGCCGTTACGACCTGATGGACCAGGCCCGGCTTATAGTCCGCGCCAAAGACCAGGTCGGCGACCTGGACCGAGGACGACTCGGCGTTGCGAATAGCCAGTTCCATGATTAACCCTTTCGATTCTTCTGTTTCACAGACGGCACAACCACGAGGCGACCGCCCGCCGGCCCAGGCACACCGCCACGGATCAGCAGCAGATTGCGCTCGGCATCAACGCGGATGACCTCGAGATTCTGCTGACAACGATTGACATTGCCCATCTGCCCGGCCATTTTCTTTCCCTTGACGACGCGGCCTGGGGTCTGACATTGGCCAATCGAACCCGGAGCCCGATGCGACAGCGAGTTGCCGTGCGTACTGTCTTGACCGCGGAAGTGGTGCCGACGAATGGTGCCAGTGAAACCACGCCCGATGGTGACACCCCGCACGTCTACCTTCTGCCCTACCTCGAACAGTGAGACGTTCAGCTCGGCGCCATCGGTGAGGTCTTCGCCCTCGCCCGGCTCTAGCCGAAACTCCCGCAATACCGTACCCGGCTCAACACCGACCTTCGCATAATGTCCGGCGAGTGGCTGCGTCACACGTGTTTTACGACGGCGGCCAGTGGTGACTTGCACCGCACGGTAACCGTCACGTTCTTCAGTCTTAGCCTGGGTCACACGGTTGGGCTGCACCTCAATGACGGTGACCGGGATCGATTGTCCATCGTCATTAAAGATGCGGGTCATACCGGCTTTGCGGCCGATTACGCCAATGGCCATCGTCTTAACCTCAGCTCAGTTTGATCTGTACGTCGACGCCGGCAGCCAGGTCGAGCTTCATTAGGGCGTCGACCGTCTTGTCCGTCGGATCAACGATATCCATCAGCCGCTTATGGGTGCGGAGTTCGTACTGGTCGCGTGCGTCTTTGTTGACGTGCGGCGAGATCAGCACGGTGTAGCGCTCGTGGCGCGAGGGCAGCGGTACCGGGCCGCGCACCTGTGCGCCTGTGCGCTTGGCCGTATCGACGATCTCGCGGGCGGACTGATCGATCAGTCGATGATCGAATGCCTTCAGTCGAATGCGTATGCGTTGACTTGCCATGCGATTTACTCGATCACCTTCGCGACGACGCCGGCGCCGACGGTGCGGCCACCTTCGCGGACGGCAAAGCGCAGTCCTTCCTCCATCGCGATCGGCGCGATGAGCTTGATCGTCATCTTGACGTTGTCTCCGGGCATGACCATCTCGATGCCTTCGGGCAGTTCACAGGCTCCGGTGACGTCGGTGGTGCGGAAGTAGAACTGCGGGCGGTAGCCGTTGAAGAACGGGGTGTGGCGGCCGCCTTCTTCTTTGCTCAGCACGTAGACTTCGGCTTCGAAGTGGGTGTGCGGGGTGATCGAGCCGGGCTTGGCCAGTACTTGACCGCGCTCGACGTCGTCGCGCTTGGTGCCGCGCAGCAGGGCACCGATGTTGTCGCCGGCTTGACCTTGGTCGAGCAGCTTGCGGAACATCTCAACCCCGGTGCAGGTGGTCTTGGTGGTGTCCTTGATGCCGACGATCTCGACTTCTTCGCCAACCTTGATGATGCCGCGCTCAACGCGTCCGGTGACCACGGTGCCACGCCCGGAGATCGAGAAGACGTCTTCGATCGGCATCAGGAAGGCGCCGTCAACGGCGCGCTCGGGCTCGGGAATGTAGTTGTCGAGGGCGTCCATGAGTTTGTCGATGGAGGGGCCGCCGATCTCGCTTTCGTCGCCTTCGAGCGCTTTGAGCGCGGAGCCGGTGATGATGGGGGTGTCGTCGCCGGGGAATTCGTAGCTGTCGAGCAACTCGCGCACTTCCATCTCGACGAGTTCGAGCAGTTCGGCGTCGTCGACCATGTCGGCTTTGTTCAGATAGACGACGATGTAGGGCACGCCAACCTGACGCGAGAGCAGGATGTGCTCGCGCGTCTGCGGCATGGGACCATCGGCGGCGGAGACCACGAGGATGGCGCCATCCATCTGCGCCGCACCAGTGATCATGTTCTTGACATAGTCGGCGTGGCCGGGGCAGTCAACGTGGGCGTAATGGCGCGTATCGGTTTCGTATTCGACGTGGGCGGTGGCAATGGTGATGCCGCGCTCGCGCTCTTCTGGGGCGTTGTCAATCTGGTCGTAGGCGCGTGCCTCACCTCCAAATTTCTTCGCCTGATGCACCGTGATCGCTGCCGTCAGCGTGGTCTTGCCATGGTCAACGTGACCAATCGTGCCAACGTTGACGTGCGCCTTGTTTCTCTCGAACTTTGTTTTGGACATGCCCGTATCCCCTCAAAGATCCACTGCAATCGTTAGCGGGCGTCGACCTGCTGCGGTCAACGCTATCGTTTTTTGGCGACGGTCTCGGCGATACTCGCCGGAACCTCGTTGTACTTGGAGAACTCCATGCTGTAGCTCGCACGCCCCTGCGTTGCCGAACGCAAGTCCGTCGCATAGCCAAACATCGACGACAACGGCACTTCGGCACGGATGATCTTCCCAGAGGGTGTGTCTTCCATCCCCTGAATCATGCCGCGGCGGCTGTTCAGATCGCCCATGACATCACCCATGTTCTCCTCGGGTGTCACCACCTCGACCTTCATGATCGGCTCGAGCAACACCGGCTTGGCCTTCGATGCCGCTTCCTTGAAGGCCATTGAGCCCGCGATCTTGAATGCCATCTCGCTCGAGTCAACCTCGTGATACGAGCCGTCATAGAGCGTTGCCTTCACATCGACCACCGGGAAACCGGCGATCACACCGTTGGTCATCGCCTCTTGGATGCCTTTATCAACAGCTGGGATGTATTCCTTCGGGACCGCACCGCCGACAATCGCATTGGTAAACTCGTAACCAGCGCCCGGCTCCTGTGGCTCGAGCCGGATATAGACGTGACCGTATTGGCCGCGACCACCAGACTGGCGAGCAAACTTGGTCTCCTGCTCGACCGTCGCCCGCAAGGTCTCACGGTAGCTGACCTGCGGCGCACCGACGTTGGCTTCGACGTTGAACTCACGTCGCATGCGGTCGACGATGATCTCCAGATGCAGCTCGCCCATACCGGAGATGATGGTTTGGCCGGATTCTTCGTCGGAGCGCACACGGAACGACGGGTCTTCTTGCGCCAGCTTCTGCAACGCGACACCCATCTTTTCCTGATCGCTCTTGGTCTTCGGCTCGACCGCAACTGAGATCACCGGCTCCGGGAACTCCATCCGTTCGAGTGTGATCGGCTTATCGAGCGCGCAAAGGGTGTCACCGGTCGTAACATCCTTGAGACCAACCGCGGCAGCGATGTCACCCGCCCGAACCTCTTTGATCTCCTTGCGATCGTTCGAGTGCATCTGCAGGATACGCCCGACCCGCTCCTTTTTACTCTTGACCGGATTGAGCACGCTGTCGCCCGCATTCAGCACGCCGGAATAGACGCGGAAGAAGGTCAGTGTGCCGACATAGGGGTCGGTCGCGATCTTGAAGGCCAAGGCAGCAAAGGGAGCATCGTCCTTCGATGGACGTTCTTCGACGGTCTCAGCGGCGTCATCCAGTACACCCTTGATCGCCGGCACTTCAGGTGGCGATGGCAAATATCTGACCACCGCATCAAGCATCGCTTGAACACCCTTGTTCTTAAACGCCGAGCCGCACAGCATCGGCACGATCTCGTTATTGATCGTGCGCTTGCGAATGCCCACCTGGATCTCATCCTCGGTCAGCTCGCCGCCTTCGAGGTACTTCTCCATCAGCTCTTCATTTGCTTCCGCAGCAGCCTCGACCAGCTTCTCGCGCCATTCAGCGCAGGCGTCAGCCATGTCTGTCGGTATAGCGCGAGCGTCGTAGGTCAGCCCCTTATCTTCTTCGTTCCAGTAGATCGCAGTCATTCGAACAAGATCGACGACGCCGGCAAAACCCTCTTCAGCACCGATCGGCAGCTGGAGCGGAACCGCAACAGCGCCTAAGCGATCTTGGACTTGACCGACGACACGCAAGAAATTCGCGCCCATCCGGTCCATCTTATTGACGAAAGCAATGCGCGGTACACCGTACTTATCCGCCTGACGCCAGACGGTTTCAGACTGTGGCTCTACGCCGCCAACGGCACAGAAAACAGTGCAAGCGCCATCGAGTACGCGCAGCGAGCGCTCCACCTCAATGGTGAAGTCAACGTGCCCTGGAGTATCGATGATATTGATTCGATGTTCCGGGAACTGCTGATCCATCCCAGACCAGAAGCAGGTCGTTGCAGCCGAGGTGATGGTGATCCCCCGCTCTTGTTCCTGCTCCATCCAGTCCATGGTCGCGGCGCCGTCATGCACCTCACCGATCTTATGCGACAGCCCGGTGTAAAACAGGATGCGCTCAGTCGTCGTCGTCTTGCCGGCATCGATATGCGCCATGATGCCGAGGTTTCGGTACCGATCGATTGGTGTGCTACGTGCCACGACTGCGTTGCCTATTGCCTGAGGTGAGTACCGGGAGCTGCGCGCGTATGACTGCGCTACCAGCGATAATGCGAGAAGGCCTTGTTTGCCTCCGCCATGCGATGCGTATCTTCCTTCTTCTTTACCGCGGTTCCACGGGCGTCAGCCGCGTCCATGAGTTCGCCCGCGAGTCGCAACGCCATCGACTTCTCAGAGCGCTTGCGCGATGCATCGATCAGCCAGCGCATGGCGAGCGTATTGCGACGTGATGGCCGCACCTCGACCGGAACCTGGTAGGTCGCCCCACCGACGCGGCGGGATTTGACCTCAACCACTGGCCGAACGTTTTCCATCGCCTGATCAAGCAGTTCGAGGGGCTCAGCGCCCTTTTTCTCGACCACGCGATCGAGCGCGCCGTAGATGATTCGCTCGGCAACAGCCTTCTTGCCGTCTTCCATGAGCATATTGATGAACTTCGTCAGCAGCTCACTGCCATGCTTAGGGTCCGGCAGGATCTGGCGACGACCTACGATGCGTCTTCTCGGCATTGCGTTTCAGGCTCCGACGACCTAATTGAGAGGTTAGCGCGTTCGACGAGTAAGGCGTTGGACGCGGCAATGGGTGAAGAGCGGCTTAGCTCTTCGGGCGCTTAGCGCCATACTTGGAACGACCTTGGCGGCGCTTCTCAACACCGGATGCGTCGAGTGTGCCGCGCACCGTGTGGTAGCGCACACCAGGAAGGTCCTTGACGCGACCACCACGGATGAGCACGACCGAATGTTCTTGCAGATTATGGCCCTCACCGCCGATATAGGAGGCGACCTCAAAGCCATTGGTGAGCCGAACGCGCGCGACCTTTCGGAGTGCGGAATTTGGCTTTTTCGGTGTCGTGGTGTACACACGAGTGCAGACGCCGCGCTTCTGAGGGCAAGCCTCGAGTGCTGGCACCGTACTTTTCACAACACGGCGCTTGCGAGGATTGCGCACCAATTGGTTGACTGTCGCCATGACTGACTCCGACGGCTTGGATGCAATGTGTATGCACTAAAAGTCTGAGCCCGCAGCCTCTAGCTGGCGATGCCCGAACTTGGAATTTCAGATTGAGGGGTCACTGAGGCCTTTGGGAGAGTCTCAGTCGCACCGCCCTAATTAGGCAGGGCAGTAACGCAACGCCAGCACATACCGCAGCCCACCTCAGCACCCAGGAAATACCGGGGCGAGGAACTCGCTAGCGAACAGCGAGATCAAAGAAAGACGGCGGATGAGTCGACGAGAAGGGCGTACCGCAGCAACCGTGCCACTCAAACAGCGAGCCGACAAAACAAATGTCGGCGAGCTAAGACGAGAAGTATATGCAGCAGCACAGGCCCTGTCAACGGGCCATTGCGGTTCGATGACCGAGCCCCCGCGACCGGGGGCTCCCAGACAGTATCCCTATTCGGCCTCTGACTCCTGCGTGTTGAGGGCCTGCTTCAGCGCAGCGGTCAACTCTTCGTTAGCAAGCTCCATGCGCTCAGCTGCATCCCCAGGACCATCGGCTTGACGCCGCCGACGCCGCTCGTTGTGATGAGCAAGCCCAGTCCCCGCCGGAATCAGGCGCCCGACGATGACGTTCTCTTTCAGACCGTTGAGACCATCCACAGAGCCACGCACAGCCGCCTCAGTCAGCACCCGCGTCGTCTCCTGGAACGATGCTGCCGAGATGAACGACTCGGTCGCCAGAGAGGCCTTAGTGATTCCGAGCAACAGGGGCTCATACAGCGCAGGATGTCTATCCTCAGCCTTGACCCGCTCGTTTTCGGCCATGAGCGTCGCCTGATCAACCTGCTCACCGCGCAGTAGGTTGGTATCGCCGGCGTTAGTGATCTCGACCTTGCGCAGCATTTGGCGAACGATCACCTCAATGTGCTTATCGTTGATCTTCACGCCCTGCAGCCGGTAGACATCCTGGATCTCCTTGACCAGATACTCGGCCAGGGCCGCAACCCCTTTCAGACGCAAGATATCATGCGAACTCAGCTCACCTTCGGAGATGATCTCGCCCCGCTCAACACGCTCGCCCTCGAACACGTTCACGTGCCGCCACTTCGGAATCAATTCTTCGATGGTCTCGCCGTCATCGGTCGTGATCACCAAGCGCTGCTTGCCCTTGGTCTCCTTACCGAAGCTGATGGTACCCGTGGCCTGGGCCAGCAACGCCGGGTCTTTCGGCTTGCGCGCCTCGAACAGATCGGCAACACGCGGCAGGCCGCCGGTGATGTCGCGCGTTTTCGATGACTCCTGCGGGATGCGCGCCAAGATGTCACCGACGCCGACATCGGCACCGTCAGACACGGTGACGATCGCGCCTGAGGTCAGATAGTAGCGCGCCGGCAGGTCGGTGCCAGCGATATTCAGCTCCTCACCATCGCCATCGAGCAGCTTGACCATAGGGCGCAGATCCTTGCCGGCAGCCGGTCGCTGCTTCGGGTCCATGACCTCGAGCGAGGCCAAGCCCGTCACATCATCGGTCTTGCTTTGCACGGTGACGCCGTCGATGAAGTCTTCGAAGCGCAAGACACCCGCCACCTCGGTCACGACCGGGTGAGTATGCGGGTCCCAGGTCGCAACGATGGCGCCAGCCTCGACCTTATCGCCATCGTTGATCGCGACAGTCGCGCCGTAGGGGATCTTGTAACGCTCCTTCTCTAAGCCTTTCTCATCGCTGACGGTCAACTCACCAGAGCGAGAGACCGCAACCAGGTTGCCGCTGTGGTGCTGCACGGTCTTGATATTGTGCAGCTTGATGGTGCCAGCACCCTTGACCTGAACGTTACTCACGGCCGCCGCTCTGGATGCCGCACCACCGATGTGGAAGGTACGCATGGTCAGCTGGGTGCCGGGTTCACCGATCGACTGTGCGGCGATGACCCCAACCGCCTCGCCCATGTTGACGCGATGACCGCGAGCCAGATCGCGTCCGTAGCACTGGGCGCAGACGCCAAGGCGCGACTCGCAGGTGATCGGTGAGCGCACCAGCACCTGGTCGATACCTTCCAGCTCGAGCTGCTTGACCCAAGCCTCGTCGAGCAGGGTGCCAGATTCGCAGACGATGTCGTCAGTGCCGGGACGATACAGATCCTCGGCCGTGACCCGGCCAAGGATGCGCTCGCGCAGTGGCTCGACCACGTCGCCACCCTCGATGATCGGCGTCATCAGCAGCCCATGCTCGGTCCCACAGTCCACCTCGAGCACCACCATATCCTGCGCCACATCGACCAGGCGCCGGGTCAGATATCCCGAGTTGGCGGTCTTCAGCGCGGTATCGGCGAGGCCCTTACGCGCACCGTGCGTCGAGATGAAGTACTGGATGACGTTCAGCCCCTCGCGGAAGTTCGCCGTGATCGGGGTCTCGATGATCGAGCCATCCGGCTTCGCCATCAGACCGCGCATGCCAGCGAGCTGCCGGATCTGTGCGGCCGAGCCACGGGCACCGGAGTCGGCCATCATGTAGATCGAGTTGAACGAGTCTTGCTCGAGCGGATTGCCGTCGCTGTCGGTCACCGGATTGCCGTCGCTATCGGCGACCTTATCCTTACCGAGCTTGCGCATCATCGACTTGGCCACCTGGTCGTTGGTCCGCGACCAGATGTCGACCACCTTGTTGTAGCGCTCGCCGTTGGTGACCAAACCCTGGGTGTACTGATCCTCGATCTCCTTCACCTCGTCTTCGGCATGGCTGATGATGCGCGCTTTCTCTTCCGGCACCTCCATATCCTCAAGGCCGATCGAGACGCCAGCGCGGGTCGCCATGCGGAAACCCATATACATGATCTGATCAGCAAAGACCACGGTATCCTTGAGGCCTAGCACGCGATAGCAGGTATTGATGAGACCTGAGATCTGCTTCTTGCCGAGCGCACGATCGACCAACTCGAATGGCAGCCCATCCGGCACAATCTCCCAGACCAAGGCGCGACCCAGGGTCGTTTCTTTGATGCCGACACGCTCCTCGATGCTGCCATCTTCCTCACGCACGACCTCACGGATCAGCACCTTGACGCGCGCCTGCAGTGCCGCCTGGCCGGTCTCGTAGGCGCGTCGGGCCTCGTCGATCCCAGACAGGACCAAGCCCTCGCCCTTCGCGTTGAAGCGCTCGCGCGTCATGTAATAGAGTCCGAGCACCACGTCTTGCGAGGGCACGATGATCGGCTCGCCATTGGCCGGCGAGAGGATATTGTTCGACGACATCATCAGCGCCCGCGCCTCGAGCTGCGCTTCGAGCGACAGCGGCACATGCACGGCCATCTGGTCGCCGTCGAAGTCGGCATTGAACGCGGTGCAGACCAGCGGATGCAGCTGGATCGCCTTGCCCTCGATCAACACCGGCTCGAAGGCCTGGATGCCGAGACGGTGCAGGGTTGGCGCGCGGTTGAGCATGACCGGGTGCTCGCGGATCACCTCCTCGAGGATGTCCCAGACCTCGGCGGTGCCGCGCTCGACCATCTTCTTTGCCGCCTTGATGGTCGGCGCCAGCCCGCGCAACTGCAACTTGCTGAAGATGAATGGCTTGAACAGCTCGAGCGCCATCAGCTTGGGCAGACCACACTGATGCAGCTTCAGCGTTGGGCCGACGACGATGACCGAGCGGCCGGAGTAGTCGACGCGCTTACCGAGCAGGTTCTGCCGGAAGCGGCCCTGCTTGCCCTTGATCATGTCTGCCAGCGACTTCAGCGGGCGCTTGTTGGTGCCGGTGATCGCACGGCCACGTCGACCATTATCGAGCAGCGCATCGACCGATTCCTGCAGCATGCGCTTCTCATTACGCACGATGATGTCCGGCGCGATCAGATCGAGCAGCCTTTTGAGCCGATTATTGCGATTGATCACCCGACGATACAGATCGTTCAGGTCCGAGGTCGCGAAGCGGCCGCCATCGAGCGGCACCAGCGGGCGCAGTTCCGGCGGCAGCACCGGCAACACGGTCAGGATCATCCACTCAGGACGGTTGCCCGAGGCCTGCAGCGACTCAATGAGCTTCAAGCGCTTGGTCAACTTCTTCAGCTTGGTCTCGGAGTTGGTCGCTTCCATGTCCTCACGCATCTGGCGGATCTCGGCATCCAGATCCAAGCTGCGCAGTAGCTCGAACACCGCCTCAGCACCCATGCGGGCATCAAACTCGTCGCCATGCGTCTCCAAGGCCTCGAGGTACTGATCGTCGGTCAGCAGTTGATTGCGCTCGAGATCGGTCATCGCCGGATCAATGACGACAAAGGACTCGAAGTAGAGCACGCGCTCGATATCGCGCAGGGTCATGTCGAGCAACAGACCGATGCGCGACGGCAATGACTTCAAGAACCAGATGTGCGCAACGGGACTGGCCAGATCGATATGCCCCATGCGCTCACGTCGGACCTTGGCCAGCGTCACCTCGACACCGCACTTCTCGCAGACCACGCCGCGATGCTTGAGCCGCTTGTACTTACCGCACAGGCACTCATAGTCGCTGACTGGGCCGAAGACCTTGGCGCAAAACAGTCCATCGCGCTCTGGCTTGAAGGTCCGATAGTTGATGGTCTCCGGCTTCTTGACCTCGCCGTACGACCAGGAACGGATCATCTCGGGCGACGCCAGGCCGATGCGGATGGCGTCGAACTCCAGGGCTTGACCCTGTTGCTTAATGATTCTGAGAAGATCTTTCACGACCTAGCCTCCTGAAGAAAGAGTGAGCCGACGGCCAGCGGCCAACAGCCAGTATTCGATTGCAGCGCGACTGCCATCCAGCCTTGACATTCAAGCGTCCCGGGGCAAAACCGCAGCCACTGCGCCTCGCCCCGGGAGCCCAGATCAATCCTGCTCGAGCTCGATATTGATGCCAAGCGAGCGGATCTCCTTGACCAGAACGTTAAACGACTCCGGCATCCCGGCCTCCATGCGGTGGTCGCCATCGACGATGTTCTTGTACATCTTGGTCCGACCCGTGACGTCATCCGACTTCACGGTGAGCATCTCCTGCAAGGTGTGCGCAGCACCGTAGGCCTCGAGTGCCCAGACCTCCATCTCGCCGAAGCGTTGACCACCAAACTGGGCCTTACCGCCGAGTGGCTGCTGGGTCACCAGGCTGTAGGGGCCGGTTGAACGCGCATGCATCTTGTCATCGACCAGATGGTTGAGCTTGAGCATGTACATATAGCCGACGGTCACCGGACGCTCGAAGGGCTCACCGGTACGGCCGTCGTAGAGCGTCGTTTGGCCCGTCGTCGAGAGCCCGGCGAGCTCGAGCATGTACTTGATCTCTTCCTCGCTGGCACCGTCGAAGACCGGGGTTGCCAGTGGCACGCCACCGCGCAGGTTGGCCGCCAACTCCAGCACCTCGTCATTGCTCAGACTATCGAGGTCCTCTTGCTTGCCGCTGGTGTTGTAAACCTTGGCCAGAAAGCCGCGCAGCTCCTCGACATCGGCCTGCGCCCGCAGCATCGCATCGATGCGCTGCCCGAGCCCCTTTGCGGCCCAGCCGAGGTGAGTCTCGAGCACCTGACCAACATTCATCCGCGAGGGCACGCCAAGCGGGTTGAGCACGATATCCACCGGCTCACCGTCGGCACTAAATGGCATGTCCTCCTGCGGGACAACGCGCGAGATCACGCCCTTGTTGCCATGACGGCCAGCCATTTTGTCGCCCGGCTGGATACGCCGCTTCACCGCGACATAGGTCTTCACCATCTTCAGCACGCCGGGCGGCAGCTCGTCGCCCTGGGTGATCTTGCGCTTCTTGACCTCGAAGCGCTCGCGGAACACCTCGCGCTGCTCCTTGATCTGCGCCGCCACCGCCTCGAGCTGCGCTGCCGCCTCTTCGCTGCGGATACGGATCTCGAGCCACTTGTCCTTGCCCTGCCCCTCGCCCAGCTCGTGCAGATACTTCTTGGTGATCTTCTCGCCGGCCTTGAGCCCGCCCGGACCACCATCAGCGACCTTGCCGATGAGCATCTTCTCGACACGCTGGAAGGTGTCCTGCTCCATGATGCGCAGCTGGTCGGCCAAGTCCTTACGCACCCGCTCGAGCTCAATCTCCTCGATCTGGGTCGCGCGCTTGTCCTTCTCGACGCCATCGCGGGTAAAGACCTGCACGTCGACAACGGTCCCGGACATTCCGGACGGCAGCCGCAGCGAGGTATCCTTCACATCCGAGGCCTTCTCGCCGAAGATCGCGCGCAACAGCTTCTCCTCCGGGGTCAGCTGGGTCTCGCCCTTCGGCGTGACCTTGCCAACCAAGATATCGCCGTCGCGCACCTCAGCACCGATATAGACGACGCCGGATTCGTCCAGCTTGCCAAGCGCGGCCTCGCCGACGTTCGGGATGTCGCTGGTGATCTCCTCCGGTCCAAGCTTGGTATCGCGCGCCAGGCAGGTCAGCTCTTCGATGTGGATGCTGGTGAAGCGGTCTTGCTGCACCAGACGCTCCGAGATCAGGATCGAATCCTCGAAGTTGTAACCGTTCCAAGGCATGAAGGCGACGCGCAGGTTCTGCCCCAAGGCCAGCTCGCCCAGGTCGGTCGACGGACCGTCAGCGAGGACATCGTTGCGCACCACCAGATCACCCGGGGCAACCAGCGGACGTTGGTTGATACAGGTGTTCTGATTCGAGCGCGTGTACTTAGTCAGGGTATAGATGTCGACACCGGCCTCACCGGCCTCGGTCTCATCATCATTGACCCGCACCACGATGCGTGCTGCATCCACCGCCTCGATGACACCGCCGCGCCGCGCCCAGACCACGACGCCCGAGTCCTTGGCCACCACACGCTCCATGCCGGTGCCGACCAGCGGCTTCTCGGCACGCAAGGTCGGAACCGCCTGGCGTTGCATGTTCGAGCCCATCAATGCGCGGTTAGCATCGTCATGCTCGAGGAACGGCACCAGCGAGGCCGCGACCGAAACGATCTGCCGCGGCGAGACGTCCATGAACTGGACCTCATCGGGCGCCTTCATAGTGAACTCGTTCATGTGCCGGCAGGAGACTAAGGCGTCGGTCAGCCGGTTGTCCTCATCTAAGGTGGCATTGGCCTGGGCGATGACATAGCCGCCCTCCTCGATGGCCGACAGGTGCACGATCTCCTGGGTCGCCTGACCACCCTCGACGCGCCGATAAGGAGTCTCGAGGAAGCCGTACTTGTTGGTCCGGGCATAGACCGCGAGCGAGTTGATCAGACCGATGTTCGGCCCCTCCGGGGTCTCGATCGGGCAAACGCGGCCGTAGTGGGTCGGATGCACGTCGCGCACCTCGAAACCGGCGCGCTCGCGCGCCAAACCGCCTGGCCCAAGTGCCGACACGCGCCGCTTGTGCGTGACCTCCGACAAGGGGTTGTTCTGATCCATGAACTGCGACAGCTGACTGGAGCCGAAGAACTCCTTGATCGCCGCCGAGACCGGCTTGGCGTTGATCAGTTCCTGCGGCATCAGCCCTTCGGACTCGGCCAGCGAGAGACGCTCCTTGACCGCCCGCTCGACACGCACTAGGCCGACACGAAACTGGTTCTCTGCCATCTCACCGACGCAACGGATGCGGCGGTTGCCCAGGTGATCGATGTCATCGACGGTGCCGCGGCCGTTGCGCAGCTCGACCAGCACCTTTAGCGCATCAACGATATCGGAACTTTCACCGTTCGCCTCGACCAGCTTGGTCGAGAACGCATCGTTACGCTGCGAGAAATAACGTCCATCGTAGAGGATGCCTGGACCCTCGGTCTCCTCGCGCAGCAGACGGCGATTGAACTTCATGCGACCGACCGCCGAGAGGTCATAGCGCTCTGGCGCAAAGAACAGATTGTGGAACAGATTCTGCGCCGCCTCTTTGGTCGGCGGCTCGCCGGGACGCATCATCCGGTAGATCTCGACCTGCGCCTCGAGTTCATTCGTGGTCTGGTCGATACGCAGGGTCTCGGACAGATAGGGACCATGATCGAGATCGTTGACGAACAGGGTCTCGATGCAATCGATGCCTTTTTCGCGCAACGCCGCGAGTAGTTCCTCGGTGATCTCGCTGTTGGCCTCGGCGATGATCTCACCGGTCTCGGTATCGATCTGCGTTCGCGCAAGAGTGCGCCCGATCAAGAATTCATCGGGCACCTCGAGCCGCTCGACACCCGCCTTTTGCAGTGCGCGGATGTGCTTCGCCGTCACGCGACGGCCGGCCTCGACCAAGATCTCGTCATCGAGCTTGATCTCAAAGTTGACGGTCTCGCCGCGCAGCCGCTCGGGCACTAGTTCGAGCTCCGGCGTCTCGGCGAGATGGAAGGTATCGGTCTCGAAGAACATCGCCAGGATGTCATCGACACCATAGCCGAGGGCGCGCAGCAGTACCGTCGCCGGCAGCTTGCGGCGGCGGTCGATACGCACGAAGACGTTGTCCTTAGGATCGAACTCAAAATCAAGCCAGGAGCCGCGGTACGGAATCACCCGCGCCGAGAACAGAAGCTTGCCCGAGGAGTGCGTCTTGCCCTTGTCGTGATCAAAGAAGACGCCCGGCGAGCGGTGTAATTGGGAGACGATGACCCGCTCGGTGCCGTTGATGATGAAGGTACCGGTCTCGGTCATCAGCGGCAGGTCACCCATGTAGACCTCTTGCTCGCGCACGTCCTTGACCACCTTGGCGCTGGCCGGTGCATCCTTGTCGTAGATGACCAGGCGCAATAACACGCGCAGCGGCGCAGCGTAGGTAGCGCCACGCAGATGACACTCGCGCACGTCGAAGGCGGGCTCGCCGAGTCGATAGCTGACGTACTCGAGATGGGCATTGCCGGAATAGCTCTCGATAGGCAGCACGGTCCGGAACGCGGCGTGCAAGCCGACCTCGTCACGCTCTTTCGGCCCCTTTTCCAACTGCAGGAAGTCGCGGTAGGAATCGATCTGGGTCGCCAGCAGGAACGGGACCTCCATGATCGTCGGGCGCTTGCCGAAGTTCTTGCGGATACGCTTCTTTTCGGTAAACGAATAGGGCATGCTGCCTTCCCTCGTAATAGGTCTTTGAGTAGCCTTGAACGTCCGCCCCAGGAGCGGATGCTGACCGGGCGTGATCTCCCCTGGCATCATCCGACGCCCATCACGGGGAGTGAAACCGACACCATCGGTCAGCTATGCGAGCCGGGCCCGATCGAGGCCCGCCCGACGAAATTGCGTGCCTGCATCCTAGTCAGGCACCGGCCTTATCAGCGGAAACGGCAAAAGGCCGGCGGCCCGAGGGCGCCAGCCTTTGTTGATCCCGGCTTTAAGGCAGGGTACAAGGATGGCTTTACTTGATCTCGACAGCTGCGCCAGCCTCTTCCAATGCCTTCTTGGCGGCTTCGGCATCGTCCTTGGAGACCGCTTCTTTCAGCGTTGCCGGAGCACCTTCGACCGCGTCCTTCGCTTCCTTCAGGCCCAAGCCCGTCAGGGCACGCACCGCCTTGATGACCGCGACCTTGTTGGCGCCAAACGAGGTCAGCACCACGTCGAATTCGGTCTGCTCTTCGGCCGGAGCCGCATCGGCACCGCCAGCAGCGGCCGGGGCTGCAGCAACTGCGGCTGCCGCGGTCACACCAAACTTCTCTTCCATTGCGCTGATGAGATCAACGACCTCCATCACCGTCATATTGGCAATGGCTTCCAGGATTTCGTCTTTAGAAACAGCCATGGGCTTATCTCCGCATTAATGATTCGGTTGCAATGAATAATCGCTATCGCAGGGCTCAAGGCCCAGGCGAGGATCAGGCTGCCTCTTTGGCGTCGCGCACCGCGCTGAGTGTGCGTGCGAGCTTGCTCGGCACCTCGTTGAGCGTAGTCGCCAGCTTCTGTACCGGTGCTTTCATCACCGCCATCAACTGACTGATGGCCTCGTCGTAAGTTGGCATTTTTGCCAGCTTACTCAGCTCAGAACCGTCTAGCAGCTGGCCCCCGACCGCGATCATGCGGACCTGGAACTCTTTGTGCTCTTTGGCAAAGCTCTCAGCGACACGGCCAACGGAGCCCGGGTCTGACTGTCCGAATGCGAGCACGAGCGGGCCGGTAAGGGCTTCGTCCATGCAAGCAAAGTCAGTACCGGCCAATGCACGCTTCGCGAGCGTGTTCTTGACCACCCGAACGTAGACTCCGGCTTTACGCGCCTCGACGCGAAGCTTGGTCATCGCTTCGACGGTCAGTCCGCGATACTCGGCGCCAACCGCCGAGTGTGCGGTCTGAGCGACCTCCGCGACCTCGGCGACGATGCGCTCTTTCTGGGCAAAGGTCAGTGCCACAGACGTCACCTCCTAATCGGATTGGAGTTAGACGAGCGTCCAACCCAGTGAACCAGGACACCGAATCCGTAGTGAGTACCTGATCATGGAATGTGTTCCGTCGCCAGCAAACCGGTTCCGGGACACCATCTACGCAGGCAGTCATTAAGCCAGGCCGCGCACCCTTCCTAGAACGTCGCCTGACACCTGCGATCTTTGACGGACGACGGCCATGAAGGCCGCTGCCCCAAAGATCATCGAAGCACGCGGCAATCCACCCCCATTGAGGAGCGCGGTGTGCCGCGTTTGCGATCAGAACGCTAGCGCGCTGTGATCGATCGTCAGCCCCGGCCCCATCGTCGATGAGACCGTGACCTTCTTCATATAGATACCCTTGGCTGCACTCGGCTTGGCCTTCGCCAGATTGGCGAGGAGTGCTTCGAGATTCTCGCGCAGCTTGTCAGCGTCGAAGTCCATCTTGCCGAGCGGGCAGTGAATGATGCCGGCCTTGTCAGTCCGGTAGCGGACCTGACCCGCCTTCGCATTTTGAACCGCCTCGGCCACGTTCGGTGTCACGGTTCCTACCTTCGGGTTTGGCATCAAGCCACGTGGGCCAAGCAGCTTACCGAGCTGACCAACCACGCGCATCGCATCTGGTGAGGCGATGACGACATCGAAATCGAGATTGCCCCCCTTCATCTCTTCAGCCAGGTCTTCCATACCCACGCGATCAGCACCGGCTTCAGTTGCCGCGTCAACGTTGGCGCCCTGCGTAAAGACCGCAACCCGGACCTGTTTGCCAATACCATGCGGCAGCACAGTCGAGCCACGGACAACCTGATCCGACTTACGCGGATCAACGCCGAGGTTGACGGAAACATCAATGTTCTCAACAAACTTGACGCTTGAGACTGCTTTCAACAGCTCAAATGCCTCTTCAGCTGCGTAGGTGCGCCCGCGCTCGACGCGCTCGCGAATCGCCGCGGCACGCTTTGATAGTTTTGCCATTATGCAACCCCCTCAACCTTTAGACCCATCGCGCGTGCGCTGCCAGCAATCGTGCGCACGGCTCCCTCGAGGTCTGCTGCGTTCAGATCGGGCATCTTGGTATTCGCGATCTCTTCGATCTGCGCGCGGGTCACCGTGCCAATGATGGCTGAATTCGGTGTCGGGCTGCCCTTGGCGACACCAGCGGCCTTCTTCAGCAGGATCGAGGCTGGCGGCGTCTTGGTAATGAAGGTAAAGCTACGATCTGAATAGACGGTGATCACCACCGGCGTCGGCAGACCTTTCTCGAGATCCTGGGTCTTCGCATTGAAGGCCTTACAGAACTCCATGATATTGACGCCGTGCTGACCCAGTGCTGGACCGACGGGCGGACTCGGGTTGGCCTCACCGGCCTTGACCTGTAGCTTGATGTAGGCGTTTACTTTCTTCGCCATCCTGTGACGCTCCTATGGGTGCAAGCGCTGACCAAAGGCCAGCTCCCCAACGCATGGACCGCGCAAGGCGCGGACGTGGACGAAACCGGCGGACGATCGATAGGGATCAGCCCACCAAGGGATTCAACGTCAGATCAGCCTTTCTCGACCTGACTGAATTCAAGATCAACCGGCGTTGAGCGGCCGAAGATCGAGACTGAGACCTTGACGCGGCTCTTTTCGTAATCGACCTCTTCGACGACACCGTTGAAGTCGGTGAATGGACCATCGGTGACGCGAACCACCTCGCCCGGCTCGTAGAGCACCTTTGGCCGCGGCTTTTCGACGCCATCCTGCACACGTTGCCGGATCGCCTCAGCCTGCGAGTCAGGGATCGGCGCCGGACGATCACCCTTGCCACCGATAAAACCCATCACTCGCGGCACGTCCTTCACCAGGTGCCAGCTCTCGTCGGTCATCTCCATGTGGACGAAAACATAACCGGGAAAGAATTTGCGCTCACTCTTGCGCTGCTGACCATTGCGGATCTCGACGACCTCCTCTGTCGGCACCAAGATCTCCCCGAAGGCATCCTCCATTCCGGCACGCGCGGCACGCTCACGGAGCGACTTGGCAACCTGACTCTCAAAACCTGAGAAGGCGTGAATCACATACCAGCGCATGGCCATATCAGCCGCCACTCCCGACGAGGAGGTTAAAGATCGTGCGCAGGATCGTATCAAACAGCCACAGAATGAGGCCGAGAACAAAGACCATGACAATGACGATGAGCGTTGTCTGGATGGTCTCTTGCCGGGTCGGCCAAACGACCTTCCGGACCTCCATCCGCGAATCGAGCGCAAAGCGCCAGAGTTGACGACCTTGAGCGGAGGTCAAGGCCAAGGCGGCGGCGCCGCTCGCAATGACGAGCAAGCCCAAGGTGCGCAACAGCACCGAGTACGCAGCAAAGAAGTAGAACGCCCAAATGCCGCCTGCCAACAAGAGGACCGCGACGGCGAGTTTGGCCGTATCTAGGCCGGTCGAAGCGGCCTCGGCTCGTGCATTCATGGGTTACCGGGCACCTTGACGGTGCGTGTTTGGCAGGCCAGGAGGGACTCGAACCCCCAACCTGCGGTTTTGGAGACCGCTGCTCTGCCAATTGAGCTACTGGCCTAGAAAAATCGATTCCTGTCGATCACTTCCCTGTGCCGAGCGGATTTTGGAGCTTACCTCAAGGCAGTCTATCGCCTCGAAGCACCCAACCTGCTCGATCCTATTGCCGCAACGAGCGGCTATTCAATCACCTTCGCGACGACACCGGCGCCGACGGTGCGGCCACCTTCGCGGACGGCAAAGCGCAGTCCTTCCTCCATCGCGATCGGCGCGATGAGCTTGATCGTCATCTTGACGTTGTCTCCGGGCATGACCATCTCGATGCCTTCGGGCAGTTCACAGGCTCCGGTGACGTCGGTGGTGCGGAAGTAGAACTGCGGGCGGTAGCCGTTGAAGAACGGGGTGTGGCGGCCGCCTTCTTCTTTGCTCAGCACGTAGACTTCGGCTTCGAAGTGGGTGTGCGGGGTGATCGAGCCGGGCTTGGCCAGTACTTGACCGCGCTCGACGTCGTCGCGCTTGGTGCCGCGCAGCAGGGCACCGATGTTGTCGCCGGCTTGACCTTGGTCGAGCAGCTTGCGGAACATCTCAACCCCGGTGCAGGTGGTCTTGGTGGTGTCCTTGATGCCGACGATCTCGACTTCTTCGCCAACCTTGATGATGCCGCGCTCAACGCGTCCGGTGACCACGGTGCCACGCCCGGAGATCGAGAAGACGTCTTCGATCGGCATCAGGAAGGCGCCGTCAACGGCGCGCTCGGGCTCGGGAATGTAGTTGTCGAGGGCGTCCATGAGTTTGTCGATGGAGGGGCCGCCGATCTCGCTTTCGTCGCCTTCGAGCGCTTTGAGCGCGGAGCCGGTGATGATGGGGGTGTCGTCGCCGGGGAATTCGTAGCTGTCGAGCAACTCGCGCACTTCCATCTCGACGAGTTCGAGCAGTTCGGCGTCGTCGACCATGTCGGCTTTGTTCAGATAGACGACGATGTAGGGCACGCCAACCTGACGCGAGAGCAGGATGTGCTCGCGCGTCTGCGGCATGGGACCATCGGCGGCGGAGACCACGAGGATGGCGCCATCCATCTGCGCCGCACCAGTGATCATGTTCTTGACATAGTCGGCGTGGCCGGGGCAGTCAACGTGGGCGTAATGGCGCGTATCGGTTTCGTATTCGACGTGGGCGGTGGCAATGGTGATGCCGCGCTCGCGCTCTTCTGGGGCGTTGTCAATCTGGTCGTAGGCGCGTGCCTCACCTCCAAATTTCTTCGCCTGATGCACCGTGATCGCTGCCGTCAGCGTGGTCTTGCCATGGTCAACGTGACCAATCGTGCCAACGTTGACGTGCGCCTTA
>NZ_NHSH01000070.1:0-68374 GCF_016653315.1 Halochromatium roseum | reverse complement strand
GTTGTCAATCTGGTCGTAGGCGCGTGCCTCACCTCCAAATTTCTTCGCCTGATGCACCGTGATCGCTGCCGTCAGCGTGGTCTTGCCATGGTCAACGTGACCAATCGTGCCAACGTTGACGTGCGCCTTATTTCTCTCGAACTTTGTTTTGGACACTGACCCTATCTCCGCGCGCTTGGATGTCGTCTTGTTGCCAATCTACGATAACGAACCGTCGAGCAAGCCCAGATCATCAGACTCGTTGACGAAAGTGGAGCCCATGACCGGAGTTGAACCGGTGACCTCACCCTTACCAAGGGTGTGCTCTACCAACTGAGCTACATGGGCAGATGTTTTGATTTCGGATCTCGCTGAGCTTCTGGCCCTTTCCGGGTCTCGACATGATGCAACGATGGAGCGGGTGATGGGAATCGAACCCACACCATCAGCTTGGAAGGCTGAGGTTCTACCGTTGAACTACACCCGCTTAGCGGCCCGAAGCATGAGGGCGTGGCAGCAGGGTAACACTGCGCCGAACTGACCTTAACCTTTACTGCTCCGCATCCGACTGGCAACGCTACATTTACGCTGGCATAAAGCCCAGACTGAAGCTAATGAGCACATCTTCAATGGTGGAGGGGGGAGGATTCGAACCTCCGAAGGCTGAGCCGTCAGATTTACAGTCTGATCCCTTTGACCGCTCGGGAACCCCTCCAATCAGCTGAGCGCGGCAGATTAACGCGTTATGAGGGGTGCGTCAATACCAAACATGGCAATCGAGCCCGACTGCTCCGCCCTCGCCGAACCGCATCTGGAGCACTGACATGCGATCTGTCAGCGCCGTGCTACTTCGGACCGCGCCGGGATCAGTCATCATCAGCAATCTTCAGCCGTGATCAGCAGCAATCGCCCGTGCCGATCATCGCCGCCGCGCGACTCCGAAGCCAGGTCAAATCAGGTTACGGTAAACTCCCAAGGCGTAAACCCTCCGACCATCCTACACCTACGAGGAATCTCAATGGATGTCACGATCTTTGGAAGCGGCTATGTGGGTCTTGTCACCGGTGCCTGCCTTGCCGAGGTCGGCAACCAGGTACTTTGCGTCGATGTCGACGCAGACAAGATCGCACTGCTCAATAGCGGCGGAGTGCCGATCTACGAGCCTGGTCTCGATGACCTCATCGCGAAGAACAAGCAGGCCGGTCGCCTGCGTTTCTCGACTGACCCCGAAGAGGGCGTCGCCCACGGGCTGTTCCAGTTCATCGCCGTTGGCACACCACCGGACGAGGATGGCTCAGCCGACCTCCGCCATGTGCTCGCGGTAGCCGCGTCGATTGGCGAGCACATGACCAGCTACCGCGTGATCGTTGACAAATCGACCGTCCCAGTAGGAACGGCCGATCGCGTCGCGGAGACGGTGCGCTCAGCCCAGCGCGAACGCGGCCAAGAAGTCGAGTTCGACGTGGTTTCCAACCCCGAGTTCTTAAAGGAAGGCGCCGCCATCGAGGACTTCATGCGCCCGGACCGGATCATCGTCGGCACCGACAATCCACGCACCGGCGAGCTGCTGCGAGCCCTCTACGCCCCGTTCAACCGCAATCACGACCGCGTCATGCTGATGGGCGTGCGCTCGGCGGAGTTGACCAAGTACGCCGCCAACGCCATGCTCGCGACCAAGATCAGCTTCATGAACGAACTCTCGAACATCGCCGAGGCGGTCGGCGCCGACATCGAAATGGTGCGCGTCGGCATCGGCTCCGATCCGCGCATCGGCTACCAATTCATTTATCCGGGCTGCGGCTACGGTGGCTCCTGTTTCCCTAAGGATGTCCGCGCACTGGAACGAACGGCCCGCTCCAAGGGCTATCAGGCAGCGTTGCTGCAGGCCGTCGAAGCGGTGAACGATCGCCAGAAAGACTTGCTCTTCAGCAAGATCGAGCAGTATTTCCAAGGCAACCTCAATGGCAAGACCTTCGCGCTCTGGGGCCTGGCCTTCAAGCCCAACACCGACGACATGCGCGAAGCCTCCAGCCGCCGTCTGATGGAGCAGCTGTGGGCCGCAGGCGCGCGGGTGCGCGCCTTTGACCCGGTCGCAGCCGAGGAGGCCAGACGTCTTTATGGAGAACGCGCCGATCTGGAGCTGGTCGAGAACCGCATGGCCGCCGTCGAGGGCGCCGATGCCCTAGTCATCGTCACCGAATGGAACGAGTTCCGTAGTCCTGACCTGTCCGCCGTACAGGCGCAGCTGCGCTCGCCGGTGATCTTCGACGGACGCAATCTGTTCGATCCCGCCCAGGTCAACGGCGCGGGTCTCACCTACGTCTCAGTCGGACGCGTGCCCGCCTGCGTCGCCTGAAGCCCGCTCTCTTCATCGACGGGCTGCGCTGATGGCACAGCCCGTTCGCTACAAAGTCCGCTCAACGAGGCCCAACAGGCCTCGAGACGCCGCCTCGCACGCCTGAACACAAGCGGCTTCGTGTCTCCCACCCAGGACGCTGACTGCGCGCCCCTGAACGATTGCCCAAATAACATGACAAGACGCAAGCAAGCTCGTTGACAATCCCCGACAACGTCGTAACCTTATGCAACAAAATGTTTCAACACCGCAACAACCCAGGCTAGAGTCGGTGAAATTGTGGTGAAGACGCATCAACCAACGAGGAGGAGTACGACAACCATGCGGAAAACAGTTCAACTCAGCGCATTGGCACTAGCATGCAGCGCGGTCATACCGGTCGCACAAGCGACAAACGGTTACATGTCGCATGCCTACTCGCCCACCGCCAAAGGCATGGCCGGTGCTGGTGAAGCCGCAATGCCCCAGGACAGCCTCGCGATTGTCGCTAACCCGGCTGGTGCGAACCAGGTTGGGCAGCGCGCAGACGCCGGTCTGTCCTGGTTCAGCCCGCGTCGCGAATATAACGGCCTGACGCCGTCTGACGCCTTCTGCACCACCGGCTGTAAGCAGGGTGCATTTGCACCAATCGGCGGCGGGTCAGACGGCACCGGGACGGTGACGAGCAAAAACAACGATTTTTTGATCCCGGGTTTCGGTTACACGCAGCCAATCGATGAGCGCAGCGCCTTCGGCGTCGCCCTATTCGCCAACGGCGGCATGAATACGGACTTCCGCAGCAGCGATACGATGATCTTCCCGGGCGTCGGCCACCTCGGTACCTTCGGTGGTAATAACCCCTTGGCAAACCCACCCGCTTATCTGCCGCCAGATCCTCGCGCCGGCATGCAAGTGCCGGGCACCAGTGCCCAAGGCGGCGGCAACGCCGGCATCAACCTCGAGCAGCTAGGCCTCTCCCTCGCCTACTCACGGGAGGTTGTCGACGGACTGAGCCTAGGCGCAAGCTTCCTGCTCGGCTACCAAACCATCGAGATCAAAGGCGTTGGTGCCTTCCAGGGCTTCACCCAAACCTTCACCCAAAGCATGATCGCAAGCCAGACCATGAGCGGGGTCTCGCCGTCGAACCTCAGCGACAATGGCAAGGATTCTGCTTTCGGCTACGGCTTCCAGATCGGCGGCCTGTGGGACGTTAACCCGATGCTGACAGTCGGCGCCTCGTACCGCACCAAGATGTACATGGGCAAGTTCGACAAGTACTCCGACCTCTTCGCCGAGGGCGGAAAATTTGACCTTCCCGCGGTGGGCACGATCGGACTCGCCCTCCGGCCGAACGACCGTCTTGCCTTCGCCTTCGACGTGCAACATATCTGGTACAGCGATATCCCCGCGATCGCCAATGAGAATGACCTGGCAATGAAATGCGATCTTGGTGCAGCCTTTGGCCAGCCGAGCGCCCCCGGAGCGACCTATGACGGCCGTTACTGCCTGGGCGGCTCCAAGGGCGCGGGCTTCGGTTGGGACGACATGACCGTCTTTAAGCTCGGTGTCCAATACGCTGTGAACGATAAGCTAAAGGTGCGTGCCGGCTATAGCCATGGCGATAGCCCGATCGATGGCACCCAGGTTGCTTTCAACACACTCGCGCCGGCAACGCCAGAAGATCACTTCACGATCGGCGCCAGTTATCTAATCCAAGACAACTTTGAACTCGGCTTCTGGGCCATGTATGCACCAGAAGACACGATTAAGGGACCTGGCGCCTTTACTGGCGACCAAGCCCCGGAGATCAAGATGCATCAGTACGAGGTCGGCGTTAACTTCGCCTGGCTGTTCTGACCGAATAGGGGAAGAGTCCCTAGAGAACGCAACAGGCCGCCTTATGGCGGCCTGTTGCGTTTAGAGGGAGAAGGACAGACAGACGGCTGCGGTCAGCGCCTGTGCAGATGATTCATCGCCCGCTGAAAATCACCTGCTAAGAGTTCCGGAAGACAGCCTTCGGCCTCATCAACGGCAGCAAGGATGGCATCCGAATCGGCACGCGACGGATGGCTCAGCACATAGCCAATCACCTGCTCCTTACTGCCCGGATGACCGATGCCAATGCGTAGCCTCCAGAAGTCGCGGCTGCCGAGCGCCGCGATGCTGTCGCGTATCCCGTTGTGACCAGCGTGCCCTCCGCCCTGCTTCAGCTTGACGGTGCCAACCGGGAGGTCCAGCTCGTCATAGGCGATCAACACGCGACTCGGCTCAAGATCGAAATAGCGACAAACCGCAGCGACCGAGCGCCCACTGTGGTTCATGAAGGTGGTCGGCTTTAGCAGCCGAAGATCGCCTTCAGGGTGATTGACGCGCCCCATCAGACCATAAAACTTGGCCTCGGGCCGCAACTCGACTGCTGAGCGCTCCGCGATCCGTTCGACGAGGCAATAGCCGGCATTGTGACGCGTGCCAGCATACTGGGCGCCGGGATTACCGAGACCGACAATGAGTTGGATGCCACTGTCCGACATGCGAATGAATCGGCTGATGGTTGGGCGAATGGATCATCTGCTCGATTGCGGGCGGTTCGTGGAACAGCGCGCCCGCGATCTCCCTCACCGAGTCTTGGCGATCAATTCGTAGCCGTCTCGCCGCCACCCTCGGCGTCATCAGCGCCCTCTTCGCCCGTGCTCTCGGCCTGCGGCGCGTAGATCATCACCACCGGCGTCTCAGGGTCAAGTGAGTGAGTGAGCTCGACCTTGGGTGGCAGCTTCAGCTCGGAGACATGGATGATATCGCCTTGGTTCATCTCTGCCATGTCGACGGCCAAATACTCCGGCAGGTCGGCCGGCAAGCAGCTCACCTCGATCTCAGTGACGCTGTGCGAAACCTTCCCGCCGAGCTTGACGCCAGGACAGCTCTGCTCGTTAAGGAAGTGGATCGGGATCGTCAAGCGCAGCTTCTCGTCGCTACTCACGCGCAGAAAATCGACATGTAGCAGGAATGGCTTCGCCGGATGGCGCTGAAGGTCTTTGAGCACAACCTTGGTCGTCTGATCGCCGAGCTTCAGATCGAGGAGGCTGGAATAGAACACCTCATGATCAAGCTGGCGCTCGAGTTCGTTATGACGCACCGAGATCATCATCGGCTCGGCATTAGCGCCGTAGACGATTCCAGGCACCAGCCCCGTGCGACGCAGGCGGCGGCTCGCACCCTTCCCCGTATCGCTCCTCGGTTGTGCCACGACTTCTAACAGATCACTCATGACTGAGTCTCCAGATTAAACAACGACAACAAAACGCCGGCATCCGCGACCAGATGCCGGCGCCAAAAGGATCAATGCGGACCGTCCGCGTAGCGTGCAGCAAGGCTTCTGCAACCAGGTGGCAGCGCGCGATATCCGCCAGCCTTGATCAGTCGACGAACAATGAACTCACCGACTCTTCATTCGAGACCCGACGCATGGTCTCGGCGAGCAGCTCGCCAATACCCAGCTGCCGAATCTTTGGACAATCACTTGCCTCCGGGCGCAGCGGGATGGTGTTCGTCACCACCAATTCATCGAGCGCCGAGACAGCGATATTATCGACCGCGGGTCCCGACAGCACCGGATGCGTGCAGTACGCCTGAACCCGGGATGCGCCCTGGGCCTTCAAGGCCGCGGCCGCCTGGCACAGCGTACCGGCAGTATCGACCAGATCATCGACGAGCACGCAGGAGCGACCGCGGACATCACCGATGATATTCATCACCTTGGCCTCATTGGCGCGCGGGCGACGCTTGTCGATGATGGCAAGGTCAGCGTCGTCAAGCCGCTTCGCCAAGGCCCGCGCACGCACCACGCCACCGACATCGGGTGACACCACCATCAGGTTCTCGTGCTTTTGCCGCCACACGTCGCCAAGCAAGATCGGCGAGGCATAGACATTATCGACCGGGATGTCGAAGAAGCCCTGGATCTGGTCAGCGTGCAGATCGACGGTCAATACGCGATCAGCGCCCGCGGAGCCGATCATCTTGGCGACGAGGCGAGCGGTAATTGGCACGCGGGCCGAGCGCGGACGTCGATCCTGGCGCGCGTAGCCAAAATAAGGGATCACCGCGGTGATGCGCTTGGCCGAGGCCCAGCGCAGCGCATCGATCATCACCAGGAGTTCGAGGAGATTATCGTTGGTCGGCGCACAGGTCGGTTGCACGATGAAGATATCGCGCCCACGCACGTTCTCTTGGATCTCCGTCATCACCTCGCCGTCGCTGAACTGGCCCACAACGGCCTTGCCCAGCGGCAGCCCAAGATGAGCGCAGATCTCAGCGGCAAGCGCCGGGTTGGCATTCCCGGAGAACACCATCATGGCACTGGCCTGCACGGATTGTCCTTTGGTCTCAAGCGGCACCGTTTATGGCCACTCTCGGCTTGGTGAAGTGTGGCTGGGGCGCCAGGATTCGAACCTGGGAATGCTGGGATCAAAACCCAGTGCCTTACCGCTTGGCGACGCCCCAATGGATCGACCCAGCTTCGTCGGCTTTACGTCTACTGGCTCTGCATGTTTAAGCGACGCCAAACAGCGGAGACCGATTTCGACCGCGGGCAACGAAGGCCGGAATCTCGTCCGGAACCTCAGCGAGCAACTGATCAGCCTCAGACTGACTCGGCAACGCCGCAAATAGGCAGGCTCCAGTTCCAGTAAGCTTTGCTTCAGCGCGATCAGCAAGCCAATTGAACACCTGTCTGACGATAGGGTACTGGTCGAGTACAGTCAGCAGACAGTCGTTAACGGCATTGCCGCGAAGAAAGTCCGCTAGTGTGATTGGCGCCGAGTCTCTTGTCAATCCCGGATGACCAAACACGGCTGCAGTCGCAACATGACAGGGCGGCGCTAACACCAGATACCAAGGCGTTGGCAGCTCGACCGGCACCAAGGTCTCTCCGACCCCCTCGCCCCAAGCCGCAGCACCGCGAACGAAGACCGGCACGTCGGCCCCAAGCCGCAGACCAATCTCAGCGAGCCGCTCAACCGACAGCCCAGTGCCCCAGAGTTGGTTCAGCGCGTGCAGCGTGGTCGCCGCATCCGAGCTTCCACCCCCGAGCCCACCGCCCATCGGCAGATGTTTATCGACGCGGATGCTGATGCCGGAGCGACAACCCGTAGCCTCTGCCAGCGCATGCGCGGCGCGCACCACCAAGTCCTGCTCCGGCGGCACCGCTGCCGGCCCCTCGAGCCGCTCGATCCTTGCATCGGGGCGCTGCTCGAAGTACAGCCGATCGCAGCGATCGACAAACTGAAACACCGTCTGTAATCGATGATAGCCATCAGCGCGGCGCCCGAGCACCCGTAGCATCAGGTTCAGCTTCGCAGGCGCCAGCCAGGCGCCATCGGTATCCGGTCTGGGGGTCAACACTGGCACCAGGATCGCCATCAGTTGTCTGTGTGCGAAAAGCGAAAACGACTCAGCACGCGCAGCAAGTACTCGTGATCCGGGGCCTCATCGAGCGCGTGCCGCCAAACCGCTCGCGCCTCGTCCTGCCGCCCGAGCGTCCACAGCACCTCACCCAAGTGCGCCGCAATCTCCGCATCGAAGCCGTGCTCTAAAGCCTGGCGCAGAAAACCCTCGGCCTTCTCAGGCTGGCCTTTGCGATAGAGCACCCAGCCCATGCTGTCGAGGATCGCGGGATCATCTGGGCGGAGCTGCAACGCGCGCTCGATCAGGGATGCCGCCGCATCAAAGCGATCGGTTCGATCCGCCAGCGTGTAGCCGAGTGCATTGAGGGCGTCGACATGATCAGGATCAGCGATCAAGATCCGACGCAAATCGCGCTCCAGCGAGGCGACCTGCCCCATCCCAACGGCCAACATCGCACGGGCGTAGAGCAGGTCGGCATTGTCGGGCTCTTTATCGAGGGCCAGGTCATAGACGCCGAGCGCCTGTTGCTCTAAGCCCTGGTCGCGCAACATCTCACCCTCGATCAAATAGAAGGCCGAGGATTGACCGGGATATTGGTCGCGCAATTGTTGAAACAGCTCACGCGCGCGCCGAACGTCTCCATCCTTGGCGTGCAGCCGAGCAATCCTGACCTGAGCATTGACCCGATTTTGCCCCCGTACCTCGTCGTAGAGCCCCAGCGCGGCCTCGCGATTGCCCGCTTGCTCCTCGACCTGCCCGAGCAAGAAAGCGACATCGTTTGGCCGTTCGCCGAGCCGCTTCAACACCTCCAGATAATCCCGAGCCGCATCCAAGTCGCGGATGTCGAGCGCGAGAACCGCAGCGGCAAACAGAACGTCTGGACGCTCGGGCGTGCTCTCGAGCAGCTCATTGAACACCGCCAGTGCCTGCTCTGACTCATCGGCATCCATGTGCAACTGGGCCTTCATCAACTTCAGCTCAGCATCGTCGGGCGCCTGGATGATGTAGCGCTCGAGCGCCGCCTGCGCCTGCTCTGACTGTTCCATCCCTACCAAAAGACGGACTAAGAACAGCTTCGGATCAGTCCAGCCCGGCCGCAACACCGACGCCCGCTCGGCGAGCCGCATCGCTGCATCATTTTCGCCGGCGGCCGCGGCCAGCGTCGCTAACGCAAACTGGGCATCCGGATCGCTATCGGCGTCAAGCGCATCGACCAACTCGCGCATCAACGCCAAACGATCGCCCGGATCAGGCACGCGCCCGAGGATTTGCGCCGCCTGCAAATAGCCTTGACCAGGCACACCGCCCAGCTCGATCACGCGCTGCAGCGAAGCCATGGCAAGACTCCGGTTGCCAGCCTCCAGCGCAAGAAAGGCCGACAACTGATGGGCTTTGGAAGCATCGGGCTCGAGTTCGGTCCAGAGATCCAGCGCCTGACGCGCAGCTTCCGGGCGCTCGGTATTCAACGCCGAGCGCACGGCGCGCTCAGCAAGGCTAGGCTCCTGGGCCAATTGAGCTGCCGCTAGAAAATGCTCGAAGGCCGCATCATAGTCGCCCCGCTGCAAGGCAACCTCGGCAACCAATGCGGTATAGACGAGATCGGAGCTGAGTTCCTGCGGCGGCCGCTGGCCGGCTACCGAAACGGCTTGTACCGATGCCGAGGCGTTGACTGAGCCTGGCGCAGCGGGTTGTAACTTGGGCGGAGCAGACTGATCAGCATGACTGACCAACGCGACCAGTGCGAGCAAGGGCGTCAGGAGCAGCAGGAATCGTGTGTGTATGCGCATAGAGGAGTGCAGGCAGATGGTTGACCGCGATCAGCCGGGTATTCGTTTCGATCGCAGTATACTCATGCAGTTCCTATCGCGGAAAGCAACCACTCGCGGCCCCAAAGCACCGCCATCGCCGTTACGCGGAGCGGGGCAAACGCAACAACCGGCTAAGCCCTCTATCTCCGCCATGCCACTGATCGTACTCGGACTCAACCATAAGACGGCACCCGTCGACATCCGCGAGCGCCTGACCTTCGGGCCCGATGTCATCGTTGCCGCCTTGCGCACGCTGCTCGAACAAAGCCCCGCCGATGAGGCGATTATCCTCTCGACCTGTAACCGCACCGAGATCTATTGCGCGGCCGACACGCGCGATATCGAAACCCCGTTGCGCAATTGGCTCGGCAGCTTTCACGGCATCGAGCCCCAGCTCTTCGCGCAACACCTCTACGTGCACAAAGATCGCGAGGCCGTTCATCATCTCTACAAGGTCGCCTGCGGCCTCGACTCGATGGTCCTCGGCGAGCCTCAGATCCTCGGCCAAGTCAAGGCGGCCTTCAAGACCGCCTGCGAGGTCGGCGGCAGCGGCCGGCTCCTAGGACGCCTGTTCCAATGCACCTTCGCGGTCGCCAAGCAGGTGCGCACCGATACCGCCATCGGCAGCAGTCCGGTCTCGGTCGCCTTCGCCGCGGTCAGCTTAGCGCGGCAGATCTTCAGCGACCTCAGCAAACAGACCGCGCTGTTGATCGGCGCCGGCGAGACCGTCGAACTCGCCGCTCGCCATCTGCATCAGCACGGCATCGGCCGCATCATCGTCGCCAACCGCACGGTCGAACGCGCGCATCGTTTGGCCGTTCAATTCGACGGTTATGCCATCGCCCTGACCGAGCTGGCCAGCCATCTACCCGAGGCCGATATCGTCGTCTCATCGACCGCCAGCCCACTGCCAGTGCTCGGCAAAGGCACGGTCGAGCGGGCGCTCAAGCAACGCCGACATCGACCCATGTTCATGGTCGACATTGCCGTGCCGCGCGACATCGAACCCGAGGTCGGCCAGCTGCGCGACATCTACCTCTACACGGTCGACGACCTTCAGGGCGTGGTCGACGAGGGGATGCGCTCACGCAACCACGCTGCTGAGCAAGCCGTCGAGATCATCGACCTGCACTGCGACGAATTCATGGCCTGGGTGCGCTCGCTCGACGCGGTCTCACTGATCCAGGATTACCGCGCCCGCGCCGAGTGCATTCGCGACGAGGCCTACTCCCGGGCAGCCCGCCAGTTGGCGGCCGGCAAGCCCCCCCAGGAGGTCATGCGCCACCTCGCCCATGTGCTCACCAACAAGCTTTTGCACGAGCCCAGTGTGCGCTTGCGCCAAGCCGGTCGCGAAGGCCAATCGGAGCTGCTGGAGGCGGCGAATGAGCTGTTCCAGCTCTCGCAGGGTCAAGATACCGGTCACTGATGAATGCATCCATTCGGGGCAAGCTCGATCGGCTCGCCGAACGCTTTTCTGAGATCACCGCCCTGTTGGCCGAGCCCGAGGTGCAGTCGGATCAAAACCGCTTTCGCGATCTCGGCCGCGAGTACTCACAGCTAGAGCCGGTCATCGGCTGCTGGCAGCGTTATCTCGACCTCGAGGCCGAGATCGACGCGGCGCGTGAGATGCTCAGCGACAAGGAGATGGCCGAGCTGGCCCGCGAAGAACTCGACGCAGCCGAGCAGCGGCGTGAACAGCTCGAGCCCGAGCTCAATCGGCTGCTGATCCCACCCGACCCGAACGACCATCGCAACATCTATCTCGAGATCCGCGCCGGCACCGGCGGCGCCGAGGCGGCCCTGTTCGCCGGCGACCTGCTGCGCATGTATCTGCGCTATGGAGAACTGCTCGGCTGGCGCCACGAGATCATCAGCGCCAGCGAGGGCGAGATGGGCGGCTACAAAGAGGTCGCGGTGCGCATCAGCGGCAGCGGTGTCTATTCGCGGCTCAAGTTCGAGTCCGGCGCCCACCGCGTCCAGCGCGTGCCCGAGACCGAGTCCCAGGGCCGCATCCACACCTCGGCCTGTACCGTAGCGATCCTCCCCGAGGTCGACTCGGTCGACGAGATCAACATCGATGCCAACGATCTGCGCGTCGATACCTATCGCGCCTCCGGCGCCGGTGGCCAGCACGTCAACAAGACCGATTCCGCGGTGCGCCTGACCCACCTGCCAAGCGGTATCGTCGTCGAATGCCAGGACGAGCGCTCGCAACACAAGAACCGCGCCAAGGCCTTGGCCTTGCTGCAGGCCAAGCTGCTCTCTGCCGCGCGAGAAGAGCAGGCCGCAGAGCAAAGCGCCTCGCGCCGGCTGCAGGTCGGCAGCGGCGACCGCTCCGAGCGCATCCGCACCTACAATTTCCCGCAGAACCGGCTCACCGATCACCGCATCAATCTAACGCTCTACAAGCTCGATGAGGTGATGATGGGGAACCTAGACCAAGTCGTCGAACCGCTGCAGCGCGAACACCAGGCCGATCTGCTCGCCGAGCTGACCACGGCCTGACCGGATCGCGCACTGCATACCCTGAAACAAGCGCTGCAGCGTCTGGAGTGATGACGCGAACGCCGCTGTCTGGCGACAACCAGGACGTCACCCCTGGACAGCGACTGAGGCGATTGCCGAAAACCGCCTTAACGACGACTGACCTGCCCGACATCAAGAGGATTCGCTGGTAATGAGTGCACCGCTCGTCTGCATCGCCGAGCTGCGCCGCTCTGCCAGCACGCGCCTGGCCGCCGCCGGCTACGACAGCGCGGGGCTCGAGGCCGACCTGCTACTGGGTGCAGCCGCGGGACTCGACCGCACCCAGTTGATCGCCTGGCCAGAGACCTGCCTGAGCGCAGCCCAGCAACAGCAATTTGAGCAGTTGATCGTACGTCGCCTCGCCGGCGAGCCGATCGCATACCTGCTCGGACGGCGTGAATTCTGGAGCCTCGAGCTGCGCGTCAGCCCGGCAACGCTGATCCCGCGCCCGGAGACCGAGACCCTGGTCGAGCAAGCGCTCGAGCGACTGCCGGCATCGGCCGCGCTACAGATCGCCGACCTCGGCACCGGCAGCGGCGCGATCGCCGCCGCACTGGCTCGTGAGCGTCCGCACTGGACCTTGCTCGGCATCGAGCGTGACGCCGCTGCCCTCGCCGTTGCCGCCTTCAATGCCGCTGAGCTTCAGCTCGACAATCTCAAGCTGATCCGTGGCGACTGGTCGAGCACATTGGGCGCAGCGTCGATCGATGCCATCCTCAGCAACCCACCCTATGTGCGTCCCGATGATCCCCACCTCGTCGAAGGAGATGTCCGCTTCGAACCGGTTGCCGCACTGATCTCAGGCGGCGATGGTCTGAACGCCATTCGCTGCATCATCACCGATGCCGCGCGCTGTCTCAGGCCCGGTGGCCTGCTCGCCATCGAGCACGGCTGGGACCAAGGTCCGAGCCTACGCGGGCTAATGAAAACACAGGGTTTCGCGGCCATTGAAACCCTGCGTGATCTTGCGGGTCAGGAACGCGTGACCTGCGGATGCGACGGCCGGACTGCACGGACATCTCGCTCACCGACATCTCGCTCACCCAGACCTTGATCACCGACCCCTGGATTAAGCATACTCTCCCTATGGAAACACCCGACCCCGATCGCATCAAACAACGTCAGATCCATTTTCGTGATCTGCACCCGGAGCGGAACGACGCCAGCACCGCCGCGACCTTTTTGGCGGATGTCGATGGTGTGCTGCGTGCCGAGCCGCTGTCGCCGATCGTCTTGGACCTGACCTACGATCTGCAGCGTACCTGTCTCGAGGAGATCAACGACGCCCTCGCTGAACTCGGCCTGCATCTCGACGGCGCCCTGATCTTCAAGCTCAGACGCTCGCTCTACTACTACACCGAAGGCACTTATCGCGAGAACCACGGCTGCGCTCGCAGCGACAGCAACTCGACCAAGCGCGTGTTCGCGAAACGCTGGGAAAACCTGGAGCACGGTTGCCGCGACCCGCGACCCGAGCATTGGCGGCGGTATCTCTAGCGAGCAGACAACCAAGCGCTATCATCTCGCTCGCGGAGCATCCGGTGACTTGCACGGCGTGACAGCGTTCGCCGAGCCTTCTATGATCTGGCGATTACCCCGAGTCCGTCGAGCCCCCTATGCGCTTTGAAGTCAGCGACCGCGAGATCAAGCAGGCCAACATCCCGCACGAGATCTTCCTCACCAATCTCATCGGTAACCACATCCTAATGGCCGTCGCAGCCGGCGGCATTGCCGGCAGCTTTCCCTGGGTGATGGCGATCATCCCGGCGATCTCCTTCTCGATCCTCAGCTATTCGCTCTGGCGCGCGCGCCGCTCAATCGGCCGAGACCCCTGGTATGTGATGTGCCATTGGCAGGTCTGCGCGCGCCGCAGCCGAATCTTCATCGGCATGCTGTCACTGCTGATGGTCGCCATACTCCTCGGTTGGGTTGGCCACGTCTATGGCGGGATGATGAAGGAAGCCGCCATCGCGCTTGTTGCTGGTATCGGCATCTTGCCAGTGATGGTCACTGTCTTGGTGCTGATCATCGTCGAGTCCGATGCACTCTATAACGCCAGTCAGGCGAAGCTACCTGCCTGGGTCGTCGAGCGCTTTCCGAATCCGGATGCGATACGGATCGATCAACCGGCAGCTGAAAACGCCGCCACTTGAGATCAATCGAGCCTGGCCAGCACCTCACCAATCGCTCGCCGAGCGGACCTTAGGCGACCTTAGATATCGACACCTCAATCGCCTGCGGCCTGCTCTTTCGCGACCAGGATGTCGACGAGTTCAAACAGCTGATCGCGCCCGCCAGCTTCGGTCACGCCCGTGATATAGGTTCCGTTGACGACGATCGCAGGCACCCCCGAGAGCTGATAACGACGCACCAAGTCGGCCGACTGCCGCACCTTCATATCGACCGGAAACGACTGATAGGCTTCGCGAAAGGCCTCCTCATCGATCCCTTGCTCGGCGGCAAAGGCGATCAACTCCTCGTCGCTAAAGACCTTGCGTCGCTGCTCATGCAACGCCTTGAACAGTGGCTCATGCAACTTCTCCAACTCACCGAGCTGCTCAGCCGCGAAATAGGCCTTGGCATGCGGAATCCAGCGACTGGAGGCAGCCGCCGGCAGGCGCCGAAAGCTGACGCCGTCCGGCTTGTTCTCGAGCCAACGCTCTATGGTCGGCTCCAGCTGATAACAGTGCGGACAGCCATACCAGAACAGCTCTAACACCTCGACATCATCGCCAGGTTCTAGGCGCTGCGGCTCAGCAACCCGCTTGTATTCAATGCCCTCGTCAAAGCTCGCCGCCGCCAGCGCGGAGCCGAGCGGCCCGAGCAGCAGGAACGCAGCCAACAGCGCCATAAGCAAGATCGACCGAGACAGGCGCTGCTGGATGATGGATCGCGCAGACATGATGCTCCTCCAGATGATTTCAGTCGTTATTTCAGTCGTTTTCAGTATAGGGTCCATCAAGCTCACGCCCTATGGTGCGAGCATTGCTGGAAAGGGCCTTAGGCTGGGTTCAGAAGGTAGTCGATCACCAAACCAATGAAGACGGCCATGCCAAAGTAGTTGTTATTCAGAAAGGCCTCAAAACAGCGTTTGGGCACGCGCGCGCGGATCAGCCATTGCTGATAGATGGAGAGACTCGCGGCCACTGCAAGGCCGATGAAAAAGGCCATGCCACGACCCGCTTGCAGCCCCACCCAGACCAGGATCAGCAGCATCAGCAACTGCAGCAGGCCAACGATCAACCGATCCCAACGGCCGAAGAGGATCGCGCTCGACTTGATGCCGATCTTCAGATCGTCCTCCCGGTCGACCATCGCATATTCGGTGTCATAGATCAGCGCCCAGATCACCGTGGCGACGAACAGCACCCAGGCATAGAGCGGGATGGTCTCCTGGATGGCGGTGAAGGCCATCGGCACCGCCCAGCCGAAGGCCGCCCCCAGGAACAGCTGCGGTACATGGGTGAAGCGCTTCATGAACGGATAGATCATCGCCAGCGTCACCGCCACCACCGACATCGCGATGGTTTGCCAATTCAGGAACAGCACCAGACCAAAGGAGGCGAGACTCAGCAGCAAGAACAGCGCGACGGCCTCAGCGGGGCTGATCAGCCCCTGCGCCAGCGGTCGCGCGTTGGTGCGGGCGACATGGCCATCGAGGTGGCGATCGGCAAAATCGTTGATCGCACAGCCGGCGGAACGCATCAGCACCACACCGAGTACGAAGATGATGGCTACCTGCCAGGGCGGATGGCCCTCGCCGGCAAGCCAGAGTGCCCAGAGCGCGGGCCACATCAGGAGGAAGATGCCGATCGGTTTATTAAGCCGGATCAAGCGGACGTAGGCATCGAGCCGGACACGCCAGTCAGGGGATGATGCCGGGCCTGGACTCGATGTCGATGCCGCCGCTACCGCTACCGGCAGCTCACCCGGCTTGCTGATCTTGGTCTCGCGAACGCTCATTCGATGCTTCGATGGTCTCTGACAAGTGCAGACCACAGCCTAGCTAGGCCGATGACCTGTGATGAACAAAAGAGACATCAGCCAGCAACAAAGGGCGCGGACGTCTCGGACCCATAATTATCGCATAGCGCCTACGGCCACGAAGGTTGGAGATGCGGTTCCGGTTGGAGATAGCCCGCTCAGACATGGTCCGCTTAGACATGGCCGTAATCGTCACGACGGCCGAGCCAACGCCGAATCAGCGGCTCGACATGATCAGGCCAGTCCACGAGCAACCGATCGGCCGCGTGCCGTGCCGCGAGCGCGAGCGCGGCATCTCGCATCGGGTCCGCCAGCCGAAACTGAATCGCGCCCGCCTGGCGGGTTCCCAACACCTCACCGGCACCACGCATGCGCAGATCGGCCTCGGCAATACGAAAGCCACTCGCCTCGCGGCGTAGGATATCCAGCCGCTCACGGGCCGCGCGCGTCAGCGGCGGGTGGTACAGCAGCAAGCAAACACTGTCGATGCTGCCGCGACCAACGCGACCCCGCAGCTGATGCAGCTGCGCCAAGCCGAGCCGTTCCGGATTCTCGATGATCATCAAGCTGGCGTTGGGTACATCCACGCCGACCTCGATCACCGTCGTCGCCACCAGCAGATCCAGCTCGCCAGCCTTGAATGCCGCCATCACCGACGCCCGCTCCTGCGCCTTGATCCGACCATGCACCAAGCCAATGCGCAGCCCCGGCAACCGCTCGCGCAGATCGGCGGCGGCATCCTCGGCGGCTTGCGCCTGCAGCGCATCGGACTCCTCGACCAGGGTGCACACCCAGTACGTCTGACGCCCTTCTCGGCAGCCCGCATGGACGCGCTCAATCACCTCATCGCGTCGACTGTCCGGGACCGCGACTGTGGCGATCGGTTTGCGCCCCGGCGGAAGCTCATCGATCTCAGACAGATCCAGGTCGCCATAGGCCGACATCGCAAGCGAGCGCGGGATCGGGGTGGCGGTCATGATCAGTTGGTGCGGAATCGCGCCATCACGCTCGCCCTTCTCGCGCAGGCTCAGGCGCTGATGCACCCCAAAGCGGTGCTGTTCATCGATGATCACCAGCCCAAGCTCGGCGAAGCGCACCTCGGCCTGAAACAGCGCGTGGGTGCCAACCACCACCCGCGCCTGGCCATCGGCGATGCGCTCAAGGATCAGCGCGCGCTCACTGCCCGAGTGCCGCCCGGAGAGCCAAGCCAGCTCGATCCGCAGCGGCTCCAGCCACTGCTGCAGACTCTGCAGATGCTGCTCGGAAAGCAGCTCAGTCGGCGCCATCAGCGCGACCTGATGTCCGGCCTCAAGCACCTGCAGCGCGGCCATCGCCGCGACCACCGTCTTGCCGGAGCCGACATCGCCGAGCAGCAGCCGCATCATCGGCCGCGGTTGCTCCAGATCCGCGGCGATCTCATCCAACACGCGCTGCTGAGCGCCCGTGAGCTGGAAGGGCAGCTGCGCCCGCAGCCGCTCGCGCAGTGAGTTATCGCCCCGCAGCACCGGAGCACGTTGCGCACCGCGCGCCCGGCGCAGCCGCCGCAAGGCCAGCTGATGCGCCAACATCTCGTCGAAGGCCAGGCGTTGGAAGGCCGGATGGCTGCGCTCGAGCAGCGCCGTCGTCAGCTCAGCGCCTGCATCGGCGGGCGGTCGATGGAGCAGGAGCAAGGCGTTGGCAAGCGCGGGTAGCTGAAGTGGCGCTGTCAGGCTGGTGGGAATCCAGTCCTTGAGCGCAGCAGAATCGTGCTGCAGGCGATCGAGGGCCTGATCGGTGAGTGCGCGCAGACTGGTCTGCTGCAGACCCTCGGTGGCTGGATAGATCGGAGTCAGTCGGCCAGCCGGCTCCGGATTCGCTGGCGCACTAACCGCTTGACCAGTCGTCGGGTCAATGGCTGAACCGCTCGCCGAGCCCGATTCCGGACCAGTCGCCGAGCCATCCGTTTGACCCGCCGGCTGCTCCAGCGACTGCAGCTCCGGATGCACCATCTCCAACATCTGCGGCCCTTGACGGACCTCACCGAAGCAGCGCAGCCGCCGCCCCGGACGCATCGCTTCGATCTGAGTGCGGGTGAAGTAGAAAAACCGCAGCAACAGGGCACCGCGGCCGTCCTCGATGCGGATCTTCAGCGAGCGCCGCCGGCCCTGAGCGATCTGGGCATCGACGACCTCCCCTTCGACCAATACCTCCTCATGGATGACTAAGTCAGCCAGCGGCCGCAGCCGAGTGCGGTCCTGATAGCGCAGCGGCAGATGGAAGAGCAGATCCTGCAGCGTCAGGATGCCGAGCCGCTGCAGCCGCTCGGAGATGCGCGGCCCGACGCCCTTGAGCTGCTCAACCGGGATCTGGTCCAAGAGCGGATTGGGCCTCGTCCGTCAGCCGGCGGGAGCAGCTGAGGCGCCCGAGCCAGGCTGATCGGTCATGCGCAAGGTCGGCTGTTTGAGGCCACGCCGCGCGCGCAGCGCCTGCGCCAGTTGGTGCACCGTCATCGCATAATAGGTGCTGTTGTTGTAACGGGTGATGACATAGAAATTCTCGAAGCCGACCCAGTATTCAAGACCGCCGGCCGCATCCAAGCGCAACAGACTCACCTGACGTTGGTCGGGCAGCGCCACCGCGGGCTGAATCCCCTTCGCCTTGAGATTGGCCACAGAGTAGTTGGTCTTGAAGCCGGTATCGGTCGACCAGGGTAGCCCCGCACCACCGCTCGCCCGCGCGACCACAGCCGCGCCCGGCTGCCAACCATGGGCATTGAAGTAGCGCGCAACGCTGCCGATCGCGTCTACTGGGTTCCAGAGATCGCGCCGGCCATCGCCATCGAAATCGACCGCATAGTCATGCCAGCTTGAGGGCATGAACTGCCCCAGCCCCATCGCACCCGCAAAGGACCCCTCCGGCTGCAATGGGTCGAACCCCTGATCCTCGGCCATTAACAAATAGTGCGCCAGCTCGTCCTGGAAGTAATCGGCACGGCGCGGATAGTCGAAGGCCAGGGTTGCCAGGGCATCGATGATGCGATGCGTGCCCATGAAGCCACCCCAGCGCGTCTCGATGCCGATGATGGCGACGATGTATTCAGGCGGCACACCGTATTTGCGCGAGGCCTGATCGAGCGTCCTGGCATGCCGCGTCCAAAAGGCACTGCCCTTGTCGAGCATCGCCGGCGTGATGTGGCGGCTGCGGTAGCGCGTCCAGGCTCCGGTCGGACCCGAGGCTGGGCGCCACTGTTTATCCATGTATCGGATGATCGAGGGATCATGCTCGGCGCGCTCGAGGGTGCGCACCACCTGGGCGCGATCCAATCCTTTCGACGCCATGCGCGCAACAAACCGATCGACATCGGCGCGTCCGGCGAAGTCACCACGAGCGACGCCGCCCACAGCAGATCTGCTCGCAGCCCCGGCGTCACCGGCAGCCCCAGCGTCATCAACTGAGCTGAACGAGGCCTGGCGCACACCGGCAAATGAGGTTGCCTGAGGACTAGGACTGCTCAGCTTCAGGTCAGGGGAGAGCCTGGCGCCCGAGCTAGCCGCCTGCTTGCTCGGACTGGAACTGCAACCACTGATTAAAAGCAGTGCAAAGGCGAGTGTCAGCAGAAGCATCAGTGGGAGCGGGAGAAGAAATGGTAATCGCATGGGATGCTCCAGATCAGTCGCCGAGGACCATAATCGCATCCATCTCGATCTCAGCGCCTTTAGGTAGGGCCGCTACTCCGATCGCCGCACGCGCTGGATAAGGCTCGTCGAAGATCTCCGTCATCACCTCGTTGACCAATGGAAAATGTGCAAGATCGGTGAGAAAGATGTTGAGCTTGACCAAATCGCCAAGGTCGCCGCCTGCCGCCTCAGCCACCGCCGCCAGGTTGCTGAACACCTGCCGAGCCTGCATCTGGATGTCGCCGGTCACCAGCTCACCCGTTCCTGGCACCAGCGGGATCTGGCCGGAGAGGAAAACGGTATCACCGGCACGCACCGCTTGCGAATAGGGGCCGATCGCGGCCGGCGCCTGTTCGCTATGGATGATCTGTTTGGCCATGAGGCGCCTCCAAATTGGTGAGATCAGCAAGTGAGAATCAGCAAGTGAGATCGACGGGTGTGAACAGCCGCGGCCAAGCCTGCCCGACACTTGAATCGGCGAGTATAGCGAACCGAAACGCTAAGGACGTGTAAGGATCATGAGACAGCACCAGGCTAGCCCCAGAAGCACCATCTTTGAGCACAGGATACGAGGCTGACCAGAACCGGCCTTAGCTTGATTGATCCGGCAATCAGGTCGATTGACCAGCCTGCGATCGGCTCAGCTCGTTGCCCCCTTAGGTGCCCCCCTTAGGTACCCCCTTAGTGCCCCCGAACAACCCCTGCCACCAGCGCCGACGGCTTTTCGGCACCAATTGGGTCGCCGGCAGATCGACCGGCGGCAACTTGCTCATCACCCAGCCCGGCAGTGGCGGATGGCTACTCGAGCCGCAAGCCACGCCAAGATTATTGGGATCGTAGATCTTCACCAGACTCGGGATGCGCAGGTCGTCGGCGTAGACGATGCCGCACAGGCGCTCATCGTGCTCGCGGCGCAGCAAGGCATCGATCTCATCGATGAAGCGCTCCACCATCGCCTGATCGGCTGGGGCCTCCGGCGGCGGCTCGCCGATGGCATAGAGGTACCAACCACCCTTGGCATCGGTGCGCAGTCGCATCCAGAGCGCGTCTAGATCGCTCCAGCGCAAGGCTGATGTGAAGCTACCGCGAAAGGCCTGCAGGAAGGGGCTTGCCGCGACGTCCCTGGCTAGGTCGTTGGTCGAAGTATTGGTCATAGGCTTCGCGCGTAAGTCAGTAAGTCAAGGAGGGCTTGGAGCTATGGTTAAAGAGACCCCAGGATATAGATCAGGATGCCCCTAGAGAAGGACCGACGCAGTAGAAGAACCAATGCAGCGGTTGTCGTCGCCGATTCTGCGGCGACCGTGATAGGGTTTCCAACCCTGATGACCGAATCCGCTCCAGCGAGGCGAGATGCCATGTCAGACCAAGCCCTTGCCCACCCCCAGCGCTCACCGACAACGGCCGAGCGGTTGCTACCGAGCGACCTTGATTTCAGCTCCCCTTCCGAGGCCGGCCGCCGTGTCTCGGAGGAGGTCTACTGGCGCGACTACTACGGTCAATCAGAGATCTGCTACGAATGGAACAACGGCATACTCGAGGAGAAGCCGGTGTCGAATCAGGAAACCTTTCTCATCTATGCCTGGCTGCTGAGGCTGCTTGCCACCTTCGTGGCGAGCCGCCCGATCGCCGCGCTCACTGGCCTGGACATGGGCTTCCGCCTGACACTGCCTACCGGTACCGTCATTCGCCGCCCCGACATGGCCGTGGTCCACAACGCCAACCCCAAGCCGCTGCTGCTGCAGGACACGTCCTACCGCGGCATCTACGACCTCTGCATCGAGGCCCTATCAGACCTTAAGCGGGCCGACATCGAGCGCGACACCCGCCAGAAGAAGCGCGAATATGCCGCCGCCGGCGTGCCTGAATACTACATCCTGCATGCCGACCCCGAGCTACGAGCCTTCTACCGTCGCGAGCCCGCATCCGGACGCTACCGCCCCATCCCTGAGGTTGATGGCATCATCGCATCCGCTGTCCTCCCCGGCTTTCAGTTCCGGGTCGCCGATCTGCTGCGCCGCCCCGAAGACGCCATGCTGCTCGATGATCCGGTCTATGCCGACTTCGTGCTGCCCGGCTGGCAGCGCGACCGACTGCGGGCCGAGGCAGAGGCCCAGCGGGCCGAAACCGAAACCCAGCGCGCCAAGGTCATGGCCGCAAAGCTGCGCGAACTCGGCATTGACCCGGACGACCTCCGGGACTGAGGTGGCGGTTGCAGCCACCCATGCGCATCCCCGTTCGAGCCCTATTGACACTCCTCATGCTGGCGACCGCGATCGGCGGTTGGTGGCTGCTCTCGCGGCCACGGCCGATCGCGGTGCGGGTGCAGGGCGTCGAGCGCGGACTGGTCGAGGAGGTGGTCGCCAATACCCGCGCGGGCACCGTCAAGGCCTGCCGACGGGCGCGGCTGGCACCTGGCACCGGCGGCCAGATCGAGACGCTGGCCGTGCACGAAGGCGACCGCGTTGAGGCCGGGCAACTGCTGCTCGAACTCTGGAATCAGGATCTGCAGGCCCGCGTCACCCTGGCCGAGCGCGAGGCCGAGGCCGCCGAGGCCCGCTCGCTGGCCGCCTGCCTCAAGGCCGATCAGGCCGAGCGCGAGGCGGCGCGCCAGGTCAAGCTGGAGGCGCGCAACATGACCTCCGAGGAGGCCCTCGACCGCGCCATCACCGCCGCTCAGGCCGGGCGCGCGGATTGCGAAGCGGCGCGGGCCTCGGCGCTGGTCAGCAAGGCGCGGATCGGCGTCGCGCAGGCCGAGCTGGAGCGCACGCGCCTGACCGCCCCCTTCGCCGGCGTCGTCGCCGAGGTCTCTGGCGAGCTGAACGAGTACGTCACCCCTTCCCCGCCCGGCATCCCGACCCCGCCGGCGGTGGACCTGATCGATGATGCCTGCTTCTACATCTCGGCACCGATCGACGAGGTCGATGCCGCCAAGGTCCGCCTCGGCCTGGATGCCCGCGTCACGCTCGATGCCTTCGGCGATCAGGTGCTCGCCGGAACCCTGCGCCGCATCGCGCCCTATGTGCTGGATCAGGAGAAGCAGGCGCGCACCGTCGAGGTCGAGGTGGTGATCGCCGAGCCGCCCGCCGACCGGGCGCTGCTGGCCGGCTACAGCGCCGATGTCGAGATCATCATTGATCGCCATCAGGACGTCCTGCGTATCCCGACCGCGGCGATCCGCGCCGGCGAGACCGCTAGCGTGCTGCTGCTCGCCGACGGCGTCCTTGCCGAGCGCGCGATCAAGACCGGACTCGGCAACTGGGAGCAGACCGAGGTCGTCTCCGGCCTCGGCGTCGGCGAGCAAGTCGTGCTTTCACTTGGCCGCGAGGGCGTTGCGCCTGGAGCCGCCGCGGTCGCCGATGATGATTGAACTCAGGTGCTCGAACGGATGATCCAACTCATCGGCATCGAGCGCCAGTTCCAGGTCGGTGACGAACAAGTGCATGCTCTGCGCGCGGTCGATCTGGAACTAACCGCGGGCGATTATGTGGCGGTGATGGGCCCATCAGGCTCTGGCAAGAGCACCTTGCTCAACATCCTCGGCCTGCTCGACCGGCCCGATGCCGGACAGTATCGCTTCGACGGCACCGAGACCACGCGCCTCAACGAAGAACAGCGCGCCCGGCTGCGCCGTGAGCGCATCGGCTTCGTCTTCCAGGCCTTTCATCTGATCCCGCGGCTGACCGCCTTCGAGAACGTCGAGCTGCCCTTGATCCTGGCCAGTAGGCCAGTCAAGCCGCGCCGAGCACGGGTGACCGAGACCCTGGCGGCGCTGGGTCTTGGCGACCGTGCCAACCATCGTCCCGACCAGCTCTCTGGCGGCCAGCGCCAGCGCGTCGCCATCGCCCGCGCCACGGTCACCGAGCCCGACCTGATCCTGGCCGACGAGCCCACCGGCAATCTCGACCGCGCCTCCGGCGAGGAGGTGATCGCGACCCTGGAGGCGCTCAACGCCAAGGGGCTGACTCTGGTCGTCGTCACCCACGATGCCAGCCTCGGCGAGCGCGCCCAACGGCGCATCCAGATGGACGACGGAGCCATCCTCGGCGATGCGTCTCGCTGACATTCTGAGCAGCGAGCGCGACACGAACGCAGGCCGCCCATGCCATGCGACCCGCGGCTGAGACCGGCCCCGAGTCCTAACCGCTGATCCCTTCCACCTTGTCGTAGACCTCGGCCAGCGACAACTCGGCCTCGATCACCGAGAGCGGGATGGATTCGGAGGACTCCTGATAGGTGCTAAGACGCCAGGTTCCGTCCGACTGACGGATGAATAGCTCGGCCTGTATCCGATCCTGCGACAGCAGCAGATAGGCTTGCAGGCTTGGCAGGCTTCGGTAGTAGCGGAACTTGTCGCCGCGATCATAGGCTTCGGTGGAGTCCGAGAGCACTTCGACGATCAGCGTCGGATTGGTGACGACGTCGCGCCGTCCGTCGTGGAAGTCGCGCTCGCCGCAGATCACCACCACATCGGGATAGGCCCCCACCTCGGCGGTGGCGATATGAACCTTCATGTCACTTGGGTAGACGCGACAGGGTCGGCCCTTGAGTTGGTGCTGATTTCGCCAAACATCTCCATCTGCTTCAGAGCGGCAGTCTAGACGGTAGGGGGATTTGCTGTTGCTTCCAGCGCCTCACGCAACACCCTGCGCTCGACCTTATCGATCAGGGCTCGTAATACCCGCTCTTCGTTCGCCCTTCGCGCATCTCGTCCGCTCGGCTGATGCAGCGCTTCAACCAACGCTACAGCCAGCGGAAACTTCAACGCATCCGCCTGATGTAGCCAGCGCATCCCCTCGTCTTGGTCATAGATGCCGCCATCACCGAGTAACAGATCACGCCCTAGATAACACATCGCATCTGCGTGTCCAGCCCGTGCAGCTTTCGCGAACCAGTCGCGAGCGATTCTCGGGCGCTTGAGTTCGAGCATCCAGATTCCTAGTTCGCACTGTGCCTTAGGATCTCCAGCATCGGCAGCTAGGACGAGGGCTTCGTCTTCCTGCCCCAGTGGAGCATCACACAGCGCCACAACCTCCGCCAGTTCCAATTGTGTCTTGTTCCCTTGCGAGGTTTCCTCTAACGGTTTCAGTCGGCCGCCATGAATATAGCGCCACAGCGTGCGCCGAGTCAGTCCAGTAACAGCGCTTGCCGTGCTTAAACTAATCGATGGCATGGGGGAATCCTGGGTTGGTCGAAATAGGTAGATGTCTTCGGATCATGATAGCCAGCAACGTCGTGATGCTTCCAGTCCTTCACCGTTTGTCACATCTTTAGAGGTGTGACATCAGCCCACATGTCACACCTGTAAAGGTATGACAGTAATACGCCTTTCAAACTCTCAAGAAGAATGAGTTTATATAAATCAATAACTTTCAGAAACGCCAAGTGATGGCACAGAAATCGCTTAAATCAACATCGGGACCAGCAACGCCTTCCTTCTTGGCCAGACGGTTCCTGTTCACTATCACTCGGAGATACATTCCATGAAAAAAAAGCAACAGGCTGGATTTACCTTGATCGAGCTTATGATCGTTGTTGCGATCATTGGCATTTTGGCGGCTATTGCATTGCCGGCTTATCAGGATTTTACTAAGCGTGCTCGTGTGTCTGAAGCTCTCGTTGCAGCCGCATCGGCTAAAGCTACCATAAGTGAAAACATAGCCAACGCCGGTTCAATTGCCGCTACTGGAAATTGCGCAGGCTATACAAATTTAGCGACTGCAACTGATAATGTCACTTCATCTTCTTGCGACGATACTACGGGAGCCATCACGGTTACTTCAACACAAGGAGCTGGCGATACGGCTGCTTGTGAGATCATTCTTACGCCAACTATGAATGCTGATGATTCAGTTATCTGGGAATGCACTACAAACGCGGAAGATTGCCTGAATATTGTCCCTGCTGAATGCCGCTCTGTCGCGGGCTAAGACGAAGGCTAAAGTGGACCCCATATGTCCAGGACAGTTTTGTCCTGGGTTTAAGCTGCTTCGGTTGCTTTAAATGCAGCGCCTTGGCACTTCCCCGGCTCGGCCGCAGGTTCGTCGCCGGCGGAGCGTAGCGCATCCGTGGGACGAACCTGCGGCCGAGCCAAAACGATCCACGATCCTGGCAACGCCACCTCCCCCCGTACTGTACAACGCATCGGGGGTGAGGTTTCCCAACCCTTGGTGCGGCCGCCCTCCGTTGTAGAAGGTGAAGTACTCGGTGAGCCCCAGCTGTGCCTCAGGCACGGTGGCGTAGCCCTTGAAGGAGATGTCCTCGAACTTCACGCTGCGCCACAGCCGCTCGACGAAGAGGTTGGCCAGCGCGCGTCCCCGTCTGCCCATAATGATGGCGATCCCGGCGTCTAGCAGAACCCACGTGAAGGCATCGCTCGTGAACTGCAACCCCTAGTCAATATTGAAGATCTTAGGCTTGCCGTGGCGACGCAGCGCCTCTTCCAGGCAGTCCCTGCAGCCCCCGCTTCCAGGCTGTTGGACAGCCACCAGGTCAGCACTCGTCGCGAGTACCAATCCACCACCGCGACCAGGTAGGCAAACCCATGCTCCAAACGGATGACCACATCGAGGACACCACGACGATAGGCGCAGACGTAAGCGCTTTGGTCCGCTTTCTGCCAGTCACCTCGGGTCTGGTGAGGTGCGGCGAAAGCGATCAGATCCTCAAGAGAGAGTTTTAATGGAGTGGGCGGCATGTGGCCGCAGACCTCGTCGAACAGGCCCCGACGCTTCGCGGCTTGGTAGGCGGCTGGATCTCCGCGTAGCCAGGCGGCCTTTGAAGCGTAGCGGGCTGCTGAGGTCTTGATCTCATCAAGCGAAAGCAGGCTGGATCTCTGCTTTGTCATCTATCGATATGTAGCCCCGTAAAAGCCGAGCTTTGGTATGGCGCCTGCAAAAGTCAGCGAGTGAAGGAAAACCAAGCCGCCTTGATTGCCTTCTTCAGCAGCCTTGCAACGCAGCCTTTCGACGACGAAGCCGCTTTTCGCTGTGGCGAGTTGCGCGCCTATCTGGCGCGCCAAGGTACTCCAATCGGCCCCTATGACATTCAGATTGCCGCGATTGGTTTGACGCACGGGGTGACCGTCGTAACGAATAATGTCGATGAATTTTCCCGCGTTCCAAACCTCAGAATCGAAGATTGGCTCATACCGCCATGAGCAGCGACCTACATCCGGGCTGGCTGGAACTCACCGGAACACGACGACACCTGCACGGAGACGCAAACGCATGACGGCCTTGCAGACGCGCCCGCTGTGCGTGGATCTGGATAGCACCCTGATCCACACCGATCTGCTGATCCAATCCCTGCTGCTGCTCCTGAAACGCAACCCGCTCTGGCTGTTCGCGCTCCCCCTGTGGCTGCTCAAAGGCAAAGCCCATTTCAAACAACAACTCGCAGCACGGCAGGCCCGCTATCCTTCAAAGATCCCCGCCAAGTCGAGCGCCATGGCCTCAAAGGGCGGCACCCGCACGGGCTTGCGATCCGTCGCCGTGAGCCTTGCAACCACCCGATAGCCGCCGTCTTCTAACGCGTGCGCGATCAGCGTTCGCTGCTCGGGCCAGATCAGCCAAAACCAAGGGACGCGATGACGCTGCAAGAGCAGTGGGATGGTGATCCTGTCCTTCTTCTCATGGCCTGGCGAGACGATCTCGCAGACCCAGTCCGGCGGCAGGTCGATGACGCCGTCGAGTGGCTTGGGCAACCGTTCGCGACGCCAGCCGGCCAAATCGTGAGAGGGACACTCGTGGGGTTCGTAGGCGACGCTGACGTCGGTCAGGATCCACCAGCCCCTCGGACTGGTATCGTCGGCGAAGGGGCCAAGGGTGCGATCGGTCTTGCTCTGCACCCGTGCATGCGCGAACCGCGTCATTGGCCGTCGCACAATGTCTCCGCCGATCAATTCCACGCGCTCCTCTGAGTGCTGCAGTAGGTCATGAACGGTCTTTAGCTCGACGGCTTCCATCTTGGTTTGCTGGTCTCGCTGTAGCGGGATTCGCGGGTAAACCCTAACCGCTGATCCCTTCCACCTTGTCGTAGACCTCGGCCAGCGACAACTCGGCCTCGATCACGGAGAGCGGGATGGATTCCGAGGACTCCTGATAGGTGCTCAGAATCCAGGTTCCGTCCGACTGACGGATGAATAGCTCGGCCTGTATCCGATCCTGCGACAGCAGCAGATAAGCTTGCAGGCTTGGCAGGCTTCGGTAGTAGCGGAACTTGTCGCCGCGATCATAGGCTTCGGTGGAGTCCGAGAGCACTTCGACGATCAGCGTTGGATTGGTGACGACGTCGCGCCATCCGTCGTGGAAGTCGCGCTCGCCGCAGATCACCATCACATCCGGATAGGCCCCCACCTCGGCGGCGGCGATATGGACCTTCATATCACTTGGGTAGACGCGACAGGGTCGGCCCTTGAGTTGGTTGCGAAGCTCGGCGCTGACATTGAGCGTGATGAGGTTATGCTCCTCGCTGCCGCCGACCATCGCAAAGACCTCACCGGCGACGTATTCGCAGCGCTGATCGGTGGCGGTTCGCTCAATGGCGAGCCAGTCGTCGAAGGAGCAAAAAACAGTTCTTGATTTTTCATTCATTTTTTATCAAAATTTTCTACTGTAGATAGGTTATCTACAAGCGCGAAGGTTTCGCATTCCATGGTCAGAGTCGAAGTCGAATCGCAAGGTTGTTCTCTGTTCAGGATGAACGCCGAGGCAATTTTTATGGCGCAAGCTGGGTTTCGACGGCTGAAACTGCCCATGTTGCCGGTGTTGACCGGCCATTCGGTTGGGACTGCTCAACCAGGACTCCAGTTGCTCACCCGCAAGGGTGTTATCAACGGAGAGCGAAATGCCTAAAAGCTGCATAAGCAATTTTGTTTAGGTTTTTAGGAACAGAGATGCGGTTGAGGTTCGGCTGACATCATGATCTCCGGTGGATCATTGTGCTGGATGGTGCTGGGCCAAATTATAACGGATAGAAACGGATAGGAAATCCAAACGAGCCTAAGGGGACTAGGCCGAGATAGGGTCGTCACTGACAGAAAGCCTTGTGGCCTCTGATTTTGATGTCTGCTAGTGTGATGCTTAGCATTGACCGAGTGATAACAGCAATGCGAGCTGACCGCCATCGAGAACGTCGCGCCGCCGTTGATCCTGGCCAGCAGGCCACTCAAGCCGCGCCAAGCGCGGTTGACCGAGACCCTGGCGGCGCGCCACGGCGCATCCAGATGGACGACGGAGCCGTCCTCGGCGATGCGCCTCGCTGACATCCTGAGCAGCGCGACGCGCACGCTGACCGCCCATGCCACCCGCAGCTGGCTGACCCTGCTGGCGGTGGCGCTCGGCAGCGCCGCCGTGGTGGTCCTGTCCGCGCTGGGCGAAGGCGCGCGCCACTACGTGCTCGACGAATTCAGCGGGCTCGGCACCCAGCTGTTGATCGTCATGCCTGGTCGCAACGAGACCCGCGGTGGCGCGCCGCCGCTGCTCGGCGAGACGCCCCGCGACCTGACCCTGCACGATGCCCTGGCGCTGCTGCGCTCACCGCTCATCGAGCGGGTTGCCCCACTCGCGGCCGGGGAGGCGCCGGTCTCCTATCGCAGTCTGGAGCGCGAGGTGACCATCATCGGCACCACGGCGGATTTCCTCGAGGTGCGCCATCTCAGCCTGGCCGCGGGTCGTTTTCTGCCGCCGGGTGATCCGGAGCGGGCCGTGCCCACCGCCGTTATCGGCCAAACCCTGGCCGAGGCGCTGTTCGGCAACCAAAGCCCGATCGGCCAACGCCTGCGCATCGGCGACCGTCGCTTCCGCATCATCGGCCTGCTGCAGGCGAGCGGGGTCTCGCTCGGCAGCAATCTCGCCGACTCCGCCATCATCCCGGTCAGCGCCGCGCAGGCCCTGTTCGACAACCCCTCGCTGTTCCGCATCCTGGCGCAGGCGAGCGGCCCGGCCGCGCTTGAGGCCGCCGCCGATGACATCCGACGTATCATTCGCGAGCGTCACGAGGGCGAGGACGATGTCACCGTCATCACCCAGGATGCATTGCTCGGCACCTTCGACCGCATCCTCGGCGCCCTGACGCTGGCGGTGGCCGGCATCGCCGCCATCAGCCTGCTGGTGGCCGGGGTGCTGATCATGAATGTGATGCTGGTCTCGGTGGCGCAACGCACCGCCGAGGTCGGCCTGCTCAAGGCGCTGGGCGCGCGTGAGCGGGATCTGGTGCAGCTATTTCTCACCGAAGCACTGTTGCTCGCCGGAGCCGGCGCGCTGAGCGGGATCGCGCTGGCCTATCTGGGCATCGACGCCGTCAATCTCCAGCTCAATCTGCAGCTGACCGGCTTTCAGCTCCAAGTGCCGCCCTGGGCACCGCTGGCCGCCGGATTGGTCTCGGTGGGGAGCGGGCTCCTGTTTGGCCTGCTGCCAGCACTGCGCGCGGCACGGCTCGATCCCGTGGTCGCGCTGTCTGGGCGTTGAGCTTGCTGACTGCGCTGCTACTCGACGCCAAGGCCAATCGCCTCCAGCCGCACAAGAATGTAGGCGCAGCTTAACTGCGTACGTACGCTGGAGCCGAAGATGGTAGCCAAGGTAACGAGCAGCAAGGCGAAGACGGATACCATACTCATGGGACTGATTAGCTGGAGATATTCAATGTGGTGCGGCCAGCGGGATACCGGATTAGGTGTTGAGGGCGGTGATCGTGCCGATATTGCACTCTGAAGAATTAGCCTTGCTGGCCGGCGATCTAACACCCGTTGATCTGGGTGCTGGACACAACGAAGCACGCGATCTTGTTGTCAGAAAAGGCAAGGCCGATGGGCGCGAGCATGCCGTGGCGGTGTTTATGGATGGGCGCTCGGTCGAGTTTGGCGGGTCTCACAGCGACAGGCTCAAGGTGCCTGAGTTTGAGAACGCGTCTGGCATGGTGGTGGTTCATCACAACCACCCGCTTGGTGACAGCTTGAGCCGGCAAGACTTGTTATTGTTGCTGACCCGCGCGACATTTCGCGCGTAGACGCCCACGGACACCGCGGAGGCTGGTTTAGTGCCGAGCGATCTGGAAAAGCACGAACGCTTCTGGAGGCTCGCGCGGCTGTTGACGACGCCTTTGCTCAAATCACAACAGCCATTGTGAAGGCGGTGAAGTAAGGTGAAGTCGATGAGGCGACGACGCGAGCAGGGTTATGGCAGGTTGCGATGGCCTTGCTGATGACGAAACAGGGGCAGATTCAGTACTCCGCGAATACTGACGCTGTGATTGACATGGCTAAGAGGGTGTTGCAATGGCGGATAGACAGATGATGTATATCTACGAGGAGCCTTCAAGCCTAGAGCTGGCAGATTGGGAGGTTTTTCGTGACAAGATGCGTGATGAAGTTGCCCGCTTTCCAGACCGATTCGAGGCCGCTGATGCGCTGCATTTTGCGGAAGAAACGCTGCAGCAGCTCAAAGCGCTGCATGAAGCGGGTCGGCGGGAGGTTGCTTGAGCCATCGGCAAGCTGGCCTGCGTCGATCAGCAGTTAGATACCGGTGCGCCTGAGCAGGCTTTCATTCTCAGGCATGAGCAGCGAGAGATGATGCGCAGGATGGGGTGTTCGACCGCCGCCGGGTGGCTGACTTCGATACCGATCTTGCAGCTGTTGATCACGAGCGAAAGTCAATTGTTTCGATCGTCATTGCGACACCATCGAAGTGAGAGCGCCCGATGTCGCCACCTATGTCCTGACCGCCGTGCGCGCCCAGCGCGGGCGCAGTCTGCTGACGATCACCGGCATCGCCATCGGCGTCGCCACCGTCGTGCTGCTCACCGCGATCGGTGAAGGCATCCACCGCTTCGTACTCGCCGAGTTCAGCCAATTCGGCACCAACCTGATCGCGGTCACACCCGGCAAGACCAGCACCCTGGGCCTGTCTGGCGCCATGCTCTCAACCGTGCGCCCGCTCAGCCTGGCCGACGCCGATGCGCTCGAGCAGGTGCCCGATGTCGAGGCCGTGGTGGCGGTGGTGCAGGGCAATGCCGCGGTCGAGGCTGGCGGTCGCAGCCGGCGTACCCTGGTCTTCGGCGCCGGCCCCAAGGTGCCCGAGATCTGGGCCATGCGCCCGGCGATCGGCCGCTTTCTGCCCGAGGACAGCGGTGGCGGCCGGCCGTTCGCCGTGCTCGGTGCCACGCTGAGCGAGGAACTCTTCGGCAGCCACTCACCCTTGGGCGCGCGCATCCGCGTTGGCGGCGAGCCGTTCCGCGTCATCGGAGTCATGGCGCGCAAGGGCCAGATGCTCGGCTTCGATCTCGACGATACGGTCTTCATCCCGGTGCAGCGGGCGCTGGCGATGTTCGACCGCGACGGGCTGATGGAGATCGACCTGCTCTACGATCGCGCCGCCGATAGCAGCGCGGTGGCCGAGCGCGTGCGCGAGCTGCTGATCCGCCGCCACCAGCATGAAGACTTCAGCATCACCACCCAGGATCAGATGCTCGAGGTGTTGGGCTCGGTGCTCAATGTGCTGACCTTGGTCGTTGGCGCGCTCGGTGCGATCTCGCTCGCGGTCGGCGGCATCGGCATCCTCACCATCATGACCATCGCCGTGCGCGAGCGCCGTGCCGAGATTGGTCTGTTGCGCGCGCTCGGTGCCAGCCGCGACCAGATCATGGGCCTGTTCCTGCTCGAAGCCCTACTACTGGCGCTGCTCGGCGGCCTAGCGGGGCTGATCATCGGTGCCGGCGGCGCCTGGCTCATCGGCCTGCTGGTACCAGCACTACCGACCCACACCGCCTGGGATTTCGTGCTCATCGCCGAGGTCACCGCCGCCAGCATCGGCCTGCTCGCCGGCGTGCTCCCTGCCCTGCGCGCCGCTGCACTCGACCCGGTGGCGGCGCTGCATGATGAGTAGGCTCCGACGACCGAGGCGACGATTTGTGACAAGATTTGAGCGCCACTGTCCGGCAAGAATCGGGAAGTAGAAAATGGACGGCTGCTTAGCGACAATTGGAAGCCGGAGTTGGCCGCAAGCTTGCCCCTTCCTGCAGGCTTTATCCCATGCTTCAGGCTGCACGCTCGGTGCAGGCCCGATGAGCAATGTCGTTGTGATACAGATCGATCATCGGAAAACAAAGCTCGTAATCCCCCCAGACCAGCCCCCCCATATTCAAGGCGGAAACGAGCAAACCTCTCCGGCTGCAGCCAAGCGCGAAGGTCAGGATGCACCGCCCGGCTGAGGAAAGGCTTGAAGTCGACGACTTGCTCTGTACCATCATCAAAACGCAGATGCAGACAGTAGGGAGCCACCTGCTCGGCTGAGAGGATGTTGATGATCTCTGCGGTCATTTCAGTCTCCCACTGATGTGCTCGGGCCGAACCGATTTGTGCAGCACGAAAAAGTCGATCCACTTGGTCACAATTCCTCCGCTCGGGCACGTACAAGGGCCTCAAAATTCCGCCGCTCGGTTGGCTTTAATGGCGGGCGGCCACCGACATCGCTAAACAGCACCTCTGTCACCTGACCATTGACGAGAATGATCTCTGCGCGTGCCTCACGGCCTTGAGCCTTGCCGTGGACATGCACAGGCTCGTGCTCATTGGCGTAGAACATCACCAACAGACCAAGGTACTCATAGCGTTTTGGCATGATTCTGCTTCACGCTAAGGTACAGGGCGCATCGCCACCCGGACGATGAAGGGCTCACCTCAGGGTACCGTTCATGGCGCATCGACACCCTGGAAAATGCAGGCTACTTGAGGGTTACCATCGTTCCGACCTAGGGCAGACTGGTATAGTCTGCAGCTTAACTGATTGAGCGACAAACCCGATGACCAGCCTCTACCACTCCGAACTCAGCGAGCTGCCGCTACTCAGCCGCGGCAAGGTCCGCGATCTCTACGCCGCCGGTGATGAGCATCTGCTCATCGTCACCAGCGATCGGCTCTCCGCCTTCGATGTGGTGCTGCCGCAGCCGATCCCCGGCAAGGGCGAGGTGCTCAGCCGCGTCAGCCGCTTCTGGCTCGCGCGCACGGCTGGAATCATCCCCAACCAACTGGCCGAGCTGCCCGTCGAGACCTTCGTCACCGATCCCGAGCAGCGTCGAGCGCTCGGCGATCGCGCCATGCTGGTGCGCAAGCTGCGCCCGCTGCCCATCGAGGCGATCGTGCGCGGCTATCTGATCGGCTCGGGCTGGAAGGACTATCAGGCCAGCGGCGCGGTCAGCGGTATCGCGCTGCCAGCCGGGCTACGCCAGGCCGATCGCCTGCCAGAGCCGATCTTCACCCCCTCGACCAAGGCCGCGATCGGCGACCATGACCAGAACATCGACTTCGCCGGCGCCGCCGAGCGCATCGGCGCCGAGCTTGCCGAGCAAGTCCGCGCGATCAGCCTGCGCATCTATCAGGAAAGCGCCGCCTATGCCCTTGAGCGCGGCATCATCATCGCCGACACCAAGTTTGAATTTGGCCTTGATGCCGAGGGCCGCCTGCACCTGATCGACGAGGTGCTGACCCCAGACTCCTCGCGCTTCTGGCCGGTCGACCAGTACCAGCCCGGCAGCAGCCCACCAAGCTTCGACAAGCAGTTCGTGCGCGATTATCTCGAGACCCTGGACTGGGACAAGACCCCGCCTGGACCGATGCTGCCAGAGGCCATCATTGCCCAGACTGCGGCGAAGTATGCGGAGGCGGAGCGGCGTTTGCTGGGTTGAGAGCGCATGACCGCCTTCCAACAACTCATCGACGCCATGCGTGCTGGACGAGACTGGTCGGGCATGGGCGACCCGAACCAGGCGCGCGAACTCATGGCAGCGGTCTATACCGAGCGTTACCACGGCGCGGCTCATCATAAAGATCGCTACCAACTCCGCGCGAATCTACAGAAGAAGGAAGAGGCCGCCTCCTACGCCGGCTGGATAACCGCCGACAACCCCACCTCCGGTGCCTATCAAGGCACCTCCTTCGTCTGGTTCCCCGGAGCCGGCGGCAGCATCGCGGTGCTCGTCATCGGAACCGACGGGTTCGGGGCTGACAGCCATATTCTCGGCAGACCAGGTCACGGTCGACGGCTGCGCGCTCTCCGAGCGCTGCATCAGGGCCGGCTATGGGTCAAACCCGATCTCCTCGACCTCAATAGCCGCGTCCCCGAGACCCTCAGCGCCGACTGGCCAGCCGCCGAGCCTGCGCTCAAGACCTATGGCCAGGTCATCTATGCCGCGATCCCAGTGCAGACCAGCGCAGACGCCAACGCCGTCGAGGATCTGCTCGATCTCTTCTTTGCCGAACACGGTACACCACTGACCGGCAAGGCGCGAACCCGTTGGGATAAGCGGCAGCAAGACATTGCCGGCGCCATCTTCCCCAGCTTCGATGAAACGCACGTCCTCAGCCTATTGAAAGAGCGGCGGTTTCTGATCCTCGAAGGTCCTCCCGGCACCGGCAAGACACGCTGGGCCATCCGCTTGGCGGAACAGATTGGCGGTGTGACTCAGGTCCAGTTTCATCCAGCCCGCACCTACGAGGATTTCATCGTCGGCCTCTTCCCGCGCCCGGCTTCCAATGGGCTGGCCTTCGAGGTGCGGGCCGGCGACTTGCTGCATGCGAACCAGGCCGCTGCCACAGCACCCCATGTCCTGCTGATCGACGAGATCAATCGCGCCGATCTCGGCCGGGTGCTCGGTGAGGCGGTGATGCTGTTCGAGGTCGGTGAGGCACCGCGGCGAGTGCGCCTGCCGCAGGTCCCCGACGGTCATCCGCCCGAGCTGGAACTCTCGCCCAACCTGTTGGTGCTCGGCACCCGCAACACCGCCGACCGCAGCATCGCGCGCATGGACCTCGCGATCCGCCGCCGCTTCGCCTTCATCCCAGTCTGGCCGGACCTGGAGGTCGTGGCCGCCGAGGGCGTGGATTTCGCTGTCCGGCTGTTCTCAGACTGCATTCACAGCTTCGCCGAATATGCCGACGACGAAACGCTGTGGCTGGTGCCTGGCCATGCCTACTTTCTCGATCCAAGGCCCGACCTAGACCCCACCGACCGCCCAGCCCGAGTCGCCCGACGCCTCGAACTGGAACTCTTGCCGCTGTTGCGCGACTACCTCGACGAGCGCCTCTGCGGCGGCGCCACCGAGGCCATCGCTGGCCTCAGCGACCGGATCAGCTCGACCTTGATGGGGCTGCGCTAATGCCGGCCCGGCGCGGCGCGCAGAAACCGAAGGCCCGCGGAGAACTGACCCGACCCCCGCCGTTGAGCGCCCGGTCGCTGTTTCGGCTGGTCGATCATGGCGACCCCATGCGAATCGAACCCGCCGCCGTCGGCGCTGCAGGAGATCGTTGGATCGATGGTTTTCTGCAGGCCAATGAGACCCAGCTGCGTCGGCTCAATCTGCGCACCGAGGTCGAGACCCGTGGTGGTGTGCGTCTGCTGGTCCACCCCGGCAGCCACATCGGTGCGGTGCCCTTGGTCTCGCCGGCAACCCGTCGGGTCGCGGCGGGCCTGTTGGTCGAGCCGCGTTTTCGCTGGTCGGCATTGGGTGCGGTGTTGCAAGCGACCGGCTTTGCCGTTGAGCCGCGTCTCGGCCAGGCCCCACTGGTTCCAGGTTCGGCGCGCGAGGTCCCGCCCTGGCTCCTCGCCGCGCCGGTCCTGAACCGCCTCGAGGCCCTGCTGCGCTCTCTCCGACGCGGCTTTGTCGAGCGCACCGAGGTCCGCACCAGCCCCCGCGGCCGGATCGAGTGGACGCAGTGGACTCAGCGCCAGCTCGCCAATGGCCAATGGAGCCGGCTACCCTGCAGCTTCCCGGACCTCGATGATGATCCGCAGCTGCTATCGGCCATCCGCTGGACCCTGGCCCGGCTGGAGCAGGATCTGGCACAGCAACGGGACGCGCCACCTGCGCGTGCGCTCAGCGAACGCATTCGGCTGTTGAATCATGATCTCGGCCCTGGCCCCAGCCAGCGACCCTCGCCCTGGAATCAGCCTCAGACAGGCTCAGCTTGGCTCGCGGACGCCTTGCAAGCGATGAGCTGGATCGCAGAAGAACGTGGGCTGGGCGGCGCCCACAGCCTCGATGGCCTGGCCTGGGATCTCGAAGCGGACCAAGTCTGGGAGGCCTGGGTGGCGGCCTTTGTTCGGGACTTGGCACCACAACTTGGCCTCAGCTGGGTTGGGGCAAGCGAGGTCCAACAGCGTCTCAACTGGCAGGGAAGTCTGAGTTCAATGGGCGCACTGATCCCGGACACTGGGCTGCGCAGTGCGGAGCGCATGATCTGGGTCGATGCCAAATACAAAGCCCACCTCAGCCTGCTCGCCCGCTATGGTTGGAACGGCCTGAAAGACGCGGTGCGCGATGCACATCGCGCCGATCTGCACCAAGCGCTTGCCTACTCGGCCCTCAGTTCGACAGACCAGATCGATAGCGTTTTGGCCTATCCTCAACTTGGTGATCTCGGTGATGAGCGTCGCCCGCATGCCACCCTTGCAACACTCGCCTCAGGACGACGGCGGATTCGATTGATACTGGCCGGGTTGCCCTTTGGTTTTCGGTCGCCAAGCCAACGCGACCGTGCACTCAGCAGCTGGCGCAAGTTACTCGGGCGCTCAGAAGACCGCGGCTAACCCCATCGCTTTTGCACAGGACACCACATCATCATGGGCATGTTCGACAGCTTCCTAGTCCCGCTTGGTAACCGCGAGGTCGAGGCTCAAACCAAGCGCTTCGACTGCGTCTTGAAGACCTATCGCGTTGGCGATCTTGTCAGCGGCGCCGCTCCGGGCTTGCGGGTGTACTTCGATCAGCGACGCATCGATGAAGACGGCCGATTCGTCTATCGGGAGACCGAGAGTCCAACCGAGGATTGGACCCTGTTCTTCGTGCTCGCCAATGGCGTCCTCGTCGATACCGACGCCGTTGCCGGCACCCTCGGGGAGGAGCTGATCCTCCAGCGCATCCGCACGCTCAACGAGATCTGGCAGGATTCGGCACGCCTGCTCGAACGCTTGACGACCTTCATCGCCGAGAAGCAGAAACGGATCGACCGCATGAACTCAAGCATCAACGCGGTGCGGCACGTAATCCGCGATACGCGCCGTCTGCGCCAAGGCGATGATCTCTCCGGCCCGTTCAGCCTGATCCACGAGAGTTCCCGCCGACTGAAACAAGGCGATGATCCGCTCGACGTGATCGAGTCGGTCCTCGGTGAAGACCATCGGTTCTTCTACTCCGACCCTGAGGTTCCCACCGACCGGCTCGCAGACTATCGTCTCTGACCCTCCCAGAAGAACTGCTAGAAAGACGCCTGTGTGACCTGGCAGGACCAGACGACAAGACCACCGATCCAATGCCAACGCATCAGATCCAATGCAAACGCATCAGACCCAATGCCAACGCATCATCCCGGCCGCCTGATCATGCACCTGGATCTCGACGCCTTCTATGCGGCGATCGAGCAGCGCGATCATCCCGACTGGCGCGGTCGCCCGCTGGTCGTCGGCGCGCAACCCGGTGGTCGCGGAGTGGTGGCCACCTGCTCGTATGAGGCCCGACGCTATGGCGTGCATTCGGCGATGCCGATCGCCCAGGCGGCGCGCCGGCTGCCACCGGAGACCATCTATCGACGGCCCGACATGGCGCGCTATGCCGAGGTCTCGCAGCAGATCATGCGCCTGCTACAGCAGCTCTCGCCGCTCATCGAGCAGGTCTCCATTGATGAGGCCTATCTCGATGTCTCCGGACTGGAGCGCCTGATCGGTCCGCCCGAGCGCATCGCCGAGCGCGCGAAGACGCTGATCCAGTCCAACACCGGGCTGACCGCATCGGTCGGCATCGGACCCAATCGATTGATCGCCAAACTGGCCTCTGAGGCGAGCAAGCCAGATGGGCTGCGCGTGGTCGAAGCGGAGCAGGTGCAGGCGTTCTTGGACCCGATGCCGATCTCGGTGCTGCGTGGGGTTGGCAGCAAGACCGAGCCGCGTTTGCTGGCGATGGGCCTGAAGACGGTTGGCGATGTCCGGCATCAGCCCCTCGAGCGCCTGCGTCAGGCCTTGGGCGCGCGCTCCGGCACGGCGCTGCATCTGCAGGCGCGCGGCATCGCCGACGACGCGGTGCAGCCGGTGACGCAGCGGCAATCGATCTCGAAGGAGACCACCTTTGGCGAGGATGTCACCGATGAGCAGCAGCTGCGCGAGACCCTGCACTGGGCCGCTCAGGAGGTCGGCTACCTCGCCCGACATCAGGCTCTTGCAGGTGCACTAGTGACGCTCAAACTGCGTCTGCAGCCCTTCGAGACCCACAGCCGTTCGCGAACCCTGAGCCAGCGCACGGCGAGCGACCAGCTGATCTTTCAGACCGCCTGGGAGCTGTTCGCGTCAAGTCCTTGGCGCGGTCGACCGGTACGGCTCATCGGGGTTGGTCTCTCCGGCTGGGAGCCGGCGGCCTGTCCAACACAGCCCGATCTCTTCGCGGCCAGCGAACCGCAGCCCTCAACGCTGACCACTGACAAGCTGGATCAGACACTCGATGCAATCAGAGACAAGCTCGGCGATGGACTCATTCAGCGCGGGATGCGGCGGCCTTGATCAAGCTGAAAGCCTCGAACGAGAATGCAGATCCGATAACATTGCACCGCGAGCACTGATGGTTAACCACGTGGTTAACGACGCCTGTTCGCGACGGTAGATACAGCATCGCGATCAGCGCGCTTGGAAGCGGGGTAAACAGCCCTTGAGCCGTTTAACCACTCGGATCTATACCGCTAGCCAGTCGAGAAGAGAGCGCCAGGCCGCTCGCTTCTGCTCGAACCGCAGTGCGGCATGTGCCGGACTGGTCGAAGGCAGCCGATGCCGTGCAATCTCGCGGTGTGGAAGCTTCAGGCCGGGAAGGACCCGCCGCCGATACTCGCGTTCGGCCGTGCCGCCATTGAAGACGACCTGAACAATCCCTGGAGAGGCATCGAAGAAGGCACCGAAGTCGTTAACGCGAACCGTCTCTGGCCGAATCGCCTGATCGAGACTCCCTGGGCGTTCGCAAGCCGCGATCACATCCCAGAGCGCGATTCCATGCCCAACCAGCGCCGCACAACGCTCGGCGTAGCTCGCCTGTGGCGGTATCCCAAGCAGCTCGCCAAGGATCGGCCAAAAGGCGTTGCGCGGATGACCGTAATACTGCTGCTGCCGCAATGACGCCTCGCCCGGCATCGAGCCCAGGATCAGCACGCGTGCGGCAGGGCCAACAACCGGTGGGAACGCCGTTTTCAGCTCAGACTCGATGGTGCCCATTCCGCGATCAGTCTTTTGTGCTGCAGCAAGCGATCTCCAAGCGATCTCCAAGAGATCTCCAATGAGATCCCCCAAACGATCTCATTGATGGACGACCAGCCGCAAGTCGGGCATCTCTTTTTGGGAGTCTCTCAACGATCGCATTGAGCAGACCGGCACGATTCCGCCGTTGCCGGATATCGTCCCTTGCCGTAGGGCTTGCCGATCTGCCAATCGCTGGTGTGGATGAAGACGGTCATGGATGGGCGTCTGACCGTTTTAGGTGCTTAGACCCACTCCCCTTGCAACCCGCTAGCCCGCTCGACACGGCCTGCAAGAGCAGCCCCGAGCACCGCCTCCTGGCTGTAGAGCAGCGTAAAGCGCTTCTTAGCGCGGGTAATCGCGGTATAGAGCAGCTCGCGAGTCAGCACCGGATTGGGCCTATCCGGCAGGATCAGCGCGGTATGCTCGAACTCTGAGCCTTGGGCCTTATGGACGGTCATTGCAAACACCGTTTCCACCGCCTGCAAGCGACTCGGTAGCACCCAACGCACCCCGCCCTCTGCCGTCGGAAAGGCAACCCGTAGCATCGATGTCGTCATCGAGGTCGTCCCCCGCGCCTGGCCGCCCCTCACCGGTGCCGGCACCGACAAGGTGATGCCGATATCGCCATTCATCAGATTCAGGCTGTAGTCATTGCGGGTGACGAGCACCGGGCGACCCGAAAACCATTGCCGTGGCGCCGTCGCCCGATCGCCCTCGCCTGCCGCCTCTCCTAGCCATCCGCGCTGTCTCAGCAGCGCGATGATGCGCGGGTTGAGCCCTTCGACGCCCCAGACACCCTGACGCAGCGGGGTCAGCAGTTGGAAGCGCTTCTGGGCTTTCAAGATCTCCGTTGCCCACTGATCGAAGACCGCCTGATCGGCATCTGCTGGTGGCGCCTGATGGCGCAACTGGTGTAAGAAGCTGTCCTTCGCCCCAAAGGCCTCGGCCATCAAGCGGCTGAAAGCGGTATTCTCCGGATCGCTGATCACTTGGGCGTCGATGATACCCAGCGCGGGGTCTTGCTTGGCATTGAACAGATCCAGGACGTCCTGAACTGGGTTGGAGGTTGAATCAAAGGTTGAGGCTACTGGCTTGCGCAGTTGCTGCTTTTGGCCAAATCGTCCCTCTTGGTCTGATCGATCCTCCTGATGCGACTGCTCCTTCCTCTCGACGACCCCGCCCTGATTGACCAGACTGGCCAGTGCACCGATACCGCCTTCCTGGCTGAACCGGTAACTGTGCGACAGGATGACAATGGCCTGCCCAAGGCCGGAGCCGGTGTCCAGGCTGCACGGCAGGGCCGGCGACACGGACGGCTGACAAAGATCACCCAGCACCGCACCGGCCTCCACCGAACTGAGCTGATCCTTATCGCCCAGCAGGATCAGCCGCGCATCGGGTCGCAAGGCATCGAGCAGATCCGCCATCAACTCGACATCGACCATCGAGGCCTCATCGACCACCACCACATCAGCCGGTAGTGGGTTGGCGGCATGATGGCGGAAATGGCGGCTGTTCGGGATGGTGCCGAGCAGCCGATGCAGGGTCTTGACCTGGGTGGGGATCGGTCCCCAAGCCTCCGCACCACCCGGCAGCTGATGCCGTTGCCCGGCGATCGACTCGGTCAGGCGCGCTGCGGCCTTGCCGGTCGGGGCCGCCAACTCGATGCGCAGCGATGCGAAGGAAGGCGTGTCATCGCACTCATCGTTCGGCGTCGCCAAACGCTGCAGCACGGCCAGCAGGCGCACGACGGTGGTGGTCTTGCCGGTGCCGGGTCCACCCGTGATGATGAAGAAGCGACGGCTCGCCGCGCGCTCGCAGGCGATGCGCTGGCAGTCGGGTTCCTCTGGCTGTTCAGAGGACGCTTGGTCTTCTGAGGCTTGCGTGGTCTGTGGACCTGCTGAGCAGCCAAACAGCGCATCAAGGTAGCCGTCGAGCCTGGCCATATCGACCGCGACCGGCGCAGCCAGTCGCGCCTGAATGCCGGCACGAATGCGCTGCTCGTACTGCCAATAGCGGCGCAGATAGAGCAGTGGCCGCTCAGCGCTGCCCGCGAGCACCAAGGGACTGCCCGCGTGCTCGGCAAGCGCTGGCTCGCGTCTCGCGGGGTCTTTCGCCATGCCCTTGGCTTCGGGGGCGATCGGATCAGCGCCATGCCCGACGCCGGTCATCTCATTGATCATCAGGGCGATGACGCTCTGGGCATTGGCGAGCCGCCTCACCCAGTCCTCCAGATCCAGTGCCGCCAGTTGCTCGCGCAATTCCTCGCGGACTTGGGGGCTCAGGTCGGTGTCATCGCGCAGCCGGCTGAGCAGCCGCTCCGGTGCCTTCAATGCCCGATCCAGATCGAGGCAGACATGGCCATGACCATTGCGCTCGCTGGTCAGGGCAATGGCGAGCAGGACGTCGGCGTCCATGACTCCAGCCTCCTCGGCGATGAAGCGCGTGAAGGCCAGATCCACTGCCCGCAGAGCACCGGCCTCGACCCAGTTGCCAAGGCGTGCCAAGAGGTCCTGGCTGCCGAGGGGCTGGCGGCTATTGTTGCTGGACGCGGTCTTGCTCGTCGGCTGTGCTGCCTGGGCGCCAGCTGCCTGTGGGGCTGCTGCCTGTGGGCCTGCTTGTGCGGATGAATGCCCGTCATGGCTTGGCGCGGCGTCTGCGCTCAGCGCGATTTCAGCGCTCGAGATAGGCCCTGAACCCTCGGCGGGTGCAGAACCTTGCGGCGCGAGGGTGCCTGGGGAATGCATCGATGATCCGGCCATCAGGCCACCTCCAGTTGCGTCGTCAGCGGCCGCCCGTTGAACAGCCGATCCAGCCCCCTGATCAAGGCGCGGCTGGGCTTGGCCATGAACAGTCCCTGGGTCGGCGCCTGATAGCCGCGCAGGAACACATAGAGGGCACCGCCCAGATGCTGCTCGATCTGATAGTTGGGCAGCCGGGCGCGCAACAGCCGATGCAGGGCGAGCAGATAGAGCGCGTATTGCAGATCGTAGCGGTGCGCGAGGATCGCCGTGCGCATCGCCTCGTCGGTGTAGGCGCTGTCGTCGGGGCCGAGCCAGTTCGATTTCCAGTCGAGCAGGTAGTAGCGCCCTTGGTGCTCGAAGACCAGGTCGATGAAGCCCTTGAGCAGGCCGTCGAGTTGATTCGGGCGCAGCTGCGGACGCGCTGCGCCGGGGAGGCAGTGGGCTTGCACCAGGCGATCGAGGGTGGCGGTCTTGACGCCGTCGCTGGTGATCCAAAACTCCAGCTCGACCTGGACTTGGCTGGGTGCCAGGTCTTCCAACCGTAGGGTTGGCGCTGGCCCCTGTGGCGGTGCCAATCCAGAGAGCGTCCAAGGGGTGGTGAGCAGATGCTCGAGCCACTGATCCAAGGGGCCAATCCAGTCGGTGAGACCGCGCAGTTGGCAGCGCCGCGCGAGCAGGTCCTGACGCAGCGCCGGCACATGCGCGGCGGCGGCGAAGCCACGCCGGGGCTGGCCTTGGGGATCTTGCGGGTCTTGGGTTAGCGGTAACCGCGCGGCCCATTCCAGCAGACCGTGCAGGAAGGTACCGTAGCGGCTGCCGCGTGGCAGAGCGTGTAGCGAGCCCGGGGTGGCTTGGTTGTCGCGGCTGGTGGCGCGCGCCTGGCCCGGAGAGCACTCGCCGTTGCTGTTGTCGCTGCCGCTCGGGCGGCTGGCTACGACGGGGTGGTGATCAAGGCGCTTGTTAGCCGGGTCGCTGGGTTGGTCGTTGGATTGGTCGCTGGGTTGGCCACTGGCCTGATCGCCGGATTGGCCGCTGTTGACCTCTCCCTCGGTTTGGGCTTGCCCTTCTGCATCGCCTGCTGCGTCGCTTTCGCCGGTGCCAGGCCCTGCGGGCTCGCTGGTCAGCGCGCTGCTGAGGATGCCGGTCATCGCCGACGTCAAGCCCGTCTCCAGGCTCGACTCCTCCAGCGCCGTCTCCTGCTCGGCCGTATCGCCCGCGCTTGGCTCAGATCCCGGCCCATCGAACTCGGCGGCAACCTGAGCCGCGCCGACGGTTAGCGCCGAGTAGCTGGCGATCCACCAGGGCTCGAAGCGGCCATGGCTGGGCGAACGGGCCGGCTCGAGCAGGGTGTCGGTCGCCGTCGCTAGGGGCTGCGCGGGCGTCGTTGGCAGCGCCTGGATGGCGATGTCGTCGCCGTCGCCCTTGAGCTGCGCGAGGGCGTCCCAGACCTCAGCGGCATTGGTGAACGGCCGTCCGCCCTTGAGCACATGGCCGATTGCGGATTCGTGCAACTTCGGTTCCTTGCTTTTGCGACTCAGCGGCGTGATCCCGAGCCAGGCCGCATGCCGGGCGCGGGTGAGTGCGACGTAGAGCTTGCGCATGTCCTCGCTGAGGCGCTCGTCATCGGCGTTATCCCAGGCGGCCTGGAAGGCCTTATTGCCCGCCACCTCCAGCGCGCGAGAACCCGCTGCACCGCCCGCCTCTCCGGCAGCCAATCGCGTCGGCACCTGCCTGCTGTGTCCATCGATCTTTCTCCAGCTACAGATGAACGGCAGCAGCACCAGTGGGTATTCGAGCCCTTTGGACTTATGGATGGTGATCACCTGGACCAGCTCGGCATCGCTCTCCAAGCGAACGATGAACTCCTCGCCGCCGAGGTCCAGATGCGTGCTCAGATGGCGGATCAACGCCTGCTCGCCATCGAGGGCCGTGGCAGACTGCTGCAGCCATTCGGCCAGATGCAGCAGGTTGGTGAGCACGCGCTCGCCATTGGCGCGCTGCAGTAGTCGGGCGGGCAGGTGCTGCTCGTGCAGCAGCCGGCGCAGCATGGCGAGCACGCCTTGGCGCTGCCAGGTGCGCTGATAGCCGAGGAAGCGCATCACCTGCGTCTCCCAGTCCAGCTCGTCCTCTTGCAGTCGGGCCAGTTCCTCGAGCGGGATGGCTAGGGTATTGGTGCCGAGCGCGGCGCGCACCAGGCCCTCGTCGGTCGGCGCGGCGCAGGCCTTGAGCCAGTGCAGCAGATCGGCCGCCTCTTGGGTCTGGAACACCGAGTCGCGATCGGAGAGGTAGACGCTGTTGATGCGCAGCGCGGCGAGGGCCTGGCGCATCACCGCGGCCTCCTTGCCCTTGCTCACCAGGATGGCGATGTCGCTGGGTTTGAGTGGTTGGGTGACCTGCCCGCTGCCGGTTGGGGCGAAGCCGGTGCGTGGCTCAGGGGCGGTGGCCTGAGCCAACCAGCGGGCGATCTCGGCAGCGGTGGCGGTGGCCATCCGTTGCAGATAGTCATCCGGTGCGGTCGCGGCGGTACCCTCAGGGGGCTCGAGGGTCCAGCAGGTCAGTGCGGTGGCCGGTGCGCCGTCGATGAGCAGGGTTTGATCACGGCCGTTGGCGGTGATCGTCACATAGGGGATCGGGTTCTCGGGGGCTGGCTGGGTGGCGACCTTGGTCGCTGGCCCTGCTGCTGGTTTGGCCTCTGGGACGGCATCGGCATCCGCGTTCGGCGCCGCAGCCCGATCCGCCGCAAAGCGGAAGGCCGCGCGCGGTTGGGCCTCGGCATGGCCGAAGAAGCGGTTGCAGGCGTCAACCATCGCTTCGGTGGAGCGGAAGTTGGTCGCCAGGGTCGCGTGACGTCCCGTGGTGGCCTGACGCGCGGCCAGATAGGCGTGGATGTCGGCGCCGCGAAAGGCATAGATCGACTGCTTGGGGTCGCCGATCATGACCAGGGCGGTGTTGGGATCGTTGGCGGCGACCTGATAGATGGCATCGAAGATCCGGTACTGGATCGGGTCGGTGTCCTGGAACTCATCGATCAGCGCGACCGGGAACTGTCGGCGGATGGTCGCCGCGAGCGCGGCAGCTTGGGTCTGGGCGCTGGGGCTGTCATCGGCGGGGGTCAGCGCGGCGTCCAGTTCGCTGAGTAGTTCATCGAAGCCCATCTCGGCGCGGATGCGCAGGCGCCGCGGTAGCTCTTCGGCGAGCCAGTGCGCGGCGTGGGCGAGCAGGCAGGCCTCGAGTGAGGGTGGCGCATTGGGCTTGCTGGCATCGGCGGCTTGCAGGGTCTGCTGCCAGCTGGCCAGGGCGTCGTAGACGGGATGCTCGGGCGCGGTCTGGACCGGGGCCTTTTTCTTGAAAGCGAATGCGCCTCGAGCGAAATGCGGGAGCTGCGTTGGCGCATCGGCGCCCTCCGACCAAGCCCCGATCTTCGCCAAGACCTGGTCGAATCCCGCTGGATTGGCACTGCCATGCACTCTACCGTCGAGGTTGGAACGCAGCGCGCGGAGTTGTTTCTCAATCGCCTCGCGATCCTCACGCCAGATCCTGCGCGCCTCGTCCTCAGCCTCACGCTGTCCGATCCGTGTCGCCAATGCCGTCTGCAGGCAGTCGCCATCAAGCGGCTGGCCCTTGAAGCAGAGCTGGGCATCGCGGCGTTGGAGCCATTCGCGGAGCTTGCCTTGCAGCACCTCGGGCGAGGTGGCGACCTCACGGATGCAGCGCGCCTCGGCGAGCGGACGGCCATAGCAGTGCTTGCGCCAGTAGTCGCGCAGGGTCTCGGCGATCAGCTCGCTCTGATCGGTGACCAGGATGCGCTCGAACAGCCCGCCGGTGGCAAAGGCATGCTCGTGCAGCATGCGCTGACACCAGCCGTGGATGGTGGCGATCATCGCCTCGTCCATCCACTCGGCGGCCAAGCGCAGGCGGTGGGCGCAGGCTGGCCAGTGCTCGGCTGGGTAGTCCTGACGCAGGGCCTGCAGCGGATCGTTGGGCGACGCTGCTTGTGTTGCTGGAGCGGGAGCGGTGGACCCTGCTGATTCGGATGCCGCTGTTATGACTGGGTCAGGCTCGGCGGTCTGGGTATGAGTCTGGGTCTGGGTCTGGGTCGGCACCGGCTGCGAGAACAGCTCGGCAGCCTCGACCAGACGCGCACGGATGCGCTCGCGCAACTCCTTGGTCGCAGCATCAGTGAAGGTCACCACCAGGATCTCCGGTGGGGTCAATGGCCGCGCAAAGGCGGTGGCCGCCTCGCCGGTGCGGCCATGGCCGAGCACCAGGCGGATGTAGAGCAGCGCCAGGGTAAAGGTCTTGCCGGTGCCCGCGCTGGCCTCGATGAGCCGGCTGCCCCAGAGCGGGAAGTGGAGCGGGTCCAGGGTGGTCGTGGCGGCTGGCATGGGCGGGTTCTCGGCTTCGGGATCGGTTTTACGATTGAGCTTAGACTCAGGTTTGCGCCTGGCCTCATGGTCTGGCTTGCGCTTGTGCATGACCTCGTTTCCAGCCTTGGGCTTGGACGCGCCATTGGAGGCTGTTGCGGCAGCGATCGTCAAAGCGCCTGATGGGTGATGGCCTGTTGATAGAGTGGGCCATAGAGTCGCTCGATCAGCGCGTCAAACCCCTCGGCAGCGCTTAGCGTGGCGAAGTCGGGCCAGAAGCGTGCGTAGCCGACATGCGCATCGCGCTCGCCGCGATAGCGATCATTGCCCTCGTAGTCTTCGGCAGGCTTAGCGCCCTTTTCCTTGCTTTTGTCACGCAACACCCCGAACGCGGTCTTGCAGGCCAGTGGCAGGGGCTGGGTCAGTGCCTCGACATAGCCCAGCATCAGCGACTCCAGAAGCGTTGCCGCTCCCGCCTGTTCGCCCTCCTCGCAACCCCCCTCCTCGCTCGCCCGATCCTGCCAATCGAGCGCCGGCAACCAGACCTCGCTGCCAGGGCCGAGCAGACAGGTGCGGGTCGGCGCCTCGTGCTGAGCGGCCAGATGCCGCGGCCAGTGCGTAACCAGGTGAGACCAACTGAGCTGATCCTTCTTGATCAACTCGCTGGCCTGCAATCGCAGTTGCAGCCGCTCGCCTTGCGCGTTGGCGCGCAGCCCGGTGAGGCTGTCTTCGAGCAGCAGATCGCCGGCGCTGAGGCTCAGGGCGCGGATCGGCACCGCGGTTGGATACGCGGCCAGCAGCGCGCGATAGCGTTGCAGGGCTGTCGCGAACTGAGCCCGCAAGTCGTCACGCCAGTGGGCATCAAAGGGGGCAAGCGGCAATTCGCCAGCCCGCGCGAGCCGATCGACCGCCTGCTGCAGACAGGTCTCGCTGGCGATCCCAGGCTGCGCCACGAGTTGGCGTTCGACGCGCTGCAAGATGGCGTCACGCAGTCCCCAGCGCTGTAGCGCATCGAGGTCGAACGGCTCCTCATCGAGCGCGGTCTCGGCCTCGCGCTCCAGGTGCAGGGCCAGGCGTTGGGTATAGAAGGTGCGCAGCGGATGGCGCAGAAAGCGGCCCAGCCTCTGCAGGCTGATCGGCCCGTCGAAGGTCGGGGGCGAGAGTCTCGGTGGGCGTTCCGGGAACAGGGGCGCCGGCGCGGCGGCGTCAGTGGCCGCTGTCACGTCCGCGCCATCGGCCGCTGTCGCGTCCGCATAGAGCCTGCGCCACTCATCGGCATAGGTGAACAGCCGTGGGTCGCGCCCGGGCTCGAAGTAGCGCCGGCTGAACGGCTGCAACGGATGGCTGCGGGTCAGCGCCGCGAGCAGGGCCTGGCCCGAGGTGTCGGAGGCGGCCCCGGCAGCCTCTGGAGCCAGCCGCCAACCGGCCTGCAGATGATCGCGCAACTGCCCGACCAGCACCGAGGGTGGGCGCTCGGAGTCATCGCGCAGGCTGCGCCCGACCCAACTGATCACCAGGCGTTCGCGCGCGGCGAGCAGGGCTTCGAGGAACAGGTAGCGGTCATCCTCGCGCCGGGAGCGATCGCCGGGGCGGTAGTCGTTGGCCATCAGATCGAAATCAGTCGGCCGGCGGCTGCGCGGGTAGTCGCCGTCGTTCATGCCGAGCAGCCAGATCTGCCGGAACGGGATCGCGCGCATCGGCATCAGGGTGGCGAAGTTGACCGCACCAGCGAGGAAGCGCTGGCTCAGGGTCGGTGTGTCGAGGCTGGGCAGCAGGCTGTCGCGCACCACCTCGAGCGGCAGCGGTTCGTCCTCAAGACCGCCGTCGGTGGCGTCGAGTAGCCATTGCTCGAGGGCTTGGCGCAGTTGCGCAAGCGCGCGCTCGTCGGCCTCGCTGCTGGCCAGGAACAGGGCCTCAAGGCGCTCGGCGAGCAGCGTGCTCCAGGCCGCCGGGGTGCGCGGCTGTTGCAGCAGACGCCAGCTCTCGCCGAGGCTGTCGAGCAGCTGGGCCAAGGGGCCGATCAGGGCGGCGTCGAGGCCGCCGATCTCATCGAAGGGCTCGATGCCCTGCCAGGCCGCGCTGCCACCGTTGGCGAAACCGAGCAGCAGGCGTTTGAGGCCGAAGTGCCAGCTGTTTTGTTCGAGCCCGGGCAGGTCGAGGCCGGCGCGTTGCGCGGCGTCGAGGCCCCAGCGGATCTTGGCGCCCTCGATCCAGGGGCGCAGCCTGGGCAGGTCGGTCTCGCTGAGGCCGATGCGGGCGCGTAGCGCGGGGATCTCGAGCAGATCGAGCAGGTCGCTGACGGCGAAGCGCGACTGCGGCAGGTTGAGCAGGGTCTCGACGCCGATCAGCAGCGGATCACGCTGGCGGGGCGATTGGTCGGTGATCTGAAACGGGATGCGGCGTGGATCATCGCGCTCCAGGCGCCCGAACACGGCCTCGATGTGCGGGGCATAGACGCTGATGTCGGGCACCATCACCAGGATGTCGCGCGGATGCAGCGCTGTACCGGCTTGCTTGGCGCTGGCGAAGGCGTCGAGCAGTTGGTCGTGGAGGATCTCGACCTCGCGTTGCGGGCCGTGGGCGATGAGGAAGCTGAGGCTGCGGTCCTGGCGTGGATCGATGGCGGTGGCGAGTGCGCGCCGTTCGTGCAGTGGGCGCAGCTCGAGGATGTCGTCTTGGAGTTGTTGTAGCAGCGTGGGGTTGTGCGGATCGCTGGCGTCGAGCGGGGACTCGAACAGGTCGATCTTGAGGTCGTGCTGGGCGAACTGGGCCTCGTAGGTGCCGCGCTCGTCGTGTTCGTCGAGCAGGCGGATGTAGTCGCGGCCCTGCTTGCCCCAAGCAGCGAGCAGCGGATGGCCATGCAGATGCAGCTCGGCCTCATCGATCGCCTCGGGAACCTTGCGCTGGGCGGTGCGCTGATAGGCGCGGCGGAACAGTTCGCGGCCTTCGACTAGGTCGCCCCAGTAGTGCTGGCTGGGGTTGTGCACGAAGAGCATGACCTGGGCGATCGGGGCGATGGCCTCAAGGACCTCGATGGTCTGGCGGGGCAGTGAGGAGATGCCGAAGACGATGACCCGACGGGGCAGTTCGCTGGGTCGGGTGGCCCAGCTCAGGGTCTTGGCCTGGGCGAGGAAGCGTTGGTGGATCTGGGCGCGGCTGGCGTCGGTGGTGGCGCCGCCGAGGTGGCTTGAGCCGCTGGTGGCGTGGCGGATGCTGTCCCTGCCCGTGCTTGGGTGGCCGAGGTCGTCTGCACTTGGGTTGCCAAGGGCGTCCCTGCTCGCGCTGTCCAGCGATTGGCGCAGTCGACGCCAGAGCAGCGGTTGCCAGCGGTGGTCCTCGGGGATCGGGGTCTGGCTGCCGTTGGGGCGGATCAGTACATCCTCGCCCTGCTCCCAGGCGCTCAGCCAGTCGGCGCGGTAGACCTGGTATTGGTCGTAGAGGTCGGCGAGGCGCGCGGCCAGTTGCTGGCGGCGGCGGGCGTCGCCATCGCTGCTGAGGAAGCCGCGTAGGGGGTTGAGCCAGGTGCGTTCGTCGGGGGTGCTGGCGAGGGTGTCGAGCTCGCCGAGTAGCCGGTACAGGCGCCAGGTCAGCGGTGCCTTGTCATCGGCGGAGCGCTCGGGGAGGTCGCCGAGCACCGCGCGATAGGCCTGCCAGAGGAAGCGCGCCGGGAGCATCAGGTCGAGGGCGGCGGCGATGCCGCAGCCGCCGCTGAGGTCATCCGCTGGGGCGGATGAATCCTGACCCCTGGGGTCATCGCCTTGGATGTCTTCAGCGCGCGGAGCGGCGAGCGCGAGCTTCAGCCATTGGCCGATGCCGTTGCTCTGCACCAGGATGACCTCGTTCTCCAGCGGCTGCAGCGGATGGCGGATGAGCCAGGCGCTGAGCAGCCCACGCAGGGCTTCGAGCCGGTTGCCTTGGATCAGCATGAAACCGGTGGGCCAGGCGCGGGCTTGATCCGTTGTCTCGGTCATCGCTGTGCTCCTCTCGTCACTGGCCAGTGCTCGGCCTCTGGATCGTCGCTCGGTTGCAGGATCGCACAAGGGGCGTCACCGGTGGAGGGGCACGAGAATCGCCCACTACCGATCACCGCTCAGGCCGCCAAAAGAATCACGAAGACGCCAGCCAACATCAGCACCCCGCCCGGCGCGCGGCTCACCAGATTCGGCTCGCGAAACAACAACGCGCCATAGAGGATGCCGAACAACAGGCTGCTGCGCTTCACCGCGATCATATAGGCCACCTCGGTCAGGCGCAGCGCCATGAAATGGGTGATCACCATGACCCCATTGAGCGCGGCGACGGCAAGCACGGCGCCAGGTCGGCGAGTCAAGCGCCGCAGCGCCGGGCGCAACGACAATCGCGCGCCGCCGACCGGCAACAGCAGCAGGAGTGGAATCGCCAACAGGCCAATGACGGCAAAGTAGAAGGCACCAAAGGCGGCCGAGGGCAGATAGAGCAGAGCCACCTTGCCGAGGGTCGAGGTCAACCCATAGAGCAGCGCGACGCCAAGCATCATCCGCGAGCCCGGCTCCCAACGGATCGCGCCGAGCGGCCGCAGCCAGGTGCGCCAGTCATTGCGCCGCGCCTGCTCGACGTTGAGCAGCCAGGCCCCGGCGACGATCAGCAGCACACCCAGTAGTCCGCCCAGACTCAGCTGCTCGCCCAGCACCAGCGCCGCGATCGCCATCGAGAACACCGGCGTAAAGGCCAGATACGGCAAGGTCAACGACAGCGGATGATCGCGAATCGCCGCCATGTAGAGCAGCATCGCGCCGATCTCGAGCGGCGCCAGGACACTCAGCCAGGCCCAGAACGGCGCCGGCAACTGACCCAGATCCGGCAACCAGAACAGCAGCGGCGAGAGCAGCGCACCGGTCAGCGTGAAGCGGATCAAGGTCAGCTCCCGCGCCGAGAAGCCCTGCAGCCAGGCCTTGGTCGCCGCATCGGCCGAGGCGACGCTGAAGGCGCATAGCAGGGTCAGCAAGAGCCAGCTCATCAGGCCCGAACCAAGCCAGCCGGTGCATTGTGCCGCCCTCCTGCCAGCAGACGAGAACGGATGCGCGTCACTCCAGCGGACTGAATCAGGGCATCACGCATCCGCAAGCAGGGCCTCGCGCGGCCTGACCCGAGCAGCGGCGGCCTTCAGTACCTCAATCCCAGCCCCAGGGCGATGCGCCAGCTCGCTCAGCGTGCGCCGCCAGGCCTTGGCGCCTGGGCACGCATGAAAGAGACCGAGTAGATGCCGAGTCATCGATGCCAACGGCACGCCTTCCGCCAGTTGCCGTTCAACATAGGGGATGAAGGCGTCTAACGCCTGCCGCGGCGTCGCGACCGGATTCGCGGCACCAAAGAGGCGCCGATCCACATCGGCCAGCAGCCAGGGGTTCTGATAGGCCTCGCGGCCGATCATCACGCCGTCGACCTGTTGCTCGCTGAGCAGCGATTCGACCTGCTCGAGACGCGTCACACCGCCGTTGAGCACCATTGGCAACGTCGGAAAATCCTGCTTGAGCCTGATCACCCAATCCCAGCGCAAGGGTGGCACCTCGCGGTTCTCGCGCGGACTCAAGCCCTTGAGCCAAGCCTTGCGCGCATGCACGATCAGCGCATCGCAGCCGGCCCGCTCCAGCGCTTGGGTAAAGGCGACCAGCTCCTCGTAGCGATCGCGGTCGTCGATGCCGATGCGGCTCTTGACCGTGACCGGGATCGCCACCGCCGCCTTCATCGCCGCCACGCAGTCGGCCACTAATGCGGGCTCGGCCATCAGGCAAGCGCCGAAGCGCCCGTTCTGCACCCGGTCCGATGGGCAGCCGACATTGAGGTTGATCTCGTCGTAGCCCCAGTCGGCACCCATTTGCGCACAGCGCGCCAGCTCCGCTGGATCAGAGCCGCCGAGCTGCAGTGCTAGCGGATGCTCGGACGCGTCATAGCGCAAGAAGCGCGCGCGATCACCATGGATCAGCGCGCCGGTCGTCACCATCTCGGTGTAGAGTAGTGTGTGCCGTGACAGCAATCGCGCAAAGGAACGGTAATGCGAATCAGTCCAATCTAGCATCGGAGCGACCGAGAGACGTCGGTCCAACAACGCTGGCGGGTTTACTATCATCTTCTCAGGATCAGCGGGTTCGAGGATTTTCAGTATCTCAGGCGCGTTCACAGCTCTGCCGTCTCAAGATCGAGAACAAGATGAGCAGCACGCATCCCCGGCGCAGCCAACAGCGCTGAGCAACGCTGCGTCCAGCCTGCGACCCGAGGATCGACGTCGCCCGAACGGACCCCATTGCTCCAGTACGCGAGGGCCTTGTCGAGGGCGCAAGCCGGCTCCCATAGCCTGACCCTTGCGGTCGCCTGATGCAAAGCGTGCTCCGGGTCACCGTCAAAGCAGGTTCCGAGAAGTGCAGCACGCGGCGCGCCCTCTAGGCGTGCCCTCAAGCACAGGTTGGCAATATCCTGGTGTGGATCGCCGGCGGTGGAGGTTTCCCAGTCGATGAAATGAACCCGATCGCCATTGTCGATGATGTTTCCGAGCACCAGGTCGCCATGGCAGGGAACGGGCAAGGGTGCCGTGCGTTGCAGCGTTGCCACCACGGGCTCCATCGCCCTGACAACACTCGGCAGACCAGCGGCATGCCGACGGGCCTCGTCGGCCTCCGCAGCAACGCCGGCCATACGCCGGCGAATACGGCGCAGGATATCGGTTCCAGAGCGAAATGGGGCTGTATCGCGGTGCAGGCTTCGGAGACAACGACCCATGCGAACGGCAGCGTCTGGCGTGACCATGCCTGGTTTCGGGTGTTCTCCATGGAGATAGGGCAGTAACAGCAAGCCATCCGTCGGATCGGCGAGCAGTGGCACCGGCGTGACACCGGCCGCAGCGGCCGCATTGAGGTTGTGTAACTCGCGCACAAGCCTATCGGCCGCCTTCGGCCTTGCGTGCGGCAGCCGGATCACTGCCGATTCGCCGGCATGGCGCAAGAGATAGACCTGATTGCGCTCCCCTTGCGAGGGGCGCTCAACCCACTCAATCTGCTCAGGTCGCCAGCCAAGGCTAGCGAGTCGATCCCAGGCGACGCCAAAGCCGTCAGGCAGAGCGCTCATCGGCGAAGATGCATGTTGCACGCTCCTCATTGCTCGCTGTAGTCCCATCCGATACAGCAACGCGGCCGTCCAGCATCATTTTCAAATAAAAGGCACAGACATGCTGAATGGTATCAATACGAAACCACTGGCGCGTATACTTAAAACGAATGCCGCCCAGCGCAACGTCTGGGTTAGCGGCAAAATAGATCGACTCTGGGGTATTGACCAAATGCATCGTCGCCCAAGCCAGCAATCTCAACGCACGGCCATAAAGCGCAATGCGTGCCTTATCTCCCACCTTGTGCGCAAGGGTGAAGGCGGCCATGAGCCCTTCAGCACGGGCGCCATCGGCGTAAGGATACTCGCCGAATTCGTAGAAGAAGGCGCCTGCGTAGTCCGGATAAGGCGCATCATCAACCGTATACATCTGCCGCACCATCGCATCGGCATCGGTAAAGACGAAGTCCCGGTAGAGATCGCGACGAAAGGCCGGTTCGTCCCAAAACTCCATCATCGCCATCATCAGCCAGGCGTCCGAGGGCAAGGCGCGGTATTCGCTCGCGCGGGTGCGCGGTCGCTCCACGATGAGGAAGCGCAGCGCGCGATGGACAGCGGCCAGGAGACGCGCCTTTTCGACCTCGTCCTCTAGGATGTACAGATAGTAGCCCGCTAAGCCACATAGCGCCTCGCCTGGATAATAGAAAGAAAAGTATTTCCCGTTGTCGGCTTCGGTGACCTCCTTGTCTAAGTAGACCTTGTAGTAGATAAACTCGCCGCTGTCTGTGATCTGCTCAGCGATGTGATTGGCGAGCCGCCGCGCCGCCTCGTCGTAGCGACGGTCGCCCGTCAGCCGGCGATGTTCGGCCAGCGCATAGAGTCCGACACCGCTACCGCCCAGCTTGCCCTTGCGATTGTAGTAGATGTAATGCGCCTCCCTGCCGTCATGCGTCTCATAGGTCCTTGCCTGGGCGAGTAGGTAGTCGATGGCACGCCGCATCGGCGCAAGCGCCCGATCGCTCCCAGTCAGGCGCGCGTGGTAGAGCCCCGTCAGGATACCGCCGCTGTGGCGAACGATGTTGTAAAACGGGTTCCTGTCGGGGTCGCGGTTGGGGTGCTCGTGGTCGCGGCGGCTGTCCAGCGCTGCATTGTAGTAGTAGAGGAAGCGGCCATCGGCTTGTTGATTTCTCAGGATGTGGTCGACTGCCAGCTCTGTTGCCTGCACCAACCGCGCCTGGGTGAGCGGTCCGTTCAGCGGATGACCCCGCCACAACCGCACCCAGCGCTCACCAAAGCTGATGTAGCTTTCGCTGGTGAAGCGAGCGAACGAGTAGGCGTCCAGTACATCGTTGCCGTACAGCCGCGTCAAGCGACGTCGCAGCTGCTTCATGCCCATGTAGGAATGCACATAGGCATCGCCCGGTAGGACGTAGATACGCTTGCCATCGCGCTCCAGCACCAGGCCATCAAGACCGACCTCGAAGTGCAGGGCACCCCTTCTAGACATACCGATTTCACGAATATCACAGGGCACAGGGGGCTGAGCGATGATGTCCAGCTGGATTCGGCAACGCTCCTGGTCAGCGACGGCAAAGGCGCCGATGCGCGGATGCTGTTTCAACGCCTTTAACGCCTGCTCCAGGGCCTCACCTAACCCTCCACCGCCACGGCGCACGACCATCAGACGCTGTTCAGAGGCTTGGTAGAGAATCAGCACCACCCGGTCGCAGCGTTGGCGAAATCCCTGCGCACCTGCGACCGCCACACGAAGAGCCTCCCAATCCGGGGCAGCAGCCTGAAGCGCGGCACGCAGCATCGCGAGCAAGGTGGTATCACCAGGCGTCAGATGATCGCTGGGTAGACGACGCTCCGGCACTTCCAGCACTCCGAGGGGATAGACGGGCGGTGGCAAGTCGGTCGACACTGCGGCTATGGCTCGAGCTTCCGCTTCCACAGGGAGTCCGAGAGACGTAGACATGGCAGGATACCGGGCTGGCAGGATGTGTCAGCGTCAGGTGACAATCACTGCCACTGACAGCTTTAATCGGATCACGGATGGACATTCTGAGCACGCTAAGGACCGATCGCGCATCCCCTTGGCCATTATTCTAGGAAATGGCACTAGTCTTGCATGCACTCGGGTAGCTTGCATGCACTCCCTCAGAATGACAAGGGTGTCTCAACACTTGTTCAACGACGAGCGTTGACCTAAAAACCCTGGGACTGCGCGATTTGCATTGACAAAAAACAAAAAATACACTACATTTCAATCAATTAGAGTCCGCCTAGAGAGTAACAACGATGGCCCACTTACTTCTTGATGATAAAAAGGCTGACCAGGCCCGCAAAACCCATAATAGCCGCATTTCGAAAGTTGCATTGGGAACCGCAACGCTCGCACTCGCTTTGAGCGCAACAGCGACACTGGCCACTCCGACGTTGACTATCGATAATATGCAACAGGTTGGGAGTGTTGAATTCAGTTTCTCTGAAAATTCGAGAGATCCTTTCTTGATTGGTTACGACAACGTTAACCTTCGTTTTGATTATGATTATGACCCTGATAAATGGAGAAATAAAAACGACTGGCGTCAAAATGGAATAAGCGCGGGCGCTTTCGACGGCAAAGCACAATCTACTGGAAACGAAGATTTCGACATTACGACGCTCTATCGTAGCCAAGATCAGGTCATCTTGTACTGCCTCGATATTTTCAATGATCTCGAGACGGTAGGTTTCGTTGAATACAACGTATACGCATTTGATGATGACGCAGCTGGCGACCCCACTACGACAACTCAAATTACACAAGACGAAACAGAAACTGAGAGGGTCTGGCGGGGGTGGAGGCAGGGGTGGCAGCTTCGCGAAACAACAATACCAGGAATTACTGCCACTGGTAACATCAACAACGTTTTGGATTTTCTTGGTGCGCTTAATGATGTTTTAGCTGAAACTGACTACTGGGTTGAAGAAGATGATGGCTGGGTTCAAAATGGCACTTATAATTTTGGTGACCGAAATTGGCTGAACCCCGCTAACTGGTTAGTAAGCGGCGCAATTCAGGTCGGAATCTGGGAAAGCCTCTATGACGGCGATATGGACCTCGACACTGGCCATTTTTCAGTTACAGGATTAAGCCGGGATGGAGAAGAGTTACTTAATACTACTTTTCAACGAATGGCATCCAGCGACCCGCTAGACAGAAGCCAAGTCCTGTTGTTTCAGCCTGTAAACGGTGGCCAAACGCTTATTGGAGATCCCGACCCCGTTGATGTGCCTGCCCCCGGGACGCTGGTGCTACTCATAAGCGGTCTGTTTTTGGTTCGCAAAGTCAGCCGGAATAGCCGCTAGCGGTAAAACCACGTGCTGAGTCGTTCTTCAAAGCCGATCCAGCACGGGCACAGCAACAGAAAGGGGTTGATGGACTAACGCCTTCAGATCGGCCGCAGGCCAAGGCCATACGCAGATAGCGACGCCGTTCTTCTGTATGCCATTCATCAACCACCGATCTCCGTGCTCTCAGCACAGTCGAGCAACCCTCTGCTCATGAGCAACCCCTTGCTCAGCGACCTGCGCCCCCTGCAATTGACCGATTTACCAAGGTTCAAGCAGGCAGTTATCGCAGGGCAACAGCGGGGCTGGAACTTCTATTTCCCCTATCTGCTTTTTGTCCGTCTTGGCTCCCAAAGCGCTCGCTATCTTTGGGAAGAACGCAACGGCTCTCTCTGTGTGTTCAGACATCAATATGCAAGGAAGAACCGTCTGGACCTTGCGTTCCCGCCATTTCCCTATCAGGAATCGGCATTGCTTGGTGCTTTGGAACGCAGCACTGATTTCAATCAATCGGACAACTCCAGGATCTATTTCATTGACGAACAAGACATGCCGCAGCTGCGGCAATTAAACCTCTTTCGTCTCACCAAGCGTAACCCGCAGTATCTCTTTTCGCCAAAAGCACTTTCCAGCCTAGCTGGCCCCCAGTTTCAGAATCTACGACGCAAAATCAGTCTCGCCAGCAGGCGGATGGAGATCGACATCCAACCCTACGGCCCGGAATATGCTGCACAATGCCGTCAGCTTCTTAACGACTGGGAGAGGCAAAAAGAAAAACAATCGGACTCTGTGTTTTTTCAGCGGCGCTATGCCCTAAACGCTTTTCATTTTGCTCCGCAACTCGACAACCGTGACTTGAATGGCTTTGTCTATCTTGTCAATCAACAGGTCCGCGCATTGACCTTTGGGGGAGAAATAAGACCAAACGTCGGATGCTTGTTATTATCCATCGCTGATCCGAGTAACGCAGATCTTGGCTATTTTATACGCCAGCATTTTATTTCAACCATGCAGGACTACGAAATCGTTAATGACGGATCAGATGGAGGAGATCACGGACTGAGAGAAATGAAACAACGTTTCCGACCCACTGGATTTCATATCGCTTACACGGGTAAGCAGGTTACTCGGCTGGCATCTCGGGCAACAACCTCCCTATCCAATAACACTGGAGAGTCGGAAACCCGAAGCCTAAGCCCAGACACCAATGAGGCTCGTCATCCGGTAAGCCGCTACAGCCAAGCACGTTACGAACTGCGTCCATCAACGATGGTACCAGGCCAAGTGGGACTTTTCGCCTTAGTCGACTTTGTGGTAGACGAAATCGTCGCCCCTTACGCATACTTTGATGAAACCCGATTGATTACCTGGGCTGAGTTCGAAACATTAGATGAGGCAACGCGTTACAAACTTATCCAGTACTGCTACAAAGACAGAAAAGGACTCCATGCCCCGAAAGACATCAACAGTCTAGGGATCTGCTACTTTATCAATCACAGCTGCGATCCGAACCTGTATTGCAATAAGAAAGGCGACTACGTTGCGCAACGAAATGTTAAAGCTGGCGAAGAGTTGACTGCAGACCTAGAGAAAAACATGAAGAAAACTTATACGCAATTTGCTTGCTGCTGCAAATCGGCTAACTGCAGAGGGATTATCCGAATATAATAACAATCAATACCCAAGCCTGCGCATCTGCCAAGCACAAGACCAGCAGAACGAGAAAGACGCATGCATCGACAATCCTGATTGAGTGACGGCCATGAAGCGTTGCGATGAGATATCCATATCGCCCAACACGGAACTCCAGGTCATCGCAGCCACCCATCCGCTTGAACTGGATGCGCATGCCAGCGCATGGAATCGCTTGATCCATGAATGCCCTGTCGCCTACCCCACCCAAAGTTACGGCTGGCTAAAGGCCTTCTACAGCCACAAACTCGACCCCACGGAGCAGATGTGCTGCCTGCTTGCCTACCAGGGTCAAAGACTGGTCGGCGTCTTGCCATTAGTCGGGGGATTTCGGGCGCATGGACTTGGCAGGGCTCAGCACCACTTCCGCGCCCCTGTCGATGAGTACCATACCGTTCGCGTTGATCTGCTAGCGCACTCCAATCAAGCGGCGATTCTCCAAGCCTGCTTTCGTCATTTATCCGCGATGAGCTCGGGTCCACCGATTCTGCGCTGGCGTCAGGTACCCTCGACATCACCCATCTTCGCCGCTTTTCAGCAGCATCCGGACAGGCTCAGCCTGATGTTTCGGCAATCCGGTCTGGAGCATCGCATCGCGCTGCCCAATGATTTCAGCGCATTTCTGAGCACTTTGGGCAGTAAGTTCCGGCGTGAGCTGTTTCGCCAAGAACGCCGGCTCAAGGAACGCACGCTGGTGACCTATCGCTGCCGAGAGGATTCGCGGAGTATTGAGGATAACTTCGCCCGGTTCATGGCCGTCGAACACAGTGGCTGGAAGGGCGAGCGCAATAGCTCGATCCAGGCTCGGCCGGGCGATCCACCGTTATATCTCGCCGCTGCCAAGCAATTCGCTCGCGATGGTTGGATGGACTGGAACTTTTTAGAGGCCGATGGCCAGGATATCGCTGGCCAATTCGCGGTGCGTATGAACGGTGTGTTGTTTTTATGGAAGGTTGGCTACCAGGAGGCGTTCGCCAACTGCGCGCCAAGCCATCTGCTTTTTCTGCGCACGCTGGAGAAGGCTTTCATTCAAGGAGATGTCAACGCGGTCAATTTCATGGCGCGGCGCCACTGGCTGCGGGTCTGGCAACCGGTGGAACATCCGCTCTACAACCTGATTGTTTACCCGACCGATTTAGCGCCCGCCTCCTTGGCCAAGATGACCCAAGCGGCCCAGTCCGCTCATTACAGGCTGTGGGACGGAGAAAACCTCTCGCAATCCAGCTCTGCAACCTCAGCCCGCCAGCAGGTCTCGCCAACGACCAAGCCCAGTCACGCCGCCTTGAGCAGCCCAGATCCGGCCTACCGAACCGATCGCGCCACGGTGATCTGGGCCGGAGATATCAATCTAGGCCGAAGACAGCATTATCGGACCGCCAGCATTGGCGCGGAAAACGTGCTGGGTGGCATTCCCGCCTTGCGCACCGCCGACCTGCGCATCGCCAATCTGGAATGCGTGGTGGCCACCGCCGGAGAGCAGGGCTTCAAGGGAAGCAAAAAAGCACCCTATTACTACCGGGCTCGACCGGAGATGCTACGGATCTTGACCGGCGCACATATCGATATCGTCGCGACAGCCAACAATCACAGCGGGGATTACGGCCCCGAGGCCTTACTGGAACAAGGCCGCTGGCTGGACGCTGTCGGCATCGGACACGCCGGCACCGGCCCCCATCTGGAGGCAGCCCTGCAACCGGTGTTGCGCCGGGCCGGGAACCTGAACGTCGCCTTGTTCAGCCTCGACGCCACGGAGCCCCAGTTCGCAGCCACCCAGGACAGTCCGGGAAGCGCGCATCTCGACCCAGACCTCCCGGACCTCTGGCGAGCGACCCTGGCCCCTCGCATCAGCGCGATTCGCGACCAAGCCTCCGTGGTTCTGGTGGGCGTCCACTGGGGCCGCAATCATGCCGACACGCCTGAGCCGCGCACTCGGGCTTTGGCGCGAGCCATCATCGACGCTGGCGCCGATGCGGTGCTGGGCTGCAGTGCCCATTGGCTGCAGGGAATCGAGCTCTATCGACAGCGCCCGATTCTCTACGATGCCGGCAACCTGCTGTTTGATTCCGTGCGCAACACCCTGCACCGCGGCGGTCTCTTTGCCCTCGACATCAGCCCCCACGGCGTCGAACAGATCCGCTTCATTCCGATCGGTATCGGCTTTGGCTACTCGGTCCAGCGCTCCGGACGCAACGCCCGCAAGACCATCGATCAGTTCACGGCGCTTTGTTCGGCGTTCGGCACGCCGGTCTCATCGGACGCGACGAATGCCGGGGCCATCACCCTTTCGCCACCTCGCCGCGTCATCAAGACCCGGTTACCGCAAGCGCCCTATACTCGTTATGACCTGAGCGTTCTGGACCCGTCCATGACGTCAACCACGGCGGCAGGCGCTGTGGACCAGGTTCCACAAGCCGCCCGGATCGCGCCGGTTCGTCTCGGGCCACTGACGCTGCTCGGAGTGCGCGTCGATCCGCAGACGATCACCCGCCGGCAGATGCTCTGGGTGGAAAGCTTCTGGAGCTGCGAGGCTCCGATCCGGGAAGACATCCGCCTGAACATTCGCGGGGTGCCGGTCCAACCCAGCACCATCCCGGTCTGGGGCAAACGCATGGACCATGATCCCTGCGACTGGCTCGCTCCAACCAGCCGCTGGCAGCCCGGTGTCATTTACCGGGACTACTATGGTTTGCGCGCGCCTCGGATGTCGCAGTTGCTCAATGTGGACCTGCGCATCGAGGTTGGCATTCTGTCCAGGCAGCATCCCGACGTTTCGCCCTACCTCGGTCCAGTGCTGCGGATGGCCATTCCCGAGCTGGAATCAGCCCCCGCTTCCACCACAACACCTTCTTACCGCAGCGACTTTCCGGCCTCGATCCAAGAATGCCAGCCCGGGCAGACCTGGACCGCGGCCCAGCTCCAAGCGGTGACCGGCGGCACCTGGCAGGTGCCACCGCCAGAGGGCTGGTTCGTGCGCTCCGCCGCCTACCAACGCTCCTACATCGATCGACTGCCCAAGCCGTTTTTCTTCGTCGCGCACGATCTGGCGCAACGCCAGCGCCATGCCCAATCCACCCGCCCCAAACGGGATTACGATCGCCACGACGCACTCCCGACACTGGCCCCGCACTGCGCCGGCGCCATGGTCTCCCGACCCGTGGCCGGATTGCCCGCAGACTTCCCGCTCTTGCAGGTGGCCGATCCGATCCAAGCCTTGATGGAACTCGGCCTGGCAGCCCGACAACGCTATGCGGGTCCTCTCGTGGCCATCACCGGCACGGCGGGTAAGTCCACCACTGTGGCCATGCTTCAACAGATGCTGACCGCGCTGTCCGAACCGACCCCGACCCTCGGCGATCCGGTCCTAGCCACCCAGGGCAACTACAACACCCGTATCGATGCCCTCGCCCTCCTCGCCAGCCTGCATCCCGAGCACAGGGCCGCCATCGTCGAGGTCGCCCAAAGCGCGCTCTGGATGAAGCGTGGACCGGTCACCCGCCTGATGCGTCCAACCATCTCCGTGATCACGGAAATCGGCCTGTCCCAGACCGATCGGCGCGTGTCCTCGGTCGCCGATACGGCACACTGGAAGTCGCACATCTTTGATGGTCTGACCGGACCCGCCGTGGCCGTGATCGGCGAGCACTTGCCCTATTTCGACGAGATCCGAGGCAAGGCGGCCCAGCATGCCCAGCAACTCCTCGTCGTTGGTGAAAGTCGCAACGCGCAGCTGCGGATACGCGCCGTGGACAGCCGCCGCTCGGGCCGAATGACTGAACATCGCATCACGCTGGACACCCCGCAAGGCCGCCTTCGCTTTACCCTGCCCCTGTCCAGTCCGGGCATGGTCCGCAATGCCTTGGCGGCCCTGGCCGTGATCCTGGCGATGGACAAGGATCTTTCAGACGCCGCTGAGGCGTTGCGGCATTTTGAGCCCAACGCAGGCTGTCTTCGGCATCACAGCGTCAGGCTCCGCCATGGCCTCGTGACCCTTATTGACGACAGCTACAACGCCACGGTCCTCTCCATGCTCAACGCCTTCCAGGTGTTGGCGGAGGCGACGCCCCCCGCGCAAGGACGGAAAATCGCCGTGCTCGGGCGTATCGTCCATCTCGGCGAACAGGCCCAATCCCTGCATGAGGAGCTGGCCGAGCCGCTGCTCGCGACCGGCGTGGAGCAGGTGATCACGCATGGCCCGGAGATGCGCTTTCTGCGCGCGCAGCTGCCCGCCGATCGCTTGGGGCCGCACTGCTCGCAGGCCCAAGAGGTGGTGCGCCATCTTCATGACCTGGCCCAGGACGGTGACCTGATCCTGATCAAGGGCTCTCGCCGAGCGTCGGATTTTGGAGCCATCCCGCACCTGCTGACCCAACCTGAACCAGGAGATGCCGAACAGGCAGCCTCAGGCATCCCAGCCCCCCTCTCTCGGTCCGCGCCGCCGCCATCCCGGGCGCCTGCTCCCGTGTTCGCTTTCACCGAAGACCTGCTGTTGCAGGCTGCGGCCCGTCGCGACCTGAAGATCACCCGACATCCCGCCGGGTACGTCGAGATCGCCCAGCATGGACGAAGCGCGATCTTTCGACGCAACTCACCGGATCACTCCGTCCTGGCTGCGACCATCACCGCAGACAAGCGCCGCAGCAAGCAATTACTCGACCTGAACGGACTGCCAACCCAGGAAGCGACCGTCTTTGGCAACCTGCACGCCGCCCAAGCATTCTTTATCCGTTTCCAGGCCGAACACACCGATCGGGCACGCCATGTCCGAGTCATGGTCCTGGGCGGACGCGCAGTTGGGGCTTATGAATGTATGCCGATCACGCTGACTGGCAATGGTCGCGATACGGTTGCGGGCTTGATCCAGGCGCGCACTAAACGCAGAGCCAGCAACCCCTGGCTGAGCCGATGGCCGCTGGTCCAGCAAGAGGGTCTCGCGCAATCAGGATGGGCCATGGAGGCCGTTCCCGATCCAGGAACCCGCATCCTACTGTCCCATGTAGCCAGCATCGCCAACGGCAGCGACACGGTTGCCTTGACCGAAACCATCCATGCCTCGCTGCTGACATTGGCCGAACGTGCCGTGCACTGTTTTCCAGGGTTGCACTTGGCTTGCGTGTCCCTGCTCTGTGAGGAGCCCGAACGCGACCTTGCCAGCCAGAGTGCGGTGATTCTGGATATCGACGGCAAGCCTGCCATCGCCGATCTCGCTTTCCCAGCCTCGGGACTGGCCTTGGATCTGTCCAACGAGGTGCTCGACTATGCCCTTGATCCGGCTCGGCAACAAACGCCTTCGGACCAACCGCCCTGCCTCCGGCCCGCCCCTGCGTTCACTCCAGCAGCGGACACGGCATTCGCCCTGGACAGTCGCCTGGAAGTCCAATTATTGTGTCATGCCGCCCGATCCCGAGGATTAAAAGCAGAGCGACTCGCCTCGAAGCTGACTCGCATTGCTGATGCGGATGGCCAATGCCTGTTTTACCGGACGATGTCGCCTGGCACTCGCATCGTCGCGCGGCGGGCTACCAACACGCACAAATCATGGGCGAAGCAATTGCTCCGCGCGGCTGGCTTACCGACGCCCAATGGCCAGGCCTTCAGTGCAGACCAACAAGCACCCGCTTGGGCCTATCTTCAACGCCAGAGCGTTCCCGCCGTGATCAAACCCCAATCCGGCTCCTGGGGGCGAGGCGTGACCACCAATGTCACCCAGCGCGAGCATTTCGACGACGCCTGGACGCTCGCGGTCCAGACCAAGGCGACGATGATCCTGGTCGAGGAGTACGCACCGGGTGCGCTGTATCGCCTGTTTATCATCGGCAATACCTTGGTCGCCGCCGCGCACATTCTTCCCGCTCACATCACCGGCGACGGCCAACGGAGCATTCAAGCCTTGGTCGACGCCCAAAACCTCCAGCGCGAAGGAGACCCCGGACTAGCCCAATGTCCGATTGTTCTCGGCCCTTCCGTACTTCGCCAGTTACAGGCGCAAGGGCTGAATCCAAACGCCATTCCTGACGCTGGGCACACCGTGCAACTGGACACCGTCGCCAACACCGGCGTTGGCGGAACCAGCCAGGACGTCACCGAGAGCGTCCATCCCGACTTCGCGCCCCTCGCTGTCAAGGCCCGACAGGCTGTGTTCGATCCGCCTCATGTCGGCATCGACCTGGTTGCCGAGGACATCTCCCTGCCGCCTGACAAACAAGCCTGGAGCATCATTGAGGTCAACACCAACCCCGATCTCAGCTTGCATCATTTCCCAACGGTTGGGCAGGCCCGAAACGTTGCTGGGGTCTTGATCGAGTCCTTGTTTTTAGCGTACAGAACCAATGATTGCTCTTTTCGTTTACGGCCATCGACAATCCCTGATGCTGAAACGCTATAGACACTTCTTCGCTGATCCGTTGGCACTTCTGCTGCTCTTTAGCGTTGTTGTTCTGAGCCAGCAGCCAGCCCTAGCCACCGAGCAGGAAAAAACATGGCTGGACTGGAACAGGCCGGCGGAAAAAAACCTGTGCCCAGATGAACCAACATTTGTCTGGGTAGAACACGAAGAAGGAAAGGAATGCATCCGTTACTTTCCCGGCGATGACATCCATAACGCGCCCGTCGTCATTGCGCAATTCTACGGAGATCGAGATCGGGTCATGCGCAAACCAGTGGATCAAATCCGCAACAACACCCGATCCTCGCAAGAAGGCTACGCGGCGCGACAAACCCGCAGAGCGGGGATTCCAGTGGTGGTGGTCGCCCGTCCCGGCACCTACGGCTCCTCGGGCGATCACCATCAGCGACGCCAGCCCAAGGAATACCACTCACTGAACGCCGCATTAGACCGGATCAAGGAGCGCTACGGCATCCAGCAGTTCGTCCTTTCGGGCCACAGCGGTGGAGCCACAGCGGCTGCAGCCTTGCTCACGCTAGGCCGAACCGACATCCGCTGCGCAACCTTGAGCTCCGGGGCCTATGACCTGCTCAAACGGGCCGAGATGCTCCGCAAGGCCAAGGGGCGACGGCCGCGAACAGGCTTCGACACAACGGGGTTGGCCGATCCCTACGATCCTTTGGACCATCTTCAGGACATCACCCATGATCCAGAGCGCTTGGTGATCATCCTGGGTAATCCCGAGGACAGCATCACGCCGTTCAGCCTGCAATTGGCCTTTGCAAACGCCTTGGAAGATGCTGGCCACCGAGTTAGAGTAGAGATCCACCCAGCACGAGAACCGGCATTTCATAATCTAACTGGGCATGTCACGATTAAAGCCGCTGGAGGATGCGCAAAGTAATGGAAACCTACTAAGGTAGGGTGCAACCTGCCGAGCGCGCCGCCAAGTGATTGATTCGCGGTTTTGCCACCGAGTTGCCCCATGCCCTCAAGTAGCGATCGGCAAGGCCTGATCATCGTTAGCGGCCTGATCGCCATAAAGGCGCGACAGCTCGCTGTGGATGCGAAAGTCCATAAACGGCTCCCACAGCTCGCTGAGCGCGACGCTGCGCAGCTGCAGCATGGCGTGGGCACCCGGACGGTCCAGCGCATGCCGGAGCGCTCCATGCCGATCCTTGACCAGATGCCGACAGGCGCCTTCGATGACACCGGCGGCGATCGGGAAGCCGGCCTCCAGGTAGGCATCGTAGGCCATGCGCTGGCGGTTGACATCGAGGTAGGTGTACACGCTGTCGAGGCGTTTGCGCGCCCGGCCCCGGCGGGGCTTGCGCTGTGCATCGAGGTCGGTGAGGACGTCAGCGACCTGACCATGGAGCACCTGACCCAGGGCGGTTTTGACCCAGGCACGGCACTGTTCCGGCGTGTCCTCAAGGACCTCGGCGGCCTCCCAGAGATAACCGGCGACATGAATGACATCGAGGATCTCGGTGACATGTTCGCCCGGCAGATGGGTGGCGGCAGCCTGCCACAGCGAGCACTGCCCATCGATGAGCACCACTGTGTGCCGCGCGCCATCGGGATTGCGCAGCCGATTTTGATACTGCATCCAGTCGAAGATCATCCGCGCTTGCTCGCCGCTGTGGTCCTCGGCATCGCGGATCAGGCCCGCACGCACGGCTTTATGCAACGGCTTCGGACGCGCGGTTGGCGCTGGCTTGAGCACGGAGGTCTTCTCAGCAAACAGCGCCTCGAGTACCGCGTCCGGGGTGCGCACGAACGGGGCGATGCTGTAGACGCTGCCCAGCAGGGCCATCTTCTTCTTGCCACCCACCCCCCGGGTCTCGCTGGCGCGCATCGCCACCCCTTTGACATCGACGGTGTTGACCACGAGGGTGTTGGCTGAAGCCGGCTCAGGCGCTGGCCGCCGCGCCCAAAAGGCGTCCACGGAGGTGCTCAACCCGGCCTGCTGACGTTCCAGTGTCTGCACCGATTGGCGCACCTCGAGTACGCGCTCGAGCAGGTCGTTGGTTTGTGCGTAGGGCTGCTCGATCATCAGCCGTTCGTTCCAGGACTGCAACAGAAAGGAGGTGCAGGTCTCGGGCAGCTGCAACCGCGCATCCAAGGGAATGAGCTCGATGGCTTGGCCTTCGCGTTGGCCATAGACGAAGCGCTCGAGCTGAAAGTCACCAAACACGCTGCGATAGGGGCGCGGGCGCGGTGCCAAGCGCTTGAGCACGCGTCCCTGCTCCATGCGGTGCGGTGCTGCTCACCGACATCCCCGTCACCACTGGCGGCAAAGAAGGCCCCCAGCAGGCTGTGGCCCAAGGCCAAGACCCCGCGCCACAAGCCTTCTTCAACCTCATGGGTTGCCCGTGTGTCCTCGAGTGATGTTTCAACGAACCTGACGAGTGCTTGCATCTGCTCGCATCAGTTGAGGGCCGTGGCTGGTGAGCGTGGACGTGTGTAGACTGAGCAAGGCGGTCTCTCAGGCGGTGGCGGTTCAACGGGATGGTTGCCCTGATCAGCCTACGCCTGTGAGCACCGCCTTGCCCAAGGGCCTCACTCTCCCCCGGCCTGTCCACCCTCGCAGTGGAGCCGCTCCTGCGCCGGTCGGCGCGCTCGGCAGGTTGCACCCCTAAGGGTATAGCGTGGACGGTGCTCGCCAACCAACAGTAACGAGCAGTTTGAGACTGACAATGGATAATAGACTTGTGACTAAATAATATTTTTTTATTTTTCAGTAACCTGACGAGCATTCTTTCAGTAAGCTTTTTCAAAACAACAGCTTAACCTTGAAAAGTTATAATTCGACCCTATTAATAATTGA
>NZ_NHSH01000069.1 GCF_016653315.1 Halochromatium roseum | reverse complement strand
TTTTGACGTGATCCGAACCGCATTGCGGGCATAGCACTGAGATCTCGGCCATACAATAACCTTATAAAAAGCAAATATCGATATTATTCTACAGATTTTACGGATAAACCACGTCTAGAGCACTACCCACAGCCCATCCTGGGGTGCACCCGAATCGGCGACGCCCTGTACAAACGCATCGTGCGGTACCGGCCTGTACTGGATCGTCCGCCCGGTCGCCGTCGAGAGTGCTTCTGCGACCTCGGCCAGGGTCAGCAGCCGCGGCCCTGTCACCTCATAGAGCTCGCCGGCGTGACCGGGCTGGGTCAACGCAACGACCGCGACCTCGGCGATGTCATCGACATCTACAAACGGCTCTGGCGTTGAGACATCGGGCAGGGTGATCTGCCCCGCCTGTACCATGTCGGTAAAGGCCCCTTCCGAGAAGTTCTGGTTGAACCAGCTTGCGCGCACGATGGTCCAGTCGAGGCCACTGCGCTGGATCATCGCCTCGCAGGCCAGAGCTTCCGCTTCGCCGCGACCTGAGAGCAGCACCAGGTGCTTCACATCAGCCGCTCGTGCCCGGCGGACCAGTTCGCTGATCGCGTCGGTCGCGCCAGGCATCGCCAGATCGGGTGCATAATTGATGTAGACCTTGGTCACGCCCTGGAGGCATTCATCCCAGTTCGCGGCGTTGTTCCAGTCAAAGGCGGGTGAGGCCGATCGCGAGCCCAGCCGCACGGGGACGCCTAGGGTCTTCAGTGAAGGGACGATCCGGCGACCTGTTTTGCCGGTGGCGCCCAGGACCAGGACGAGGTCATTGCTGTTGGCGGTGCTGGTTTGCGTGGTCATGGGGTTGCTCCCAGAGGTTGGCTAACGTGCGAGTCCATGATCGTGCGCCAGCGGGTTTCGTTCTTGGCCGGTGCTGCCAAGGTTTTGGCCAAGCGTGCCAAGTCGGATTTTGAGCCGTCTGTTCCGAAGCGTCAGACACGAACCACTTGTCTCTCTTCGTCCGGGTGTTCGAATGAGCCAGCTCACCTCGCTTTATGTCTATAAGGTCGTCGGCCAGGCGAGCCCCGGCGTTGACACCGCGGACCTTGTCGAACAGCTTGGTCTTGACCCGGAGGGGCCGATCGATCCGGCCCGCATGGTGTCGTCGGCGGCGTACTACGATTTCTTCGCCGCACTGGTCGACCGGGACCCCAATGGCCTCGTGCTCCCGCTTCGGATTGGTGCGGCCATGCGCAGCGATGAGTACGGCGCCTTTGGTCTGGCCTGGAAATCGGCGCCGACGCTGCGTGGTTCCTTCGCGCGATCAGAACGTTATGGCCATGTGCTTGGCGCCGCGGAGACTTACTCGCTTGAGCGCACCGCCGACGGTGTGTTTTTTAACCTGGAAAAGGCCGGTGATGGCCGGATCGGCATGCGGCTGTCGAACGAAGCGAGCCTGTCGGCCGTCGTCACGATCAGCCGAGAGGTGAGCACAGGGGCCTTCGCACCGCTGGCGGTCCATTTCAAGCATGCACCGAGAGGCGATCTCTCGGTGTATGAAGCCCATTTCGGCTGTCCGGTTCAGTTTGAATCCGGGCGCGATGCCCTCTTGGTCAGTGATGCGAGTCTCGATGCGCCCAATCGACTCGGTGACGAGACGATCGTTGGATTTTTTGATCGCCATCTCGAGCAGCAACTGGCGTCGCTGACACAAGAGCGTCACCTCGAGTTTCGGGTCCGGCGCGTCGTTGCGACTGTCCTCAGTGAAGGGGTGCCCACGCTGTCGTCCATCGCCTCCGAGCTTGCGATGAGTGCCCGCACGCTGCAGCGGCGGCTCTCTGAGCAGGGGCATTCGTTTCAGACTGTGGTCGATAGGGCGCGACAGGATCTTGCCCTACGGTTGCTCGCTGAAACGGACTACAGTCTTGCCGAAGTCGCCTTCCTGACGGGGTTCGCCGAGCAAAGCGGCTTCACGAGGGCGTTCAAGCGCTGGGCAGGCCAGACGCCCCGCTCCTATCGATTGGGCGCCCGCACGCCTCCCGCGAGGTGAGCGACCTCGAAAAGCTCGTCACGAAAGACACAGGGAACCAACAGATCACGTTGAAAGCCCCGATGAGGCGCCGCTGATGAGGAGACATTTGCGCAGTCTCTAACTCACTGAATTGAATGAGCCTACAAGTCGGGTCGGATTTCGTTTACCCCAGCGGCGAAGGAACAATCAATGACTTGCGCGTGACGCTCGGCCGAGAAGGGGAGAAATCACCCCAAGCGCCACGCAGGGGTGAAAAAGGGTGGCCACCAAGGGATCATTGTCGTTGTCGAGACGACACCCCTGAAGAGGAGAGACCTCTTGGTGACCATGACACAAACGAACCTGTTTTCCTGGGACGCGATCGAGGCGCGCAGTGATCTCGATCGCCTCCAACTGGCGATCGATCATCTCCCCGATGAGCGCCTGGTGCAATACCTCGAGGTGATGCGCCAACAGGGGCGCAACGACTATCCGGTGCGCCCGATGTGGAAGATGCGGCTCGCCGGCATCGTCTTCCAGCACGCGAGCATCGAATCCTTGCTGCGCGAGCTTGCCCGCAATCCCAGCCTCATGGAGGCCTGCGGCTTCGACCCGCTGCCGATTCAGCGCAAGCCCAAGCCCCAGATCGTGACCGATCCTGAGACCGGCCTTGCGCGCATTGAGGTGCCGC
>NZ_NHSH01000068.1 GCF_016653315.1 Halochromatium roseum | reverse complement strand
ATGTCATGGTTCGCTGACGTCGCTGTGTGAAAGTGGTGGTGGTATTCTTCAATGTGAAACGCCAGATTTTCTTTCAGCGAGCGTAGGGGATTTTGCCGCGCAAGGCTTTTGGTTGTGACCATGAGATGTCCAGAATCTATTTTTCACGAGCCGCCGGGAAAATGATAACTATATCATATGCATAGAGCAAGATAACAAAGTAGTACTAAATAATTGACGATGATTATACGACTGGACGGATTAGAGAGATCCCTCTGCAACACCGAAAGCCCGCTGGAGTTGCTTAGCAGCCCGGCCTGAAGTAATAAGAATCAGATAGTCACCTTCAGAGATTTTCAGCTCTGGGTCATCCGGATTACCAAGCACAACACGCTCACCATTGATCGTCGTCGCTAACCCGACGAGGATCGCATCAAGCTGTTTTCTTATCTCAAAAAATGCATCAAGATAGTAGCGATCTTTAAAACGGTTCTTGGCGATTACAAGATACTGCTGCACATCGAAACTATCTTCTTCGGATGCACTTGATATGAGCTCTTCTGTATATTTAGCAACCTCTGGCTCAAAAATAAAACTTGCGGTCAATTTTGCATCGATCTCATCCCGAGAGAGCACAACATCCGCGCCTGCCGACCTAAATGATGGAATCAATTCATGATCATTGACGACAACAGCATGACTAATCGGCTTGTGGTAGAATTTCTTACTATTGATAAGATAGACAAGCTTATCGGTATCATCATTCAAATTGACAAACACGATGCTAGCCGCTTCAATGTTTGCCTTGCGTGCTAGCTCAAAATTATGATGGTCAGCTAACAAAAAGTAGACTTGGCTCCTTTCATAGCCTCCGGCTAGCAGGTCGATCTGCGATCGTTGATCCAGGATGATCGCTATCTTGACACCTGCCGGCAACAACTGCTCCAGTACAGTCTGCGCATAGCGATCCCAGCCGATAATGACGACATGATTGGTAAAGCTCGTACCGTTGTAACCGAGATGGTGGTTTTCCCTGACCTCATTGATCATATTACTAATACGCCCGATCAACAGACCCAAAACGCCCATACTCGCAATAATAAATAGATAACCAATCCACTTACCCTGATTGGTTACCGGATACATGTCGCCATACCCGACTGTCGTCATGGTGACAATCGAGAACCATATCGCTTCTCCAAGGTTGGTAATACTTGGCTCGTCGGATGCTTGCTCAAAATGAATCAGTGTGGCGAGGAGTCCAAGATAGATGGCGAGAACGACGATGACGACGCCAAGCGTTTTTAGCAGCTTTACGAGATTCATGCTTGTCTCCGCTGAGTGGAATAGTTGCCCCTTAAACGAGATCGGCTGCCCGTGGCGATCGCTGCCGAAGGATCGCCTGCCCCACTCGGGGGCGTTCTACCATGACACCAAGTGGCACAAAGACGGTACCTTGGAGATCACCCATAACGCGTTGCAGCAGTGTGCGCGCAAACGTGCCGGGGTTCGCTGTTTGCCCGACTGGTCGACGATCGCTTGTTCGGATCAATGACAACGTTTCTCATGCGCTTTTCGGGGCCGAGCTACCTGACCCAAGGTGCATCGGCACAGTTGGCTTGCCGGTGAGTTGAGCGTGATCAGCGCGAGGACCGCCGTCCCTAACCCGACCTGCTCATCCGCTCATCCCTGATAGGCAAGGCGGTGATCGCGGTTTTCATCCGAAAATGCTAACCGAGAAATCCGCCGGCTCTTTTGTATTGCCACAATTCGACACAATTCATTTTTGGCGAGGGGTGGTACTGCGTCGGGTTGCTCGCCCAGGCACAAAACGATTCCACTGGCGCGGTTTAACAGTGCCATGCCGCGTCGCGAGCGATCCTTGGAGGGCGATGAGCCGGCTCATCACAGCGCCAGTTGAGTCAGTCGATATTGACGTAATGGCGTGGAAGCCGCAGTTGCACACGTAAGCGTGGCGGGGATAGGTCCAGTTGCAAGCGACCGCCATGGGCTTGGGCGATGTCATTCACCAAGGCCAACCCCAGGCCGCTCCCTTGTTGATGCTGGGCATTGCTGCCGCGCACCTGGGGTTGAATCAGCTGTTGCAGTTCGCCGCTGTCTTTCAGGTCCGTATCATTGCTGATGCTGAGTACCAGGCTGTCATCGACGAACGCGAGTTCAATGGTGATTTCACTCGCGTGAAGACGGTATTTCACACTGTTTTCGAGCAGGTTGATGATGGCCGTGCGTAGCAATTCCTCGTCGATGTCGATCACGACAGGCGCTGATCCGGTGCTGACGATACGAAACGGGGAGAGCATCGAGCGCAGGGATTCGCTGCCGATAGCCTCGAGCAACACTTGCTCAAGATTGCGCGAGGTCCGGCGCATGCGCACAGGTGGCTTGTGCTCCATATTCTTGTACGAGGAAACGCTCGATGAGCTTGTGACCCTTGCGGCATTGTTGGCGAATCTGATGCAAGAGGCGCGTGCGCGTCGCGGGATTGGCGCTGTCGTGGGTGATCTCGCTGAATTCGGCGAGCTTGTCGATGTTGGTCAGCGGGGAGCGGAACTCATGGGTGAGCATCCTGAGCAGGCGGTTCTGGGTGAGCTGGCGTTGCTCGAGCAGCCGGGTCTGTAGGCGCAACTGCTCGCTCTCACGTTCGCGCGCGTGGTGCAGATAGACCATCATGGCGCTGAGGCCAAAGATGTGGACGAACAGGGACACCTCGAAAAAGTGCAGCGGGAAAAAGCTCGGCGCGATCAGACCCAGGGCGACCAGGTGCAGGCTGCCCTGCCCGATGACAATGACGAGCAAGGCCAGGGCGAAGAGCAGATTGACGTAGGGCTGCTGGCGGCGCGCCATCCGGCTCAGCTGCAGCGCGAGCAGGCCGATGAAATACAGCGGCGAGAGGACAAACAGCAGATCCCGCCCCGACATGAAGTGCTCCGATGTCACCAGGGGGAGCAACAGCAGGGCGAGCAGGATGATGCCACGGCCAAACCGGTGCAGGAGAGGCCATTGCCGATCTTCCCCCAGGAGCGAAAAGCTGAGAATGCCGAGCATATTGGCCAGCAGCAGGCTGCCGCGCAGCAGAATATCCGCGCTGGAGCCCGACATGCCCGGCAAGAGCAAGGCCAGGTAGCCCTCCTTGACCAGCAAGAGGATCAGCAAACTGGCGTTGTGCAAGCCGTAGTATTGAAACAGCGGCCGGTGTAGATAAACGCCAGCACCGATAAACAAAGAGGCGCTCAAGAGTAGGGCGCCGAAAATCAGCGCATGCCACAACGCCCAGCGCAGGGACTCAGACAGATAGCGGCTTGGCAGTACTAGTCGGGCAAAGAACGTCAGTGGGCCATTGGTCTGCACGCGCAGGTACCAGGGCTGCTCGCTCGACTTTGGTGTCACGGCAACCGTGGCCTGTGTGTTGCGGATCGGCCAGTCGCGATGGGCCACATGATCGCCCATGCGCAGGCGGCGGTAGCCGCTCGGGTCATCCGCGTCCGGCTGATAGACATCGATAACATTCAGGTAACTGGCGCCGATCACCAGCCATTGATCCGGGGCGCCGGGCTTGCCGGTGAACGACCAGCGATACCAATAGGCGGCCTGGAAAGAGGTGTTTCTGATGGGTCGCGAGCCGAGGGGTTGGAAGGCACTGTCCTTGAGTGAGCGAATCTCCGCCAGCGTCATGCCGCCCGAGGGGTCGACATACAGCTGAAACGTCGGGTGAATCCAGCGCGTGGCGTCCTGGTCGCTGTCGAGCAACGGCACTGGTTGGGCGCCTGGCGACGGGGACAACGCCAATAGCAACAGCAGCATTAACCAGTGGCTGACCGGCATTGGCTAGCGTATTTTGATCTGCAACAGCAGGCGATACCCGCCGCCATAGATGGACTCGATCGCTTCCTGGTCGCGCTGCGGATTGAGGCGGCGTATTTTCTCGCACAAACGGCGAATGATATTATCGATACTGCGTTTGGAATGAATCGGGGTAGCGGAGAGCGCATTACAAAAGGTGATCAGTTTCTCGCGCGTGACCACGGCGCCATGCTTGCGGTTGAGCCATTCCAGAATCAAAAATTCCTTTTCCGTCAGTTTGACCTCTCGCACATCGCCATTGTGCCATTTCAGCACCCAATGAAAGCTGTCGAGCGACCAGTATTCCCGTGCGGGTTGATCGGCCGGCGGGAAATACTCCGGGGTGTTACGCTTGAGAATGCTATCAATGAAGGAGGCGAGGACTTTGAGATCCCGGCGTTTCTCCAAGAAGCCATCCACTTGACAGCGATTGGCTTGCAGGTAGTATTCGTCACAATCATGGTTGGTGAGTACCAGGATCGAGAGCCGGGCTGAGGAGGTCTGGCGCAGTCTTTCGATCACGTCCAGACCAGTCTTGTTCGGGTCGCCCAGCTCAAGGTCGATCAAGGCCAATTGTGGTGATTGCTCAGCCACCGCGGCCAGGAACAGGGGTGCCTCGTCGAAGGCGGTGATGCGGTAGCCCTGATGCGCAAGAAAGTGCGTGACGATCTCGGCAAAGACGGGGTCGTCATCGAGCAGATAGAGCAGCGGTGATGAGGTGGGCGAGCCTGATGTCATCTTCCACGGCAACCTAGCACGCCCGAAGGCGCCCGTGTCCTTTTTGACGCATTTCGACACAATTACGTCGTGTCCAAGGTCCAAGTCCTCGCGGGTGGTCTGCTGGCGGTTTGCTAATGCGCGGGTTGCGGCCTCCAACGGTTGCGGCCTCCACTGGCATTGACTACGATCGGTTGTCAGGCCTCTCCACGCAAGGCGCCTTTCCCATGCCTCAAACCCCCATGACAGACGAGCCGCTCGCCGCCATCGAGCCGGTCTGTGCCGACGGTCGGCTGGTGAGCGAAACCGAGTACTGGCAGCACTGGTACGACGCGGCCGATCTCAGCTACGAGTGGAACAACGGCCGCCTCGAGGAAAAACCGGTGTCGGATTTCGAAACCTTTCAGGTCTATCTCTGGTTCCTGGAATTGCTGCGCCACTATCTGCGACTTCAGCCCATCGGCAAGCTGGTCGCGCTCGAGATGGGCTTTCGCCTGGCGCTGTCCTCGGGCACGGTGATCCGCAAGCCAGACCTCGCCCTGGTACTCGACACCAACCCTGTCGAACTTGATCTGAATGACAGCTCCTACCATGGCATCTTCGACCTCTGCGTCGAGGCCCTATCGACGGAAAAACCGGCTTATGTCCACCGCGACCTGGTGGTCAAGAAGGCGGAGTACGCCGCCGCCGGTGTGCCCGAGTACTATGTGCTGCACCGCGAGTCCGGCAACCTGGCCTTCTACGCACGCACCCGCGGCGGCGTCTACAGTCCGCTGCCGATCGAAGGCGAAGGCGACGAGCGTCTCGTTCGCTCGCAGTTGCTACCCGGCTTCCAGTTTCGTCTCGCCGACCTCATCCGTCGGCCTGACCTGGATGCGATTCGTCACGACCCGGTCTACAGTGCCTTCGTTCTACCAGAGTGGACTCGTGCCGAACAGGCGCAAGCGCAGGCCGAGCGCGAACGCGATCAGGCCAGCCGCGAACGCGATCAGGCCAACCGCGAACGCGATCAGGCCCTGGCAATGGCTGAACGCGAGGCGGCCGCGCGAACCGCGCTTGAAGCGGAACTCAGCCGACTGCGGAACGCCAAGCAGCCCAGTTCATCCTGAGCGCTGACCCACCGGGGTGCGCTTCGACTATCCGCCCATGTATATCTAAAATCCTAGAGCAAGCGCCGATTCTTGCTCTCGATACGCCGATACAGCTCATCCATCACCGCGATGAAGGACTGATCCCGATCCCAGAAGGGCGGAAAGTCACCCCCCTTCTTCACCAGCACGGCGGAGACGCGATCAGGCCCCTGTTCAATGGCAGCCTCAGGCTCAGTAGGCAATGGAACGCGTCCACGCCAAAAGCCCTGTGGATCGAGCGCCTGCTGCTGCTTCGCGCTCGCCGCGCCCGTCACCTCGTCGGCCATGGGCCGCAACGGCGGATATAACGAGGCCGCGGGCTCCAATGGCGCCTGATCATCCTCCGTCATCAAAGGCGCGAGCGCCTGCCCAAGCGGGGTCTTCGCCAGCTCGGTACGCAGCGCATTGCGCGCCAAGCCCCGCAGCTCGAATAACAGCAGCGGATCATGATCGAGCTGCTCGGCCAGCCGATAATAGACGCCTGCAATAGACTTGTGACTAAATAATATTTTTTTATTTTTCAGTAACCTGACGAGCATTCTTTCAGTAAGCTTTTTCAAAACAACAGCTTAACCTTGAAAAGTTATAATTCGACCCTATTAATAATTGAAT
>NZ_NHSH01000067.1 GCF_016653315.1 Halochromatium roseum | reverse complement strand
GCAGAATAAACAAACTGTTTGTTGCTGTCTACCTAGCGCTGTTTAGACTGCCCGGCATGAATCCAATGGCGAACGTCGAAGCAGAAATCCGAGCGCGCGGTGAGACGCTTGCGTCCTTTGCCGCCCGAATCGGCGTGCGTAGTCAAGACATCAACAACTGGAAGCGCCGGGGCATCCCCAGGACGAAGCAGACCGCTGTGGCCGAGGCGTTGGGCTGGAGTCTCGATCGGTTGTTGACGGGGGAGCCCGTGGCGCCTGACCTAACGGACCAGCTCCAAGCGGACCAGCCCCAAATGGATCAGCGCCAAGCGGATCAGCCGAACAGCCATGCCAGGTCGCTGGCTGATACGGGAGTCACTCATGCATATCCAGCGATCGCTGGATTTGCGATCCGTGAGACGGAAGACAGTGATCCGAGCGAGCCCGCACCATGGCTTCCCAAGCAACGCCTAGCGCTCCAAGCGGGGCAGGTGGTGATGATTGAGGAGCGACGCTCGCCCGTGGCCTTTCCTCCCGACTGGTTGCAGCGCCGCGGGCTGCGGCAAGAGAACCTGGCCCTGTATCAAGCCGAGGGCGATGCGATGGCGCCCCTCATTCGGGCCGGCGATATCCTGCTGATCGACCTCTCAGACTCCGGTCCTGTCGAGGAAGGCGTGTTTCTCCTGCACGATGGTCGGAAGTTCCTCATCCGCCGAATCTACGTCGACTATGATGGCGCCTGGATTCTCCGCGCCGACAACCTCGCTCGGTATCCGGATCGGAGAGTCTCGCCGGCAGCGCAGGGGACTCAGGTCAATTTGGTGGGGCGCGTCTACTGGCGTGGAGGGGAGATCAACCCATGAGGGTTGCCAGACACCCGTGATGCTGTGCGAGCGCGGCGACGAGCGCGCATTGATTCTGCCGCTCTTCCGCCAAGAAAGTGATGCCATTCCGGTTTTCTCACGGCTCACTCGCTTTTCACCTTGGCTAAACTGGCTAAGCATCCTAGACTGTCAGTCTGTCTAGCGCTTGGAGCAACCCTTCCATGCAAGTCAACATGCTTGAGGCCAAAAGTCAGCTGTCGAAACTCGTCAAAGCCGCGCTCGCCGGTCAGGAGGTTGTGATCGCCAGTCACGGTGAGGCCCAAGTTCGGTTGGTCCCCTGCACGCCCGCTGCCGGATTGCGCCACTGCGGCATCTGGGCAGATCGCGGCATCGGGATCGATGCGGCCTTTAGCGAAGAGTCGGATGCCGAGGTCGCCAATCTGTTCGCTGGCACATGACGCTGTTGCTCGACACCCAGATCATGCTCTGGTGGCTGCTGGGCGATGCCCGGCTGCGCAAGGAGACGCGAGAACTGATCGCCTCGACCCGTGCCCTGGTGTCCGTCGCGAGTGTCTGGGAAGTCGCGATCAAGCACCGGTCAGGGAAACTGCCTGTCGATCCCGTCAGCTTTCGCGATGAATGTCTCGGCGCCGGGGCGACGCTACTCGAGATCAAGGATCTGCATGTCATCGAAACGGGCAGGCTGCCCGGCATCCATGAAGATCCATTTGATCGGCTCATCATCGCGCAAGCCCGCACCGAGGGCATGGTTGCGGTCTCCTCTGATGCCCGATGGGCTCAGTACGACGTTGCGCTACGACGCCCCTGAGTGCATCGACGAAGGGCGTGATACTTCCGAACAACTCAGCGCCATCGACAGCCCGCTCAGCGGCATCATCCAGGTCGAGATCGCCTCAGGCGATCGCGCCTCCCTGCGAGCCGCCGTCCATCGGCTGGTGCGCCTGATCCAGACCGACCCCAACAAGACCCGCCTCGACCGGCTCATCACCCGCTGGCTCAAGCGCCATCTCCAGCGCCTTGGCGCGAAGATCGACCTCACACCGGTTCATTCACTGTCCCGGGTTTCCCAATAATGACGATGCGGAACTGATGGCCAGAGCAGAGGCACTAATGCTACCGTAATACGGTAATACCAGCTCGGAGGCACCATGAGCCAAATTGTCAAAATCACCACCAAGGGGCAGACGACCATCCCGCAAGAGATACGCCTCGCCCTGCACGTAGAACCCGGCGACTTCGTCTTCTGGGAAATGGTCGAAGAGGGCATCGCCCGGGTGCGCCGGGTACAACCGCTTGATCTTGATTACCTAAACGCCTTGCAAGGCACGCTCGGCGAGTGGGCTGGGGATGCCGACGAGGCCGCCTACCGTGACCTTTGAGCGCTACACCCTGGTGCGGGTTCCGTTTCCCTTCACCGACCGTAACGCAGCCAAAAACCGGCCCGCGCTGGTGCTCTCGGATGCCAAAGCCTTCAACACACCTGTCGGCCACTCGGTGATGGCCATGATCACCTCCCAATCCAACGCACCCTGGCCCCTCGACTGCCCGATCACCGATCTGGTCAGCGCCGGGTTGCCGGCGCCCTCCAAGGTGCGCTTCAAGCTCTTCACATTAGACCACCGCCTGGTGCGTGGCCGCTTGGGCCAGCTCTCGCTGCCGGATCAGCACGAGGTCTGGCGACATCTCGCACGCTTACTGCAGGAACCCCTTGACCATCAGTAGAGCTGCGCATGCCGGCGATCGCACCCCCCTGCAAGCCGCCGTCGATCGGCTGGTGCGCCTGATCCAGGCCGACCCCAACAAAGCCCGCCTCGATCGGCTCATCACCCGCTGGCTCAAGCGTCATCTCCAGCGCCTTGGTGCACAGATCGACCTTACCCAGATCAACTCACTCGTCGAGGACAAAGCGATGTTGGCCGAAAATCGACAACACTGGGCAGAACGCGAGCGTGAAGAAGGCCACAAAGAAGGCCGTCAAGAAGGACTCGAAGAAGGCCGACAACAAGCCAACCGGGAAACCGCCTTGCAACTCATTAGTATCGGTCTGCTCAAAGACAGCCAGATCCCTCAAGCCACCGGCCTGAGCCTTGCCCAGATCGAAGCGCTACGGTCTCAGCCTCCGTCTTGACACAATGCGCTGGCCCAATCCGCTAAACTCAGCCCACGGCGACCACCGAAACCAACACCGACAACACCCCGGCTGCAACGGTCGCAACCAATAACGACCAAGGCAGCCCCAAGCACGACGAAGGCGGCCCCAGAAACGACCAAGACAGCCCCTGGAAAGAAGCCCTCGAGCGCTTCTTCCCCGAGTTCCTCGCGCTATGATTCCCGGCCATCCACGCCGAGATCGACTGCAACACCCCCTACCGCTCGCTCGACAAAGCACTGCAGCAGATCACCGGCGATGCCGACAGCGGCCGACGCTACGCCGACAAACGCATCGATGTGCGTACCCGAGAAGGCCATGACCTCTGGGTGCCGCTAGTTTCGCCCCACAGACGACGAAGACGGGCGTTGGGGCTGTCGCATCCTGTTTGAGTTTCCTCAAGACTGCAGGCACCCAGCCGCCAGGCGCCGAGCCCCCAGCAACCCCCAACCCCTCAAGCCTGAAGATTCACCAAGTCACCGCGCGCGGCCTGGGTCATCTCCATGATCTTCTCGGCCATGCGCAGCACCTCCTCCGGCGGAATCTGGCGGATCACATCGCCCGACTCGATATCCACAAGACGCGTGATCAAGCGTTCGCCGGGCGGCTCGCTCATCTCGAACTGCACGCCATAATTGTTCATCACCTCGTTCACCCGCTGCAGCGGCTCCTCCAGATCAGTGCGGCCCGGGGCCTGATTACTCTGCGCTTGCGCCAGCGTGCTGCCGACGCTGGGCAACGCCTGCTGCAGCAAGCCCTCCAAGCGCTGGCGCGGATTGAGCTGGTTGACCGGAGCGGTGTTGGGGGCGGTTTGGCTGATATCGGTAATGGCGCTGGACATGGGAATCGGCTCCTTGTCAAACGGTTAGCAGATCGGACGCTAGGGCGAAGCGCGGCCCGATAGCCCCGAAGGCGAGGGCGGCACAGCGCCCACCGAGACGTCTTCTGAAAAGGGCTATCGGCCAACCGCGGCCAAACTTGAGCCTGAATGCTCCGGTCTGTGCGCTGAGTCCCGACTTGGCGCAGACCAACAAAAAAATTCAGCACAACCCTCAAGACTTGCCCGCCGCAGCCGTTATTACAGGCAACGGCCAACACTGGTGCCGTTTGCGACAGGCCCCGGCGGTAAGACACCTCCCCCTGACGCCTTCACCACGTACTCGGAAGGAGCGAACCATGTCCGTCATTAACACAAACATTACCTCACTGATTGCCCAGTCCAATCTTGGCAAGAGCCAGCAATCACTCGCCACCGCCATGGAGCGCCTGTCTTCCGGTATGCGCATCAACAGCGCGAAGGACGACGCCGCTGGCCAAGCCATCGCCAACCGCATGACCGCGCAGATTACCGGCCTGAACCAGGCCCAACGGAATGCCAATGACGGCATTTCTGTCGCGCAGACTGCGGAAGGCGCCCTGAATCAGGTCAACGATAACCTGCAGCGCATCCGCGAGCTGTCGGTGCAAGCAGCCAATGAGACCAACTCCTCCGCTGACCTGGGGTCCATCCAGGATGAAATTACTCAGCGGCTCAATGAAATCGATCGTATCTCGCGGGAGACCGATTTCAACGGCGTTAAGGTGTTAGAGAATACAACACAATTTAAGGTTCAAGTCGGCGCGAATGACGGTGAGGTGATCAACATCGGCTTAGAAGAGATTACCTCTGGAACGTTGAACGTTGACAAGCTTGATGTTAGAAGCATGGTGTTTAGCTCAGATCTAACCGCAGCTGCCCCGCTAAATCTGACGGATGTGACGAGCGTCCAAGCTGCGGATTGGGAAGATATTACCTTTGAGCTGGACAATTTGGACTTTCATCAGTACGTTGGCAATAGCGATCTAGCTGGCACCGATGCCGATGCTTACGCGAATAAACTTGTCCTGATGACCGGTGGTAACTACTATGAGGCGGCATTCGATGCCGATACGAATACGATTAGCCTTGGAACAGCGATCACTGGCTCGGCAGCACTCACTTTAGCGGCTAGTGTTGCAACCTTCGCGGCTGGTGTAGATTTCCTGGACGGCGATGACAACCTCGTTACGTATACAGAAGCAAGCAATGCTGCTATATCGGCTGATGTTGTAGACATTACCACTCTCTATCAGGCCAATACTGCCGGCGGCACCTCGGAGTATTATGCTGAAGACGCGGATGGCAACTTCTATGCGGCGACTGTCAATTACACCACTGGAGTGGTCTCGGTCGATTTTTCAGATTCAATCACTGCAGGCCACTCGCTACAAAGTCTGGGTGGTGTCAGCACGGACACAGCCGGTGTCGCGGTGACTGGACAAGAACTCCTAACGCAGATCGGCGTGGGTGTTGATATGAGCGCGACTGGCGGTGGCATTACCGCAGGCGCCACCGTCGATAGCCAGCTGGCCGGGACAAACACGCTGCAGCAAAACGAGGATGGTGACTATTTTGTCCGCAATGTGGATGCGGATGGCAACACCACCTACTATAACGCTTCGATTGTCGAGACGGGTGGCGTGGCTTTGGTCGACCTCGGTACTCAGGTTGCGAACCTTGATTCGCTCGCCCTTGAAGGCACCAATACGCTACTGCAAAACACGAACGTGAATGGTGATGCGAGTGAATACATCATCGAAAACGTGAATGGTGGGGTCACGACCTACTACGCGGCCACCTATGACCCAGACTCTGGGGAGGTCACGCAGGGCGATGAGATCGTAGTTGACCCGCTAGCGACCCTTGACAGCGCCTTGGCTCAGGTCGATAGCCTACGTTCCGATCTTGGCGCCATCCAGAATCGCTTCCAGGATGCCATCACGAACCTGGACACCAATCAGACAAATCTGTCCAGTGCGCGCTCACGCATCGAGGATGCCGACTATGCGCTAGAGGTTGCCAATATGACCCGTGCCCAGATCCTGCAGCAGGCGGGTACCTCGGTCTTGGCACAGGCTAATCAGTTGCCGCAGAACGTGCTCTCGCTGCTCGGCTAAGCGCTGATGTACCAACCTTGGCAGGGCGACGTGCCCTGCCATAGACCAGGCCGGTCCGTTATCAACGGGCCGGCCTAAATTCGTTTAGACGGCTGCACCCCGGCTTGCGTGCTATCCTCCGATAACGCGAGAAAGCAGCGATCTCTTCAGCTTGGTGTGTGCTGCGCGCGCTAAGCCCCCCCGGATGCGGGTAACACCAGATGGCAAAGTCTTCTTCCCGGCAGCGAGCAACCCGCCGGTTGTCTCCGCAACAGTTACGTCCCGTCACCACCCTTGATCCCGCCAAGGCTGCCAGTGCGGCGCTGGAAAAGGCGCGCCGGGCCACCGAGCGGCAGCCTGAGGACGCCGCTGCCTGGCGCCACTACGGGCTGCTGTTGGCGCGCACGCTGCAAAAGCCCGTCTTGCATGAGGCGCAAGCCGCGCTGACGCGCGCACTCGCATTCGATCCGCAAGCCCTTGAACCCAGAGCCTGGCTGGCGATGGTCTGCTACCATCTCGGCGACAGCGAGCGCGCGAGCGAACACGCCCAGACGGTGCTGGCCGAGCAGCCGCAGCAGCCGCAGGCGCTTTGGGCGCAAGCCCACCTTGACAACGATGCCGGGCGCCGCGAACAGGCGCTGGCCGGGGTTGAGCTTGCCCTTGAACATAGTCTGGATGATGATCGCCGGCTACAGGAGTTTCGAGGGCTGCTGCTGAGTGATGTCGGTCGTCTTGAAGACTCAGCGCAGGTCTACAAGGATCTGCTCGTCAAAGTGCCGAATAGTTGGAGCTATTGGAACAACCTCGGCACCGTGTATCGCGACCTGAGTGACTTGCCGGCGGCAGAAGATGCTTATCGACGGGCGACAGATGCGGTTGGCCAGAAGAATGCGACGCCCTATTCCAACCTCGTCACCTTGGCGCATTATGATCCGGCCAAGAGTCGAGAGCAGCTGTATGCGCTGAGTCAGGAATGGCAAACACGCTTTGCGCCCACCAGGGTTCCCGCACGCCCGCGACCAGAAGACCGCTCAGCGCATCGGCGCTTGCGCATCGGCATGTACTCCGACGGCTTTCGCGCACATCCAGTCGGTCACATGATTGGTGCCGCCTTAGGACGGCTGCATCCCGACGAGATCGAGCTCATCCTCTATCCGACACACGCGCAAGGCGATGTCATCACTCGCGCGCTGAAGGGGTTTGCCACGCAGTGGACGCCGGTCCACGCCATGAGCGAGGATGAATTCTACGAGCAGCTGATCGAGGATCGCATCGACATCCTGTTCGATCTCGCGGGCCATAACCGGGGCACCCGCGCCCGGGTGATCGCCCGGCAGCCGGCGCCACTGATCGTGAAATGGGTTGGCGGGCTGATCAATACCACCGGCATTCACGCCATTGATTATCTGCTCAGCGATGCCATCGAAACCCCGCCAGGCGCTGCGGAAGACGCCTTTTATACCGAGAAGCTGATTCGCCTGCCGGATGATTACATTGTCTACCATCCAACGCCCTATGCGCCGCCGGTTGGCCCCTTGCCGGCGCTTGAGCAGGGCAGGCTGACCCTTGGCTGCTTCAACAACCCGACCAAGCTCAATACCGAGCTGATCCACCAATGGTCGCAGTTGCTGCACGCGCTGCCGGGATCGCGCCTGCTGCTCAAGGGCAAGGCCTTCGACAGCGAGCCAGTCTGCGAGCGCATGCGCGCTGCGTTCGCCGCCGAGGGTATCGAGAGTGACCGCGTTTTGCTCGAAGGTTTCGAGCCTCACCAGGCCCTGCTAAACACCTACAACCGCGTCGACATCGCCCTCGACACCTGGCCCTATTCAGGCGGCCTGACCACCTGCGAGTCGCTACTGATGGGCGTGCCGGTGGTGACCTTGCCTGGACCGACCTTCGCCGGCCGCCACAGCGCGACTCATCTCACGAATGCCGGGTTGCCCGAGCTGGTGGTCTCGAGCTGGGACGAATACCGCGCGCGGGTCATCGAGCTCGCCAGCGATCTCGACAGCCTGGCCACCATCCGCCAACATCTGCGCCAAGTACTGCGCGAATCGCCGGTCTGCGATAGCCAGCGTTTCGCGCGTCATTTCATGATCGCCATGCGCGCCATCTGGCAGCGCTATTGCGAGGATAAGCCGCCAGCGGCGCTGACCCTCGACAAACAAGGCCAGGCCTGGTTCGACGGCGAGGCCGAGCCGATGGCGGTCAGTGTGCCCGAGCCGCTCCCGCTCACCAAGGCCGAGGCGCGCCAGCTCGACGCCTTCAACTGGAAACTCCCCAGCAAGCTGGTGGTGCTCGACAACAGCAGCAAGCTGCTGCGCGGCGGTGCCCTGCCGATCCTGCTCAAGACCGGCGCCTTTGGGATCGTCGCCTTCGACCCACAGAGCCAGGTCGAGCAGCCGGAACGCTTTAGCAACACCGAGCAGGTGCAACTCTTCCGTCACGCCCTGCTCGGCGACGGCCAGCCCGCGACCCTATATGCTTGTCTGGAGCCGAGGCTGAGTAGCACCTTGGCGCCGCTGCCCGCTGAGCAACTGCCGCGAGAAGTGCGCGAGGGCGCGCGTGTGCTCACCCAGCTGCCCATCCAGACTATCGCCCTGGATCAGATCGAGGGTCTCGAGAGCCTGGATTGGCTGCTCCTCGACGGACTCAGCGATGCCTCGACCATCCTTGAGCACGGGACCCAGGCGCTCAAGAACGGCCTGTTGATCGAGGTCCGCATCGATTTCGAGCGTACCCACCAGCGTCAGCCCAGCCTAGACGAGATCAGCTATTGGGCCAGTCGCAACGGCTTCCGGTTCTATTGCTTCCACGATATCGGTCGCCGCAGCCATCTGCCCGAGCGCGATGATCTGCTGAAAAAGCAGAGGAGCGAGCTGATCGTCGCCGATGCCCTGTTCATCCCCAGCGTTGCTCGCCTGGCCGAGCTGACCGACGAACAGTGCCTGAAGCTCGCCTTCCTGCTGCATACCATCTACGGGATTCGTGACCTCAGCTATGAACTGTTGGCGCGGGTCGACGCCGATAAGGCCGAGGCGTATCTGATCGCCGAAGGCATCGTCAAACGGCCCTTGGAAGAGGGACTGAACGAGGCCGAGGCTGAAGGCAACATCATCGTCGATGCCGGCGGCGGCGCGGTTGAGCTGGACGAGGATGGAATGGTGGATGACGTCCGCGCCCAGACGAAGGAGGATATGTCTACATTATTAGACTCAGAGCAAGAAGACGAATTCGTCTTTGACTAATCGCGGGGGAAGTCCCCGGCAAGCAAGCGTACTCTCGGCATCTGGGAGGCAGGCTGCCATGACTCTACAAGGAGCGCCGGGGGGTGAATGGCTGACCTGGATCAAGCAGACCCAGCGCAATCCGTGACAGCGCCTACAGAATCGCCGATTGAGCCGATGATACAGTGAGCAGATCTGTCAAAATCACTTCCGTCATGTCTTGCGTCAGTGTTAGAAGATCCCAACAGCAGGCCTGAGTGACCGTGCAGCCCCATTGGACCCTCAACCTCAACAACGGCCTCAAGGTCAACGTCCCGGCTGATCTGGACAACCCGGTCACCCTGACACTGCTGGAGTACGAAGACTGGCCCGAGCCCGAGCATGCCTTCCTGCGCCAGCTCATCCAACCCGGCATGCGCCTGTTGGATACCGACACCGGTCTGGGACTGGATGCGCTCGCTATGGCGAGGGGCTTGAACGGAGTAGGGCAGGTGACCGCCCTCAACCCGGATCCCCTGTTCGCGCGCTCGGTAGCGGACAATGGCCTGCAAGCGGTGATTCAGACGCCAACGGCACCTCACACAACGGCCCAACCGGCACCCGAGCAGGCCGCTAGCGACGGCGCCTTCGATCTGATTCGCCTCGGCGCCGAGACCCCGCTCGATCCGCGCTGGCTGCCACCCGCCGAGGCTGAAACAGATCCCGATCCGCTGATCATGCTCCCCAGCACAAGCCCATTGATCCCCGACCTGCAGGCCGCTGGCCTCGACCTCTACCGGCTGATCCCAGCCCTCAACGCCCTGGTGGCCGTGGCCGTAGAGGCCGACGCCGAACAACCCGCGACCCTGTTTGCCTGTCGAGCGTCCCGCGCTGCCTGGCTGCGCGAGCAGGGACGGTTGATTGCCACTGACTGATGTACCACACGACACCCGCCATGCCCGCCATCCCTCTCTGGTCCCAAGCACTCAGCCGCTATCCCTTTGCCACCGTGCTGATGGCCGGCTGGCGCGAAGCCGCCGCCGAGCTACCCGAAGTGTACAGCGCCGCACTGGATGCCGCACTCGCGGCCTTCGACCCCGAGCGCCCGCTGACCGAGCGCTATCAGCAGCTCTGCACCAGCCGCGCCCGGCTCGTCGAGTTAGCCATCGCCGGAGATCAGCATCTTGCCACCCAGTTGGTGCGCCTGCGTGTTTGGAGTGCGTTTGGCGAGCTTCGCGCGGCTCGGCAACTGTGTGTTGAATTGCTTGAGCAGCGCGAGCAGGCAACCCCGTCTGAAGGCGAGCGCCCACCCCAGCAGCAGCCCCGCGAACTCCCGCAAGATCTGGCCGCAACGCTGCGCGAACGGCCCTTTTTGCCAAGTTGCGCCCGGTTCGACAGCTGCCCGCCGCAAGCAGAGCAGGGCCTCCATGTTCAGCCTCACGACCTCAACGCTTGGCTAAACGGCATGCTGATCGAAACCGACATTCAACTCAACGTCGAGCGCCGCCACAATCAACCGCAAGCCGAACTGGCGCGTCTGGCTCAGCGCCATAAGTTACCCAATGCTGAGATTGAAAGCGAACGAATGTTGGCTTTGGCTGCGCTACGGCTGCAGAAAAAGGTGACGATTAAGCCGGGGAGTCGGTTGCTGGTGGAGGGGAAAAATACTGAACATTGGAAAAGACTTGGAGAGAAGCAGACTGCAATGCCGTCTCTAGAACAACAGAAATTGAAATCGGCTGATCAGCGTTCCCAGCAAATACCTGTCGCTAATCATGAAAAAAAAGCATCTGCCATTCATGCAGGATCTCAATCCAAAAAACCGCATGCGCACTTGCTGGATAAAGCCAGAAATAGCAGTGCTAAAGAAAATGAAGGCAAACTATTGTCATTGCTGCGAACAGCAAGTAAAAATGAAATTCAAGAATTTGCGAAGATATTAATGCCATTTATAGCGGATGCAGAGCTCAGGCAAGTGCGTGTGTGGGGCGATCGTAGTCGCCTGCATCTTGAGAATATAACAATCCCCGTTAATGATTTACTGATTAACACTCGCTCAGGACATGTCACAATAAAAGAAAACTGTTTTTTCGGGCATCGTTGCATGCTGTTGACAGGGACGCATGACTATAGGAAAAAAGGAATAGAAAGGTTGAAAGCTGTTCCCTCAGGCGGTCGGGACATAACCTTAGAAAAAGGGGTTTGGCTAGGGTCCGACGTCACTGTACTGGGTCCAGTGCATATTGGTGAAAATGCAGTTGTAGCCGCCGGTAGTTTGGTTACAAAAGATGTCGCGCCGAATACAATCGTTGCTGGAAGACCAGCAAGTTTGGTCAAAACGATTCAATTTGATGAATCTGCTCAGCATAAACCACTGGTAAAAAAAAGAAAGAGAGAAAGCCTCGATGGCAGAACAGGCACGAGCAACAATATAGATAAGTTATTGGTGCGGGTTAATGGTTTACATGCCAAAGGAAAAACACTTGAGGCTAAAAAAATACTGCACAATACCTTTAAATTGAAAAAAAGCGGATTTTCAGTAGAGCATTTTTTCAAAAAAACCGGTCTAGTTGAAAGAATTAATACTAAGGTTGGGGGGAGTGGTGAGCACAAAAAAGTATTGGTTTTAGGATCGAAGCCCGATGCTTGTATTCCAAAAAAATGGGATTTGGTTTTTGGTGCAAATTCTAGCATTAAGTATTATTCCAATGAGATTTCAAACTATTTATACAAAATTGGAGTATGGGGTCCCATTGGAATTGAGAGCTTAACACAGCTTGCAGAAGGGGGGGCAGATGAAATAGTAACGCTGGGAGATAAAGTAGGTTTGTTTGAAGGAAAAAGCGGACAGTTTAGAGTCGCGCAGAAAGGTGAAATGGAAAAAAATATTTTTTATTCGATATTAAGTTTCTCAGAAAGAAGAGAGATGATAGGGGATGTGGTTGGATTAGATACCCCCTTTTTTCATGATATATTTTTTAGTATCGATTACCAGTATCAATATCAGCTTTTGAAGCACTGCATTGATTTTAAATTTTGTCATGAGCGAGGAATAAATAAGGCTTATGATTGGCCTTTACCTCTGCGGCCTTCTTCTGGTGTTTTTTCTTTAATTGTTGCCATTGTATTATTCAATAAAAATGCAGAATATCGATTGGCCGGGATAGGCAGTGGACTAAAGGATGACACGAGATATATTCATCCGACGAGGCTTGGGGATTTGTCGCAAAAAAATCAGATGGAAAAAATTTTTGGTTTAGATGCGCATGTTACAGCAGATCTAGAGATTATAGAACTGCTCAGCAAAAAATTCATAATTACTACAACCGATGCCAGCTTAAGCGAAATGGCAAAAATAAAGCTGGTGAACTAACCAGGTAAACCGCTATCAACTGTAAGTCCTGCAAAATCCCATTCATGAAGCGAGTGTATAATCGCAGAGTCTTTGGTTAAAAAGTATCCATAATCGCAGCCATTAAGGTAAATAGATGAATCCTATCCAGGTCAGAATCGATCACAGTTTCCACATGGTTAACATTGATCGCATTGAACAATGGGAAAACAAACAACCTCCAGAATACCATGAATACCGGAGGATGTGGAACGATAATCCCAAAAATGATGTACTTGGAGCTGTTCCCTTACACCTCGATATCGAAGCCACCTCTGATTGCAACCTAAAATGCACGATGTGCCCAAGGACTGAGATGGTCGACTTGAATCGCTTCTGGAAAGTTGAGTCCTTTTCAATGGATCTGTTTTACAGGCTCATTGATGAGGCGTCTTCTAAGGGGTTGAAGTCGCTAAAGCTACAATACTTAGGCGAGCCACTTCTGAATCCAAGGATTTTTGAAATGGTAAGTTACGCGAAAAGTAAAGGCGTTATTGATGTCATGTTTAATACAAACGCAACATCATTGACAAAGGCTAAGATTGATGAAGTGTTTGAATCTGGACTTGATAAGCTTTTTTTTTCATTTGACTCACCTAACAAGGAGCATTATGAAAAAATAAGAGTCAATGCTAATTATGATAAAGTGCTTCGGAATATTCAAAATTTTTCTGAGGCTAAACGACAACGTGGTTTAGATAGGCCATTCACAAGAGCGAGCATGGTTAAGCTTCCGGGCTTCGAAGAAGAATGGAATCAGTTTCAGGCTCTATTTGAGCCATTAGTGGATGGAATTGCTGCCCTTGATGAAATGGATCACCATGAACCTGCCGAGCATTTTGAAGACCCTTTTTCATCTGAAGTGATGCTGAAGATAAAACAGCAAATTGAAGACGAAAAAACTACTGTGGATGCAGGGGGGAATAGTGAATCATTGAAGCCAGAGTTTTGTTGTCCACAACTTTGGCAACGTATGTTTATCCATCCGGATGGTATAGTAACCCCGTGCTGCGTGGACTCTTACCGGACGCTTAAAATGGGTAACATTCATGAAAATAGTATTGAGGAGATATGGCATGGTGAGCAGTACCAGTATCTGCGCGAGATTCATCGTAGTGGCAATCGGAAGTTGATTGAAACCTGCCGCCGCTGTGGTCTTGCAAATCTGGATTAGATAATGACTGTCACATCTGCCTAGCCGCTCATGAGACCCTTACTTGAGTACACCATCGCTGAGCATGCGTCTGTATGGGATGCAGTTCGGGTTATCGATAAAGCCGAAGCCCAGATTGCGCTTGTGGTTGACTCCAATAGAAAACTTCTGGGTACAGTGACGGATGGTGATGTTAGACGCGCGTTGCTTTGTGGGCATGACCTCAAGCGCCCGGTAAGAGAGATCATGCAGTGCCATTTTCGCTGGTTGCCAGAGCCGGCAACGGAGCGTGATGCATTAGCATTTATGGGACGGAACTCACTTCGACAAGTTCCTGTTCTGGATGCTGAAGGGCGTTTGATTCAACTGCATAGACTAGAGGATATTCTCAGGCCTAAATCTCGACCTAATTCGGTTGTGATTTTGGCTGGGGGAAAAGGAAAAAGGTTGAGGCCGATGACGGATCATTGCCCCAAACCGATGCTAAAGATTAATAATCGGCCCTTATTGGAGATCTTGCTGCTACAGTGTGTGGATGTTGGTCTGACAGAATTCTATTTTTCAGTCGGTTATCTAAAGAATCAAATAAAAGAATACTTTGGTGATGGTTCAAACTGGCAGGTTCGTATTCATTATCTTGAGGAGAGTATGCCGTTAGGCACGGCAGGGCCATTATCTCTTTTACCAGGCACCTTGAGCGAGCCAGTGCTTGTAGTAAACGGCGATGTCTTGACTCGAGTTGATTTCACGCGATTGCTTGATTTTCATGCGGAACATCGTTCTGCTGCTACCGTGTGTGTTCGTGAACACAGATCTCAGATTCCCTATGGAGTGGTGGAGACCGAAGATGTTCGCGTAGTTTCTGTCATAGAGAAACCGCAATTGACGCACTATGTAAATGCTGGCGTTTATGTTTTAGACTCAAATTTGATTCAACATGTACCAGTGAATACATTTTTTGATATGCCATCTTTGATCACTGAAGCTCTCCGTTGCGGTCAATTAGTCAATGCCTTTCCGATTCATGAGTATTGGCTTGATATTGGTTTGCCTGAAACCCTAGAGCAAGCGATAGGTGACTGGAGTTGAATTGTTTCGCTTTAATTCCAGCTCGGGGTGGCTCTAAAGGTATCCCAAGAAAAAACGTCCGTCTTTTGGCCGATAAGCCTTTAATTGCCTGGACCATTGAGTCGGCCTTGCAGGCTATATCTGTTGAGCGCGTGGTCGTCAGCACAGAGGATGAAGAAATCGCTTCAATAGCTGAGGCATATGGAGCGGATATTCCATTCATGCGTCCCCGTGCTTTGGCTGGAGACGACACACCGACCATGGATGTGGTCTACCACGCTTTAGATCAGCTGTGCGAGTACGATTGGGTTCTGCTATTGCAACCCACATCTCCATTGCGAACGGCAGAAGACATTGATGGTATGGCAGCGTTTTGCGAGCAAGCACAAGCCCCGGCTGCTGTTTCAATTTGTCCCTGTTCAAAGCATCCGTTTTGGTCTTATTGGCAAGCTCCTAACGGTTTATTGCGCCCGTATGTCACAGATCAACCATTGATTGCGCGCCGTCAAGATTGTCCTCCTGCATTCGAGCTTAACGGCGCGATGTATTTGGGTAAAGCTTCTTGGTTGAGACAGCAGTCGCATTTCGTGACGAGCGAGACGGTTGGCTATCGTATGCCGCGATCGCGTTCTCTCGATCTCGATACTCCTGATGATTGGCTTTTGGCCGAGTTTTTAATTGGTAGGCAACGTAGTGAAGAAGATTTTGATCACCGGAGCTGATGGGTTTATTGGCTCCCATCTCACCGAAACCCTAGTGCGCGAGGGTTACGATGTCAAAGCCTTCGTTCTCTACAACTCCTTTAACACCTTGGGCTGGCTCGATGAATGCGCGGAAGACATGCGCGGTCAATTCGAGGTCTTCGCCGGCGACATTCGAGATCCGCATGGGGTGCGCACTGCGATGATGGGCTGCGATGCGGTGCTGCACCTGGCGGCGTTGATTGCCATTCCTTATTCCTATCATTCACCGGATACCTATGTCGATACCAACGTCAAGGGTTCGCTCAATGTGGTACAAGCGGCGCGCGATCTGGGCATCTGCAAGGTCATCCACACGTCGACCAGCGAGGTTTATGGGACCGCGCGCTTTGTGCCTATCACCGAGGCCCATCCGCTACAAGGACAGTCGCCTTATTCGGCGAGCAAGATCGGTGCGGATCAAATCGCCCAATCCTTCTATCTGTCCTTCGGCACACCTGTTGTCACGCTACGGCCCTTCAACACCTATGGTCCCCGGCAGTCGGCGCGTGCGGTCATCCCGACCATCATGACCCAACTCGCCAGTGGCCAGCGCCAGATCAAGCTTGGCGCCGTGCATCCGACGCGCGATTTCAACTTCGTCGCTGACACTGTCAACGGCTTTATCAAGGCGTTGCAGAGCGAGGCCGGCATTGGCGAAACAATCAACCTTGGCAGCCATTTCGAGATCAGCATCGGCGATACCGCCCGCATCATTGCTGAGTTGATGGGCGCCGAGATCGAGATCCTGACCGACGAACAGCGTCTGCGTCCGGACAAGAGCGAGGTCGAGCGACTCTGGGCGGACAACAGCAAGGCGCGAGAACTGCTCGGCTGGGCGCCGCAGTACGGTGGCCTAGAAGGTTTCCGACGCGGCCTGTCCGAGACCCTGGACTGGTTCACGGAGTCGGCCAACCTGGTTCGCTACAAGGTGGATCGCTACAATATATGAAGGCGCTCCCTGTGGATGCGTTACCGGTGGCGATCATTGAGACATTGCGTGCAGTACTGGGGGAGGGCAATGCAGCGCTGCATGAACCCTGCTTCCAAGGCAACGAACAGCGCTATGTGCAGGACTGCATCGCCTCCACTTTCGTCTCCTCGGTTGGCGCCTATGTCGGGCGTTTCGAGCAAGCACTCGCTGAAGTCACCGGCGCCCGCCGTGCGGTGGCGGTGGTCAACGGCACCGCTGCCCTGCAGGTCGCGCTGCAACTCGCCGGCGTGGAGGCCAAAGATGAAGTCATCATTCCCGCCTTGACCTTCGTCGCGACCGCCAATGCGGTTCACTATCTGGGCGCGATCCCGCATTTTGCGGATAGCGAAGACCAAACACTCGGCCTCGATCCAGCAGCCCTGCGCGACTGGCTCAGCACAATCGCCGAACGTTCAGGTGCGGGCGCTGGCCGGCGTAATCGTCACACCGGCCGGCGCCTGCGCGCACTGGTGCCCATGCACTGCTTCGGCCATCCTTGTGACCTCGACGCCCTGCTCGCCATCGCGCAGGATTACCAGTTGGCTCTGGTTGAAGACGCAGCAGAATCCCTCGGCAGCCGCTACCATGGCCGCCACACCGGCACTTTCGGCCTACTCGGCACGCTGAGCTTCAACGGCAACAAAACCATCACCACCGGCGGTGGTGGCGCCATCTTGACCGCCGATATGCACCTGGCTGACCATGCCAAGCACCTGACCACCACCGCCAAACGCCCGCATCGCTGGGAGTCCATGCACGATGAAATCGGCTATAACTATCGCATGCCCAATCTCAACGCCGCGCTCGGCTGTGCGCAGTTGGAACAGTTGCCGAATTTTCTTGCCTCCAAGCGGCGCCTGGCCGCGCGCTATCGCGACGCTTTCGCGAATGCCGGTCTGGACCAAGCGCGCTTAATGCAAGAACCGCCCGGCTGCGAGAGCAATTACTGGCTACAGACGCTGATTCTTGATGAACGGGTGGCCGATCAACGCGATGCGATTCTGACGGCCACCAACGACGCCGGCCTGATGACCCGCCCAGCCTGGACGCTGCTGCACCAGTTGCCGCCTTACCGTGACTGCCCGCGCGCACCACTGCCGGTGGCGGAGTCCCTGGCAAGGCGCATCATCAACCTGCCGAGTAGTGCGGGATTAGCGTAAGGTCTTTTATCCTTTGCCCATCCAGACCAGGCGATTAATAAGCTTATGAGAAAACAACTCGATAACGCCTCGCGCTGGCGGCTCAAAAACATGCGATTCTTGCTTTACCCATTCCGTTGGCCCGAACAATCATCGCAGTCCGCGCTGATCGGCGCTGACGAAACCGCAACCAGGGCCTTGGTGGCTCGTTTGGCCAAGGGAAACGTGTTACTCCAAGCGGGACGTTATCAGACGCAGGATCAGTTGAATGAGCGCGCTGACCGCATGAGTGCTCATCGGTTTATCGATAATACGCATGACTGATCACCCAGAACGCTTTGCTGATCTTTATGAACTGTTTCGGCAAGCTGAAGTCCAGTTAAAGCAGACGGAGCAGATCGACCGAAATTTAACCATTCCGGCCATTAATGAGTTGCGCTATGTCGCTTTCCATCTGCTGCGAGCGTTATCTGAGCAAGACAGCACGGGATTCGATGCCGATATCGAGAGAGCAGAGAATCATGCCAAGCGAGCGATTTATGACGCGACCGAGGCGAGTATCCTCTCGCTATTGGAAAAAGCCGAAGCCTATCAATCCGATTTTAAGAATCTCGAATGTACTACCGAGGTTCTGCCAAATTATGTTGATCTACTCAATCAATTGGAAAGAATCCGTTGTGGCGTCTCGGACGTGAGGGCAAGCGACGAACTGTATCTCAATCGTCAGCAATATTACCCGCAAGTACTCAAATACATTGATGAACTCAAAGGCTTAGTAGCAACGTTTGAGCAGGCCGATCCGCTCATTCGCATCAAAAGCCGGAAAAGAGCGATTCAATTCCTGCTGACGGTTTTGTCAGTGTTCGCGGCAATTTTTGCGACTGTCGTCAGTATTGGGTTGCATTTCCTGTAGATGCAAATGCCTAAATGAATATACTGCTGCTCGGAGGCGGCCACTGCCGTTCCTGCATCGACGTGGTCGAAATGGCAGAGACAAATGGCGTTTCCAATAACTAACCGATCCACTTTTTTGGTTTTGATTTCGTGATTATCGGATACTTTGCAGATGGCCCTTGGTCTCATAGAGCACTCGATAAGTTGCTTGAGGAAAAAAGACTGAAGATCGCTTTTATTTGTGCGCGCTACGATCATCCGGATCAAATGCTGAAAGCAAAAGCAGAGAAAAATAGTATTCCTTTTTTGTTTCACCCAAACATTAATAGCGCTGATTTTTTGCAAAGCGTTGAGCAATATGGGAGTGAGTTATTTGTCTCGATGTCTTTCAATCAGATATTTAGAAAGTCAACGATTGAAAGGCCAGTCCTTGGCACGATCAACTGTCATGCTGGTAAACTGCCGTTCTATCGTGGGCGAAATATCCTCAATTGGGCACTGATTAACGACGAAAAGGAGTTTGGTATCACGGTTCACTATGTCGACACAGGAGTCGATACTGGCGATATTATTCGGCAGCAATGCTTTCCGATCACGGATGCCGACGATTACAGCACCCTCTTGGATCGTGCCTATGTTGGCTGTGCCGATCTGCTGGATCAGGCAATCGGTGATATCTTGGCCGGGACGGCCATGCGGCGACCTCAGGCCGAGATCCACCCGCGCGGCTTCTATTGCACTGCGCGCGGGCAAGGTGACGAACGGCTGAACTGGCAACAGCCCTCGCGCCGGGTTTTCAATTTTGTTCGCGCCATTTGTCCACCTGGACCTGCTGCCCGTTGCTTTCGCGGTAACGAGGAAATCCGTATCAACAGTGTCGATTATCTTTCCGATGCGCCAACTTACATCGGCATCCCTGGTGCTGTGCTTGCCAAGGATGCGGCAGGGTTTTTGGTCAAAACCGCTGACTCTTACGTTCGCGTTATCGATTGGGACGCGGATTTCAAGCTCAAAGTTGGGGATCGCTTGACGTGAGTGTACTCATCATCGCTGAAGCAGGTGTCAACCATAACGGCGACCTTGATCTCGCCAAACGGCTGATTGACGTCGCCGCCGAGGTTGGCGCCGATCTGGTTAAGTTTCAGACCTTCAGCGCCGAACGTCTTGCGACCCAGAGCGCGCCCAAAGCCGATTACCAAACCCGCACCACCGATCAGGCGCAATCCCAATTCGACATGCTGCGCCAACTGGAACTCAGCGCCGAGATGCACCAGACCTTGATCACTCACTGCCATGCGCGCGGTATCGGCTTCTTCTCCACCGGCTTCGATATCCAGAGCTTGGACTATCTGGCCTCGCTCGGCGCCGAGCGCTTTAAGATCCCCTCTGGCGAGATCACCAATCTGCCATATCTTCGTCATGTCGGCACCTTCGGCAAACCGATCATCCTTTCCACCGGCATGTCAACCCTGGGCGAGATTGAGGCCGCGCTTGAGGCGCTCGAAGCCGCCGGCACCCCGCACACCTGCGTCACCGTGCTGCACTGCAATACCGAATATCCCACGCCTATGGCGGACGTGAACCTGCGCGCCATGGTGACCATCGGCCAAGCCTTCGGCGTTGCCGTGGGCTACTCCGACCACACGCCCGGTATCGAGGTGGCCATCGCCGCTGTGGCCTTGGGCGCTAGCGTCATCGAAAAGCATCTGACGCTTGATCGCACGCTGCCCGGCCCCGACCACAAGGCCAGCCTAGAGCCGGACGAGTTCGCTGCCATGGTTCGTGCTATCCGCAACATCGAGCAGGCGCTTGGCGATGGTATCAAGCGCCCGAGTCCAAGCGAGGCCAAGAATAAGCCCATCGCCCGCAAGTCTCTGGTTGCCGCCCGACCCATCTGCGCAGGAGAGCCGTTCACACCGGAGAATGTCACCGCCAAGCGCCCTGGCACCGGCCTCTCGCCGATGCGCTGGGATGAGGTGATGGGGCGGATGGCTAGACGCAATTTTGAGGCTGATGAGTTGATCGTGCTGTGAAGACAATCTGTGTCGTCACTGGCACTCGCGCTGAATACGGCCTCTTGCGCTGGGTCATGGAAGGCATTCGCCAGTCACCCCTGCTGGAGCTGCAACTCATCGCCACCGGCATGCACCTCTCGCCGGAGTTTGGGCTCACCGTCGATGCGATCGAGGCCGATGGCTTCCAGGTCGATCGCAAGGTCGAGATGCTGCTGAGTTCGGGTACAGCAGTCGGTGTCACTAAATCCATGGGCCTTGGGCTGATCGGCTTCGCTGACGCACTGGCGGACTTACAGCCAGACCTCATGCTGGTACTGGGTGATCGCTGCGAGATCTTCTCCGCAGTCGCAGCGGCGATGATCGCGCGCATCCCCGTTGCTCATCTGCATGGGGGCGAGGCTACAGAAGGTCTTATCGATGAACCGATCCGGCACAGCCTGACCAAGATGTCACACCTGCACTTCGTCGCAGCCGAAGAGTACCAGCGTCGGGTGATTCAATTCGGCGAGCAGCCGGAGCGGGTCTTTCGCGTCGGCGGGCTCGGCATCGATAACATACTGCGCCTCAAGCTCTTGACGCGTGATGAGCTAGAAGCCGCCCTCGATTTTAAGCTCGCTCCCCGCAATCTACTGATCACCTTTCATCCGGTGACGCTGGAGCACAACACCAGCGCCGCGCAGATGGACGAACTGCTTGCGGCACTGGCAGAACAGCCAGACACGGGCTTGATCTTCACCATGCCCAATGCCGATACCGAAGGACGCGTGCTATTCCGCCAGATCGAAGACTTCTGCGCGCGTCATCCGCAGGCGCGGGCCTATACCTCGTTGGGACAACTCCGCTATCTGTCCTGCATTCAGCATGTCGATGGCGTAGTGGGTAATTCGTCGAGCGGTCTACTAGAAGTGCCGAGCTTCAAAAAGGGCACAATCAATATCGGTGACCGCCAACGTGGACGCCTACGTGCAGCTAGTGTGATCGACTGCGAGCCAGATCGAGTTTCTATTGGTGCTGCCCTTGATCGGCTTTTTTCCGCAGAGTTCCAAGCCCAACTGACGAGGGTCGAGAATCCCTGCGGTAGCGGTGGCGCGAGCGATGCCATTGTCAAAATTTTGGAGCAACGGCCGCTGGATGATCTGCTGAAGAATGAAGGCGCGGACTCGGGCGATATCCTATCGCAAGTGCCTGTGCCCATTGCCCCCGAAGATGATGCTAGTCGGCTCTATGAGCGTGTCACTGTGGTCGCACTGGAGCAGATTCGCGATTTCGTCCCGCGCCTGGCAAATAGCCGCTTCTACCGTCAACCCCAAGATGGACGTTTCGCCAATGCCTGGCGCAAGCGCGGAGCCGCGGATGGCCGGATCGATTGGCGCATGGCGGCCGTGTCTATCCACAATCTCGTCCGAGGTCTCACACGGCCGTATGTGGGGGTGCACTTTGATCATTCGGGAGAAAAGATCAAGGTCTGGCGAACTGAGGTTGAGCCCAATGTGGCCATGAATCTGGAGCCGGGTAAGATTCTGGCGATGGACGAGCGCGGCGTCCTAATCAAGGCAGGGATCGGTGGCATCCGTTTGCTCGAAACAGCGCCCAAGGTCACCTTGGACGTTGGGAGCTATTTGTGAAAACACTGGTCATTGCCCCCCACCCCGACGATGAACTGCTCGGCTGTGGCGGTACCCTGCTGCGACGCAGTGCCGAAGGCGGCACGGTCGGCTGGCTGCTGATGACCGCGATCACGGAACAAGGCGGCTGGAGTCCTGAGCGGATCGATGAGCGGGCGGGAGAAATCGAGCGGGTGCGTGAAGGGCTAGGGGTCGCGACGCAGCATCACTACTCGCTTGGATTCCCAACCGCTGAACTCGACCAGGTGCCGATGAGCACCCTAGTGGCGCGTGTATCGGAGGTAGTCAGGGACTTCCAGCCAGAGGAGGTTCTGCTGCCGCATCCGGGGGACGCGCACAGCGATCATCGGAGTACTTTCGAGGCGGCCAGTGCTTGCACCAAGTGGTTTCGGTATCCAAGTGTTCAGCGCGTGTTGACCTATGAGACGCTCTCGGAGACGGACGCCGGGCTTGACCCGTTCCGCGCCTTTCAGCCGACGGTGTTTGTCGATATCAGTGCTTATCTGGAGAAGAAGAGAGCACTGATGCGTGTGTATGCCTCAGAAATGGGCGCCTTTCCCTTTCCACGGAGTGATGAGGCGCTGCATGCACTCGCCCGTGTACGAGGGGCACAAGTGGGGTTTGAGGCGGCAGAAGCATTTAGATTGCTGCGAGAGCGGATTTGATCATCGATCGCCGCCGCCTGCGAAATAACCCGCCATCTCACACCTGGCCCGGCGTTTCGCAACACTCGCTCAAACGGCGGGCGCGCTAGCGGGTCAGGAACAGCGGGAATTGCTGGTTGGGGGCCGTGGCTGGTGAGCGTGGAGGTGTGTAGACTGAATATGGCGGCCTCTCAGGCGGTGGCGGTTCAACGGGATGGTTGCCCTGATCACCCTACGCCTGTGAGCGCCGCCTTGCCCAAGGGCGTCATTCTTCCCACCCTGGCGGTTGAGCCGCTCCTGCGCCTGTCGGCGCGCGCGGCAGGTTGCACCCCTCGAGTGATCCGGCATGGCATCCTGAACAGAAAGAGGAAAACCTACATGGAAAACCAGGAATCAGCTTGGAACCAATCCTATGACAAAGGGGATAATTTTGTTTTTTACCCGCACGAGGAGGTCATCCGCTTTTTCGCCCGGCACATTAGAAAGCGTTCAGGAGTCAATACTTTTATTGATCGCGTGGATTTTACCCCACCTCCGAAAATTCTCGACCTTGGGTGCGGCATCGGGCGCCATGTCGCCTTCGCGCATGACATGGGTGCAGAGGCCTACGGCATAGACTTGTCCAGCGTCGCGCTTGACGTGGCGCGGAAGTTGATGCAGGAGCAGATGCCCGATGCGGCGGAGCGCATCGTGCAGGGGGATATTCGCGAGCTTCCCTGGCCGGATCAATTCTTCGATTTTGTTGTCAGCCACGGCGTGCTGGACAGTATGCACTTTGACATCGCCCGGTCGGCCGTACAAGACCTTCAGCGGGTCATGAAGCCGGGAGGTAAATTTTACTGTGATCTTGTATCCGGTGATGACAGCGCGCATGCCCGTGAATACGCGGAGGAGGAAGTCGTTTCCACCGCTCACGAGAAGAACACGGTCCAATCTTATTTCAACTTTGCGAAGATACAGAAGCTTATTGATGTTTTATTCACGCTTGAGGAATGCGCGCTTATTCGACGCGCGGACGTAATAAATGGCGCTTCTAGCGCGCGCTATCACCTTGTCCTTACACCGGTAAGCGATTGACGGATTGCTAAAGACATAATTGAGCCGGCGGAAACGTTATGCTATCACAAATAGAAACAGACTTTCGAGATATGCTGCTTATCAGGCGGACTGAGGAGTTGATCCTGCAGTTATTTACCGAGGGCAAAGTAAGCGGTACAACCCATACCTGTATCGGTCAGGAGGCCAACGCGATTGCCCTGATCAGCCAGCTTGATCCCGCCATCGATTTCGTCATGAGCAACCACCGCTGTCACGGCCACTATTTGTCGTTTGGCTGTTCGCTGGAAGGACTTCTGGGCGAGATTATGGGACGCGCCAACGGCATTTGCGGCGGACGCGGTGGTAGCCAGCATTTAAAGTCGGGTAACTTTTTCTCAAACGGGGTTCTCGGTGGCGGTGCCGCCATCGCCTGCGGGCTTGCGCTTGGCGAGAAGTTGAAAAAGCAGAACGGCATTGCGGTGTGGTGTCTCAGTGACGGTGCGCTGGGTGAGGGTGTCGTTTACGAGTCTTTGAATATGGCGGCCCTGTGGAACCTGCCGATTCTGTTTTTTGTCGAGAATAACCTCTACGCGCAAAGCACGCCGATCGCGCTTGGTGTGGCGGGGTCGGTTGTCGATCGCGCGAAACCGTTTGGTATCCACGCCGATGAAATTGACACGACCGATGTTGAGCAATTGCGGCCGTGGTGCTCCGAGATGATTGAGTATGTGCGCACTAACCGGAAGCCGGCATGGGCGGTCGTCGATACCTACCGGCTTGCGGCCCACAGCAAGGGCGATGACAATCGGCCCGAAGAAGAACTGGCCCGGCACCGTGAGCACGATCCGCTTTACCTGCTGAGGCGGCGTGTGAGTGATGCGTGTATTGAAAACGCTGAAAAGTGGGTTGAGGATGTGTTAGCGAAAGCCGCGGAGGCTGCAGAAAATTCTCCCGCATCAACCATGGATGGGGAACTGTCATGAAGAGGGTGCTTGATTCGCTGAACGAAGGCTTTCATCGGGTTATGAAGGAGCGACCTGAGGTGGTCGTTATCGGTCAGGATATTCTCGATCCTTACGGCGGCGCGTTCAAGGTTACACGCGGCCTTTCAACCGATTATCCGGAACGAGTAATCACATCGCCGATCAGTGAGGCCGGCATAACCGGCGTCGGTATCGGCCTCGCACTGCAGAAGTTTCGTCCGGTAGTGGAGGTCATGTTCGGTGATTTCACGACACTGATTGTAGACCAGTTAATTAACCACGGTACCAAAATTTATGCCATGTACGGACAGCGTGTTCCGCTTCCGCTGACTGTCCGGACGCCCATGGGCGCGCGCAGAGGCTACGGTCCCACACACAGTCAGTCTCTCGAGAGGCTTTTCATGGGGGTTCCCGGTCTGAATGTTGTCGCAGTATCACCCCTGGTAGATCCCGGAGAACTGCTGACACAGGTGATCCTGAGCGACGGTCCTTCGCTGTTTGTTGAGAACAAGACCCTCTACTCACATCCGCTTTGGTCAGAGGAGTCGTCCATACAGGGCATGAAGGTGACAAGATCGGAAGACACGTTCCCTTCCTGCACCTTGTCGTATGGCGAAGAACCCGACGTCACGCTGGTTACCTACGGGGGGATGACGCCCATCTGTTTAAAGGCTGCGGCCCGGCTGAGGGAAGAGGAAGAACTGATCTGTGATGTTGTCATTCTGCATGAAATATCACCGTTCAAGGTTGATGCAATCGGCGCGTCACTCAGGAAATCGCGGCGCATGGTGGTGGCCGAGGAGGGAACATATTCCTGGGGATGGGGCGCTGAGGTGATTGCCCGCCTTTCGGAGTACCGTTTCGACGCTCCTCCGGTAAGAGTGGCCGCCCGCGAGGTTCCCATTCCGGCCGCTCGGTCCATGGAAGACGAGGTTCTTCCACAGGTTAGGGACGTGGTGGCCGCCGCTATTCAAACCGTTGATTCAGATTTACGATAAACAAGATGGAGTAAACTAAAGTTTCCTGATTTTTAGAGGGGCGGCACGGCAGGTAGGGGCAATTTTATTGGGGTTTGCTGCAGTCTGCGCAAAGCTGCACAAAAAGCCGCTCCCCAAGCGCCTGCCCTCCTTGCGGTTTTCAGAATCAGGAAACTTCAGTGGAGTAAACATGAACGAAGTCAAAGTTCCACGCATCAACGCAAATGAAGACGAGGTATTTCTCAGTGATATCCTCGTGCGGGAAGGCGATCGGGTGACTGAAGGGCAGGAACTGTTTTCCGTGGAGACAACCAAGAGCACGATCTCGGTGAACGCTGAACAGGACGGGTATGTCCGCAGAATCCTTGTTACTCAGACGGAGATGGTGGATGTCGGCAAGTTATTGTGTATTCTGACAGAATCCCCGGACGAACCGCTTGATGCCGATCTTGCTCAAGAGAGTGCTGCTGCGGAATCCGTCCAGGACGCCCCGAAAATGACGGCCAAACAGCGCCTGCTGGCAAAGAAGAAAGCCGCCAAGTCGCGCACGGCTGCTGATGCGGTTGAGGAGGAGACATGGGTGCCCAGTGAGGAACTCCCCTGGGTGGCTGAAGCGCGGGAGACGTTAAGCAAACAGGATGTGTCGGGGGCATGCAGTGTCTTTTCCGAAGAGGACGCCCGTCAGCAAGGATTTGTCGTCGGCGAACAGGTTCGTTGGGGCTCCGGCGTCTCCATCAAAGCCAGACGGTTGTGGATCGGAGAAGGAGCGGTTATTGGGTCCGATACCATCATTGATGCCGATGCTGTTTACATCGGAGCGTATACTAAGATCGGTAAACGAAGTGAAATGATCACCCGGGAAATTATTATCGGCGATGGCGTGGTCGTGGGGCAGGAAGTACTGGTTGATATCGCCGGCGGGCTTTCATCCGAATCTCGCCTGCTGGTTGGAAACGGATGCCTGATCGCCTCGCGCGCGATGGTTAATACATGCCGGGAAGTAGTCATGGAACCCGAATCCGCCTTGAGCCCGGGAGCGATGGTCTTCACGCACCGCTTCTGGCAGAGTGTACTTGACGGATACTCCACGCGTTTCAGTTCCGTACGTATTGGACACCGCGCATGGGCCGGGGCGGGATGTCAGATCCTGCCGGGCACGAAGATTGGAATCGGCTCCATTGTTATTTCCAATTCTACGGTCACCGATAACGTTCCGGCCGGCTGCCTGTTCGGCGGTATACCTGGCAAAGTGCTTCGTGAGAATGCCGCATGTGAGATAGCGCCCGCAGAGCGCGTGAACATATTGGCAGATCAACTGGACGGTTTTTCGCAGCTGCTTTCCTTCAAGGGATGCGCGACCGAGCTTGCGGCGGACAGGAAGAGCCTCACCGTCGGACTACCTGATGGTGACACGTACACCATTGAGTTGCTGGAGACGGAAAAAACTGATGCGACGTTTCGCGATAAGCGCATTGTTCTGCTGCTTGAGGGAACGGTTGAGGAGCCGGTCCAGGGAAGTGTTTTCCTGTTTGAATCGATGACATTCATCGGCGAAACCACACCTTTAAGCGCGGAACTGCGAAATTATCTTCGCCGCCAGGGTATCCGTTTTCATCCTTTCGCGTGGGATTCCAGTTACAAGAAAGGATTACCTGATGCTTAACGTACTGGCATTAAGCGGAATTCGTTCGGAGTACTTCCTTCAACGGCCGGCCCTGAACGCAATTGCCGCACATCCCGAACTCAACCTTCAGTTGGTCGTGGCCGGGGCGCACTTGTCACCTTTGCACAATTATACTGTGAAGACCATTGAAGACGACGGCTTCACGATCGTTGAGCGCATTGAGAACCTGCTATATTCTGATCGAGATGCGGCGCGGTTGAAAGGCGCGGCCATTGAGCTGGCCGCGCTGGCCAATGTCGTTGACCGGCTGCGTCCTGACTGGCTGTTCGCGGTGGGTGACAGGGAAGAGCCGATGATGCTGGCCCTGTGTGGAGCCTATTTGAACATTCCCACGATGCACTATTGCGCGGGCGACCGGGTGGTGGGCAACGTGGATGACATGGTGCGACACGCCGCTTCCCGCTTGGCCCATGTGTTGCTGACAACCAGTGAGGATGCACGGGCAAGGCTTATTCGGGCCGGAGAAGAAGAGTCCCGGGTACATAGAGTGGGGCACGCGGGATTGGACCGTATGCGGCTCGCGCCCTCCATTGACCGCGCTTCTCTGGCTGAAAGACTCGGTGTTCCATCCGTCCCGGAACGTTACGCCGTGGTTATTCAACACGCGCTCTCTTCCGAAATTTCCGAGTCGGGCATGCACATGCGCGAGACACTTGAGGGTGTACTTACATCGGGCCTGGATGTTTTTGTGAGTTATCCCAATTCAGATCCCGGGTGCGGTGATATTATAGAAGTAATCGAATCGTACCGTGAGCACGATGGCGTGCACTTATTCAGGAACATTGAGGATGACCTGTTTGTAAATCTGTTGCGCGGCGCCTCCGTGCTCGTGGGCAACTCAAGCCTCGGGCTGCTCGAAGCGCCATTTCTCAAGTTGCCGGTTATCAATGCCGGAAACCGTCAGAAACAAAGGCACCACGCAGAGAATGTCTTCTTCACGCCGAATGCCCGGGGTGCCATCGCCGATCAGATCGACCGGATCCTGCATGACGCGGAAATCAAAAAACGAATTGAAGGATGCGGCAATCCTTTTGGTGACGGCCATGCCGGCGAGCGTATTGCCGATCTGCTTGCAAAGACGCTGCGGGACGCAGCCCTCTTAAACAAAGACCTCGCATACTAATGGTGACACAATGAAAGTAGCATGCATATCCGTATTGTTCCGCTATTAACTATGCGGATTAGCAGATTTTTAAGATCATTACAAAATCAGCTGGTTGCGAAAATGAGGCTGTCCGGATAATTGTTAACTGGACAATACATGCCGATGACGAGACCCTCGGCCGCGGCGGTTCGCTTCTGAAACATCTTGCTGCGGGCGATGAGGCAGCAGATCCAAACTTAAAAGCGTGATGTTACGAAGGACTCTTCGAAAGTTAATGGAGAGTCCAATGATCCTCAAGCCGGAGTCCGTGCCCACTCCAGAGCGGTTTTGGGCGGCGACCCGTGTACGAGGGGCACAAGTGGGGTTTGAGGCGGCAGAAGCATTTAGTAGATTACTGCGAGAGCGGATTTGATCATCGATCGCCAGCGCCTGCGAAATAACCCGCCATCTCACAGTATAAAGCGACATTTTTGACTTGGTCTGAAAGTGTGCAAAAATCCGTGTTTTCTTTCTTTAGAAATGTTTGTACCTGGCGATAAAGGCCAGGCTTGAATTTTTGATCGAAAACATCGTCAAGTGCTATCGTTTCGACCTTTACGCTACCTAGTCGTGTTGCTTGCAGTTGCTCCATTGGTCTCAGTATCAGTCGTCGTTTTTGTGTCAGCAGTTCAAGCCCCCAGCGCCCTGCTGATTGCCAGTCGGCTAAATAAGCGAAGAGTACGCCACGCTCAGTCACGCCTGCCCCGCAAAAGCGTGCTGCAGCCGGGTGCCAGTCGAGGGTTCCGGCGTGCCAGGCCTGCCAGTCCCTCGGTTGACCCGATAAATAAAAAGCGAGATCGATGACATGCGTAGAATTCGCTAAAAACCAACGTTCTTTCACCCCAGGCGCTTTGGCGAGGGGGGCGATCCGATGTGCCCACTCAGTAAATTCAAATTGTGTGCTGAGCAGACCACCATCTTGCTCAATGTACTCGCGTGCCTTCAGCACCGATGCATAAAAGCGCCTATTGTAAGCAATGAGCACTTCTGCGTTGTATTCCTCGGCTAAATTATTCAGCTGAACGATATCGTTGAGATCTATTCCTCCTGGCTTTTCCAATAAGATGCGTCGCGTTCCCGCGTGGATCAAAGCACTTGCGACGGTGGTGAGTTGTTCGACACCCACCGCGACAATCGCTTGCTCAGGGGCCTCTTTCTGCGATAGCGCCTGTTCCAATCCACTTGTACACACAGATACCTTGGTTGCTTGCTGAAACGCTGCTGCAGAAGCTTCACCTCGCCCGATCACCTGAAATGGATGGTCTAGCGCAATCAGTACATGTGCGTATTCTTGCGCCATCGGTCCGGCGCCAATAAGCCAAACAGTCATCTTCGTCATGTGATCGGTACACGTTGGTCGTTGGGGTTTTGGTACCGCTGCCAGTGCGCCAGCAGCGCTTGGAGAAGCATACCATGCATCTGTTCGGACTCTTGCAGTGTCGGCAAGCCGCAGGTGCCATGCGCTAAGATTGACGAGATCAAAGGCGCCGTCATGCCGCTCTGTAATAGCATCTGCCCATCTATACGCTGACCACTGGGTCCAATCGCAGTTCCCGCTGTCTGATCAATGACCCAAGAGGCACCCGTTGAACAGCAAATCTGCATTTTGAAGTCAGCCTGTTCTGGCCGTGACCTGAGATGTAGCGTCGAGCCTCCAGAGTAATGAGCAATCAATTCTCCAGTAATTTCATAATATCCCGGGCGTTTGCTCTCGAACCATGTTGAATCGAGCCGGTCAGTTTCAATTTTTGCTAAGCTTTCTTCAGTCCACCAGGCTAATAAGTCGATGAAGTGAATGCTGTTACAGGCTAACCCCCATAGCCCACCGTCTTGAATAACGCTGATTGGTGTGCATTTTTTGAATTCTGCCTTCAAACGCTGATACCAAGGCATTAAACGTCGGGGTGTATTGACCCAGCAGCTACTCGAAGCGGAGACGGCGTGCGACAATACTTCTAGCTCATTGGGTTTTTGCACTAATATCTTTTCAAGCACCCAATAGCGGACTTTGACCTGGCGCGAAATTTCCTTCACTAAAGCCGCTCGGTCGCGTGCGGGAGTGGCGATAATCGCTATATCGACTGAGTCTAAATGATTCAGCAAGCTGTGCGTCCATGTGAGTTGATGCTCTGATTTCGCCCCTCCAACCTCTTTCCAACGCGCACGAGCAATTGCTTGCGCGTTAACGCACGGCTCCACTACTGTGATAGACAATGGATTTTTAACAGCAGCTATGCCCTGGAGATATCGCGATCCAAGCTGACCCGCACCAACAATCAGGATTTTACGTTTCATCTACTTTCTCTGTATCTACGATTAACAGATTGAACTCTCATATCCATAATGATAAGATCAGTGAGTTATTCTGTAGTAAACCCTAGCATCTGCAATGAATTTGATAGCATGTTCTTCAGGTAACGGGGCTCGATAAGATGATGTCTTCAGGTCAGGTTTGGGCTGATGCCATTGTTACGACTGTACCAAAATACCTTGGAGATCAGAGACTGCGCGAACGGGAAGGCGCAGGTCAAGGCCGTCGAGAAGACTGACTGGACATTGGCCGTCATGGTGGTTTGGATCAGACACGGCTGAGTTTGATGAGCATTTGGAGGGGGGGAGGTTGACACTGTCCGCTGGACTTAAACAAGGGTGCGCAGACGCGGACGATGGGACGGCATCTCTAGCTCCCTGTGCTGGAGCATCAACGCCTGGTACGGAGATCAGGCCTTCCGTTGGCCCTCGCGCAATTGACGCGCCAGCTGCTGATACTCCCGCGCCTGTTCCACGCGCCCCAACTGCTCATGAAGCACCGCCAGGTTATGCGCGGCCAGAAAGCTACCACGCCCTTGCACGCTGCCCTCGAGCTGCGGCTGTTCACCCAGCGCCAGGCAGGTCGACCAAGCGGATTCCACCAGTGGTAGGAACTCCTGCTCGGCCTGCGCCGGATGCGCCATCGCCCAGTCGAGCAATAGATCACCGAGCACAAAGAAGAAATCCGGTGACTGTTGCCAGTGCGGCATCTCCTGGTTCGCCAGCTGGATCGCCGTCTCCAACTGGCCCGCGCGCTTGAGCACATAGAGCAGCCGTATCACCAAGTCATGCCGATAGCCTTGCCGTGGCGCGACCATCGGTAAGGCGCGCTGATAGTGCTCGGCGGCCTCATCGAAGGCCTGATAGACCTCGCAATCCTTGCCGAGCTGATAGTGCAGGTAGGCATCCTCCGGACGCTCGTCGAGCATCGCCAGCAGCAACTGGCGATTGCGACCGCGTTTGCGCGCTAGCGCCGCGCGGCGATAGCCGCTGTGTTGGATCGGCATCGGCACGCGTACCCGTGGTAGCGTGGAGACTGGCTGTTCATGGACACGGCCCTGATAGCGCACCGCGGCCGGCAACAGGCGCGGCAGCCAGGAGGTGCTGTGCGCCACCTGGCCATCCAGATCAAAGGCACTGATCACCGGCAGCAGGCCGATCGCGGTTGCCGGCCCGCGCGTGGCCTCCGCCAAGGCTCGCGTCCCCGCCGCGTCCGGCGCCAAGCGCTCATCGGCATCGAGGATCAGATTCCAGACCGCGGGCGAGTGCGCCAAGGCTGCATTGCGCGCCGCGGCGAAATCATCGCACCAGGTAAACGGATGCACCTGCGCGCCACAGGCCTGAGCGATCGCCACTGTCTCATCGGTCGAGCCGGTATCGAGCAGAATGATGGTGTCGACCAAGCCCCGCGCGCTCTCCAAGCAATCGCGAAGCGTCGCCGCCTCGTTGCGGGCGATGACAACCAGTGCGAGTCGGCAGCCTGGGGGCTTGGGCGGCGCGGGCGTTTGTGCTGAGCGGTGTGGCATTGGCTTCTAGCGCGGTGGTGGGCTTGATCAGGTCGGTTGGGTGGTGCTTGAACTGCGCCAGGACATGCTGGCGCGGTTTGCGCAGGTCGACAAGCGCTTCGAGCAGGTCGACAAACGCTTCGATGAGATGCTCAAGCGTCAGGAGACGCACTTTCTCTGGATACTCGGCTTCATCGCGACCGGGGTGGGTCTCGTCATCACCGCGATGCGGTATCTGCCGGGACTTGACACTCGGACTGTATCGCCTCATCCCCGCCTAGAACGCCTGGGTCGCGCTGCCGGAGACCGCCGACGCCAACGGCCACAGCAACGCAAGCCCCGAGCGGCACACACAGACGGCTGCCAACGGCAACACCAGTGCTGACGCCAACGCCAACGCTGACAGTGAAACCGAACCCTGCGCACAAGCAGCGCTGGAAAAACCAGCTATACTTTTTGCCTGCAACGCCACCCGCGCCGCCTGGCTGCGCGAGCAGAGGCGGCTGATCCGGTCCGCCTGATGCCGCGCCCCCGTGACCATCAACCGCTCCCCATCCCGACCATGCACCGTCCACTGCGCGAAACCGACGACACCGCCGCCGCCTACGATGCCGATTACTATCTCTGGCTGCAAGCGACACGCGGCAAACTCGCGCGCCGTGACTTTGCGAGCGTTGACCTGACGCACCTGCTCGAGGAGATCGACGATTTGAGTCGCCGAGAGAAGCGCAAGCTGAAAAACCTGCTGCGGCAACTGCTCGCCCATCTCCTCAAGCTCGAGTACTGGGTGGAGGAAGCCCCCCGCAGCGGCAACCACTGGCGAGCCGAGGTGGCCAGCTTTCGCCAACAGATTCGTGATGAACTCGACGACAGCCCGAGCTTAAGGGTCTACCTCAACGACATCTATGAAGCCTGCTACACCGACGCCCGGGACATCGCCGCCGCGCGCTCGCAACAGCCGCTGAGTGCGTTTCCTAAGCGGCCGCAGCTGCCGCTCGAGCAGGTTCTCGACCCGTTGTCCTCTTGATGCACACCGACAAACAGATCGACCTGCTGCTCGGCGAAATGACCCCACTCGAAACAGACCCGCGCTTATCGGGAGATCGTCGCGAAGAACCAGCCGATTTGGCTGGCGGAAGGCCGTGCGGAAGGCCGTGCGGAAGGCCGCGAAGAAGGTCGCGAAGAAGGTCGCCGACGCGAAGCTGAACGGGTGGCGCTCCGCCTCCTACGCCGCCGCCTCGGCAGCCCCACCAAGGCGCAACAGGCCCGCGTACAAACCCTCCCGGTCGACCAGCTCGAAGACCTTACCGAAGCGCTGCTTGACTTCAGCGCCGCCGCCGACCTTGAGACCTGGCTCGCCATGCACCCCACGCCGCAACAGACCGCCTGCGATACCGCGCCATGATGCATGCGACCCATCACCACGAATCCGACTACTTGCAATGGCTGCAAACCCAGGTCAACCACCTGCGCGCCGGACGGCTCGATTGCCTGGACCGCGAGCAACTGGCGGAGGAACTCGAGGGGATGAGTCGCAGTGAACGACGGCAATTGCGCAACCGGTTGGTGGTCCTGATGATGCACCTGCTCAAGCTGCGCCATCAGCCCGACAAACCATCGCGCAGCTGGACCGTGACCATCATCACCCAGCGCACGGACATCAAACTCTTGCTCCGTGAAAGTCCGAGCCTGAAACCCAGCTTGCCCGAGGCGCTTGCAGCGAGTTACCCGCGTGCTCGCCAAGAAGCCGCCGATGAAACCGGCCTGCCGGTTTCGACCTTTCCAGACCAGCCTCCCTTCACCTTGGACCAGGTGCTCGACGAAGATTATTGGCCCGAGCCTGGGGAAGAGCGCTAACGCCTGTACTGGCTGCTGGCACGCTTTCAGGACCGGACTTTAGAGGAGATCCTCAGTATGATCGGTGAAATGACCCCACTCGAACAGGCCCGCGTACAAGCCCTCCCAGTCGAACAGCTCGAAGACCTCAGCGAAGCGCTACTTGACTTCAGCACCGCCGCCGACCTCGAGACCTGGCTCGCCATGTACCCCAACCCCACACCGCAACCAAACGCCTGAGCCAACCGTGCAACCCCACTGGACCCTCAACCTCAAGAGCGGCCTCAAGGTCAACGTCCCGGCGGACCTCGACAACCCGGCCACCCTGACCCTGCTCGAGCTTGAAGACTGGCCCGAGCCGGAATACGCCTTTTGTCGCCAACTGGCCCAGCCCGGCCTGCGCCTGCTCGATGCCGACACCGGCTATGGCCTCTACGAGCTGAGCCTCGCCCAAGCGCTGCAAGGGCAGGGTGCTCGCCGCAACAGTCCAATCCGGGTACAGTTCTGCCCATGGACGAGATCAACAACCCGCATGACGTCTACTTCCGCGAGAGTTTCACCCGGCGCGAGATTGCGCAGGACTTTCTGCGCCAGCAATTGCCGGCTGAGCTGCTTGAGGTGGTGGATCTCGACAGTCTGGAGATCAGCAAGGACAGCTACGTCTCCAGGGAATTGCGCGCGTCCTATTCTGATCTGGTCTATCGGCTGAAATGGCGTGTGCCCGATGAGGCTGATCCAACCGTGCCCGATCAGGCTGATCCGGCCGCCGCAGTTGATCTAGAAGATGCTGCAGCGACGCTCGCGCTCCACGTCTACATCCTGTTTGAGCACAAGAGCCATCTCGACTACTGGGTCTTGCTGCAACTGCTGCGCTACATCGCGCTGCAAGGCGATGCCTACCGCAAGCAGCATCCCGAGGCCAAGACCTTGCCGCCGGTCTACCCCTTGGTGCTCTATCACGGCCAGAGCCGCTGGCGGATGCCGAGCGATTTCCACGCCCTGATCCGACCGCTACCGGAGGCACTCAAGCCCTACGTGCCGCAGTTCCGCTATGCGCTGCAAGATCTCTCACCACGCAGCGATGTGGAGATCAAAGGCGATGTGCTCACCCGCTTGGTGCAGCTCGCGCTACGCTGGATCTTCAGCGACCAGCCGCTGGAGCATCTGGAGCGGTTGATCGCCTTGATCGACCAGATCGCCGACCGTGATACCGCGCTGCAGATTCTGGAATCGCTGCTGCGATACTATGTCCAAGGGACACAACGGGTGGAGGAGGATGACGCCCGCCGCTTGTTGGAACAGACCTCACCGGGAGACCCCATCATGCAGACGTTTATTGATCGCTATATCGAGCAAGGCCGCGAGCAGGGCAAGCGCCAATGCGGAGCCGAGATGCTACTGCGCCAGATGGAGCGCAAATTCGGTCCCACCGATGCCCGGCTACGTCAACAGATCCAAGAGGCCGATGCCGAGACCCTACTGGAATGGTCCGATCGCATCCTAACCGCAGAGACCCCGGAGGCGGTGTTTCACTGAGCAGCGCCAACAAAACAGCCTGCGGTTGCGGCCCTGTTTGCGCGCCAGCGCCGCCCGCCGATAGCCCGAGTGATGGATCGCGACCGGCAGCCGCACACGCCGCCATTCAGACACCGGCTGCTCATGCACCCGGCCTTGGTAGCGCACCCCTGCAGGCAACAGCCTGGGTATCCAAGCCGTACTGGTCTCGACCTGCCCGGCGAGATCAAAGTCGCTGATCACCGGCAGCACGCCGATGAAGTCCGCCGGCTTGGCCACTTGCGCGCGCACTGTCCAGGCAGCCGCCGATCAGCGCCGCCTCATTGCGGGCGATGACGACCAGGGTCAGTTTGGGTGCGTGTCGGGTTGCAGGCATCGGTTCGGGCGGTGGCCTAGCGGGGAGGTCGCTGTGCTAGCCACAGGTGTTGGCCGGTGCGGTGCTGCCTGGAAGCAGGCGGCGAAGGCGCGCAGGGCCGCTTGCTGGCGCGGCTGGTTGTCGGCGTCGCGATAGTGCAGGGTCAACAGCCGAATGCTGTGCGCATCGACAGCGCGCGGGTCGAGGCTCAGTGCCGTCTCATAGGCGGCGAGTGCCTTATCGAGGCGACAGAGATCGCGCAGCAGATTGCCACGGTTGCAATGCACCTGGACCAGATCGGGCTTCAGCCTCAGCACCTGCTCGACGGCGGCCAAGGCGGCCTCAAACTGGCCGAGGCGCTGCAGCACATTGGCGCGGTTGGTCTGCGCGGCGATGGACTGCGGCGCGAGTTGTAGGCTGCGCTCATAACCCTGCAGGGCCTGCTGCAGTTGGCCGAGATCCTTCAGCGTATTGGCGCGGTTGAGCTGCGCGTTGGCGTCGTTTGGCTTGAGTTTGACGGCACGGTCATAGGCGAGCAGGGCGTCCTCTCGGCGGCCGAGCGCGTAGAGGGTGTTGCCGAGGTTGTACTGCGCCTCGGCATAGGCCGGCTGCAGCGCCAGGGCGCGTTGATAGGCACCGAGCGCGTCGTCGAGGCGCCCCAAGGCACGCAGCACCAGCCCCTGATTGGCATGATTAGGTGGCGACCTTCGGGCGGATGCCGATGGCGCGCTCGATCAGCCAGAGGGCGGTGTCCTGGTCGCCACCCTGATGCGCGGCAATGCCGAGCCTATGCAGGGCGTCGGCATGTTGTGGCGATCGCTTGAGGATGCGCTGATAGAGTTCCGCGGCCCTGCCGCGCTCGCCGCGCCGGTGATGCTGCAGTGCGGTTTGGTAGAGCGCCGCCACCTGACCTGAGGGCTGGCCTGGGGTGCGCGGGTTACCTGAGGGTGGCCGTTGGCCACGGGAGCCTCTGCGTTTGCTCATGGGGTGCGCGTCCTCAAGGTCCGATCAGCACATCCGCGAGCTTGAGCACGACGCCGAGGATGGCGAGGCCGCCGATGAGCCAACGGGTCTGCGCGGCCAGTGCCTGGTGCAGGCTCACTTCGAGCTGGCTAATGCGCTCCTGTAAGCGCGCGTCGACCTCTTTGATCTGGAGTTCAAGGGCCTTGATGTCTTTCTGTAGGCGCGCTTCGACCTCCTTGATGTCCTTCTGTAGTCGCGCCTCAACCTCCTTGATCTCCTTCTGCAGGCGTGCTTCGACCTCCTTGATTTCCTTCTGCAAGCGCAACTCGGCTTCGCGGACATGGCCCTGGGTCGCGAGATCCGTCAGCTGAGGGAAGCGGGCTTCGAGCGCATCAAAGGCCTGCGCAATCACCTCAGCGCGCTCCTCATCGCTCGAGGTGTGTTTCAACTTGGTGTAGAGATCAAAAGCGGCGCTCATCAGGGATTGCTCTGGCTGGGGCGTTAGTGACCGACGCTGGAGCTGCGGCGGGACGGGACGGGAGTGAGGAGTATAGCCGGAGAATCAGCGACGTCCCCCTCAATGCTACAAGCGGCCGCCCCCCCTCGCACGCCACATCGACATCCTGTTCGAGCACAAGCGCCAGACCGACGATTGGGTCTTGCTGCAACTGCTGCGCGACATCGCCTTGCAGGGCGAGGCCTACCGCAAGCAGCATCCCGAGGCCAAGACCTTGCCGCCGGTCTATCCCTTGGTGCTCTATCACGGCAAGCACCGCTGGCGGATGCCGAGCGATTTCCACGCCCTGATCCGGCCGCTGCCAGAGGCGCTCAAGCCTTATGTGCCACAATTCCGCTACGCGCTGCAGGATCTCTCGCCGCGTAGCGACGCGGAGATCAAAGGCGATGTGCTAACCCGCTTGGTGCAGCTCGCCATGCGCTGGATCTTCAGCGACCAGCCGCTCGAGCACCTGGAGCGACTGATCGCCTTGATCGACCAGATCGCCGATCGCGACACCGCGCTGCAGATTCTGGAATCGCTGCTGAGATATTATGTCCAAGGGACGCAACGGGTCGACGAAGACGACGCCCGCCGCTTGTTGGAACAAACCGCACCAGGAGATCCCATCATGCAGACCTTTATTGATCGGTATATTGAACAGGGCCGCGAGCAGGGCATTGAGCAGGGCAAAGCCGAGATGCTACTGCGCCTGATGGAGCGCAAGTTCGGTCCCGCCGACGCTCGGCTGCGCCAGCAGATCCAAGAGGCCGATGCCGAGACCCTGCTGGAGTGGTCCGATCGCATCCTCACCGCGGAGACCCCGGAGGCGGTGTTTCACTGAGCCGCACGTTGGCCGGCTGGGAACGGCCCCATCGCCGCATCCCGGCGCACCGAATGAGATCCCGCTGCCGATGAGGCGCCCTTGCCGATGCGCACGCCTCCATTGACGCGCGCGCCGGTGGCGGTATGGCAGTGATCGGCGTGGCGCGAGCCGTAGGCGGTGGGCGACTGAATCACGGGGAGCTTGGCGCCATGGTGCTTGACCAGGTTGAACAGTCGCCCGCGGGTGTCAGGGCGCTTGATCTGGCCGCTGGCCCCGGCTTCGATCACGTCGATGCAGGCGCGGCAGTGGCCGCCGCCGCCGAGGAGCAGCAGGCGACTCATCTTGCCGCAGCGACTTCGGGTAGGCGATCGACCGACGCTGCATTTGTGGCAATCAGCGGATGCCCGAGTGGAACAACAAGGGACGAGGAGGCTAGGTGCAAAGGAATTTCAACAAGCCCATCATGCCCGGCGGGATAATAGGCGCCGGTGTCATAATGATGTTGTATTTTTGCAAGTTCCTGAAGAAACCGACTATTGTCCTTGGGGCCAAAGGTAATCATGGCATTGAAATAAAGAAGATCATCGCCTTGGAGTGGGCGAATTAATGCATCCATCAAATGGGTGATTCTGGACCTTTCGTTGACATCAAACCAATCGGCCCACAATATTAAATCCCATTGCGTATCCTCCGGCGTTCGGCGAACCAGGCACTTGACTTTGAAAGGCCCGTTTTGCTGCTCTAGCAGGCACAGTTTTTCTGAGAGTTTTACAGCGAGATGGCGCATAGTTGCCTCACGATTTTGCGCGTTGCTTCCCACATGTTTTGCGAATCCACATCACAGACGCGACGAGGATCGTTGTATCGATCAGTTTCCTTCCACTTATTGACAATCTGCCAATCATCCGTGCTTTTTATCGCGGCCTCTTGACCAGTCAACTGCAAGAGGAAATCCAATTCATGCGACTTCAAGCAGCTCATTCTTCCCGCTGTACGGAAGGCACTCCAATTCAACTGTTTGGTGATAGCATACTTTAATGCAAGTTCAGTACAATAGCCGCACAGATAGATCGCATTGGCGTAACAGCGGTTTTCATGGAGCAGTGCTGCATCATGGTACTTTTGCTTGAGGTTTTCCTCAATCTCTTCACGTTCCATATCGGTCATCTCCTCGGATCATCTAGCGAAACCAACCCCGCGCTACTCGGCAGATTGATGATCCGCCGTGCCAGCGATTCCGCCACCGGTAAGGGTGCGCGCGGGCAGTGCTGATAGGGCGGCAACTGGTGCATCAGCGTCCAGGCCGGACGGGTCATCAGTCCAGCATCGTTGGTGGCCGCCAGGATGGCATCGCGCTGATCGGCAAAGGCCTCGTCCAGGATCAGCGTCTGTAGCCAGTAGTTGCTTTCGCACCCCGGCGGCTCTTGCATCATCCGGACCTGCTCAAGACCGGCGAAGGCCTGCAGGTAACGCGCGGTTAGTCGCCGCTTTGAGGTCAGAAAGTCCGGCAACTGTTCCAACTGCGCGCAGCCAAGTAAGTGTCCATTAACTACTTCCCGATTTGTTTGGCCTGATTGTGTAGTTCAGGTTGGGGCAGAGCCGTCGTCGCCGGATGTTCAGTGTCGCCATTTCTCGTGTACTGACCTTGATGCCTTTGGCATACGCCGTTGTGTCGAGGACGGCCTTGACCTCGAGCCCCTTGGCGGTGGTTGTCCCACGGATGAATGCCAGCATGGTGTCGAGCGAGCACAGCGGATGTCCAGCCCAGTTACGGCTGATTTGGCTGAAGACACGGTGCTCGATGGGGTTGCATTTGGAGGCGCCCGTCGGATAGTGGCAAACGGTGATACTCAGGCCGGTGTCATTGGCGAGGTGTTGCAGCTCGCGCTTCCACAGGCGTGGCCGATGCCCGTTGCAGCCGCCTGCATCGGCTTCGATGAACAGGTGGTGGGCCTTGGGATAGCGCGCTCGACCCAGCTGTTCCCACCACTGGCGAATCGAGGCCACAGCAAACTGCGCTGTTGCGGCGTGGGTGCCGACGTTGAGCAGCGCTTGGTTCGCCTGTTCATCGTAGACCCCATAGGGAGTCGCTCGACAGTGGGCATCGCTGGGGAAATCATAGGTGTTGACCACATCGGCACGGCGGCAATAGCGAGCGCCAGGATTCTTGAATCGACCAATCAGCTCGGACTTCTTGGCGTCCACGCTGATGGTTGGCTGATCGTGGCGGCGAAACTGCGCCTTGAGACGCTGAATAAACCAATACTGCTGGTCACGCTGCGGGTGCGCTTTGCCGATCAGGCGTTTGACATTGGTCTTGAGCGAATAGCCCAGCGGCTTGAGCAAACGCCCGACCGTGGTGGCACAGCCACGCCCAAGGCGTGTGGCGAGTGTGCGTAAGCTGCTGCGGGTGTACTGGGCGTGACCTTCGGGATCACCTCCGGTGTCGGGCTCAACCAGCGCAAGCAGGTCCGCCTCAAGGTGCGGATCCTTTTTTTAAAAGGGGGCGCCCTCCGCCCTCGCGACGAATGCGATCACGCGGATAGTCCGACAACCCCGCTTCAACGTCCAGGCGACCTTGGCGCACCGTCTTCGGGTCCAAACCGCTGACCTGCGCCGCCCACTTCGTTCCACCGTAACCAACAATTTCTGACAACAGACCCGCAACCCAGCGGCGGTGCTTCTCGTTGAGTTGATCAAAAACCGCCTTGACGTGCTCTTCTACCGCCTCCGGAATCAC